>JAWKPJ010000007.1:0-211030 GCA_041390745.1 Thermomicrobiales bacterium | reverse complement strand
AGGCGGCTCCGGTAGACGTGAGGCGCCCAGGTTGCCGTTTGCAACGGCTTCAGCAGTTCCTGCAATGCACCCTGAACAGCGGCTACCGCATCGCCCGCGAGGGAATCGACACGCGGCGCCGTGTCGCCGGTGGCGCGAAACATCACCTCGCGCGCCATGACCGGGCTTACTCCACGCAGCCCGCTAACAAGCGTCCGGGCTGCGTCGTCCTTGCCTGGCGCAGCGGAGAACATCGCTTGCAGGTCGGCTATCGAAACGGTGCGGGGGTCGCGCCGATCTGGGGGTGGGGGCAGTACGTAGGTATGCCGAGGCAACACCAGGCGGACCCGGCTCATCTCGGGCGTTACCCGCTTGACGCTTTCCATGATCACGCCGTCGTCATCGACCAGAATCAGGTTGGAGTGCCGGCCCATGAGTTCAATCACCAGGTGGACGAAACGCAGTTCTACCTTATCGTCTTCTTCGTCGGGTGCCGCATCGTCAAGCGTGGTTGTTCCGAGGTCCGGCGCGACTGCTGGTTCCTGAGTCAGGCGGGGGACGCGCTTCGCTATACTCATGCGAACCAGTCGTTCCAGTGGCGATTGGTCGATGCTGGCGATCATGCCTCCCCGCACGTGTTTGCGGAGCAGCAGACCGAGCGGAGTGACCAGCGCCGGGTCCAGCGATGGCATGGCGTCGGTGAGTCGGAGACGAGGCAACGCGTCGTCGGCACTGGCCAGGAGGTAGCGTCGCTGGCCGCCCGCGTAGATTTCTACGCCGAGAGTGCGCTGGTCAACGAGGCCGATGCGCTGGACACGTCCGTTGCCGACGGTGGCGTTGAGTTCATCGACCACTGCGGCTATGGTCAGGAGATCATAGGGATCTGGCACGATCAACCTTTCAAGTGCTGGATTAGAGCGCCCGGAGCATTGAGCCGCGTGACGAAAGCTGATAGCACCAACCCCGCCAGGCAGGACGACCCCGGGCCACAACCAGAGGGCTTGCGGCCTGTCTGCCGACCCAGTGATCACCTGGGCGAAGACGCAGACCATGTTATTGGAGATCTGCGGTCGCTGCGCCGGCCGCGCGTGTTCATCATTTCTGGCCCGTCCGGCGTTGGCAAGGACGCGGTGATCGAGCAACTACGATTGCGCTATCCTGATGCCTATTACGCTGTGACAGCAACCACCCGCAACCGGCGTCCTGGAGAGATGGAAGGCTACCACTATCACTTCATGAGTGAGGAAGAGTTCCGAGCCCGGCTCGCGGACGGAGACTTCCTGGAGTCAGCTACAGTTTACGGAAATCTCTATGGTGTTCTACGCAGTGGCGCGCGGGAAGCGCTGGCGCGCGGGCAAGATGTTTTCTTCAAGGTAGATGTGCAGGGAGCCGCCGAGATTCGACGCCTCCTTCCAACTGCGGTGTCAATTTTCCTGGCTCCGGAATCTGCGGCCACCTTGTTGCAGCGGCTCAAGCATCGGAAGACGGATGATCCGGCGGTGCTCATGACGCGCTTCGCCACGGCAACGCGTGAGCTGGCCGCGGCCTTTGATTTCGACTACGTCGTCTTCAATCGGCAAGATCAGCTTGATCAGGCCCTGGAAGAGATGCTGGCCATTATTCACGCCGAGAAGGTCCGAAGTACCCAGCCCGACTCGCAGCTTTAGCGAACTGCTTCAGGGTCGAGCGGGCCTTCGGCCTGCTCCTCATCGGGAACCTCTACGATGGTGGATTTGTCTTCGACCCGATCGATGAACAAGATGCCATCGAGATGGTCGATCTCATGTTGGAGCACACGCGCGCCCCAGCCATGCGCCTTGATACGAATTGGCTTATTGTCCAGCCCAACGGCCTTGACGGTGACGACCTCGGCGCGGGGCACTTCGCCGGTCCAACCGGGGATGCTCAGACACCCCTCATATCCCAGAACCCGGCCACGGGCGCGCACGATCTCCGGGTTCACAAGGGCCAGAGAGAGTTCTGGATCTCCGCTCTCGTGATAATCCGCCGGAACGTGGACCCAGATCATGCGGCGCATAACGCCAACCTGGGGTGCTGCCAGACCCACGCCAGGGGCGTCGAGCATGGTCACGAACATGTCTGCGGCAAGTTCGCGCAGACTGTCGTCCACTTGTCGAACCTTATGTGCCTTTTGCCGCAGGCGGGGATCACCCTCCATGAGAATTTCGAGCAGGGCCATTGATCAAGAAATCTCCGAACTGCGTTGCGAATGCCAAACGCGCGCACCGCAGTGGCGGGGCAACCTGAGTGCGCGCGCAAATCATTTCACAGATGCTGGCAAACGGGTAGGGCGTCCTACGGCGCCAACCGCTCGAACGTGCCTGCTGGCTGGCCGTCGAGCGAAATCTCCAGTTTTCCGGGCTCACCCTCAACTGTGAAGTCGACTTCGGTTTCGCCCTCGGCGGCAATGGTTTCGCCGTCGACGAGTTCACTGATCGCCAGCGTGTGCTCCTTGCCGTCGCCGGTGACATTCAGAACGACGGCGGTTCCGATTTTGTCGCCGAGATCGGCCGGGTCCAGCTTCCCGTCTACGATCTTGACGGAGATCTCATGTGTCGTGTCGGTGGTTTCACCGGAGCCGGGCGCCGCTTCAGTTGTCGGCTCCACAACGGTACCCTCATCCGGCATGTCCCCACACGCGGCCAGACCCAGGATCAGCAGCCCCATCACCGCCCCGCGCGTTCCCCATTGCGTCAGTTTCCCAAACGACGTTCTCACGCATCCCCTCCATCCGTTGGCAAGCGTCTCGCTGCCATGTGCCATTGTGGCGCGTCGTTGCGCATTTCTCCAATCAGCGTTCGCCATCTACAACAGGCTCTGAGGGTCGATGTCTACGACCCAACCGGGCTCATGCGGCAGGCCGTCGAGCAGCCGATCCATCTCCGGCGAGCGCATGATGACCTGCCACTGGTACTCGCCCCGGACGCGGCTCGCGAAGGCGGGCGCTGGTCCCAGCAGGTCCATCGACGCCGCCTGGGTCCGGGCGTGTAGCGCCAGCTTGCGGGCCATGGCATCTGCTGCCTGGGCGCACACTGCGTCGTTCTTGTGGCGAAACGTGAAACGCGCCAGCCGCACAAATGGCGGATACCGGTGCGTACGCCGAAAATCGATCTCTTCGGCGTAGAACCCCGGGTAATCATGGCGCGCAGCAGCCTGGATGGCGTAATGCTCCGGCGTGTAGCTCTGGATGACCACGCGTGAGCCCGGGCCGCGGCGGCCGGCGCGGCCAGCCACCTGAGTGAGCAGACTGAAGGCACGCTCTCCTGACCGGAAGTCAGGTAGATGCAGCCCGACATCGGCGTTGACGACGCCGACGGCGGTCACCAGCGGGAGATCGAACCCCTTGGCCACCATCTGCGTACCGACGATGATATCGGTTTCACCCTGTTCCACCAGCCGCAGCAGCCCATCCGCCCCACCGCGACGCCGCACGATGTCCTGATCCCAGCGCAGTACGCGAGCGGCTGGAAACAGCCGCTGCGTCTCAGATTCGACGCGCTGTGTGCCGGCGCCAAAGTAGTCAAGCGGGCCGCCGCAACTGCGGCACTGCCGGCCCGGCGCTTCGCGGTGATCACAACGATGGCAGACCAGCTGGGCGCGGTCGTGGTGATAGACGAGCGGAATGTCGCAGTAGGGACACATGATCGTCAGTCCGCAGGAGCGGCAGAGGACCACCGTGGCCATACCTCGGCGGTTCAGGAGCAAAATGGCCTGCTCACCCCGGCGCAACGTAGCACCGAGCACCTCCTGAAGCGATTCACTCAGCAGCGAGGTATTGCCACGATGGAGTTCCAGCCGCATGTCGGCAATTTCGACCTGTGGCAGTTCGAGGGTGCTTCCGGCAGGCGCCCCGTCATCCCGGCGCAACGCTGGCCCGACTCGATGCGGGAAGATCAAGGCGGGTGATTGCCCCTGTTCGGCCCGCCAGTAGGTCTCGGTGGCTGGCGTCGCGCTGCCGAGCAGCAGCGTCGCGCCGGTTTCTCCGGCCAGGAACTCGGCGACGGATCTGGTGTGGTACCGCGGCGTCTCGCCCTGCTTGTAGGCCTGATCGTGCTCCTCATCCAGCACGATAAGCCCGAGGTCTTTCACGGGGGCGAAGAGCGCGGACCGCGGCCCGACAACGATTGGATACGCGCCTTCCGCGATCCCCTCCCAGGTAGCGGCGCGTTCAGCCGGGGTGAGCGCCGAGTGCAGAATGGTTACCTGGCTGCCGAATCGTGCGGTGAAACGCGCAGCCACCTGCGAGGAAAGGGCGATTTCCGGCGCCAGGATGAGCGAACTGCGTCCGTACCGCAGGCACCACGCAGCGGCGCGCAGATAGAGCTCAGTCTTGCCGCTGCCGGTGACGCCGTAGAGCAGAAACGTTTCCCCGGCCCGCTGCTGCAGCGAGTGTTCGATTGCTTCCCACGCCGTCGCCTGCGCCAGGGTCAAGGTGGGTATGGCATCCTGGTGAGGTAAGCGTGGGGCGGCGCCGCGTGGCCGCTCAATCTCCTCGATCGCACCCTTCTCCAGCAGCGCCTTCACGACCGGGCGCGTCAGCCCGGTTTGGGCAAGGAGGTCAGCAGTGAGGACGAAGCCGTCTCCTGCAAGACGTGCCCGCCGCTGGAGCGCCGTCAGAAATTCCACCTGCTTCGGCGCACGCTCGAAGGCGCTGAGATCAGGGGCGCCGAGCAGTCTCACCCACCGCTCCTGTCGCGCCGAGGGCTGGCTGGTTACGATACGGTGCCGAACCTGGATTGCGCCGGCTTTTTCGAGCGCCGGAACCACGGTGGCCAGGCTGCTGCCCATCGCGGTCCGTGCGGCGTCGAGGCTGGTTTCGCCGCGCTCAAGCAGGAGGTTCAGCAGTTTCCGCTGAACCGGCGTGAACGCGCCGGCATCAACGTCGCTGTCGGTCACGTCAAGGTAGGGGCGTGTTTGCTGGGTCGTGCCGGGGGGCAGGAACAGCGAGAGGGCATCCATCAGGCCGCTGGCCGTCTCCCGCGCTATCCACCGCGCGGTGCGGAGTTGGGTCGGCGTCAGGACGACTGGCGGGTCGATGGGGCCGATGACCGGGTGCGTTGCAAAAGCCGGTTCGGTGTCGTGGACCTGCAAGACCACGCCCTGGACGGGCTTGCCTCGCAGCGAGACCCAAACAGCAGATCCCACCTGGACGGTTGCCATCAACTTCGGGGGGATCGTGTAGGAAAGGGTTGGGCTGGACCATGCGCTGGAAACGGCCACTTCCGCAAAGGTGGGCGCCATGGGAGGTTCGGTGGCAGGGGCACGTGACATGGCGCAAGTCTAGTCGGGGGCTTGTCAGCCGGGCGGGCGACCGCTAGTGTGAGTGAGGAGCCAACTCCTCCCGAGTCTCTGACACAACAGTCTGGGGTGCTGCAATGGACGGTCACCGGTTCGATGAGGCCATTCGCGCGTTGGCGACGCGCACATCTCGGCGGCGGTCCATTCGCAACCTGGCTGCCGCAGCAGGAGCGCTTGTCGTCGTGGCGCTACCTGGACGGGTACGCGCGGGGTTCAACTGCTCATACATCGGGTGCGGATGCGCCACGGGCACGCTCCACCCCTGCAACGATGGGCTGGTGTGCTGCGCGTCCTCGCCGGGAACGCCGGGCGGTGCGGGTGTTTGCCTGCTGTCCAGGTGATTGCGGTGGCCCATGCACCGGCAAAGGTGGTCCGTGTGGCGGCTCCTGCAAACTGGGGCGACAACTGCCCGGGCTGTTGTTCGGGCTGGTGCGGGTGATTCATGCCCTGTGCGTGACGAGTTGATACTGCCGGGGAGAAATCACGATGGATTCCGAAAAGTTCGACGCCCTCACCCGCCGGGTGGGTGCCGCGCCAGATCCCGGCGTGGGTCTTGTGAACAGTGTCCTGGGGGCGGGCGCCGCCGCCGTGGCTCTCCGCCTGGGGATGCACCAGGGGCAGTCCGAAGCTGCCAGGGACTGCCGGGACTACGGTTGTTCATGTAACGGCGGCGTCTACCGTTCGTGCCGGGGTGATCTGGTGTGCTGCCCATGGTCAGCGGGGGTGCCCGGCGGCCTTGGCCTTTGCCTGACGGAAGACGAGTGTTACGGCCCAACATGCATCAACTCCGGGGACGCCTGCGCCCCGTACTGCGGCTGGGGGACCGACTGCCCGGATTGCTGTAGCGGCTACTGCAACGACTTCGGTGTCTGCGATACCCCACGTTGCACCGGGTCGGGCTGCGCCTGCTCAACCGGCGCCTACATGCCGTGCGACTGGGGACTCACGTGCTGTCCGTTGCAGACCGGGTTGCTGGGTGGGCCAGGGGTTTGCGCGCCGGAGGGATCCTGCTAAACCCGCGTGCGTTCGCGGATCGATCATGGTACGAGGGACAAACCGGACGGCTCGTCCCTCGTGATGAGTATCCAGAAATCCGCATATCAAGTTGGGCGCGAGGCCGCTTTACGTCTCTGTGGGCGAGACGTATAGTGCCCCTTGGCGTCATCTAGACGTATCTGCCTCCGGAGAAAGGTTCGTTCCATGGCTCAGGCGCCTGTCGCAACCAGCATCGCGCAGGAGTACGTTGAGAAGTTTGCGGGATCACGCGTTTTGCATGAGCGGGCGCGCAACGTGATTCCGGGCGGCATCATGCACGATGGCCGCCACCTCAAGCCCTTCCCGCCGATGATCGTGCGCGCGCAGGGGCCGTACGCGTGGGACGCAGACGGGAATCAGCCTATCGACTTCGTCATGGGTCACGGCTCGCTTTTGCTTGGGCACAATGATCTGGAGATCCTGGCCGCGATGCAGGCGCAGTTGCCATTGGGCACGCACCTGGGCGCTGGCCATGAACTCGAAGTCGAGTGGGCCGAAGAGGTCAGCCGCCTCATGCCGTCCGCTGAGCTCGTTAAGTTCACTGGCTCCGGGACCGAGTCGACGCTGCTCGCTATCCGCGTAGCGCGGTCGGCCACGCAACGGCCAGGGATCGTGAAGCTGGAAGGGCATTTCCATGGCTGGAATGACTACCTGCTGAAGGCCGAGAAGGCGCCGTTTGATCAGGTGGGAAGCCCCGGTATCCCGCTGGAGGTCATGGACACCATCTCCGTTGTGCCGAACAACGACCTGGCGGCGCTTGAGGCGCGGTTGGCCGCGGGTGACGTGGCCGCTCTGATCCTGGAACCGAGCGGCGGCTCCTGGGCCACGATTCCGTTCATCGAGGGCTACCCAGGCAGCGCGTGACCTGACCACGAAGTACGGCGCCCTCCTGATTTTCGACGAAGTGATTACCGGCTTCCGCTGGTCTCCCGGTGGCGCGCAGGTGCGCTACGGCGTCACGCCAGATATCACGACCATGGCCAAGATCGTGGCTGGGGGAATGCCGGGTGGCGCAGTCGGCGGCAAGCGCGATGTCATGGACGTGCTGATCTTCAAGGACGATCCGGGCTGGAACAACACCCGCAAGGTGCGCCACCAGGGCACCTATAACGCGAGCCCGGTGGTCTCGGCAGCCGGGACGACCTGTCTGCGCAAGGCCGCTGATCCGGCGGTTCAGCGCTACTGCGATGGACTGGCAGCGCAACTCCGCGCGGGCATGAACAGCGCGCTGGTCGCGCGCAGCCTCCCCGGCTATGCGTGGGGGGAGAGTTCGGTCTTCCATCTCCGGTTGGGCGAGGCAGTGCCGAACCAGACAGGCGGCGATATGCGGTCGCCGGAAGGCGTCTCCGCGACCGACCTCAAGAACAGCGGCCACGGCAAGTTGAACGACCTGGCGCACCTGGGCATGATGATTGAAGGTGTGGAACTCTTCCACTCTGGCGGCATGACTTCTACGGTGCACACTCCGGAGTTGATCGACGAAACCATCGATGCGTCTTACTCGCGTGCTGGATCGCATGGTCGCTGAGGGCGCGTGGGGATAGGGAGCATCCGGGCGTCCCGGCGCTGCGAACATTGGATCTGAACGAAAAAACGCCAGACAGGGCGGTCAGGAAAACCCCTGACCGCCCTGTTGCAACGCCGGCTCGCCTTACGCGGGTCCGAAGACGTAGCGCGTAACGCCGGCGGTCGTGCCGAACGTGATCGCGTTGATTGCCTCGGTAAACGGACCTTCCGGGTTGCCCGTGATCTCGATGGCAAACACGGGATCGTTGAAGTTGATCCGGGCCTCGGGATACTTCGCAACGATCTGAGCCCAGGTCATGGGGTCTGTGTCAGGAATGCCGGGATCGCCAGTGTCGGGCCAGACCCCGAATCCGCCGGCAAAGTACCAGCTTGCGCTCCCGCCGTTGATTGCGTCCCAGGTCTGCCACGTGTCCTGCGCGACTGGCTCACCGTTCAGGGCGGGATCGTAGACCAGGCGGCCCTGAAGTGGGAAATTGTCGCCGAAGAAGTCAATTCCAAACTGCAGTATGCCAACGACAATGTCGGAACCCAGGTTGGTGTTCGGCTGGTACGTGGAAAACTGCAGGGTCGTGATCTGGCTCAAGCGGGTATTCGCGAACTGGTAGGTGCCCAGTGCGACGAAATCGAGGGGGTCTGCACCGGTCAACTCTACGCTTCCGGCGCCAAATGGCGGTGAACCTGGACCATTGCGGAATGCCAGCAGGCTGTTATCGACGGTGCCAGTCCCACAACCGCAGTCGGCGAGGCCAACCCAGGCGCCTGGATTGCTGGGTGTCACCTGGACTGTGCAGACTCCGTCCGGACAGAGACAGGCGCCGCTCTGGCAGATGAGGCCGTCGCCGCAGACAGTCCCATTCGCGAGTGTTTTCTTTCGGCACCGGCCCCGCTTGCAACGGACCTGCTGGCACGGGTTGAGTGACGCTTCACATTGGTTGTTGCGCCGGCACTCTCGGCGGCGCCGGCGCCGCCGTCGGGCCGAGATGTCCTCCCGGCCGCTCAGAGCGGCAACGCCTGCGGCGCCGAGCACACCGGCCAGGCCGCGCAGGACGGCGCGCCGTGTGGGTGGGCTACTGGCAATCTGGAGGAGGTGCTCAAGTCGGTCGTCCATGGACACATCCTTTTCCGGTGATTCGCGGTTGCGGCGCCCCGTCACGACGATCCAGCACTCAATGCTGCAGCGCAGGCAAGTGACGTGCTGCAGGCGGAAAATGCCTGTTGCTCGCTACTCCGGCTCGCTGCACCAATCGATGCAGCGGGCTACAAGTCGTTGATCCACCGCTAATGATGCCAGAAGTTCCTCGTAGTCTGTATTTGTGTCGACATCACGTGGCGCTGTGGCGTTGACTTCGACCAGGGAAACGTCGCCGCGCCGCAGGTGCGCCCGCACGATGGCGCGGGCGCCAGTGTCACCGGTCAAACCAGCGAACTCGGGGAGCACGCGGCAGTCAAAGAGGATCGGATTGCCGAGGCCGTCCCGGTAGCGCGGGGCCACGATGGCTGCGTGCGTTGTTTGCCAGCGCGTGATCAGCGCGTTCACGACTGTTGGGTTGACCTGTGGCTGGTCGCCAAGCAGGATCATGACGGCATCGGGCTCGGTGGCGGCGACTGCCTGCAAACCCGCCAGCACTGACGTGCTTTGACCCAACGCCGCATCCGGATTCTCGACGATCCTGACCGAAAGGTTTCCGCGATGGCATAATGTCCGGCGGCCGAGCATGACGTACACGACGTCGAGGTTCGCTGAAGGACATGTTGCAGGGTGAACCGCAGCAGCGGCTCACCCCGCAGGGGCAGTAACTGTTTGCCGTCCCAGCCGGACGAACTCCCGGCAGCGAGAACGATGCCGGCGATCACGCCCCGGGAGCCGGCTTCCGTTCGCCACGGATACTGCCGGTCGCGTGCGTCAGTGCGCCGCCAGAGCGGCCACGGCGCAGCGCAATAATCTCGCCGAGGATGCTGATTGCCATCTCTTCGGGTGTCGCCGCGCCGATGTCCAGGCCAATCGGCGCCCGCAGCCGTGCAACCTGTTCCGGACTCAGGCCGGCTTCCGCCAGGCGGCGGCGGCGGTCCTCATTCGTCTTGCGGCTGCCCATGGCGCCGATGTACGCCGCCGGGGTGTCGAGCGTGCCGACCAGCGCGGGCTCATCGAACTTCGGGTCGTGGGAAAGAATGGCAACGTACGTGTTTGGCAGGATATCGACCTGCTCCAGCGTCTCATCAGGCCAACCGCGAATGATGCGGTCGGCATCCGGGAAGCGCTCGCGTGTTGCCAGCTTTGCCCTCGCATCGGAGATGATGACATCAAACCCGAGTGCTTTGGCGAAGCGGGACAGCGGTTGTGCCACATGGACCGCTCCGAAGATAAGCAGGGTTGGCGGCGGCGGATAGGACTCGATGAAGACTTCGACCGCAGCATCCCGCCCTGGCAGCACATAGCTCCGGGTTTCGGACTTCTCAGCCGTCAGCAGTGCGCGGGCTTCTGGCTCCACGGTTGCGTCGAGGACGGCGTTGCCAAGCGTGCCCTGGGCTTCATCCGGGAGGAGCAGAAGTTTCGCGCCGAGGGGTTCCCCCTTAACGAGCGTAGCGACGACAGCGGGAACCCGGCCCGCCAACGCCTCTTCCAGGCGCGCCTGTAGTGCTACCCGGGTGGTTTCGTGGTGACTCATTCGGTTACCGGTTCGACGAAGACCTCGATCGTGCCGCCACACGCCAGCCCGACATCCCAGGCCATCTCATCGGTTATGCCGTAGCGGATGAGCTTGGGCTGGCCAGTGCGCAGAACCTCCTGCGCCTCCTCGAAAACGGCAGTTTCGACGCAGCCCCCGCTGACAGAACCGGCCAGGTCCCCTGCCGAGGAAACCGCCATCGTCGCGCCCACCGGGCGGGGCGCCGAGCCTTCAACCTTGACTACGGTCGCCAGGGCAACCTGACTCCCGGCCGCGCGCCAGGCATCAACTTCAGGCAGGATATCTTTCATAACGGGTTTCCCTGTAGCGAGCGCCCGTGATCACGCACGGGCGCCGGGTAATCACTCTTGTCAATGGTACCGCTCCCTGTCCACCAATCAGGCAGCTGTTTGAGGAGGCAGCGGCACGTACTTCCGCAGAGGCGGCGTATCTTCGACGCGGCTCAGCATCTCTGCCAGCGCCTCCAGGCTCTGCATATTGTGGATCGGCATGAACTCGTCAATGTACGGGAGAGCCGCGCGCATGCCCTGTGTCAACGGCTGGTAGCCGGGCGCGCCCAGCAACGGGTTCAGCCAGATCAAGCGGCGGCAGGAGCGCTGCAGGCGCGCCATCTCGCGTCCAAGCAGAGCCGGGTCCCCACGGTCCCAGCCGTCGCTGATCACAACTACGGTCGCGCCGGAGCGCAGCACGCGGCGCGACCACTTGAAGTTGAAACTCTTGATAGCCTCCCCGATGCGAGTACCACCCGACCAGTCATCGACGCTTGCCACAACCTGGTTGAGAGCAGTGTCAACATCGCGCTTGCGCAGTTCGCGCGTGATCCGCGTGAGGCGAGTGCCGAAGACGAAGACTTCGGTGTTGTCTAGCCCCTGGCCCAGGGCGTGGACGAAGCGCAGCAAGAGGCGAGCGTAGCGATCCATGCTGCCAGAAATGTCGCAGATCACGACCAGGGGGCGTGTCTTGATCTTGCGCCGCTGCCGGCGAAGTTCCATGGGAACGCCGCCGTGTTTCATCGAGCCGCGCAGCGTGGCGCGGGGGTCGATGAACTCACCGTGACTGGCGCGCTGTCGCCGCCGGGTTCGCCGCGTGCCCAGGCGCCACGTCATGCCCTCGATGATACGTCGGGCTTCGGCGATCTCTTCGGCCGAGCACTGCGAAAAATCCTTCTTGCGAAGTTGCTCGCGGGCGCTGAAGAGCATGATGTCGTCGGGTTCAGCCTCGAACTCCTGTTCCTCAGCGACGTTCTGCTCTTCTTCACCCTCGCTGATGTGGAAGATGTCCTTCTCGTCTTCAGTCCCGGTTGGCTCCTGGCGCTTCTCGGTCTTCTTCTTGCTGACATCGGGCAGCGGCGGTTCGCTCGGAATGTTGTCCGGCACGAAGGGGTCAAGCGGAACAGGTTTCGCGCCGAGCAGCTCGCGCCAGAAGCGGGCGAACTGCGCGTCAAACACGGGGATCTGTTCCGGGCGCGTGACCAGGGTCGCCTTTGCGGCGTGGTAGATGTCCTCATGACGACGCAGATCAAGGCCGGCTGTTGCTTCCAGCATGGACATGACCTGACCGGAGCCGACCGGGAGGCCGGCTGCGCGCAGCCGGCGGCCAAAGGTGAGCAGGTTGGCGCGAATGAGCGCGGGCCGCACCGGGGGAGGTTCGGCTACGGCGTCAGCGGTAATCAGTTCGGACATTTCGAACTCAGGTCCTAGATCGTCTGAATCAGGGCACGCCCGATCAGGTTCGCTGCGATGTCGCCGCGCACGCTGTCGACATCTTCCTGGTACTTCAGGATGACGCCGAGCGAGTCATCGACGGCCTCTTCGCTCAGGTTCGTCGTTCCAAGCGCCAGCAGGGCGCGTGACCAATCGAGCGTCTCTGCCATTCCCGGTGGCTTGAAGAGATCGATGCCCCTCAGCCCTTGCGTGAAGGTGACGATCTGTTGCGCGAGCTTCTCCGGCGCCTCTGGCACACGCGCCTTCAGGATCATGAACTCCTTGTCGAAGTTCGGGAAGTCGATCCAGTGGTACAGGCAGCGCCGCTTGAGGGCATCGTGGATTTCACGCGTACGGTTGGAAGTCAGAATGACCACTGGCACGTGCTCCGCGCGGATCGTGCCAATTTCTGGCACCGTGACCTGGAAGTCAGAGAGCAGTTCCAGCAGGAACGCTTCCAGTTCCTGGTCGGCGCGGTCTACCTCGTCGATGAGCAGTACCGGGGCCTTGTGGTGTGAGGCGTCTATTGCCTGCAGCAGCGGGCGCTTGAGCAGGAATTCCTGGCTGAACAGGTCATGCTGGACAGCCTCGCGGGTCGCGCCGCCTGTCGCCTCGATGGTGCGCAGGTAGAGCATTTGGCGCGGGTAGTCCCATTCGTAGATGGCGGTGGCGGCATCCAGACCCTCGTAGCATTGGAGGCGAATGAGGGGAGTGTCGAGGAGGTCCGCCAGGACCTTGGCAATTTCGGTTTTGCCAACGCCTGCTTCGCCCTCCAGCAGGAGGGGCTTGCCAAGTTTCAGGGTCAGGAACAGGGTGGTCGCCAGTCCGCGCTCGGCAACATAGCGTTGCTGGCGCAGGCCGCGCTCCAGGTCATCGACCGTTGAGAACGCCTCTCCGGCCGACGCAGTGGCCTGCCGTTCGGTTGTACTGCTCAAATCGGGAACCATCCTTGTCGCTTACGGTCTTTGCATACTCTGCATAAAGTATCCAACGGATCGCGCAGGCTGTCATCGGGCACGCCCGCGTCCGTCTCGCGCTCGATGACGGCCACGCTGAACTACGCCTTCGGCGCTTCAGGCCAACGGCCATACCAGTCGAACGGCGTGGGGTTGAGGTTTACCACCACGTTCTTTGTCTGCGTGTAGAGATCCATGACGTGGCGGCTCAGTTCGCGGCCAAGACCACTCTGCTTGTACCCGCCGAACGGCGCCTCGGGCGGGTTCACCGTCGGGAAGTTGATGCTGACGTTGCCGGCCTGGATGCGGCGCGCGAGCGTGTGCGCCCGCTTGATGTCGTTCGTCCAGATTGTGGCCGCAAGCCCGTAGATGGTGGAGTTGGCATTTGCCACCATTTCATCCTCAGTCCTGAACGGGATCACCGCGAGCACCGGGCCGAAGACCTCTTCTTGCGCCAGGTGCATATCCTGCCGCACGCCATCGAAGATCGTCGGGGCCAGGAAGTTGCCGGCAGCGAGGTCGCCCTCGGCGATGCGGCGACCGCCGGCGACCAACTCAGCGCCTTCGCTGGTTGCTCGCTCACAGTACGTGAGTATGCGGTTCGCCTGGGTGGGCGAGATAACTGGTCCCATCTGCGTCTCATGCTGGAGAGGATCCCCGACGCGGATCTTCTGCGCCTTGGCCACGAAGTCGCTCAGGAACTGGTCATGAATCTCCTCATGCAGGAAGAGCCGGGTCCGTGCGGTGCAGCGCTGGCCCGCGTTCGTGAAGATGGCGAAGAGAGAGCCATCCACGGCCTCGTCCAGGTTGGCGTCCGGGAACACGATGTTCGGGCTCTTGCCGCCCAGCTCCAGGGTCACCTTCTTGATGGTGCCCGCTGCCAGTTCCATAATGCGGCGGCCGGTGCCCGTTTCGCCGGTGAATGCGACCTTGTCGACGCCAGGATGGCGGGCCAGCGCTTCGCCAACCTCCTTGCCCGGTCCCGTCAATACATTGACCACGCCGTCGGGTATGCCCGCTTCCCGGCAGATATCGCCGAGCATCACGGCGGTGATGGGCGTCGCGCTCGCCGGCTTCAGGATCAGCGTGTTGCCGGCGGCCAGCGCGGGCGCCAGCTTCCACGCGGCCATCAGCAGTGGGAAGTTCCAGGGCACGATCTGGGCGCAAACGCCAACAGGCTCTTTCAGGGTGTAGTCGAGCAGCGGACCATTCATGGGAATCTGCTCGCCCCAGAGCTGCGTTGCCTGCCCGGCGTAGTACTCGAAGCAGTTGGCGGACGACGTTACATCGCCACGAGATTCAACGATGATCTTGCCGCAGTTGATCGTCTCGATGCGGGCGATCTCCGGCAGGCGTTCACGCAGGAGGTTCGCAACCTTGTGCAGGATGCGCTGCCGCTCCAACGGCGTCATGCGTGGCCAGGGCCCTTCGTCGAAGGCACGGCGGGCAGCAGCGACGGCGCGGTCCACATCTTCCTGCCCCGCTTTTGCCATGCGCCCAACCACCTGGTTGGTGGTGGGGCTGACGGTGTCGAACGTCTCGCCAGACGCTGCCGGCACGTTTTCACCGCCGATGATGAGCGAGTAGTCTGCAACCCTGGTCTGTGCTGTCGCCGCTTCTGCCATGTGCAAGGATCTCCTGGGCTCGGTACAGGCGGAGCGGAGCAGGGACCAGACCAGCAAATGCAGAACGGTTGCATCGTGACCCGCCTGGCCGGAGATGTCCCCGGAATGCCCATGCTCGCGCGCTTTTTCAGCCAGCAACCATAGCACGTCGCTCTGGCGTTCCCGCTGACGGATTCCTGACGAGAGGAGCATCGAGTGTCGATCTACGTGCAGCGTGAGTTCGATCGTTATGTGGAGTCCCTGACCGGGGGGCGAACCATGGATCAGTGGGAGTCCCGCATCGCCAAAGTAGGGGACAAGGTCTTTGCCACGCTCGGCGGGGCGGACGGAGAGGCGCCCTACATCGTGGTGAAGGTCGATCCAGAGGACCATGATTTCCTGACCTCGCTGCCGGGTGTGACGCAGGCACGCTACTTCGCCAAAGGCCACTGGGTCGCCATTCGCGCCGGCAGCGCCCTGCCGGATGACGAGGTCCGCGACTGCATCGCGGATTCCTGGGCGCTGGTGGCAGCCAAACTGACGAAAAAGGCGCGGGCCGCGCTGGGCATCACGTTGCCGGCTTCCCGAAGTGAAAGTGGCGCTGCGAGTCAGATCGTGGAGTAGACTACAGGACACACCTCAGCCGGGGTGGCGAAATGGCAGACGCATCGCACTCAAAATGCGACGGGGGTGACCCCGTGCGGGTTCGAATCCCGCTCCCGGCACCAGGCACTGCTCAATCAAACTCCACCGGGGTTCATGCGGCGGCACATGCCGGGCGAGTGCGTGGCCATAACCACTCCCCTGATCCGGTTGGACTCGGCGCTAACAATCACCCGCAGGTTGTGGGCTTTCCGGGTCGGAGCCGGTGCGGTCCAAAACCTCAACTGCTGCAAGCACCGCTTGTTCGATTGCGGCAAGACCACGGAGGAGCCGTGTCCGGTCATCATCGCTGATGCTGACTGAGCGATCAACTGCCCGTCGCATCAGTTGGGCTCGACCCCGAATGGTGGCGAGCGGATTCAGGAGATCGTGGCGCAACTGATCAAAGGCGTCAGCCGGCAGACCATGATGCTGGGTGTTCACGTTCGACATACAGCGTCTCGTCCTGCAGGGCTCGTGGGCCGATGCGACCGGGAACGCAAGGTTCGGACCCGGAGGCCACTCCTGGTGTGCCGTGAACGACGGTCGCCGGCCTGCCGGGGCGCACTGAGGGCGACCGAAGGGCTGTTCGTTCACGAAACCGGGCTACGCGCCACATCGTTTACGCGAGTAGCCGGACACCGCTTTCTGGAAGGAGGGTGAACGTGAGACGACTCGTTGTGGCCCTGAGCGCAAGCCTCATCCTCGCCAGTGGAGGGCAAGGCGCGTTCGCGCAGACGACCACCGAACGAGTGACGGCCACTGATGGCGATGCGGCGATTCGCGGAACCGGCGCGGCCGAAGCTGCGCCAGGGAATGTCACACGCGGTGGCGGAGCGGCCCTGCCTGGCTCTGACGGCACGTTCGGCGTCTCGGACTCGCCGCCGTCAAGCATTTCGGTGTCCAACTCCAACACCCCGCCCGTGATCAACGTCACTGAAGGCGGCTACGTCCCGGAGCCGGTTTACGACCCCGGGTACGTCGATGACGCCTATGTCGCCGGGGATGCCTCTGTCCCGGACGATGCCTACATTCCCGAGGAAGCCTCTGTTCCGGTCGATACCACAGCTGTTGCCACTGAGGGCGACCAGGATGGCGACAACGCGCTCGATGCGCGCGAGTTGGAGCTTGGGCTCGATCCCGACAACGCCGACACCGATGGCGATGGCGTGGCTGACGGCGACGAACTCGATATCTACGCCACCGACCCGTTCAACTGGGACACAGACGGGGACGGCATCTCCGATGGCGAGGAACTTTTCGGCATTCAGACAGATCCCCTTGCCTGGAACGCCGCGCAGGACGCGATCTCTGCCGATCAGGCCTGGAGCGCAGAAGGCGTGGCCGGCTCCACTGCTTCCTGATTTCTGGCAGATTGGCCTCGGGTCGCCAATCAGGCATTGAACAGGCAAAGGCAGCGAGGCTGCAGGGTGCACATCCTGCAGCCTCGCTGCCTTTGCCGGCGAATCCGTACCGGGATGTGTATTGACCTGAGTATCGGCGCCGATGCTGGCGTCAGGCAACGAGCGCATCATGGACGCAGGTCGAAACCGGATCATCTTCAAAGGTCACACAACGTGGATGGACAGGAGGCCTTCATCCCGCGATCAAAATTCCCCGTTTCGGTTTCGATCCCGTAGCAGACCCCGTCAACATCCAGCATTTTCGCAAGGAGTCTGATCATGGTTTCTCGTCGCACTCTCCTCACCAATTCTGCAGCCGGAGTCGTGGCGTTGGCGGCCGCTGTGGCCTCTCGCGAACTTCCTGCCCTGGCCGGCGACGGAAACGGCGGCAATCGTGACCACAACCACAATGGCAACCACAACCACAAGAATGGCGGACGCAATCGTGACCGCAACCGGCGCCGAAACCGCCGGCGCAAGGGCAGGGGCAACGCCAATGGCGGCCTCGCCAATGGAGATCTGCCAACGCTGAAGGATGTCGTCGTCGAAGGCAACGGCGACCATTCTGACAACCTTGAGCAGAAGCGTGACCGTCGCCGCAACCGCCGGGAGCGCCGCCGGGAGCGCCGCCGACGGGGCAACTAGCCTCCGCTAACCGGCCGGGCCCGGCAAGACCTGACCTCCCAGGTCTTGCCGGGCCCCTGGTGAACGTACCGGGGCGAAACAAGAGCGCCGGGCGGACCGACAGATCCGCCCGGTGCTCTTGTTTCGTCGGTCCTGATTCGACGCCTACAGCACTCCCAGGCGCACTGCCGTCACCACTGCCGCACGGCGCGATGGCACGTTCAGTTTGCCGAGAATATTCGAGACGTGATTGCTCACGGTGCGCCTGCTCAGGTAGAGCCGCTCCGCAATGTCACGGTCGGTCCAGCCGCGCGCGACCAGGCGCAGCACTTCGACTTCACGTCGTGTCAGGATCGAGTTCCCTCTGGCTGGGGTTGCGCTTTCCGGATGTGCCTGTCGCGTGTCGTGCGGCAAGACATACAGCCAGTTGATGGGCTCACCATCGCGTTGCTGGCGCAGACGGCGTGTCGCGATCTTGCGGAGAAGGGTGGTATGCGTGTGGAGTTCCATGCCTGCCTCTCCTCATGGTAGAACCGGGTGGTCTGCATCAACGCAGCCGTGCGCTTGCGTCTGACGAGGCAGATGGTCACAGGACGCCGTTAGCCCGCCGTTAGTGACTGCGCAGTACCCGATAACGGTCTGACTCCACCTTGCCCAGAGAACGGCGCTCGCGCAGAGGGAACCTGTGGTGACGCAAAATCTGGATAGTCGGCTGTTGCGCCGCGGACGCCATACCCGATAGCGCGACGGGTGCATGAGCGCGTGGCGTGGAGGACCAGCGCGGCGTTGTGTGGCGTCGAGATCGGGACAGGACCGCTTCCTGACAACGATCGTGAACAGTGGCCAGAGTGGTTTGCCTGGGCCCACTCGGACGAGTTCAGGGGCAGCAAGACACGAGCGAGTCCTGCGAGGAGTGTTCCTGCCACGCAGTGGCGCCAGCCTGCCCGGTTGAGGCTCAGGGCCAAGCGAGGCGCGGGAGTCCTGGCAGTGAGAGCCAGGGGGAGCGCGGGGCCGCCCGGCTCACGATCCGCCGTAGCCCCCACCGGGTCCGGACGGTGAAACGGATGAAGCCCCGCAAGAAGCACTGCTGGCAGCACCGAACGGCGTCCATGGTCGTTAGCCCCAGATATGCAGATGCATCTGGCGACAGTCCCCAAACCTGGGTGAGTATCGTCCATTGTCACAAGTGGATGGCGGATAATCCTGACGTCGGACATCGACGGTAGCCAGGAGCCTCGATTTGAGACGCCATCTGGAACACGGAGGTGTCCTCCGTGGCGACAGGCCGGAGCCGCTGCTACGCGCCACCCTTTTCATCAGCCACCGTCCGGGCAGGATCATCCTGCAGCATGCCGTGCCACGCGCCCGGGGTTCATGAAGGCCGACCTCCAGGGCTGTCGTGATGCCCATCCCCTGCGGCTCGGTCATTGCCGTTGCAGACAATGCGCGGCTCCACACCTCAAGGGCCATATGACCGGCAATGGGTTGCGGGCGACGGGGGTCACGGGCCGCGCATTGCTGCTCCTCAGGCGTGGCATCAAGCCATTGGCGCGCCAGTGGAGAGAGAACAGGCATCGCGGAACTCCCGGTCAATGCACCAGGCTTCGTTTTCGTGCACCGGGCCGGGCGGCAGGCAGACATGCGCGGTAGCCGGGAGCTGTCCGGGTTCGCAACTTTCTCGTGAGGCTACCTGTGCACCACACCACGCTCATCATCCTTGCGGTTGCGCGGTGACGTGCTCTGTGGTTTGATGACCCCTCTTTCAGCGTGTCAGGAACGGCGAGGGGCGGCAGCTGCGGCGACTTGGCAGCTGTCAGTGGCGCGGAGAGCGCGAATGACCATGGACCCGGCTGCGCAGGTGCAGCCGCCGGCAACCCAGCAAGCTGGCGCTGCTCCGATCCTGGAGATGGTGCACATTTCCAAGAGCTTCGGGGGAACCCAGGCGCTGGAAGACGTGTCGCTCCAACTCTACAGCGGCGAGATTCACGCGCTGCTGGGTGAGAATGGCGCCGGCAAGTCTACCCTGATCAAGATCATGACCGGAATTCAGCAACAGGATTCCGGTGAAATGCGCATTGATGGCCAACAGGTGCGTGTGGCTTCGTCGCAGGACGCCCAGCGCCTGGGTGTAGCGGCGATCTACCAGGAGCCGATGATTTTTCCGGACCTCTCGGTGGCGGAGAACATCTTCATCGGTCACACGAACCGGGGCAAAATCGTTGACCGTCGCCGGATGGAGCGGGAGGCCGAAGCTGTCCTGGCTCGTCTCGATGTCAACCTGGATGTCGGTGAGCCAGCGCGCGGCCTTACGCTCGCCGAGCAACAGACCGTTGAAATCGCCAAGGCCATCTCGCTCGATGTGCGTGTTCTGATCATGGATGAGCCCACCGCCTCGCTCTCGGCACACGAGGTGCGCCGGCTTTTTCGTATCGTCGCCAGTCTCAAGCGGCAAGGCGTTGCGGTGCTCTTCATTTCGCACCGCATGGAGGAAGTGTTCGAGATCTCGGACACGATCACGGTGCTGCGCGATGGCCGGTGGATATCCACCCTGCCGCGCGCCGAGATGACGCCCGCACTGGCGATCCGACAGATGGTCGGGCGCGAGGTCAGGGAGTTGTTCCATCGGGAGCAGCGAGAGCCGGGTCGCGTTCGGCTCTCAGTGCGAGACCTTTCGCGGGAAGGGCGCTTCCGCAACGTTTCGTTCGATCTGCGTGCCGGCGAGGTGCTTGGCTTCGCCGGGCTCGTTGGCGCGGGCCGCACCGATGTCGGGCTGGCGCTGTTTGGCGTGGCGCCGGCGGATAGCGGCGTCATCGAGCTGGATGGCAACGCCGTGACGATTGGCAGCCCCCAGGCGGCGATGGCGATGGGAATTGCCTACAGCACTGAGGACCGCCGGCAACTCGGCCTGGTCCTGCCGCTTTCGATTTCGTCCAATATCACCCTGCCGTCACTCCCACGCTTTCTGAACCGCGCTGGCCTGGTGAAGCGGTATGCGGAGCGGTCAACAGCCGAGGAGTTCAGGGAGCGGCTGCGGATCCGAACGCCATCGGTTGACGCGCCAACCGGCTCGCTTTCCGGGGGGAATCAGCAGAAGGTGGTCATCAGCAAGTGGCTGGAGACCAACCCACAGGTGCTCATCCTTGACGAGCCCACGCGCGGCATCGATGTCGGGGCCAAGGTCGAGGTGCATCAGCTTATTGACGAGCTGGCGTCGAAGGGCATGGCCATCATCATGATCAGCTCCGACATGCCAGAGGTCCTCGCCATGAGTGACCGGGTGCTGGTGATGCGCGAAGGTCGGCAAATGGCAATCTTCGACCAGCGAGACGCGACACAGGAGCGTGTGCTCGCGGCGGCGATGGGGCAATCCGATGGAGACCTCACCGCCAATTCGGAACCAGCCGCTGCCCGGGCCACGACCGTGATGGACGCCGAAATCAGCGGCGACACGCTCGCCGCAGGAGCCAACCGTGAGTAACGCCCTGTTGCGGCGCATCCGGCCAGAGCAGTTTCGGGAGGTGATTCTCTTCCTGGTCGTTATCGGGCTGCTGGTGTTTTTCTCGTTCCAGATCAACGACTATTTTAACGCCCGCAGCGTCAACCGCCTGACCACGGGCCTCGCGATCCCGCTGGTAGTCGCCGTCGGGCAGGTGCTCGTTGTCCTGACACGCAACATTGATTTGTCCGTGTCCTCGGTCTGCGGGTTGTCTGCCTACATGGTGGGCACGCTTCTTACTCGCCAGAACGATTTGCACCCGGTCTTGGCCCTCGTCATTGCCATGCTGATTGGCGTGGTGCTCGGGGCGATCAACGGCCTGATCGTGGCGTACGGGGGTGTCCCTGCCATTATCACGACGTTGGGCACGCTGGCGCTCTACCGCGTTGTCCTGGTGGAGTTCTCCGGCGCCAGGACGGTGACCACGGCTGAGTTACCGGACTGGATGAATGACGTGCCGAGCGCCACGCTGGCCTCGGCGGGCGGCTATGACCTGCGGCTGATGGTTGGTATCGCCCTGGTAGTGGTCATCCTGGGTCAGTTGACCTTGCGCTACCTGCCGTTCGGTAGGCGGCTCTACGCGATCGGTTCCAACCCTGATGCGGCGCGCACGGCGGGTCTGCCGGTGCGGCGCGATGTCTTCCTGGCATTTACCCTCTCCGGGATGCTGGCGGGGCTGGCCGGCTTCATGTTCCTCGTGCGGTTTGGCAACATCACGGTCACGGCGGCCCAGGGGCTGGAACTGCAGGTGGTGGCGGCGGTGGTTGTCGGCGGTGTCAACATCTTTGGCGGGTCCGGCTCGATGATCGGCGCGCTGCTGGGTGTGCTGATGATCGAGATTCTGCAGCAGAGCCTGCTGCGCTGGGCCGGCATCAGCGAGTTCGTCAAGGATGCCATCCTCGGGTTGCTGATCCTGGTGGCTATCACAGCCGACGCCGTGATTCTCGGCCGTCTCCGTGAGATGTGGGTGCGGGTGCGCCGCCGCGACCGAGAGCTGGCCCAGAGCGTGCCGGCGGATGAGAGTGGAGTCGTTCATGGCGCGTGATCTGCTGAGGCGGTTGCGAAGCTGGGAAGGGCTGCTGCTGCTCTGCCTGCTCGTTGTGCTTGCCTACAACATCTCCCGTGTGCCGAACTTCCTGACGATCGGAAACCAGATCAACCTGTTCCAGTTGGGCATCGAAAAGGCGATTGTGATCCTGGCGATGACGTTCGTGATCATCAGCGGGGAAATCGACCTCTCGGTTGCCTCGATGATGGGCCTGTCTGCTGCCATTACCGCCGCTGCATTCGAGGCCGGCGTGCCGTTGCCTGTCGCCATCCTGCTGGCACTGAGCGTAGGCGTGGGCTTCGGTTTGATCAACGGCTACTTTGTCGCAGTCGTGGGTCTCAGTTCCCTGGCAGTCACGCTGGCTGGGTACATCGGCTTTCGCGGCCTGGCCCGCCTCCTGGTCCAGGACCGGTCGGTGGGGGACTTCCCGGAATGGTTTACGAATCTGGGCCAACACGGTCTGATCGGGCCAATCACCCTCTCAATTGCGATCTACTTCATCCTGGCCGTTCTGGCTATCGTCGTCCTGCACTTCAGCGGGCTTGGCCGGCTGACCTACGTGATCGGCAACAGCGCGCCAGTCGCCCGTTTCTCCGGTGTCTCCGTGGTGCGGACCCGCCTGATCATCTTCATGATGAGCGGGCTGATTGCAGCCCTGGCCGGGGTGTTGATGACCGCCCGCCTTGGCGCGGTGCGGGCCAGCACCGCAGAGGGCTTCGAACTCGACATCATCACCGTCGTTCTGCTGGGCGGCGTGAGCATCTTCGGCGGTGTGGGTTCGATGGCCGGGGTGCTGATGGCGACCTACCTCGTCCTCAACCTTCGCAATGGCCTGGTTATTGCGGGCGTGACGGGAAATACGCAAACCGGCATCATTGGTCTCTTGCTGATTCTCTCCGTTCTCCTGCCCAACCTGGCAGCGCGGGTGCGCGAGCGCCTGCATCGTCGCCAGGCGGACGCCGCGGTGCGTCATCACCAGCCGCCCCCCGGTGACACGCCGTGGGTCACGGAGCCGGGGTAAGATCAGCGTGGGCATGCGATGATGCCGGACCGGAGTCTTCGACGCAGAAGAGGAGCACAACGTGAAGAGGCGTGATCTGCTGGCCGGCGCGCTGGGCGCTGGTGTTCTCATCGTCAACAAGGGCTCGCTGACCCTGGCACAGACGCCGGCGGCTGGCGGGGACGTGAAGATGATGCTCTTGCCCAAGTTCCTGGGCATTGCCGTTTTCGACCAGGCGAATGCCGGCGCGCAGGAAGCGGCCGCCGAGCTGGGCTCGGTTGGCCCCGATTTTGTCGGCCCGACTGCGGAGAATAGCGTCGCTGGTCAGATCGAGTTTGTCACCAATGCGCCTGCCGGTGGCTACCAGGTGGTGATGCTTTCCAACAACTCAGGCGACCAGATCGTGCCAGCTGCCGAGGCAGCGCAGGAAGCCGGAACCCTGGTGGTGACCTGGGACTCGCCCATTCCGGATGGCAGGGGTGAGTCCGTGTTCGTGGCGCAGGTCGATTTCACCGAGACCGGCGTGGTGATGGCTGACATGGCGCTCTCCATCCTGGGTGAGGAGGGCGGAGGATTCGCAATCCTGTCAGCGTCTCCGGATGCGGCGAACCAGAACGCCTGGATCGCCGCCATGGAGAATGCGCTGAAGGATCCGAAGTACGCGAATCTGACGCTGCTTGAAACGGTCTATGGCGATGACCAGTCCGAGAAGAGCTACGAGCAGGCACAGGCGCTGATCGACAAGCACCCGGATATGAAGCTGATTATGGCCCCGACTTCCGTCGGCATTGTCTCGGCGGCCAAGGCGGTCCAGGACGAGGGGTTGGGCGACGAGATCAAGGTTTCGGGTCTCGGCGACCCCAGCGAAATGGTGGAGTACACCCTGAACGGAATTGCGCCGGAGTTTGCGCTCTGGAGCTTCATCGATCTGGGCTATCTGACGTACTACGTCTCCTACCTGCTCGCGACCGGCCAAATCACCGCTGAGGAGGGCCAGAAGTTCACCGCTGGCCGCCTGGGCGACTACGAAATCACCAAGGACCCGACCCGCCCGGATGTGGACGCCCTGCGCGTGCTGATGGGCCCGTTCAGCGTCTACAACGCGGAGAACGTGCAAGCCGCAGCGGACGCCATCAAGGCAGCCTCTGGCTCCTAGCTTACGCACCATCGTGCCAGCCTCGCCTGAGCGGGGCTGGCCTTTCCGTTTCTGGCGGAGGTCTCCATGGCTGAAACGATGCGCAAGGCGTTTCTGTTGCGCCTGAAACCCGGCGCGCTGGACCAGTACGTGTACTGGCACGACAACATCTGGCCCGAGTTGCAGGCGGAGATCGCCGGGCAGGGCATCGCTGAAATCACGCTCTACAACCTGGATGACATGGTCATCCTGGTATCTGAGGTGCGGGACGCTGACGCCTGGACACGGCTATGGGATTCGGACGTCCACAAGCGCTGGGGTGAACTTATGAACCCCATGATGCACTACCGGGATGATGGCGTCGTTGATTCCCGGGAGTTGCAGGAGATCTGGCACTTCCTGTCGGGGCAGGCAAGCTAGCGCATGAGCCAGTTCTTCGACATCGTCATCGTCGGAGCCGGTTCGGCTGGCTGTGCGCTTGCCAACCGGCTGTCGACTGACCCGGCCCTGCGCGTGGGGCTCCTGGAGGCAGGCGGGGATGACTCGCGTGAGGCAATCCGCGTTCCTCACCAGTACTTCTCCCTCTGGGGCACGGATGTGGACTGGCAGTATGTCTCGACGGCCCAGCCAGGAACGCGTGGTCGCACACATGTCATGCCACGCGGCAGGGTCATGGGCGGAACCAGTAGCCTGAATGGCATGGTCTATCTTCGCGGAGCCGCATCCGACTACGATGCCTGGGCCAGTGCAGGTTGCACGGGCTGGGGCTGGTCAGATGTCGTGCCGTCATTCGAGGCCATGGAGGCGTGGTTGCGGCCGGCGGTACTGGAGCCACACAACCCTGTTTCTGTGGCCATGCGGGACGCCGCCGTGGAGTTTGGGCTGCCGCTGAATCCGGACTTTGACAGCGGCACGCTTGACGGATCTGGCTGGAACAAGTCGACCATTCTGGATGGCGAACGTCACAACGCGAACCGGGCCTTTCTCGAGCCAATTGCGGAGCGGGAGAACCTCAGGATTATTCCCGAGACGCGCGTCAGCCGAGTGATGTTCGAGGGGAACCGGGTCACCGGCCTCGAGGTCATCCAGAACGGCCGCATCGACACCATCGCAGCCGGTGAGGTCATTCTCGCAGCCGGCGCATTTGAGTCACCGCGAATCCTGATGCTCTCAGGTATCGGTCCAGCGGACCAATTGATTGATCACGGCATCGTGCCCCGCCACGATCTGCCGGTTGGCAACAACCTCATCGATCACCTGCTGATCGGTGTCGTGTACACCTCGCGGCGTCCTATCCCGGCGCAGCATGCGTTCACTACCGAGGGGTGCGCCTTCGTTCGTTCGACGCCTGACCGGATGGACTGCGACATCGAGATCTCGTTCGCCAAGGAGCCGCACTTTGCCCCGGAGGCGCATGACGGATTACCGCGTTACACCATTATTCCGGGCATTACGAAGCCGAAGAGCCGGGGTACGGTCCGTCTGACCGGGGCCGATCTGGATGCGCTGCTGGCGATTGACCCAAACTATTTTGCCGACCCGGCGGACATGGCGTACATGATTCGCGCGGTGCGCGTGAGCCGTGAAATCGGTAAGCAAGCCGCGCTCGAGGATTGGAACGCAGGTGAGTTCTTCCCCGGGATCGACATAGAAAGCGATGAGGAGATCGACGCCTACGTGCGCAAGGATGTCAGCACCTGGTTCCACCCGGCGGGAACCTGCCGCATGGGCGTCGGTGAAGACGCGGTTGTTGATCCGGTTCTGCGGGTGCGGGGACTGGATGGGCTCCGGGTGGCTGATGCTTCGATCATGCCGGACATTGTGGGCGTGAACACCAACGCCGCCTCAACCATGATCGGCTGGCACGCGGCAGAGTTGTTCCTGCGCGGGTAACGGCGATGCGCACGATCGGGATAGATTTCGCCTCGCAACCGAAAAACACAGCGCTGTGCGAGATCGTCTGGGATGGCTCGTCGGCAACGGTGGTGCAGGTGGCCTCGCCAGTGACAGACGACCTGATCCGTGACCTGGTTGCCGGGCCACCCTCCCGCGTGTTCGGGGTGGACATTCCGTTCGGCTGGCCCACGCACTTCGTGGAGTTCGTGTCGGCCCATTTGGCGCGGATCGCGCTGCCGTCAGGTGTGAGCAGCACGAAGAAGCGACTCCGAGCGACGGATGAGTACATCTGGGAACTGTTCCGGCGCCAGCCGCTCTCGGTCTCTACTGACCGAATCGGGATTCCGGCGATGCGCTGGGCCATGCTCATGCAGGAGTTCGGCGTCGTCAACCGGGCCGGCGACGGCCGGTTCTATGAGGTCTATCCGGCAGCAGCCCGCATCAACTGGGGATTGCCCGCCAAGGATGACGCCGCGGCGCTGGACATCATCATGGCTGAGTGCCCGGTCTTTTTCGCCTCGTCCGAGTTTCCCCTGGCTCTTCTGCAAAGCGACCATGCCTTTGACGCGCTGCTTTGCGCGCTCGCTGCCCGCGCGGCTGCCCTAGGGCTTACCTATCTGCCCCCGGCCGACCTGCGGGAGCTCGCGGAAACAGAGGGGTGGATCCATGCGCCCCAACCTGGAACCCTCGATCTCCTGATTGACGCGGAGTGTAGGTAGCGCACCAAAGTCGGACACACTCCACGTGTCGAAGCCTTGTCGTCCTGAGTAACGCTGGGGTGGGCAGGACCTCTGGACACGCCGCGAATCCGGAACGATTTGCGCACGCCGCAGAAGTGGCGACCTCTTTTCGGCGACATGCGGGCGACGGTGGCCGCAGGCGCCTACCATTTCCCCCTGGGTCATCTCCTGCCGGGTCAGCATCTCCGACGTCGAGGTGCGCGTCTCGTCCCGGACGTGGCGCCCCAGGTCCACGATGAGCTTCCAGGGCTGATCCTGCTCTCCCCAGAAAACCGCCGCCACGTCCATGGCTTCCTGCCGGGCCCGCATCCGGGAGCCGCCTTATGGGGAGATCCGGGCGCTGATCGGGATAGTGGCCCTGCACATTCGGGGGCTGGCACTCGTCGAGGGTGTGCTCGCGAGAGTGGTTCCCGGTTGCAGGACGTGGCCGTCCATGCCGCTCCGGCCTGGGGTGTCCCGGCTAGACGAGTTCCAGAATCTGCTGGGCGGCGCGTTGCCCGGAGAGGTAGGCCCCCGCCACGGTTTGGGGGTATTTCCTGTTCGTGGCCTCGCCAGCCCAGAAGAGGCGGTCAGCGCTGGGCGTCGAGAGGATGCGATAGTCGCGCCCGGTTGCGCCGAGCGGGATGTGCGAATAGGATCCGAGCGAGTAGTCGTCCTGACTCCAGCGCGTTATCTGGGCGGCCTGGGGATCAGGAATACTCCGACCGTAGATGGTTCGCAATACCGTCATTGCGGCATCCAACGTATCCTGGTTGCTGTAGCTCTCCAGCGCTTTCCCGAACGTGGCGGCGTTGAGGGCCATCAGGATTGGCTCGCCCAGGATGTGCTCCAGATCCATCCAGAGCGACCACTCACCACGACTTGCTGACTGGAAGCCAATGGCTTCACGGTCGTCCCAGAACCGTTCGCCAAAGCCAAGGTAGAGCTTGTTCAATGTTCCGACGCCAAGCCGGGCAATTGCGCCACGCTTGGCACGGGTCAGCGCCGGGCTGAAGGTGATTCGGTTCGCCTTGAGCACACCCAGCGGCACCGAAACAACCGCGTACGCGGCTTGCTGCACTCCCCGGTTCGTCGAAACACGCACCCCAAAGGCGCCGTACGCGACGGACGAAACCACGGTACTGAGCCGAATGTCGAGGTTCTTCGCAAGGTTCTCGACCAACTGGCCGTAGCCGTCCACCAGGTACGAATCCTGGCGTCCACCCAACCAGGAATCCTGGTCATACCACCAGTTGGAAAGTGAAGCCGCGTCTTCGCCGTAATCCTGTTCGACCTCGAAGTTCAGGCGGAAATCGAGCGCGCGTTGGTCGTACGGCGACAAGGTGCGCGTTCTTACGGCAAAATCGATGCCATCCTGGAGCGAGGTGTCAACGAGTTGACGGTTGCCCCATCGCCTGGCCTTGCGGTAGGCGCTGCGGTAACGGGCAGCATCTGTTGAGGATTGGGACGGAGAAAGGAGCCTGCCGTCGACGTCGTAGACGACAAGATCATCCCAGTCTGTGCGAACAGTTCGCAGCCCAAGGTCTCTGCAGAGCCGCCAGATGGGGTTGGCCGGCGCTGAGCCGTGAATCCAGGAGGCGCCAAGGTCTATCGGGAAGCCCCAGCGGTGGTCGGTCCAGATGCGGCCACCGCCGGTTGCGCGCTTCCGAGCACGACGACATCGAGACCGGCAGTCTGCAAGTCGACGGCTGCTGCAATGCCGGCAATTCCCGCGCCGATGACCACGACCCGTTCGCCGGCCGCACCCAGGGGTTGCCGCAAGAGCGCAGGTGCGCCAAAGGCTGCAGCGGCGGCAAAGCGCCGCCGGGACACTCGCAAGGCGCCGGAGTTGGCAGGTATGGCCGTTTCAACCGGGTTTGCGAGTGACTGATGCGCCATGCTGCCCCAGGACGTGGCGGAGTTCGATTTCCAGAGTCCTCAGCGCAAACATAGGCGGTCGCGTGCCCGGCGTGCAATGCGTGTCAGCGTGGCGCTAGCCAGCCCTGCTCAGTGATTTGAGGATTTCCGGAGCGGTTCGCAGCGCCAGCGCCGCAATCGTGAGCGTTGGATTTGCCGTGCCGGTCGTGGGGAAGAGCCCTGATCCGGCCAGCCAAAGGTTTGGGTGATCCCAGGAGCGGCCGAATGAATCTGTCACCGAGGATTTCGCGTCGGATCCCATGCGCACGGTGCCCATGATGTGGCCGGCTCCCTGGATTTCAGGGACCTGGGTGACTTCGCTGGCGCCAACCGCCTTGTAGATGGCAGCGAACTGATCCCGTGCTGCCGCCAGACCGGATTTTGCATAGTCATCAACTACGTAGTGCACGTCGGGCCGTGGAATGCCGATGGCATCAACCTGGTCCGAGAGGGTCACGCGCGATTCGGGATCGGGCAACTGCTCGACGAGCGCGGCAGTCCGCAAAGCGCGCGAATTCAGTTCCATGACCTGCCGGTACAACGCTCGTCCTTCCAGACCCTGCTTGATCAGGACGCCCGACCAGTCGACCGGGTCTTTGCCTGGCCAGGACCAGCCGTCGTTCCCGAGTTCAATACGGAAGGCGCCGCGATCCTTGCGGAAAGCACCATCCCGGAGCGTCTCGATGCCGGCTGTCGAGAGCGGCGCGCGATACGGCCCGACCGGTTCAGGCGCGAGGCCGTACGTGAGCTGGGTTGGGTGATCCATGAGATTGCGGCCAACCAGATCACTGCTGTTTGCCAGACCATTCGGCATCGCGTCTGACCGCGACATGAGCAGCAGCTTTGGCGTCTCGATGGCGTGCGCCGCCACAACGACGTGCCTGGCCTTGAGCGTGGTGTCCTGCCTGTCTGGAGAGCGGTATGTCAGCGAGGTGATGTGGCCGCTGGCGTCGTGATCGATCCTGAAAACGACGGCATTCTCGCGCAGTTCCGCGCCAGCACTGGTGGCCATGTCGATATGCACCGTGGCGTCGTACTTGGCGCCGATCGGGCACATGGGGATACAGAATGCATTCGCACAGCACCGTGGCCGCTTGTTGTAGCCCTCCTGAATACTCACCCGGGCCTGCGGGGTCGCCGTTACCTGTAGACCAAGCGGCTCGACTGCCTTCGCGTAGACCGTGTCTCCAAACGTGTGTGGGTGGGCGGGCTTGGGGTAGGGCGCAGAGCGGGGCGAGCCATTGTTCTCGTCGCTGTCACCTGCCACGCCGACCGCGTTCTCCGCCACCACGTACCAGGGTTCCAGGTCATCATAGGTAATCGGCCAGTCGGTGGCGACGCCATATGTTGATTTCATCAGGAAGTCGTTTGGCACCAGGCGCAGGCATGTCCCCAGCCAGTGCCAGGTCGTACCGCCAATTACGCGCTCGTAGCCGCTGGCAAAAAGGTCGGGACCAGTTTGCACGAGGTAATTCCGGGGATCGAGCGTCGCTGGTGTGGGCGCCCAGGGGTGCTGCGGGTAGGGCGCATCAGGCGTCGAGTCGATATTGGTCGCCAGCGCGTGATCAAGCGCCTTGACGCGGTTGACCGCCGGTCCTGCCTCCAGAATGATGACTTTGACGCCGGCCCGGGCCAGTGTCCAGGCAATCAGCGCTCCGGAAATACCGCTGCCAACGATGGCGACGTCGCAATCGAACTCGCTATCTGATCGCATGGGTGACTGTCTCCAGGTTGTCAGGCGTTTTCCGGCTCTTGCGGAGTCATGGTCGGCGGATCAGCCCAGGCGCCGTAGACCTTGCAGACTGTGCAGGCTGGCGTATACATCGCCTGCCACGCCTGAAGCTGGGTGTAGACCTCGGCGTGATTGGCAATTGGCGCACCGTTGAACTCGCCCGTGTACCAGAAGAGCAGGATCTCTTGGGCGGCCGCCTGCGCAGCAGGTGAGCGGGATCCTGGCGCAGGGGTCGCTGAGCCTTCCCGGAGCAATTCTTGCGCGCCTGTGCTGAGCGCGGGGTCTTCTGCCAGTAACGTGGCAAGTTGCGCGGTCCGCGCATCGCTAAAGACGCCGCCGCCGCACAGGCTCTTTGAGAGTGCGGCCAGTTGCGTCAGTTGATCGACAGTTGGCGTCGCGGATTGCGATATCGACACCTGAGGTCGCAGGCCTGCCAGGAGCGCACTACCGGCGAGCGCGCCGAGGATGCGGCGGCGATCAAGCTGGATGAGCGACGGACACGCGCCAATTTCGCGCAGCGATTCAGACATTGCGGCCCTCCGTCGTGCCTGACGTTGGCACAGTCGCGCTGCAATTCTGCCATGGCGCCGGGTGCATTGTTTAGCGGGCGGTGAAGAACGGGGACCGGACATTTGTCATCCAGTCCCCTCCCGAGAGCGCGAGCAGGCTATTCAGGCCGCGGCGTGACCGTGGCCGACGCTGTCGTGATCGAGGCGTCGGATTTCACCGTGATGTAGCCGCGCATGCCCGCAGCCTCGTGGCCCGGTTGATTGCAGAAGAAATAGTAGTCCCCGGCCGGGGCGTTGATGCTGGCCGTGCCGGACTCGCCTGCCTTGAGCGTGACCGAGATGTTGAGATTCTTCAGGCCAGCGTTGCCATGATCGGTGACTGAGAAGTTGTGATCCGTGACGCCGTTGTTCTTCAGCGCTACTTCAACTGCCTTCTCCGACGGAATAGTGGCTGTGTTGGGATTGAAGTAGATATCAAACATACCGATGCCAAGGCAGGGATCACCGGAGGCCGCCGGTGTGCCGCAGATTGACGGTGTGGTGGTAGCCGCCGGGGTTTGGGTTTGCGCGGTGGCGACAATGGCCGAGCCGATCAGGCTCGCGCCTGCCAACGCTACGGCGATTGCCCCGAGTGGCCTTCTCACCCGATTTGCCCGGCTGGCTGGACGTGCAACCATGTGCTCTTTCACGTGTCCTCCCGATCTCCGAACTGGCGCTGCATGCGAACGACCTGAATGTCTCCAGCGCCCAACCAATACGGTATCACACTACAGATTTGTATTTGCCAAACTCATTGTGAGGCCGGTGAAAAACGAGAGAAAGTCACCGGCGGAATCGCCCGGCCATGTTTGTTGTCGGCCGCTCGGCCGAGGACGACGAACTTTCCCTCCTGGACAGCAACAGCCTGGTGGCGGATCCTGAGCGAGTTCCTGGGCGCCAGCCTGACGATTCAGCAAGATTTCAGACGCCGATAGTCCCTACAGTGAGTAGTGCCGGACGGTCGGGCGCAACGCCGGAACCCCAGGCTTCGCGCCGTATCTCATCCGTGTCTGACTATTCGGGCCGGGTGGAATGCGGCCAACCTTCGCTTTCAGAACGGGCGACATTGCCGGGCACAAGGTTGGCTTCCACAGACCCGGTGCGCGGGGTGCGCGATGGTTCGCGCGTCTGGGTAGGCCCGGACGTACCGGTGCGAAGATCTGGCGACGAGCGTGCGCCTCCGGCGCTCGGCTACGTTGTCGGCCCTGAGATTCTCGAGAAGCCGGAAACAATGCAGGAGATGGCCATCGACCTCCTGGCCGCTACTCCCGCGAACTAAGGAGTAGCACTTTCCCGGTGAACGATCACTCACACTTGGAGAAAAAGAACATTTGTGCTACAATTGCCTGCAAAGCCGGCGGTTGATTGCCAGCTTCAATAGATGTATCCGAGGTGATTCATGGTCGCTCAAGCACCGCGCAGGCGGCGCGAAGCCTCGCCAGAGCGGTGGCGGGCAGCGCTGAACCGGGCAGAAAAGGAAGGTATCGAGATTCGCCAGTTGGTCGGTTCTGGTGGTTGGATTGCAACCAGCGGGCAGGATCGCCATGCTGCCTATGAGCTGGATGTGACCGCTGGTATGGTCCACGGTTGCGCCTGCCCGGCGGCCCAGCACGATGACCCGGTCTGCAAGCACCGGGCGGCGTTCCTGGCGGAGTTCGGGGGACTTGAGGACATCGCTGCGTAGTGGAGCAGGGTTGCTCCCGTTGACATTCGCTGTATTTCGTGACAAGGTGGACGTGCCCACCGACTCGTTCATGAATATGGGATGAATGCTTCGCGTGGGTAGCCATCTCAAGGCGGAGGTGTCCCGTGACCGACCTGCAACGTGACGAACTCGTCCTCTTCGCTGAGATCAGTCCCAACGTGCTTCGTATTCTGCAGCACCTTTGCTCTGCGTCGTGCCACACCTTTGGAGGTGTCCTCGAATGGTGCGAGGCGCGTGGCGACTGCGCCCAGGCAGTTGTTTGCCCAGTTTGCTCCAGCCAGTTCGTGGTGGATGACGACGAACTTGACGAACTTCTGCGCTGGACCGATGGTGAAGGTCGCGTGCTCGTTTGTGGCGTGCGTTGGGACTAACTCTTACGGCACCGAGAAGGAAATCTCCCCCAGGATGCTGTCGATCAGCATGGAACCGTTCCGCTCGACGAAGTAGAAGAAGAACTGCTTGGGCATGGGGACGGACGCATAGCTGATCCGCACGGTTGCGCCCAGTCGCCCATCGGCCAGCTGCCGCTCGCCTGATATCTCGAGCAGGGAGGCAGTTGCCGATGCGAGAGCCTCAGGCGTTGCCCAGGCATCGTAGACTGCTTCGGATAGTGGCGGCTGCCGCGAAATCAGGCGGTAGAGGTACGCGTTGCTGAACAACGCCCACGCGCTGAACAACTTTCCTTCGTTCTGGCATGTCAGCCATTCCTCTACCACGTTCCGCATGGCCTGCTTTTCGGCTTCCGTGGCTGGCGAGCCGACCTCCAGGGTTTCCCCGGCGGTTGTCGCGGGCGGTGTTGCGAGTGGCGGGGATGCCAGCAGGGACGTGATGTTTGCGTAGCTCCGCGGCGCAACGTTGCAACGCAACTCACGGGCCGTTGCTCGCTGGAGCCCCGGCGAAACCGCAAGGTGGCTGACTAGCGCGGTCAGCAACGCTCCGCAAAGCACCGTACGCAGGTAGGGCCGATTCATGGTCGCTCCGTTGCGGAACTGTTGCCGCCAGGTTCGGGCGATGGGCCCCGCCACGTGGACTGAGGCAAGTCTGGTTCTGGTGGCGCACCATGCGAGGCGCCAGGCCGCCCTCGCCGGATCACCGGCAAGGGCCGCCTGGCTGCAGGCCGGGCGCAGACGCCAGTAACCGGGCTAGTTGTCTGACAGCGCCTTGCGTGTTGCCACCAGCTTGCGGCCGCGCTGCTGCTGCAGTTGCTGGATTTTCTCCGGCGTGTAATCGAAAAGGCCACCCTGGGTCTTCATGCCCAGCTTGCCTTCGGCGACCTTGCTGGTCACGGTCGAACTGATCTCAGCGGAAGCGTTCAGGTCCGCGTTCAGATAGCTGGCCACACTGTTGTAGATGTCGAGGCCGGCGACATCGAGAAGCTCCAGCGGGCCGATGACGGCGAGCTTGTAGCCAATGCCCCACTTGGTGATGGTGTCGATTGCCTCAGCGCTGGCCACACCTTCGTCGAGCAAATGCAGCGCCTCGCGCATGATGGCGTAAAGGATGCGATTCTCAACGAAGCCTGCGATGTCTTTGTCCACAATGGCGGGCACCATGCCGATTGCCTCAACCATCGCGACCGTCGTCCTGGCGGTCTCGTCGCTGGTTTGTGCGCCGCGGATCACCTCAATAACCGGAATCAGGTGCGGCGGGTTGGACCAGTGCATGCCCACCACGCGGCCCGGCAGCTTCGTCACGGAGGCAATGTCCGAGATGGGGATGCCGGAGGTGTTCGACGCGATGACGACATCGTCGCCGACCAGCGCCTCGATCTGCTGGTACACCTGCTGCTTGATGTCCTTGCGCTCGGGCACCGTCTCCACGACGAACTCTGCACCGTCAAGGGCCGTGGCGAGGTCATCGGTGAACGTGAGCCGGCTGCGGCCGGCATCGGCTTCCTCAGCGGTCATGAAACCGCCGTTTGTCAGGGTCGTGTAGACGAAATCGACGGCGCCTTTTGCCTTTTCCAGTTGCTCCGGCTTGATGTCGAAGAGGGTGGTCTCAAAACCCTTCCGGGCGAACGTGGCGGCCATCCCCGGACCCATCGTGCCCGAACCAATAACCGCGACCTTGCGTGCGTCTGTCATGGAGTTGCTTTCTTCTCTCCCTGCTTCGCGGCGAACCGCCGCGTTACGACCGGCGAATCGTCATGCCCCTAGTGCATGCTGATGCCGCCACCAATGTTGATTGCCGCGCCGTTCACGAACGCGGCGTCATCCGAGACGAGGAACACGATCAGTCCTGTGACATCCTCGGGCTTCTCGAAGCGGCCAATTGGCGTGTGGCTCAGCACAAAATCGAAGTGACCCTGGGCGAACCCCGCAGCGGGTGCCCGGCGTATCGAGGAGGGTCGGCGTGACGTAGACGCTCGTTATTCCGCGTACAAGCTCATTCGCAATTGCGCGCGCGAATCCAAGGACCGCGCCCCTTGCCACGTAGTGGGCGAAGCCCGCGTCCCCATCCACACCGTGTCTGAGCCGATATTGACCTTGCCGCCGCCCTGCTCGGTCATGGCCGGACCATGGCAGCGGTAGCGAGGTAGGGTGCTGTCGACGTTGACCGCGAAGCGCTCTTTCCAGTCCGCCAGCGTGAGATCGTCTCAGTACGGCGGTAAACAGGCCCGCGTTGTTGACGATGGCGTCAATGCGGCCAGGCGTCCGCATGTTTTGCCATCGCCTGCGTCGATTCTTCGGACGTAACGTCGGTCTTGACGTAGATCGCATCGCCACGTTGGCTGAGCTCTGCCGCAAGGGCGCTGCCATCAGCGATGTTCGCTATGACGACCTCGCTCCTTCATCCACCAGTCGCCGCGCAATCACGCTTCCCATCTCACCGGCGCCACCGGTGACGATGACGACCTTGTCCTTGACCGAGATAGCCATGAACTACCCTCTCACTCCGTGAATCCCTCAGGCTGCGTCGTTCCACGCGCCCAGTTCTGGCCATCGCGGCTGACACCCGCACCCAGTTGCACGGGATACCCCAGTCGGCAAGTGATCGCTCGAGTACCGCCAACTGCGCGGCGAGCACTGTCGGGTGCACTCCTGCGCTGGCCCCATATGGCCCAGCCGGAAAAGCTTGCCGTTCAGGTCGCCGTACCCAGGCGAAATGGTGACGCCGTATTTCTGACGCATGACGCCAATGAGCGCTTTGTCATCCACTCCGGCTGGCAGCCTGACAGCCGTGGCGCAGGCGGGCAGCGATGTCTTCGCGGGCAGCCCAGAGTTCCAGCCCCAGCGCCTTGACCCTGGTGCGGCAGGCGTGCGCGATCTGCTGATGCCTTCCGGCAAAGGTCTCTTATTCCGGCGCGTCCAGCGCCTGTTGCAGGACAGATTCCAGCGTAAACCTCAGATACCGATGGCGTGTACGGGAAGCGACGGTTCTCCAGCCAGGCGCTCTGCCAGTCGAGGATAGAAAGGAAACTGGCGCGCAGCGGCTCGGGTTTTCGGGCGTGCAGCGCGTCCCGTGCAGCCGGGCTGACCGGACATCAGCGAGAGGCCAGGTGTTCCCCAAGGCATCTCTTCTGTGGCCCGGCGATGGCGATGTCCATCCCCCAATCTTCCGGTTGAGCACGCCGCCCAGCCCGGAGACGGTATCCACCATCGTCAATACACCGAACTCATGTGCAATCTGGCCGATTTCGCGGACGGGATTCTGTGTGCCGGAAGGCGTTTCTGAATGCACGACAGACAGGAACTTGATGCCCGGATTGGCGTTCAGGACCTTGCGGACATCTTCCGGGTCAATCGCGTCGTTGTAAGGAACTGCGAGTTCGATTGTCTCCCCACCGTACTTGTGGATGAAATCTTCAAACCATTTCCCAAATACGCCTGACACGAGGTTGAGTACCTTGTCGCCGGGAGACAACAGGCCGGCGGCGGCCGCCTCCAGGCCAAGGATGGCCTCGCCCTGCATGATGACGACGTCGTACTCGGTCCGAAAAACCTGCTTCAGCAAGTCGTTGGTGTGGGCAAAGAGGTCAAGGAACGCCGGATCATAGTGATAAAGCACAGGACGCGCCGCATCGCGCAGCGTCTGGTCCATGACCTGCACAGGACCAGCAGCCAGGTTCAGGCGGGGCCAGGTTTGTGAATGCGACATGGCTTGCTCCACGGGCTCGTTGAGCGTCGAACCGGGGAGGACAGGCTTACCTGTCCTCCCCGGGGCTGTTACTGCGGGAACAACTCCGCCAGCTTGGCCTTCATTCCTTCGGCATCGGAAATGGCCGACACCGTGATCTTGCCGTCAACGATGTCCGCCTTCGCCTGATCCACGGCGGCCTTGACGTCATCCGCCACTGTGTCGGGGAGATCGAGGAGACGGACGCCGCCATTCTTCACGTCCATGGTGTAGATCTTGCCGAACTCACCGTTCTTGAGATCATTGACCATCTCACGGTAGATGCCCGTGTAGTCGAAGAGGACCGAGGTTAGCAGGGCATCGCGGTGGTCAGCACTTTTGTCGCCGATCACGTCGTGATGTGCGACCTCCGTCGCGCCCGCCTGGCTGTTGTGGTCTTCGATGGCCTGCAGCATGCCGAACGACGCGCCATCACCCATGCCGAAGATGATGTCGGCTCCAGCCGCAATCTCCTGCTCGGTAACGCGCTTGGCGCCTGCGGCATCGTCGTAGGCGGCCTCGCCAATCACGCTGTAGAGCAATTTGGCGGGGTTCGCGTTCGCGGCCTTGAGGCCTTCAGCGAAGCCGACCGTCATGCGTAGTTCCATGTCGGCGGCTCGCCCGAGACGACGATGCCAACCGTGCCGCTCGTGGTCTCCTTGCCGGCCAGAACACCCGCCAGATACGCGACTTCCTGCGCCTGGGTCTCGATATCCGAGACCAGACCCGGCGACACTGCTCCCGGGTTCTCAATGACGGCTACCGGCACACTGGTTTCAGCCGCGAACTCCGGGCATACCGTCTGGTACCCCGACGCGTGGCAAATGATGAAGCTCGCCCCGCCTGCCTGCAGGTCGCGCAGGATCGGGGTGATGTCGTCGTAGCCGCCATTCTCGGCAACGACCGGCGTGATGCCCATTTCCTCTCTTTGGCGACGGCATCAACTGCATCAGCGGCCTGCTGGTCCCAGCCCTGGTTGGTGCGTGCCCCTGGCGTCACCACGGCGATCTGGGTGACATCCATGCCAGCGCCCGGAGTGGCGTCCTGCGCCAGGAGACGGCCACCAAACTTGGCCTGCACGAGCAGCGCTGCAGCGAGGGCGCCCAGGTTACGGCGATGTAAACGCATGCGAGTTCCTCCTTCAAACAGACCAGTCTCGGAAACGATCCCTGACCGAGCGTGATTCCATGTTTCGTCCCGTGTCGACCACCTCTGTCGGTTTCGCGCGGTTTTCCCTTAGCGGCGGCCTCTGCATAGGGAATGCCCAATGCCGCCGGGAGTGCGGTGCGTCCTGCCAGCGCGGCCAGCGCCACCATGATGCCGATGTAGGGGAGCATGGTCACGAACTCTGTGCGCACGTCGACACCCAGGATCTGCAGACCATTGCCCAGGGAACGCAGCAGGCCGAAGAGTACCGAGGCAACCAGGATGCGCCACGGGTTCCAACCGCCGACCATGGTTAGCGCCAGAGCGATGAACCCGGCGCCAACCGTCATCCCGACCTGGAAGATCTTCAGGTCGGACACTGACAGGAACGCGCCGGCCAATCCGGCCATCCCGCCGGCGATGATGGCGGCGACATACCTGATACGAATGACGTTGACGCCGGCGGCGTCGGCGGCAAAGGGGTTCTCGCCAACTGCCCTCACTTCCAACCCGAAGCGGGTGCGGTTGAGCAGGAAGGCGAAGACCGGCACCAGCAGGAAGGCGAGGTAAAAGAGTGCTTGCTGGTTGAACACGGAACTGCCGACGATAGGGAGCTGCGACAGCCCGGGGATCGCCAGGCGGGGCGTGTTCACCGGGAGCGACGGATTCTGGCCGCCGAAGATGTCACGGTACAGAAACGCCGTCAACCCGCCGCCAAAGATCGTAATAGCCAGACCGACCAGAACCTGATCGACGCGCAGTGAGATGGTCAGGACCGCAAAGAGCAGGCCCAGGACCACACCGGCGACGATCCCGCCCACAATACCCAGCCAGGCGCTGTTTGTGTTGAAGGCAACCAGGAACGCAAAGAATGCGCCTGCAAGCATCATGCCTTCGATGCCGAGGTTGAGCAGCCCGGCCTTCTCGCCGACTGCCTCACCCAGCGCCGCAAGAACCAGCGGCACTGCCGCGATTAGCGCCGCCGCGATCATTGCCGTGACGAAGGCGCTGTTCATGCGCGGCCTCCTGCCCCTCGCACCACGCCGTCCAACATGGCGTCGGTTATCGGTGGTTGCGGCGGCTCGCCTGCGTTCGCGGCCCCGAGTTCGATCTCATCTTCCGCCGAGTAGGGTGAACGGCGGCGCTCAAACCAGGTGGCGACGGCAAAGCAGAGCAGCATGAGACCCTCGAGCATCTCGACAAAATACGTGGGTATGCCGAGCGGCCGGGCCATCATCTCGCCACCAATGCTCAGGAATGACAGGAAATAGGCAAATGGAATGATCCAGAGTGGGTTGAGACGCGCGAGATAGACGAGCGCGAAGGCGGCGAAGCCGTACCCGGGGTTCCAATTCCCCTGGAACAGCCCTTTTACCCCCAGGATATCGTTCGCGCCGGCCAGCCCTGCCATGGCGCCGCTGGCCAGCAAGGCGATTAGCGTCAGGCCACCAACCGGCATTCCGGCATGAATCGCGGCCTGCCGGTTCCGGCCGAGGACATCGAGCATAAAGCCAAGAACGGTGTTGCGGAAGAGGACCCAGACCAGGACAGCGACGACCAATCCGACAAGCAGCCCGATGTGGACGCCCGAACTGCCAATTCCTGGCAACCGGAGATCCCTGGGAATGAGCACCGTTTGCGGCGGGACCACGTTGGGATCCTTGACCGGGCCCTTGACCAGCCAGGAGGTGACATTCAGGGCGACGTAGTTCATCATCAGGGTGGTGATGATCTCGTTGAGCCCCCAGCGCACCCGCAGGATGCCGGGGACGAGCGCCCAGAGCAGCCCTCCCACCATGCCGGCCACGGCCGCAGCCAACCAGAGCACAGGAGGCGGCGCTTGTCCTGCGAGCGCCGCTCCGGTCACCCCGGCCAGCAGGGCCCCAACCAGCAACTGCCCGTCGATGCCGATATTCCAAACGCCAGCGCGCAGGGAGATGACCAGGCCCGCGCTCACGATGAGCAGCGGCGCCATATGAATGAGTGTTTCGGAGACACCGTAGGAGGTCCCGAGCCCGCGCGAGAAGAGCATGGCGTAGGCGGCAACCGGGTCCTTGCCGCGCAGGAGCAGGAATACGGCGCCCAGCGCCAGTGCGGCCACGATGGCCGCGATCGAGGTGATAAGCGGAGCGAGTCGTTGTGCCAATGGTTGGGGTGTGGCCTTGCTGCTCATGCGGGTACCTGAACCTGGTGCCCGAGCATCAGTTCACCGAGGACCTCGGGGGTCGCGCTGGCGCGGGGCAGGATGGCAATCAACTCACCGTTGTACATGACCCCGATGCGGTCACTGACTTCGAGCAACTCCTCGATTTCAGAAGAGATCAGAACCACAGCATTGCCTGCATCTGCCTGGCTCCTGAGCTTCCGCCAGATGAACGCGGTAGTTCGAAGATCGAGTCCATTGGTCGGCTTGTTCACAACAAGTAGTTGGGGATTGAGCGAAAGCTCGCGGCCAAGCAGGAGCTTTTGGATGTTTCCGCCAGAGAGCATGCCAATTGGCGTGTCCGGGCCTGGTGTCTTCACCGAAAAGTCCGTGATGAGTTGCCGGGCTCGTTCATCCATGGCCCGGCGGTTTAGCCAGAAGCCATTGGAGAAGGGCTTGCGGCCTATCGCCTTGAGCGCCACGTTCTCGGCGACGCTCGACGCGGCGACTGAGCCCTCATGCAGGCGGTCGTCTGTGACATAGCCGATCCCCGCCTTCGATGCGGCGGCGACGCCGCGGTTGGTGAAGTCCCGCCCCTGATACGCCACCCGACCGGAGGCCACCTTGCGCTGCCCGGCAATAACTTCACCAAGCTCCTTTTGCCCGTTGCCATCGACGCCCGCAATGCCGAACACTTCTCCCCGGTGCAGCTCCAGGGAGAGGTCGCGGAGAGACGCCGCGCCTTGCTCGCGCCCTGTCGACACGCCCTGGAGCGCGAACAGAACCTCGCCGGTTGCGGTGTGGTTGCGCTCTGGCGAAACGACTGGCTCGGAGCCGCCAAACATTTGCTCCACGATGCGCCGGCGCACGCTTTCGGAGGTGGAGCCTCGCAGTGCGTCCGGACCGAGCTCGCCAGCGTTGCGCCCCGCTCGCAGCACTGAGACGCGATCGCTGACGGCCAACGCCTCGCCCAGTTTGTGCGTAATCAGCACCACCGCGACGCCCTGCCCGCGCAGACGGCGCAACAGGTCCAGCAGCGAATCAACCTCGCCCGGCGTCAGCACCGAGGTCGGCTCGTCCAGGAGAAGGACGCGCGAACCGCGCAGAAGCGCCTTGATAATCTCTACGCGCTGGCGCTGGCCAAGCCCGAGGTAGCGGATCTCCGTCTGCGGGCTAACCTCAAGACCGAACTCAGCCAGCATTTGCACCAACCGGGCCTCGATACTCCCCAGGCTGAGGACGAAGCCGGTATCGCCGCCAAGCGCCACGTTTTCAAGAATGGACAGATTCGGCACCAGGGTAAAGTGCTGGTAGACCGTCCCAATGCCTTGCTTGAGCGCATCGACCGGCGACGTGATCTGCACCTCCTCGCCAGCTATGCGAATCGAGCCCGAATCCGGCTGGTACATGCCAGCGAGGATGTTCATCAGCGTGGTCTTGCCGGCGCCATTCTCACCGAGCACGGCGTGAATCTCGCCGGGCCAGAGATCAAGCGAGACATGGTCATTCGCCAGCACTGGCCCAAAGCGCTTGCTGACATCGCGCATCTGGACCACTGGTGTCGCCAGTGGTTGACTGCCTGGTTGTCGAGTCTCGAGCGCCACGCTCACGTCAGGAATCGTCGCTTTCTACTCGCCGTAGTAGTCCGGCGCCAGCTTGTAGCCCTTGAACTTCTCGGGATCGTGGGAATAGAAGATGTTGCCACCGACCTTCTTTGCGATGTTCTCAATCCGCATCATCGAATCGAGCAAGTCAGCGGGATCCGAGTGCAGGCCCATGAGCACGCGGTCTTTCAGGTTGTGCTCGGTGTAGGCGACATCGATCGGGAAGACCATCGGGCGCTCGTCTCCACCCGGGTCCACGATGACGGAGAGATGCCCCGCCGAGTGCCCGGGAGTCTCGATCAGCGTGATGCCAGGCAGCACCTCGTATTCGAAGTCACCGAGATCGAGCATGATGGTCTTCATGCCGGGCATGACAACCAGTTCGGGGTCGTAGCCGAGGCGTTCCCACGGATCGGGGACATAGGAGTGGCGCAGTTCCGACGTGGAGAAGATGAACGTTGCCTGCGGAAAGAGCTTGTTGTTGGAGCAATGGTCGAAATGCAGGTGCGAGTTGACCACGATGTCGATCTCTTCCGGCTTGACCCCGATGCTGGCAAGCTGATTGACGATCTGCTGGTCTTCCGACTGTTCCGGCTTTTCAAACGGCAGCTTGCGCTCCACCCAGCCTTTCTCGAAACCCGTGTCGATGAGCACCTTGCCGTCCGGGTGATCAATGTAGATCGAAAAGACCGGGAAGCGAAACTCCACTCCCTGATTGTGGTTCCATGTCGCGAACGACATGTCGAGCTGCAGGGTGCCACTGTCCAGCAGGTAAACCTTCATCGGTCGTCGCCTCCTTCATCGATTGCGCCGGCATCGCTCGCCGATCCGGCTGACTGCTTCTCTTGCATGGCCCACCAGATGCGCTCAGGAGTCGCAGGAAGTTCGTTGATGTGGACGCCTGCATCCGCCAGTGCCGTGGCAACTGCGGCGGCCACGCCGGCCAGCGCCCCTTCGCCCACGCCCTTGGCGCCCGTAGGGTCCCGGCCCATCCTCGTTCTCCACAATGTTTGAGGGAGAAAGCAAGCGGCATGTCCGCTATGGTGGGGACGTGGTACTCGTAAAGCGTTGCGTTCTGAAGCGTACCCGTCTCGTCAAAAATCATCTCTTCGAAGAGCGCGTTGCCAATACCCTGGTTGGCGCCGCCCATCTCCTGGGTTACCACCTGGCGGGGATTGAGCGCCTTGCCCACGTCGGCCACGCTCACTACCTTGTTCAGAGTTACGATGCCCGTCTCGGGATCGACCGCCAGTTCCACGCCCCCGATACAGACTTCCCAGAAGACTGGCCCTTCAGCGTATGACCCGCTGCCCTTTTCCGGGCGGACAGCGCCGTTGCCCATCAGCTCGCCCCCGACCATGCCGAAGTGAAACTTGATCAGGTCCGGGAACGAGACGGCCTCGCCTTCGTGCCGTACGGCTCCGTCCCTGATCTCCAGTGCGACCTCTGGCAAGTCAAGGAAGCGGCCGCCGATTTCCAGCAGCTGCTGCCGGATATCCTGCGCGGCGCGCAGTACGGCCATGCCCGCCAGCGTCGTTGAGCGGCTCGCGCCAGTTGACCGGTCGTATGGCGTCAGGCGCGTATCGCCGCCCGGGACACGCACGCGCTCGGGCGCGACCCCAAGTTCTTCGGCAACGATCTGGGCAAACACCGTGCGGGCGCCCTGGCCGACCTCGGTCGAGCTGACCAGCAGGGTCAGGCTGCCGTCGGCTTCCATCCGAATCGAGGCTGTCGACACCGGGTGGGCGCCCGCCGCCAGGAGCCCGACGCTCATCCCGCGCCCGACGACCCCGTCTGGCTTCGGAGCATCCCAGTTGAGGCTCTGCGCGACACGCCGCATGTCGCCGATCAAGTCGGCGTCGAGCGGCTTTCCCCCCGGCCGCACGGATTCGCCATACTGCAGCAAGTTGCGCTCGCGCATCTGTAAGGCATCCAGCCCACACCGGCGGCCGATCTCATCGACCTGCAGCTCGCCGCACCATTGCAGGTGGGTTGCACCGAATGCGCGGTATGAACCGGCCGGGGAGGTGTTGGTGTAGACACCCCACGCGTCGACCTTGACTGCCTCCCACGTGTAGGGGCCGGGCGCGGCGTCGGCGCCCGTGGCGACCACGCGGGGTCCGTTGTCGGCAAAGGCTCCGGTGTCAAACCAGGCGCGTACTTCCCGCGCCAGCAGCTTGCCTTCCTTCGTGGCAGCGGTTCGCATCCATGCTTTCATGCCGTGGCGACGCGTGGTAACCATGGACTCATCGACGCTGTTGGCGATACGCACCGGGCGGCGGGTCAAACGCGCCAGCGAGGATGTGATCGGCTCCATCTTGGTGTAGGACTTCGCCCCGAAACCGCCGCCAAGGAAGGGGACTACCACGCGCACCGCACCCACCGGCAGGTTGAACAGATTGGCCAGTTCTGCGCGGACCAGGAACGGGTGCTGGCATGACGACCACACCGTCAGGTCATCATCGTCCATCCAGGCGGCAATCGTCGTGTGCGGCTCCATCGAGTACTGGAAGACCGCCGGAAAAACGTACTCCCCTTCAACGACGATGTCCGCGTTGGCGAAAACGGCGTCGCTGTCGCCACGCGCGAAGGCATGGTGGTAACAGACGTTGCCCTCTTCCAGCCGGATCTCGCCCAGACCATGAAAGAGCCCTGCGCGCAGGTTCGGAGCGTCGTGAAGCAGGGGCGCGCCCGGGGCGAGTGCCTGGTCAATGGTCGTGACTGCTGGCAGCTCTTCGTAGGTGATGTCGATCAGGTCAAGTGCGGCGTCGGCGATGGCTGGCGACTCCGCTGCGACGGCTGCGACAGGCTCGCCGACGAAGCGGACACGATCCAGCGCGAGAACTGGACGGTCCTTGAGCGCGTGACCATAGTACGGGTCGGACGAGGGGATATTGCGCCCGGTCATCACCGCGACTACGCCGGGCAAGGCTTCCGCCGCGCTGGCGTCGATGGAAACGATCCGGGCATGGGCGTACGGACTCCGCAATACGCGGCCATAGGTCATCCCGTGGACCTGGAGGTCGCCAGTAAATTGCGCCTTGCCCTGCACTTTTGCCAGCGCATCCGTGCGCGGGGCGTTGGTGCCAATAACTTCGTAGGCTGCAGCAGTAGAGGCAGGCATGGTCATGAGCCTGTCTCCGCCGCCGCTGCCAGACGACGTGCGGCGTCCTCGGCCGCGTCCAGGATGTTCCAGTACCCGGTGCAGCGACACAGGTTGCCGCCCAGGTAGTGCTTGATCTCGTCACGGGTCGGACGCGGGTTTTCAGCCAGCATGGCCTTCGTGGTCAGGACAAAGCCTGGCGTGCAGAACCCGCACTGGATGGCCGCCTGCTCCACGAATGCTGCCTGGATCAAATCGAGGTGTCCGTCTTGCGCCAGTCCTTCGACAGTCAGGACCGTCCTGCCGTCAGCCTCGTACGCCAGCGTGCAGCAGGAACTGACCGGTTGCCCGTCCAGAAGCACCGTGCACGCGCCGCAGACCTGGGAGTCGCAGGAGCGCTTGGCGCCGGTCAGTTCCAGGCGGTGTCGCAGGACATCAATCAGCAGTTCTCGGGGCTCAATATCCAGCTCGATGTCCTCACCGTTGATGGTGGTGCGCAACCGCATCATGGTCTCAGACGGCATGGCGTGACCCCTGTGGATGCACGGCATTGGCTACTGCGGCGGCAATCGCTCTTACGCCTACCGCAGATGCCAACTGCCGCTTGTACCGCGCAGATTCGAATGGCGTGTCATAAGTCAAGGCCAGACTTGCGATGAGCGGCTTCACTCGCTCACCGCTCGTGACGAGGGCAGGGAGTCCCACCAGCACATCCTCGACGTCCCGTAGCCTCTGCGGCGCGTCGCCGATACAGCCGAGGTAAAGGCGGGCCGCAGCGATCAGGTTGTCAGCAACGGTAATCACCGCCGCAGCGGACACCGTAGGTCGCTCGTGCAACTTGATGCGCTCGTACCCAGTGCCGACGTTTGCTCCCGGGAGTGGAACGGTGATGTGCGTCAGGACTTCGTCGGGCTCGCGGTCGGTCGTCATGAGATCAGTAGTAAACGCGTCGGCACGAACGTTGCGTTGCGCCGTACCGTTGTCGAGCGTCAGTGTGGCGCCGAGTGCCGAAAGCAACGTCGCAGGGTCGCTGTGCGGATCGGCGAAACAGAGATTTCCACCGAGCGTGCCGGCTGCTCGTACGCGCACGTTGGCGACTTTGGCTTCCAGGGCGGCGAGCACTGGCAGGCGCCGCTGCACCAGGACGCTCCGCTCGATTGCACGATGTGTCGCAAGCGCGCCGATCTTGAGCGACGCGCCGTCGTCCTGAAGCGAAATCTCGTCAAGCCCGGGGATGCGCTTGAGATCGATCAGGTGATCAACGACTGCCAGATGTTCCTTGAGCACAATCAGCAGTTCGGTGCCACCTGCATAGAACGCCGCGGCGTCGCCGTAGTCCCGCATCAGGCTGGTTGCCTCGGAGACCGTCATGGGCTGGTGGATGGCGAACGGCCTAAGCACGGGTTGCCTCCGGCTCCGGCATCCCCTGGGCGAGGCCCGCGCGTTGCACGCCCCGGATCAGGTAATCCCAGTAGGAGTGGACATGCACGTCCCGGTACTTGTCGGGGTAGACCCGGCTGGCCATGTCGGGCGTCATGGGACGGAGGGCGCCGAAGGAGTTGGCGATTGACTGAATACGCAGCACGCGTTCGAGTGTCAGGGCAGTGTAGGTTGCCCAGGGTACGGAAGAGCCTGTGAAAAGCACGCCGTGGCCACGGAGAAGGGCAACCCGACGGTCCCCGAGCGCCGCGGCCACGCGGGCCCCCTGCTCGGGATTCACAATGAGTTCCGCGGTGTCGTCAAAGTAGGCGAGACCTTCCTTGAAGAGCACCGCGTCATGATTCAGGAGCTGCAGTTCCGCATCCGTCGCGCCAAAGGCGGTCGCGTACGGCGGATGGGTGTGGATGACTGATCGTACGTCCGGGCGCACCCGGTAGATCTCCGAGTGGAGGACGTACTCGAGGTGCGCGCGACCGCGCCCCTCGAGTACGTTGCCGTCAAGGTCAAGCCGCAGCACGTCGTCAGGCGTGACCTCTTCCAGCCCCAGGCCGTAGCGTTTCATCAACAAGTGCTGCCCGTCGGCTGAGCGCGCGCTGACATGGCCCAGGGTGTAATCCCCGTGGTCACCCAGCGCCAGGATGCGGCACGACCAGGCTACCTGCTCGCGCAGATCGCTATCGGTGAGTGCCGGCATGTCCTCCGTCATCGTCGCTCCGTTGGCGGGTAGTCCGCGTAGGGAAACCCGAAAACCATGATCACGTCTTCTTCACCGGTGTTGGCGACGGCATGCCACAGCCCGGATGGAATGTGCAGCGCCTGGTGGGCAGCAAAAGGCACCGGCTCACCCTCGGTCTGCAATTCACCAATCCCGGCCAGGACATAGGCGATCTCTTCGACCTCGTGCTTGACCAGGGCGGTGGTGGTGCCGGGCGTAAACACGGAGTAGCCCAACGAACTGAGAATGCCTGGTGCGGTCTTTTCTGTCAGCACCATGCGGCTCCAACTGCCGTTGGGCAGCGGAATCGCCGAGACCTCTTCCAGAGGCACGACGCTGATTGCCGCTTCCGGGTTTACAGTGCCCACTTGCCATCCTTGACGATGTAAACGCCGGTGTCCTCGATCAGCAGGGACGCGTTCAGGCAGTTGCCATCCAGGTGCAGCGTGCTGACGTTCTGGCCGCCGGGGTAGGCGTTATGGTTGTCGCCCAAGGCGAAGTGAACTGTGCCGAGAAGGCCCTTCTCCGATGGAGAGCCCGTGGGGGACTTCTCACTGGTGCCGAAGGCGAACTCGCCGATGACCGTCGCACCCGGGACGCCGTCAATCACCTGCTTCAGCTTCTCGGCTTCCTCGCCGCCGGTGATCTCCGTGACCCGACCGTTCTCGACCTTCCAGGTGATGGGGTTCGGCGTTTGGCCCGGCAGGCCGATGCCGAGCATGATGCCATCGACCACAATGACGCCTTCGGTGCGGTCCTCGACGGCTGCGAACGCGACCTCGCTCCAGAGCGGAACGGGGCCCATCATTTGACCGCGCTTCTTGATCGGCGTCACTTCCAGCGCCGGGCGGCCTTCGATGGATACGCGCACGTCGGTGCCCGCCGGCGAGGTCACGCGGCACCACTTCGCGCCCTGCAGCGCTTCGATGGCAGCCTTCGCCCGGTCGGTCGCATCGCGGATGTCAGCTTCGGTTAGATCCCAGGAGCCGATGCCCTCCTCAACTGAGGCGATTTTCGCGTTGTTGTCGCAGGACTCGCGGACCGCCGAAACATGGGCGAAGCGGTTTGCCCACTCCAGGTCAGTGATAATGATGATTTCGTCAGATTTGACCATCGCCTCGTGCAGATTTCGCGGCGGGGCCATCGGGAAGCGCGTGTCTGCCTTGCCCCGGCGCACCTGGTGCTCATTGTTGGCGATCACGGGAAAGCCCCCACGCTCGACAACCACCTGAGCCAGGGCGTTGGCTTCCGCCATGTGGGCGTCGTCCGTGATGATTGTCACCACGTCGTCTGGCTCCACTGACATGCAGACGGCTGCGACCAGTTCGGCGTCGCGGCGTAGACCCTCGGAAAGCTCGCTCATCGCATTTCTCCCATCGCCCTAGGCGCGTACGGCCGTCGCGGCCGTGAAGCGGGGCAGCACGTCCCGCGCGAACTGCTCAACCTGTCCAAACTGATCCAGGGAACCGAAGCGGCAAATGAAGTAGTCCACACCGGCGTCGATGAAGGCCTGGAACCACTCCGCGATGTCATCGGCTGTCCCGACCGGCCCCCACTCTCCGAGGTCCATCGCCTTGCTCAACTCAGGGTAGTACTGGCTGATGTAGGCATCGATCCCGGCCTGGGCCGCCTCGCGCGTGTCCGCAATATTCATGGTCACCTGATAGGACATCACGAATTCGTCGCGGCTGCGACCGGCCTCAGCAATAGCCTGCTCGACCTGTTCGAGTTGCGCCCGAAACTCGTCCGGGTGGCGCGCCCGGCAGCAGGTCATCCAGCCATCGCCGTAGGCGGCAATGCGGCGGGCCGCCTTGCTGACGACTCGCTCGGTCTTCTCCTCCTGCTTCGTGCCTACCGTCAGCCGCGGATTGCTGACCACCCAGATCGGAGGAGGAGTCTGCACCGGCATGAGTGGGCCCATCTCGGTCCCGGAGTAAAAAGCGATGTTCTCGAACTGGTACGTGTCGCCAGTGAAGTTCGTCTTGCCATCGACCCAGAGCTCGCGCAGGATGGCCAGGCCCTCTTCAAAAATGCGGGCCCGCTTGTCGAAGTCGAGACCAACCGAGGCGTACTCCCTGCGGACACCGTCCTCCGGGTTGCCCATGCCGGTTCCCAGGATCGTGCGGCCGTTGGACAAGGCATCCAGTGTGGCCCACTCCAGCGCGAGATAGAGCGGATGCCGCGTGCCGGAGACCATGCAGGCGGTGCCGAGCTTAACCTTGCGTGTGCGCTGCGAGATCGCGGAGAGGACGTTGATCGGCTCCCAGCGCGGCTTCGAAAACAGACTGTCACCCACCCAAACGGAATCGAACCCCAGTTCCTCTGCACGCTCGGCCAGGCTCAGCAGATCTTGCAGCGAGTAGCCGGGCGCAATAAGGGGCTCCCGATTGTTGAGGTTAACTCCGAACTTGACCTCTGCCACGGTTATCGCGCTCCTCTCGCCAGGCGCTGGGGCGCGCTCTCTTCGAGCGCGCGCTGTGGGACATGAATGTGTTCGCGCAACAGACGGCTCGCCTCGCTGGCGTCGCCGGCCCGGACGGCATCGAGAATTGCCTGGTGCTCATCGATGGAGCGTTCCAGGCCACCACGCAATCCAAGAGACGACGACACGTGCCGTCGCATCTGGTCCATCAACGGGTAATAGATATTCTTCAGATAGTCGTTTCGGGAGCGCTCTATGAACAGTGCGTGGAAGTTGCGGTTTGCGCTGAAGAACGCCTCGGCATTGTCCGCGGCAGCATGGGCGCGCATGTCGGCCTGCAACTGCGCCAGTTCATCCATGTCACTGGCAGTGAGATTTGGCAGCGCGAGGCGAATCGCCAGCTCTTCCAGAGCTTCCCGCACCCGGTAGGCATCCAGGAACTGCTGCGGCGAGAGTGATTTGACAACTGCCCCGTGCCGGGGACGCAACGTCACCAGCCCGTCAGAAGCCAGGCGGTGCAACGCCTCGCGGACAGGCACACGGCTGACATTGAGCTGGGAGGCAAGGGTCTTTTCGGGCAAGGCCGCATCGGAAGGATAGACATTACTCAGAATGTCATCCCGCAGCCGCTGGTACACCTGCTCGGCCAGCGTGGAATGGTTCAGCGGCACTTGTTCAGTTTGTGCTGCTTCAGCATCCGGTAGGCTCACGCGTCCCAGAGGTTCCTCCCGCTGCACGAACACCACTGTGTATACCGTATACAGGAATGTAGCCGAAGGCAACTGCTTCGTCAATCTGCCCGGTGTTGCGCGGCCGAACGTGACTGGCCCGGCGTCGGCGTGTTGACGAGCGCGTTCTCAGGTGATACTTATACGTATCAGCGCTGATACGTATAAACCCAGTGCAGGAGCCTGCGGTGTCACAACGTGACGGATGAATCTCCCCGGCGCAGGAGGCCCACCCAGGCCGATGTGGCCCGGCTGGCGGCGGTTTCGCAACCGCTGGTCTCCTATGTGCTCAGCGGCGATCCCAACGCGCCGGTTGCCCCGGAAACGCGCGCGCGCGTGATGGCGGCGATCGCCGAGTTGGGCTATGTCCCGTCGCACGCCGCGCGTAGTTTGCGCTCGCAGCGGGCGCTTGCGATCGGCGCCATCATTCCGGACATCACGAACCCGTTTTACCCCGCCTTCGCCCGCGGCATTCAGAATGTCGCCGAGAGCGAAGGGTATGACCTGATTGCCTACAACAGCGACGGCTTGCTGGACCGCGAGCGCAAGTTCATGCAGTCGGCACTGGCCGGACGAGTGGACGGTGTGATTCTGAGCCCGTTCCAGATCACCATGGACGAGCTTGCCGACGTGGCCGAGATGAATATCCCGGTCGTCGCGCTCACTTCCCGCCGACCGGCAGCGGGCCGCGCGCCAGTAGACACCGTTCATGTTGACAGCGTTGGCGCGGCGAGGCAGGCGGTTGAGCACCTTGTCGCGCGCGGGCATCGCCGCATCGGGATGATTGCCGGCGAGGCTGGCACGCCCCCCAGAGAGGATCGGGTGCTGGGCTATCTGCAAGCCATCGAAGCGTGTGGGCTGCAAGCCGATGAGATGCTCGTGCGTGGCGCAGATTTCAATGAGGACGGCGGCTATCGCGCCGCGCACGAGCTGCTCCGCCTGAGCCCGAGGCCCTCAGCCATCTTTGCCGCCAATGATCTGATGGCCATGGGCGCCATGGCCGCCTTGCATGAGAGCGGGCTGCGGGTGCCAAACGACGTTGCCATCGTGGGGTTCGACGACATTCCGGCCGCGAGGCTGCTGGCCCCACCCCTGACGACGGTCGCACAGTACCCGGATCGCCTGGGCGAACGGACGGCGGAACTCTTGCTGGACCGACTGCGCGGGGATGGACCACCTGGGAGTCGTGTCGTGGTGATGCCTGCCGAACTGATGGTCCGGGACTCGGCCTGAGCGGCCGTCAACAGCGAGGAGGTGCGCGGGCCGGGAACTACATTGCTGGCACGACCTGATCAGTACGCACGGCGCAGGCGCGCTGGACGGAGAGCCGCAGTGAGGCGGCGACGAACCTATGGGAGTTCATCATGCGTAAATCTCTTCGCGCCATTGCCCTTGCAGGCATGGCGGCGCTGACGCCACTGGCGATGCTCGCGCCCGCAACGCAGGCGCAGGACAACGTCGAGCTGACAATGTGGATTGAATCCACCAGCGGCTCAGATGTCGCCGAGTGTGTCCAGAAGAATGGTGTTGAGGCGTTCAACGCGCAGGGGAACGGCATTACCGTCAACACCACGCTGCAAGCAAACTGGTGGGACGCCACCCGGACAGCCATTGCTGGCGGGGCTGGCCCGGATATCGTGGGCACACCCGGACCATCGTTTGCCATGCAACTGGCGCTTGCCGGACAACTTGCTCCGCTCGATGACTACGCCAAGGCGCTTGGCTGGGATGAGCGCTTCGCAGCGGGCTCGCTCGATCTCGGCATGGCGGAAGGCAAGCTGTACAGCATCCCAACAGAGCTTGAGACGTTGGTTCTTTACTACAACAAGACCCTCTTCGAGCAGCATGGTTGGGAGCCGCCGAAGACGCTCGACGACCTGATGACGCTCGCCGCAACCATTCAGGAGGCGGGCATCATTCCCTTCTCACATGCGAATGCTGAATGGCGACCGGCTAACGAGTGGTATGTCGGCGAGATGCTGAATCACTCAGCGGGTGGTCCGCAGAAGGTCTACGACGCACTGGTTGGCAACGTGGAGTGGACCGACCCGGACTTTGTCGCCGCAATCGATCTCCTGAATCAGATGCAGCAGAATGGCTGGTTCATGGGCGGACTGGACCGCTACTACACCACCACCTTCCCGGAAGCCGGTGCGATGTTCGGAGCTGGCGAGGCCGCCATGGACATCGAGGGGACCTGGTTCCTGGCCGACCAGGAAGCCTATTTTGGGGAGGAAGCCGGCAACAGCAACGAAATCGGTTGGACGCCGATGCCTTCTGTCTCGGGCGAAGCCATTTTTGACCTCGGCGTTGGCAGCACCTACTCCATCAACAACAACTCCCAGCATAAGGACGAGGCGGCGAAGTTCCTGGACTTCTGGTTCTCGCCAGAGAACCAGGCCAGGCTGCTCGTCGCGTGTGGCATGGTGCCAGCCGCAGTGGATCTGACCGGGCAGGATCTGACCGGCGTCAACCCGAGCCTGGCCGAGATTCTGGCGGCCATGAACGTCGCCTTTGCTGAAGGCAACTATGGCTACACGACCTGGACCTTCTGGCCGCCGGCCAGCGAGACATATCTGATCGAAGAGATCGAGCGCGTCTGGGCCGGGGAGATCACGCCAGAGGAGTACCTGGCGGGTCACCAGGAGAAGTTTGACGCGGAGCGGACGGAAGGCGCCGTGCCGCCGATTCCGGAGCGGTAGGCCGCACGCGGGCCAGGGCAACCCTGGCCCGCTTCCGCGATCCGGAAGCGAGAAACACCATGCAGCAGACACTGACACTCCCCGAGGGAACGATTGCCTCGCGGAAGGCGGACAAGCGACGGGCGTTCTTCCGGCGCAAGGTGGTGCCGTGGCTTTTTGTCCTGCCGATCCTGTCCATCAACATTCTGGTGGTAGCGGCTCCCGCCTTCAGCTCGGTCTATTTCTCGATGACGAAGTGGAGTGGCATCGGGTCGGCGGAGTGGATTGGACTGGCGAACTACCAGGCGCTCCTCGCCGACCCGGGATTCCACCATGCGTTCATGAACAACGTGCTTTGGCTGGCCATGTTTTTGACGGTCCCCATCGGCATGGCCCTGATCGCCGCCAGCCTGCTCGCGCCGATACGGCGCGGGGCAATCGTGTTTCGCCTGTCTCTCTTCATTCCCTATGTGCTGCCGAGCGTGGTCTCGGCCGCACTCTGGCGCAGCCTGTTCAGCCCGGATCGCGGCATACCCGCGCTCCTGACAGACATGGGTATTCCAGGCTTTGACAAGGCGTTCCTGGGGGATTCGCGAACAGCGCTGCCAGCAATCGCCTTCATCGATAACTGGCACTGGTGGGGGTTCCTGATGGTGCTGTTCCTGGCAAGCATGCAGAACATCCCCCCTGATTTGTACGAGAGCGCCCGGCTTGACGGCGCCAATCGTTGGCAGGAGTTCCGGGACGTGACGCTCCCGGGCATCCGGCCGACCATCGTGTTCATGATCCTGATGACGACCATCTGGTCATTCCTGACGTTCGATTACATCTGGATTCTGACGCAGGGTGGACCGGCGCGCGCCACAGAGGTGCTGGCCGTGCTGGTGTTCAAGGAAGCATTCCGGAACTTCAACGCTGGCTACGCGGCAGCAATCGGCCTGACCATGAGCTTCTTCGTGGGCTGTGTCATTGCCGGCTTTCAGGTTCTGCGCCGCCGGGGATGGGAGATATGAGCACTACCACCTTGTCGCGCGGCAAGCGGCGCGAAATCAGTCTGGCTCCGAACTACCTCGTGCTCCTCCTCCTGTTGGGGTTTGCACTCGGGCCTCTCATGGTGCTGGTGTTCAACTCGCTCAAGACCCAGGCGGAGATTGGGAGCAATCCACTGGGACCGCCGCAGAGTTTCATGTGGGAGAACTTTACGAAAGCGTGGGAGGTCGGCAATTTTGCCGTCACCACGCGTAACAGCGGGATTCTGGTGGCGGTGACCGTGGCGGCGGTGCTGGCCCTGGGCGGCATGGCGGCGTACAGCCTGGCAAAACTGGATCTCCCGGGGGCGGGGTTGGTCACGCTCTATCTGCTCATCGGCACCAGCTTGCCGCTCCAGCTCTTCCTCGTGCCGCTCTTCTTTACCTGGCAACGACTGGGGTTGGTCAACAACCTGCTCGGCCTCGCTATTATCTACGTGGCGACGAATGCTCCCTTTGCCGTGTTCCTGCTGCGCTCCTACATGTTGCAGTTGCCGCGAGACTTCGAGGACGCCGCGCGCGTGGATGGCGCTGGCGAGTGGCAGATATTCACGGGCATCGTGGTGCCGCTGTCGTGGCCCGGCTTTCTGACCGTAGGTCTGGTCGTGGCGCTGAGTGTCTGGAATGAGTTCCTCCTCGCGACCGTTTTCCTGACGGACCAGGAGCTATTCACCGTCGTCACCAGCTACTACAACTTTTCGTCTCGGTTTAGCCGGGACTGGTCGCTGACCAGCGCCGCTGCCCTCATGATGATTTTGCCGGTGGTCGTGATCTTCCTGGCCCTTCAGCGACGCTTCGTGGAAGGGCTGACGCAGGGTGGACTCAAGGGGTAGTGCATTCGTGAGCAACGCAGGCGCAGTGACTGATTCTCCGTTGTACCGCAAGGTGCGTGGATGCCTGTATGGCGGGGCCATCGGCGACGCCCTGGGCGCGCCGGCCGAGTGGAAGTTCCCGCCAGAGATTTGGCAGCGCTACGGCGAAATCCTGGAGTTCGTGGAGCCGTGGGATGGTCCGTCTGAAATCGGAAAGGGGGACGGCCGGTTCACCGACGACACCCACATGACGATGCTCCTCGGACAGATCTACGTCGAGGAGCAGCGCCACCTGGACCCGTTTGTTTTCGCGCAGCGTATCGTGCCGCTCATTGCCGATGAGCCGCGCTGGGTGGCTGAGCGGGGCATGGAGATGCCGCTCGTTGACCGGCTCTTCTACCCGGAGAAATGGTTGCTGATGCGGCTGCGCCTGGCCAACGCTGATCCTCGCCTGGGCGGCGTCGGCAATATGGTGAATTGCGGTGCGGCCATGTACGCGGCCCCGGTCGGTATCGTCAACGCAGCGGATCCTGGTGCTGCCTACCGCGAAGCCATTGATGTCTACGCCGCCCACCAGTGGAGCTATGGCCTGGAGGCAGCCGGTGTGATGGCCGCGTGTGTCGCAGCCGCCTTCGTGCCTGACGCAACGGTTGACGATGTGGTGAGTACGGCGCTGGCGTACGCGAAAGAGGGCACGCGCGAAGCGATCGGCGCGGTCGCGTACGAGGCGCGCCGTCACGACGACTGGCGCGAGGCTATCGTGCCGCTGCGAGAGGCAATCCAGCCGTTCGACGGAAGTGCAGAAGACGGCGTGCGGGACCGGGGCAACGCCACAGACGACTGGCAGCCAAGCCGGCGCAAGGCGATTGAAGAACTGCCAATCGCGTTGGGCATGCTCGTTGTTGCGAAGGGCGATTTCCTGGAGGCGATCCGGGGCGCTGCCAACTACGGGCGGGACAACGACTCCATCGCCGGTATGGCCGGGTCAATCGCCGGCGCGTTGCACGGCGACAGCGTGATCCCCGACGGTTGGGCGGAGCAGGTGAACCGGGCGAACCGGATCGACCTCGACCCGCTGGCGCGGGACCTCACGGCACTCGCCATCTCGCTTCAGCGCGAACAGGCGGAAGCTGCCGCCGCACGATCCTCGATGTTTGCCGAACTCACAGCCTGACATAAACGAACGGAGCGCATACGTTTCATGGCGACGATCAACACAACGTTTCCTGCTGACTACGTAGAGCGGGTGTACGCGGGTGTTCTGGGCAAGATCATCGGGGTGTACCTGGGCCGGCCTATCGAAGGCTGGACCTACGACGAGATTTCTGCCCAGGTAGGCGAAGTTGATCACTACATCAACGAGATGCGGGACATGCCGCTTGTCGTGACGGACGACGACATTTCCGGCACCTTCACGTTCCTGCGGGCGCTGCCGGATCACGGCAACAACCCGGACCTGACACCGGAGGAGATTGGCAACACCTGGCTCAACTACCTGATCAATGAGCGTACGATTCTCTGGTGGGGCGGTCTGGGCAATTCGACCGAGCACACGGCGTACATCCGCCTGAGGGCGGGAATTCCTGCACCGGCAAGTGGTTCGATCGCGCTCAACGGCAAGACCATCGCCGAGCAGATCGGGGCGCAAATCTTCATCGACGGCTGGGGCATGCTCTTTCCTGGCGATCCCGAACGGGCGGTCGATTTCGCGCGGCGGGCGGGCAGCGTCAGCCACGACGGCGAGGCGATCTACGGCGCGCAGGTCATCGCGGCGATGCTGGCGCAAGCCTTCGTCGAATCCGACCTGAACGCCTTGCTCGATACGGCCGTCAGCTACATCCCGGCGGACTCGACAATTGCGCGGGTGATCCGTGATGTCCGCGGCTGGCATGCCGCCGCGCCGGACGACTGGCGGGCGACCCTGGCCCAGATCCAGGCGAACTACGGCTACGACAAGTACCTCGGCGCGTGCCACATGGTGCCGAACCACGCCCTCATCATCATGGCGTTGCTCTACGGCGGCGATGACTTCCGCAGGGCTCAGATGATCGTCAACACTTCAGGTTGGGATACCGACTGCAACGCTGCGAATGTGGGCGCGATCCTGGGCGTCAAGAATGGTCTGGCTGGCATCGACCACTCGGACTACGACTGGCGGGGGCCGGTAGCGGACCGCCTCTATCTCTCGACCGCCGATGGCGGCCGCGCCATCTCGGATGCGGTGATCGAGACATACCACGTCGTCAACGCTGCGCGGGCGTTGGCTGGCGCCGAGGCGCTGGCGCCGAAGAACGGGGCGCGCTTCCACTTCTCGCTCCCTGGCTCCGTCCAGGGATTCGAGACCGCCACCCCGGGGGTGCAGGTTCGCAATGCGTCTGCGACCGAGAGCGGCGGGGCGCTGGCCATCCGCTGGTCTGCCGACGCCGGGAGCCCGATCCTGGCTGCAACCCCAACCTTTACGCCGCTCGAAGCGATCGGCATGAAGGGTTACAAGATGGTGGCCAATCCATCGCTGTACTCCGGCCAGCAGATCCGCGCAGGAGTGGCGGCAGGCAAGGCCAATGGCGGCGCAGTTGCGGTGGCCCTGGCGTTGACCTACTACGGGCCGAACGACGAAGTGGTTTCAGAGATTGGGCCAGCCGTTCGCCTGGCGCCGGGGGAGAGCGAGACGCTGGTCTGGCAGGCGCCGGACACGTCGGGGCTTCCGATAGCGTCAGTGGGATTGCACATTACTCCCGACGGCAACAGTGCCGGGGAGGTTACGCTGGATTGGTTGACCTGGGAAGGTTCGCCGAGCGTGACCTTCTCGCGACCGGACGGTGATGGCGATCAGTGGCACGAGGCCTGGGTCGATGGCGTTGACCATTTCCAGCCGCGCTGGTGGGACAGCTTTCGTATTTCGAACAATGTCGGCGTCGGGTTGATCAGCCAGGGCACTGCCGACTGGCGGGACTACACTGTCGCGGCTGACGTGGTGCTCATGCTGGCTCGCCAGGGCGGGATCGCCGCTCGCGTGGGCGGCATGCGCCGCTGGTACGCGCTCGTGCTTTGTGACGATGGCAAGGTGCGCCTGATCAAGGATCGGGAGAAGGTCTCCGTCCTCGCAGAAGCCGACTTCCCGGTCGAACTGGATCGCTGCTATCACATGGAACTCACGGCCAACGGCAATACGCTGACCGGAGTTATCGACGGGAAGATGGTCCTCGAGGCCACTGACCACGTCGATCCACTGGCAGCGGGCGGCGTAGGCCTGATCGTTTCAGACGGCACCATTTCGACGGACGCTATCACGGTTTCCCCTGCGGCGGCGTAGTCGAGATCAGACGCAGCGCCGGGATGCAACATTGGGCGGGAATCCAGCAGCCCGGCCGGATGTCAGATACTGCCAACTGTGCCAGACGGGCCAGCGTTTGCGGGTCGCAGCAGCAGCCATGGCTCAGCCTCCATTGGCGTCAGAGTCAAGGTTCGGGACCGGCGGTCACTCAGGCCGCCAGTCCCGGCCTTCACGCTGAGACACGCTCCTCTATCGGAACGTACGGAATGTCGTAGCCGAAATAGCCGGGACCGACCAGGCGCAGGCCCGCTTCGGTGCGCCATCGGAGGTCGCATGGCAGCGCGACGATGGCCACCCGGAAGCCGTAGCGGAGGCCCTCGGTGGTGATGGGGTCGCCGGTTTCCGCGTCGAGCATGGAGATCAGGTCGGGAGTCGTTGCCAGCACCTCGTCGCCAGCCTGCGCGATCAGGAACTCGTTTTGGAAACTGACGGTCAGATCCCTGCCGCTGTATTCATCGACGCCCCGGATGGTGGCCTCTCCCCGCGCGAAGCCGGTTTCGGTGCGCCGGGCCACATCCTGAACCTTGCCACGCCAGATGACGTGTCCACCAAGGGTACGAGATACGGTGGCCACGGGATCCCGATGGGCGGCATTGGCTTCCCGCAGCGTGCGGCCAATCTGTTCCAGCAGTGAAATGGTGTGCAACACGCAGGTCTCCTTGACCTGCCTGCCCGTCATGGGGTAGACGGCAATCATTGCCGAGCATCCCATATCAATGGTCAGGGTGCGCGCCATCGTTTCCGTCCAGTGGTTGCTCACCGTGTTGATGACCGCCGAGTTTCCCTTTTCGTCCGCAATGGCCATTGGCGTCGCGGAAATGCCATACAGCGAAGGCAGGCACATCTGGAGCTCGGGGAACGCGCGGCCCATCATGTCAGCATCCACGAGCGGGATGCCGAGCTCGGCCGCAACGGAAAACGGGGTGGTGGAGTTGAGTCCACCCGCCTCGCAGGACATCGTGGCCCGGATTGGCCTGCCCAGGTACGACTCCAGCGCCTTGAAGGCGGTCACAATCTCGGCGCCTCGCGGCACTTTCTCAACCATCACCGTTGGCGCGCCCATCATGGCCGTCGGGGCAACGAGATCGTCATCCGCCAGGTCTGACGGATCGAGCAGCGAGACCTTTCCGCAGCGGCGCATGGCGTGTTGCGCCATGAGTTTTCCGATGTAGGGATCTCCACCGCCGCCGGCGCCCAGGAGCGCCGCGCCCCGGGCGATATCGTCGAGTGCCTCAGAAGTGATGGTGCGCACGTGCTCGCCCTTTCCTGCCACGGCCTGCCCGTGGCGTCATCATGCAAGTTGCGCATGAATGGCTGGTGATAGGCTATTGTCGCAAGCGTACGGCACACGGCCAACGTGCAGAATGGTGAGAGCCTCGGAGTATCGCTATCTTCTGTCCGTGGCGAGGCACGTGAAAAGCGGAGTGGAGCGGGGAACAGCAGAGCACATGTACGAGATGACCGAAGAGAAACTGGAGGCTCTGGCCATTGGCGCTGGCATCCTCGGCACCGGCGGGGGTGGGAACCCGTACCTCGGGAGGATTGAGGCGCGCGAGCAGCTTCGTGCTGGCCGCACTATCCAGGTGGTGACTGTTGACGAGCTTCCGGACGATGCCTTTGTCACGACGGTTGGCGGTATGGGTTCACCGACGGTCAGCATTGAGCGCGTTGGACGGGGCGATGAGTGCCTGCTGGCCATGCAGACCCTTGAGCAACACCTGGGCCGCACGTTTACGCATGTCATTCCCGGCGAGATTGGCGGCTCGAACTCGATGCGGCCGATGATTGTGGCTGCGCAGGTCGGGCTGCCGGTGATCGACGGCGACGGCATGGGCCGGGCGTTTCCCGAACTCCAGATGGATACTTTCAGCATCTACGGCGTGCCACCGACTCCAGGCGCCCTGGCGGACCCACGCGGTCACCAGGTGATCTTTGACAGCATCTCCGACCCAACGACGCTGGAGCGATACGCGCGGGTTGTCACCATCCAGATGGGCGGCGCGGCCGGTTACGCCTTTCCGCCGATGTCGGCGGAGGACGTGCGCCGGACCGCGATCCCGGGCACCGTTACCCTTGCCATCGCCATCGGGGACGCGGTGCTTGCGGCGCGTGAGTCACATCAGAACCCGGTCGATGCTGCCCTCGCGGTGTCTGGCGGCGAGCGGCTCTTTCAGGGGAAGATTGCGGACGTCGAGCGCCGCATGTTGGGTGGGTTTGCCCGTGGCGTCGTGAACCTTGAAGGCGCCGGGCCGAACGCGGGCCAAACGCTGAGGATTGACTTTCAGAACGAGAACCTGGTGGCGCGCACCGGTGACGGCGAGGTCCTGGCCGTGGTGCCCGATCTGATCTGCCTGGTCGATGAGGATACCGCTGAGCCGATTACCACCGAAATCCTGCGCTACGGCCTGCGGGTGGCAGTGGTGGGGATTCCGGCGCCCGAATTGCTCAAGACGCCGGAAGCTCTGCAGGTCGTCGGGCCTGGAGCCTTTGGCTATCCAGACGTGGAGTACACACCGCTGGCCGGGGTGTTCGGCGTTCCGAACTAACCCGCGGCGCCCAGGATTGGCCGCTGCCTCACGTCATCGCGATGGCCATGGCAGGATAGAAGAGATTGGCGCCGCCACGTAAGACGCCGCCATCGTTCAGGACACCAGCGGGGCTGCCAAACTCGAAGCTGAGCATGTCCTCCTCGATGACCTGTACGGTGTGACCAATCTGTTGCAGCGCCAGGATAGTGTTCGGGGAAATGCGGCTGCTGGCCTGCACGATACCAGTGGAGCAATCAATGCGCGGCGCGCTGATGGCCGCCTGCATTCCCATGTTGTAGTCCACAACATTGGCGATGATTTGAGGAAGGGCGTTGAGGATGCGGCGCCCGCCCATTGCCCCGACCGAGAGCAGGGGCCGGTTGTCCTGCAGGAGAAGCGTGGGCGCCATGTTGGCGAGCGGCTTTTTGCCGCCGGCGATTGAGTTGGGCCGGCCGGGGACGGGGTCGAACCACATCATCCCATTGTTCAGCAGGACGCCAGTGCCCGGGACCGTAACTCCACTGCCCCAACCACCGAGGAGCGTTGATGTGAGCGAGGCGCTGTTTCCCCAGCGGTCAATGGCCGAGACGTGCGTCGTGTTCATGCGCGGAATTGGCGTGGGCAGCGCAGATGATGGCGAGCGGACAGCATGAGGCGCGAAGGAGGCGGCCTGCGCGACGGCGTACTCTCTGGAGCAGAGTGTTTCCCAGGGCGCGCCAACAAATGAGGGGTCTCCGAGCAGTGCGAGCCGGTCTGTAAAGGCCTGGAGACAGGATTCAGCGATCCAGTGCAACGCTTCGGCGGAGTTGTGACCCATGCTGGCGAGGTCTGCCACCTCCAGGAGGTTGAGCGTTTCCAGGACGGTTGGGCCTCCGGAAGCGGGAGGCGAGGTCAGGACCTCGAAGCCCCGGTACCCCCCGTGAAGCGGCTCGCTGACCACCGGACGATAGCGGGCCAGGTCATCTTCCGTGATCAGGCCGCCGTGTTCGCGCATCTCTTGTGCGATGGCCCGAGCCGGCGCGCCTTCGTAGAAGGCGCGCGGGCCATGGTCTGCGATCAGGCGGAGCGTGTCCGCGAGTTCCGGCTGGCGCAGGGGTTTGCGCCAGCCGGGGTAGGGTGTGGGAACGTACCCGTTGTTCGTGAAGACGGCGCGGGTGGCCGGGAAGCGGTTCAGGAGGGCGAGGTCCAGCCCGATCATGAGGGCGGTGTGCCATGAGACATCGAAGCCATCTGTCGCGTACCTGATGGCGGGTGCAAGCGCGCGTTGCCGGGAGAGGGAGCCGTATTGTTCGAGCGCCAATGTCAGGCCGGCGACTGCCCCGGGCGTCGCTGCGGACAGATGGCCGTGGATGTTGGCATCGCCGTCAACCTTGTGCCAGCCGAACATGTCGGCGTCGCGACCGCCGGCTGCCAGTGGATACATGCTGGCCGTGGCAGCGGCAGGCGCCACCATCGCATGGTCAATCAGCACTCGCTCATTGCGCTCGGGGAAGTGGGCGACCAGAAAGCCGCCGCCCCCGAGGCCGCTCATGAACGGCTCGACGACGCCCGCCACGAAACCCGCGGTGACCACCGCGTCGACGGCGTTGCCGCCTTCGCACAGGACTTCCGCCCCGGCGTTCGCAGCGAGTTCATGTTTGGCAGCCACAACTCCGTAGGGAGAGGCAGCCTCGTCGCGTTCAAATCGCCAGGTAGTGCGGCTGCTCATGACCCGCAGGGGTATTCGGCGCGGAAGCGGTCGGCCGCCGCGCCGAGGGTCGTGAACCGGACGCCGTCGTGCGACTTCAGCCACGAGATCAGCCGCTCAAGCATCAGGAACCGGTGACCCCGACCAATGACCTGCGGGTGCATGGTCAGCGTGAAGACGCCATTCGGGATGTCGCGGTACATGAACGTGAATTCGCCTTGCCAGACTTCCTCAACCTTGGACGGCGCACTATGTCCAGGCGCGTTGATACCGGCGCTGCGTAGCGAGAGGTACTCGAAATGCGGCCAGTCGTCGAGGATCCAGCTCACTGGCATTTCCACAAGGTCAACCGTGTCGCCGAAGAGAAACGGGCCATCATCCTGGATAGCGTCGCCGCTTCGGCACCAGTACGGGCGGAAGTCATTCCCCATCAGCGAGCTTTCATATCGGAACCCTGCCTCCAGGAGAAGATCAACCGTGTACGGGCTGTTATCCCACGAGGGTGACCGGTAACCAACCGGGCGCACGCCGGCAACGTGGTCGAGCGCTTCCAATCCTCGTTCCAGGACCGCGCGTTCGCGTTCGCGTGTCTCCAGCGCGAGCGGGTTTTCGTGAAGGTACCCATGGTGGCCAATTTCGTGGCCCGCCGCCGCAATTTCGCGCACGATCTCCGGGTAGGTCTCTGCCGTGTGGCCGGTGGTGAAGAACGTGGCGGGGATGTGCTCCCGTTCCAGAAGCTTCAGGATGCGGCGGGCGGCCACCGCGCCGAACTCTCCGCGCGAGATCATGCTTGGCGACTTGGCGCCCATCGGCCCGATCCAAACCGAAATGGCGTCAAAATCAAACGTGAGGCAGACAGTGGCCCGGTGCATGTCGGTCACGCTACACCGCCCGGTGGGTGATGCGGCCATTCATGACCGTCATCAGGACAGGGAGATCCACCAGGGTGTCGGCGTCGGTTTCGACCGGGTCAGCAGCGAATCCGGTGAGGTCGCCCCGGTAGCCCGGCGCGATGCGGCCGGAGAGATGCGATTCGGCAATGGCCGCTGCGGCTCCGGTGGTGTAGCCATGCAGTGTCTCCAGCCCGGTCAGCGCCTGATCGGCCGCGCGCGGCGGCATCGCTGTCAGGCCGGGGGTGCGGCGCAGGCGAACCCACGCCATGCCAAGGCGGGGATCGAAGGGGGCAACAGACCAATCGGAGCCGAGCGCCAGGATTGCGCCGGAGTCAAGCAGCGAGCGAGCCGGAAAAGCGCGGGCAGTCCGCTCGGGTCCAGCCCGGTCAGCCCATTCGTCCGAGCCATCCGGCTGCATTGCCGCCATGTGCAGTGGCTGCATGGAGGCCACGACGTTCAATGCCGCAAAGCGCGGCACGTCGCCCGGCTCGACCAGTTCGTCGTGCTCGATGCGGTGCGGGCCGTTGAGCCCATTCTGTGGGAAATCGCGGGCGGCCTCATACGAATTGAGCGCCCAGCGCACGCCGCCATCGCCAACCGAGTGGGTGATGCACTGGAACCCGGCCTCCGCGAAGAGCGAGACCGCGCCCGCGTAAGCTTCGGGATTTGGCCAGAAGGGCGTGACGCCGTCGCCGCGCGTGTCCGGGTGGGTTAGCCAGCCGGTTCCAGTCTCGATGACGCCATCGATGAAGAACTTGACGGCGCCGCCGCGCCACAACGCCCCCTTTTCATCGCGGAGCGGGATTTGGTCACGCATTTCGGCGACAGTGAGCTGCGGGTGCTGCCAGAGGGGAACGACGACGCGACAGGTCAGATCGCCCCGGTCCTCAAGGGACTGGTAGATGGCGAACTCTTCCGGCGTAGCTTCCATGGCGTGAACGTATGTCAGGCCGACTTCTGCGAAGCGGCGGAACGTTTCCCGGTACCGGGCGTACTCCGCTTCCGGGCTCAGAGGCGGCACGGCATTCGCGACGAGATTCATGGCCGCGATTTCCGGAGTTCGCCGGTCGGCACGCCGTCCTCGCAGGTAACACTGGAGGCATCTGCAAACTCGACCGGACCAGTTACTCCCTGCGATAGCCAACGCGGCCTGGTTCGCCACACCGCTGTGCCCGTCGAAGAATCGCAGATAGGTCGGGCGACCGCCGACCGCCTCATCCAGCAAGTCACCGCGAATGCCGGAAGGACTGAACATTTCGTAATGGACACCCCAGCCGACGACCCAGTCGTCTGGACGGAGCGTGGCGGCCTCGGCGCGCAGTTTGTCCCGTAGCTCTTCGAGGGTGACGCAATCGAAGGCATCGACTCCGCGCGTGGCGATCGAGCTGGAGATGGGGTGAATGTGGGCGTCGGTCAGGCCGGGCACGAAGGCGATTCCCCGGCCATCAAGAACCTCGGTTCCCGCGCCTCGCAGCGCCTTGACGGAATCATCGTCCCCTGCGGCCACGATGAGCCCATCCTTGATCGCAACGGCTGAACAAAATGGCTGCCGTTCGTCAAGGGTGCGAATGGTTGCGCCCCAGATAATCAGATCGGGTTCGCTGGTCATGACTTCCCCTGTGTGTGCGTACGGACAGTTTGTACGGACGAGACCTCCGGCGTGCCGGCGCGTGAGGCTCTCCCGCCGTGCCGCAGTAAGCCTGAATCATATCGAATCTGGCGTGCGAATCCGCGCCCCATTGGCTGCCACACGCGAAACCGCAACCTCCCGCCGGGCGTCTTGAAGGTGCGAGACAGACGACGCGCCAGGTGCGCCGCAGGGACTGGGTCCGCCTGCGGCCCCCGAACCTGGCAACGTCCGACGCTCGAACGGAAATGGGGAGGGATTCAAAATGACCGAACAGGCGAACGCCCCGCGTGCCTGGATGCGGTGGGCAATCGCACTGGCACTCATCAGCGGAAGTGTGGCGGGCTCTGTGGCTCCTGCCTTCGCGCAGGATAACGGGCAGGGCGACCCGGTCGTGGAGCAGTCCACTGACGAAGGCGCTCCGGTTGAGGAGGCAGCGCCTGTAGCGGAAGCGCCGGCCGCTGAAGAGGCGCCCGTCGTCGAAGAGGTTCCTGTCGTCGAAGAGGAGCCTGCTGCCGCAGAAGCATCGGCGCAGGAAGTGGCCGCCGAGCCGGTCGCCGATCAGTCCTCGGGCGGGGACCAGGGGCAGGCGGGCAATGGCAGCGATGGCGGCGGCGAGGCTGAACCGGCGCAGCCAGAGACAGAGACACCGTTCTTCGATCCGGTAGCGCCGATTGTGCCCGCCGTGACGAACAACAACCCGATCATGGACACGGCAGCGGCGCAGAATGCCCTCGGGCAAACCGACGTGACCAGCCAGCCGGAGCAGGCGTCGCCAGATGAACAGCAGGCGCCGGCTGAGGAGCCGGTGGCGGAACAGCCGGCGGACAACGGGTCTGGCGGCAATGGTTCCGACAGCTCGGGACAGGCTGCCCAGTCTGACGATAGCGCCAGCGAAAGCGAAGAGTCCGAGCCTGAGCCAGTCTTTGGCGACGATGACTACAACATCTTTGACGATCCGACCTTCAACCCCGCTGCCGCTGAGGAGACGCCCGTCGTCGATCAGTCTGGCTCGGCTGGAGAGGCCAATTCGGGGAACGCCGGAAACACCAGCGGCGACAACAAGGGCAACGACAACCAGAACAGTGGCAACGGCAACAACGACCAGGGCGCTGCCTCTGACTCGTCCGGGAGCGACACAGACGGCTCGAGTTCGGATGACGACAACCCATCCTCGTCGAACGGCTCCGGTACGACTGATCAGCAGACTGAGGCTTCTCAGACAGCGAGCAATGCCGACGGGGAGAACTCGACCAAAGCGGACGAGCAGGATGCAGATGAGGACAAGGTCGAACAGACCGACTCCGAAGATGCGGACAAGCAGTCCGACGAAGATGCGACCGTTGTTGAGCAGGGCGCGGACATTGATGGCGACGGTGATGTCAGCGTGGTCGAGCAGCAGAAGGCTGACCGCAAGGCTGCCAAGAAGGAAAATCGCGGCAAGAACGGCAACAACAAGAACAACAAGAACAAGAACGGCAACGGCGGGAAGAAGAACAAACACCGCATGGGCCTGGCCGCCAGCCGCGTTGCCGGGTTGAACCGGGGCGGCGGGGCAGGCAACACCGCCTCGGCCGGGAACGGTGGGCGAGCCAACGCCAGCGCGGACGGTGGCATCGTGGTCATCGGGACCATCAACTCCGGTGGCAACAAGGGCAACACGGTCAATGTCGGCACGATTGGCGGGTACGACTGCAACGGCGCGCCGATCTATATCAACGGCGGCACCGTTGACAACAGCACCACGCTGAACATCGACGCCAGCGGCGGCACGGCTATCGCGGACGCCTCGGGCGGCAGCGACAACCTGGCCATGACCAGCGGGAATGGCAACGACGACAAGGTGCGGGCGCCAATCCGAAGCATGTACGGCCTGCGCGGCGGGCGTGGCAACAATGGCGGCGGCAACACGGCTTCCGCAGGTAACGGCGGCCAGGCTGGCTCAAGCGCCAATGGCGGCATCGTGGTCATCGACGAGATCAACTCGGGTGGCAACGAGGGCAACACCATCAACGTCGAGAGCGTCTGCGGCGGCGCCGAGGCCCCGGTCTACGCTCCAGAGACGCCGGCCAAGCCAGAAAAGCCCGGCAAGTCCGGCAAGACCGTGGTGGTCCCGGTGGCCCGCACCACGTCGAAAGGCGGCGGCGCCAAGGTCAAGGTGGTTCGCGTGCCCGCCACCGGTGTTGGTCATGTCCCGGCGGCGCCGGCGCCGCCGGTCCCGTACAGCGCGCCAGTGGCCGCCATGCCGGTGCGCGACGAGGACGAAGGTACGAACAGCCCGCTGGACATGGTGGACTAACGGAAGCCTGCCAGAAACCAGTGGAAAGCGGACGGGGGAGGCGATTTGCGCCTCCCCCGTTTCACAGGCTCAGATACGGACGGGAGGTCACGCCCGCCAGCGATCCCGTAGGCGGTCAACGACGACGGCCAGGATGAGAATGACGCCGATGGCGATCGTCTGAAAGTATGATTCGATGCGAATGAGGTTCATCCCGTTCGTCAGGATAGTGATGAAGAGGGCGCCGAGCACCGCCCCAAGACTGCGGCCCTCGCCGCCCCGCAGGGAGATGCCTCCGATCACGGCGGCCGTGATCGATTCGAGTGGGTACTCGGCGCCCAGATTTGGCTCGCCAGATGAGGTGCGGGCTGTCAAGAGTATTCCGGCAATCGCTGTCAGCACACTACAGATGATGTAAACGGAAGCCGTGTAGACCCCGACCGAGATGCCTGAAAGATACGCTGCCCTGGTGTTTCCGCCGATGGCATACAGATAGCGGCCCCAGGACGTTGAACTCACCAGGAAAATCACGAGGATAATCGCTGCGATAGCCACAAAAATAGGGAAGGGAATGCCTAGCCAACGCCCGGTGCCGATTTCCTTCGTAAACAGCGGCGGCAACCCACTGACCGGCGACCCTCCGGTGTAGTACAGCGCGAAGCCGCTCCCGACCGACGCCATTCCGAGGGTCATGATGAAGGGTGATACGTTGAAGCGGGCAACGCCGATGCCATTGATGAGCCCAAAAATCACGCCGACAAGAAGCCCCGCCGCGAGGCCCGTGAGCACGGCAGTCCACTCAGCGTCCGGGTTTCCAGCGTATGCGTTCGACATGTACCGGGCTGAAACCACGCTGGTCACCGCGATAACTGCGCCGACGGACAGGTCGAAGCCGCCGCTAATGAGCACCATCGCCTGTCCCAGCGTCACGATGATCAGGAATGTAGACTGGCGCAGGACGTTGGTAATGTTCTGCTGACCGTAGAACCGGGCCTCTTGCGATGCGAAATAGAGAATGGCGACGACGAGCAGAATCGGCAGGATGCCAACCGAGGAGAAGATCGACCTGGCGATTTCAACCAGCCGGTTCTCGGCCTGTGTTTCCCGGGGAGCAGTTGTTGCGGACATCGGCAGAATTCCTCTTTTCGGTCTCGACGGAATGCTCCGGCCCGGACTGAGGCAGTCAGGCGGCGTCAATCGCTGGCGATTTGTCGCGGTCGAAGAAGTTTGCCAGGACGGCTTCCTCCGTGAGCGCCGATCCGACGAGTTCGGCGCGCACCTCGCCACGGTGCATGACGTACGCGCGGTGCGAGAGATGCAGGAGTTCAGGCAGGTCAGAGGAGATCAGCAGGACAGCCGCGCCCTGTTCGCACAGGTCCTTGATGAAGCCGTAGATCTCGACCTTGGCGCCAACGTCCACGCCAGTAGTCGGTTCGTCAAAAATGAACACCCGGACATCGCGGGTCAGGCCGCGCCCGAGGACGACTTTCTGCTGGTTGCCGCCAGAGAAGAACGCGACCTGCCGCTCGATGTTCGGCGGCCGCAGGCTAAGCCGTTGCGCGACATCGCGCACAACGTTCCGTTCCATACGGCGACGGAGCAGCCCCATGCGGCTGAATGTTGGGCGATCCAGGGCGGCGAGTGATATGTTCTCGCGAACAGAACGTGTCGACACCAGGCCTTCGGCGCGCCGATCAGGCGGGATATAGACGACGCCGTGGCCGAGCATTGCGCCCGGCGTGGGGTTCTCGACCACCTGGCCACCGATGGCGACGCTACCGCGCAAGATAGGTTCGGCGCCAAAGATTGCTCGCCCGACCTCAGACTTCCCCGACCCAACCAGACCAGCCAGCCCCACGATCTCACCGGCGCGCGCCGTGATCGAGACATCATGGATGCGGCCGCTCGTCAGCGTAAGGCCGTTGACTTCGATCATCGTGCGCTGCGGACTGCTTTGAACAGTCGGGTACAAGGCCTCTATCGCCCGCCCGGTCATCAGTTCGACGAGGTGCTGCTCGGAGACACCTCCGGCCGCGACGGTGGCGACGAGTTGGCCATCCCGGAGCACCGTGATGCGGTCTGCGATCCGCTGGATTTCCTGCATACGGTGAGTGATGTAGATGATGCCGATGCCGCTCGCCTTGAACGTCTCAATTGCCGTGAAAAGTTGTTCTGCTTCGGCCTCGGTCAGAGATGCCGTTGGTTCATCCAGGATCAGGACCGACGGGGAACTCTGGATCGCCTTGGCGATCTCCACCATCTGTTGTTCCGCACGTGAGAGGCGGCTGACCTGGGTTCGTGGATCCACGTGAAAGCCAAGCTGATCCAGCGTGGCGCTCGCTCCCCGCGCCATCGCGCGTTTGTCCAGCAATCCGCCGCGCCTGAGTTCCCGCCCAAGGTAGAGGTTGTCCTGCACCGAGAGCGTGGGGACCAGGGAAAACTCCTGGAAGACTGCATTGATGCCAAGTTCCCGGGCGTGATGTGGCGAGGTCAGGCGCAGCGGCGCGCCTCGGAACGTGATGGTCCCGGCGTCGGGCGGAAATGAGCCAGCGATGATGTTGATAAGCGTGCTCTTCCCCGCGCCATTCTCGCCGAAGAGCACGTGAACTTCGCCCGGGCGGAGGTCAAGACTTACCTCGCTCAGTGCCTTGACGCCGGGGAAATGCTTGGAGATGCCTGAGAGCCGAAGAATTGCGGAGGGTGGTCCGGCGGCGCCGGAAACTGACTGCACATCGCTCATGGGTAGAGGCACTCTTCTGGAACGGTCGGGTGGCAGCAACGAGGCCGGGTCATTGACCCGGCCTCGTGCCCAGGGTGGACCTACTCGCCGATGGTGAATTCGGGCTGGTAGTCCTTCGGTGCGAAAGTGGATTCCCAGACGAACTCTGTCCCGAGATTGTCCGGCGTCATCATGGTGATCACCGGGCCCACTCGGTTGCTTGGTTCGAGCGTCTGACCCTCGAGCAGGCGGACAGCCTGATCAACAGCCAGGCGGCCCTGGATGACTGTGTGGTCATTGGCGGAGCCAGTCAGGTCTCCGGCGGCGATTCCGTCATAAACCGGTGGGTTCTGATGGAAGGCCAGAATCTGGATCTGATCCTCCAGGCCAGCTTCGCGCACAGCGGAAACTGCTGAGACAGCGGCCTGGGCGTTGCCGACAATGAAGTCGATATCCGGGTTGGCCTGGAGTTCGTCCTCGATCAGGGAGAGCTGAATCTCGCGGCCTGTGTCACCCCACTTGGTGGCGACCACCTTGATGTTGGTGTCTGCGGTGGCGTCCAGGAACCCCTGGTAGGCGGTATCAGTCCAGCCCGCGCCCTGTGGGCCGGGGAAGAATGCAACCTGGATCTCCTCCTGGTCGCTATCGGCCAGGTTGTCCTTCATGTACGTGCCGGTGGTGAAGCCCATGTCGTAAAAGCTCACCAGGGCGTGAGCCGAGACTTCGGGAGAGTTGACACCGTTCACGAAGTCGATCACCGGGATGCCGCTGGCGACAATCTCCTCAACCTTGGCATTCACGCCGTCAGCGCTGATCGCGCCGAGGATAATCGCCTGCGCGCCCTGGGCGACACAGTCATCCATCTGGCTGAGCTGTTTGTCGAGCTCGGTGTAGCCTCCCGCCTCGAAGAGTTGCATCGTGGCTCCGTCTCGGCGGATCTCCTCAGCAATGCCGTAGTTGGCGCCCAGCCAGTACGGATCCTTGAGGTGAGGGAAGGCCACACAGATGTTCCACGGTTGCGTTATGTCGCCGGTCGCAATGGGCTCGTACATGGTGATCGGCTGCTTTTCGCCGTCAACGACGTACTGCACCGGCCAGGTCCAGTTCTCGCTGGCGAGGTCTGCGGCTGAGCCAGCCATGGGCGTCGCATCCTGGGCCAGGCCGACGTTGCCGGCGCCTGCGATCAGGACGCTTGCGCCAAGCAGGGTCGCGAGCGCCAGGCTGCCCCATCGTTGAGAGCGTGTGTGCAGAGACATACGGTTCCTCCCGTAGTTGCGGACGCATCTTCAGTTGGTGATGCCGACGTGCAGCGATCATGCGATGCATTGTGCGTGGTTGTCAATACGCTTGTCGGCGCTCGCGCACGAGGTCGCGCAACACTGAGAAATCCGCGATGATTACTGACAACCATCGAGTTGATCCGAGGGAGGTGACAGTGAGCCAGTCGAATGGACGAGCGAACGCCGCACTCCTGGCCGAGACCCCAGCGCAGGACGGGCGGCCAGCGGCGGTCTTTCGCTCGGCAGGTGACCGCTTCCTGCTGGTCGAGTTTGGGCCGATGGAGCTGGACCTCACGCTGAACTTTCGCGTGCTGGGCCTGAACCAGACGCTGAAGGATGCAGCGATCCCCGGTGTGATCGAGACGATTCCGGCGCTGCGGTCCATTCTCATCCACTACGACAGCACGCAGCTCCAGCCGTCTGAGCTCATTGCGGAGGTGAACCGGCATTACGCCGGGCTTCCGCCGGTCGAGGATCTCTCGATACCCAGCCGCGAAATCACGCTGCCGATGGCCGTCAATGACCAATGGTCGCGAGCTGACATCGCCAAGTACGTGCAGTTCATCCGCAAGGATGCCCCGAATATCCGGAACGGCAACAACATTGACTACGCTGCCGAGTACAACGGCCTGCGGGATGCTGAGGAGTTTGTCGAGTACGTGATGGCCACGCCCTGGTGGAACGCCGCCAACGGCTTCTTTCCGGGCTTGCCGTTCATGTTCCCGCTGGATCCCAGATATGCCGTCGTAATCCCGAAGTACAACCCGACGCGGCCGTGGACGCCAGAAGGCGCCGTCGGCATCGCGGGGCCGTGCCTGGCGATTTACCCGGTGCCATCTCCAGGGGGCTACCAACTCATTGGGCGGACGATCCCGATTTACGATGCACAGCAGCGCAACCCGGCGTTTGCCGACAACCCGATCCTGATGAAGCCAGGCGACCGGGTTTCCTTTACCCGCACGAATGACGAAGAACTGATCCTCCTGCGGGAGGAGGTTTACTCCGGTGGGTATGCGTACCAGATCAAGGATGGCACGCTGAACGTCGGGGAGTACCTGGCGCAGTTGGAGGCGATCAGACCTGAAACGGAGGCCTTCAAGCGACGTCAGCAGGAAGCTGCTGAACGCACCCCGGTGCCGTAGCAGACGGCGCGCACCGCAGTGGGCGAGTGGACTGTAGCGACGGGAGAACGAACCATGATGGAGGTGCTCGAAGGGGGCATCCAGACGACGATCCAGGACTTCCCGGGGCGCCAGGGCTTGCTTGACCAGGGCATTTGCCCGGCTGGACCGTTCGACAACCTGGCATTTCGGCTGGCAAACCTGCTCGTGGGCAATGCGCCAGGCGACGCGGCGCTGGAGGTTACGGCTGGCAATTTCAAGGCGACATTCAACCAGGATGCCGTGATCGCCGTCACGGGCGCCAACATGGAGCCCAGGCTGGATGGCGAGCCAATCGATCTCTGGCGCTCCTACCGCGTGCAACCCGGGCAAACGCTGGCGCTCAGTACGGTCAAGGGTCCAGGATTTCGCTCGTACGTTGCGGTCAGTGGAGGGTTCGACGTACCGGCCTATCTTGGCAGCAGGGCGACGTACGTGCCGGGCGCCATCGGCGGCTTCGAGGGGCGAGCGCTGAAGAAGGGAGACGAGGTGCCGCTCGGCGCCAGCGTGGGTGACCTCGACGAGCTGGCCGGGCGCGCAGTCAAGGCAGACGTGATACCGGATTACTCATCGGAGTGGGTGCTGGAGGCGGTGCCTGGGCCACAGACAGCCCCTGACTACTGGACCTGGGAAGACTACGATCACTTTTTCACTCACCCCTGGAAGCTGGACCGCAACTCCAACCGCATGGGCTACCGCCTGGAGCCGCATGCGTGGCAGTGGGCGCGGAAGTCGGGCGGTGTGGCTGGTGGTCACCCGTCGAACATCCTCGACAATGGCTACGCCGTCGGCGCGGTTAATATCTCCGGCGATCAACCGATCATCCTTTGCGTGGACGGGCCAACTCTGGGTGGCTTTGTCTGCGCGGCGGGTGTGGCCTACGGCGCCATGTGGAAACTGGGCCAGATGGTGCCGGGCCGCGACACGATTCGCTTCAAGGAGGTGAACATTGACGAAGCGGCCGACCTGGCGCGCGCCACAGACGCGCGGGTAAGTGAGACCAACCTGGAGCGGGTCTGACATGGCAGAGCCGATTACGATCGATCTGAACTCGGACATGGGAGAAAGCTTCGGGCGCTGGAGCCTGGGCAATGATGCCGAACTGATGGAAGTCATCACGTCGGCCAATATTGCCTGTGGCTGGCACGGCGGCGACCCGGCAGTGATGCGCACCACGGTTGAGATGGCCGTCGGGAAAGGTGTGGGCATCGGCGCGCATGTCGGCCTGCCGGATCTCCTCGGCTTTGGCCGCCGCCGGATGCAGGTGACCGCCGATGAGATTTACGACTACTGCATGTATCAGTCGGGCGCGCTGCGGGCGTTCGCGGATGCTGCGGGTGGCCGCCTGCAGCACGTCAAGCCGCATGGCGCGTTCTACGTTATGTGCGCCGCCGACCCAGACCTTGCGTCAGCGTTGATTCGGGCGGTCAAGGCGCTCGGGGATGGCGTCGTGCTCTTCGGGATGGGCGACATCGAGCCGGAACTGGCGGAGCAGGCGGGGGTCGGGTACGTCCGCGAGGGGTACGTTGACCTGAACTACAACAACCAGGGCAACCTGGTGCTCGAGCGCAACAAGGGCGCCTGGGATCCGGAAGAGGTCGCCAGACGAGCAGTGCGACTGGCGACCATGGCAGAGGTTGGCACCGTCGAAGGCGACACGCTGCCGTTGCTTGCGCGCACCATCTGCATTCATGGCGATGCGCCAAACTCGGGCGTGGTCGCCCGCACGGTGCGCGAACGGTTGGAAGAGGCTGGAGTCAAAATTACGCCGATTGCGGCGTAGTGCTGGCGCACCACTTTGCATGCAGCAGGGAAGGAGACCGTCGTGGCTGATATCGTGAGCCCGTTGCCGGGATTGGTGGCAACGATTCACGTGAGCGCGGGAAACACGATTGCCGAGGGTGATCCCGTCGTCACGTTGCAATCCATGAAAATGGAAATCCCGGTCACGGCGGAGGTAGCCGGGGAGATCGCCGAAGTCCTGGTGGCTGAAGGCGACGAAATTGACACGGGCGCCGTTATCGCCCGCCTGGCGTAGGGGAGACCATGGAACGCAGCGGGCCGCTTTTTCGCAAGGTCCTGATCGCCAATCGCGGTGAGATCGCCGTGCGCATTGCGCGCACGCTGCGCGACATGGGGATTCCTTCGGTCGCCGTCTATTCCGATGCGGATGCTGACGCAATGCACGTCGAGGCGGCTGATGAGGCATTCCACCTCGGCGGAGCGATGCCAGCACAGAGCTACCTGAACCAGGAGCGCATCTTCGAGATCGCGCGCGAAGCCGGGGTGGAAGCCATTCATCCGGGCTACGGCTTTCTGTCGGAGAATGCAGGCTTTGCCCGGCGCTGCGCTGAGGAAGGCATGGTCTTCATCGGGCCGCCTGCGGATGTCATCGAGACGATGGGCAGCAAGATCGCGGCGCGGCGCGCGGCGCGTGAGGCGGGGGTCCCTATCGTCCCAGGGACGGAGGCGGCCGCTGCCGATGCCGCCGAAATCATGGCTATCGCCGCCGATCTGGGGTACCCGGTGGCCATCAAGGCCTCGGGCGGCGGCGGCGGTTACGGGATGCGCGTCGTCCAGCAGGACGCCGACGTGGAGAGCGCGCTCGAAGGGGTGCGACGAGACGCCGGGCGCGCGTTTGGTGACGCGACAGTCTATGTCGAGAAGTTCTTCTCGCCTGCCCCTCGACACATCGAAGTCCAGATCCTGGCGGACACGCAGGGCCGTGTGACGCACCTCGGGGAGCGGGAGTGCTCTCTACAGCGCCGGTTCCAGAAGATTGTCGAAGAATCCCCGAGTCCGGCAGTCGGCGCCGGGCTACGCGCACGCATGGGCGAAGCGGCTGTCGCCCTGGCGCGGCATGTTGGCTATCAGAATGCGGGCACCATCGAGTGCCTGGTGGATGATCAGGGAGCGTTTTATTTCCTCGAAATGAACACGCGCCTGCAGGTGGAGCACCCGGTGACGGAGGAGGTTACCGGTGTCGATCTGGTGCGTGAGATGGTGCGCATCGCCGCTGGCTTGCCGATGTCCGTGCCGGAGCAGGGCATCGCCCCGCGCGGCCATGCGATCGAGCTGCGTATCTACGCCGAAGACCCCGAAAAGTCGTTCATGCCCTCGCCGGGCGCCATCAGCGAGATGGTGATTCCCGAACTGGCGCACCTGCGGGTGGATACCGGCGTTCGCACGGGTTCAAAGGTGACGGTCTACTACGACCCGATGATCGCCAAGCTGACGGCGTGGGGCGCCGACCGAGACAGCGCCATTGCCACGCTTAAGCAGGCGCTGGACGAGGCGCAGATTGCCGGGGTCAAGTCGAACTTGCCTTTCCTGCGGCGGCTGCTGGATCGTGATGAGTTCCGGGCCGGGCAGATTGACACGCGATTCGTGGACGAAAACCTCGCGTCGATCATGGCCGAGTAGGCTACCTTCGGGTCTCGAGGCCGCGACAGCGGCGGTTGCCCCGGATGTGCTTCAATCCCACCTGCTTCGCTCCTTAACGGTGTATGAAGTGGGGAACCTGCTCAATGAGGTCCTGGCGCTCGATACTGCTTCTTGTCTCGGTTTGTCTGGGGCTTGTCCTGCCAGCTGAGGCCGTCCGTGCGGCGTTCACGGGGTTTCCGTCTCCAGATTTCAGTGATCAACTCGTCGTGAGTGGGGTGAGTTCGCCAACTGCGATCGCCTGGCTCCCGGATGGCACGCTGCTTGTCACCAGCCAGGGCGGGCAGGTTTTCCGGCAAGGTGAAGGGGCATCTGCTGTCAGCATCCTCTCGCTGGGCGCAATCTGCTCTGGCGGTGAGATGGGTTTGCTGGGCCTGGCTGTCGATCCCCGATTTGCTCAGGGGCAGCGCTTCGTCTACGTGTATTACACCCATCGCAAGACCTCGCAGTCCTGCAATAGCGCCGCGAATCGGGCGAACCGGGTTTCCCGGTTCACGATGGCGCAGAACTTTGCCCTTTCCGGTGAGCAGGTGTTGATCGACCACATCCCGGCACGAGGCGGCAACCACAACGGCGGTGACCTTCAGTTCGGTCATGATGGGATGCTCTACGTCTCGGTTGGCGACAGCGGCCAGGATCTGAACACCGGGGCAGGGCAGAACAACAACGGCAACGCGCGCCGTTTGGACCTGCTGAACGGCAAGATCCTGCGCGTCACGCCGGAGGGCGCAATTCCGGCAGACAACCCGTTCGCCGGTTCGGGTGCAACGACCTGCGCCGCCAACGGGCAGGCGCGGAGCGTGAGCGCCGGTGTGAGCGCAGAAAAGAAGCACAAGAAGGCGAAAAAGCGAAAAAAGCGCAAGAAGCGGCGTCACCGGCGCCACCAGAACCCACCTTCGACCTCAATCTGCGGAGAGATATTTGCGACTGGCCTGCGCAATCCCTATCGCATTGCCTTTGATCCTGACGACACGACCGGGCTCCAGCGCTTCTTCATCAACGATGTCGGTGGCGGCGCGTGGGAAGAGATCAACGATGCCGTCTCCGGCGCAGACTACGGCTGGAACCTGCGGGAAGGACCGTGCAAGGTCGGCTCAACCAGCAATTGCGGACCCGACTCGCGCTTTGTTGATCCGGTCCACGCTTACACACATGCCGAAGGTTGCAGCGTGATTACGGGTGGCGCCTTTGTGCCCGATAGCAGCGACTGGCCGAGTGACCGCGACACTGACTATCTGTTCGCAGATCTGGGATGCAAGCGCATTTTCACTCTGGATGCGCATGACCCCGGGGCTGGCGCGGCCGTTTTTGCGAGTGGCGAAGGGGCATCGCACCTCGCGTTCGGCCCGGACGGCGCCCTGTACTACACCGCGCTGGGTGACGGACAGGTCCGTCGTATCGTGTTTGCGCCGTGATACGCACCAGAAAGGGACCCGTAGCGGCATGGCCGAAACGCGGGAACCAGTGCCATGCGTTAGCATGATGGAGGTTCCGCGACCTATCGGCCTGCGCGTTGGAGCGCAGTTCACCTCAGGATCGACCGATGTTGCGACGTTTCGGCCAGCGGTCCACGCTGGTGCTTGTCCTTGTGCTGGCTGTGGCTCTCTTGCCTGTCGCCGGTATTGCCCGGGCCTGGCAACAAGGGGAGATCTTCTCCCCGGCCAGCGGCCATGCGCAGGTTATCGCCCAGGGGGTTGGCCAGCTTGCACCTGACTCCGCGTGGCGAGTCGTGTTTCACTCCGTGACTCCGGGCACACCGGCGAACCTGCCGGCAGGCGGCGCCGGTTTCCTGCTCACAGATACAGGTGGCGTGATCACGACGATCGCAGGTCAGGAAACGCTGCTGGCCCCGGCGGAGGCGGCCTTTGTCAGCGATGCGGACGTAGCGATGAACGCCGTTGGCAACCGCGCTGCAGGGGTCTTCACGGTCGAAGCCGTGGCGGCTGACCAGGCGGATGACGCGGGAACGGGCATCGCCGTTTTTGCCAGCGAGCCGTTTGCAGCCCCCGCTGGCACGCGAGACCTTGACCTGGTGCGTGACCGATTGGAGCCGGGCGAGTCCACGACGGTTGTTGGCGCGCAGGCGCCCGTGCTGGTGTTGGTGACGCTTGGGGCAGTAACCGCGCAGGCTGCCGACGGCGCGACGGCCGATTTGCAGGTTGGCGAGGCGGCGACGCTCAATGGCGACGTGGTGATCACCGCAGCCGGACAAGCGCCAGCCACCTTTGTGGCGGCGGTCATTGGCCGTGAGGTCGGACCTGCGGCGCCCGGCGCCACTCCGGGCGCCTCCCCGGTTCCCGGGGTCGCCGGTTCGATCCAACTGACCGTCCACGCCTGCCCCGCAGACCTGCGGCCTCGTGATGCCAGCCCCGAGACGTGCCCGGTAGATCAGGCGGCGGCGCTGTTCGCGTTGGCAGCTCAGGAGAGCGGTGAAGACCTTGGCCCGTCGCGGGAACGAGATGGGCTGCCGACCTGGAGCGGCCTGGGCGCAGGCGACTACCTCCTGCGGGCGGCCGAGTACGGCGAGGGGTTTGGCCGGTTCGCTGTGCGGGGTCTCAAGGCGGCCGAGGGGACAGACGGTGTGATAGTGCCCGTCACGGCGGAAACTCCTGACCAACGCCTGGACATCTATGTTCTGGCAGCGAACCGGGTACCCAATGCGGCCGCCTCGCCATCTCCTGCTGCGGGTGATGAGGGCCGACCTGCTGCGCCAACGGCCACACCCGGCTCAGCCCAGGGTTCATCGGTTATCGAGATCGAGACCCCCGAGGCTGGTCAGGAGACCGCTCCCAAACCGCCAGCAACGACACCGGCGGGGCCCACGGAAATCCCCTCAGTGATCACCATCGAGACGCCTGTGCCAGGAGCGGAGCCGACGGCCACACCGCGTCCAAACCCGATCTCGCAGTCAACAGCGACGCCGACGCCACGCCCGCTGGTGACCAGCACCGCCGTGGCACAGCCGCGCACCGGCACTGTTGAGGTGCGGGTCTATGGGTGCAATACCAGCATCGGGGAGTTCAACCCGGCGAATTGTGCCCAGGCCGCGAGCGGATTCGCTGTGCAGTTGGTGACGGCAGACGGCGAGATCATCTCCCAGGACCAGGCTGAGATTGCAGCGGACGGTACGCTGACCTGGAAGGGGCTGCCCCTCGAGAACTTCCTGCTCCAGGTGCCGGCCATGCTCCCGGGCGCTGCCACGTACTATGCGCCGAACCTGAATCTGGCGGACAACGGCGCCGGCTATATCGTGAGCATCAGCCGGGACGCGCCGGTAGCGACGATCGATGTCTTCAACTTGCCGCCCGCACCAACGCCAGTTCCGCCAGTGGCGCCGACCGTCACCGTGGCGGCGGACACAGACGGCGATGGCCTGCTCGATGTCGATGAGGCGGCCTACGGGACGGACCCAACGATCGCGGATTCCGATGCGGACGGCGTCCTGGATGGGGCTGAGGTTGTCGCCGGCACCGACCCGCTCACGGCGGATGCCGCGCCCGCAGCCGAGATCGATACCGACGGCGACGGCATCCTCGACGCGGACGAGGCCGTATTCGGGACCGATCCCAACATCGCTGACTCTGATGGCGATGGCTGGCTCGATGGCGACGAGGTCGTCATCGGAACCAGCCCCATTGACGCCGGGAGTTTCCCGGTCGAGTAAGGGCGAAGTGGTGCGCCAGCGCGTCAGGCGCTGGCGCACACCTCCCGGACTACCTCGACCGCCGTGGCGCAGTCTTCGCGCGAGACATCGAGATGGGTGACGGCACGTATGACGCTTGAGCCGTCATAGCCTCCACCCATGCGCACCCCGTGCTCCAGCAGGCCTGCCTCAAGCCTGGCCGGGGTAATGCCTGCCTCGGAGATATCGAAGAAGACGATGTTGGTCGGCGTGGTGTCATAGACGAGCTTGACGCCGGGAATCGTGGCCAGACCATCGGCCAGGAACTGGGCGTTGGCATGGTCTTCGGCCAGACGCTTGATGTTGTGTTCAAAGGCGAAGATGCCTGCGGCGGCGATGATCCCGGCCTGACGCATCGCGCCACCCAGCGTGTGCTTCAGCAGGCGAGCTTTCTCGATGAAATCGCGATCACCGGCCAGCACCGCGCCAACCGGCGCGCCGAGCCCCTTGGAGAGATCAATCCACACAGAATCGGCGTAGGCGGCGAAGGTTGCCGCCGGAACTCCCGCGCCTACCGCCGCGTTCAGGAGCCTGGCTCCGTCCATGTGCAATCGCATGTCGTGCTCGTCAACGAGGGCCCGCAACTCCGCCAGGCGTTCGAGCGGCCAAATAGCGCCTCCCCCCCGATTCGTCGTGTTCTCGACCGAGATAAACGCGGTGCGTGCCGCGTGGGTGCCTCCCTTGTTGATAATGGGGCGGACCTGATCGACCGTGAAGATGCCGCGTTCCCCGTGGATTGGCCGCAGCATGGCGCTGGCCAGCCAGGCTGGGCCACCGGTTTCAGACTGATTCGGGTGAGACCACCAGTCCAGGATCACAGCCTCGCCCCGGCCTGCGTTCAGGCAGAAAGCGATGGCGTTGCACATGGTGCCGGAGGGAAGAAAGAGCGCAGCCTCCTTGCCGGTGATTTCCGCCGCCATCTCCTGCAGCCTGTTCACCGAGGGGTCTTCACGCAGTTGCTCGTCACCGACGGGCGCGGCGGCCATGTACTCGCGCATGGCGGGTGAAGGTCGGGTCTGGGTATCGCTCGAGAGATCGATCAACTGAGTGCTCCTCCGGTTGCTGAAACTGGCAAACTGGCGTCAGGCAAGGTGGACTGCGTTGCCGCTGGACGCAGCAACAATTGCCTCTCCGATGCGGAGTCCGGCGATGGCGTCCGCAACTGACGTTGTGGACTCCGGCAGCTTATGGCGCACACGTTCGATAAAGTGCGCGTCTTCGGCACGCAGGGCGCCGACGACAGCCCCGGCGAGCTCGGGCCAAAGCCCCGTCTCCGGAACAGCATCGTACGTGGCAGTCCAGAACGAAAGCGGGCCATCCAGCAGCCGAATGCGGCTACTACCTCTCGTGCCGATAACCTCAATTTCCGCGTCAATCGTGCCGCGCCACGTCGGGGTCACCACGTTCGCAGGTGCGCCATCTGGCACAAACCAGCTTGACTCCACAATGCCGATGGCTCCGTTCGCAAACTCCAGCAGCGCCCAGGAGCCATCCGGGTAGGTCATGCCGGCGCGGTTACGCTCAACGGCCTGGACGCGGCGAACAGGGCTTTCCAGCAACCAGAGCAACAAGTCAATATCGTGGATCGAGGTCTCCTGGACAGGGTGTGCGCGATCACCGAAGTTCGGGAACCAGGCGCGCGAGCAATTGCGCTTCGTGCGGATGGAGACAATCTCACCCAGCCCGCCACCGGCAATTTCAGCCTTCAACAGCGCGTGCTGGACGTCGAAGCGGAGGACGAACCCAACCTGAAGCGGCAATCCGACGAGGTCGGCCTTGCGAGCGACCGCTTCGGCCTCTACCGCCGTCAGGGCGAGGGGCTTCTCGACGAAGACTGCTACGCCACGGTCAAGCGCAGCCAACGCCTGTTGGGCGTGCAGTGGTTCTGGCGAAACGATGAACAGCGCATCGATTGCGGCGTTGGCCAGTAACTCTTCAACCTCAGCAAAACCCTGAAGCTGCGGATGCTGCGCCTGCAGCGTTGCAACTTCCTCCTGCGCCGGATCACACACCGCGACCAGATCGACCCCCGGCATGCTGGTTAGTACAGAAGCGTGCAGCTTCCCGAAACGCCCCAATCCGGCCAGGCCCACGCGTACCTGTTGCGAAGCACCCATTCCCGTTCGTTTCCCCTTCTACGTCGGCGAGATTGGGGCGAGTTTACCGCCGCGCAAGCGACGGCGCGGCATATACTGCGCAGCACGCTCCGCGGCGAAGCGGGAGGCAACGCCACACGTGAGAATATCTTTCGCGACGTCGGCCGCCATGATCCGGCGGCAATTCGGCTTCAGTCGCGATGTCCGCCTCTTTCTCCTGTATAACCTGTTCGCCAACGTCGGATGGGGCGTCTTTGTCCTGATTTTTAACCTCTATCTGCGTGAACTTGGCCTGCGTGAAGACGACATGGGGATGTTCAACGCCGCCCAAACCCTTGCCATGGCCGGCGGGGCGGCCACGATGGGCCCAGTTCTGGACAAACTGGGCATCTGGGGGGCGACCGTGGGCGGTGTCGCTATCTTCCTGGTGGCGTCGCTCATCATGGCTTTTGCGGAGGCCCCTGCGGCGCTGCTCCTGCTCTCCGTGGTTTCGGGACTCGGGCTGGCGTATCTGTTTACGACGACGATGCCATTTATCATCGCCTGGACGAAGCGGAGCGAGCGGCAATTTGTCTCCGCACTCTCGTTCTCGGTGGTTTCGCTCTCGACGACGCTGGGATCGCTGGTCGGTGGCTTTCTGCCTGACCTCTTGCCCGGTGACGATCTGCACGTCTACCGCTGGACTCTGGTTGCCGGGACCGCCATCGCGGCCCTGGGACTGATTCCCATGTTTCTCATGGGGCAGGCCCGGAGCGGACGCGAACTTCCCGATCCCACCGCAGCACGGGAAGCCACGGACGCGAGCGAGCGAAGCCAGGTCCGCCGGGACACCGCAGTCTTTGTCCTGGTCGGCGGACTGATGGCGGTGGGGGCGGGGATGGTGTTCCCCTTCTATAACGTATACCTGACCGACCTCGGCGCCAGTTCAAACCAGGTCGGGTTCATTTTCGCCGTCGGCGGCCTCAGCGCGGCGGCTATCGGGCTGTCAGCCCCGCTGATTTCGCAGCGGCTTGGGTCGGTCTACGGCGTGGCGGCTGTGCGCCTGTCCATCGTGCCATTCTACCTGGCGCTGGTTCTGACGCCGACGCTCCCGTTGGCGGCCATCACGCACATCGTGCGGCAGACCAGTATCTCGATGGCGTGGCCTATCGACTCGACCTTCATCTCGGAGGTCTTGCCGCCCAAGGCACGTTCTCGCGTCTTTGGTTTGCGATCAGCGGCCTGGAACCTTGGCTACTCAGCAGCCAGCCTCGTTGCCGGCTTTCTCATCGTGCGTGTGGGCTATGCCGCGACGTTCCTGGATCTTATCGTGTTCACTGCGATCGCCATGGCGGTGTTCGTCGGGTACTACATCCGTCATCCGCGCGTGGTCTCTGGCGAGATGCGCGGCGCTGTTCCCGCCTGGCGACGGCCGCCATTGACAAGTGAACTGGTTGACACCCTTTGAGCCTGAAGGTCGTAAGGCAGCACAGCAGAAGAGCCCTGGTTGCGATGAGCCTCGCTGCGATGGCGTCCCGTATGAGTAGTCATGCGGCGCAACGTGCCGTCGAAGATGTGCTGGCGAGGTTGACGCTCCGCCAACTCGTGGCGCGAATGTTCATTTTCCCGGTGAGCGGACCGGCGCTCACGGTGGACGAGGCCGCCTGGCTGGCAGAGCTGCAACCGGGCGGCGTGATCCTGGTGGAGCGCAATTTCGGAACCCCTGAGGACGTTCATGCCCTGACCGCCGCAATTCACCGCAGTTCGCCGGCTTTGCCGCCACTGATTTCGCTGGACCAGGAGGGGGGAGTCGTCACCCGTCTGCGGGACGATCCTGCGCCTGATGCGCCTACGCTCGGCGCCCTGGCGCTGGAGGATATCGGCGCTCTTGCGCGGCAACGTGCGGAGTTGCTGGCCGCCTATGGCTTCGATCTCAACTTCGCGCCGGTCGCGGATGTGGCGTTTTCGCCAGACAGCTTCATGACCGGGCGCACGTTCGGAAGCGATCCTGAGTGGGTCGCCGATTGCGTGGTTGCGTACCTCGACGGCGTTAAGGCTACGCCGGTGATCCACTGTGTCAAGCACTTTCCGGGACACGGCCGGGTCCAGGTTGACTCCCACCAGGCGTTGCCGGTCCTGGATGTCGATCCCGACGCCTGGGCCAGCGCCGACGCATTGCCATTCGCGGCGGCTGTGGCTGCAGGGACCCCAATGGTGATGATGGGGCACCTGGCTGTTCCCATGTGGGACAGCTTGCCCGCGTCGCTTTCGCCCGTCGCCGTGTCCGTCCTGCGGGAGGAGCTCGGCTTTGACGGGGCAATCGTCACCGATGATCTCCATATGGGGGCGCTCGACAACTGGCAACCCCTGGAGATCGTTGATCTGGCCATGGCGGCGGGAGTCGATCTGTTGCTGTACGTTGACCTGCCGGACGAGCCAGATGCGCTGGTTGACCATGTGGTCAGCCGCGTTGCGCAAGGGGAGATCAGCGAAGCGCGCATTCTGGAGAGCGCGCGCCGCATCGTCGCTATGCAACTCGCGGCGACAGCGTAGGCGCTATTTGGACGGATGGCCGGTGAACGCGGTGGTCAGACCCAGGCCGACAAACACCGACCCGGCCACGTACTGCTGCACGGCTGCAAAAGCGCGCTGCTGCCGGAGCCATGCCCCGAAGGCGCCTGCGACGAGCGCGTAAGTCGAGTCGGTGCAAAGCCCAACCAGGATGAACATCGTGCCGAGGATCAACGACTGAACGACGACGCTGCCCCGGTGCGGATCGATGAACTGCGGGAGAAACGCCAGGAAGAAGAGCGCCACCTTGGGGTTAAATGCCTGAACCACGATACCCTGCGTGTACAGGCGACGCATTCGCTGCCGCTCAATTGTCGCCGGTTGCAGCAGTGCCGGCGCGGTCAGAAGTGTGCGCAGACCAAGATAGATCAGGTATGCCGCGCCGAGGTATTTCACCAGTGAGAATGCCACTGCTGAGGACGCAAGCAGGGCAGAGAGACCGAGCGTTGCTCCGGCCACATGCACCAGCCCGCCGGTGGCGATCCCGGCGGCCGACGTGAGCCCGGCCCTGCGCCCCTGATTCACGCTCCGCGTGATGATGTACAGCACCGCCGGGCCAGGCACGAGGACAAGCGCCAGGGTGGCCAGGAAAGGCGCGACGAGAGCAGCAGGGTCGAGAAGGTCACGCACTGCGTTGCCTTGCTACGCGGCGGGCGCGCCCGCGACGCCGAGACGCTCGGACTCTGCCTGGAGCGCAGCGATAACCTGCGCGATCAGGTCTTCCAACGGCATATCCAGCCGCTCGGCGCCTGTCACGATGTCCTGGCGGTTGACCTTGGCCGCGAACGCCTTGTCCTTCATTTTCTTGCGCACTGAGGAAACCGCCACGTTGTGGACACTCTTGTCCGGTCGTACGAGCGCCACGGCGATCACGAAGCCACTCAACTCATCGACCGCGCAGAGCGTTTTCTCCAGGTCGGTTTCTGGTTCGACGCCACTGTAGTCCGCGTGGCTCAGGATCGCCCTGGCGACCTCGTTGCCCCATCCGTTCTGGCGCAGGTAGGCGACACCAACGAACGGGTGGCCGTCGGTGGCCAGTTCGAGATTGGGGTGCTTTTCGAAGTCCATGTCGTGCAGGAGGCCAACAGCGCCCCACAGGTCTTCGTCGTGACCGGTTGCTCGCGCGAAATGCCGCATGCAGGCGGAGACTGCCTCACAGTGCTTGCGAAGGCTTTCGCTCTCCACCCATTCATGCAGTGTCTCGCGGGCCTGCGGCAGATACGGGGCGGTGACCTCACGCGGCGCTTCGGTGAGCAGATTCTGGACAGTCGGATCAAGTTCGGCCCTGGTCATTCATCCTCCGCATCCTGAAAACGTGCGCGCATGATGCTCACGATACTCGCGACCGTCAAGCAGTCCGCACAGGAGCCTGGTTTTCAGGAGGGTGGGGGTGGCCGTTGGAGAGGCAGGGTGCTACGCTGAACAGACGTTGCTCAATCGTTGACTATGTGAAGTTTGAGCAGCATCAGTCGAGATTCCGGGAGATTCGTCATGGTGGCAGCGAGCGCCACAATCAGCCCCATTCGCCTCTTCCCGTCTGGCTCAGCGACTGCGCCTGCCAGTGGCACGGCTATCGACGCCTACGGCCGAGCGATGACGTACTTGCGTATTTCGCTCACCGACCGGTGCAACTTCCGATGCCTGTACTGCATGCCGGCGATTGGCATGAAGTTCCAGCCAAAGTCTGAGCACCTTACCGACGAAGAACTCTTGCGCCTGGTTGGGCTCTTTGCGAAGACAGGCGTGACAAAGATTCGGTTGACGGGTGGAGAACCAACGATTCGCCCCGGCCTGGTGGAACTGGTGCGTGGCATCAAGGCCTTTCCCGAGATCAGGGAAGTGTCAATGACCACCAATGCACTGCTCCTGGGCCGTATGGCGGAGGATCTGGCCGCAGCCGGTCTTGATCGCGTTAACGTCTCCATCGACACGCTCAATCCGGAGCGCTTCAAGGCGATGACGCGCGGCGGCCGACTTGACCTGGTTTGGCAGGGGATCGAAGCTGCGGACGCCGCCGGAATGAGCCCGATCAAGCTCAACACGGTCGTCGTCAAGGGTCAGAACGACGAAGAGGTCGTGGACTTGGCGGCGCTGACGCTGGAGCGGTCATGGCAGGTGCGTTTCCTCGAAATCATGCCCATGGAAGGGGTCGGCGCTGTCCACGACGAGGGTCTGGTGACCTCCGGGGAGACGCAGGCCCGGCTTGAGGCGCGATTTGGCCCACTGGAGCCGCTGGAAGTCAACCCGGCCGATCCGGCTCGCGGCTGGAAGATCCCCGGCGCGGCCGGGACCATCGGCTTTATCTCTCCTGTCTCCGAGCCGTTCTGCGAAACCTGCAATCGTGTGCGGCTGACGGCCGACGGCAAGCTGCGCCTGTGTCTGTTGCGCCCGGACGAAGGCGACCTGCGCGATGTGATGCGGGCAGGCGCCAACGACACGGAACTGGAACAGGCAATTCGCAGCGCGATCTGGCGCAAGCCATGGGGCCATGGCCTGGCAGAGGGCGAGCGCAGCACCGTGCGCGGGATGTCCCAGATCGGCGGGTAGGTCACCTGGGGCGCACCAAAGCAACAGCGGCAGCGGTTCTCCGCTGCCGCTGCTCGCACTTACTCCAGTCGCAGCCTAGCCGGGGAGGGCGCCGGTGATTTCCATGTCAGTGGTTCCGATCATGGCCGTGCTGTCCGGCGTGTCGTCAAGTACCAGAAAAACATCGACCGCCACGGTCTCGGTAGGACGCAACGCCAGCGAATCAGCGGGACCAATGGCGCCCAGACTGCCGTCGATGCTTGACTCGGCGAAAAGGGCTGGGTTATCGGAGACGTTGGAGGGGAGAACACCCCCGATCTCGTAGGCGCCCGCCGGCAGGTCGGTAAATTCCACGCGGCCCGATGCATTGCCGGAGACGCCGGTAACCTTCTGGAACGCGGCATCATTGATGCTGCCGATTCCTGTGAGGGTCATAGGTACCCCGCCAGCCAGAGACTTGCACTCGTTGACCCAGCTATCCTTGTCAGCACCCGCATTCGTTCCCGCCGGGCAGCCGAAAACGCTGACCTGGACGCTGCCGGTCGTGCCAGTAAACTCCGGTGACAAACCAACATTGATGTCGATTCCGAACGCATCAAGTTGCTCATCATCCGGGATACTGGTGGTGACAAGTTGTCCTTCGTAGCGTTGTCCCTCGACGTCAGACCCCGGCCCCGGGAGCAGGACGCTGAAGTCACCCGGCCGGAGACCTTCGAAGGTTACCGCGCTTGCTCCGGGATCGATGCACCGCGACAGGAGCGGCGGCTTTTGAAGGTCGGGAGAGGTTCCGCTGAAGAGCGCCACGCAGAGCTGCTCGGAATCCACCAGGCCGTCATCCGGGAACTCCAGGTTAACGCCGAGTGAATGGGTGCGGTTGGGAGCAGCAGTATCCTGGGCGCGCGCGGGAGCGTGCAGCCCAAAGGAGACCGCTAACGTCGCCGCCAGGGCAGCAAGCGCCACCCGCCGCCCGAAGCGGACTCTCGTACGGGGTTGCTTTGGAACGCGGGTGCTTTCGAGAACGCGCATCCCGTCTCCGTGAACCGCTGACATCCTGGCCCCTAGTATAGGGGCAGGCAATGAGCGTTGCCTCTTGCCTGAGGCTGTGCCTCAAGTCCCAATAGTGCTAACGCATGGCTTGTCACAAGCGTTTCGCCTTGAATCAGCGTTGGAGTTGCGTAGTGCCTGATGCAGAGTCCGACCGCAAGGTCCTGAACGTCCTGATCATCATGGGAATTTCCAGCGACGCCCTGCACAATTTGCGCCTGCGTTTCCCTGACGCGCGCTTCGTTGTACCAGGTGAGGAGATCGACGGTGACGGCCGCTACCGCATCGCGGAGGTTGCTCCCTCCGAAGCGGCGCTGGCTGAGGCGGAGGTCGTCGTGGGCTGGCAGATATCCCCGGAGCAGCTTGAGCAAGCGCCCCGGTTGCGGTGGTTTCATGCCGGGAGTGCGGGGGTGGAGCACCTTGACCTCCACGCGTTGCGCCAGCGCCAGGTGGTTCTCACGAACTCGCGCGGTGTCTCGGCGCCGAACATGGCTGAACACGTTCTGGGCATGATGGTGGCGTTGGCACGGCGTTTTCCCAGGCTGATGCGGGAGCAAGCCAACCATTCCTGGCGGGATGACGACACGCACCGGGAGGTGCGTGAACTTGGCAACGAAACTGTTCTGATTCTCGGTACGGGAGAGATCGGCTCGCAGGTAGCCAGCCGGGCGGCGGCGTTCGGAATGCGCGTGGAAGGGCTGCGGCGCCGCGCTGCGCCGGAACTGCCGCCCAGTTTTTCGAGGATATGGACCCGAGAAGAACTGGGTGAGGCGCTCTCGGGCGCCGATCATGTCGTTGTCACATTGCCTGACACACCCGGAACGCGCAGTTTGCTCGATGCGGCAGCGTTCGCGGCCTGCAAACCGGGAGCGATGATCTACAACGTTGGCCGGGGCGCGGTCATTGACACTGCGGCGTTGGTTGCGGCGTTGCAGTCCGGCCATCTTGGCGGGGCGGGTCTCGACGTGACAGAACCCGAGCCTTTGCCTGCCGACTCACCTCTCTGGGATCTGGAGAATGTGCTGATAACCGCGCACACGTCGGGCGCTTCTCCCCGCTATTGGGAGCGGCAGGAAGCAATCATCTCGGACAACATTGCGCGATATCTGGACGGGCGTACCCTGCGCAATCTCGTCGACTACGAGCACGCCTATTGAGAACGTTGCGCCTGGAAGCGGCCGGCAGGCGCCCTGCAGGGATGCAGCTCTGTAGGCCTTCGACCTTGACGGCTCATCTGAATCGCTGCAAGATCACCTGAAGCGGTACGGGCGACCTGGCATCCGTTTCTTTGGCAGAGTGACCTTTGGAAACCTGCCCGCGGGAGGGCGAAACCATGCGTGAAGCCCGTCTGACATCACTCTCATCCCACGCTGTACAGCGCCTGGCGCAACGAAATCTTTCGACCTCAGATGTGCACTACGTCTACCGGCACGGGCGGATGCATCACGCAGGCAAGGCGACCTTCGTCCACCTGGGGTTGCGTGATATTCCGCAGGCTGACCGGCGGAACGACCGCGTGCGCCGCCTGGAAGGGACGGTGCTGGTGCTCGATTCGTCCACAGGATGCCACCTGACAACCGCCTACCGGAATCGGGAGCGCGGGAGCCGTGATATCCGGCGAAAACTCAAGCGAGCCCTGAATGGCCCGGGTGAGGACGCTATCAGTCACCTGTAACTCAGGGAACGATTACGGTGGCCCCGGCGGAGAAGGCGCATGTGTGGACGAGTCCCGGCTCATCAGCGCGCCCGCGCTGCTGGTAAAACTGACTGCGGAGCCCGGCGGTGAAGGCGTCCACCTGGTCGCGGCGAAGCAGCGCAAGTACTGCGCCGCCCTCGCCGCCGCCCATCATGCGCGCGCCGAGGACGCCCGGTTGCTGTCGGGCCGAGGCGACGAGTTCCTCGACGTCCGGGTGGCTGATCTCGTAAAGGGTTGCTGACGAGCGGCCAGACTGCGACATGAGCTGACCGAACGTCTCCCAGTCGGCGTTAGTCACGGCCGAGCGCCCGAGGGCCACACGCGCAGTCTCATCGACGATGTGTTGCATGCGCCGTGCGAGAGCAGGCGTGAGCGCAGACGACGCGTCGAGTCGGCTCAGTTGCTCCGGGGTGATTGCCGCGAGGTTTGGGAGACCAGGGTCGAGGACGCGCCTGGCGATCTCCAGCGCCTCCCGGCACTCAGCGACGCGCACCGGATATGAAGAGGTTCCCAGGGAGCGGGAGACGCCGGAATCCGCAACGGCGAAAACATAGTCTCCGAGTTGCGGTTTCAGCCGGGTGACCTCGAGCGTGGCCCCGTCGAAGTCGATCACATTCCCGGCCACCGAGGCGGATTGATCCATAGTGCCGCAGGGGGAGCCAGCGCGGTGTTCGGCCGCCTGCGCGATCAGGACGACCTCACGGCTTTCAAGCCGCGTGTCCGCGAGGGCCAAAGTCAGCGAAACGCAGAGCGCGGCGGAAGAGCTGACGCCAAAGCCCAGGGGAACGTCGCCGGCGATGGCAATGGCGACTCCTGGACCTGGTCCGTGTCCCCGGGCCGCGAGTTCGGCAAGAACCCCCCGCGCGTAGTCCGCCGTCTGCGGTGGGGCGGATGGTGGCCGGGCTGGATCCCCGAGCTGTTGCTTTGCCGCGTTTGGCGCATCCGCAGCCACCAACCAGGGCCCATCTGGCGATGAAACTACCCCGACTGCCGTTACGACGTACCGGTCGATTGCTGCTGCCAGGACTGGGCCACCGTTGTAGTCAAGGTGGTTGCCGAGTAACTCGATTCGCCCGGGCGCCATAGCCATGCGGAGGGGACTCCAGGCATCACCAAACGCGTGCCTGCCGGCCTCAATGGCGCGGTCCACGTTGCGTTGCGCTGATGTGGTGGCGAATCGCTCCATGATGAGACTCAGCGTCGCATCGGGACGACCTTGAAGGCCTCTGCCAGCTCGAATGGCTGGCCTTCCGCAAGTTCCCTGGCGCGGTCTCGCATTCGGACCTCCAGGTCTTCCGAGTTGCCGACCTGGGATTCATGCGCGCGGAGCGCGTGCATCTTGCGGTCGAACGTTTCGGAGATATCGACCAGTTTGTCTGGATGCTCGGCTCCGAAGAACCAGATCTCGGCTGTCTTGTGCGGTTCCAGCCCGTCCTTCAGGTGTTCAGGGAAATACAGTGGATCACGCGCAGTCGGGTACACAGCGTCGGTCGAGGCCAGGCCAACCGCCCGGTGGTCCGGGTGGAGCGCGTACGGGCGAAAGGGGTCGTGGGTGATGAGCACGTCTGGCTTGTAGGTGCGGATCATGCGCACGATCTTCTCACGCAGCGCGAGGTCCGGCATCAACGAGCCATCCTCGCAGCGGAGGAAGACGACTTCATCCATGCCGAGGCGACTCGCCGCCTCCGTCATCTCGCCTTCACGCAACTTCGCCAGATCTTCCGAATTGGCGTTAACATCCGGGCTGCCCTTGTCCCCGGAGGTCACCTGGATCAGGATCACCTTGCGTCCCGCATCCTTCAGGCGCGCCACGGTGCCTGCGGAGGAGAACTCGCTGTCGTCCGGGTGGGCGACGACCAGCATGTACGTCTGGAACTCGTCGCTGAGATCGACTGGCTGTGTCATGCGTCCCTTGTCCCCAAATCTTTGCAGATGCCAACTGCGCCTTGATTGCGGCGGGAATCTCGTCCAGTGGAAGTGTTGCCTGGTCTCCGCTGGCGAGCGCCTTGATGGTGGCTGAGTTTTCCGCCAGTTCGCTTGCCCCCACGATGACCGCCAGGGGAATGCCCCGACGGTCGGCAAACTTTAACTGATCGCCAATGCCGCGCTGCGGCTGAAGGGAAAGATCGACGCGCAACCCGGCCTCGCGCAACAGATGGGCCAGTTTCGCGCCGTCCGTCACCGTGTCCTTCATGGCCACGACAGCCACGTCTGCCACGCTGGTTGGCGCGGGCAGCAGGTTGTGCTCACGCACGACCTCGATGATGCGCTCCAGGCCAAGGGACATCCCCGTGGCTGGTACAGATCGTCCGAGAAATGCGCCAACAAGTCCGTCGTAGCGGCCGGCCCCTCCGACCGAGCCAACTCTCGGCTCGGTGACGGTGGCTTCGAAAACCGGGCCCGTGTAATAGTCCAGGCCCCGCGCAAGCGCCAGATCCAGGCTGAATCGATGCTCGGCCACACCAAACGCCGGCAGTAACTCAAAGATGACGCGCATGTCTGCGATCGCTTCGGTCGCACCAGGAACATCACGGAGTTCATCGTCCAGCACCTCCAGAAGTTGTGCCGGGCGTCCCGTGCGTGTCACAAGATCGAGCACGCGGTCCGCCCGCTCCGGGGAAAGGCCGGCCTCCGCCATCTCGCCAGCCACGCCATCGCGGCCGATCTTGTCCAGTTTGTCAACTGCCCGGTACAGCGAGGTGGCCTGCTCGGCAGGCACGCCGGCGGCCAGGCCAATGCTCTCCAGCAGTCGGCGGTGGCTGATGCGAATCACAAACTCGGGCACGCCGATTGCTTCCAGCGCCTCGGCCATGATGGTGATGACCTCGGCATCTGCAATGGGCGAGGCAGAGCCGGCGATATCGGCGTCGCACTGCCAGAACTCGCGGAAGCGCCCACGCTGCGGGTTTTCCGCCCGCCACACAGGAGCGATGTGGTAGCGCTTGAAGGGAAGGGCAAGTTCATGCTGATGTTGCGCTACCACCCGCGCCAGCGGCACGGTGAGGTCGTAGCGCAGCCCAACCTGACGACCGCCGGCGTCTTCAAAGCGGTACATCAGCTTTTCGTTTTCACCAGCCTTCCCGGTAAGCACGTCGAGATACTCGAGGGCCGGTGTATCCAGCGGTTCAAAGCCATGTTGCTCAAAAATGCCACGGAAAATGGTGATGATGCGCTGCCGGAGAATCATCTGCTCCGGCATGTAGTCGCGGAAGCCCTTGAGCACGCGAGCCTGCCGCTTGCCGCCTCCGCTGTCGTTGCCCACGAACGCCGTGTCCTTTCCGTCCGTGCCTGATGCGCGGTCAAATGCTGCGCGATGCTAGCCGAGCCTCCTGTGCGAGACAATCGGCAGGTTAGCGTTGCTTGTCGATTTCGTACACCAGGTGTCCCAGTTCCGGGACAATGAGCTTCGTCATGGCCAGCCGCACGGCATTCGTCGAGCCCGGCATGGCGACGATCAGAGTATTGCCTGCGACGCCCGCAACCGCCCGAGACAGCATGGCGGCCGCGCCAATCTCCTGCCAGGAGAGCATGCGAAACAGTTCGCCAAAGCCATCAATGCGCTTGTCGAGCAGGCCGGCAATGGCGTCGAACGTCGTGTCTCGCGCCGAAATGCCGGTCCCACCGTTCGTCAAAACGGCCCGGATGTCCTCGTCCGCTATCCACGCCGAGAGCATGCGCTGGATGCGCGCAGGGTCATCCGGCACAATCTGGTAGTCCGCGACTGTGTGCCCCGTCAGGCGGAGCATGTCGCGTATCACGCCTCCCGACGTATCGGTGTCTTCCGCGCGTGTATCACTGATCGTCAGAACAGCGCAGCGAACAGCGTCGGGAGCGGCAGCCCGGTGAGCCGCCGTGCCCTCAGGCAGACCGCCAAGGCCAGATCCGAAATTGAGCATTGTTCCCTCAGGCACCGCCTGGCGCGGCCCGGCCGGGCCGCGCCAGGCGCGTGCGTATGTACGTGCTGATCAGGTCGTGACCGGGGTGCCTTCCAGGGCTGCTACTGGCGTTGCGCCCGGCCCTTCCGTGGCGGCGACTTCGGCCGAATCTTCCGGTGTGGCGGCCGCTGCCTGGAGCGACGTCAGTTCGGCGGTGATTTCGTCCTGCGCCGCGTTGTGATTCAGGAACACGGTGACGGTTGTGCTGCCGCCATTGTCGTGGAACCAGGCAGTCCCGCTGTATCCGGAGTCATTCTGCTCGGCCAGGCCAATGAACAGGTTCCCATTTTCATCCGGAACGCCGCCGACGTTGCCGCAGGCGATGTAGATTGAAGGATCAACCGCGTCGTGGACGTTCAGACCATGCCCTCCGGAGATAAGGTCCGTGAGGGCGACATCGACTTCAGTGGTGGCGGTTGCCACGGGGATGGGAGCGCCGCCGAAGCTTGCGACATCCGGGACAGCGCCCTCGGCTGACGTGGACTCGCCAGTCAGTTCACTCACCCAGGCAGGAAACACGAGGTCTGCCAGTACGTAGGCGGGTTGAGAATCCAGGTCATCGCAGGTTCCCAGGTGCAGGTGGTTGTGGTAGCCGGGAGCGGCGTCCATTCCCGCCATGGGCGTGGCATCCTGAGCGCGCCCTGCGCCAATCAGGCCGAACGTAAGCGCGGTCGCCACTGTGGCCGTGGCGATCAGTTTCCCGGGAACACGCATGGTGCGACTCCTTTTGCCTGCAGTTCGCTCATGCTGATGGACTGTGTCACGGCCGTTGGGAGGTCCCTGTTCCGTGACCCTTCCGCAGCATACAGGATTCATGCCGGAGGAGCAGGACTCGCGTCACGTTGCTCAGGTTGAGATGGCGTTCTCCAGGTGGGAGATCCGCGTGATCCGGCCGGACCGATCGAGCGTGATGCCAAAGAGGTCGACGCGCCAGGTGAGATCCTGGAGATCCGGATGATCATCGAGAAACGTCTGAGCCGTTGCCAGTAGACGCCGCTGTTGCGCTGGGGTAACCGCCTGTTCGGCCTCGACAAGTCCGCCACGCCGGACCTTGACTTCGACAAAGACAAGATGCTCACCCTGACGCATGACCAGGTCGAGTTCGCCGTGCGGGCAACGCCACTGTTCCGCGAGGCAGGAATAGCCACGCGATTCCAGTTGCTGGCGCGCCAGACGCTCGCCGGCGTCTCCCAGAGCTTGGCGCGCCGTACGCATCAGGGCGTAGAGTTCCACGAGGCGACAGGTGCGAAGCAGCGGCGGTGGTGGATGCTCGGGCCATGCTCGGCGAGGCGTGCCTTGTGGAGCGGCGAGCAGTACCCCTTGTGCAGTTCGAAGCCGTAGCGATCTTCCTCGGCGGCGAGGTCAATCATTACGCGGTCCCGCGTAACCTTGGCGACAATTGAGGCCGCTGCAATCGAGAGGGAGAGCGCGTCGCCGTCGATGGGACCAACTTGCGGGAGCCCCAGGTCGATCACGCAGGCGTCGAGAACCAGCGCCTCGGCCGCGATGTCGAGCTGGAGTACGGCGCGCTCCATGGCAGTCCGGTTGGCGGCGCCAAGCCCCATCTGGTCGAGTTCATCAACTGGAACGATGCCAATCCCGATGCTTTGCGCGACGGACTCAATGTCCGTCAGGAGGGCGACCCGCCGCTCATGCGTGAGGAGTTTTGAGTCTCGGACTCCGGAGAGCAAATCGCCAAGCTCCGCGCGGCGACCGGCGGGGAGAATGACGGCGGCAGCAACGAGGGGCCCGGCCATGGCCCCCCGGCCAACTTCATCAACGCCGGCGACGCAGCGCATGCCGCATTCCCAGAAGACCGACTCCCACACCAGCGAGGGGCGCCCAACCTCACTGCGGCCGGGCGACTCCGGTCCCGCTGAACGATGTTTGGCAATGCGTGTTGCGACCACACCCGGACACTACCACGCAGGCGTTCACCAGGGAAAGAGAATCGGCCGCCGGGCAGCTTGCCTGGCGGCCGAGAACGAGATCAACGCAGGTTGAAAGGCTAGGTCCGCCGCTCCTTGATGCGGGCGGCGCGGCCTGTGCGGCCCCGCAGGTAGTAAAGCTTGGCGCGGCGGACACGGCCCCGGCGCGTAACCTCAATCTTGTCGATGCGCGGGGAGTGCAGCAGGAAGGTGCGCTCCACGCCGATACCGTGGGAGGCGAGGCGCCGGACCGTGAAGTTCTCATTGATGCCGCCGGCGCGACGGCGGATCACAACGCCTTCGAACACCTGGATACGCTCGCGGCTGCCTTCAACGACCTTGACGTGCACCCGCACGGTGTCTCCGGGGCCAAATTCGGGAACATCCGGCTTGAACTGCTCGGCCTCAATTTCGCGGACGATTTGGGCGACCATTGAACTCCGTCTTTCTTTTTCCAGAACTCGGCGGGCTCATGGCGGAAGCGCAATGCACTCCAAACGGCCCGGAATCTCACGCGTAGCAAAGTAAGCGCTCAACGTGTGAGCACAGCGAGCGAGTCTAGCACGGCGCCAGGGCGCCCGCAACAGTGCCCGATTCACATTACGACAAAGTCAGCTTGACACGCATGAGTTTCCGGTTATGCTCGCCGCTGTCCATTTCACACGGGATGACCTGGTGAGCGAAATGCTCCTTCTTTCGACGACGAGGAGGGAACGATGGCCAGAGTTGGTGAAACACACGCGCCGTGCAGCACGACGGACCTGGTAAAGATTTCCCGGCGAGCATTGGCGAAACGAGCCGGCATGCTGGGGCTGGCGTTGCCCGCGTTGGCCTGGGCAGACCTGGCGACGATGACCTCAGGCCTGGCGCAGGACGACCCGCTCGTCGCAGCCGCAGAGACTGGCCTCCTGGTTGCGCCCGAGCCCGAGCCGAAGCGGGGAGGGATCCTGCGGACTGCGTTCGGCATCACCACCACCAGCTACGACATCTACCAGGGCGGCAATGTCGCTGTGCTGACGCACCTGTATGACGGCCTGGTGCGCTTCAATCCCCTGGATGGCCTCCAGTCGATCATCCCCAGCCTGGCTACAAGCTGGGAAGTGTCGGAAGACGGCCTGACGTACACGTTCAACCTGCGGGAAGGCGTCACGTTCCATGATGGCGCACCGTTCACGTCGGATGATGTGGTGGCCACCTTCAGCCGGGCAATCAATCCGCCTGAGGGCATTATCAGCATCATGCAGTCGTTCTACCGTTCGGTTGAGAGCGTCGAGGCAGCCGATCCACTCACGGTCCAGTTCAAGCTCAGTGCACCCCAGGCGGATCTTCTCACAGCGCTGGCTGCGCCCTTCAGCGTCGTCTACTCCAGGGCCGCGCTCGACGCCAACAACCAGGATCTGCGAGGCGTTGTCTCACCGGGCACGGGGCCGTTCGTGTTCGAGGAGTACAACGAAGCAGAACGCTGGGTCTTCTCCCGGAACGAAAACTACTGGAATCCTGAACTCCCGTACCTCGATGGCCTGGAACTGCTTCACGTCGCTGCGTGGTCAGACCGCGGGACGGCCGTCCTGACGGACCAGGCGGGCTTTTCCTGGAACGTTTCGGTCGAAACGTTTGCCGAAGGTGAACGGCGCGACAATATTGGCGCCAGGCAGGTTCCCAGCATCGGCTGCTACATGCTCTATATCAACTCGCGGCGCGAACCATTCAGCGATCCACGCGTGCGCCGGGCGATGCACCTGGCGCTCAATCGCCAGGCGTTAATTGGCGCCTTCCGGACCCAGGAGACCATCGCGCTGACCCGCTGGATCACGCACGCGAGTCCATACGCCACTCCCGGTGAGGAGATCGCACTGCTGCCGGGGTATCGCGCGGAGAAAGACGAGGATATCGCCGCCGCTCAGGCGCTGTTGGCCGAGGCCGGATTCGCTGACGGGATCAGCGGTGTGGAACTACTGGCGGCCTCGGTCGCCCCGCATGCGGAGATCCTGGCCCCCGCGATCCAGGACCTGCTGCGGACAGCGCTCAATATCGATCTTCAGATTCGCGTCACCGAGCGCGCACAACTCGTTGAAGAGGAGAGTGCTGGCAACTTCGACCTGGTGCTCGACACGCCGACCATCACGGTCTCTGACTTTTCCGCCATTGGCAATCTGTATTTCCGCACTGACGCCTCCCAGAATTTCGGCGGCTATTCCAATCCGCAATTCGATGAGCTTTTGGGCGCTGCCGACCTGGAAATGGATCTGGAAGCGCGGACCGCGATTTTCCGCCAGATCGAGGACGTGCTGGATGAAGATCCGCCCTGGATCCTCATCGGGTGGACCTTCCACCTGCCAATGTGGCAATCGTATTTCAAGGGTCACGGCATGGAGGCGCGCACGCAGTCTGTGTGGGGTCGACTGGACACCGGCTGGCTCGATCAATAGAGGCGAGGGGCATTGGGGCGAGGTCGCTCCAATGCCCTGTCCCCGCCGGGTAGGCAATGTCGCGATACATCTTGCGTCGCCTTGCTCTTGCTGTGCCGACCATTCTTGGCATCACGGTACTGATCTTTGTCGCCATGCGGGTGCTCCCCGGAGACCCGCTGGCAATGATGGGATCACAGGGCCAGTCGACACGGGTGCTGACTGAGGATGAACTGGCTGCGGTCCGGGCCAGCCTGGGACTGGACCGACCGTTGTATCAGCAATATCTCGCCTGGATGCAGGACATCGCGCGTGGCGATCTTGGCTACTCGTTCTGGACGCGAGAACCGCTGCGCGACCAGGTGCTACGGCGAGGGCCGATCTCGGCTCAGATCGCGGTCCTTGCGGTGGCGATCTCGTGGCTGATCGGGGTTCCCGCAGGGTTGATCAGTGCCTTGCGTCGTAACTCCTGGCTCGACAATCTCTCCCGGTTGCTGGTGACTGCCGCGATGGCGATTCCCAGTTTCTGGGTCGGCCTGATCATGGTGCTGATTACGGTTCGGCTGTTCTCATGGCGGCCGCCGCTCACCATCACGCAGGTCTGGGAAGCGCCGCTCGTCAACCTGCAAATAGTGGCTGGTCCTGCGATCGCACTTGGCATTGGCCTGGGCGCCGTTGTGATGAGGATGACGCGCTCGGCTGCACTCGAGGTGCTGAACGAGGACTATGTCCGCACTGCTCGCGCCAAGGGGCTCGGTCAGCGCGCGCTGGTGGCGCACCATGTGTTTCGCAACTCGTTGTTGCCGGTCATTACTACCTCCGGCGTGGCGATCGGCGGGCTGCTCGGCGGGACTGTGGCGACCGAGACGGCCTTTGGCGTTCCGGGTCTGGGCACCATGCTGGTTGAGGCCATGACCTCCCGGGATTGGACGGTGATCCAGAACCTTGTGCTGCTCTACGCGCTGATCTTCGTTGTCGTGAATCTCCTGATCGATCTCAGCTACGCCTGGATCGATCCAAGGATTCGCTTTGCCTAGCCGGCGCCGCTTGCGCGAGTACACCCAGGGATGGAACCTTGGCGGACAGCACATTCCCGGTCCCAATTCAACCCACGTCATCTCCCGCAGGCCATGCGAGCCCGGGCCTCGCCACGTTGCAACGTGTCTGGCGCGCGGCGCCGATGGGGGTGGCCTCGGCTTTCGCCCTGGCCATCGTTGCGCTGGTGGCCATCTTTGCGCCGCAGATTGCGCCCTACCCGCCGCTGGAGACCGATTACCTGGCCACGCAAGCGCCGCCATCGGCGGAACACTGGCTGGGCACCGACCACCTTGGCCGCGATGTGCTGAGCCGAATCATTTTTGGCACGCGGGTCACGCTGGCAGTCAGCCTGGCGTCGGTCGGGCTCGGCGTATCTCTGGGCATGATCTGGGGAATCGCCAGCGGGTACAGCGGGAATCGCTTTGACATGATCAGCCAGCGGTTGATCGAAGTACTGATGTCGTTTCCCACGTTGATTCTGGCCATGCTCCTGATGGTCGCGCTTGGAGCCGGGCTGATGACTGTGGTAATCGCCATTGGCATTTCGCAGATTCCACTGGCCACGCGCATCACCCGCTCGGTCGTGTTGACCACCAAGGAGACATCCTACGTCGATGCTGCACGCTGTGCCGGCGCTTCTCCCGCCCGCATCATGACGCAGCACATCGCCCGGCAGTGTGTCGCGCCGCTGCTGGTGATTGCGACGGTAAACCTTGGCGCGGCCATCTTCGCCGAGGCGTCCCTCAGCTTCCTGGGGATTGGCGTGCCGCCTCCGACACCCAGTTGGGGGAACATGCTGGGTGGCGTGCTGGCGCAATCGTTTGATCCACCCTGGTGGCTGGTGGTTTTTCCGGGGTCGGCCATTGCCCTGACCATCATGGCGGCGAATCTGGTTGGCGACGGCCTGCGAGACATTCTTGATCCCAGGACCAGACAGGTTGTTCGACGCTAGCGAAACACATGCGGTTGAAGTTGGTGTTGCTGGTATGACCGGAGGACGTTCTGTGACGACGTCGAAACTGAAAATCGGGCTTATCGGGGGCGGCGCGATCGCCCAGATCCAGTACTTGCCAATTCTTTCGGCGCGGCGCGAGGAGTTTGAGATTGGCGGTGTCTCCGACCTCTCGCAAAGCTTGCTCGATGCTCTTGGTGAGCGCTACCACATCCCGGCAGACCGGCTGTTCCGAGATTATCGAGATCTCCTGCAGACCGATATCGACGCCGTGGTGGTTTGTTCCTCCGGGTCACACGCGGCGCCGAGCATCGCCGCTGCGGAAGCGGGCAAGCATGTGCTCGTCGAAAAGCCGATGTGCACAACCGTTGATGAGGCGAACCAGATGGTTGCCGCTGCGGACGCCGCCGGTACGGTCCTCATGGTGGCGTACATGAAGCGCTACGACCCGGCCTACCGCTACGCGAAGGCGAGGGTCCGCGAAATGTTCGACACGCGCTTCATCCAGGTCAACCACCTGCATCCGGATAACTCGCTGCACGTTGCCGAGTTCAACGTCCTGAGATTCGACGATATCCCGGCGGACACATTTGAAAGTTCCGCAGCGGGGCACGCCCGGCAGGTTGCAGAGACGCTGGGGTTCGCCAGCGCCGCCGACCTACCCGCCAGTGTGTTGCGCGCATACACCATCGTGCTCGGCAGCATGATCCACGATATCGGGAATCTGCACGGCCTCTTCGGCCCACCGTCTCGCGTCATCAGCACCGAAATCTGGTCGGAGGGCAACGGCATCACGACGACGCTGGAGTATCCCGAAGGGAAGCGCGCCGTTTGCACCTGGATCGACCTGCCAGAACTCTGGGACTTCAAGGAGACACTGAAGTCTATGGTTCGCGTGATCGCGTAATCGCCACTTTTCCCACCGGGTTCTCACTCGGGCAACCTTCCACGGTGACGCAGTACGGCATGGATTCCGACCAGACGCCGTGGCGCAAGGAACTGAGCTGGCACGAGAACCCGTTTGAACGGGAACTGGAGCACTTTCGCCACTGTGTTCTGACGGGCCAATCGCCGGAGACGACGGGACGCGATGGCGTGAGGGACATTGCGCTGGTTCGCGACATTATCCTGGCATTTGTGCAGCGCTAACAACGAGGAAGGACGCGACTGTGCCCTTTGACGTGTATGACTTTCGCAAGGATGTGCGCAACGTGGTCATCTTGCCGGACATCCGCTCCCGGTTCCTGCGTATGGAGCCGGGAGAGGTTGGCGGCAGGCATTCGCACGACCTCGGCCAGGAGGTTTTCCTGATTCTGGAAGGGGAATGCGAGTTCGAGATTGACGGCGAGCGGGCGGTGCTGGGGCCCGGCCAGATGTGCTTTGCGGCCGCGAACCAGATGCACCAGGTCCGCACGGTTGGCGATCAGCCAATGACGATGTATCTCTCGGTGACGCCGCACATTGAACCCACCCACACCTTCTGGGATGCACAGGGGGAGAAGCTGCCCCCCAGATACGGCGGCGCAACGGTGAACGAGCGCGCGGCGCAGCCACCTGCCGTGACATCGTCGGCTGAGCTGGCAGCCAACCAGATTGCCGCGGCCAGAGCTCTGGCCGCGGCTGCGGTCGAGAATGCGGCGAATCAGGAACGAGGTGCTGCGGCGCTGGAGCAAGCGCTGGCTGCAGACGACCTGGCCGCCGCCAGGGCCGCTGTCGATGGCATGTGGCGCACAATGCTGGAGACCTACCAGTCGGTGCAGGAACTGGGCAATGCCTGGAACGCGGTAACAGCCACGGTGGCAGAACCGCACCCCTAACCGGCGTCTGGCAGCGGAACGTCCTGCCAGGCAGGCAGGGCTCTTTCCAGCAAGGCTAACACCGATTCCAGCGACCGCTGGCCGCGGGTGCCCGCCCCGGGGTTGAGGCTGGTTACCGCAATGGCGGCCACCTTTCGAGTTCCGAGCACTTCGACCATCGCGCGCACAAGTTCGTCCACCGTCAGGCCATCGGCGGCGGGCGTCGAGGCACTGGGAACGAAGCGCGGGTCGAGGACATCCAGATCGACGTGCAGGTAGAGAAGGGCGCTGCGGCTGGCCAGCCATGCCACGGTCTCCGCAAACGGGGCGCCCTTCCGCACGTCTCCGGCGGGAACCACACGCACGTCTGTGCTGCGTAGCAACTCTGCTTCCTTCTCATCGAGGTCGCGGATACCGGCCAGCACCAGGCGGTCGGTAGCGACTGGTGAGGCGAGTCCGGCCGCCTCGCGCCAGAGGGGGCCCGCCAGGCCCGCCAGAATGGCGAGGGGCATGCCGGCGAGGATACCGCTGTAGGAGGTCTCCGGCGTATTGAAGTCGCCGTGTGCATCGAGCCAGATACTGCCGATGGGCGTGGCGGCCCCCACTGCGGCCTGAAGGCCGGCCACGACGCCGATTGCCGCGGTATCGTCTCCGGCCAGGACGAGCGCGCCGTTGCCTGCGTGCCTCGCGGCGGCTACGAGTTGGGCTGTGTTGGCGCCCAACTTGCCGATGTTGACGGCCGTGCGTCCGTCCACGCGGTCGGCGTCGGGAAGGTGTGCTGAACAGTCCGCGCCAAGCGCCAGGCCGGCCTGGCGCAAGCGTGCGCCAAGTCCGGCGTCGCGCAGGGCCTGCGGACCGCCCCCAACTCCCTCTCCGCGCCGATCATAGCGATAGGGCACGCTGATCACATCAACCAGCATCAGTTCCTCCGCAGCAACCGTGAACGCTGGAATTCCGGGGCATTGTGTGGTGAAGCCACACGATGGGTATACCAGTTTTCCAGCGCGACGTGCTAAACCCAGACTGCAGAATGTGGCATTGCAGAAGGGTTCGTCAAGCACAACGTGACATCGCGGCAATCAGCACAAACGCAAGCCGGCCCTGGCCCAGTCTCCGGAAGCGATCCCGACCAGGAAGATCACTATTCCCTCCTGGGCGTTCCGTTCACGGCGACCAACGCCGAGATTACCAGGGCGTACCGACTGGCTATGAAGCGCGCGCATCCTGATCGGCAATCGCCGGAGCAACGTGCGGTGGCTGAAGAGACCGCGCGCCGCCTAAATGCGGCGTACACCGTCCTGTGCGACCCCATCAAACGGCAGGCGTACGACCGCACCATCCGGCAGCAGGTGATCCAGGATCACATCATGCGCCAGTATGTGGGCGGGTTCTCCGCCGGCGGCGGAGCTTCCTCATACCCGGCAATGGAGCGCCCCGAACCGACGGCTGCAGAACGCCGGGAACGGGTGGAAGCTGACCGCCGCGCGTGGCTGCTGCTCAACGGCTTTGCGGCCGTGTTCACTGTGACGATTATCGTCGTGCTCGTTGCAAGCGCGGTGTTTGGTTCGCTTGTCGACGCATTCAGGTAGCGGGCGCGCTCAACTGCCTGGGCGTCCACGTGCGGCCAGGCGCCAGTCAGAAACCTCGAGCCTTCGTGGGGGCAACACGAATGGCGACGGAGAACTCAGCGGCAAGGGACTCCGGGGTCATGCCAATCTGGACCGTGCCCCGGGCGTACTTTTCCCGGTACCCGGCGTGGAGATTGGACGGCGGGGCGGACGGGTCGATGGCAGCCTTGCCCGTCAGGATAATGACATCTTCGCCTTCGTCATTGGCCTGAAAGTTCAGGCTGACAACAGGGTGGACGGCGATGTTTCGCAACTTCGGAGCGTTCGGTTGGCTGTAGATCAAAACGGTCTCGCCGTCCCAATAGAACCAGATCAAGGACGGCTGCGGAGTGATATCGCGGGAAACCGTTGTCAGCCAAAGAAGTTCGTCGCGCTGGAGGCGCGCTGCCACCCGCTGGCCGAACCTGGTGCTCGGGTCAATCACCATGCGCTCAACCTTCTGAACCCCGCTCAGGTCGCGAGCGGGCAGTGTCCCCCAAGAAGGTTGCTGCCCGCTCGGTCAGATCATTCTGAGCGGCTAGAAGCCGCGAACTTTGGACGGCGTGACACGAATCGGCACGGAGTAGGTCGCCGCGAAGGACTCCGGAGTCATGTTGATCGAGGCAATGCCGTCTGCATACTTCTCGATGTAGGCCGGATTCTGGTCAGCAGCCGGGGCGGACGGCTCAATCTCGGCGGTCCCGGTCAGGACGACGACATCGCCGCCGTGGAAGTCACTGTTGAAATGGAAGGCGACCCGCCCGGAACGCTCAATGTTCCGGATCTTGGCCTGGTCGGGCTCGCTGTAGACAAGCGCAGATTGCCCATCCCAGATGAACCAGACGGGAACCGGCTGCGGCGTACCAGTGCTGTCTACCGTCGCCAGCCACACAACCTGTTCATCTGAAAGCCGCCTGGCTACACGCTGGCCAAAATCCGAACTGGTATCGACGATCGACATAGGGTCACTCCAGTTTTGTTTCCTTATGGCGCCGCACCGTTCTGCCGATGACGCCGCACCGTTCTGCCGAATCGTCACCGTCAGCGGCCCAACGTATGTGAAACCGGGGGCGCGTGCAGGTGTGAGAACGCGCGGGGCAGTTTCGCCCCGCGCTGTGTGTGAGCGGACTCTGGTGCTCAGTCGTCAGTGGTGGTGCGGTACGCCTCTCCGTCCACAACCACGATCACGTTCTGGCCAAGGGCGAATGCCGGAGCAAGGTCAGGGTGTTCGTCAAGCAGCGCGAAGTACTCGTCGCTCGCGAACGCGAGATCAATCGTCGTCATGGCCTCCGGGTTGTACCGGGTGTCTGTCCAAACGCCATCGCGCAGAACGAAAGCGTTGCTCCCTGCATAGCGCAGGACTTCGGCAGCGCTGACTTCCTCTCCGGTTTCGCTGACGAACGTCGCCTGCGGGGCTGGCATGGCCTGCTCTGCGTCAGCCAGTTGCTGGACGGACTGCGCACGGTCGACGGCGACCGAGCCCACGGAGGGCGCTCCTGCGATTTCACTGGCCGCCATGTCCGCCGCACGCTCGCGCGCGGCGTCAGACCGAATGTCATCCTCCGTGATCAGATACGAGGTGTAGGGCGTGACAATGCCGTACTCAAGGCTCAGGTCGATGATGGCGTCAATCAGTTCGGGATTCTCGCCGTGAAGGCGGATCTGGTTGACCAGGTAGCCGATCTTGCGAGTCGCCCACAGGCGCGGCAGGAAATCGCTGCCGCCGTGGGCGGTGAACGTGACTGGGTAGGTGAACTCCGCCGGCGCGCCATTCACCTCGCCACTGAGGGTGATCTCGGCGTCGCCGCCGGCGCGATAGGCGCCGAGTGCGACGAGTTGTGAGCCGGCGAAAAGGTCTGGCAGCGGCGCAGGGTAGATATCCTCCACCGTCACGCCGTCAACGGTGAGTTCGACATCCGCCAGGACTGGCGCGGTGATGCCAGAGTAGAACCCTGAGACTGCCTCGTTGAGGGCCTGTCCGGGCCGCACGTAGGTGGTACGGCCATGCTGCTCGCTGGAGAGCGTGTCCAGCAGGATGGTATCGACATCGTCGCCGACGCCAAAGGAGAACAGGCGGACGTTAGAGGGCGCGGCGTCCGCGATGTTGCCGATGATGCGGCTGGTGTCCTGCTCGCCTTCTGTGGCGACGCCATCAGTCAGAAACAGGAGCATGGTGGGTCGCCCGGGCTGAACCATGTCCAGAGCATTCAGCAGCGCCAGGTTGATATCTGTCCCACCCGTGGCCTCAAGGCGCTCGACCCACGGAATGGCTTCCGAGGCGTTTGCGGCCGGCAGCAGATCCCGGCTGTACTCACGGGCGCCGGTGCTGAACTCGACGATGTTGAACCGGTCGTCCGGGTTCAGGTGATCGAGCACGTACAGAAGCGCCTCGCGCGCCTGCTCGATTTTCTCGCCCTCCATACTGCCCGAGGTGTCCAGGACGACAATCACGTCCTTGGCCACAATGTCTGTGCTCTGCTCGATGCCGGGCGCAGCCAGGAGCAGGAAGTACCCCTGATCGCGGCTGGGATCGAAGTATGAGACGACGCTCGCGCCGACATCGCCAGGGGACACGCTCCAGAAAAGCTCAAAATCGCTGTCCGGGATTACCTCAGTGGCTTCGTAACCCGCCGCAAACGCCATATCACTTGTGCGGTCTACGGCGATGTCGTGCGTGGGAGAGTAGACCGCCCGGAGTGGTTCGTTCGAACTCACGGCCACGTGAATGCTGACATTCTGGAGGGGGGTTGCCGTGAACGGTTGGGCGTTGAAGGGGTAGCGGTAGTGGGTCAGGCCATTCTCGGCCGGCAGAATCTGGCTGTAGGACAGCGCAATCTCGCGGTCCTCGCCGGCCGGAATCGGGAACACGTTGGCCTGGATAAGGCCAGACCCGAGGTATTCGAGTAGCGCGGGGTCGCGCAGTTTGCGCACGATCTCGTCGTAAATGGCTCTTGCCTCGCCGGCATCGAGCAGCTTCGCCTCAACTGGCTCGCCATCGACGGTCATGCTGAACCCGGAGATGGCGGCGTCGGGCGGCACGGGAAAGACGTACGTGCCTTCAGCGACCCAGTCGTTCGGATTGTGAAAGATCTGCGAAACGTGCGTGGTCGCTACCTGGTCGCTGATTTCGACCTCGACTCGCTGAGAGCGGATTTCCACCTGGTCTGCGATGAGCGGCTCGGTGGTGCAGGGAACTTCGCAGATCGGAGGTTCAGGAATCACGACGCCCTGACCCTGCGCGCTGAACGAGGCCAGTGGCGATATGAGAAGGCCGAGGACAAACAGGAAGGTGATCGGGATGCGAACCATATGCGCCTCCTGAAATGGCTGCGCTCGACTTGCAGCCGCGTGCGTAGGAGACGCGCGGGCCGTCGCAGCGGTTCCCTGGGGGATGCACACGGGGCGTTCCGAACCGGCCTTCGTTGACAGGCTTTCAAGTCCCCGATAGCCTGCCGGTGCAAACTCGAGTGTGCCGCCAGTTGACCGGGAGAGTCGCAATGTCGGATTTCGGAATGCGCGCGCGCTGGACCTCTGCCGTCATGAGCCGGAGACGCATTGTGCAGGCGGCTGCGACCACTGCCGTTGGCAGTCTCCTGGGCAGCACGGCCTTTCCGGCTGCTGCGCAGGAGATCACGTTGAGCCGCGACTATGAAGGCACAACCCTCAATCTGCTGATGGAAGATCTGCTGGAGACCACCATCATCGAGGACATGTTGCCGGAGTTCACCGAACTGACCGGGATCACGGTCACCTTCGAGAAAGTGGCGTACCCGGTCATGCACGAAAAGCTGGTGCCGCAACTTGCGGCCGGCCCCGGCAGTGGGTCGTACGACGTGCTGGAGGTCGATTTCTACTGGGTTTACGAGTTTGCCCGCTCAGGTTGGGTGGAAGATCTGGGGCCGCGCATCGAAGCCTCTGGTGGCCAGGTGGATCTGACGCGCTATATCCCGGCGCTCCTCAAGATTGGCTCGGAGATCGACGGGAAGACGTTCTACTTGCCAATGTTCCCGTACCCCATGGGCCTCATCTACCGGCAGGATCTGCTGGATGACAGCGCCTTCCAGGAAGCGTATGAGGCCCAGACCGGCGCCAGGCTCGCACTCCCCGATAGTGTCGAAGGGTATGTGGAGATGGCTGAGGCGATCTCCGCGATGGATACCGGCGTGTACGGTGCGGCCATGCAGGCGCAGCAGGTTGATCCCATCGTCATGGAGTTCTGCAATTTTCTCTATGGCCTTGGCGGCGCGTTCTACAACGCCGACATGACTGAACCAACTATCAACGACGAAACCGGCGTAAAGGCGGCCGAACTGTACGCCCGCTGTGTCAACAATGCCGCCCAGCCAGGCGCGGCAGGCGCGGACCTGAATGACACCATGGCGACCTACAGCCAGGGCAAGGCCTTCAGCATGATTTCATACATGTTCATGCTCTCGGTGTTCAACGATGACGACGCCTCGGTGGTAAAAGGCAAGAACGTCATGACTGTGATGCCAGGTGGCCACGGCCTGACCGGCATGTGGAGCTGGGGGATTCCGGTCAGTTCTCCCAATCCGGATGCGGCCTGGGAGTTCCTGAAGTGGGTGGAGTCGCCTGAAGTGGCGATGAAGCGCGCCCTGGCCGGCGCCGTACCCGCCCAGGAAGCACCCTATGCAAACCAGGAGTTCCTGGACAAGTACCCCTGGATGCCACAGGCCAAGGACATGATTGCCTCTGGCGAGGGGCTGCCCGCCGTGACCAAGCAGGCGCAACTGGTGGAGATCATGGGGCGGCACCTGAGCGACGTTGTGGCGGGGGCAAAAACACCGCAGGAGGGCCTGGATGGCGCTGCTGAGGAGTTGGCCGGGTTGCTCTAGGGAATCCGGCCAGACCGGGAAGCAACGAAGGCTGCAGCGGGCACTGGTGGCGCAGTGACTTGCAACCGCTCCAGACCGACCGTACCGTTGCCGCAACACACGGAACGTCGCGCATTTGGCGTGAAAAGGAAGAATCATGGCCCAGGCAGTCGAGCGCATTGCACACCCGTTGCAGATTCTGTCGACGGATGAGATTCGGGAGGCGGTAGCCATCCTCAAGGCCGGAGCGCCTGACGGCTGGGATGATCGCCGCTACCGCTTCGTCGAAGTCTCGCTGAAGGAGCCGGCAAAGGCCGCACTGGCGGAAGCCGAAGCAGCGGGCCGAGTCGATGATCTGCCTCGCGAGGCGCGCATCGTCCTCATTGACCGAGGTGATCGGGCGAGCATCGAGGCGTTTGTGTCGCTGAGTGAGGGCAAGGTCATCGCCTGGGATGTCGTGGCGGTGGGTCAGGCGCCGTTCATCATGGAGGAGATCCTGGCCTGCGAAGAGACGATCCGCCAGGATCCCGACTTTCAGGCGGCAATGGCCAAGCGCGGCATCACGGATATGGATCTTGTCTGGGTCGATCCGTGGCCGTTTGGCTTCTACGACGACGAGCCGGAGTTCGCCCAGCACCGCCTGACGCGCGGCCTGGTCTGGGTCCGCGCAAATCCTGACGACGACAACGGGTACGCCCACCCGGTCGAGAACCTCATCCTGACTTTCGACCTGAATGACGGCAAGATTCTGCGCCTGCAGGACTTCGGCGTCGTTCATGTGCCAATGGAGGAGGGGAACTTCGGTCCCGATGATGTCGGCCCGTTCCGCACTGACCTGAAGCCACTCGAAATTATCCAGCCGCAGGGCCCGAGCTTCGAGGTCAATGGCTACGAGGTGAAGTGGCAAAACTGGCAGTTCCGGGTCGGGTTTACCCCGCGCGAGGGGCTGGTGCTGCACCAGGTGAAGTGGGTCGAAGACGATGGCCGCGAGCGGTCGATTATGTACCGTGCGGGCATGGGCGACATGGTGGTGCCCTACGGTGACCCGAACCCGACCCATGTCCGAAAGAACACCTACGACGGCGGCGAGCTCAACTTTGGCGCCTTGATCAACTCGCTCACACTCGGCTGCGACTGCCTCGGCGAGATCTACTACTTCGACGTGGCGGTGGCTGATGCTGATGGGAAGCCCTTCACCATCAAGAATGCCATCTGCATGCACGAAGAGGATTATGGAGTTCTCTGGCGGCACACGAACTGGCGATCGGGCCGCACGGACCTGCGCCGTTCCCGCCGGCTGGTGGTTTCCGTTTTCGCCACGATTGGCAACTACGACTACGGCATCTACTGGTACTTCTACCAGGATGGCACGATCCAGTGTGAGGTGAAGCTGACCGGCATCGTTTCCACCGGCGCGGTCGAGCCGGGGACGAAGCCGACGCACGGCACGTTGCTCAATGCTGACGGGCTCTATGCGCCGTTGCACCAGCACTTCTTCAACTTCCGGCTGGACATGGACGTGGACGGCACGGTCAACAATGTCTACGAGGAGCACGGCGAAACCGAAACCGATGCTTCGCTCTACCCGCTGCAGTCGTCCTTCCGCACGGTGCGCACACAGCTCAAGAGCGAACTGGAAGCACAGCAGTTGATCGATCCGCTGCGTGGCCGCGTCTGGAAGGTGGTCAACCCGAACAGCCTGAACGCAGCAGGTGATCCGGTGGCGTACCGGCTGTTGCCGATGCACAACGTCGAAGCGATGGCCAGCCCTGCCTCGAATATCGCGCGGCGGGCCGGCTTCATGATGAAGCACTTCTGGGCAACGCCGTACCGTGACGAGGAGAAGACGCCCGCAGGCGATTTCCCGGCGCAGCACCCCGGCACCGGCCTGCCGGAGTGGACGGCCGCCAATCGCTCGCTGGAAGACACGGATGTCGTGGTCTGGTACACGTTGGGCAGCCATCACTCGCCTCGCCCGGAAGACTGGCCGGTAATGCCCGTGGGCTACGCCAGCTTCATGCTGCAGCCACACGGCTTCTTCAACGAAAACCCGGCGCTCAACCAGCCGATTCCGGAAGCGCATGGCAACGGCAGCCACTGCTGCTCGCACTCGGCCGCGGCTGACTGAATCCTGGGTCAATCGTCGTCGCACGCGTGAAAACCGGAGGCCACCAGGCCTCCGGTTTTGCAGCCTGCCGGATACAATGGCTGGCGGAGGGACATCTCATACGTGAGCAGCAACGTCAGCAGCGCACAGTTTGCCGGGCCGCGGCGCCGGTTCTCGGTCTCGATGGCGCTAACGCACCTGGTCCTGATTGCGGCCTGTCTCAGCATCCTCTTGCCAGTGCTCTGGACCGCGCGGTCATCCTTCGCGACCAAGCGCGTTGTCTACGACCCCGGCAACATCTTCTTCTCGCCCACGCTTGAGAACTACACGAAGATTTTCCGGGATGATGCCTTTCTGAAGTACTTCTGGAACTCGTTGTGGATTGGTGTCGCCTCGGCAATGGTGAGCCTGGCTATCGGCTCCCTGGCCGCGTATTCCATTGCGCGATTCCGCACCGGAGGGCAGCCGTTCAGCCTCTCGGTGCTCGGGACGCAAATGTTGCCGCCGGTAGCGCTGGTGATCCCGTTCTATCTCCTGGCTCAGCGTTTCGGACTGCTGGACAAGGGCTGGGCGCTGGCAGTCATCTTTCTGTCGTTCAACCTGCCATTTGTCGTCTGGATTCTGATTGGGTTCTTCCAGGGGATTCCTCAGGAACTCGAGGAGGCGGCGCTCGTCGACGGGAGCGGGCGCCTGGGGGCCTTCTGGCGCATCATCGTGCCACTTTCGGTTCCGGGGATGCTGGCGGCCGGCGTGTTCGCCTTCGTCCTTTCGTGGAACGAGTTCCTGTTTGCCCTGGTCCTGACCGGGCGCAATTCCAAGACCCTGCCGGTGGCGCTTGCCGGGCTGATGTCCTCCCAGGGTGACCAGATCGGCGCGATCTGCGCGGCGACCATGGCGATGATTGCACCCATCGTGGCCCTGACCTGGGTCATCCAGAAGTACCTCGTAAGCGGCCTCACCTTTGGCGCGGTCAAGTGAGCCGCCGAAGAATCACACCGGACCACTGTGACATTCACGTCTCGGAGTGGGAGCGCGCCAATGCCTGCCGCTGGGACAGAGGGGTCGCGGAGGTGATTCGGAAGGGCGAAGGCCGGGCGCATCAGTTCCGCTCGATCCACCGCGGACACATTGGCCCCGGCGTCGAGGCCTTCCCTGCCGCGCAGTCCCGGCTCGCCGGACGGCCGTGATCGGTGCGTCGGTAGACCATGAATCGTTGACGGCGCTCTCGGAAAGCTGGCTCGACACGTGGTTTGCACGGAGGCCGGACGAGCCCCGCGCAGTAGTGGTCCAGGAGGAGGGGTGAGAAGGTGTAATCCGGGGCCCGGATGGCTCCTTGCGGAAGTTCATTGCTATCCCTGAGTACGCAAGCTCCAATGGTGCGAGAATGCACAGGCAATTGCAGGTACCAGGCTCACGTGCGATGACGCGCTGATGCGCAGGAGGACCTCAGGATGTCTTCGAATTTTCGGCGGATCGATCGGCGGCGACTACTTCAGGCGGCGGCAGCAAGCGGCCTGGTGCTGGGCGGAGCCCCGCAACTCCGGCGCCCGGTCCGTGCCCAGGATGAGGTCACGTTCTCGAAGGACTACGACGGCGTCACCCTGAATCTCCTGATGGAGGATCTGCTGGAGACGCAGATCATTGAGGACATGTTGCCGGAGTTCAAGGAACTCACCGGCATCACGGTGAACTTCGAGAAGGTTGCCTACGGCGTGATGCACGAGAAGCTCGTGCCGCAACTCGCAGCCGGCCCTGGCAATGGCACCTACGATGTGCTCGAAGTTGACTTCTACTGGGTCTATGAGTTCGCGCGCTCCAACTGGGTCGAGGCGCTTGATGAGCGCATTGCGAACAGTGGCGGCGCCATCGAGCTGGACCGCTACATTCCGGCGACGCTGGATATTGTGGGCCGCGCTGACGGCAAGATGTACTACGTACCGTTCTACGCCTACCCCATGGGCCTGATCTACCGCGAGGATCTGGCGAACGACGATGCGTTCAAGGCTGACTTCAAGGCGGCCTCGGGCATGGACTTCACCATGCCGGACAGCGTTGAGAGCTACGTGGAGCTGGCCAAGGCGATAACCGCCTGGAAGGGCGAGGAGTTGTACGGCACGGCCATGACTGGCCAGCAGGTCGACCCCATCACGATGGAGTTCTGCAACTACCTCTACAGTTGCGGCGGCGATTTCTACAACGCGGATATGTCTGCGCCAGCCATCAACGATGCGAACGGCGTCAAGGCAGCGTCGCTGTACGTGGACGCCATTAACCACGCAGCCCAAACTGGCGCGGCCAGCGCGAACTACGATGACTCTATCGCGGTCTACTCGGCTGGAAACGCCTTCAGTTCCGTCAGCTTCATGTGGATGTTGGCGGTGGTGGATGGCGACGCCGAGGCGGCGGCGGCCGGCAAGAACGCCAGCACGGTCATGCCGGGCGGCACGGGCCTGAGCGGGGCGTGGGGCTGGGGAATTCCGCTGAGTTCGCCAAACCCGGACGCCGGGTGGGAGTTCGTGCGCTGGGTGGAATCGCCAGACGTGGCGATGCGCCGCGCCCTGGCGGGTAGCCTCCCCACACAGCAAGCCCCGTACAAGAATGAAGAGATTCTGGCCAAGTTCCCGTGGCTGCCCCAGGCGGGCGACATGATCACTACCGGGAAGGGCCTGCCGGCGATCACCAAGCAGACGCAACTGGTCGAGATTACGGGCCGCCGGCTCGCGGAAGCGGTTGCTGGCGCCCCGGTGCAAGAAGCGATGGACGCCGCAGCGGCTGAGCTCGCTGAACTTCTCTAGATCTGTCGAGTAACCACCAGGGGCACTTCCAGGCAGGGAGTGCCCCTGGCGCGTGGAGCACGTGCATGGCGCTGGATCAACCAGCAGAGATCAGCAACGAGCCGAAAGCCAGGCTGCGGGCGGCATCAGGACGGTCAACGGCGAGTGGGCTATTCCGCTATGGGATGACGCTGCCCACGATTGTCGCACTGGCGTTGGTGGTGGGATTCCCGCTGCTGTTCGCGCTCTTCGTCTCCACGCACGCCTACGATTTAACCGAGGGCGGCATTGGGGAGTTCACCGGGTGGGCGAACTACGCCAAGACCCTGCGGGATGATCTCTTTCTGAATGCGGCGCGCAATACTGCAGTTCTTGCCGTCAGCGTGGTGGTTATCGAGCTATGTGTGGCGCTGGGGCTGTCGCTGCTGTTGAACCGGCCTGGCCTGCGTTTCCGCAACGTCTACCTGGCCATACTCCTGATTCCGCTGCTGATCAGCCCGATTGCGGTCGGGATGATTTGGCGCCTGCTGCTTCACCCGGAGTTGGGCGCCATCAACTGGGCGATGGGGTTGGTTGGCCTCCCGAAGCAGGAGTGGCTTTCCGGTCAGAACACGGCGATGCCGACAATCGTTGGCGTCGATGTCTGGCACGAGACCTCGCTCATGATCGTGATCATCCTGGCCGGGCTCACTGCGCTGCCGAAAGACCCGATTGAAGCGGCCGCTGTCGATGGAGCCACCGCCTGGCAGACGCTGCGGACGGTGACGCTGCCGCTGCTCACGCCGGTGCTGGTCGTGGCGGTGCTCATCCGCTTGATTGCCGCCATGAAGACGTACGACCTGATCTACATTCTCACCCGGGGCGGGCCTGGCAGCGCGACCGAAACGATCTCCTACCTTATCTGGAAGAATGCCTTTACGTCGCTGGATATGGGGAATGCCGCCGCAGCCTCGTTTCTGCTCCTGGTCGTGATCATGATTTTGACGGTGATCATGGTGCGCGTTACGCGGGTGGGCAGCGAATCGTAGCCGCCAGACGCGGTGCTACACTCGGGCAACGAACGTGGCGCCAGCTTCCCCGTACGAACCAGGAGTTTCCATCATTGTGAGCAGCGTGGATCCGAACCAGGTGGGTGCAGGACCGTCGACTGTGGCGGATGTCATCATTTCTGACGGTCCCGAGCACCGGCCTGGCCGTGCCTCAGAGTTACTGCAGGCTGATGCCCGCGATGTCCAGGCGCAAAATGTCACGATGGAGCGAGCTGGCGCCGAGCAGATCACCACTGAGCGCCTCGTGATGAACAATTCCGGCGCGCGCACGATCGACGCGAAGTCGGCGCAGATTGACCGTTCCGGCATCCTTGCGGCAAAGAGCGAAAAGGCGGTCTTTCACGACTCGACGGTCGTCGCCGTCAGCGTCGATGAGGCGCGTATCGTGCGCGGCAACGTACTGCTCCTGCGTGCGGAGGCAGTCAAGGTCGAGGGCGACGCAAGAATCGGAGTGCTGGCGGGCCCGGCCTGTGAGGCTGTTCGCCCGCTCGTGAGTGTCCAGGGTGCGGCAGCCTTCGGTGCAGTCTGCGGCCTGGTGGCCTGGCTACTTGGGGCCATCATCCGGCGCGCCGCGCGCGGTTAGGCGGGGAGGTCAACCATGGGCAGTCTTGGTCGCCTGGGTGCGTTCATTGGCGGTGGCATCCTTGGTGCTGGCGTCGGCGCTGCTATCGCGGTGCTGACTGCGCCGCAATCTGGCGACGAGCTACGCGAAGATGTCGCTCGCCGGGTCGATCTTGTCAAGATGGCCGGAGTTGAGGCCCGTGCGCGGACGGAAGAGGAAATGATTCGCCATTTCCGCGCGCAGGTTGGCGATCAAAGCGCACTCCGCGACGACGAAACGCAGATCAGGTCGAGGCCGCGCGCTCCATTGCCGACCTTGGCATCACCCCGACCGTCGTCCAGGCAGCGCACTCCGGCTAGCACACTCGATGACACGCCCAGAGCCACACTTGCGAAAAAGTGAAACGGAGGGGAAACTCTGCCGCAGCGTGCGCCGCACGGCGCGATGGCGCTTGTGGCAAGCGCCACAATGAGCAGCGTGCCAACGGCGGCACAGGAGGATCAGTCAAACGTGAGCACCACCCTTGATCGGCCGGCGGCCAAAGACGGCACAACCTTCGATATGCGGCACAAGAGCCGTGTCATCCTGGATGGCAACGACCGCGCAGGCGCGCGGGCCATGCTCAAGGGCACCGGGTTTGATGATGATGATCTGAAGCGCCCGATCATCGGCGTTGCCCACTGCTGGATCGAAACGATGCCGTGCAACCTGAATCAGCGTGAGCTGGCGCAGCACGTCAAGGAAGGGATCCGGCAGGCGGGCGGCACGCCCCAGGAGCTGAATACCATCTCCATCTCCGATGGCGTCACGATGGGCACGGAGGGGATGAAGTCCTCCCTCATCTCGCGTGAGGTTATTGCTGATTCGGTGGAGCTGGTAGCTCGCGGCCATATGTTCGACGCGCTGGTCTGCATTGGCGCATGCGACAAGACGCTGCCAGGCTTGGCGATCGCCGCAGTCCGCCTGAACATTCCGACGGTGCTGCTGTACGGCGGATCCATCATGCCGGGCCACTGGCACGACAAGGAAGTGACGGTTCGCTCCGTCTACGAGGCGATTGGGGCGAATTCCGCCGGCAAGCTGAGTGACGAGGAACTGGTCGACCTGGAGAACGTCGCCTGCCCAGGCGCGGGCGCGTGTGGTGGCCAGTACACCGCCAACACCATGGCCATGGCGATGGAGTTCATTGGCCTTTCGCCCATGGGTTCAGCCTCGGCGCCAGCCGTTGATCAGCGCAAGAATGCCATCGGCAAGGAAGTTGGCGCCTTGATCATGGATGTCCTTTCGCGCGGCATGCTGCCCAGGGACATCCTGACGCGCGAGGCGTTCGAGAACGCAATCGCCGGCGTCGCGGCCAGCGGCGGCTCCACGAACAGCGTGCTGCACCTCATCGCGCTGGCGCGGGAGACCGGTATTCCGCTGACAATTGACGACTTTGACGAGATTTCGCGCCGCACGCCGCTCTTCTGCGACATGATGCCTGGCGGCAAGTACTCGGCGTTCGATCTGGACCTTGCCGGTGGAACTCCGGTGGTTGCCAAGCGCATGGTCGATGCGAATCTGGTTCACGGTGATGCGATCACGGTTACCGGGCAGACCTTCGCCGAGTCAGCTGCTGGCGCGAAGGAGACGCCGGGGCAAGATGTCGTACATCCCGTCGATCAACCGATCAAGGAGACGGGCGGACTCGTGATCCTGAAGGGCAACATCGCCCCGAACGGGGCGGTCGTCAAGCTCTTTGGGTACGAGCGCGAGCAGCACGTTGGCCCCGCCCGCGTGTTCGATTCCGAGCCTGATGCCCACAAGGCCGTGCTGGAACGCAAGATCAACCCGGGCGACGTGGTGGTCATCCGCTACGAGGGCCCCGTGGGTGGACCCGGAATGCAGGAAATGCTGGGCGTGACTGCTTCCATCGTGGGGCAGGGACTTGGCGACTCCGTGGCGTTGATCACGGATGGCCGATTCAGTGGCGCGACCAAGGGCCTGATGATCGGCCACATTGCACCGGAAGCCGGGGTGGGTGGACCGCTGGCCGCCGTGCGCGAAGGTGACACGATCCGTATCGATACTCCGGCGCGCAGCCTGAATGTCGATCTCAGTGACGATGAGATCGCCGCGCGACTGAAGGAGTGGAAGCCGCGCGAGCAGTCAAACCTCGCCGGGGTCTGGGCCAAGTACGCCAGGCTGGTGCAGCAGGCTGACCAGGGGGCGATTACTACGGCCTAACGCACAAGACGTCCGGGGCCAACCCAGAGATTCACCATGAGCCCCGGAGCCAGTGAAAGGCTCCGAGGCTCATGGCGTGCATTTCAGGCACACCCTATCCCGGCAGATCGCGCCGCGTGAAGATGCCAAGCCCGGCGGCGAGCGCGACAGACCCGGCAAGAAGCAGAATGCCAGTGCTCCGCGCGTCCGCGACGCCGTTGACCAGTGTTTGCGTCGGGGTGAAGTACTCGAAGAGTGAGAGAAAGAGGATGGCGCGGAGCGGATCCCAGACTCCCGCGAAGTAGTCCACGAAGTAGGAGAACAAGAGCAGGCCCAGTGCCCACCCGACGACTTGCCCGGCGTTGTTTGCTGCCGAACTGAGGAGCAGCGACAGGCCAGCGATGGCCCAAAGCAAGGCAAAGCAGAGGATGGTCATTGGCCAGAGGTGACTGATCGAGAACTCGCCGGGCCTGGCGTACCAGATCCCGATCAGCATTCCGAACGGGCCAGCTGCTGCGGCCAGTGCGACCACGACAACGATTCCGAGTACGTTGGCGAGATACACTGCCGGACGTGATACCGGGCGCGAAAGGGGCAACTGTATGGCGCCACTGGCCATTTCGCCGGCGAGGACGCGCGCCGCGTAACTGATGACCGCCGCTCCGGAAAGCACAATGTAGATCGGATGGGTGAAGCCGAGTGACAGGTACCCCGGCAACCCTGTCATCGCCAGGAACTCCGGCCGCGTGCGAGCAAACGCCTGAAACGCGGGTGGTATTCGCGAAATGAGCGCGTCGAGCGCAGCGGCCCCGCCGAAAGAGGCGATAACGACCGGCTGCACGAATGTGAACCCGGCTATCGCCGCGACCAGCGCCACGAGGCTCAAACGTCCGGTACGAAGCCCCCGGCCGGTGAGCGCGAGGATGGTCTCCAGGTTCAACGCCCGGTAGGCTCCGAGTCGTCTGGTGACGTGTAGTACTCGTGGAAGATCTGCTCCAGGCTTGGCCGTGTCACCAGAATATCCGTCACGTCCTCCCGGGCGGCCAATGCCGCCAGAACATCGCGCGAATTGCTGCGCGCGGAAATCACGAGACGGTTGCCGCCTCGTTCAACCAGGCGCACTGAGGGGACTCGTGGCCAGTCCGGGGCCTGGCCAGTGAACGTGACCTCGATCATTCGCTGACGACGGGCGGTCAGGTCGTCGATGGTTGCCTCTGCAACGACCGTGCCGTCGCGGACGATGGCAACGCGCTGGCAGACACGCTCGACTTCACCCAGGTCGTGCGAGGACATGAAGACCGTTGCGCCTCGCTCGCGAAGTAGGGCGACAACCGCCTCGAAGGCACGTTGCATGAGCGGGTCAAGGCCATCGGTTGGTTCGTCCAGAATCACCAGCTTCGGGTCGGATTGCAGACAGGCCACGAGCGCCAGTTTCTGCTTCGTGCCCTTCGAGTAGCCGCCGACCTTGCGCTGGAGCGCCGCCTCGCCAACTTCGAAACGCTCAAGCAAGGTGGCGCGCAACGGCGTTGGCTGTTGCGTCAGGCGTGCGGCGTAGTCCAGGAAGTCGCCGCCAGTCATGTCCGGGTACAGCGTGCTCGAGGCAACGAGGAATCCAAGGCCGCGGCGAGCGCGGACACCGTCTGTCCAGCAGTCGTGTCCGAATATCTGGCAGGCGCCGCTCGTCGGACGAACAAAACCGAGCAGCGAGCGGATGGCTGTCGTCTTCCCGGCGCCATTCGGCCCGAGAAAGCCGTAGGTTTCGCCCTCGGGAACGTGAAGCGAAACGGCATCCAGTGCGGTAATGGCGCCAAAGCGTTTGGTAAGCCGGTCAATGACAATAGCATCCACGTCACCAGCGTAACACCAGAAGGTCCGGGGCGCGTGGCGAAAACCGGGCATCGTGCGATGATGGGACGCATGAAGAAGTCTCGAACAGGCAGAAAGGGGAACTCGTCATGCCACTCGAAAGCGACGCCACGGTGCTGCCAACGGTCGCGGTGGTCGGCGCCGGAACGATGGGTCGCCAGATTGCCGCGCTAATCGCCACGAGCGGGCGCGAGGTCGCCATGTGGGACGCCATGCCAGAGATGGTGGCCGCTGCTCGCGAGCGAATTCGCCAGGAGACCGAAACGCTGCCGGCGTTGCCCCGCTACGCGCACCACCAGTTCACAGTTGAGCCGCCTGCGGACATTGATGGCATGGTGGCGCGAATCCGAATGGCTGAATCGCTTGCGGATGCCCTGGGCGGCGCTGACCTGGTGATCGAGGCTGTGCGAGAGGACCTGGAAACGAAGCGTGCGCTCTTTGCCGAGATGTCCCGGCTTGCCCCTGGCGCCATCCTGGCTACGAACTCGTCCTCGATTCCGTCAAGCCTGATTGCATCGGCTGCAGCAGACCCCGGCAGGGTGCTGAACACGCACTTCTTTGCGCCGATCTGGAGCCGGCCGATGCTCGAGATCATGAGCAGCGGCGAGACATCCGGAGAAGTCCTGGACCAGGTGGCGCAGTTCGGGCGCTCGCTGGGGTTGGTGGTTGCCGTTGTCCAGGGGGACAGCAAGGGGTTCATCATCAACCGCGTCTGGCGCGCCGTAAAGCGCGAGGCGCTGCGCGTGGTCGATGAGGGGCACGCTGAACCTGCCGATGTGGACCGGCTATGGATGCTCTTTTTCGGGACACCCTTCGGGCCATTTGGCATCATGGACATGGTCGGCCTGGACGTGGTGGCGGACATAGAGACATCGTACCAGGTTGTCGCCACGGACCCCGAGGACAAGCCGTCCGCAATCTTGCACGGCAAGGTGGCCGCCGGGGATCTGGGGGAAAAATCGGGGCGCGGTTTCTACCGACACCCCGATCCTGAGTACCTTGCTGACGGCTGGTTGCAGGGCGAAGGCTAGCCTTGCCCGGATCCTGACCCGGCGGCGGGGGCGGCATCGCCAGGGGTGTAGTGCTTCCAGACGCCACTGCCGCGACCCGCGCCGATGGTCCGCTTCTCGCGGCGATACCCCTTTTCCTGGGCGCGAGGAAGCGCGAAGTAGAACGTGTACTCCCGGCGATGCGGTGGGCGCGCCTGGAAGACCAGCGGGTAGCCGCAGTCGCGCAGCAGGCGTGTCAGGGATTCTTCCGTGTGCCGGAACGACGTTTCGTTGCCCCAGGATGCTGTAGGCACCTCGTCGCGCTCTTCCCGGGTCTCGCCGTGTTCCCTGATGAGCATGCCCCGGTAGTCGCCAACGGCGTCGACTTCGGCGGAGGCAATGCGCGTGTCGATGAGAAGCGGTGTGCCGGTGCACTTGCGGATGAGGGCAACCTGATCAGGCACCTCCAGATGGTGCAGTAGTCCCAGGATGCAGATCAGATCGTACTCGTTGCGGCCAATAGCAAATTCACGAATGTCTGACTGCACGAAGGTGATTGAGTCCAGGAGCGCCGCCATCTCAGGCGTCGCTTCGGGGTCAAGATCTGGCCAGCGCACCGTGCGGACATCAACTGCCGTGACCTCCCAGCCAAAGCTGGCTGCGCTCATTGAGAAGTTGCCCTTGCCCGCGCCAAGATCGAGCAACTTTCCAGGTGCGAGGGGGGCAAGAATTGATTCGAAGATTCGCCCCTTGTTCAGCGAGCCGTCAGGAGAAGGCAAGCCATGAGTCTTGACGAGTTCCTGCTGGTTGACTCCCTTCGCGCGCCGGACAACCCGGCCGCCGCCGGCTGACCCGGACGATGCTTCTGCAACGTTGGCCGTTGCGGCATCTCCCTGTTCCTGGGCCAGGACGGCCTGCCGTTTCTTTCGAGACCGTGGTGCGTCCAAACTGATCCTCCGGGACATTGTTGTGCCAGTTTGAACGCACGGTACTACCATTCGGCGCCCGCTGTGCAGTGGGTCGAGTATCGCGGCGTCCACCGAGACGCCTGCGAACGCAATGACGAGGCCATTTCATGAACTCATCGACCGATGTCGCGACACTGCTCCAGGACAACGCCGCGATGCGCGACTCATTTGAAGGCGAGCTGCGTGCCGTTTCAGGCGCATTGCTCCAGGTGCACGGCCTCACGATCGATTACTTTCGCCAGTCTCCGACGCGTATTGCCGCGCAATACACCCTCGATCTTGAATCGAACGAAGGCGGTCGGGCGTCGCAGATCATCACGGTGGCGCACTTCACGGACGGCAGAGTGGAACGTCAGTGGAAGCGCATGCGGGCCGACGCACCAGATGCCGAGGAGCCGGTTGGGCCGTTTCATCTTCCCGGCGCCCATTACTCGGACACCCTGCAGTCGATCATCCAGGTGTTCCCGTTCGATGCCCGTCTGCCAGGGCTGCGCAGGATCGTAGCGGGCTCCCCCGAGATGCGACGGCTCGTCTCACCAGGCGGCGCCGAACACATCGTGTCATGGCGGGCGGACGTGGTGCGATACCGCCCGGACATGCGGGCCATGGCGCGGGTTGAGGTTGTCCACGGAGGAGGCCGCCAGGGCCAGACAGAACGCGTGTATGCCAAGGCCTACCGCGAGATCGAGGATGGACAGCGCGCGTACGATCTGCTCGCAGCGATCGCGGCACGGGCAGAACCACCGGATGGTTTCCACGCCCCGCGTCCGTTGGCGTGGGACCCCGGTCTGCGCACGTTGCTCATCGCAGAGGCGACAGGGGATCGTTTGCTCGATATCATCCGCCAGAACGACGACAACCTTGCACCCAGGGCCGTGCGGCGGGCCGCGCGTGCCGTGGCCGCGATGCACGGCTCAGACATCGCACCGGCGTTGCTGCCTGCGGCAAGCCCGGATCGGGACCACCAGTTCGCCGAGGTTTCCGGCCAATTGTTGCGTGTGTTCCCCGAACGGGCAGACGCCATCCAGGCGCTGGTCAGTCAAATCGAGGCGGCGTTTCGTCCGGCGCCGCCGCGACCGACGCACTACGATTTGAAACAAGGGCACATCCTGGTTGATCCAGCGGTGGTGACGATCCTGGATTTTGACAAGATGGCCATGGGCGACCCACTCATCGACGTCGCAAATGTGGTGGCGACGCTCAGTGCCGAACGTGAGGGAAGCACCCGGCGGGCGGCGCGCCGCGAGAGTTTGGCCGAGTTGTTCGTCGAGGAGTATTTCAGCTGCGTTCCAGCTGAATGGGCGGCGCTCTTTCCGGCGCATCTGGCGCGAGCGACGCTGGTGGAAGCAGCCACTACCGGACGAGGAAACCGGGGGCGCAGAGGCATCGCGCAGCCCGGTGACCGGCTGGCGGCGGCGCTCCGGCGCGCGGAGGAACTGCTGGCCACCTGAAGCGGCTACAGCCGCTGGGCAACCTGGCGGCTGATATCCCGCAGTGCGTCGAATACGCCAGCGCCATTGACGGCAGAGGTAGCAAAGGTGGGCCGGTCGGTCACGCCGAGCAGCGCGGCGACATGCCTGGTCCCAACGGCGCCTGGCAGGTCGCTCTTGTTGCCCTGCAGTACGAAGGCAAGGTCAGCCAGGCGCTTGCCCTGAGCGCCCAGCAACGCCTGCAGTTCGGCAAATGACGCCAGATTTTCACTCTGGCGGAGGGGCACGGTGTCCGCCACAAAAACGACGCCATCCGCACCCTGCAGCACGGCTGCGCGTGGCCCGGCCGAGCGCGGCTGACCAGGCACGGTGTACAGGTGCCAGAGGAAGCGCAGGCCGAATCGCACCCCGAAGTCAACTGGCAGGGAGTCCGAAAAGATCGTGCGCGCGGATTCCGAGGCGATGCTCTGGAGGTCGCCTCGGGCTTCTGGGGGCACACCTGTGGCTATAGCCCGCAGTGTCGTGGTCTTCCCGCTGAGTTCCGGACCAAAGTAGACAACCTTGGCGTGAACTTCGCGCGCTTCAAGGTCGATCAGCGCCATCTCAGCTGGCGCCCCGTGTTGCGGCAGTTCTGGCCGAATGCGGCTCCGGCGCCCCGGTTTCGACGTAGGGGGCAAACCGCCCGATTTCAGCCAATGGGAGATGCCCTCGCAGCAGCGAGCCGGATTCCGAAAACTCGGAATTCTCAACCCGGCCCAGCCGGTGGAAGAGATCAACCAGATCTGAGCGCGAAAATGGGGCGTTCAACACGACGGGGACAAACTGAGCTTCTTCTTCCAGAGCAACCTCAACCGCGCCCAGGAGCGCGTCGAAGCCCAGCCTGGCCTCAGCCGAAATGGCGACCGGATTGATGGCCAGTGGGGCGGCTTCGCCGAGCATCTCCAGCACATGCGCCATACGCGGGATTTGCCCGTCCGCTTCCAGCAATCTGTCAACCTTGTTGAGAGCCGTGACAACGGGCTTGTCGTCTGCTCCGAGATCCTCGAGGACGCCCATGACCGTCTGCATTTGTTCGGCCGCGTTGGGATGTGTCACATCGACCACGTGCATCAGCACGGTTGCCTCGTTGATCTCCTCCAGGGTGGCCCGGAAGGCGGCGATGAGCAGCGTAGGCAGATTGTTGATGAACCCGACGGTGTCGGTGAACAGGACCTCCCGGCCACTGGGCAGCGCCCGGCGACGGGTGGTGGGATCCAGGGTCGCAAAGAGCTTGTCCTCCGCCATGACATTGGCTCCGGTGAGCGCATTGAGGAGCGTGCTCTTGCCGGCATTCGTGTAGCCAACCAACGCCACGACCGGCATCGGCGCGGCTCGCCGGCGATCACGGTAGAGCTGGCGGTGCGTGTGGACCTCGCCCAGTTCACGTTTGATATGCACAATGCGCTTGCCCAGTTCCCGGCGGTCGCTTTCCAGCTGGGTTTCACCTGGACCGCGCAGACCGACGCCGCCGACCCCCTGGCGGGAGAGGTGGGTCCACATGCCGGTCAGGCGAGGCAGGCGGTACTCGAGTTGCGCGAGTTCCACCTGGAGACGTCCCTCATGGGTCGCGGCGCGGCGCGCAAAGACATCCAGAATCAGCGCTGTGCGGTCAATAACCATGACGTCGAGTGCTTTTTCCAGGTTGCGTTGCTGGGCTGGCGTCAGGTCATCATCAATCATGACCAGGTCATAGCCGAGTTCGTCGCGACGGTCCCGGATCTCCTGCAGTTTGCCAGTGCCGACGTAGGTGCCGGCCATGGGATGTGGTAGCCGCTGCGTGACGGACCCGACAACCTCGACATCGACCGTTTCGGCGAGTCGCGCCAGTTCCTCCAGCGAGTCGGTGGCCGCCCAGGCCTGTTCCGGCCGATCCACCGCCACCAGTAGCGCGTGTTCCTTGATGTTTCGTTCGACGAGGCGCGGCGTGCGTGGAATGGGTGGCTCCTTTGCTATGAGCTGGGCGCGTGACGCCCGTGAAGTGTAGGCGCGAGCGATGACAACGGCGTAACGACCGATCCGGCGAAAGGCGCCTACGGCCCGAGTGCGGGCAACAGGATCATGACGCGAGAGACATGATTTCGTGAGAAAGCGCCCCGAGTTCCGTCCGGGCTTCGGCAATCCGGCGCTGGCGTGACTCCAGATCGAGCTGATCGCGGGTCACACGCTGGGACTCGATGTCAAGCAACTCGCGGACAACAGCCGGCGATGGTCCACCCTGTACCGACCGCTTCTCGATGAACCGGCGCGGCGCGAGGTACGCGCCTAACCGTTCGATCTCCACGCCGAGTTCGCGGCCAATGGTCAGCATGGCCGCTGCGTCGATGAGACCCGGGGTGATGCTGCTTGCCTCCAGACCTTCGTCGCGGGCGCGCTCCGTGACCAACGCTGCGATATCGCGGGCAGTAGCCAGCGGCAAGCCTTCTTCGGCAACCAGGAGTGCGGCCAGATCACCGGCGGTCATCAGGCCGCGGCCTGCATTGCGCGCCAGCCAGGCGCGGTTGAATTCGAGCGGCCCACTAACCAACATGGCAAAGGTTTGGCAGACGCGTGTCGCCTCCTGCATCGCACGGGCCGTCTCCTGGGCAAGGTCGTCTCCTGCCTCGCCACGCGGCCCAAAGGGAAGCGCAGCCGCCGCGCGTTCGGTGGTTAGCGCGAGGCGCCCGACGTTGCGCGCGTCACTCAGGCATCGCTCAAGCACCTGTGGCGGTCGAAAGTGCGGAAGGGCGCTGTCGATGGGAGCCAGCAAGGCATCGTCGAGGGCGATGGACTGCGGCTCCTGCCGGACCAGCGCCAGAAACTCAACCATCAGGCGTTCCAGCGGGTGAACGATGGCCGCCGCCGCCTGGCTCGCAGCGACGAATTCATCGACCGAAGAGAGCGCATCGATGGTGCTCTCCGTGACGGCGTCGGCGCCGAGCAGGTGAGCGAGCGCGTCGCGATCGGTCGGCTGAGCCGGGCCCGAGAGCGAGCCCGAACCCAGGGCGACCTGGTCGAGATCACCCAGAGCGAGTTGGAGGCGCGCGGTTGCGCGGCGCAATGGCGCAATCACTGCGGTGAGGACATGGGCCAGGTTGCTCGGCTGCATCGGAGTGGCGCCGATGTAGACCGGGAGCAGCGTGAAGACATGCGCTCCTGCCAGTTCCACCAGGGCGAGCCGCACCAGAATGGCGGCTTCCAGCAGATTGACCCCGTGCTGGCGCAGAAGCAGGTGATGCGCGGTGGCAGCAACGTCGAGGCTGCCCCGGCCGATCCGGCTGAGCGCGGCGCAGGTCGCCGGACACACGGTGTCCACGCGCTGCTCGAAAATGGCGACCAGCCTGTTGGTGCTGTCCACCCCTGGGGGGACACCCTGCATCGTCGCCTCGATTGCGCCGAGGATGGATGCCGCGCAGGCGTTGTCCAGGAGTTCCGACTGCTGGAGAACGACAACGTGAGCAGTCAGCGCAGCGCCAATTGCCTGCCAGAGATCGCGTCGCCAGGCGTCGACGACCGTCATTCCCCAGGATCCTTCCGGTAACTTGAGCAATTCGTCATCATGCTCCATCGAGTCTAGCAGCGGGATTTTGCCCACGTTGCAGAGCCATTGACCGCGGTGGCAGGGGTGGTAGCATCGCGAAATCGGGAACGGGGAGCGGCGGGTGGCCGCACAGCAGTCGCCAGTCACTGCAATGAAGGGAGAGGCGAATGGGCTCAGGGTTGGGCGGAATCCATGAAATGCTTGGTGGCATCGTTGTCGTCCTGATGGTCATCGTCGCAATCCTGGCGGCAATTTCCGCCGGTGGTGGGAGCAGCGCCATGCTGCGACCGGCCTCCATGCTGGCGGCGGGTCTCTACCTCTTGCAACTCCTCCTCGGGATCGTGTTAATCAGCAGCGGCATGAAGAACTCGGCCGGTCACTATCTAGTCGCATTGCTGATTCTCATCCCGGTGGCCTTGCAGCACTCGGCCGCCAAGCGAATGAATGCGCGCGCTCGTGACTACACCATCTTGATCGCTGCGCTGGCAGCAGCGTTTCTGTCGGTACTGGCCTATGCGTCGGGTGCGTTTGGCATCCTCGGCGCTGCCTGATGGGCGACCGGCCGTCGCTCGCGGAACGCCTCAGATCCGGGCCGGCGCTGCTGCTCGACGCAGCGATGGGGAGCGATCTTGATCGCCGCGGCCTGCCCACGACGTTGCCGCTCTGGTCTGCAGTCGGCTTGATCGACCGACCAGACCTGGTGCGGGCCATTCACCGTGACAACCTGGGGGCCGGCGCTGATATCCTCACAACCAACACCTTTCGCAGCACGGCGCGCACCTTGCGAAAGGCCGGGCTGGATGACACGGCGGCTGCCGGTCTGGATCGGCGGGCAGTCGAGTTGGCGGCTGCAGCGCGTGAGGAATCCGGGCGGTGTGATGTGTTCGTCGCGGGGTCGATCGCGCCGCTCGATGAGTGCTACGACCCGGTCTTCGACACGGCAGATGAGACAGCCCTGGCCGAACACGGGGAGCAGGCGCGCAATCTGGCCGCGGCCGGCGTCGATTTCTTGATGATTGAAACCATGCCGACCGTCCGTGAAGCCGTGCTATCGACCAGGGCCGCCTTGCAGACCGGCTTGCCAGTGACCGTCGGTTTTGTCTGCGAGCCAGCGGCGGAATTGGGTGGGGCAGCACGGCTGTTGAGTGGCGAGTCGCTGGCCGACGCCGTGTCGGCGCTCCGGCCGTATCCAGTGACCATGCTCTTTGCGAACTGCGCCGCCCCTGGCGTCATTTCTTCGGCGCTCTCGCAGTTGCGTGACCTGACCAACCTCCCGCGAGGCGGTTACGCGAACGTCGGGCAGATTGACGACACCGTCGGGTGGAATCCTGCCGGTGCGCTTGGTGGGAGCGCCTACGCTGAGGCTGCGTCACAGTGGCTCGACCTGGGTGCGCGTGTGGTTGGCGGATGCTGTGGCACGCATCCGGAACACACGCGGGCCTTGCGTCGGCTCATTGACGAGCGTTCTGCGGTGTGAAGAACCACTCCTGAATCAACCTCGCGACACATCGACGTGCCTGGAGAATGCTCGTGAGCGGAAATCTGCTGCTCGGCATCGATATCGGAACCTATAGCTCCAAGGGGGTGCTCTGCACGCCTGGTGGCGACGTCGTGGCTGAGGCCACCATCGAGCATGGGCTGAGCCTGCCCCGGCCTGGCTGGGTTGAGCATGATCCGGACACGATCTGGTGGGGAGAGTTTGCCAGCCTGACGCGACTGCTGCTGGGGGACCGCTTCACTGGCAACGACGTGGGTGGGGTGGCGGTGAGCGCCATTGGCTCATGCCTGCTGCCAGTCGATGCGGAAGGGAACGCGCTCCGCGCGGGCATCCTGTACGGCATTGATACCCGCGCGTCGGAGGAGATTGCGCTGCTGGATGCGCAGTTCGGCGAGGAGGCCATGTTCGACCTCGCCGGCATGGCGCTGACCTCCCAGGCAATCGGACCCAAGATTCTTTGGCTGAAGCGTCAGGAGCCGGAGGTCTACGCTGCCGCCCGCTGGTTCTACACGGCGTCGTCGTTCATTGTGCAGAAGTTAACCGGCGAGGCCGTCATCGATGTGCACTCGGCCTCCTATTACAACCCGCTCTTCGACCTGCGAAACCTGAAGTGGGATGCGCGCTTCGCCGGCCCAATCGTGGACCTGGACCGCCTGCCGCGCCTGCTCTGGCCAACGGAGATTGCCGGCACGGTCACGGCCGCCGCCGCTCGGGCCACGGGTTTGCGGGTGGGGACACCCGTGACCGCAGGCACAATCGATGCGGCCGCCGAGGCGATCAGCGCCGGAGTCTCTGCACCGGGCGACATGATGGTGATGTATGGCACCACCATGTTCTTCATTCACCTCACCAGCGAACCGGTTCCGGACCCACGGATGTGGGCGACGTCCTACGTGCTGCCCGGGCTGTTCAGCATCGAGGGAGGCATGTCGACAACGGGCGCGTTGACGCGCTGGTTCCGGGACACTCTGGGCGCCGAGGAACTGGCGGCTGAGGCGGCGGGTGGTCCAAACGCCTACGCGGCGCTTGCGGCAGCGGCGGCCGGCATTGCGCCCGGCGCAGAGGGTCTGGTGTGCCTGCCGTATTTCGCGGGCGAGCGCACCCCTCTCAACGATCCGGACGCGCGCGGAGTCTACGCAGGGCTCACCCTGTCCCACACGAAAGCTCACCTCTACCGGGCGAGTCTGGAGGCGACGGCGTACGGCGTGCGCCACAACCTGGAAACTATGGAGGCGATGGGTGCGCCGCCCCGACGGCTGGTGGCTGTGGGCGGCGGGGCGAAGAACCCACTCTGGCTGCAAATTGTGTCCGATGTTACTGGACTGCCGCAGGACGTCCCTCAGCGCACGATTGGCGCTTCCTACGGCGACGCCTTTCTGGCGGGGATTGCAACCGGACTTGTGCCCGATCTGGCTTCGCTCAAGGAGCAATGGGTCACACTGGCGCTGCAACTTGCGCCAAATGCCGCCGTGAGGCCTGTCTACGATGCGTACTACGCCGTCTACCGGGATCTCTATCAGGCGGCGAAGCCGCAACTTCATGCTCTGGCGCGATTGGGAGCCAACCGCGCCAGGGGAGAAAGTTGAGGGCCATGCCTAGATCGGTACTTCACCGAGGGCAGCAATCTGCTCGTCGCTGTGACCGGCGGCCCGCAAGGGCGCGATGATGTCGCTCTCCAGATTCGGGATGTAGCAAGCGATCAGGTCGGCGCCATTTTCTCCGGGGACAATTTCGACATCGCCGATGGCAGCGGGGAGCAGAAGCGATTCCGCTGGCCCGAGGGACTCTTCGCCACCGCTCCAGACAATGCGCACCGGACCATTGACATTCGAAAGCGTCAGGCAGCGTGTCGGATGCGCTTCGTCACGGTGGACACTTGTGAGTCGCCACCGTTCGAGCGCGAAGTGCGGGCCAGCGCAGCCTACGGTGAGGCGGTTGCCCGGCGTCGTCATCGGTTTGTCCAGGCCTGCATGCGGGCGCGGCAGGTACTCGCGCTTCAGTTCCCGCAACGCGGCCTCGATGTTGGCGCGCCACTCTGCATCGCTGAGCTTCTCGCCCCGGAGGGCATTCGGCATGACGAATTGACCAAGGTCTGAAGTCTGTTGCACCTCGAAGATCAACGTATCCGGTCCAAACGAGTGGAGCACGCCTCCGGGAACGTAGATCGTGTCTCCAGCAGCGATAGGGTAGCGGAACATGACCCGGTCGTAGTCCTGCGCGAGGAAGGCATCACGCAAGTCGTCGTCCGAAAAGCCCGGGCGAATCCCCGCCAGAATCGTCGCATCGGGCGCCGCGTAGATGATGTGCCAGGCTTCGGTCTTGCCGTTCGGTTCCGCGTGCAGGTCCAGCGCCGTCTGGTCGTCGGGGTGCAGGTGCACCGGCAGCATGTGCGATGCGTCCAGGAACTTGTCCAGGATCGGGAAGTGCGGGCCACGCCAGCCCAGTCCCACAATCTCGTCAGGAAACTCAGCCACCACGTCGTGCAGCAATCGCCCGGCGAACGGCTCGGATGTAATGGTCGCGCGGGCGTCCTTCTGGTCGCTGATCTCCCAGGTTTCAGCCACGATCCCATCCGGCATGTTCTGCTTGCCTAACATCTCCGGGATCAGGCGTTCCCCAAAGGGATACGTGCGGATGTGCGCGGTCATTCGGATCGGAGCCCAAGCCATGTTCCCCTCCTGATTCGCCTTCCTGCTGCCTTCTCGCAGCGCCGGTTCCCGATTCACGTACCCGAAAAAACGCCAGAAGCTTTACGCGGTGACCGTGGTCGCGGCTGTGCGGAGCGCCTCAATCGCTTCTGCAATCACGCGATCCGGCGCGTACACTGCTGAGCCAGCGACCAATGTGTCGGCCCCTGCCTCGACGATGCGCCGTGCATTGCTGGCCTTGACGCCGCCATCGACCTCCAGCCGGCATGATGGGTTCAGCTCGTTGATCATCTGCCGCGCGCGGCGAATGCGTGCCAGCGAGGCTGGTATGAACGTCTGTCCCCCGAACCCTGGATTGACCGACATGATCAGTACCTGACCCACGATGGGAATGACGGGTTCCAGCATGGAGACAGGTGTCCCCGGATTCAGGGTCACACTCGGAGTGGCGCCAGCTTCGTCGATGGCGCGCAGCGTACGGTACAGATTCGGGTTGCCCTCGACGTGAACGGTGATGACATTCGCGCCGGCGCTTGCGAAGCGTTCAACCCATCGCTCTGGCTGCACGATCATGAGGTGGGCGTCGATGGGAAGGGCGGTGCACTGGCGTACAGCCTCAAGCACCGGGAACCCGACACTGATATTCGGAACGAAGACGCCGTCCATCACGTCAAAGTGAATGAAGTCCGCGCCGGCCTGCTCGACATCGCGCACCTGCTTGCCAAGCTGCGCGAAGTCAGCCGAAAGAATTGAAGGGCCAATCAGGATGTCGTTCCGCACAACGGGTAGCGCTCCAGGAAGACCTGTTGGACTGGTCCGGGCGCCAGCCCCGGGGCGATCATAGCAGCGTCAACAGGCGGATCGAAGGACACAGGCATCGATTGACACGGTGATGGATCGACTGGAACAGGCGCTCGCCCGCGCAATCGACGGCAGCATCGCGGCGACGTTTCGGCTGAAGGTTCGGCCAGCCGACATTGGCCGTCGCCTGGAACTGGCGCTGCTTGATTCGCGCCGCACCTCCGTTGGGCGCGTGATCGGTGCGAACGAGTTTGTCGTGTCGCTCCATCCAGCCGACCACGCGGAGTTCGCTTCGTGGGAAATCGCCCTGGCTCGGGAGCTGGAGAACTGGCTCGGGGAAATTGCCTTTCGCCATGGCGTGACCTTGCTCGCGCTCCCGAAGGTCGTGCTCCGGTCTGACGCCGAAGTGGGCCGTCGAATGATGCGTGTTGCCGCCGCATTCAACGAAGCACCCGCTACCGGCGCCAACGTGTCTGGTCCAGTGGTCCGACTTGTTCCACTTTCCCGCCCGGGGAACGTGATCGTGCTGACTGACTGCGACACCTCAGTTGGCAGAGCGCCCGGAAACGATCTGGTGATTAGCGCAGCGGAGATCTCCCGCGAGCACGCGCGGCTGCGCCGGGTCGGCGGTGAACTGGAGGTGCAGGATCTCGGGAGCCGGAACGGCACGTGGGTTAACGGCACGCGGGTGACTATGCAGCGGGCGCGGTCCGGTGATGAGATTGCGTTCAGCACTCTCAGCTTTCGGCTCGATCTCCCGTGATCGACGCTTTCCTGGCAAGTGATTGGTTTGCCGCCGCGATGCGCCTGGCGTTTGTGGGCGGGATCTATGTTTTTCTCTTTCTCGTCCTGCGGAGTACCGTCCGTGACCTTGCCTTGATCGCCAGGGGCGTGAGGAGGGCCGGCGCCGGGCCTGGTCAGGCGGTCCTGGTGGTCCTGGATGCGGCAGGTTCAACGGTTCCCCCTGGAACCGTTTTCCCCCTGGAGCCAGATTCACTTGTTGGCCGGGAGGCGGGAATGACCGTCTCCGTCGATGATCCGCATGTCTCGGCACGCCATGCAGGGTTAACCTTTCAGCATGGGCAATGGTGGCTGCGCGATCTCGGCAGCAGCAACGGCACCCTTCTTAACGGACAACCGGTACATTCGGTCGTAGCGATGCGATCTGGGGATGTCCTACAATGCGCCGCTGTACGGCTGAGATTCGTCGCGCCATATGTGGATTCGGCCGAATCGCAGGTCGCCTGATTTCGGAGGACAGCCCTCGTTGCGCGCTCCAGCACCTTTCACGAATGCGGGCCGGTCGGAATACTCCAAGCAACTGCCAGGTAATAACGCCGCCGAGCGTGCCCTCCGCCGGGGCGCAATGCCAATCCCCGGCTGGGTGCGTGGGCTCTGGCTGGGCTTCGCCGGCTTCCTGGGAATTGCGGCGCTTGCCAGCGCGGTTATCCTGCTCTCCGTTCGGTCCACCCATGCCAATCGCATTTACCCCAACGTGACTGTCGCAGATGTTGCGCTGGGTGGGCTGCCAATGAACGAGGCTGCGACTGCCCTTGAAGCACGCGGCAACGCCATCGAAGCAAGCGCCGTTACGTTTACCCACGGCGACAAATCATGGAGTGCAACGCTCAGCGATATCGGCGTTGCCATTGACGAGCAAGCCGCACTTGAAGCGGCGGAGGCTATCGGGCGCGAACAATCTGCCGGTGATCACCTTCGCTCAACATTCCGGACCACGCGCAACGGCAGTTTTGTCTCGCTGCCAATGACCTTTGACAATGCGAAGCTGGACCGCTGGCTCGACCAGATCGATCAGGAACTCGGCGTTCCCCCGCGCAACGCCGAACTCCGAATCGAGGGCGGCACGGTCAGCATCGTGCCCGAGGTCGATGGCGAAGTCGTGGACCGTGCGGCGGTGCTGGCGATGGTGACCGTGAATCTGCAGCGCCTGGGTGGAACGACCGCCGAGTTGCCGGTTGCAACGAAAGTCGCCACCGTTCGGGCTTCAGACCTGGAATCTGTGAAAACAACGCTGACCTCGGCGCTTTCTCATCCCGTACAGGTGACTTTCGAGCGAAGCGTCTGGACGATTCCTGCCGCAGAGATCGCCCGGTTCGTCGATCAGACCGTTACGACAAATGAGCAGGGCGGAGCGTCGTTCACCATTGGTCTGAACCACGACGAACTCGCCGCCTGGCTGGAAGAGCGCTTTGGTGATGAGATTCAGCGTGACCCGGTTAATGCTGAAGTCGGTTGGAACGGGGAGAGGCTCGTTTCGGTCAAGGAGAGCGTCGATGGCGTGGCCCTCGACGCACCGAAGCTGGCAACTGCCGTTGAGCAGGCGTTCTTTGGTAGCGGCGGCAACATCATTGCCCCTGTAGATACGACCAGTCCCGAGATCGACAGCAAGAACCTGGGCGCTCTGGGAATTACGACATTGCTCGGCAGCGGTCAATCGAACTACTCCGGCTCAAGCGACGGGCGCGCGACGAACGTTGCTGTCGGCGCAAGCTTGCTGAACGGAACGCTCATTCCGCCGCACGGGGTCTTTTCGTTCAATGATTCCATCGGCCTGATCGACGAGGAAAAGGGATTCGTCGAGGCGCAGGTTATCGACGGGGAAAAGATTGGGAAAGACATCGGCGGCGGTATCTGCCAGGTGTCCACCACGGTCTTCAGAGCCGCGTTTCTGGCCGGTATGCCGATCACGGAATGGTGGCCCCATCGCTTCCGGATCGGGTTCTACGAACTCGATGGTTGGGAGCCGGGACTCGACGCGTCGATTCTGCAACCGACCGATGACCCAGCAACGTGGGCCGACTTCAAATTCGAGAATCCCTCAGACAAGTGGATGCTGGTTGAGTCATGGACGGACGGCGTCAACGTCTGGGTGAACCTGTACGGCGCTGACCTGGGCTACGACGTCGAGGTGACTGGCCCCTCCTGGGGCAGTAAGTCCCAGATGCTGCCGCCGCAGGAGATTGTTGACGACGAGGCTGCTCCGGGAACCGTGACGCTGTCGCAGGCCGCCGGCATTGGTGAGGAATTGAACCAGTACCGGGTTGTGAAGGACCGCGAGGGACGTCTGCTCTGGGAGCGGAGTTTCTACACAAAGTACTTTCCGCGCGGGGACATCTGGAAGGTCAGCAAGGACATGAAGGGTCAGGCGCCGATTGACCCGAACGCCAAGTTCCCGCCGCTGCCGCCGGCCGGTGTCGATTCGAAGACCTGGACGCCCGGGCAGGAGCTTTCCTCTATCGCGGCGCCGACAACAGAAACGTGGATTTCCGGGGAGCTGCAGCCGCAGCCAGTGGCAGAGGTAGCTCCTGAACAGGAGTGGACTGAAACAGCGGACGCCGGGTGGACGGATCCTGCAAGCGCTGAGTGGACCGACACAACGACTGCTGAATGGACAGATCCTGCTGATTCCGGGTGGTCCGACACGACCAGCACCGAATGGACTACGCCAACTGAGGACAACGGAATGAACTGGGCGCCTCCGGTCGATGACGGTAGTTGGACTGGTGATACCTGGGTTGCGCCCGACGGCTCAGCGCAGTCGGGGTGAGTGATCCGTCTCCGGCTCGTCATCGCCTCCCAGGTAGCCTGTCACTTGTGCTGCCCGCATTCAATGAAGAAGCGAACATTGCCGAGGTCGTCCGCGAGGCGCTGGTAGCGCTCCCTTGTTTCGCTGACGCTTTCGAAATCATCGTGGTTGATGACGGGAGCCGGGATCGTACGGCGGAGATTGCCGAAGTTTTCGCGCAGCAGGACCCCCGGGTGCGGGTAATCAGCCACCAGCGCAATCGCGGGTATGGCGCAGCACTGGTCACAGGCTTCAGTGCAACGACTGGCGACTTTGTCATGTTCATGGATGCAGACCGCCAGTTCGACATTCGTGACGTGCGGTTGCTGATACCCTTTGTCCCGGACTACGACATTGTGGCCGGGTTTCGCATGGAGCGCAGCGATCCGTTGCACCGGCGGGTCTTTGCCGAGACATTTAACGTCGCGGTCCGCGTACTGTTTGGCGTGCACATGCGAGATATTGACTGCGCCTTCAAGCTGTTTCGGGGCGACCTGCTACGAAGCCTGCCGCTTTCCGCGCCCGGCGCGCTCATCAACACTGAAATCCAGGCAAAGGCGCGCCGGCAGCGGGCGCGAGTGCAGCAGGTCGGCGTGCATCACTACCCGCGGGTGGCAGGCACATCGACAGGCGGCAATCCGCGTGTAATCTTGCGCGCCATGCGCGAAACGCTGGTTCTGTGGTGGAGAATGCGGTTCTATCGCCCGCCAGAGTGACGCCAGGTCATTGCTGGTCAATACCTGCGGCCCGGGCGAAGGCCTGCCAGGCGACCGCGTCACCCAGGCCCCTGGCAAGCAGGCGCTTGTGCCGTGAATGGCCTCCGGCCACAATCGTCAGTTTGCTTCGCGGCACGCCAAGGACCGTCGAAAGGAACTTGATGAGGCTGGCATTTGCCGCGCCATCGACTGGCGGCGCCGAAAGCCTGACGCGAATCGACCCGCTGCTGTCGATTTCGACGCGGTTGCCCGGAGAGCGGGGCGCAACCGTGAGGCTGATGACGCAGCCGTGGGGGTGCTCAACGACAGCCTGGGTCGGGCGGATAGCTGAAGACACGTCAGTCCTCCTCGCATCAGGATACCAGCATGCTCGCAGGTAGCAGGTATACTGCTGGCATGACCCATGAGCCGCGGGCCTTGCCTGCTGGCTCTTTTCCGTTGCCGCGCACGAATCGTGTCGGTCATCTCTTCCTGGATGAACCGTGTATTGCGGAGGATTGTCGCTATGCCGCAATCTGTCTGGTTGACCGAGGTGGGCAAGGCCCGGCTCGAAGAAGAACTGCTCGATTTGCGGGGCCGGCGGCGACCGGAGTTGCACGAGCGTATACAGGAGGCAACCGAGAGCGGCGATGTCTCTGATAATGCCGAGTACGAAGAACTCAAGGACGAGTGGGCGATGCTCGAAGCGCGAATTGCAGAACTCGAGCAAACCCTCGATCGAGCTGTGCTCGTCGAGAAACCATCGGAAGTCGGGGTCATTGGGCTCGGTTCCGAAGTGACGCTGCGTGCTGAGGACGGCGAAGTCGAAACGTGGGTCCTCGTTAGTCCACAAGAGGCAAAAACCGGGGTTGGCAGCATTTCCACGCAGTCGCCGGTGGGGCAGGCGCTGATCGGCCGCCGGATCGGTGAGTCAGCAACCGTGGTGACGCCAGGTGGTTCGATGCGGTACACAGTGGTGGCGGTCGCGTGAGTACTTCCCGAGAACAGTCAGACGAGTCGCAGGTCGTGGCAGAGGCTGACCGTGTCTCGCTCGGGAGCCTCCTGAGCGGGCACGCTGTGCACCAACTCTCTGATCTGCAGGCGATCCGCCAGGCCAAGGTAGCCACCTTGCGCGGGCGTGGTGAGGAGCCCTACCCGGCGCGGACCGCTCGGGACACGACCGTGGCGCAGGCTCGGGATCACTTCGCTGAGGTGGAGCCAACCCTGGCAGAGGGCGCCCGGGACGACGCGACGCAGGTGCTGGCCGGCCGGCTGGTGGCGCGGCGACACCAGGGCAAGACGGTCTTCGCGCAACTGCGCGATGGCTCCGGCGAGATCCAGCTCTACCTGCGGCGGGACGATGTGGGCCAGGAGGCGTTCGAGGACTTCCTGAAGCTTTACGACCTGGGCGATTTTGTCGAGGCAGAAGGAACACTTTTTCGCACGCGCGCCGGCGAAGTCTCACTGCATGTGACGCGCTTCGCCATCCTGAGTAAAGCGCTGAATGCGCCGCCAGAGAAATGGCACGGGCTCCAGGATGTCGAGACGCGCTACCGGCAGCGCTATGCCGACCTGATATCCAACGCTGATGTTCGGGATGTCTTCGAGAAGCGCTCGCGCATTATCCGGGCCATCCGCAATTTCCTGGATGCGCGTGGCTTCATCGAGGTGGAAACCCCGACGCTGCAGCCGCTGTACGGCGGCGCGGCGGCGCGCCCTTTCACGACCGAACATCATGCGCTGGGTCAAACGTTCTACCTGCGGATTGCTGACGAGCTCTACCTGAAGCGCCTGATTGTCGGCGGCTTTGACCGCGTCTATGAAATCACCAAGGATTTCCGGAACGAGGGTATTGACCGCAACCACTCCCCGGAATTCACGATGCTGGAGTGGTACGAAGCGTACGGTGATTTCAAGACGGTCCTGAAACGAACCGAAGATCTCATGCGTGAGGTCACGGTGGCAGTGCATGGCGAGCCGCGCTTCACTCACCACGGCGAGCTGATTGACCTCGAAGCGCCATTCGCGCAAAAGACGCTGCGGGAGGCCATCAGGGAGGCATCAGGCGTTGACTACGTGCTCCTCCCGCAGCGGGAGGACTTGCTCAAGGCCGCACGAGCCGCTGGTGCCGATGTGCCGGGTGATACGGTCTGGCCACGCATCGTAGATGAGATGCTCAAGCAGTTCGTACGGCCATACCTCGTGCAGCCCACGTTTCTCCTGGAATACCCGGTTGAGCTCTCGCCTCTTGCGAAGCGCAAGCCAACCGACTCAACCCATGTCGAGCGATTCCAGCTCTACATGGGCGGCGGGGAAATCGCTAATGCCTTTACCGAGCTGAATGACCCGCTGGATCAATTGGCGCGCTTCGCCGAGCAGCAGCGCGATCGCGAAGCCGGGGATGAGGAGGCCATGCCCATCGACCTCGACTACGTGAATGCGTTGATGTACGGCATGCCGCCGACGGGAGGTATTGGCATCGGCATTGACCGGTTGACGATGCTCCTCACTGATCAACCAAACATCCGGGATGTCATCCTGTTCCCCGCCATGCGTAACCTGCCGGGAGAGGACTGAAGTGGCCTGATTTCCCGGCTAGTATTCACGGCGTTGGTGCAGGGTTTGCAAGGCAGAAGGAGGTCTCATGCTGGATTCCATTCGTGAGCGCACGGGCGTCTATGGGCTTGGTTTTCGCAGGGAATCGGTGCTCGGGCAGTTGCTGCCGTTCGCAATTGTGATCGGCATTGGCATTGTTGCCGTGCTGGTGCTGAACTGGAGTTCGCTGCCGTTCGTCAATTAGGTGCAGTCACCGACGCCGGACGGCTGGCCCCGTTGCTCGGGAAGACACTCGTGGGCAAGGTGGCAATGAACGTCGCGCCTTGCCCGGGGCTGCTGCGTACGTCGATGTCGCCACCATGCGCGCGGCAGATGGCGCGCGCAATGGCCAGGCCCAGGCCGGTGCCGCCCGAAGCGCGCCCGCGCGCGCCGTCTGCCCGGTAGAACCGCTCAAACAAGTGAGGAATGTGCTCGGAGGCAATGCCTCGCCGTCGTCACGCACCGCAACGCGCGCCATTCCATCGGAGCCAGAAGCCACTGCCACCCGCACGTGCCCCCCTGGGGGAGTGTGCCGGATCGCGTTGTCGAGCAGAATCACGATCAACTGGTGCAGGCGGTCAGGATCGCCGTTCAGGAGCACTGGGCGAGGGGCTTCGAGCTCAACGATTTGACCGTGAGTCAGGGAGGCGGCGCTCCGTACCGCATCGCCCGCGATGGCGTCCAGGCGGACACCCGGCGTCTGCTTCATGGGTAGCGGACTGGAACCCTCCCCGGCGTCACTGCGGGCCAGGAGCAGGAGATCGTCCAGCAGCCGACGCATGCGGTCGCTTTCGACTCGTATGTCGTCCAGGGCCGGCGTGAGATCGCCTGACATAAGCATCCGTGCGCCACTTCGAGTTTGCCGACTCAGGACATCGACGTTGCCCCGAATGGCGGTGAGGGGCGTGCGGAGTTCATGGGAGGCGTCTGCCACGAAACGTTCCTGCGCGTGGAAGGATGCCTGGAGCCGGTCCAGCATGGCATTGAACGTTGAGGAGAGCCGGGCCAGTTCGTCGTCGGCGGGCGGGACCGGCAGGCGCGCAGTCAGGGAGGCGGCTGTGCCGTCGCCGGCCGCGATACGTGCGGCGGCGGCGGTGACCTGGTCCACCGGGCGCAGCGCGCGGCCTGCCATGATCCAGCCGCCAGCCAGCGCCAGCAGGAGACCCAGCGCGGAAGCGACCATCAAGACCTGGCGCAGGGAGCGCAGCGTTTCCTGCATGGTGTTCAGCCGCTCGCCCACGATGACCGCGCCGATGTACCACCGGGTTCCCGAGCGATCAGTGACCGTGACTGGATAGTGAACCGCCCGCATCTGATCGCCGTTCCACGTCGTGGTCACGATGCGAGGATCTCCGGTCGGTGCAGCGTCCTCCGGCACCAGCGGCGTCTCGGGCGCGTACTCTGAACCGCGCACCACCCGGCCCGAGGGGTCGGTTATCTGCACCATGAGGCCGCGCGATGCGAACGACCCGAGATTGGGAACGATGTCCTCGAACCGCACTGGATCTGAACTGAAGGACCAGGTTGCCAGGCGCTGTTGAATGACGAGGCCGATATCTTCGGCGGTGTTTTCCAGACGGCGGTCAACGTCGGCCTGGAGACGGTTGTGAGCCAGGGCTTCGACCGACACCCCGAGCGCCACGAGGACGAGCAGCAGCAGGGCCGCGTACCATGCAGTGAGTCGAAGCCGCGTAGAGCCGAGGTGGCGGCGCAACCTGGTGCTCACGGAGCTCCCGGAGCCTCGCGCATGACGTAGCCAACGCCGCGCACGGTCTGGATGAGACGCGGCTCATCGTTTGCTTCGAGGGCCCGCCGCAGGTTGCCGACAAACACCTCCAGGACATTGGAATCGCCGTAGAAGTCGTCTCCCCAGATACGATGCATGATGGTGTTCCGCTGGAGCACCTGGTCTGGGTGTCGCAGGAAGAGTGCGAGGAGTTCGAACTCGCGAGCGGTGACGTGGACAAGCCGGTCACCGCGCCGGACAACGTGGCTTGTCAGATCGACGGTGAGGTCGGCGTATTGCAACAGTTCGTGCTGCGTTTGGGCCTGCTGCCGGGTGCGGCGCAGCAGTGCCTCGATTCGCGCAAGAAGCTCTTCAAAATCGAAGGGTTTAATCAGGTAGTCGTCCGCGCCAGCTCGCAGGCCGGCCACCCGGTCCGGAACGGCGTCACGCGCGGTAAGCATGAGGACCGGTGTTGCAGGTAGACCCTCGGCACTTTCAGCCGCGCGCAGGCGGCGCGCAATTTCCAGGCCATCGACGCCGGGCACCATGACATCCAGAATCAGCAGATCGGGCGGACTGTCACGCAGGGCACGCAGCGCACTCGGTCCATCCATGACGACATCGACCTCATAGCCTTCGAAGTGGAGACCTCGACGCACGAAGCCGGCGATACCCGGCTCGTCTTCGACCACGAGAATTCGTGCTCCATCTGGCGACGCTTGCATACACCTCATCCGTTTGCCAAATCGCACCGTACTCGATGGTACATCGCGCATGGCGACGCAAGGGTGTTATCAAGCACCGAAGGGCAGCCTGGCCAGGCTGCCCTTCGGTGTGGGAGATGGGGAAGGGGTGGCCCATTGGGAAGAGGGCCTTCAGGTGATGACTGCCTACTGCGCCTCGATTGGCCGCTCTCCGAGAGTCACGTCGAACGTTCGGGTGGCGCCATCACGTTCAACCGTCACGGAGACCGTGTCGCCGGCCTCATGCTCAAAGAGCAGGTCGATAAGGGAGTGCTGCGCATCAACGGCGGTATCGTCGAGCGCCGTGATGACGTCGCCGACCTCAAGTCCGCTCGTTGCGGATGGGCCGTCGCTGACGATGTCCGTAATTTCCTGCCCGTCCGCCGTCTCCTGGCCCTGGATACCCATGTACGGCCAGGAGATCTCGCCAGCCGAGAGGAGTTCGGCGGCAGCCTTGCAGACGGTGTTGCCTTCGACCGCAAACGCCATGTCGGCAGAACCCAGGTCCGTGCCCATTGCGCCATCGCTGATTCCGGCCGTGTTGATACCCACCACCTCACCGCGCAGGTTCAGGAGTGGACCGCCAGAGTTGCCATGCCAGATCTCGGCGTCATGCTGGACGTAGGTGGTCAGCCCGCCCATGCCGGGGAAAGCGCGATTCGTGCCGTTGACCGTGCCTTCGCTCACGGTGTTGGGGAACTCGCCGAGCGCGTTGCCAATGGCAACCACTTCCTCACCTGGCCGCAGTGCGTCGGAATCGCCGAACGCAGCAATACCCGGCACGGACGTCCCTGTTGGGAGATCGACCTGGATAATGGCGACATCGACCAGGTCGTCCTTGCCGATCAACTCCGCCGGAACCCGGGTTCCGTCCTGCAGGACGACGCTCAATTCCTGCGCACCATCCACGACGTGCGCATTGGTGATGACGTGGCCCAGTTCGTCGGCGAAGAAGCCGGACCCCGAGCCGATGGGCACGAGTTGGTCATCATCGCTCTGGCTGGTCTGTGGGGCAGTGTCGCCCTGATTGTCTGATGGAGTCTCGGGCAGGCCGGGAATCTCACCAATTCCCGGCATTTCGGGGAGGCCATCGATTCCGGTGAAGTTGCCCATGCTGGCCTGGCTCAGGGGCTGCAGGTTGAGAACGGTCACAACGGCGGGATTGACCTTCTCAGCTACGTCTGCAACGGACAGGTCGGCGGCTGTCGGGGCCACCTGGCTGCCAAACGCGGTGCAGACGCCACCACTGACCACGGATTCCGCGTTGGCGGAAGGAACTGGCGCTCCCGGCAGGTTACCGAAAGCCATCACACCGGCTGCGCCCAGCAAGAGGCCGGGACCCAGGATGCCGGTGAGCGCCGCTCGTCGCATGCGATCCCGCTGCGAATGCAACATAACGAACTCCCTCTCGTTCCGGTTCAGGAACGTTTGTCTGACGAAGATGACCGGACCCGGGAGCAGTATGGCCCGCCCAGCACCACTCCCGGAACCGATCATGGACATCAGTATGGGGAAGGGCGCTGAATGTGCCCTGAACCGAAACTGAGGGTTTGCTGAACGTTTTCGGGCGAGGCTAGTTCGACCCAAGCGCCGCCTTGACGGCGGCCGGAACGGCAGAGGGCCGGTCCACGACGTGGACGCCGGCGGCTGTGAGCGCCGCCATTTTCTCGGCAGCAGTCCCTGAGCCACCCGAGATGATGGCCCCGGCGTGCCCCATGCGCTTGCCCGGAGGGGCCGTTTGCCCGGCGATGAAGCCGACAACTGGCTTGGTGACGTGTTCCTTGATGAAGGCCGCGGCCTGCTCCTCGTCGGAGCCGCCGATTTCGCCGATCATGACAATGGCTTCCGTCGCCGGGTCTTCCTCGAACATACCGAGGACATCGACGAAAGACGTGCCAATCACCGGATCGCCCCCGATTCCGACGGCGGTGGTCTGGCCGAGGCCAGCCCGAGTTAACGCGTCTACCACCTCATAGGTCAGCGTCCCCGAGCGTGAGACCAGGCCAACAGGCCCCGGCGTGTGGATGAAGCCCGGCATGATGCCGATTTTCGCCTGATCGGGCGTAATCAACCCCGGGCAGTTCGGGCCGAGCAGGCGCGCGCCGCGCTCGCGGACATGTGCATAGACCGGCACCATGTCGGCCACCGGAATACCTTCAGTGATGCAGATAACAAACGGGATGCCGTTGTCAACCGCCTCGTAGATCGCGTCCGGCGCGAAGCGTGCCGGCACAAAGATGATGGCAACGTTTGGTGATGCCGCCGCCACCGCGTCGCCAACCGTATTGAAGACAGGAACGCCCGCAACTTCCTTTCCGGCGCCGCCGGGAGTCACGCCGGCCACGATGTTGGTGCCGTACTCCACCATCTGCGTGGTGTGGAAGGCGCCTTCCCTCCCGGTGATTCCCTGGACGAGAACACGGCTGTCGCGATCGACAAGGATGCTCACCGGTGTGTTTCCTCCCTTTGGCAGGTGGGTGATCAGGCGGCGTTTGCCGCGCGCACGGCCTGCGCAGCGGCTTCGTCCATGCTTTCGGTTGCGGTCAGGCCAATGGAAGAGAGCAGTTCGCGTCCTTCCTCTGCGTTGGTTCCAGAGAGCCGAACCACGATTGGAACAGAAACGGCAACCTGCTCCAGGGCCTCGGAGACGCCCTGGGCGACGACATCGCCGCGAGTAATGCCTCCGAAGATGTTGATAAAAATTGCCTTGACGTTGGGATCCGCAGTAACCAGGCTGAATGCTTTGGCCACCTGATCGGCGTTGGCGCCGCCGCCGACGTCGAGGAAGTTAGCCGGCTCGCCACCGTGCAACTTGACGGCGTCCATGGTCGCCATCGCCAGGCCCGCGCCGTTTACGATGCAGCCGATGTCGCCATCCAGCTTGACGAAGGAGATGCCAGACGAGCGTGCATCGAGTTCAGTTGCGTTCTCTTCGGCCAGGTCCCGCCTGGCCTCAGTCTCCTTGTGGCGGAAGAGGGCATTGTCGTCAATGGTCATCTTGGCGTCCAGCGCCAGCCAATCGCCGGCGCCGGTCAGGATGAGCGGATTGATCTCCGTCAGGGTGGCGTCTTCCGAAACGTACGTCTCGTACAGGCGCTGGGTGACAGTGACAAACCCGGCCACCTTGTCAAAAGGAATACCCAGGGCGAAGGCGAGCTCGCGCGCTTGCCAGGCGTGGAGGCCCAGTTCCGGGTCAACCAGCGCCCGGTGGATCTTCTCAGGGGTAGTGGCGGCCACTTCCTCAATATCGACGCCGCCTTCGGCGCTCGCCATGATCACGTTCTGGCGGCGCGTGCGGTCAAGCGTCACGCCGAGGTAGAACTCCTGAGCGATGTCCGCGGCAGGCGCAACCAGCACCTTGTGCACGGTGTGCCCACGGATGTCGAGCCCCAGGATCTGGGCGGCCACGCTGGCGGCTTCTTCTGGTGTTCTGGCGAGTTTCACCCCGCCAGCCTTGCCACGACCGCCTGTGTGCACCTGGGCCTTGACGACCACTGTGCCGCCGAGTTCTGCCGCAATTCCGGCGGCGTCCTCGGGCGATGAAGCGATGCGGCCCCCATTGGTAGGAATGCCATGGGATGCGAAGATTTCCGACGCCTGATATTCGTGAAGATTCATGCCCCGCCCTTGTGACAGCGCAGTGTCAAAGCCGTCACCGAGGCGGCCAGCAGCATCCTAACACAGCCCTGCCGCGTCGTCGCTGCAGAGGCAACGCGCTCCGAAGAAGATCAGAATATGGCCAAAACGCTTGACAGATTAGCCACCATGATATAATTCCTAGACTAGACGATTCCTATTCGCGCGTGATCGTCGGGCCCTCGGCGGTACCTCAACGTGACTCGTTCGGCCGGAAACGTCTCTCGTCTTTTTTCTTTTTTCGTTTCGGTGCCGCGGCAACGAAGACGCGGCGGAGGGTTCAGGCGGAATGAGCGATCGAACGCTCACCTGTCGCGATTGCGGTCAGGCGTTCACGTTTACGGCTGGCGAGCAGGCGTTTTATGCGGAGCGGGGGTTCAGTGAGCCCCAGCGTTGCCCGACGTGCCGGTCGAACCGGAAGGCTCAACGCGCAGCCTCCGGGTATGACTCTGGCTACGGCGGCGGTGGCGGCGGAGGGTATTCCTCAGGCGGTTACAGCGGCGGTGGTTCGTACTCGTCTGGCGGCTACAGTGGCGGTGGCGGGTACTCGTCTGGCGGAGGCGGTGGGTACTCCAGCGGTCCGCGCCAGATGTATCCGGCGGTGTGCTCGGAGTGTGGACGGGAGACGGAAGTTCCGTTCCAGCCGCGCACGGACAAGCCGGTCTACTGCCGGGAGTGCTTCCAGTTGCGTCGTGCAGCGGCGCCGCCACGAAGCTACAACTACTAGCACTCGCGCCATCGCGCAAGCAACCTGACGTGGGCGGCCCGCAAGGGCCGCCTACGCTCCATCCTGGCCAGCTACGCCGGCCGGTAGCCAGGCCCTTTGACCCAGGCGCCGGGAAACGCGCCAGTGTGCACGCCATCGTTCAAAACACGGACGCCGTTAACCCAGACGTCGCGCACGCCTGTCGAGAGTTGATGCGGCGCCTCGAACGTAGCGTTGTCCTTCACGGTTTCCGGGTCGAAGATGACGACATCGGCCTTCATGCCTGCCCGTAGCAGTCCGCGATCCCTCAGAGAAAGCCGGTCTGCGACGGACGATGACATCTTGCGAATCGCGTCCTCCAGCGGGATCGTGCCCAGGTCCCGCACGTAGTGGCCCAGCACGCGTGGATAGGTCCCAAACCCTCGCGGGTGCAATAGACCTGCCTGAATCTTCTCGGGGTCCACGCCTCCCGCGTCGGTCGAGAACTTGATCCACGGCTGCTGCATCTGGAGCTGCAAGTTGTCGTCGCTCATATCGAAGTAGAAGCAGAAAACATTCTGCTGTTCGGCAGCAAGCAGGTCGAGTGCAGTGTCTGCCCAATGCTGGCCACGAACGTTGGCCGCATGGGCAAGCGACTTGCCGCGCAGGGGCAGGTGTTCCGGCAGGCGCAAGCCCGCCAGGATGACGTTCTCGGGCCCGGCGTTCGCACCGAGGTTCTCGAACGATTCGTCTGGCTCAATCATTTCCTGCCGGATACGCGCTCTTGTTGCCTCGTTCGCGACATTGCGCCAGAGGTTGCCATCTTCCTCGGCCCATGGCGGCAGGCAACTGGCCAGGCCTGTCCCGGCGGCAACGTAGGGGTACATGTCCGCCGTCACATCGATCCCTGCGGCACGAGCGGCAGTTATGGTTTCGATGACCTCAGGCATAAGGCGCCAGTTTGGTCTGCCGGCGACCTTCAGGTGATAGATCTCGGTGGCGACACCAGAACGCCGGGCAATTTCGAGTGTTTGCGCCAGCGCGGTCAGAACACGCGACTCTTCGGAACGCATGTGGGTGATGTGAACGCCGTTGTACCTGGCGACGACGCGGCAGAGTTGGACGAGTTCTTCGTCTGAGGCGTAACACCCCGGCGGATAGATCAGGGCGGTGGCCAGGCCGAAGGCGCCGTCCTCCATGCTCCTGGCCAGCATGTCTTCCATGGCGCGCATTTCGCCGGCGTCGGCTGGCCCCATCGCTAGCCCCTTGCCCCATTCGCGCACGGTGCCGTCACCCACAAATGAACCGACATTGACTGAAACGCCTTCACGCTCCAGCCAGCGAAGCCAGTCGCCAAAGCGAGTCCACGATTTGCCAAGCGCCAGCCAGCGCTCGCGATCACTCGCCATCAGCGGAAAAGTGTCGCGGAACGGGTCGTCGATGCGGCCCCCGAAGGGGGAAGGGGTCCAGGCCTCACCCATGACCTCGGTCGTAACGCCCTGGGTTACCTTGGACAGTGACCGCCGGTCTGCCATGAACGGCATGATCGAGTGGGACTGGATATCGATGAACCCTGGGCAGACAATCATCCCCGACGCGTCAACTGCACCTGGACCCAGCGGTGCGGCGCCAGGCGGCAGAACGGCGGCAATGGAGTCGCCAGCCAGAACCACATCACCGTACACCCACGGATTGCCTGTGCCGTCGACAACCCGCCCACCGAAGATAACGGTCTTTTCACCCTGCACGGGGAAACTCCTCATCGTTCGAGCCAATACGCCGGGAATCCTACCGTCGTTCCCGGAAAGAGTTGCACATCGGTCGCAGTACGCAGTACAACACCCGCGACGTACATAACGTTTCAGCAAGGGTGGCAACGTGGACGAGCACTCGTTCGACAAGCTGGTGCGGGATCTCGCTGCTACGGCGCAATCGCGGCGGGCTTTGACCTTGGCCACTGTGGGACTGATGGTTTCCCTTGCCGCGCCATTCGCCGGCGAAACTGACGCTGCCCGACGCCGGCAGGGAACGCGCAACAAGAATCGCAAGTCAGGCAAAGGTAAGCGGGGTAGTTCGGGCCACGGAAAGCATGGCGGTAGCCAGAACGACTGCGGGCAGCCCGAGGCTTGCCCTGTTGACCCTGCTACGAGAGACCCCGGGTTTCCCTGCCCCGACGGGCAATGCAGTTGTGGCGGAACATGCTGCGAGAAGGGCTACGCGTGCTTTGTGGAGAAGACCACGCCGGGACGCGAAGTCTGTTGTTTCATCGACGGCGACAACTCACCGCTGCCGGAGGATGCAAAGCTTGTTTCCTGCCCGGGTGAGCTTTTTGATGCGCAAGTATGCTGTGAACGTGAGCACTGCCATGAAGATGGGAGCTGCTCGGGCTTTACGTTAGGCCGCTATCGTCGCAATCCCCGGTAGATCACGCGCTCGATGGTTTGCCTGGGCGACTGGTCATCGACAGTGGTTTCCGATGGCAGTTCGCCCAACAAGCCCGTGAGCCGGCGCGTGTACTCAGGGAAGCGCATGAGTCCTGATTGCGCCCGCAACTGTTCGCTGGCGCGAAAGAGGTCGCGGCCGAGGAGTTGATCGCCCATCGTTGCCACAGTCTCAGCCAGGGCGTCGAGAATTCCCGCTGCGGACTGAAGATCGTGGTTCTCCCAGCTCAGCTTGAGGGCGTCGCGTTGCAGGGCCTCCGCTTCGGCCGTCAGCCCCTGCTGAAGCCGGGCGCGTCCCAGGAGGCTGGTCGCGCTCCCTTGCCTGGCAGGATCAGCAAGTTCGGCGAACCGGGAGATAGCCTCCAGCAGCAGCGCTTCGGCGACCTGCGGCTCACCCTGCAACAGGAGCAATTCAGCCAGATTCATTTGGCCGGTGGTCACCATTTGTTCGTTCCCAAGCGCCCGCCACATTTTGATTGCTTCCTGAAACTCAGTCTTCGCCTCGCTCAGCCGCCCATCACTTGCTGCGACGACAGCGAGGGCCTGTCGCGCGTGAGCTTCGCCGACTTCATCATCCGCTGCCTGGAAGCGAGAGAGCGCGCTGCGCAGTGTCGGCTCGGCGTTGTCCAGATCACCTCGCAAGAGGCTCACCGCGCCAATATCCAGCAGTGCTCCCGCGGCGCCCTGATCGTCGCCCAGGGCAGTCCAGACATCGTAGGCCTCCTGGTGCAGCACGCGGGCGCGGTTGAGGTCGCCTTCCGCACGGGCGATGACGGCCAGGCCTGTCAGCGAGTCGGCGACCCCGCTCGCGAATCCCTCCGACCGGAAAACGTCAAGTGCGCGTTCCTGAAGGTGGCGCGCAGCCGCAAGGTCGCTCTGAGCCTCGGCCAGGAGTCCGGCGGCCGCCAGGGCGCGCCCGAGGTCCAGGGAATGTTGGCTTCCGGCATGAGCGATGGCGCTTTCCAGCCATTGCCGGCCCTCCGTTGCATGCCCGCGAACCCACCAGAAGTCGGCCAGCATCGTGGCGAGCCTGAGCATGTCGCGGGCGCCGGCAACGTGCTGATCCTGAAATGTGCGAAGCGCCAACCGATAGTTGTCGAGATCCGCCTCAAAGGATTCGGCAAGCTCTGGTTGGTTTGTGACCTCAAACCACTCCGAGTCCTCGGCAGTGGCAAGATACGCGTGCGCGTGGGCAAGCCGCAGCGCGGGTGCTTCGGCCAACTTCTGGAAACACTCGAGTGCGAACTCGCGAATGGTGGAGAGCATTTCCCAGCGGACGGAGCCATCCCTGCCGGTCAGCTTCCGGACCAGGCTTTGCTCACGGAGACTTTCCAGCGAACCGATGGTCTCGACGGATCCGGAATACTCCTGAAATGTTCGGGAGACTGCGTCAGTCGTAAACCCGGGGGCCATGACCGCGAGCCGGGCAAACGCCGTGCGTTCCGCCGGGGAGAGGAGATCAAAACTCCACTGAATCGCGCCCCGGAGCGTTTGCTGGCGGACTGGCAGGTCGCGTGCCCCACCGGTGAGGAGGCTGAGGCTGCGGTCGAGACGAGTCAGGATGGCAGCCGGTGTGAGGACGCGAATGCGTGCCGCAGCCAGTTCGATGGCGAGAGGGAGACCATCCAGGTGATCGCAGATGCCGGCGATGTCTTGCACGTTCTCTGCTGTAAGCTCGAACCCCGGCCGAACCGCAACGGCGCGCTCCATGAAAAGCTGCACGGCAGGTGAAGCCAGGGCAACCGTGACCGAGTCAACCTCGCGTGCGTCGGGAACGGAGAGTGGTTCGATCAGGAGCGTAGTTTCGCCAGGAAGTCCAAGCGGCAACCGGCTGGTCACGAGCGCCACGGTAGCTGGCGCTGCTTCCAGAAGCGCGGCGATGATGGGAGCTGCACCGGGAACCTGTTCCAGGTTGTCCAGAATGAGCAGATCGCGCCGAGAGCGCAGCAGGCCGGGCAGCGCATCTGCCAGGGGCACATCCACCGGCAAGCGCAACGGCATTGCCGACGCTATCGCCTCCAGAACCAGGCCGGGATCAGTGATTGATGCCAGCGGCGCCCACCACACGCCGTCCGGAAAGCTGTCGAGTTCATCTGCACCCACTTGCAGGGAAAGCCGTGACTTGCCAACGCCTCCCGGGCCAAGCAGCGTGATCAGGCGGTTCCCCGCACGCAAGGCGTCACGCACACGGGCGAGGTCCGTTTCCCGCCCAACGAGCCTGGTGGGCTGCACCGGGAGGTTGTGCGGGCTGCCGTCCAGGCTTCGCAGCGGGGGAAACGCATCTGGAAGTCCCAACACGTTGACCTGAAAGACCGGTTCAGCCGCAAGAAGATCTCGCAGGCGATGGCGTCCGAGGTCAACGTAGGCAACGCCGCAAGGCGCCTCGCCGAGTTGAGCCCTGGCGGCTTCGGTCAGCAGGATCTGGCCGGCATGTGAGGCTGCCGTCAGACGGGCGAGGCGGTTAAGCGCGGGCGCCAGGTAGTCGCCATGACTCGGTGTCGCCTCACCGATGTGAATGGCCATGCGTGGGAGCTGGTCTGCGGGCCAGGGTGCGACCAGATCCTCCAGCGTTGCGATTGCAGCGCTGAGCGCGCGCGAGACATCCGGGAAGGCTGCCTGCGCTGATTCGCCGATGACTTTGAAGACGGCTCCATCCTGGTCGTGGGCGGCAGTCTGGAGCACCGTGACCAACTGCTGCACCATGCCGGCGGTCTGCAGATAGTCCGTGTCCCACCCCCCGGCAGCGTTTTCAAGGTCAGCGAAGAGGAACGCGACGACACCTGTCGGCAATTCAGGCACAGCATTCACCCCGGGCAGCGGCAATTCCATGTGCGCAGGATAATGCCAGCGTTGCGTACGGAAGTATCAATCAGGGGATCGATATGCCCTCGGACACAGTGACGCCTTCCCACGAACTGAAGCTGCGCTTTGAGCCCCGAACAGTCCTGGCTCAGGCCCAGATTCAGGATCTCGCGCTTTCGCCTGATGGATGCACGATCGTGTACAGCCGGAGGGTGGTGTGCGGGAACCGGTATTGCACCCATCTTTGGCTCACGGACTGGGCAGGGTCCCCCGCTCGCCAACTGACGTTCGCTGACGCAAACGATGTCGAGCCGGCTTTTTCGCCGGACGGCACGATGGTGGCGTTTGTTTCCAACCGTGGAGGCAAGAACCAGGTCTGGCTGTTGCCCTTGAAGGGCGGCGAGGCTCGCTGCATTGCCCCGGAGGTGGCTGGCGTCAAGAGCGTTGCATGGTCGCCGGATGGAACAAAGCTCCTGGCGCTTGCCGCAAGCGGCGAGGAGCGACTGACCGTTGGCGACCCGGATGATCCGACAGCCCGCGTGATCGACGATTTCTGGTGGCGCCTGGACAGCGTGGGATTCCTGAACCAACTCACCAGCGCCTGGGTGATCGACTGCGGGGATGGCCAGGCAACCCGGCTCAGCGATGTTGAGTGGGAAGTGCTTGATGCGCAGTGGCTTGGTGATGATGCCGTCGCCGTGGTCGCCGATGCCGGCGCCGACGCAGGGATGCGCCGGCGCACGGAGGGCGCAGCAGTCTGGAAGCTGTGCGTGGACGGCTCAGCCGATGCAGAAAAGGTGGTGGAGTTGCCGGGTGGCATTGTCGTGGTTCGCCCGGAACCGGCTGGGGATCGCCTCGCGATCATCGGCCACGAGCGGCCTCGGCAACCTAACTGGGCCGACAACCACCTGTTCCTGGCCAGGAGCGGCGACGTGAGACGGCTCGCGCCGGACCTGGACCGGCCATTCGAGAACGTCTCGACGGGCGACCAACTGGTGCGCGGCTCGCGAATAGGGTGCGCCTGGCGCGACGAAAGCAGCATCGTCGCGCTGGTGGGAGACCGGGGCCGGGCGTACCCGTATGCGATCAACCCGGAGGATGGGACCGCCACCGCACTCGTCAGTGGCGAGGTCGTCACCAATGCCGTTGCAACGTCGCGAGGAAGGTTGGCGATCCTGGCAAGCGTCAACGGCCAACCGACCGAAATCTACGCGCTGGAGGCGGGCACGCTGCGGGCACTGACCAGCAATGGCTCGGACTGGATGCACCCCTACGCCCGCCGGCCCCGGAATGTCCTGGTCCCGCACCCGGACGGACATGAAATCGAAATGTGGATCGTGGACCGGCATGAGAACGCCGATCAACCAGGGCCCGTGATCGTGCAGATCCACGGTGGACCGCACGCCGCGCACAGCCCCGCGCCGTGGCTGGAGATGCTGGCACTGGCGGACGCTGGCTTCACGGTGCTGTATCCCAACCCGCGTGGGTCGAGCGGCTATGGCGAGGCGTACGCAGCGGCGGCGCACGGCGCCTGGGGGCCGGTCGGAAGCGAGGACATTCTGCAGACAGTGCAGTGGGCGGTGGACGAGGGGATCGCGGATCCCGAACGGGTCGGAGTGATGGGGCTGTCGCACGGCGGGTTCCTGACAGCCTGGCTGCTGGGCCATCACCCAGGGGTTTTCCGCGCAGCGGTGAGCGAGAACCCGGTTAGCAATTTCATATCGTGGCACGGCGGATCGGACCTGCAGGGGTACACCGACGAGCGCTTTGCCGGGCTGGGGAGGCTGCCAGAGGACATTGATGCCTTTCTGGCGGCCTCGCCGATGATGGCGATCCACCACAACACCGCGCCGTTGCTACTCTTGCAGAGTGAGGGTGATCTGCGTTGCCCACCGGAGCAGGCAGAGACCCTCTTCACCATCCTGAAACTGCGAGGCGTGCCCGTGCAGATGGTGCGCTATCCCGGCGAGCCGCACTTTCTCGCCGGGATAGGCCGCCCGGACCGCCGGGTAGATCGCATGGAGCGGATCACCGGCTGGTTCGAGCAGTATCTCTAGGGCCTACTCATCATCAGCGGACGCCGAGGCGGTGGCATCCCGGATGGATTCGACGACCCCGGCATCCGCCAGGGTCGTCGTGTCACCGAGTTGCCGGCCTGCGGCGATGTCCCGCAGCAGGCGACGCATGATCTTGCCCGAACGCGTCTTGGGGAGATCCGGCGTGAACATCACCTGCCGGGGGCGCGCGATGGCCCCGATCTTCGTTGCCACATGCTGCCGTAGCTCCTCGCCCAGGTTTGGCGTTGGCTCAACCTCGGACTTGAGGATAACGAAGCAGAAGATAGCCTCGCCGGTCACGTCATCTGGCCGGCCGACAACCGCTGCCTCAGCGACGCGCTTGTCATCCACCAGGGCGCTCTCGATCTCGATGGTCGAAAGGCGGTGTCCTGAGACATTCATGACATCGTCAACGCGCCCCATCAGCCAGTAGTCACCATCTTCATCGCGGCGGGCGCCGTCACCGGCGAAGTACATACCCGGGAAGCGACTCCAGTACGTTGCCTTGTATCGCTCGGGATCACCGTAAATGCCGCGCAGCATGGACGGCCATGGTTTCTTCAGCACGAGGTAGCCGCCCTGGCCGAGCGGCACCGAGTTGCCGCGGTCATCGACGACGTCGGCATCGACGCCAGGCATGGGCCGGGTCGCGGAACCGGGCTTGGTGGTGGTCAGGCCAGGCAGCGGAGATATCATGATGCCGCCCGTTTCCGTTTGCCACCACGTGTCAACGATGGGACATCGCCCGCCGCCGATGTGCTCGTGATACCACATCCACGCTTCGGGGTTGATCGGCTCGCCAACTGTGCCCAGCAACCGCAGAGACGAAAGGTCGTGCTGCGCTGCGAATTGAGGGCCCCACTTCATGTGGGCGCGAATGGCGGTCGGCGCCATGTAGGCCACGGTCACGCCGTAACGCTCCACAATCTCCCACCAGCGCGCGGGGTTCGGCCAGTCCGGTGTCCCCTCGTACATGACGCCGGTGGTGTGGTTCGCCAGTGGCCCGTAAACAATGTATGAGTGACCAGTCACCCAGCCAATGTCGGCCGCCGCCCAGAAGATGTCGTCGTCCTTGATGTCAAAGACACTGCGATGGGTACTGGCGACGCCCGTGAGATAGCCGCCCGTGGTGTGGAGAATGCCCTTGGGTTTGGCGGTGGTGCCGGAAGTGTAGAGCAGGTAGAGCATGTCCTCGCTCTCCATACGCTCCGGCTCGCACCAGTCGGCCTGGCGAGGCGTCAGTTCATGCCACCAGACGTCCCGGCCCTCAACCATCACGACGTCCTGTTTGGTTCGTTCCACTACCAGGACGTGCTCAACCGACGTTGTGTTTTCCAGTGCGGTATCTACGTGCTCTTTCAGACCGCTGGCCTTCCCCCGCCGGAACCCGCCGTCTGCCGTGATCACCAGCCGGGCCTGGGAATCGTTGATGCGGTCCGCCAGCGCCTCCGATGAAAAGCCGCCGAAAACGACCGTGTGCGGTGCGCCGATGCGAGCGCAAGCCAGCATGGCCACCGGAAGTTCCGGAATCATCGGCATGTAAATGGCAACGCGGTCACCGCGCTCGACGCCCAGTTCCTTGAGGGCGTTGGCCGCCTTGTTCACCTCTTCATAAAGGTCCTGGTAGGTGATCGTTCGCCGGTCTCCCGGTTCGCCCTCCCAGTAGTAGGCGACTTTCTCTCCTCCTCCGGCCTTGACGTGCCGGTCGAGGCAATTGACCGAGACATTCAGTTGGCCGCCGTCAAACCAGCGGGCGAAGGGCGGATTCCATTCCAGTACGGTGTCCCACGGCTTGTACCAGTCGAGGTTGGCCGCCTCCGCGGCCCAGTAGCCCTCCAGGTCTTCCGCGGCACGCTGGTAGATAGACGGGTCGTTGACGTTGGCCTGGGCGGCAAACGCGGGCGTCGGCGGAAACTCGCGTTGCTCGTCGAAAAGTGTCTCAATTGCAATGGCGTGCTGATCCGCCTGCGGCTGGCCGCCTCCGCTCATGTCGCTCCCTCGCGTTTTGGGGCTTCGCTGCCCGCGTCATGCGAACGGGCGAACAGCCCGTGCCCCGGCAAGCATCCGAACGACGCGAGTATAACCGGGGCGCCGAGGCGGTCTTGCATGGGGTCAATTGCAGACGACACGCCAAACGGGAAAGAGCCATGTGCATTGTCAGGAAAGGGAGGGATACGTTGACGACCAATTCCGGGAAGACGCCAGAGTTCAATCCGCAGCTTGAAACAACGGTGGCCGACGTCGCAGCGAACAGGCATGACCTCCAACAACTGATTGATGTGCGGGAACTGGGTGAATGGCAGGCGGGGCGAATTGCGGGCGGAAGGCTGATCCCCTTGAGCGAATTCGCCGCCCGGATCGGAGAGATCGACCCGGCGCAGCCGGTGATCGTGTATTGCCGATCAGGTGGCCGAAGCCTGATGGTTGCGGAGGCACTCCAGAACGCGGGTTACAACGCCCGGAGCATGGCGGGCGGCATGCTGGAATGGGAGCGCGCCGGACACCCGGTTGAGCGATAGGAGGGCTACCGGGTTGCGACGGCGCGCTCGACGGCGGTGGCGTGCGCCTGCTGTTCGAGGCCGTCGTTGATCGGCGCTAACTCAATTGGCCCATGGCGGCGTTCCAGCCCACGCGCAATGAGCCAGTCGGTGAGTACCGGATTCTTCGGTAGCAACGCGCCGTGCAGGTAACAACCGAGCGCATTGCGGTAGCGCGCGCCTTCGGTGCCGTCCTTGCCGTTGTTGCCGCGACCCACGCGAACTTTTCCCATTGGCTGGAGGTTTGGCCCGAGCGTGGTCAGGCCGCTGTGGTTCTCAAAACCGACCAGCGTCCCCCACTCAGAGTCGATGACGACATTGCCAATGAAGCGCTCTGGCCCGGCTACGCTCACGGCGTCGATGATGCCGACGCCAGGCAGGACTTCTGCGGCGTGGGGCCGATACTCGTGCCCGAGGAGCTGGTAGCCGCCGCAAACGGCGAGCAGGGATGCGCCATCTTCAATCGCAGCAGCAAGATCCTTGCCCTTGGCGCCCTGCAAGTCGCGGGCGACCGCGGCCTGCTCCTGATCCTGACCACCTCCCCAGAAGAAGCAATCGATGTCGCCGGGAATCGGCTCGCCAATGTTGATCTCGCGCACCGTTGCCGGAATACCGCGCCACTCCGCGCGGCGTTTCAGCGCTATGACGTTTCCGCGGTCTCCGTAGATGTTCATGCTTGCGGCATAGAGCCAGCCGATGGTCAGGTGCATGGTGAGCCTCACTGTTCCCAGAAGTGCGCCACTGCGCCGCGATCAGCCAGAGTCTGGCGCAGGCCCAGGAGCGCGGTGTAGGTGAGCAGCAGGTAGCCCGGGCTGTTCTCAGGGAGTGAATCGACAAACGCATCGAGTCCGGCTGCCAGGTCACCCGGGAGCGACTTGAGGCGGGAGCCAGACAGGCCCGCATACTTGAGGCGGTTGGCCATATCTGCGCCGCGAATTCCAGTGGTCGCGATGGGCGCGGTGCCGTCAGCCAGCATCTCGAAATCCACGTCCCACAGCCAGGAGACATCGCGGCCGTCGGCCGCCAGGTCGTTGATGGCGATGAGGGTTGGCGTAGTCAGGCCGGCCGTGGCCAACGTCAGCATGCGCAGTGTTTCGTTGAAACCGACCGGATTCTTGACCAGGGCCAATGTGAGTTGCCGGCCCCGGTACGTCAACCGCTCAATACGGCCGAACGCCGACCGATAGCCCGCGAGCGCCTGGACAATAACCTCCGCCGGAACGCCAAGCTCACTCGCTGCGGCAATGGCGGCGGTAGCGTTGTAGGCGTTGTAGAGCCCTGGCACATGCAACTCGGCATGGAGATGATCCGAGTGTGGAGCCCGCGCCACATCGACGGTGACGCCGTCAAGCCCGGCCAGTGCAACGCGGACGCCGGCGTACGCCAGCGATGGTCGAGCCCGCCCGCAGCCCGGGCACCGCCAGGCTCCCAGGTGGGCGCTGTACAGGCGGTCGTACCCGAGGTCCTGGCCGCAGTCACGGCAGACTTTGGCGTCGGCCGCGTGGGGGAGAGCATCCAGCATCAGGCGCGGATTGTGGTCGTCCAGCCCGAAGCCGACGCGCGTGGCCGGTATTGACTCGGTGATTGCCGCCAACGTGGGATCGTCCAGGTTCACGACGACCCGCGTCGCCGGAGAAAGCTTCTGCAACGTGGCCTGCCAACTCCGTGAGATGGCGTCCAGTTCGCCATAGCGGTCCAGCTGATCCCGGAACAAATTGTTCAGGAGAATAACGGCGGGCTGCACCTGGCGCACAATTTCGGGGAATGCCGCCTCGTCGCTCTCGATGACACCGATGTCGGCGGCCGGCCGTCCCAGAATATCTGTCTGCGCAGCGAGGGCGCTGGCGACCCCACGCACCAGGTTCGAGCCCGAGCGGTTGTGGGCCACCTGCTGGCCATTGGCTTGCAGGATATCCGCCAACATGCGGGAGATCGTCGTCTTGCCGTTCGTGCCGGCCACGACAACGCTCCCGGCAGGCAGGCGCCGCGCAATTTTTCCGAGCAGCCCGGGATCAATGCGGTCTGCCACTAACCCAGGCGCAGCGGTGCCTCCGCCTCTGCCCAGACGACGAATCACCGTACCTGTGGCTCGTGCAGCAACGAGCGCCGTAATCAAACGCGGGTCGGGGGTGCTTCGCACGCTATGAGCCATCTGTAAGCACCACCGTGACGACTTCCAACCGCTCGAAAGCGACAAGGGGGATAACCGGGACCGTTTGCGTGTCGCCCTTCGCCGCGCTTGGAGGTGCGTCGCCAACGCGCCCCACCAGGAGACCGCCAGGAACGCGCGCCGTGCGAAGCGCTGCGCTGTCTGTGGTCAAGACCAGTTCGCCGGGTTGCGTTTCCTGATCGCGGTCCAGGAAGCGCAGCTCAAGCCGCCCGCCGTTCTGCCAGACCCCGAAAACGACGCCATCGCCGCCGCCTTCCAGGCGCGCTCCCACGCGTTGGGTGACGTCCACGATCAGCATGACCCGGGCCGAGTCTTCCCACACTTCGGTCACTTGCCCGATGTAGTTCGGCCCCTGGGCCACCACGGCCATCCCGACCTCCACACCGTTGCGTGAGCCCTTGTCGATGGTGAGGAACTTCTGCTGATTGGTGGGATCAGGCGCTTGCACCCGAGCCTGGAGCATCTTCCAGGTCGGCCGGTCCTGTTGCAGCTTGGCTTGCAGGCGAAGCTGCTCGACCTCTCTCACATCGGCCTTGAGTTGAGCGTTCTCGGCTGCCAGCGTGTCTCGTTCTGCCTTGACGGCAACCAGTTCACGCTCGAGCGCGGCGTTGCCTCTGGCGCCAGATGAATTGATCTGGGCAACAACCGGGCCCACGATCGAACGCATGGCGTCCTTCACCGGATCAAGCGCGCGGTGACTGTCAAGCTGAATGAAGGTCAGGCTGGTGACCACGAAGAGCGTGACCAGGAAGATGGTCTGCCTCGTGCTCAACGTCGTCAAGGGTGAACCTCATTGGGGTGCATTCGAGCCGCAGCGGGGCACGGCCAGTTAGAGGTCCGGCCAATGTCCGGACCCCGAACGATACCACGCCGGTTTGCTGAAACCGGGGCACGTCGGCAGGTCGATGCAAGGGGCGCTAGTTCCCGGCGCGACGGATCTCGGAGCCACTCGCCAGGGCTCGCTCGTAGAGGTGGAGGGCCTCGGCGACGCGGCCGGTGCCGCGGGCCACACAGGTCAGCGGATCGTCGGCGCGGTAGACCGGCATCTTCAGTTCCGTTTGCAGCCGCCGGTCCAGCCCGAGCAGCAGCGCCCCGCCCCCGGCCAGGGTGATCCCCTGCTCCATGATGTCCGCCACCAGTTCCGGCGGCGTCTCCTCGATCGCGGTCTTGACCACCTCCACGATCGTGCCCACCGGCTGCGAGATGGCGTCGCGCAACTCCACCGAGGAGACCTCGACCGACTTCGGCAGCCCGGTCAGCAGATCCCGCCCGCGCAGGGTGACCCGCAACTCCTCCTCCAGCGGGTAGGCCGAGCCGGCCGCGATCTTGGCGTTCTCGGCCGTGCGCTCGCCGATGACCAGGTTGTGGTCGCGCCGCGCGTACTGGATGATGGCGTCGTCGATCTCATCGCCGGCCACCCGGATCGAGTGGTTGACCACGATGCCGCCGAGGGAGATCACCGCCACCTCCGTGGTGCCGCCCCCGATGTCCACGATCATGCTGCCCACCGGTTCGTTGATCGGCAAGCCCGCGCCAATGGCGGCGGCCATCGGCTCCTCGATGGTGTAGGCCTCGCGGGCGCCGGCCGAGAGGGCGGCGTCCTTCGCGGCGCGCTTCTCGACCTCGGTCACGCCGGAGGGGATGCCGATGACCACGCGCGGGTGGGGGGCCATCAGCCGCTGCAGGTGGACCTTGCGGATGAAGTAGTGGAGCATCATCTCCACGGTGTCGAAGTCGGCGATCACCCCGTCCTTGAGGGGCCGGACGGCCACGATCGACTCCGGGGTCTTGCCCACCATCGCTTTCGCCTCGACGCCCACCCCGAAGGCGCGCCGCGTGCGCGTGTCAATCGCCACCACGCTCGGCTCGGAGATCACAATCCCCTTCCCCCGCACGTACACCAGCGTGTTGGCAGTGCCGAGATCAATACCCAAATCGCGACTGAAGATGCCAAAGAGTTTCGAGAGGGGTCGGAACAACCAGGTGCTCCTCTACGCAGACGACTCGCGCCCTACGTTCATGAACCAGCCGTTTGCGAGAGCTTCCGCAGCCTGAAAATGCCCTTGCACGATGGTGCGAATCGCCACGAAAGACGCGGCGAGTGTAACACGAGACCCTGGGCAATAACCTGTCGACTAGCCCGCCAGAACGTTGCCAGAAGTAGGGTTTCCCGCGCATTTTGACGGGCTATCGCCGGAGCGGGTACACTTGCCAACCGGTCGCGGGTATCCCCGCGATCAATCTATGTGCGCCTGCGAGGGCAACAATCGTTGACCTTGCTGAATGGCGCACCCGTCCCCGTGAAGGGAGATTCGTTGGACGCTGGCAGTCCGTGCCAACAATTGACAGGCATCCCCAGGACTAGCTAGGCCAACGACCATCCGCATGGATGGCCGCCACCCCGGAAGTCCGGGGACATGCTGAGCAGCCTTGCTCAGGAAAGGCGGAAACGTCCATGCAGCAGCCTACCCGTTACTACATCACCAAGAGCGGCGAAGAGCCGACGGTGCGTAGCGTGCGTATCGAGCAGCCTGAGGTAGACCCGGCTACCGTTGAACAGCGGCGCAGCCAGATGGCAGACCATGCCGCCGCGGAGACAACCGTTGAACCGCGCCGGACCGTAAAGGATCTGGTCCAGGGAGCCATTCACAAGCGGTACTTTTTCTCATAGAAGCCAGCCCTGGAGTGCCCGCAGCCTCGATGAGCGATAGCGCGGCTGAAACCGCAAGACACGATCCTGACCATGTACTGGGAGTCTTTGCGCGAGAGCGCCTCAGTGAGGCGCTCTCTGCTATGCATCGCGCTGGATTTGGCCCGTACACTCGTGTCTTTGATGGCCAGCGATCAGATGCCGCGTCGCAACTTGCGCGTGCGGGGCTGGAGATCACGGTGGGAGAGGCTCCCGGCCCCGAAGACCTCGTGATTGTCGTTCAGGCGCCGGGCCGGGTGGACCGAGTGGCCGGGCTCTTCCGCCAGATCGGCGCTCAGATGGTCACATTGGCGCAGCGATCAACGGCGCGGCAGCCGGACATCACCCGATCACTGTTGGTGCCCGATATCGAGATTCCACCCGGCATTGATCATGCTGCTGGACACGACGCGTAGCCCAGGGCGCTCTCCATTCAGCCAGACAGGATAGAGAGTCCAGTTCGCGTTTCACTTCGGAGTATTGACGAGGTTTGGGCCTCGTCATATAGTCACGCCGTTCAAAAAACGAACGGCTTCGGCGACGTACCCGAGGCACATGTGTCCACCCTCGCAGAGGAGGAGCAATGCACCGGAATGCAGCATTCCGCGTCATGGCGGTTCTGGCGCTACTTGTCGCCGCGCTGCCATTCATGGCCGCTGTTTCGCAGCCAGCGAAGGCCCAGGATGAGGAGATCATCGTCGGGCTGATCACAAAGACGGAGTCCAATCCGTTCTTCGTGAAGATGAAGGAAGGCGCGCAAGCCGCCGCCGACGAGGCGGGTGTGAAACTGCTGACTGCCGCTGGCCAGTTCGATGCGGACAACGCCAGCCAGGTTGCGGCGATCGAGAACATGGTCACCGCAGGCGCCAAGGGCATCCTGATTACCCCTGGCGACACCAAGGCCATTGTGCCGGCAATCGAGAAGGCGCGTGAGGCCGGCGTTCTTGTGATCGCGCTTGATACGCCGACCGAGCCGATGGACGCAACGGACGCGCTCTTCGCGACCGACAACTTCAAGGCAGGCGTGCTGATCGGCGAGTTCGCGAAGTCGGTGATGGGCGACACCGAGCCGGTGATTGCGACGATTGACGGTTCCACGGGCGTGTCCGTGAGTGTGCTCCGGCACAATGGCTTCCTCGCTGGCTACGCGGCTGATGACGCGGCTGCGACGCCGACCGCCGACATGACGGTCTTCGCTGAGGATGCCCGTGTCGTTTGTTCGCAGGACGCAGAGGGTGACCAGGCCAAGAGCCAGACTGCCATGGAGAACTGCCTCCAGGCCAATGGCGATATCAACGTGGTCTACACCATCAACGAGCCAGCCGCGCGTGGCGCCTACACCGCCCTCAAGGCTGCTGGCCGCGAGAAGGACGTGCTGATCGTTTCCGTTGACGGCGGCTGCACTGGTATTGAGGCCCTGGTTGCCGGCGAGATCGCTGCAACCTCGCAGCAATACCCGCTGAAGATGGCGCAGATGGGCGTTGAGGCGGTCGTGAACTATGCCAAGACCGGCGAGAAGCCGACTGGCTACACCGACACTGGCGTCACGCTGATCACCGACAATCCGCAGGAGGGGATTCCGTCTGAGGATTCCACCTTCGGCACTGAGAACTGCTGGGGCTAGCCCGCCAGCAACCTCAATGGAATGGACCTGGCCAACGCCAGGTCCATTCCGCATATCCGTCACGCTGTAGAGGTCATCTTCAATGAATACCGCTGTCCCCGCCGATGGGGCTACCTCCGGTGCGAGTGGCGTGCGCTCGCTCGCGGCATCCCTCTGGGGACTCGGACCACTGCTCGCGCTGATCCTGGCAAGCGCTTATTTCACCACGCAGAGCGACCGGTTCCTCACCGGCCCGAATCTCTCGCTCGTTGTTCAGCAGTCACTCGTGGTTGGAGTCCTGGCGATCGGCCAGACGCTCATCATCCTGACAGCCGGGATTGATCTCTCGTGCGGCGCGGTCATGGCGCTGGCAAGCGTTGTCATGGCTCGCCTGGCGGTGGTGAATGGCGTTAACCCCCTAATTGCGCTTCTTCTGGGAATACTAGTAGCGGCGCTGTTTGGCGTCGCGAATGGTGTCTTGATCACGCGCTTTGACCTACCACCGTTTATTGTAACCCTCGGTACGCTCAATATCGCTTTTGCCATCACCCACATCTACTCGCAGAATCAGACCATCACGCGAGTGCCTGACCTTCTCGGCATCCTCGGGAGCACCTTTCGCATCGGCGGAACCTCTATTACCTACGGCACCGTGCTGATGTTCGCACTGTATGTGCTGACGTGGTATGTGCTGCGACTCACAGCCGCAGGCCGGCACGTTTACGCGGTAGGCGACAACCCGGAAGCCGCACGCCGGTCTGGTATCAACACCACGCAGCTTTTGATCGCCGTCTATCTCCTGGCCGGGATCCTGTACGGTATCGCTGGCTGGGTCTCCATCGGCCGCACCGGCGCCGGCGACCCGAACGCGGGCCAGACGGACAACCTGGCCAGCATCACTGCGGTGGTCCTGGGCGGGACCAGCCTGTTCGGGGGGCGCGGTCGCATCATGGGCACCCTGATCGGTGTGCTTATCGTTGGTGTCTTCCGCAATGGCCTGCAGCTGATCGGCGTGGAGTCGGTCTACCAGGTGCTCATCACCGGCATTCTCGTCATTCTTGCCGTGATCGTGGATCAGTTCGCAAGGAAGCGCCAGCTATGACCGAGTCTGTTTCGCCAAACAACGCCCTTCATGGACAGTCCAACATTGCCAGCGGTTTCGACAGCGGCAACCGCAAGCCGGTCCTTGAGGCCCGGGGACTGGTGAAGCGGTACGGCCAGGTGACAGCGCTGGACGGCGCTGATTTCGAGCTCTTTCCCGGCGAAATCCTGGCTGTCATCGGTGATAACGGCGCTGGCAAATCGACGCTGATCAAGGCGCTGGCTGGCGCCCTGGTTCCTGACGAGGGTGAAATCTACGTCGATGGGCAGTTGGTCCACTTCCGGAACCCCACGGATGCCCGTCGCTACGGCATCGAGACGGTGTACCAGGATCTGGCGCTTGCGCCTGCACTGGATATCTCGGAGAACATCTTCCTGGGCCGCGAAATCCGGCGGGAGGGTCCACTTGGCTCGATCTTCCGCATGTTGGACAAGAGGCGGATGCGGGATGAATCGACCAACCACATGCGCGATCTCAAGATCGGTATTCGCTCGATGGGCCAGGCAGTGGAGACGCTCTCCGGCGGTCAACGCCAGGGCGTTGCTGTGGCCCGCAGTTCAGCCTTTGCTCGCCATGTTGTGATTATGGATGAACCCACGGCTGCGCTGGGAGTCAAGGAGTCGCACATGGTGCTGGACCTGATCAAACAGGTGCGGGATCGTGGCCTACCGGTAATCTTGATCAGCCACAACATGCCCCAGGTCTTCGAGGTGGCTGACCGAGTCCACATTCAGCGCCTGGGCAAGCGCATTGCGGTCATCGAGCCGCGCGAATTCAGTATGTCAGACGCCGTCGCGATCATGACCGGCGCGATGGTGGGCGAGCAGGTGCCGACCGCGTAGAGGTGAGCCAGCGCCAGAACTGAGAAATTACAGCGGTGTGCAAAGAAGGTGGGCCGCCGGGAATCCCTCGTGTCTCGAGCGCAGTCGAGAGACCTCGTCGCGAGCGCCGGTGAACGAGGTCTCTCGACTGCGCTCGAGACACGGGTTTATTGCCTGGCAGGTCAGGTCTTTGCAATACGCTGTAACGCAAACGAGCCGTGCAGTACTGCAGCGGCCGTTCGCCCTGGGTTCGGAGGTCAGGCGAAGTCCTGGCGGTACAGGAGCGTGGACATACGCTCGAACCGATCCCAGGCGAACGTCAAGCCGGTCGATGGGCGGTCGGTGAGTGAAAACTCGCCGTTTTCAGCAACCAACGTGTCCTTGGTGACATCTTCCTTGAAGTACGCCCCACCAGGGGAAAAGTGGTCGCCGGGGAGATCTATCTCGGACAGGCCGTTGAAGTTGAGATTCATGGCCTTGCCCCAGGCGGAATCCAACATGCCGCCAATCCACGTGCGAATGCCCTCGGAGCGGCAGTATTGCGCGATCTCAATGGCTTCAGCGAAGCCCGAAACTCGAGGGGCTTGATGTTGATAATCAGGCGGTCCATCGAGTTGTTCTGTCGCCAGAGCGAGGCTGCCGTCTGCGTGTCACGCAGGGAGTGGACGCTTTCGTCGAGGCAGACGGGTGTGCGGAGTTCGCGCGAGATTTCGCTGTGGAGCACGATGTCATCGTCATACAGCGGCTGCTCGATCAGCAGGAGGTTGAGGTCATCCAGCGCCCGCAGGCGCTGCCAGTTCTCCATTGTGTAAGCAGAGTTTGCATCGACTTGCAAGAGGGTGGTCCGGATATCTCTCGCGCAGGGCACGGGCAGGAGCTTCGTCGAAGCCGGGCCAGATTTTGACCTTGAACCGGCGGTATCCCAAACTTGCCGCCGTTTCCGCCAACCTGAGTACGTCATCGATGGTCTTGCCGCCAATGCTCACTCCGACCGGAAAGGTCCGTTTCTCTCCTCCCCAGATCTTCCAAAGCGGTTCACCGGCACGCTGGGCCAGGATGTCCCACATTGCAGCTTCGACGCCGCTCTTGGCGAAAACGGCGCCCTTGATCCAGGCGTAGCTCTGACGAAGCTGGTCAATGGTTTCCACCTCGCCATGCTCCTGCTGCCACGAAGCGACGCTGGGCACGATGAACTCAGTCAGAGACGTAAAGACTGACGGCGCGTCAACCTCTGCCTTGTAGGCGGGATCACGCAGTGTTGGGACTTCGCCGACGCCCCGCAATCCGTCGCTTGTCTGGACGACGACGAACGGCCGGTCCAACGAAACGTAGGTGCCGAAGGAGGTTGTGAATGGAGCGCGGAGATGCAGGGGCGTCTTGTACACGCCGATGCTGGAGATGGACACGGACACGTTTCCCTTCTTGTCAGGCGAGGCCTCCGCGCCGGCGGAGGATGTACCAGTTTTCGCGATCACTGGGAATGGCTTCCGCGCTCGCGAAGGCCACGACATCGTAGGCGCCGTAGCGCACGTCGACGCCTATATCGAGTGGCGTTTCACCTGCGTTTCCTGAAATGCGCGCCGCCTTGACAGTCATGAAGGGCGCGAGCGCCGCTCGCATCTCCGTGCGCCATTCATTTGCCCGGACAGGGTTTGAGAGCATCAGGCTATCAACATCGGCCGGGATGCGGTACCGGGCAAAGGCCGGTGCGCTCGCGGCGAGTTCCTCGGCGTTTTCAGCCGTCATCTCGGGCATGGCGCGCAGTTCATCCGGTGACGGACCCGCGTAGCGGCCAAGGCGTACATCTTCCAGGCGACGGTGCGTGGAAGCAGCAACCAGGTCCCAATGCGCGGTGAAGCGGTCGCTAGGGACATCACCGTAGAGTTCGCTGATCAAGACCCCATACTTATCGATGGTCAGTTCGCGCACGGTCGCCCCGAGCTTCTCGATGTTGAGCCGGGCGTTGGCGCCGCGCATGGGATCGAAGGTCCAGATGGCTGACCGGTGGCCCGTGCGGAGGGCTTCGTAGCCCTGCAGCACTTTCAGTCGCCAACCCAAGTCGCGCACGCCGCGCATTTCCTCCCGAACGCCAAGCATGTGGGATACGAGCGTGCCAGAGCGACCACCGAGCGCGATGGCGAAGCCCAGCCAGCCATCCGCATTGAACCCCTGGTCCTCGCGATACGCCACCAGGACAGAGCCGCCAGTGTCCGCAAGAATGGCGAGGATATTCATTGGGACAAGAAACTCGGGCGGAAAGCCCCAGACTTCGGCCTGGAGTTGCATCACGTAGCTGAGCGCGTCCATCGGAACTCGCTCACCATTCACCACGTCGTACGAGGGACATTGGGCATGTGGCCAGGCGAGCGAGGCATAGACAACGTTCCCCAGGCCGGGCACCTGTGTGATCCAGCCATCTCGGTGCTTGCTCAGGCCAAAACGTTGTGGGTGGAGTGCGGCAACAGCCAACTCGACATCGGCGCGTTCGCGGGTCGCTCGCACCCGGTCAGGTGAAAACTGCTCGTCCATCATGAGGCCGCATTCTAGCAGCCTGCAAAGTTGATCCGACGGGCATTCACTCGAACCTTGCGCGGGCAGCACGCTCACCGACACGCCGCGGTGATTTTCCTGGAACGCCACGCTGGCGGTGATGATCCTGGGGTTGATCCTCGCATTCACAGGTCGCGATTTCCCTTGCCGGCGGCGACGCTTCTTGAGCGACGTCGTGGTCATCAACATGAAGGAGGGTTGCGGGTGGGTAATGACTCACCCCTGGTTGGTGAGGCTGACACCGTTGTACCGGTACTCTCCATTGCGACAGAGGAGCGATTCATTCAGATCATTGCCATCATGCTGGAATGCCTGAAGATATTGATGCTCCAGGCCTATGCCTCCGGTGGCTCGCAGAACCAGCAGAAGTTCGAGTGACTGAGTGTCAGAACTGGCCGAGGCATACTGGGGCTGGCGGACAGTTTCCCGTCGCGTCCGTTCTGTCCGGGCTCAATCCGCCTTCGTTGCACCGGTCGAGTCACGTGATGAGCCAGCGCCGGGCAATGAGTTCGACGTTAACCCTGCAGCCAACTGGATGCTTGCGCAGATCGTTCTCCTGCATGCACACGCCGCATACACCGCTGAACCGTCCTTTCCGGCACCGTGGCTCGTCATTCGCTGACCGTGGCGGTCGTCGGCGCCGGCACGCTCTGGGCTATGATCGCGCCGTTGATCGCAGCGTTGCTGGCGCAACGTTACATTGTGCGCGGTCTATCGCTCGGAGCCGTCAAGGGATAATCTCAGCGTGAGCTTGCTCCTCGGACTGGATGTCGGGACAACCAGCATCAAGGCAGTTGTGTACCGGCCTGATGGTATTGCCGTGGCCTCAGCCGCAGCGCCGACCCCAACCCATGTGCCACGTCCGCGATGGGCGTTCTACCGGGCAGAGGAATTGTGGGCGACGGTCGTCGATGTCATCCGCCGCGCGTTGGTAGACGTGCCCGACCCGAGCCAGGTCGTGTCCGTCTCGGTGGCATCGGTTGCGGAGGCCGGCGTGCTGCTGGACGCGCAGGGCGAAGCGACTGTCGATGTCATTGCCTGGTACGACACACGCACGAAGCCGCAAGCTGACTGGCTGGGGGAACATGTCGGCGCCGACGTGCTCTTTGCCAGCACCGGCCTCTCTTTGCAGCCCATCTTCTCGCTCTGCAAGATGCTGTGGTACCGGGAACATGAGCCTGAAGCATGGCGGCGCTCTGTGCACTGGTTGCTCATTGATGAGTTTGTCGCGTTCAAGCTGAGCGGCGAGCGAGGGAGTGAGCCGTCGCAGGCTTCTCGCACGATGCTCATGAATCTGCATGATCTGAAGTGGGACCAGGAGATTCTCGAAAAGGTCGCGATTGATGAGCGCCTGTTGCCGCCGCTCGTTGCGAGCGGTACCCGGCTGGGTCCAGTTTCAGCGCGGGCTGCTGCAGAAACCGGGCTTCCCCAGACCGCCCAGGTGGCCACTGGCGGGCATGACCATGTCTGCGGAGCATTCGCCGCCGGCGTCACGCGGCCCGGGCAAATGCTCAACTCGCTGGGAACGGCTGAGGCTGTGTTCCTGCCAACCTCAGCACCATTGACCGATCCCAAGGCGGGCCACCAGGGTTACACGCAGGGCGCACATGTTGCAGGCGGCGGTTACTATGTCTTCGGCGGACAGTACACGTCTGGAGCGTGTATCGACTGGGTGCGTCGAGTGCTGGGAGACGGGACGGATCCGCTTGCCTACGACGCAACCATCGCAGCAGCAGGGCGGGTGCCGCCGGGCAGCAATGGCGTGCTCTTTCTGCCGCATCTGCGGATGGCCAATCCACCGTACGTCGACAGCCGCTCACGCGGCGCGTTTGTCGGCCTGACCGTCGAGACGGGGCGGGAGGAGATGGCGCGCGCAGTGCTGGAAGGGATCGCCTTTGAGACAGTTAGTACGTACGAGCCGCTCGCAGAGTATCCGCAAGTGACGATGCCTGCCTCAGCGGTTGCGATTGGCGGGGGCACACGCAACAAGCTCCTGATGCAGATCAAGTCCTCCCTCAGCGGCTTGCCGTATCACATCCTGGAGGCGCAGGAGGCGACAGCGCTTGGTGCGGCCTTGCTCGGCGGCGTGGGGGCGGGGGTGTTCGCGAACTCGGACGAGGCCATTGCGGCCATGCGCTACGGGCAGTCTCAGGTTCTGCCGGTTCCGGAGGACGCAGTGATCTATGAGCGAATCAAGCGCGAGATCTACCAGCAGGTCTACCCCGCTCTTGCACCGCTTAGTCAGGCGATCAGCGATTTGCAGAATTCCCTGATAGACGCCGATGGCGAGTAATGGTCCTCACCTCCTGGGCATTGACCTTGGCACGTCAGCCGTCAAGGTCGTTGTGGTCGATGAGCAGGGGACCGTCAAGGCCACGGGGAGCGCGGAATACCCTGTCCTGAATCCGCGCATGGGGTGGGCCGAACAAGACCCGGATGCCTGGTGGAACGCAACTATTGCCGCTATCCAGCAGGCTCTGGGCTGGGCCGGAGGCGTGGCTGCGGTCCGCGCCATAGGACTGTCCGGGCAAATGCACGGCGTTACCTTTCTGGGCGAAGGAGAACGCCCGCTCTACCCGGCCGTTATCTGGGCAGATCAGCGCTCGGAACCGCAGGCGCGCGCATTTACCCGGAAGGTTGGCTTCGAGCGGCTGATCGCGATTGCGGGTAGCCCGGTCGCCTCGGGATTCATGGCTGCGACGATTGGCTGGATGCAGGAGGAGAAAGCCTCGATCTGGTGGCGCACCCGTCACCTGCTGTCCCCCAAGGATGAATTGCGGCGGCGGCTGACTGGCGCAATCGCGACCGACCCTGGCGATGGTGCGGCGACGCTGCTGTTTGATGGCCGCTGGCGCAACTGGTCTCCTCAACTTCTGGATGCTGCCGAAGTCCCCAGCGCGCTCATGCCGCAAGTTCGGCCATCGTCGGCGCCGGCTGGCGAACTCACGCGGCAGGCGGCTGAAGCCATTGGCCTGCCACCCCAGACATTGGTCGTGACCGGAACTGCGGACACCGCTGCGAGCCTGCTGGGCGCGGGCATTGTCGATTCCGGCACGTTGCTGCTGTCGCTCAGCACCGGCGCCCAGGTGATGACACCTTGCGACTCGTTCGCTCCTGACGCCAGCGGTCGGACACATACCTTCTGCTCGGCACTCGAGCCAGGGGCGGGAGCTCCCGGGTGGTACCAGATGGGAGCCACGCTGGTCGCTGGCATGGCCATGCGTTGGTTGCGGGACGAGATTTTGCGACTGCCGGCAGCGGGCGCATACGAGCGAATGACCGCGCTTGCGGAACGCTCGCCAATTGGCGCGCGCGGGGCGCTGTTCTTGCCATACCTGGTTGGAGAACGGACCCCACACATGGATGCTGCGGCGAGGGGCGCGTTTCTCGGGTTGACCGCGCAGCACGAGTCAGGGGATCTGGTGCGCGCAGTGATGGAAGGCGTAACGCTGGCGACGTACAATGCGTTTGCAGTGCTTCGCGAGACCGGAGCGGCGCCTGAGCGGATTGTCATGGCCGGAGGCGGCGCACGAAGCCCACTCTGGCGGCAGATGGCGGCGGATATCTTCGGCTTGCCTGTCTTCGCCTTGTCAACGGTGGATCAGGCAGCGATGGGGGCAGCCTTACTGGCAGGCGCTGGCGCAGGGATGTTCGCGCCGGGTGCGGCGAGCCAACGCTGGGCGCAGTATGGCGCCCGGTCTGACCCGGATCCGCGCCGCCATGAGCGGTACCAGGAATTGAGTGAGATCTTTCGAGAAGCGTACGAACCAGTTGTCGGGGTAAGCCACCGCCTCGGGGCGTGGGCCCAGGCTGGCGAAGCGCCCCGAGTGGTTCCTCGCACGATTCGCAGATCTTCCTAGGCAGGTCGGGCCTGTTCGATCAGCGCCCGCCGTTCCGTCAGCCGGAATGCGTCCCGGTATTCAGGGCGCGGCTCGATGACCGCGACCGTTTCCGGGCGGTGGGCGGAAACAACCCCATCAATGGGCGTGCCAGTAGCCACGGCTATAGCCTGCATCGCGGCGCCCAGCGCCGCGTGTTCCCGTCCACCTCGCACATGAACAGGGAGGCCGGTCGCGTCTGCGACGGCCTGCCGCCAGGCCGGGTGCTGACTGCCTCCGCCGACCAGCACGACCTCCTGACCAGTCACGCCTTGCTCAGCCAGCGCCTCAACACCGTAGGCCAGGCCCGCGGCTACGCCATCGAGGGCCGCCCGCACCAGTGAGTCTGGCCGTGCGTTTGACATGGTCAGCCCAAAGAGCGAACCGGTGGCTTGGGGCAGGTTGGGCAGTCGCTCTCCGGCGAGGTACGGCATGAGCCAGACGCCATCGGCGCCGGGTGCGGCCGCTCCCGCGCGTTCCAGGGCAAGGTCACGCTCCAGGCCCACCATGCCGGCCATAGCGTCCAGGACACGTGTGCAGTTCAACATGCAGGTAAGCGGCAAGAAGCGGCCGGTTGCGTCGGCGAAACCCTCGATTTCGCCGCGTTCATCCGCAACCGGGTGGTCACTGACGGCAAACGCTGTGCCGCTCGTGCCGAGGCTGATTACAAGCTCACCTGGCATGGCGCCAACGCCAAGGGCTGCAGCCATATTGTCGCCCGTGCCTGGCCCAACCGGGATGCCTGCTGGCAACCCCAGCGCCGCAGCCGCCGCGTCTGTCAAACGCCCGACGACCTCGTTTGGCCCAACGACCTCCGGCAAGCGAATGAGGGCCGCTTTCTCGTCGCCAATCGCAAGCGCGAGGAGGTCGCGCCGGTGCCGACCGCTACCGGGGGACCACCAGCCAGAGCCCGATGCCTCGCCGCGGTCAGTCGCCAGGCGTCCGGTAAGCTGCAGGTTGAGCCAGTCGTGGGGTAGGGCGACGGCATCCAGCAGTTCGAGCGAGTCAGGATCCGTCCGCGCGAGATGTGCCAGCTTCGCGATGGTAATAGAAGCGACAAGGTAGACGCCGACTTCCTGGGCGAAGTTGGCAAGGCTGTTGAGACGTTCGGCGTCCGGGGCAGCGTCGACATTGTTCCAGAGCGGCGCAGGAACCAGCACGCGGTTGGCCGGGTCCAGGGCGACCATGCCGTGTTGCTGCCCGCCTACGCTGATGGCCGCGACTTCCGCCCCGGCCGGCGTCGCCTGCTGCACGGAAGATACAAGCGCGACCCACCAGTCCTGAGGATCCTGGATGTCGCGCCCGGTGTGGAGCGCGCGGCCTTCCCCGACGATCTCGCCGGACTTGAGGTCGACGGCGAGAGCCTTGGTGGACTGGGTACTGGAGTCAATTCCAAGCACGACCGTGGACGTCATGGGATCCCTCGTGGTTACCGGGTTCATCAGGTTGGCGATTGTACGGCTACTGCGGTTCTGCGGCGCGGCTGGTGCCAAAGCACAGGGCCGGGATGATGCCGAGCAGGGCAATCAGTCCGGCGACCAGGAACGACTCGCGTGCAACTTGCAGGCTAATTGGCAGCACAGTTTCATAGAGCATGGCAGTCTGACGAGCAAGGAAGTCGGAGGTACTCTCGCCAGGAGCCTGGACGATCATGGTCAGGTCACCAACCAGGCCTTGTAAGCGGCGGACAGCAATTGCCGTCAGCAGCGAAATGCCGGTGGTCATGCCCAGTAAGCGGAAGACAAGCGCCATTCCCGACGCGATCCCCCGGTCAACCTCCGGCGCGGCGTCGATGGCGGTTGCGCCAATGGGCGCGAAGCTCAGGCCGAACCCTGCGCCAGCTACGATAAGCCCTGGCGTCATCCCCGGGAGCGAGCCGCCGCGAAGGCCGACCCAGAGCAGCCCATAACCAGCGGTCACCAGCAGAAAACCTGCAATTGCGATGGAGCGCGCGCCGAACCTGGTGCTGAAATAGCCGCCGGCCAGAGACAGGATGGCGATGCAGGCGGTGAACGGCGCCAGCATGAGGGCAGCGACACGGCTGACATCGTCCATATCCACGAGGAGCGCCGTAACCACGGGCACATCGACCATGGCCGAAATGAGCGCGGCCCCGACCAGGAAGTTTGCGGCGATTGCGGCCGTGAACAGGCGGTCGCGAAAGAGCGTGACCGGGAGCAGCGGAAAGCTGGCCGCGCGTTGCCGGATAACGAAAAGGAGGCCCAGGATGAGTGCTGCGCCAACGAGTAGCCCGGCGTGCTCTGAGATCGGGTTGCGGGAGCCGCCCAGTGCTCGCCCACCAGTACTCGTTCCGCCCAACTCTCCGCCGGCGGACAGCCCCACGTTGAAAGCTGTCAATGCGGCGGCAAGAAGCAATGCGCCAGGAACATCCAGTCGCACGAGCCAGTCTCGGGGGCGCTCGGTCGGACCGCGCGATGTACACAGGATGATGGCCCCCACGATAATGGCGAGCGGGAGGTTGACCCAGAATGCCCAGCGCCAGGGTTGATCGCCGGGCGCAAGGCTGACCAGGAGAGCTCCCCAGATGGGCCCCAACACCCAGCCGAGCGTGTCAACGGCGCCAACAACCCCAAGCGCCGCCGAGCGCCGGCCCACAGGGAGCACATCGCCGATCAGAGCCATGGTCACGGGTAGCAATGCGCCGCCGCCCGCACCCTGCAGAGCGCGGCCTGCGATCATGGCCGGGAGGTCGCTGGCTGTGGCGCACCAGAGAGAGCCGGCCCCGAAAAGCGCCAGAGAGCCCAGAAACGCTGGTGTGCGTCCGACGAGATCCGAGACACGGCCGAAGACGGGAATAGCCAGAATATAGGTGAGCAGGTAGCTGTTCACGACCCAGACGTAGCGGTCGATATCCGCTGCGTTGACGCGCAAATCCGTGATCATGACCGGGAGAATGGTCGAGATAATAGTGAGATCGAGCGCGCCAAGGAGCACGGCCAGGAGGGCCGCGACGACCGAGTTTCGTTCCGGGCGGGGGAGCATGTTCATCTAGATAGGCGGCTCAATCTCAATAGACTCGCCGTGATGGGAGAGATCCAGCGTCCAGACTGCAGGATCGCCGGCATCCTCGCGTGGTGGTTCGGCCAATTGTGCACGCAGGAGATCGTTCGTCTCGCGGTCAATCCACAGGTCAACCGTAACAGGCGACCCGGTGACGGTGTAGTAGGTGAGTGGCCCCACGATCGATTCATCGACGCCCGCTGTCAGGTGGTAGGCATCACGGCCATCAACCTGTTCGTCGTCTGCACGCGCGACACCTTTGACGCGGCCCATGACCGGCCCGATGCCGTCCTGGGTTGAGAAGAGGATATCTGGCTTGTAGGAGAATTCCAGCGGTGCAGGACCCCATTCTCCAGTCAGGATGTTTGTTGTCCACGATTGGTCGCCGATCGTGATGAGTTGCAGCGAAACGGCCCGGCCCACGACTTCCGCCTGAAACGTGGTCTGGACACGGTCAGGCCGGACCAGGTCGCCCTCAGCGCCGAGCAGCCGGATCGTCTTGCCGCTATCGACGAAGGTGTCTCCGGTGACGGTCAGGTTGAAGTGTACCGACGCGGTCTCTGCCAGACGGGAGCTGGCGGCTGCCAGGATTTCTTCCGGGGTCTTGCTCTCCGGTGTCGGTGGTGGCTCAGGCTCGCTACCGCAGCCAGCTAGCGAAAGCAGCGCAGCAGCGAGCGCTCCACTGGTGACAGTACGTCGGGTGAAAGTCAAATGGCCTCCTTCGCCCGGCGGCGCGGCTGCCGGGCGAGTCTAGCACCACCATGATGCGTGCCTACGAAGGGAAGTTCCAGCGCCGTGCTACCATCGGCTGCCGGTCGCGGATTTCGAGCAAGGATGATTGCACCGTGAGTGTTGTGCCCCGTGGAAGCGATGCGCTGATGGAGACGCTCCGGGTGGCGGTGTCCGCGCAAAGCGACTCGGCTGGGCGCCCGGAGAACCAGGACGTGGCTATGGCGCTGGCGCTGCCCACGTCCTCGACACTCCCGGCGGATGATTTCCTGTTGCTCGTCGCAGATGGCATGGGCGGGGCGCCGGCTGGTGACGTCGCCAGCCAGATTGCGGCGTCCACGCTGAGAGACGCGTTCCCGCAGATTCCTGATGGCGACCTGGCGCAGGCGCTCAAGAGTGCTTACCGCAAGGCGAATGACGCCATCTACGCGGCCGGCCTGGAGAATCCGGCGCAAGCCGGTATGGGAACAACGCTGACGGCGGCACTGCTGCGTGGCAAGTATGCAACGATTGCCCATGTTGGCGATAGCCGGGCCTATTTGCTCCGTGGCGGCGGAGTTACCCAGGTCACACAGGATCACACCGTGGTTGCGGAGGATCTTGCCAGGGGCAAGATCAACGCCAGGGAGGCCCAGACCGACCCACGCCGCAACCAACTGACCCACGCGCTCGGCGTCAGGGAGCGCCTGGAGTCGCGCCTCCCCGCCATCTTCGAACTGGCGCTGCTACCGGGAGATCGATTGCTGCTGTGTAGCGATGGTCTGTACGGAGTTGTTGACCAGGTTGATATGCAGCGCCTGCTGGCCACGCAGGAAGCGGATGCGGCGGCAATTGCGCTGGTTGACCTGGCCAGGGAACGCGGCACGACCGACAACGCGACTGCTGTGGTGGCGGCCGCAATCCCCACGCGTGTGCCGGTGACAGGGGTGCTGGAGGCGACCGAAAGCCGGACGGGCGGACTGGCCGGAACAACGCTCGCCGCAGTCGTTGCGGTGCTGGTCTTGCTGCTGACCGCACTGGCGATCTACCTGTTGTTCTTTTTCCCGCGTTAGGATGTGAACACGCGACACTCCCTGCGGATTATCGACGCGCACACGCACGTGTTCCCGCCAGCGTGGGTTGCAGACCGCTCGGGGCATGTTGCCCGAGACCGCTGGTTCGGCGAACTCTACGAGGCGCCGACGGCTCGCATGATTGACGCCCAGCAGCTTCTCACGTCGATGGATGAGGCAGGCGTTTCCCAGGCCGTGATGTGCGGTTGGCCCTGGCGTGATCCCGCCCATTGCCGCGAACACAATGACTATCTGGCCGAGGCCAGCCGGGCAAGCGGCGGACGCCTGGCGTGGCTGGGAATCATCAACCCTGCCGAGCGCAATGCGGCGGCGGAGGCTGAGCGGTGCATCGACCATGGAGCCTCGGGGCTTGGTGAACTGAATGCCGACGCGCAGGGCTTCTCCCTCGAGGATGCCGCGTTGTTCCCGGATGTCGCGACGGTGCTGCGCGAGGCGGAACGTCCGGTCTTGCTGCATGCCTCCGAGCCACTGGGGCATCACTACCCGGGCAAGGGGACGGCCACGCCTGAGCGGTTGCTGGCGTTTGTGGCGGCACACCCGGATCTGACCATTGTCTTCGCCCACTGGGGCGGCGGGCTGCCGTTCTACGAGCTAATGCCCGAAGTCGCGGCAAGAAGCTGGAAAGTGCTGTATGACACCGCCGCCTCCACCTACCTGTATCGGCCTGCCGTCTTTCGGGCCGTGCTGGATGTCGTGGGGCCCGAGCGCGTGCTGTGGGGGAGCGACCATCCGGTTCTCGGCATGGGCCGCTTTCTCCGCCGGTCTCTGCGGGATTCGAACGTGACAGACCAGGAGATGCCACTCGTGTTTGCGGAGAATGCCGCGCGCGTCTATCACTTGCCAGAGATCGCCTGAAGACACGGAGCACCTTGCCATGATTGCCGGGCTGCGGGGCGTCATTTTCAAGAAGGCTGAAGACGCGGTCCTCGTTGATGTCAACGGCGTGATCTATCGCGTCAACACGTCGTCCTCTACGTTGGGCGATATCGGCTCATCCGGGGACGAAGTACGCCTCACGACGCAGCTCTATGTGCGTGAAGACCAGATGACGCTGTTCGGGTTTGCGACCGATGACGAGTTGCGTCTCTTCAACACGTTGATTGGTGTCTCGGGTGTTGGGCCAAAGCTGGCGCTGGCGATCCTGTCGCGCGTGAGTCCGGATGCCCTGGAGCTGGCGATCAACGCCGAGAACGCCGAGTTGCTGGCTACCGTGCCCGGCGTGGGACGGAAAACGGCTGCTCGCCTCATTCTGGAGCTGCGCGGCAAACTCGTGCCGGCAGCGACTGCCACTGCTGCCGGAATGCAGCCGTCTCAGGAAGACGCTGAAGTCTTGGCGGCCTTGCGCTCACTCGGGTACACCACCGCTGAGGCGCACGGAGCCCTGAGCCGCACGCCGCGCGATCCCGGCCTTGCGGTCGAGGATCGCGTGGTGGCCGCGCTGCGCGAACTGTCAGGCGCCTAGTCCTCGTCCTCGTTCGCCATGGCTTCGAGGCGCCGTTCAACGGCACGAGCGTGAGCAGTCAGGCCTTCGGCCCGGGCAAAGCGTGCCGTGGCCGGGCCGAGCCGGCGGAGCGCCGAGCGATTCAGGGCGGCGACGCTTATGACCTTGGTGAACTCGGCGACGTTGATCGGCGACGAGAATCGCGCTGTACCACCTGTCGGCATGACGTGACTCGGGCCGGCGGTGTAGTCGCCGATCGCCTCCGGACTGTCCTCCCCAATGAAGATACCGCCCGCGTTTCGCACCTGAGGCACAACAGTCCACGGGTTGTTCAAGAGCAGGCAGAGGTGTTCGGGCGCGTAGGCATTTGCCAGCTTGATGGCTGTTTCGATGTCTGGAGTGATAACGATGAGACCGTTGGTCGCCAGCGATTGGCCGGCGATATCTGCCCGCTCCAGCTCAGCAAGCTGTCCCGGCAACTCGTCGAGCACGGCGTGCGCCAACATCGGGCTGCAGGTGATGAGAATCGCGGTCGCCATGGGGTCGTGCTCGGCCTGCGCCAGCATGTCGGCGGCAGCCAACGCAGGATCTGCCGACTCATCGGCAACGAGGAGAGTCTCGGTCGGGCCGGGGAGTTGGTCAATATCAACGATGCCGTAGACCTGCTGCTTCGCCAGGACGACGAAAATGTTGCCTGGTCCCAGGATCTTGTCAACATGCGGAATAGACTCTGTTCCGTACGCCATCGCTCCGATCGCCTGAGCGCCACCTACGGCAAACAGGCGGTCCACATTTGCGACTTCGGCTGCAGCCAGGATGAGCGCCGAAACCTTGCCATCGGGCCCCGATGGGGAACAAACAATGATTTCGCTGACCCCCGCCACCCGAGCCGGGATCGCCGTCATCAGCAATGAGGACGGGTAAACGGCTGTGCCCCCTGGGGTGTAGATACCGACACGCTCCAACGGTCGCACAATTTGACCCAGCGCGCCTTCAGAGCTGTAGTCCATCCACGAGGTACGCAACTGCTTGCGATGGAAGCTGTCGATCTGGGCAGCAGAAAGCCTGAGGGCGGCCTGTAGCTCGGGTTCCAACGATTCGAGCGCGCGTTGCCAGGAACTCCGAGGAACTTCCAGATTAGCTGGGAGCATGCCCTGAAACGCAAGCGAGTACTCGCGGACGGCTGCATCACCTTCCTGCCGCACATCCTCGAGAATACGCGCCACTGTCTCGTCGGCGGTGAGATCCTCGCCGAAGACCCGCCGAATGCCATCCTGCATCCTGGGCGAGAGGCGGGTTTCCTCGAAGCCTCGTCTTCGGGTCAGGAGCCGGCGCGCCTCGTCGATGTCATCGATAAGCCGTGGTAACGCGATAGTTGTGGACTCTGCCGCCGTGTCGATGATGGTCATGATGCTGCGACTTCCTACGCTCTCAGTTCTCCCTGCACCATCTGACGCAGGGTCTTGCCAATTTTCTCACGGACCTTACCCAGTTCCGCGTCGGTGAGTGCCCGGTTCGGCGCGGTGAAGGCAATACGATAGGCCAGGCTCTTGCGGCCTTCGCCAAGCTGCGGCCCGCGATAGACATCGAAAAGGTCGAAGCCCGACGCCAACGGGCCTGCGCCAGCCCGCAATGCTGCCAGGACATCGCTCGCCGGCGTGTCTTCCTGGACAACTACCGCAAAGTCCTGCTCCACGGGCAAGAAGCGCGGACTCGTGATCCCGGTGGAAGCAGGCGCCGCTGCCGCGTGGAGAGCGTCGAGGTCCAGTTCGGCAACGGCCACGCGCGGTTGCTCAATGTCAAAGGCGCGTGCGCGGTCTGGCCGCAGCTCACCGACGATTCCGACGAGTGTTTCGCCAAGATACACACCAGCAGTTCGGCCAGGGTGAAATGCTGGCAGCGAGATCGGTCGAAAGCTCGCGCCCAGAATGCCGAGTCGCTCCAGAAGAGACTCAACGACGCCTTTTGCGTCGAAGAAATCGAGCTCGGCCGCGGAATCCGCAAAGCGGTCGAGGGCGTCGCGCTTGCCAGCAAACGCCAGTGCGAGCGTTGCTGCCTCAACGGGCAACTCTGCATCGGATGGGAGATAAACGCGGGCAATCTCGAAGAGCCGCACCGATCGCTGGTGCTTGAGGTTGCGCGATGCGGTTTCGACCACGCTCGGCAACAACGTTGGGCGCAGGAGGTCGCGCTCCGCTTGCATGGGATTGCGCAACCGAATTGCTGATTCGATGGGAATTGGGTGTATGCCTGGCGTGGGGGCGCCTGCCTCACCGAGCTTGAGCAGGTCGCCAGCACCGACGGTGACATATGAGATCGTTTCCCAAAGGCCGTTTCCGGTCAGGACGCTTCGAGCTTTCTGCTGAAAGAGAAACATGGCGTCACGCCGCACGGGCGGCGTTTCACCGGTTGGCAGCGTTTCCGGCAAGGTTTCGTACCCGACAATGCGGGCAACTTCTTCTACGATGTCCGCGCTCATGGTGATATCACTGCGCCACGTTGGAATGAGCACGTCGATCCGATCGCCAGTGATGGCAGGAGAGAAGCCAAGGCGTTGAAGAACTGCCTCCACTTCTGTGGGTGGGATGCGCACGCCCAGTAATCGCTCAATCTCGCCAAACGGCGCCGAAAGTGCCACGGGCTCCTGCGGCTCGGGGTAAACATCGGAGTACGCAGTCACGGTCGCGCCTGGGGAGAGTTCGAGAATGAGTTGGGTGGCGCGGGCGACGGCGTCGCTGACCTGGTTCGGGTCGAGGCCGCGTTCAAAGCGGGTGGAGGCGTCACTCCGCATTTTGAGCGCACGTGCCGCACGTCGGACGGATTTCATCTCAAAGTTCGCGGCTTCCAGCAGAATCCGGGTCGAGGCATCCGTCGTTTCGCTCTCCACACCGCCCATCACACCGGCGACGGCGACTGCCTTGTCAGCGTCTGCGATCACCAGCATGTCCGCACTGAGCGGGCGCACCACGTGGTCGATGGTTTCCAGGGTTTCGCCTGGTCGTGCCCGCCGCACCACGATGCGATCCCCGTGAAGCTTGTCGGCATCGAACGCGTGAAGCGGTTGCCCGAACTCCAGCATGACGTAGTTGGTGACGTCCACGATATTGTTGATTGGGCGCACGCCTGCGGCGCCAAGCCGTCGTTGTAGCCAGGCAGGGGAAGGGCCGATGGCAACGCCATCAAGAACGACGGCCGCATAACGCGGGCAGAGATCACTTGCTTCGATGGTAACGAGGTCGGGCGCGCCCTGCGGCGCCCGCGAGAGGTCGTAGAGAGGCGGCAATGTGACATTTTGCGACGTGAGTGCTGCAGCTTCACGAGCAATGCCAAGGACAGAGAAGGCGTGCACCAGGTTGGGCGTGATCTCAAACTCAATGACGGTGTCGCCAAGCCAGTCGGCCAGGGGCGCCCCGACCGGTGCGTCCGCTTCGAGAACCATGATCCCTTCGTGCTCGTCCGACAGCCCCAGTTCTTTTTCGGAGCAGACCATGCCTTCTGAGCGGACGCCGCGAATTACTCCAGGTTTGAGCGTCTTGTAGACCTGCCCGTCGGAGTGCCCATCTATCAGCCGCGCGCCTGCGAGCGCCAGGGGCACGACCTGACCTGCCGCAATGTTGGGCGCGCCAGTCACGACGGTCAGGCGGTGGTCGCCAGCCGTAACTGTTGCCAGGACAAGACGATCTGCATCAGGATGGCGTTCGACCGCATCAACGTGCCCAACAAAGACGTTCTGCCAGCTATCGCCAATAAGCTCCACTTTTTCGGCTTCAAGGCCCGCCATGGTCAGCCGGTGGGCGAGGTCTCTGGCGCCCAAACCTGTGTCAACGAATTCGCGCAGCCAGCGCATGGGTACTTTCATCGGGGAATCCTCGCTCCGGGAGCGTGCTCAGGCGGCACTGGCGAACTGACGCAGGAAACGCAGGTCGTTGTTGGCAAAGGCGCGGAGGTCGTCCACCCCGGAGCGCATCATGACCAGGCGCTCGATGCCCAGACCAAAGGCGAACCCACTGACTTGCGCCGGGTCGTAGCCAACAGCCCGCAGAACGTTTGGATGAACCATGCCAGCACCGCCCATTTCCAGCCAGCCCGATTGCTTGCACACGCGACAGCCTTTGCCGCTGCAAATGGCGCAGTCCACGGCGAAGTCCACGCCTGGTTCGACAAACGGGAAGAAGTCGCATCGAAAGCGGATGCGCCGTTCTGCCCCAAAGAGCTGACGGGCGAGCTCCGCCAGGGTGCCTTTCAGGTCCGCCATGGTGATGTTGCGGTCGATGGCGAGCCCCTCAAGTTGGTGGAACATCCACTCGTGGGAGGCATCCTGTGCTTCAAAACGGTAGACCCTCCCCGGCACGATCACCCGGACCGGCGGGGTGACCTTCTCCATAATGCGCGCCTGCATGGGAGACGTGTGGGTGCGAAGGACCACTTCACCAGGTAGATCGACGTGGATCGTGTCCCAGACGTCACGCGCCGGATGGTCGTTCGGGATGTTCAGCTGGTCGAAGTTGTAGAACTCAGTTTCAACCTCTGGGCCAAAGGCCGTCTCAAACCCGAGCAACGCAAAGATGTCGCTCAGTTCCTCGATCATCTGCGACACCGGGTGGCTACCGCCGAGTTGCTGCCTGCGGCCGGGCAACGTGACATCGACGCCGTCGGCGGCCAGGCGCTGCTCGAGCGACGTGGCCATCGCTGTCTCGTGCCGGCCCTGCCAGGCAGCCGTGAGTTCGGTCTTGAGTGCAGTGCCGCCCCGGCCCGCTATCGGCCGCTGATCCTGGGGGAGGGCCGCCAGACCGCGCAAGAACAGCGTCAGTTCACCCCTGGCTCCCAGGAAACTGCGCTCCCACGAGTTGAGGTCCTCGAGAGTTTGTGCGGCATCAAGCTCACAAAGAGCCCGCTCGCGCAGGTCATTCAGCAGGGATTGCGCGTCAGTCGTCGTCATGTCCAGATCCGCTTGCACCTTTCGGGCATGAAAAAACCCCTCGGCAGGGACGAGGGGTCGCCACGCGGTACCACCCTGCTTCGCTGGCCGGGCCAGCGCGCTTCTTTGGCCAGATATCCCTGGCCAGGGGGAGCGACTACCAGCAAGATGCCTTCACCGCTCGGCTCGGGAGGGAATTCACCGCTGCGCCACCTCGGAGGCTTCCAGTCCAGGCCTCCGTCCCTGCTTGGCGCGGCAACGGGTACTTGTCTCCGTCAATGCCTCTCGCGAATTGTCGCAGAGGAGTATAGCCCTGCCTTCAGGATTGCTGACCAGCACGCCGTATACTCGCTAGCCGGGAGTGAGCCGGGTTGCAGCCCGGATTCTGGCGCGTGGTGGTGGAGGCATCAGTGTACTCGACGATTGAGGCAGTCTGGGGACGTGAGATTCTGGATTCTCGCGGCAACCCGACCCTGGAAGTGGAAGTTACCCTGGCCAGTGGCGAAACAGGTGTCGCGGGTGTCCCGTCCGGCGCATCAACGGGCGCCCATGAGGCGGTTGAGCTGCGCGACGACGATCCGAATCGGTACGGCGGCAAAGGCGTACGCAATGCCGTGCGCCATGTCAACGAGGAGATTGCGGAAGCCGTTCTCGGGTTGGATGCGTTCGATCAGGTCGGCGTCGATCGGACCATGATCGAACTGGACGGCACGCCGAACAAGGGCCGGCTGGGGGCAAACGCCATTCTTGGAGTTTCACTGGCCGTAGCGCGGGCGGCGGCACAGGCCTCCAACCAGCCGTTATACCGCTACCTCGGTGGGCCGGGCGCGCGCACGATGCCGGTCCCGATGATGAACATTCTCAATGGCGGCAAGCACGCTTCGGGCTCCAGCGTTGACATGCAGGAGTTCATGGTCATGCCCGTCGGTGCGCCGAGCTTCACCGAGGGACTGCGCTGGGGGACCGAGGTTTTCCACGCCTTGAAGTCTGTGCTGAAGAAGATGGGAGCCGCCACTCTCGTGGGCGACGAGGGCGGCTACGGACCGAGCCTGCCGTCCAACGAGGCTGCGCTCGACGCAGTGCTGGAGGCAATTGCGAAGGCGGGATATGAGCCAGGCCGCGACCTGGTCATTGCGCTTGATCCAGCCTCGACGGAGTTTTTCGAGGACGGCAGCTACGTGCTCAAGGGCGAGGGGCGCACGCTTACCGGCTCGGAAATGGTTGATTTCTGGGCAGACTGGACCGTGCGATATCCGATTGCCTCGATCGAGGACGGTCTCGCTGAAGACGACTGGACCACCTGGAGCGCGCTGGAGGCGAAGATCGGTGACCGGGTGCAGTTGGTTGGTGATGACCTCTTCGTCACCAATCCGACGCGTCTTGCGCGAGGAATCGCGGAGAAAGCAGCCAACGCGATCCTGGTCAAACTGAATCAGATTGGCACCCTGACCGAAACTCTGGACGCAATCAACCTCGCCCAGCGGAGCGGCTTGCGGGCCGTCATCTCTCACCGGAGTGGCGAAACGGGCGACACGTTCATCGCCGACCTTGCCGTTGCAACGAACGCTGGTCAGATCAAGACTGGCGCTCCGTCGCGGGTCGACCGGGTTGCGAAGTACAACCGGCTCCTTGCTATCGAGGAAGAACTCGGGGATGCCGTGATCTACCCGGGCCACAGCGCCTTGCGAGCCGGATAGCTGGTGCGCACGCAAGCGGGCCCGGGGTGCTGCGTGCGCCCCGGGCCCGCTTGCGTGTAGACCTACGTCGCTGGTTGGAGCTGACCGCTTTCGACAAGACGCTCCATCTCTGCGACAACGCGCTCAAACTCGGCCAGCGCCGACTCGACTGGCTCCGGCGTGGTGAGGTCAACCCCCGCCTGCTTGAGCAGATTGAGCGGGTAGTCTTTTCCACCTGACGCCAGGAGTTCCAGGTAGCGTGCGCGGGCAGGCTCGCCCTCATCGCGGATTGCGCTCGCCAGCGCAATCGCAGCGCTGAGACCAGTCGCGTACTGGTAGACGTAAAACGCGCGGTAGAAGTGAGGAATGCGGCCCCAGTTGATGCGCACGCCTTCGTCGATCATGACGCCTGGAGTGTAGTCCGCATACAGGTTGCCGTAGATGTCGTTCAGTCGCTCCAGCGTCAGTGGCTCGCCGGCCTCGACGAGCGCGTGCACTTGCTGCTCGTACTCCGCGAACATTGTCTGCCGGACAACGGTGCCGTAAAACGCCTCTGCAAAGCGGTCCAGGATAGCGAAGCGGCCTGCAGCATCGCCGGCAGGGAGCGCGTCAAGCAGACTCCAGGTCAAGAGCACCTCATTCACGGTTGAGGCGATCTCGGCCAGAAAAATCGGGTAGCCGGCTTCATGGAACGGCAAGTTCTCGTCGGCGAGGAAGCTGTGCATTGCGTGCCCGGCTTCATGCGCCAGCGTGAACACGTCGTTCATGGTGCCGTTCCAGTTCATCAAGATGACCGGAGGTGCTCCGTATGCGCCCGACGAATAGGCTCCGGAGCGTTTGCCGCGGGTCTCGTGGACATCGACCCAGCGCGCGTCAAAGCCCGCCTTGAGCTTCTCGACGTAGTCGTCACCCAGCAGACTCAGGCCACCGAGCACCTCATCCACGCCAGCGCGGTATTCGTAGCGCGCTTCTGGCTCCGGAGAGAGCGGAACAAGCAGATCGTATGCGGCCAGGCTGTCCAGTCCCAGCAGCTTGCGTCGCAGCTCGAGGTAGCGGGCAAGAACCGGCCCCGCGCTGCGTACGGAGGCAACGAGGGTATCGTAGACGGTGGTCGGGACGTTGTTGGCGAAGAGCGCCGCCTCTCGCGCTGACGAATGGTTGCGCGCCCTTGCGTAGAAAACGTCGCCTCGCACCGAGGCACTGTGCATGGCGGCCAGCGTGTGCCTGTGGTCAAGGTAACTCTTCGTGAACGTCTCATACGAGCGCTGCCGCGTGGCCCGGTCCGGGGAGCGCAAGAGGAGACCGTGGCGGGCTTTTGTCAGTTCGAATTCATTGCCATCCTCATCTGTGACAAGCCCGAAGCGGAGATCGGCGTTGTCCAGCGAGCCGAATGCGTCGGCCGCGCCGCGGGCAACGTCGGCACTCTGGGCGAGCAGTTGCTCCACCTCAAACGAGCGCACGTGGGGCCGCTGCCGGGCAAGATCGTCGAGCATGTGCCGGTACGGCTCTAGTTCCGGCGCGGCCCGCAAGGTCTCGAAGGCTTCGACATCCAGGGCCAGTAGTTCCGGTTCGAAGAATGCGAGTGCTTGCCCGGCAGCGATGGCGGCAGCAACCGAGCGCTCGTTGCGCGACAAAGCATCCGGGTTGGTTGTGTCTTCGTCCTTCCGCAGTGAAGCGTAGACCCTGACCCGTTCCAACGTGGAGTTCAGATTCATCATGTCGTCGATAGCCCGCCTGAGGCGGGCTGGGGATTCCCCCAGGTGGCCTGCGTGGCCGGTGACTGTGTTCAGAAGCTCGGGAAGGCGAGCCAGGTCGTGTTCCCAGGCGGCATCGGTTGGATAGATGGTGGACAAGTCCCAAGTGTCCTCGACGGCGATTTGTTCGCGAGTGGGGACCTCGCCAGAGGGACGGGTCGGGTTCTGCAAAGCCACAAAGACCTCGTTCTACGAGCAGGGTGGTGACAGGAAGCGCCTTGGAGAAACGCCACCCTGCGACAATTTACCGCTCGGCAATGATGCTCCATCTGGATGGCGGATTACCATCGACCAGGCGCATGCGTGTCAGAAACTCGTGTGATTTGAACGGCTATCATGCAGGGATGATGAAGCATGAATGCAGATGGCTCCGACGCAACTCATGAGCCAACCGCTGCACATCGACCCGCTTACCGGCGAACGAGCCCCGATCTGCGTTGACTGCGGGCATGTCTTTCTGAGAGAGGCCGGCGTAGAGGCCGCCCGGCGCGGCACCGGCATGCCTGCCTCGCCTCGTTGCGCGGAATGTCGCGCGCAGCGCCGGGCGGAGCACAATTTCGACGTGCTGGACAGCTTGCGGCACGGGCCAATACGCGAAGCGCACCCAACGGTGGTTGGGCCAGAAGGTGGCGGCGACCGCGTTTACGCTGCGGATTGCACTGCTTGCAGGAGGCCTATCCGCCTCCCGTTCAAGCCGCGGCTGGACCGGCCGGTGTATTGCCGTTACTGCCACGACCAGCGGCTGGGGAGATAGCATGAGAGGGCGACGGCTGCAGCGGCCGCCGCCCTTCAGGCACTACACCTAGGCGACGATTTCGGACGCGTTGTCGCGTTCGGCGATGGTCAGCGCCTCATCGACGATAGCAACCATGCGGTCGATCTCTTCGGTTGTAGCAACCAGCGGCGGCGCGAAGTGCACGACGTCCCAAATGCGGGTGATCATGCCGCGACCCATGACCTCCTGATTGAGTTGGGTGGTGAAAGGATTGCCCTTCGAGAACTGCTCCTTCGTCTCCTTGTTCTTGACGAGATCGAGCGCGCAGTACAGGCCAACGCCGCGCACGTCGCCGACCGAAGGATGAGCACGCAGTTCTTCCAGTTGCTTCTTGAGATAGGCGCCCTTCTCGGCGCTCTGCTGCACGAGCCCCTCTTCCTCGAAGATCTCAAGGTTCTTGACGGCTGCCGCGCATGCGGCCGGGTGCCCACCAAAGGTGAGCAGATGGCCCATAACCGCCTCCTTGTTCTCCTTGAACACGTCGTACACGGACTCACGCACGATGGCTGCGGCAATCGGCGCGTAACCGGAGGAGAGGCCCTTGGCCATCGTCATGATGTCCGGCACGAAGCCAAACTGCTCGGTAGCGAACATCGTGCCGGTGCGGCCAAAGCCGTTGATGACCTCGTCCGCAATGAGCAGGACGCCGTGACGATCGCAGATCTCACGCAGCATCTGCCAGTACTTCGGCGACGGCACATGCAGGCCGGCAGCGGAGGAAATCGGCTCGCCGATGACCGCTGCTACCGTCTCCGGACCCTGGTTGATGATCTCCTGTTCGACGTACTTCGCCGCCGCGATGTCTGCCGCTTCACCTTCAAGCCCGAAGTCGGAGCGGTAGCGGTTCGGGTGCGGCACATGGGAGACACCGTACATGAACGGGCCGAACCAGTTTTCATTACGCGATGCCGTGAGGCTCATCGCGCCGTAGGTCATGCCGTGGTACGAGCCCCGCCGCGCGATGATCTTGTAGCGGCGCGGGAACCCGCGCATTGACTGCACCTGCTTGGCGATCTTGATGGCCGTCTCGACTGCTTCGGACCCACCTGAGACAAAGAAGGCGCGGCTGAGGTCGCCAGGTGTGATTTCGGCCAGTTTGCTCGCCAGTTCCACGGCCGGAGTGGTCGTGTACGACATGGCGGATGCATAGCCAAGCTTCGCGGCTTGATCGCCATACGCCTGGGCAATTTCCTTCCGGCCGTGCCCGGCGTTGACAACCCAGAGACCGGCGATGCCATCCAGATACTCGCGACCCTGGACATCATAAAGGCGTGCGCCCTCGCCGCGATCAAAGACGCGCAAGTTGTCGCTGTCAAACTCTGCCCACGGAAGCATGTGGATCCAGACGTGGTCGCGCGCAGCCTGCTCGACTGATGAGGATCCGGAGTGAGCGCCCGCCGCATACTCCACAGACGAGGGGAGATCGGCCCGCACCAATTGTTCGGTTGCCTTTGCGCTAACCATTCCTGTTTGCCTCCGAGGATAGAATGACGTGGGCTGTGAGCCAGGTAATCGCTGCGCCACCCGGCGCAACGCGCAAGCTGGTTCCCGGCCAGAACAGGCGAACTATAGCAGCGGTTGCCCGGTGATCAGGCTGGTAGACAGGTTGGAGGCAAGGTTGGCGGACGAGAATCTGGGTGCGCCAGCAGGCGCGCGTCGCATCGCATCCCACCCGATCCTGGGCGATCTGCTACCGGCCGGGCAGGTCGTGTTCACCTTCGACGGCCAGGAGGTTTCCGGACGGGAAGGGGAAACCCTCCTGCCGGCCTTGCTTGCCTCGGGTGTACGCGTGTTGCGCACCATGCCCGATCTGGGCGACCCACGGGGCGGCTACTGCCTGGTCGGGCGCTGCTCGGATTGCCAGGTGGTTGTGGATGGCGTGCCGAGCGTACGCGCCTGCACAACAGCCGTGCGCAGAGGAATGGACGTGCGTACGCAGCATGGCCTGGGAACAGACGCCTGGAATGTAGCGGGAGATGACCTGTGAGCCAGAGCCCTGATGTGCTGGTGGTCGGCGGGGGACCGGCGGGCCTGGCGGCAGCGGACGCCGCGAGCCGCGCTGGCGCGGACGTGCTGCTCGTCGATGAGAACCGCGAGTTAGGCGGGAACCTGCGCTACCGGGTGCAACCACTCGCCGCAATGGAAACGGAACCCCTGGTGCGCCCTGCCGAGCTACGTGCAGACCTCGTGGCGGCTGCCACAGACGCTGGAGCTGTTCTCCGGACCGGCACGATCGCAGGCGGTTGGTACACCGGGGGCAAGGTCATGCTGGTGGAGGGGGATACAGCCCAGGTGGTGACTCCCGGAGCGCTGGTTGTCGCCACTGGATCCACGGACCTGCCGTTTCCGTTCACCGGGGCCACGTTGCCCGGAGTGTTCTCCAATCGTGCTGTCCAGATCCTGCTGAACCAGTGGCGTGTGCTGCCGGGCCAGCGATTCGCGGTCCTTGGCCCCCAGGGTGAGGCCGAGGAGATCGCGATCGATATCGTGTTAGCCGGTGGCGAGGTCGTTGCGCAGGGCGTTGCGCCGGCGCACTTGCTCCGTGCGTCGGGAATCGATGGCGTTCAGGAGCTGCGCATTGGCGAGGCGCGCTATGAGGTTGACTGCGTGGTCGTCGCCATGGGCCGGCAGCCGGACGCTGCGCTCGCAACCATGGCTGGGGCCCAGCTGGGCTTTGAGCCGCAACTGGGCGGACTGACGCCGCTCATGTCGGAGCAACTGGAAGCGGCGCAAGGGGTTTTCGTGGCGGGCGATGCGGCCGGGGTCGGCAGCGTAGCGGCAGCCATTGCGGAAGGCCGGCTGGCCGGGCTGGCAGCGGCAGCGTCGCTGGGCAAGGAGGATGCCGGCGCATCCGAACTGGCGCGATCCGGCGGAGGGGAGGAACTGCGATGGCGCACGGCACAACGGCGGATGCTCCGACCGGTCCATGCCCAACCCTACCAGTAGGACGACCGCCGATTCTGCCGCCTCCAACTGTCTCTGGAGAGCAGGGCGGCATTTGGCACATGATTTCCTGAAGGTGGACACGATGACTGACCGGACGCTCATTTGCCGTTGTGAGGAAGTGGCTGCGGCGGAGGTTGCGGCGGCACTTCAGCATGGCGCCGTGACGGTGGACGATGTCAAGCGGCGGACTCGGGCTGGAATGGGCGCCTGCCAGGGGATTTTCTGTATCCCGGCCGTAGCAGCGATAGTGGCGGAAGGCACAGGCACGCCAATCGGCGAGCTGGCCCCGATGACCGCGCGCCCTCCCGTGAGGCCGATTCCCCTTGCGGCCCTGGCCGCGCTGCGTCAAGACGCGAGTGAGTGACGAGGCGCACGGGGAAACACGTTCAGGCGCCATGCTGTGCCTTCCACGGGATTACTCCTCAGCGCGGTCCTTCGGGCTCAGCCAGTTAAAGAACGCGAGAGCAACAGTGACGGCGGCGATGGCGACGCCAAGCGGCAGGATGTTGTCATCTGAACTGCGGTCCACGACCTCGCCGAGAAACGTGACGCCGAGCAGGACCACCGTCACGCTGACGAGGTCCCGCTTGAGCTCCATAAGGTCGTGCACGCGCATCCACTTCGGTACAGGAATGGTGTCGTCGATGAAAAGCTGGTACAGGCTAAGCGAAATGATGTACAGCACAGTCCCGAGCAGAATGGAATCCGTCAACTGCACGACTTGCACGCCGAGGTGATCGACGTGGTGGACAGTGAAATGATCCGCCCCGCCGCCGGTAACCTCGTTCCAGACCAGGCGGACCGCCGCGATGGCCGAGCCGACGAGCAGGAGCACGGCGCCCAGGAACGTCGCGAAGACCGCAAGGGCAATGACGTGGCGTGTACCGCCCAGAAGCTTGCGCATCGCGCTGCTGCGTGCCCTCCCGTGGGTTAATTCACCGCACGGTCAGCGTCGAGGCGGCCTGCCTTGAACGCACTTCGCAAGACCTCGATCGTGTCTCGCACGCCAGCTTCCAGTGGACGCCAGGACAGCGGGCCAAGAAGTTCCTCGACGGCCTTGCCCTCGTATGCGTCTGGCGTGAAGAGCGGCTCTGTGGCCGTTGTAATCTGGCCTGCGCTGGCGGGCACAACCTCGCTGATGGCAGCAATGATCTGCTGGGTCGAACCTGGCGTGCCGCCCAGGGTATAGGTCGGCGCGCCTTTCGGCATCGTACGCGCCGCCTTGATGAACGCAGCGGCGACATCGTCTGCGTGCTGATACGTGTCGTAGCCGCCGAAGGAGATGTGGTAGGGGCGTCCGACCGCTGCTGCTGCCATGGCTTTCGTTGGGGTTGAACTCACGCCCTGGTCTCGGCCGGGGCCGTAGACGAATGCTGGCCGCAGGCCCACGCTGGGAAGTTGGTAGTCCTGCCAGTAGATTGATGCCCACCCTTCGTTGGCCTGCTTGGTCACGCCGTACAGGGTCACCGGCATAAGCGGCGCATCGTCCGCGAGCGGCCCAGGCGGGTAGGACGAAGGTGAGCCGTAGACCGCGATGGACGAGGCGTAGGCAAGCCCTGCCACCTGATCACGAAGCTTGCGGACCGTTTCGAAGAGGATGGCGGAGCCAACCACATTCACCTTGGCGCCGAGAACAGGATTCGCTCGCACAAAAGGCACTTGCAGCGCTGCCAAATGGAGAACGTGCGTAATCTCGTTCTCCTGCATGACCTCGGCAACTCGCTGCTCATCAGTTACGTCGCCAGTCTGAAAGTTGACCTTGGCGATCTCGTCGTCGGACATGATGATCCGCATACGATACGGGTCGCCAGGGAGATCGAATGTCGTGACGGGCACGCCTTCGTCCACCAACCGCTTGACGGCCCACGAACCAATGCAGCCCATGGCTCCGGTGATCAGGAACCGCTCAGTCACTCGTCCTCTCCCATGCTGATGTGTGAGGCAGACCTCACCTGCGGCACCAGGGGCGCCGCGTACGTCCGTCTCTGAGGATACACGGCTCTCGGTCAGTGCGCTGCGGCTGGCGTGTAGTAGTTGGAGTACATGTTCAGCCCGGCGGCTATCAGCTCCTCATCGTTGAGCGGTCCCGGTCCGAAACGGTCAGGATCGAGCGCGGACATGTCGATTGATGGCTCGCCGCCGACGATCCACTCGGCAAGCACCTTGCCGAGACCCGCCGAGAGTGAGAAGCCGCTCCCGTTGCAGCCGGTCGCCAGCCAAAGCCCTGCAACCTGGCGAGATGGCCCCGCCAGGAAGCGGCCATCCGGCGTCATCGTAAACACCCCGCTCCGGTGCTCGGCGACAGGCGTGTCACCGAGCGCCGGAGTCAGATCGCCAAGCATGTTTGTGAACTGGTCAAGGACCTCAAAATCAAGGGGCGTCCGGGACATCTCAAAATCCGGATCCTGGCGGGGATCAATCGGGAGCGCGTTCTGTTCCATGCCGCCCATCATCAGCCCACCGCGCGCCGGGCGCAGATAGGCGGAGGCATCGACAATGCGGGCGATGGGCTCGGTTGCCGCCATTCCTGCAATGGGCCGGGTGATGAGGAGCTGGTGTCGCACAGGCGCAATGGCGACCTCAGCCCCCGCCAACGCGCCAACCTGGCGCGACCAGATACCGGCGGCGTCCACTACCAGCGGGGTGTCAATCGTCCCCGACGGCGTACGCACTCCCGAGATGGCGCCCTCCGTAAGGCTGATGCCCGTGACCGGGGTATTGCCGATAACCGGCGTCCCGCGAGCGGCAAGCGCGTCCAGATACGCCTGCAGCAACCAGGAAGGCTCCTCAAGGTAAATGTCGCCAGGAATGTGATACGCGCGCCTGACGCCACGCCCTGAAAGGTACGGCGCCAGCCTGACGAGCGCGGCCGGATCGAGGTCCGCGATTTCAACGCCCCACGCGCGCGACTGAGCCACCTCGGCATCAATCAGGGCGGTGTGTTCTGGCGTGCGGGCGGCGAGGATGCTGCCTGACTTTACGTACGCCAGGGGCTGCCCACTCTCGTGCGCGAAGCCCTGGATGATGTCAACGCTGAGGGACGCAAGTTGCGACTTGACTCGCGATGCCTGGACCAGCTTGTATAAACCGGCGGCGCGTGGCGACGTCTGCGACGCTGGCGCGAAGCGGTCGAGCACAACGATGGACCCTGAGTGGATGCGGGACAGTTGGTAGGCGATTGCCAGTCCGAAAGCGCCAGAGCCAATGATCACGACATCAGCACGGGAGGGAAGTACTGTCTCCGCCATCACTCGCCTCTCCTGGCGCTAGAGAACTGCGCGGTCCGCCGCCGCAGAAATCGGTCGCCTACTCTCACCGACAAGGCAACAGTTCATGGGGCACAGGTCGTGGCTCGGGCCCAACAGGCCAATGGCGCGTCGATCCGGATGGTCGCTGAGGCGCTCCTCGATCAGCTCTCGGATCATGGCCACAAATGCCGGATCCGTGCCAACAGTGGGGAGTCGCGAAAAGGCCAGACCCAGCTCAGCAACCCGCTCGCTCGCTTCTTCGTCGAGATCGAAGAGCACTTCCAGGTGATCGGAGATGAAGCCGACCGGAAGCAGAATGACGCGCTGAACTCCAGCCGCCGCCAGTTCATCAAGGACGTCAAGAATATCCGGCTCCAGCCAGGGCGTCTGAGGCGGGCCGCTGCGGCTCTGCCAGGCCAACTGGTAGCGGTCCGCACCGGCCAGCTCTGCCACGAGGCGGCTGGCCTCCCGGAGCTGCTTCTCGTAGGCGCTGCCCTTCGCCATGGCGAGCGGGACGCTGTGCGCCGTAAACACCACCTGGGTTCCAGCCCGCTCCTCTGGCGGGACCAGGTCAAGCTCGTCCTTGAGGTAACGCGCCATCGGTTCGATGAACCCCGGATGATTGAAAAAGACGCGAATCTTGTCGAAGCGCATGTCATCGGCTGCGAGTTCGTCAACCGCGCGTGTGACATCTTCGCGGTACTGCCGGCAGCCGGAGTAGGAACTGTAGGCAGATGTGACGAACACCAGAACGTCGCGTACGCCGTCGTTCCGCATTTGCCGGAGGGTGTCAAGGAGAAATGGTTCCCAGTTGCGGTTGCCAAAGTAAATGGGCAAGTCAATGCCATGTGTTCGCAGTTCAACGTCAAGCGCCTCGATAAGCGCGCGGTTTTGCGCGTTGATCGGGCTCACGCCGCCGAAGTGATAGTAGTGCTCAGCGACTTCAGCCAGCCGTTCTGACGGGATGTTTCGCCCACGGGTGACGTTCTCCAGGAAAGGGATGACATCAGCCATGCCTTCGGGCCCGCCAAACGACAGAACGAGCAAGGCATCGTAGTGACCGGCGTGGTCAGTAAAGAGTGGCGCGCCCGGGCGCGCTGCGCCCATAAGGACCATAGGGGACTCCAGATACGGCGACCCGGCGCCGGAAACGGCGCTGGCTGGCCAGCCAAATTCGCTGGCGGAAGTCTGCCATGGCTGGCCAGCCGTGTGGGTCGCCTTATCCCATATCACCGATGGAGAAGTCGGCGAGCTTTTCGTAGATCGTCAGCAGAGCACTGTGGTCGAGGTCACCCTGGCCGTTGGCGGCCAGCGACTCGAAGAGTTGCCCGACGACGGCAGAAACGGGGATCGGCACGGAGTTCTCACGCGCAGTCGCCATAGCGATGTTGAGATCCTTGCGATGAAGGTCGGTACGGAATCCCGGTGCGAAGTTGTGGTCGATCATGGACTTGCCCTTGAGCTCCATAACCCGGCTGGCGGCCAGACCGCCGGAGAGCACCTGCACCACCTTCTCCGGGTCAACCCCCGCCTTTGCTCCCAGAACGAGCGCTTCACTCACGGCGGCGTAATTGATGGCGACCACGATCTGGTTGCAGGCCTTGACCGTCTGACCGGCTCCGGCGCCGCCGACGTGGACGATGGTCTTGCCCATCGCTTCAAAGAGCGGCAAGGCGCGCTGGAAATCTGCCGCATCGCCGCCCACCATCACGCTGAGGGTTCCCGCGATGGCGCCCTTGTCGCCCCCACTGACCGGGGCGTCGAGCGCGTGGGCGCCACGCGCCCGCAGCGCTGCATTGACCTCAATCGATGTGGCTGGCGCAATAGTGCTCATGTCAATGAGCAGGTGATCGTCGGACATTGCCTCGAGCAACCCGTTTGCTCCAAAGACAACGTCCCGGACGTCTTGTGAATCGGGAAGCATGGTGATGACGTAGCGCGTCTTCTCAGCGATCTCTCGTGGTGACGCAGCGGCGGAGAACTGTGCGCCTTCGCTGAGCAAAGCGTCGACGTCGTCACGGCTGCGGTTGTAGGCGAGGATATCGAAGCCGGCTCTGGCAAGGTTGCGGGCCATTGGCTTGCCCATAATGCCAAGCCCGATGAATCCGATAGGGTGGGCCTTGAGATCACTCACCTGCGTTCCTTCCTAGTACGAACCGAACGTGGTTGTTTCTGGAGCCAGATCCAACAGCTAGTCCCAGTATCCCATCGCGCGAAGCCACTTCAGCGAGGACGTTGTGTCGCCGCTGGGCTTGTATTCCAGGCTGACCCAGCCGTCGTAGCCCGCATTGTCGATTGCCTCCAGGACAAAGGGGAAGTTGATCTCGCCGGTGCCAGGCTCATGGCGGTCCGGGCTGTCGGCAATCTGGATGTGCCCTATCAATGGCATCCGGGCTGCCAGTGTGCTCGCCAAGTTCCCCTGTGTGCGCTGCGCGTGATAGATGTCGTATTCCACCTTCAGGTTGGGGTGGTTCGCCTGTTCAATGACGGCGAACCCCTCGTCCGGAGTGGCGATGAGATACTCAGGGGCGTCGAACGGGTTGAGCGGCTCCGTGACCAGCCGCACGCCGTGGTTTGCCGCCAGGTCTGCCGCGTAGCGAAGGTTTGAGACCAGGGTGTCGAGTTGGTCTTGTCGCGAGACACCAGGCGCCCGCTTGCCGGCGAGGCAGTTCATCTTTTCTGGCCGCAGGACATCCGCATACTGCATCGCCAGTTCGGCGCTTTCCCGGAATGTGGGCACGCGATTCGGGTCGCTTGCCAGGCCGCGGTCACCTGCGCCGAAGTCCCCGGCCGGAAAATTGAATAACGCGAGAGCCAACCCGTTTTCCTCAAGCGCCGCTGCAATTCTGGACGCATCATGCTCATAGGGGAACAGGAACTCGACCGCCTCAAAACCGGCCTCGCGGGCGCGTTGGAACCTGTCGAGGAACGGGACTTCGGTAAAGAGCATGGAGACATTCGCAGCAAATTGCGGCATTCTGTACCTTCCCTCCAGTTCATCCGTTTGGTGATCCTAGACTGGGAGAGGACGGTGGTCAAACGGGTTGTGGAGCTGGGACCGCCGGTGCAGGCCGATTGCGAATCAGACGAAGATGCATGAAGCGTTGCGTGGATATGAACGCCAGTATGGCGGCTGCAAATTCATGAAGCAACGACATATCGTGAGAAATCCTTCAGTAGATTAACATTTCAGCGTATTTGCGTGGGGTCTGGAAAGGCTACCTTCGAAAGTCGTCAATTGTGCATAGTCCAGACGAGGTGTACTATGCTCTTGCGCCATAGCTCCGAAACTGCTACTCGGAGTACGGTCTCTTTCGAATACCGTGAGTTTTTTCACTTCACCGGCAGGAGGTTCTGTTCGTGAGCGACGTTACAGGAAGTGGCGACGTCTACACCATGGCTGAGGCGGCGCGGCTGAAGGGCGTCTCGTATCACACGGTTTCCCGTGCCGTGCGGCGAGGCAAACTGCCTGCTACCCGCCTGGGAAGAATGGCACTGATTCAGTCCGAGGATCTGCGCGAGTGGCGCCCCATGCGAGAGCGCGCCCCGCGCAAGTACCGGCGCCGCGAGCCAAATCCAGAAGCAACGCCGGCGCTCCTGGACCTTGCGTCGTCTGACCGCGTAGAGCTGGCAAGTCAACTTGCGGCGGTCTACGAAGCGATTCACCTCGTCGTGGATGATTCCCCGCGAGAGGAACTCTACGATCTTATTGTCGATCGGCTCGCTGGCACGCTGAACCTGCGAAGAGTCTCGATTCTCTTGCTGGACAACGCCAGCAATCGCACGATTCGGGTTGCCTCGTACGGGCCGCCGATCTCCAATCTGCCAGCAGAGCTGGCGTTTGAAAACTCGCCTCTGGGTGATCTTCAGGATCAGCCGGCGCGTGCAATCGTCGCAGAGATCGACAAGTCGCGTGCGAGCGAACTGTCTGGCCTCAACCTCAAGACCGTGATGGTTGCCCCGATTCGGCTGGGCGGCAAACCACTTGGTTTTCTGGTCGGGGATCGCAATGGTGAGGCCTTTGCCCTGGATGCCGCCGGTTTGGATCTGGCGCAGGCCATGGCCAATCTGGTCTCGGCAGCAATCGCGCGCGCCCGGACCCCGGAAGTCATCGGCGCGATGTAGGCTCAACGCAGCATCGAGGGTAATGAAGCGCGGCGCCGAACACTCGGCGCCGCGCTTTCACATACGTGATTGGCTAGGACGTGGTTACCTGGCGCCGCCGGTTGTTCGCCGCGCGGGTGTGGCCAGCGTTGGCGCTGGCAGCCGATTCCGCCCCTTGCCGATTCCCTCATAGCGCAGGCCAGCAGCGCGGACCGCATCGGCGTCAAGGAAGTTCCGCCCATCCAGGATGAGATCACCTTGCATCTCACCGGCCAGGCGCGAAAAATCAGTCTCCCGGTAGATTCCCCAGGGCGTGCAAAGCAAGACGGCGTCGACCCCGCGTGCTGCATCATATCGGTCCGCGTAGAGCCTGGCCTGGGGTAGCCGCTTTGCGGCGTTTGTGAGCGCGATCGGATCATGCGCATGCACGATGGCGCCGCGCTCCAGAAGCATCTCGGCGACCGCAACGGAGGGCGATTCCCGGAGATCGTCCGTGTCCTCCTTGAAGGCCAGACCCCAGATGCACACTGTGCGGCCGTCGAGACCGTTGAGCAACTCTGCGGACCGGGTGACGAAGCGACGTTGCGCTTCATGATTGATACCCTGGACCGCGCGCAGCAGACCGGGATTCAGTCCGGCGCCTTCCGCCATGCGAGTGAGTGCTCCGACATCCTTTGGGAAGCAGGAGCCGCCGAAGCCGATGCCGGCGTGGAGGAAGCGGGCGCCGATTCGTTCATCCGCGCCCATCCCCTGCGCGACGACCGTGACATCGGCTCCAAGCCGCTCACAGAGGCGGGCAATGTCGTTGATGAACGAGATTTTGGTCGCAAGAAAGGCATTGGCTGCGTACTTGATCAGTTCCGCCGAACGATGGTCGGTTCGCAGGATCGGCGCGCCAAAAGGTTCGTACAGCGCGGCCACTGTGGACAGAGCCGCGTCGTCATCCCCACCGAGGACGATTCGGTCAGGCTGCATGATGTCGTGCAGTACGCGGCCTTCACGCAGGAACTCCGGATTGCTGATTACTGCGAACGTGGCCCCCGGCGCCGCGTGCTCGGAAATGATCCCTGCCACCAGTTCGGCCGCCCCAACCGGCATCGTGCTCTTGTTCACAATGAGGGTGCGCGCTCCCGGCTGGAGATGCTCCCCGATGGCGAGCGCTGCAGCGCGGACCTGGCGCAGATCTGCCTCCCCATCTGACAGTGAGGGCGTGCCGGTACAGAGAAAGACGATGTCGCTCGCGGGCACCGCGCTGGCGTAGTCTGTTGTGAAGCGCAATCGCCCCGCCCGCAGGTTTCGGCGCAGCATTTCGGGCAAGCCCGTTTCAAAAATTGGGCTGTCGCCACCGTTAAGTTGCTCAACGCGGTCGGCGTCGATATCGAGGCCGACGACCTCGTGCCCCATTTCGGCGAGCGCCACGGCGTAGCCAAGTCCAACGTAGCCGCCGCCGCCAACTATGCAAATCTGCGCCACGCCTTCAGTCTCCCCTGGCTTGGCCCGGTGCATGTGCACTGGCCAGAATTGCCGTCACCATTTCCTTGCGCCGGAAGAACTGGCGGATCTCCATCCACAGTTCGGGCTCGTTTCTCCCCAGCTCCAGCAGCCGTGCGGAAAACTCCACGTCCCCGCGGGCACGCAACTCAGTCATGAACTCGGTTGAGAGGAGTTCGGCCAGGAAGAGTGGCCCGATGTCGGACCACTTCTCGCGATAGTACGCCCGAAGGTCTGCACGTTGCTCAGGGGCAAGTTCCGCGCCGTCCATTCCTGCAAACACAGACCAGTCGACAGCGTCGAGCAGACCTTCCAGCAGGTCGACAGGCTCGCCCCGGCGAGCCCGGTCAACGAGGGCATCCACGAGTCCCCGGTCCAGCGGAAGATCGTGCGGTGTTTCGGGCAGGCCTGCGGAAGGCTGGCGATTGTCTGGCGAAGAGGTGGACATCGAAAGCTACCTTGTCTGGCTGGGTACAGGCTTCGAGTACACCAACACCACCCAATCTTCGCGGGTATCGCGTCGCACAAGCATCATGCCGAGAGCGGCAAACGCCTCCAGAACAAGATCCTCCTTGATATCGATGATGCCGCCCAGAATGAGGGTTCCCCCAGGGCGCACCGCCTTGACCAGCGAGCCACTGAGTTCGATCAGGACGCGGGCAATGATATTGGCGACGACCAGATCGTATTCACCCTGAAACGGCGCATCTGGCCCAACGCTCCCATGCTCAACCCGGATAATGCTGCCGACACCATTTCGCTCAGCATTCTCACGTGAGGAGCGTACCGCGACCGGCTCCACGTCAACGCCATCGATGGCGCTGGCGCCCAACAGGGCGGCCCCGGTCGCGAGAATGCCGGACCCGATACCAACATCCAGGACGCTGTCACCGGGCTTCAGGTAGTCCTCAACTGCAATCATGGAGAGTTGGGTTGAGGGGTGCAAGCCTGTGCCAAACGCCATGCCAGGATCCAGCTCCAGCACGACTTCGCCTGCCGCGGGCGTGTATTCATGCCATGGTGCGCGGACCAGGACGCGGTTGCCGACCCGGTGGACGCTGAAGTGCGCTTTCCAGGCGTTGGCCCAGTCCTCCTCGGCGCGTTCGCTAACTGTCAGTTCGCTGACTGAGCGAAGCCGGCCAAGGTGCCAGAGCGACTGCCGAACGGTTTCGAGCGTGCCGGGCGTCACGTCTGCGGCGTTAATAAACGTGCGCACGGTGACTGGCCCGCCGGGATCTACAGCGAAGTTGTCGCCGTCTGCATCCTGCGTGAAGGATTCCTCGATGGCCACGCCCTGGTTGAAGCCATATTGGGCAAACAGTTCGGCAATGGGCTCGACAGCCTCGCTGTCGCACGTTACCGCTAGCTCCAACCATGTCTGAACTGGTGAGTTGGTCATGCCTGGACTGACCCATCATCACCGAGATTGACACTCCCGGAGAAGCCGGTCACACGCGCGCGGCGACCGACAAGGGAGGCGTCGAGGCGCGAATTCTCGACGAGACTTCCAGCCTCCAGCACACTGTTCTTGACCCGGCTATTGCGAATCACAGCGCCGGAGCCGACGCTGGCGTAGGGCCCAACGATTGCGTATTCGAGAACCGCATCCTCCGCGACAATCGAAGGCTCGACGATCACGGAGGTCGCGAAGGTGGGACCCGGCGCGTTCTTCCGGTCGAGGATGTAGCGGTTGGTCCCCAGGAGGTTCGCGACATTGCCGCAGTCTTCCCAGGCCGTCACCGGCCGCGAAACGACCTTGGCGCCTCGGTCAATCATGATCTGGATGGCGTCGGCAATGAAATACTCATTCTTGAGGGAAAGGCCTCGCTCGATCTGTTCATCGATGGCTGAGTAGAGCGCGTTCATGTCCTTGACGTAATATATGCCGATCACGGCCAGGTCAGAGATCAGTTCCTGAGGTTTCTCGACCAGCCTGGTGATGCGGTCTCCCTCCACCACCGCGACTCCAAGGGCCGATGGATCCTCGACGACCTTGGTGAACATGACCACATCAGCGTCCAGGCTGGCCAGCCCCTGGAAGTCCGCCTCAAACAGCATGTCCGGAAAGAGAATCAAGGCGTCCTTCTGGGCGAGGTCACGTGCCTTGAGAATGGCGTCGGTTTGTCCGAGCATGGCGGGTTGCTCGACAAAGGCGACCGGCACGTCCAGCGTGTCCCGCGCCCAGGTTCGAATCTGATCGCCGAGGAAGCCAGTGATGAAGATGATCGACTCAGGTTCAACAGGTAGCACCCGGTCCAGAACGTGAGCGAGCATCGCCTTCCCGGCCACGCTGATCAGCGGCTTGGGCCTGGTCCATGTGTGTGGCCGCAAGCGCGACCCCAGCCCGGCAACAGGAAGAATAACGTCCACTCAATCCTCCGCTCGTACTTCAGGTGATCCGACTTCCAGTCCGGGCAGTGGTCGCCGAACTCATATTTCTCCGGGGCCAGCCAGAGTTCTTGACTCTCGGCGACGCATCCGCGCAGCTTGTTGCGACGATGATAGAGCGACGCGCACCACAGCGGCCTGGCTACGGCGACGGAGCCGGTGTGACAGTGCCACGTGAGAACCCCAGGCCGCCGGGATCAGCATTGGCAAGGCCAAGCCCGGTGAGCGCAAGTTTCTCGCCGGTGACGGCGAGGGGACGAGCGAAGGACGATTCGAAGGCAAGCTGGCTCATTCCGAACTCTGGTGGCAGCGCAAGCAGCGCAAATGCCACCAGGGAGGCAAGCGCGGTGCCGCGCAAGGCGCCCGGGATGAGTCCAAGAACACTGTTGAACCACCCAATCGTGCCGTTTTGCAACAGGTTGAGCGGCGACACCAGGACGCGAACTGCAAAGCCTATGACACTGTAGAACACGACGGCCATGATGAACACACTCATGGCGCCGCTTATTGGGTCTGGAATGCCACGCGCCCGAATCGGGTCAGCCAACCAGGGCGCAGTTTTCAGGCCCACCAGTAACGCGGCCACGAACACCGCCAGGTCCAGACTGCCCATCAGGAACCCGCGGCGAAGGCCGCCTACCGCGGAGGTCCCGATGATGATCAGGAGCACGACATCCAGCCAGCTGACACCCACCATGACCTGATCGCTGCGCTCCCTGGGTTGACTCGCAACTAAGGATGACGGATCTTTGGTGAGCCTAACGCACTTCGTACCCCAGTTGCTGAATGAGATGCCCGTGCCGCTCCCGGAAAATGATCAGGTGCGCATCGGTGAGTTTACTTCGCGAATCCCCGACCTTCGCGGAGCGCACGTGCCATGCCATCTTTTCATCTTGCTGGCGCACCCGGTCGGCCCGGCACGACTCAAGCGCATCACGAATGGTTGACTCGTTCACCGGGTCGATGGCGCCGGTGACGCGCATGAGCGCGGAAACCGGATCGTGGTGCAGTTCTTCGTATCGGATGGGGATGGCGCGTCCGCACTCCTGCCATCCAATTGCGCGATCGATATGCGCCCCGAACGAGTTGCTCAGGAAATGCAGGACATCCGGGTGATCGATGGGCTTCCCGGCCATTGCGTGACGTGGCCTTGCCTGGCTCCGCCCGAGACCCCGAGCCGAGCGCTCCTGTTCCCAGAAGTACATGGAAACAAAGACATCGTAGGGGTCCCGGCACAATGTAACGTTGTGCGCTGGAATGGCGTCGATGACGTTGCAGAGACGGGCGGTGAATTTCGCGTGGTGGTGAAACATGGAGTCGTCGGGGAAGTTGCCGGCCGCTACGAACTCCGCAAGGGTTTCCGGAGCAGAAACGGCTGCGTGAGCCCCCTCGACCGGCCAGTGCAGGTCATAGATCTTCGATAGCAGGCAGCCGATCCAGTGATTGCCTGTCTTGGGCGGCGCCGAAACCACAATCCTCATAACTGCGGGAACAGACTAGCGGACGTCATAATTCAGCGCGGTGATCAGATCACCGTACTGCTCCCGAAATATCCTGAGGTGCTCTTCCCCGAGTTTGCCGCGTGAATCCCCAACTTTGGCCGAGCGCACGTGCTTGGCCATGCGCTGGCTCATGTTGCGCATGTTCTCTGCGTTGCACGCCTCGACGGCCTGGGCGATTTGTTCGTCCGGGACAGCCTCGATGCGATCTGTGACGCTCTTCAACGTCGATGCCGCATCGCGGTGCAAGTCCTCATAGCGCACCACAATGGCCCGATTGCTGTGTACCCAATCCCTGGCGCGCTTGATGTGCTCGCCGTAGGGACCGGCCAGGAACTCAAGGATTACGGGATCGTCGAGTTCCTTGTCGTAAAGCGCGTCTCGCGGTCGCTCCTTTGGGCGGACACGGCCACGCTCCAGGTCATAGTCGGTGCGGGTTTGCATCCAGTGATACATGGAGACGAAGGCGTCGTACGGGTCTCGCACGATCGTAACCGAGTGGGCGGGAATGGAATCGATGACATCGACGAGCGCGGGCTTGTACTTGCAGTGCTGGTGGAAAATGGTCCCGTCCGGGAAGCGTCCTTCCAGGACAAACTGCCGGAATTTCTCGGGATTGGTATTCGGCGAATCCTCGCCGATGATCCACTGCAGGTTATACACCCGGCTCAAGAGGCACTTGAGCCACTTGTTGCCCATCTTGGGCGGTGAGGAAATGACGATGCGCATCCGCGCGTGCCTCCAGCGCTAGCGTACGTCGTAGCCAAGCGAACGAATCATGCTGGCGTACTTTTCCCGGAATATGGCGAGGTGCTCGTCATTCAGCTTCTCGCGCGAGTCCCCGACCTTGGCAGCGCGCACATGCTTGGATTTCTCACCACCCATTTTCCGCATGTTCTCGGCGCTGCAGGCCTCGACAGCCGCAGCAATTTTCTCGTCTGGCAACGGAGCGATCTGGTCGGTGATGGCGCGAAGCTCGGCAATCGGGTCCGAATGGAGCTTCTCGTATCGCACCACGTGGGTGCGGCCACTGTCCTTCCACTCCAGCGCTCGCCGCATGTTGTTGCGAAAACCGCCGTTACGCAGATAGTCCAGCACTGCAGGGTCAGAGAGCGGTTTACCGAGCATGACATCGGTGCGGCGCCCACTCCGCAAGCCGTCGTCCTTGTGCTGCTGAATCGTGAAGTACGACGAGACAAAGCCGTCGTAGGGATCGCGAATAATCGTTACCGCGTGAGCCGGGATGGCCTCGATCATGTCGGCCAGTTCGTTGCTATAGTCGTAGTGTTGGTGAAAAACCGTTCCGTCGGGAAATCCGCCGGCTGCAACCCACTCCTTGAAAAGCTGGAACTGAGGACGCTGGGGCGTTTCACGATTGGTCAGGGGCCGTAGGTCGTAGATGTGACCGAGAATGCACTTGAGCCAGACGTTTCCGGCTTTCGGTGGCCCCGCGATGATGATCCTCACCGGACCCGTCTCCTCCTGCAATCCAACGGAGCAGCGCCGTTGAAATTCCGCACAACGTACCGGCTCACAGGAGCCGTTCAAGCGAGCGAGCGCGCGGATTTTCGCTCGGGCGGTGAACGAGTGTAGCAGAATCTCGTCAACCTGAATTGTGTGGATGGCTGGGCTAGACTTACTTGTGCTTTGTGAGTGTCTCAGGGGTCGCCGTTGCGTACTGTTCTTTTCTTCCGGAAATATCGCCGTTTTCATGGAGGCCATCTCAAGGTCTGGCATTATTTCAACCATACACTCGCCGCAGATGGTTTCGATGCGAGAGTCTTGTTTGATGTTGACTCCAATTGGGATTCCAGCAATCCATGGAGCGATGTCCGCGACCGCGTTGTGGACTCTCCCGCAGATGCCAATGCTCACGCCTACTTTGTAGCAGGCCGGGACTGGCAGCGAATGGAAGGGTTGGGACTGCTGGATCGGGACGTGCCGATCATCAACTTTATCCAGCACACACGCCACGCCGGCGACTGGAGCATTCAGTCGAGATACCTCACGCGAAAGGCGATTCGAATCTGCGTGAGCGAAGAAGTGGCCCAGGCCGTGCAAGCTGCTGGCAGCCGCGGACGGACCATTGTCATTCCCAACAGTATCGACGTGCCTGTGCTGGAGGAGGAGAGACAGCCGCGGCCGATTGATCTCCTGATCGCGGGCCTCAAGCAACCCGAGATGGCCATACAGGCGGCGGCGGCGCTCCGGAAGCCTGGGCGTCGTATTGAGGTTTTGGACGACTACGTTCCGCGCGGGGAGTTCCTGGCGAAGATTCGCAGCGCCCGCAATGTCCTCTTCTTGCCGAACAGAGAGGAAGGGTTCTATTTGCCGGCCCTGGAAGGCATGGCCCTTGGCGCGCTGGTGATTTGCCCCGACTGCACAGGCAACCGGGGTTTCATGAATGGCAGGAATGCCATGTTCCCGAGCTTCGACCTGCCTGCGCTGGTCGAGGCGGCGGAAACCTCCCTGACAATGCCAGAGAGCATGCGAGTTGAAATGCTGGAAGAGGCCCGCGCCACGGTGGCGCGGCATGAGCCGGAGGCCGAGCGCGCAGCCTTTGGGGACGTGCTGCGAAACCTGGATCAGCTCTGGCGCGAGGCATAGCCTCAGCGAACGGCGTAGCCCAGATCGGCGATGACCTCCCCATAGGCTTCGCGGAACGCCGCGAAGTGCTCCGCGCTCAGCTTCCTGCGGGAATCTCCGACGGTGGCAGACCGCACGTGCGAGCGACCGCCCTTGCTGCGTTCTCGCATGCGATCCGCCGTGCAATAGTCGATAGCGATGCGGAGTTGCTCGTCGCTGACCGGGCCGAGGGCTGTGGTCGCCTCGCGAAGGGTTCCGAGTGGGTCGCGGCTGAGATCTTCGTAGCGCAGGACGACTGCATCGCCGCTGCGGGCCCAGTCGCGCGCCTTCTCCAGGTTGTTGCGATACCCGCCATTGCGCAGGAAGTCGACGACCTCCGGGCCGTCCAGCGGCTTGCCCATCAGTTCGGTGAACTTGCGCCCCTTGGCATTCTGAGATTCGGCGTGAAGTTGTAAGGTGTAGTAGGTCGAGACGAACGCGTCGTAGGGATCGCGTACGATGGTCACGAGCTTTGCGCCCGTTGGTGCAAGGAGCTCGGCGATGCGCGGTGAATAGTCATAGTGCTGGTGAAAGATCGCATCTTCAGGATAGCGGCCGGATGCCAGCCACGCCTCCAGGGCCTCGACATCCGGACGCTGTGGGGTTTCGTGGGGGCGCAGCCAGCGCAGGCCGTACGCCCGCCCCAACAGGCACTTCAACCACATGTTGCCAGTCTTCGGCGGACCGGCAATGACAATCCTCACAGGACACACCCTTGATATTCGCCCACGTCAGGACGCATCGTACCCAAGCCTGGCGACCTCGGCGCCATAGACCGTGCGCAACGTCGCCAGGAGGGGAGGCGGCAGTCGCTCACGCCACGCGCCTGGCGGCAACGAAGGCATGCGCCGCCCACGGCCTGGCCGGCTCGCGACAACATTCTCTGCCGGGCACAGGGCTGCGGCGTGGACGATCTCATCGGGGGAAAGTGGACCCAAGGCAGGGGACAGTGCGCGCAGCACTGATTCTGGTGCAACAAGTATGTCTTCATAGCGAACCGCGCCGCCCGCAACATGCCAGTCGAGCAGTGCGCTGACTTCGCTCGCAAAGCCGGAGGCCGCATAGGACTGCGTCACGTCGCTCTCCAACTCCTCGCCCGAGAGGATGCTCCAGGCAAACCCGGCCCGCTCGTCCTCGCGGCCGCGAGCGGCGCGCTGTTGGGCGACATCGAAGTTAGACAGGAAGAGGTCAAACGGGTGCCGAATGATGCCGACGACGTGGACGCCGGACTGCGCGGCTGCCGCTTCCAACGTGGGAAACGGTAGATCACAGGTGCTGACGCTCTTGTAGGGCAGGCCGGCGACCCATTCGGCAGCGGCGGCGACGTCGGCGCCTGTCGGCGCCGATGCCGGGGGAGCCTTCAGGTCATAGGCCATGCTGAGCAGGCAGCGAAGCTGAGCGCCGCCTGACTTGCGCGGGGCCGAGATGATCACGCGCATGAGGCGCCCAGGGCTGCGCTCAAACCTCGTACCCGAATTGCTCCAGCACATCGCCAAACTCGCGGTTTGCAACCGCCTGCATCTCCGGCGTGAGCGAGGTGCGCCACCGGCCCAATGAACTGGAGACGTTACTGCTGGTGATGTGCTGCCGCGTTTCCGGATTGTCGGCGGAGGCGCGCTCCAGGATTCCGGCTATCGTTGCGTCGGAGTCATCAAGTTCCAGGTACGCGAACACTCCTTGCAACACCTGCTGGGGTTGCGCGATAAGGTCTTCATAGCGGATCAGGTGAGCCCGGTCCTGTCGCCTGGGCCACGACCGGCTCAGGTTCTTGATCGTGCTGTTGCGCAGGAAGTGGGCGAACTCCTCATCGGTCTTGAGGTGCTCTGGCCCGAAGGCGCGGCGCCCGAATTTCTTGTTGTAGGCAAGCATGGAACTGAAGACGTCCCGAAAGTCGCGGACAAGAAAGATCTCTTTCGCTTTCGGGTAGAGTTCCCAGACGAGCCACGGCAAGTTGTCTGCGCGGTGCTTCTCCGCCATGTATCTGACGTTCGTCTGGCCTTGCCCGGCGGCGATCCGCCTGTACGCTTCTTCGGCGTTACGCTGACAGAAGCGGGCAAGGTCCTCGACGTAATCCTTGCCCATCCACTCGATCAGCCCTGGCGTGACGCCAATAGGCTCGGGATAAAAGGGGTTGTAACCGACGAAGAGCTTGTTCGTCTGGAAGCGATCTGCCTGACCGGAGTGATGGGGATCACGAGGCTCTGACAGGGTCTTGAGCATGTGCCACCAGTAGCGGGCAGTTCGCAACTCGTACGGGTGCCAGCGATGTACAACGATCTCAGGGTGCTCCGAAAGGAGACGCATGGTCCAGGTCGTTCCCGCGCGTCCCATTGTGGTCAGCATGATCGGCTGCAGGGTGGGCTCGAATCCGGATTGCACAGGAAGATGCCGAAGTGAGACCGACCCGAGCCGCACGCGCGAGCCATCCGCCAGCTTCGCCCTGATCTGAAGTGTGGTCTCAGGTTCCAACCCGACAACACTCAGCCATGTGCGAAATCCCGACACGCCCGCGTTCGGAATCCCCGGGTAGTCCCTGGCGACATCCGCTCGTTGTTGATCGAGCGGAGCGCGGCGCAGCACAGCGCCGGCCTGGTGAATCTCGATTTCTTCTATGCCCTGGCTGTCGCCCAGTACCCAGCCGGCGAACTCAATATCGTAGACATTGCGACCGCCTATGCGCGGGGCGTCGATGTTGAAAGCAAGGAGCTTCCCAGGTTGCGGAGCGCCAATCTCCACGTCATCGATTTCGACTAGCGCCATAGACCGCGATTCCTTCCCATCCGCGCCACCCAGGCGACCTCAAGCATTCAAACTGAGCAACCGTGACAGACCAGCAGGGCAGGTGTCAAGGCGGGCGTACTGTACGTACATGTTCGGTCACCGTGCAAGATCGGATCAGGTTATGCCCACGGGTCGGTCCAACCCAGGATCTTCTCGAGTTGCGCGTTGTCCTGAGCAAACTCCCGCGCGAGAAGGTCGCGCGTTGCTGAGTGCATCGGTGCACCGGCCGTGGCGTTATGCGCAGAGAATGCGACGCCCTGCAGTGGGGGAAGACCGAGGAAATCCGTGACGCGACGTGTGACTGTTTCAGGATCGGCGTACAGATCTTCGCTTCGCAACACGAGCAGGCGATCCCTCGGGAAGATGGCGAGCCAGCGTTCCAACTGGCGAGCGTACCGACCGCGTGCAAGGTAACTGGCTCGCTTGTGGACGTCGCTCACGGTCAGGTTACCGCTCGCAAGTTGCGCTTCCAGGCCGGTCAGACGCTCACGCTCGGCGCGAACTGCATCCTCAAAGCTCAGGGCTTCATGACCTCGGGCGCGTTCATGCAGGTAGTGCGAGTAGGCGCGGTCGACCGGGTTGCGCAGCAGAGCGATGACTCTGGCCTCGGGAGCCACGTTATGCAGGCGCAGGGGCGCGCATGGGTGGAACAGGGCGTAGGGTGTCGCTTCGCCGACAAGCGTTCCGCACGGGACGACCGCAGGGAACTGGCCGATGTACCACTCCGGCCCGCGTTCGAAGCGGTCGGTCAGGAAGTGAAGCTCCTTTTTCGCCGGGGTCTTGATGTCGGGATGGGCGCGCAAGTAGGCGTGAAGCGAGGTTGTTCCGCCCCGCTGGGCGCCCACGATGACGAAATCCGGGGCAGTCACCAGCCGCGTTTCGGGAGTTCGGTCTGCCGCAGGTTCGTCCTCCACGACGACGTGCACATCTAGCAGTGGAACCAAATCGCCCTTCGCGAGGAGGCTGACAAGTTGGATACGGACACGGGACGATCGTGGGACAGCACACCAAAAAGAGAAGCCGACGTTCAGAGCCGCTGCTGAAGGGTAGTCGTTTGCAACATCAGGGCGCGAAACGTGCAAGGGCTGGAGTTGGCCGCGCTCGCCGTCGACGATGGCGAGCACTCCAGCAATACTCTGTCCTACTGATGGCAGGATCCAACCGTTGAACTCAACGCCGAAACCGGGCGAGACATCCCCAGGCACTGGAGAGTCGAGGGCTCCCGCCAGAATGGCAGGGTGCGCCGGAGCCGGACTGGCAGATACCACACGCGTGACTGAGCGCGTGGCGATCTCGGGCGCAATCATGCGGATCGTGGCGGCAATGGACGGTGACGGACCCAGGTAATGCCCCACTTTTCCTCGAAGCGGCTCTTGTTCTGCTCCACCAGGCGCATGTAGTCCCCCGTGGGGAGCAGTTTGCCGATTGAAGCGTGGTAGGCGTGGTGAACGTACACCTCGGGAGTCCAGGCTACATCGTACCCTGCCGCTTTGGCGCGAAGCGCGTAATCCTCATCCTCGAACATGCCGACTTCGTATCGCTCATCGAGCGGACCGATTCTTTCATAGACGTCACGCCGGAAGCCTGTGCAGAACATCATCGGCATGCGGATGGGGTAGCGTTCGCCCTCATGCAGGACAGACAGGCGCCGCGCCGCCGCCTGGTACTCAGCCCAGGTCTGGTACCGGAGGTCAATTTGCGCTTCATTGCAGGTGCGGTTCGTGCCAGGCCCGATCAATCCGAGTTTGTCGTCCGCCAGGTGGCGTGAAAGGCGTGTCAGCCAGCCTCTGGGCGTCATCGTGTCGTTATTCAGCAGAAAGAGCAGGTCCCCGGTGGCTGCTGCAAGCGCCTGGTTGTTGCCGGGGCCGAAGCCTGCGTTGTGGCCGTTGGCAAGTACGCGAACGTGACGCACCGACTGCGCAATGCGCTCCATCTCCTGGCGCGTTCCGTCCTGTGAGGCGTTGTCAACCACGATCAACTCGTAGTTTGGATATTCGGTGTTTTCAAGGATGCTTGCGACACACATCCGCGAGAACGCGAGATTGTCGTGCGTCAGTACGATCACGCTGGCGCGCGGCCACGTTTCGCGGAAGCGGCGATTGAGCACCGCCCAGCGGCTCGGCCAGGCCATCCTGGGCGGCAGCGCCACGCGGCCAGCCTCGGGTGCTGCGCTGTCGTCTACGTCGAAATCGATGATGAGGTCGGCGAGAGCCTGCGAGTCCGCATCGAGTGTCGAAGGCGCCGCGATGCGCCAATTCCACCGATCACGCATGGTTTGGACGAGGTCAGGATCGAGGGGCGCGAAGCTGACGACTATTGCCGCCTCGATACCGTCGCGCTCCCGCGCGAGGGCCAGGAAGTCCTGCACAGCGCCGGGTGGGTAGGGTAGCCGGTAGAGCAGTGGCGCGGTGGGTCGGTGATCTGGCGACGGGTGGTTGCCAATGTGGAACACGCGGTGATCGTGCCGCGCGAATTCGGAAGCCACACGCGATTCGCGCTCGCGCGCCTCGAGCCCTGCGCCCAGGACGACAACATCATAGGCTGCCAACCGTGACGAGACGGGCGTCGCAAGAACGTGTTGCTCGGTCGCAGCGGGGAGCTCCGGTTCCCTGGCGCGATCGCGGGCGGCAATGACCAGACTGTCGTAGAGGAGCGGCCCTTGCGCAGCTTTCGGCTTTCGCCGTCCGCATGAACAACCCTCGTGCATCGGCTCCGTGTCTTCGAATGGTATGACGGGAACGGCGAGGCGAGTGGTGTCAGTGGCCAATTGGGGCCTCCATGTTCAGGCGGGCATCTTCCCCTTGCCGCGTCAGGTGCGGATTGTAGTAGGGATCGTGAGTGATAACGCTTGCCCATCGCTCACGCAGGTAGCCGATTTCGCTCGGGTGGGCGATGACCGTCTTGGTTACTGACTCGTGGTGGTAGAGCGCAGCATGAGGCGTGTAGACGATCTCAAAACCCGCTTCCCGTGCACGAAGGCAGAAGTCGGTGTCATTGAACGCCACAGGCAGGTTCCCGGCGTCCAGGCCGCCGATCTCATCAAAGACCGCGCGGTCAATGAGGGCACAGGCAAAGGTAACCGCGCTGTAGTTGCGGACAGCATCAGGAAGATCGAAGTAGCCGGGTTCATGGCCGGGCAGCCGCTTGAAGACATGCACAGACCCGCCGAATGGTCCCAGGATCACCCCGGCGTGCTGGATGGTGTCGTCGGGGTAGAGCAGTTTGGCCCCGACGATGCCTACCTCCGGGCGCTGTGCGTGCTCAACCATCGCTGTGAGCCAGTCCGGGTCGATCACCGTAATGTCGTCATTCAGCATAAGGATCAGGGGAGTCGTGACGTGCGGAATCGACGCATTGATCAGCGCGGAGTAATTGAACGGCTTGCGGTCATCGACGACTCGCCGCACGTTCGGGTAATGCTCTGAAAGTTCGGCCACGAGATGCGCGACCTCATCACCCTGAGAGTTGTCGACAAGCAAGATCTCGAAATTTGGATAGTTCGTCCTGGTCAGGAGATCATCCAGGCATGGCCGCAAGAGCGAAAGCTTGCCGCCCGTTGGGATGACGGCGGTGACACCCGGCGCATCCGAGGTGTCGTAGCGCACGCGCCAAACGCCCGGGTGCAGCCCCTGGGTGACTTCAGCGCGCGTTCTGCGGCGGGCCAGTGCATCGGAAACGGCCTGCCGGTCGGCATCAGTCCACTCGGAGAGATGCCACGGCTCATCATGTGATGGCGCTCGTCGCAACTGCGTCGCCAGGATGCCCGGAACATGCAGGACGCCCGCCGAATCGTCGGTGAGACGCAACACCAGGTCGCGAACGGCTGCGCCACCATGAGATTCGCGCAACCCTCCCACATCAAGCGCCGACTGGCGGTGAAGCAGGGTCAATGGGCCGAGGTAGTCCATGGCGAGGTACAGGTCGGGAGACCAGTCAGGCTTGAGAAACGGGTTCCAGCGAGTGCCGGTCGCCGTGTCCAGGTAGTCGTGGTCGGAGTAGAGAACACGCGACTCTGGACTGGCCGTGATGGCTGTTCTGGCCCTTGCCAGGGCATCAGGCGCGAGGCGAACATCTGGCCGCAAGATAGCGATCCAGTCTGCTTCGGATGCATGAACTGCGTCGTTCAGGCGCGAGGTCAGGGACCCGTCGCCGCTCTGCTGGTACCACGTGCGCTCACAGGTGGTGGCGATTGCTTCAGCCGCTGCGAGCGTGTCCGGGGACGTTTCTGCGGAGCCGACAAGCGTCAATCGCCAATTGTCGTCAACCAGGTCCTGCAAGGACATGACGAACTGTTCGACATCTTCAGGCTGGGCGCCGGCGAGTGTGGCGAGGAGCTCCAGCGAGATCTGGCGGGCTTCTGGCGACTCCTCCACGGGTGTCGCGAAGAGCGCCTGCTTGTCCAGCCACTGCCGGTAGTGTCTGTTCAGGACCGGGACACCGCCATCGACCGCGTCGGTCCCCTCAACTTCGATTCGCTGGTTAAGTTCGAGCGTCTTGCCGTCGTTGGACGTAATGCGGACGAGCAGTTCGTGGTTTCCTGGCTCCAGGCCGTGCATCGGGATGGAGCCGGAGAACCCGCAGTGATCCGCATTCGGATACTGCCGCCGCCGCTTTCCGATGTCGGGCCGAAGCGCGCCGTAGTCGATACGGCCGCGTGATTCGCCGTCAATCAAAGGGTCGATTGAGCGAATTCCCGACGGCGCCATCACCCACCCCGAGACGATAGCGACCTCGCGCGGGATGAAAAGCGCTCCGCGGACCGGCAGATCAATGCGACCGATGACACGCCCGGTCTCGAAGGCGTGGTTGTCAACCTCAAAGGTGGTGGTCAGTTCCGCGTGGTCAATGTCGTTCGCCCAGATGCGAACGATGCATTCATGAAAGCCGTCCCCAAGATCCCCGACGGGAATCTCACCGGTGAAGCCGCAGTTGGCGCCGGCGGGGAACCCGGGATGGAGCGCGGCGGCATCGAGCCGCAATTCGCCGTACTCGACGGACCCGCGTGGCTCGCCGTTGATGATGGCTTCAACACGGGCCGTACCCGTGTCGGTCAATGTCCATCCGGTGACGATCAGGAAGCCATCGGTGACGACATCCGGCAGCCGGCCTGGCGACTCAACGATGCCGATGATGCGGCTCGGTGTGCGGGGCTCTTCAGGGGCGACCATGGTCTTCACCGGAGACGCCCCGACCGGATCAGCGTTGGCAGATTCGGATGTCACCGTGTCTGCGCCGGGAGCTACGGCAATCGGGTCATCGCTGGCGGCCTTTGTGCCTGCTTCGTCGGCGGGCATCTCAGGCTGTTGCTCGGACTCCAAACTGACGGCTCGTAGTTGCTCCTGCAAGTCCGTAACGCGCTGTTCCAGGGTGCGCGCGCGTTGCTCTGCCGCCAGCATCCGCGATTCAGCTTCGGCAACTCGCACGTTGAGCACGATGTTGTTCCGGAGCAGGATCATGACCTGCCGGGCGCGGTCGTACAGAAGTTGGTCAGCGACGCGTTCCTGTTCGCCATCGCTGATGCCGGCCAGAAGGGGAGACACACTGATCTGAACAGGATGGCGGGCGCCATAGACGATGTCGAGCAGGCCATCCTCAACGTAATAGCCTATGTCGTCAGGAACGATCTTGTCGCGCCACCGGGAGCCAAAGAGCGCGCGGTTGTCTCGCTCCACTTGCGACAGCAGATCGCGAGTCGCCGACTCAAAGTGGTAGATCACGCTTTCAGCGCAGTACCAGATCTCATGCCCGGCGAGACCGGCGCGCACGCAGTAGTCGACATCTTCCCACCCATTCCTGTAGGAGAGATCCAGGCCGCCCAATGCATCCCAGATCTCTCGCCGGAAAAGGGCACAGGCCGCCGTGACCACCTGGAAGCGGCGGGATGTGTTGGTGGCCGGGTGGTTCCTGGGGAACCCGGCGTAGATGTGATGCGGTTCCCGGTCAATACCAAAGCTGACGCCGGCGTGCTGCACGGTGTCGTTCGGGAAGAGCAATTTTGTCCCGATCACGGCGGCGGCCGGGTGATCGACGGCAAATTGGACAAGTGTCTCAAGCCATCCATCGAGCGGGATCGTGTCGTTGTTGAGGAGGACCACCAATTCGTTCCGGGCGGCAGCCACGCCTGCGTTGCACGCCGCCG
>JAWKPJ010000006.1:0-220579 GCA_041390745.1 Thermomicrobiales bacterium | reverse complement strand
CGGGCCGCTCTGGCAGATGGAGCACTCGTCGCACGGCGCCGGGCAGGCGCAGGAGCCGCAATCCACCGTCTTGCCGCAGGTCTGGCGGGACTTGACCGGCCCGCACCGCCCGGCGCAGACCTTCCCCTTGCCGCGCGGCCGGCAGCCGTGCTTTCTCTTCCGATTGCCCTTGCGCCGCTTGTGGCGCTGCTTGCGGCGGCGACGCCGGTCCTTGGCCAGGGCGTCTTCCATCTCGGCCAGGGCGAGTAGCCCACCCAGCAGGGGTAGGGCGGCCAGCAGGCGGCGGCGAGTGTCGGAGCCGGCACGGACACGGGAGAGCGCAGCAAAGCGGTGCAGATCCAAGGCGGCAACTCCTGGTTGGGGCGCGTGGCGCGGGCAGGGACCTCACAGGAGTCTAACTGAAGTTACGGCGACCTCTCCAAAGATTTCGGCACGCGCCGGTGGCAACCTGGTGGCGCAGGCGACACAGGACGGCGCCCCGGGGAGCTGCGGGCGCGCGGTGAGGCGCGGCAGCGGGGGAGCCGCCACGCCCGCACCGGGCCGTCCATCCGGGTCAGCGGCCCCCTCGCCCCGGGCCCAGGACGCAGGCTGCGGGGATGCGCGGGCGCACACCCAGGCGCCTCGCGACCCCCGGCCACAGCGCCAGGTCAGCCCGGGCGCTGCTGCCTGCGGCGGCCCGGGGGCGGGCGCGGCGCGCGCCGCTCAGCACGCCTCGCTTTCGGGGATGCAGCGGGGCGACGGGTGCTGAATCGTGCCCGCGCAGATTTGGAGGCCCTGGCAGCAGAGCTTCGGGGCTTCTTCATCGATGGAACCCTCGAGGCTGCACTCGATGCACGCTCCGGCCTGGCAGATTTCGGCGGCGTCGATGCGAGGCGTCTCGTCATCGCTGGTCTTGCAACGCTTGCCGCAGGCCGCGCAGTGATTGTCGTTGTCCTGCAAGTTGACGCAGGTTCCCTGGCAGCACGTCTTCCCCGGCGAGCAAACGGTGGCGCAGGCGCCGCAGTGCTCCACATGGTCTGACAGGTCAACGCACTGTTCCCCGCAGGCGGTGTAGCCGCCGGGGCACTCGATCTGCTGCGGCTGCGACTGATTCTTCTTCTGCTGATTCTTCTTCTTCTTTTTCTTCTTTTTCTTCTTGCGCCGTTTCGCCCGGGTTTCCACGATGGGGACAAGGCCGAGCAGGGCTGCCGCGCCGAGTGAGGTGCGGCGAGAAAGGGCGGTGGCCAGCGTCCGGCTGAACCGGTCGACGTGTTCGCTCTCCATGAGGGTGCTCCATGCTGGGGAACGGACCGCAAGTCACCGCCACGCTACCTCATTCGGCCCACACTGTCGGTGTCTCTGGATACACACCTCGTTCGGCCCGCCTCACGCCTCGGGGTCGTCCCCGAATTCGCGCGCCGCCTGCCGCTACCCGAGGCGGCCAGGCGGGCCGCCCACGCCAGCGCCGCCTCGCACCAGGGACCCGCGAGGGGCGAGCCGCCGCCGGGGATCGCCACGGCGGCCGGGGGCGGGACCGGCGCGGACCGAGACTACCTGGCGCACCGCCTCAGCGACCGCCGACCGGCCGGCCGCCGGAATCGCCAGCCTGCCGTCGCCGAGCGGCCGCAACCCGCGCCAGCGCTCATACGCCGGGTCGCGGCCGCCGCTGGCCGCCGCGCCGGGCGTCGACCGACCGCCCCGCCCGGCGACCGTCCGCCGGTCGCGACCGCCGCCGGGCCGCACGGCGGTTGGCCGCGCCCGCGCGCCGGGCGGGGCGGGCGCCCGGGCCGGGCGGGCGGCCCAGGCTTGCGGCCCGGCGGCAGGCGGCCCGGCGCCCCGGCCGGGCGGCGCGGCCTCCGCCTCCGCCACGATCACGCGGACGGCCACCGGCGCGCCCAGCACCGTCGCCAGCGCGGCGCACCGCCGGCAGCAGCCGCTCCGTCAGGCGCGCCGCCGCCACCCGGCCCGGCGCGGCCAGCAGCAGCGTCGCCCCGTCGCGCCCCGCCAGCGCCGCCGGGCGCAGCTGCGCCGCCCGGTCCGCCGCTCACCGTCCCGTCCGCGCCAGCTCCGCCAGCGCCGCCGCCCAGACCTGCCCCCGCTCGGCCCCAGCTCGGTCAGCGGGAAGGTCTGCCCCGTCGCGCCGGACCGGCGCGCTCCGTCCGCCAGGAGACCTTCACGTGGGAGTCCTTCTGGGCGCCCGCGTGACGGGGAGGGGTGACCGTGACAGGGGCAGGGCGCCACGAGGACGGGGCCGCCCCGCCAGCCACCGGGGGCCACCGGGACGGGCGCCGCCCGGACCGGCTCCGGGTTCTCCGGGCTGCTCTGACTCCGGTTCTCCGGGTCTTCTGGCGCCAGGGTCCGGGTCGGGTCCGGGTCCGCAGCCGCGCCGGAGCAGGCGTCGGCCACCGCCTGCGCGCGCGAGGCCGGCGGGGAGGAGGCAGGTGCGGCGGACGGGGGTGGGCCAGCGGGCGGGGGTCAGGGTCCAGGGGCCGGAAGCACAGCGGGCGGGGAAGCAGGGTGTAGTGATTGCTGGTCTGGCGGCGGCTGCCCGCCTCGTAGCAGGTGGTCACCGCGACCAGCCCCAGCTGTTCCAGCGCCTGCAGGGCGCGCTGGACCGTGCGCTCGCTGGCGGCGGTCTGGGCGGCCAGGGTGCGCAGGCTGGGCCAACAGCCGCCATCGGGCCCAGCGCGGCCGGGCCAGCGCGGTGTAGACGGCGAGGGCGGCCGGCCCGCCGCGGGCGCGGCGCAGCAGCAGGGCGTAGGTGTCGATGACGGCGTCGTCGATCCAGAAGGCGGCGCGCGCCCGCTGGGCGGAGTCGGGGGCCGGGTCCGGCACGGCGGCATCTCCTGATGGGGCGAAAGACTCGGCTAGCCGAGCGCGAGGAAGCAAAAAGGGCACGCCGAGCAGCGCGGCGATCTGCTCGCCGGTCGCGCGGTCCACGGTGCGCGCCCCGGCGACGATCAGGGAGACGGCGGCGGGAAGCGGCCGAGGCGCGCGGCCAGCCAGACCTGCGTGCGCCCCTGGCAGGCCAGGACCGCGCCGAGGTGGGTGGCAACGTAGCGGGGGCCAGCCGCACGGGCCGGGTTGGCGGAACCTCTGCTCATGAGATAACCTTACTCGGTACGCCGGGTGCGGTCAAGCGGGCGTGCAACGGTCCCCGCCCGCGCCCGGCCCGAGGGAGCGCGATGGCGACAGACCCCACGATTGGCGGCTGGATCCGCCGGGAACTCACGCACCGCGGCTGGCGCGCAGCCGACCTGGCGCGGCGGCTGGGCGTTAGCTCGGGCCGCATCAGCGAGTGGAGCAGTGGGCGGTACACGCCCAGCCCGGCCTCGTGCCTGCGCCTGGCCGAGGTGTTCGCAGCCGATGCGGACCAGGTGCTGGCGCTGGCCGGGCACCGCGCCGCCCCGCCCGCGCCGGAGGATGACCGGGCGCGGCTGATTGCGCTGCTGCAACGGGTGGAGCTGTCGCCCACGCAGTTGGCGGGGCTGGAGGCGATGCTGACCGCCTGGGCCGAGTCGCCGCGACCGGCGCCCGCCCCGGAGGACGGTGGTGACGGCGGGCCGGGCGAAGCCGCCTGATGCTGCCCGGTCTTCACGCACGGCCGCAGGAAAAAGCGGTCAGGCGCGGGAGCAGGACGCCGCCGGTGTCGCAGCGCACCCCTGCGCCGGTGGCTGCCTGTCCGGGGTCGCGAGCCCCGCTCCTGCGCCCAGCTGGCCGGAGTCGCGAGCCCCGCTCCCGCGCCACGGCTGGCCGGGGGTATCCTCGGAACCGGCTGGTCTCGTCCCAGGATCCCTCACCCCTGGCCCCGCTCCTCCCACCTGCAGCGCGGGAGTGGGCGCGGGCAGCGCTGGCGGGTGACGGAGGCAACAGCCGCCGGTCGCGCGGCGAGTCCCTCTCCCGGTCAGCCGCGCGCCGGGGGAGGGCTGGGGTGAGGGGACTCCTGGCGTCAGGACACACCCGCATCCGTCGCCCTCCCCGGTCAGCCGCGCGCCGGGAAAGCGGTCAGGGGATGCGGGTGCGCTTCGCACCGGGAAAGCGGTCAGCCGCGCGGGTGCGCTCCGGGGCCGCCCTCGTCCGGCGCTCTGCCCGCCGGGGCGCGGAGCGTGGCGGTGGGCCGGGCAGGCTGGCGCGCCGGGCCGGCAAGGCGGCGCCGCAGCTGGCGCGGGCGCCGCGCAGCGCGGGGAGGGAGCGAGCATGGACGGCGCAATGGCGCCGCAGCGCGCGGCAGTGTTGCGGTTTGGCGGGGGGATGGTGCTCGGCGGCACGGTCGTCTGGCTCCTCCTCAGCGGCTTGCGGGGCGCTGTTCCCGGCGCGCCCGCCGCGGTGCTGGCGCAGGCCGGGGCGGCGCACTGGCGGCTGGCGCATCTCTGCACCATCATCGCCATCGTGGTGACAGCGGCCGGGCTGGCGCTGCTCTCGGGTACCCTGCGGGCGCCGGCCGCCGCGAGCGCCGGTCACGCCAGCGCCATGATCGCCGTCCCGGCGGCCGCAGTGATGGGGGTCGGCTTTGCCATCGAGGGCTTTGTGCTGCCTGGCCTGGCGGCGGCCTCCCGCGTGGCGGGCGACGAGGCGGCGCAGGCGATGCACCTGGCGCAGGCCGGCCTGGTGCTCCAGGTGGTCGGGGGAACCTCGTTCGCCTACCAGACCCTCTTCGGGCTGGCCATCGCCGTCATGGCGTACGCCACCTACCGCTCGGAGCAGTACCCGCACTGGCACTGCTGGCTGGGGATGCTGGGCGGCGCAGTCTGGTGCCTTGCCGGCATCCTCAGCTACGCGGGCAACGCGCAGGTGGGCTTCTGGCTCTTTGCGCTCCCCGTGCTGCCGGTGGCGATCTGGCTGCTCGGGTTCGGGTGGCTGGCCTGGCGGCAGGCCGCCCAGCCGCCGCCAGCAGCGGGCGCGGGGCGGTGAGGGGCCTGGTTCACCCCGCGCCCCGGCCCCCTGCCGCCGCGCCGCCGGCAACCGTGAGGCGTACTACGCCCAGGAAATCCCCGTGAAATTCGTCGCGAACGCCTCGCGGCTGGTGCGCACCGACTCGATCTCATCCATAGCCGTGTGATCCTGCTCCAGGATGAGGTACTCGACGTGCGGCAGGGCGGCGGCAGCGTCGATGATGCGCTGGATCGGGAGCACGCCGGTGCCAATCTCGGTGAAGCAGCGCTCATCCTTGCGCTCGTCGAAGACGGCCATGTCGATGTTCTCGGTGAGCGAAACCACGCCCTCGTAGAGGTTCAGCGGCTGCGGCGCGTTGGCGGGGAAGTCCTTCTGGTGCAGCAAAATCACGCGGTCGGCGTACTGCTGCATCCAGGTTGTCGGGTCTTGCCCGCCCCGGTACATCCAGTAGGTGTCCAACTCCAGCTTGACCAGGTCGGGGTCGGTGTTGGCGAGGATGATATCGTAGACATAATCATCCCCAATGCGCTGAAACTCCTGAAAGTGATTGTGGTAGTAGAAGCGCATGCCATGCTCGCGGGCCAGCGCGCCGACCGTGTTGAACACCTCGCAGCGGCGCAGCACGTAGTCGCGGTCGCCAGCGGGGAAGAACTCGATATCGCAGCCGAACTGGGTGTTGCCCAGCTCGGCCTGGTAGGCCAGCGCGCGCGGCAGGATCTCCAGATCAAGCGGGTTGATGTGGCAGCCGATGATCGAGAGGCCGAGCGCGTCGAGCCGCGCGCGCAGCTCGGGCGCGGCCACGCCAAAGCCGACGCCGGGGTCGGTGCGCGCGTGGTGGTTGGCGGCTTCGAGGTGCGTGAAGCCCACCTCGGCCAGCCGCTCCAGCGTGCCCCAGGGGTCACGGGCCAGGGCATGACGCACGGAGTAGAGTTGGAGTCCGACGCGGAGGGTCATCAGGGTTCCTTCGGGTGACGCGCGGGCCGGACCGTGCGGCCAGCGCGGCCCGGCCCGGGCAAGGCGCGAGTGAGCGTATCACAGGCCGGAGGGCCGGGTGCGCCGCTGCCCTGCCCGCGGTGGCGAGTGCTGTCCGCCGCCTGCCGCGTCCGCAAGGTCCGCGCTGTGCCCGCGAAATCCCGTATCTCAACCCGTACATGGTGAGCTGCCCAGGCCTGAGCCGGCATGCCAGACTGAATTCTGGCGCCCACGCGCGCCGCTGCGCGTGCCGCTGCGCGTGCCGGTGACAACGCCCTGCGGCAGGAGACACGATGGACAACCGCCACTTTGACGCCCTGACACGGGCGCTCGCCGGAACCGGAACCCGGCGGCATCTACTGGGGCTACTGGCCACGCTCCCCATTATCGCCGGCCTGCTCGGCGACCTCGCCCCGGACGATGCCGCAGCCAAGGACCGGCGTCGCCGCCGCAAGCTGCGCCACAAGCGGCGCAAGGGCAATCGGAAGAGGAAGCACGGCTGCCGGCCGCGCGGCAAGGGGAAGGTCTGCGCCGGGCGGTGCGGGCCGGTCAAGTCCCGCCAGACCTGCGGCAAGACGGTGGACTGCGGCTCCTGCGCCTGCCCGGCGCCGTGCGACGAGTGCTTCATCTGCCAGAGCGGCCCGAACACCCCCGGCGCGTGCGTGCCCGACCCCGAGCAGGCCGGCGAGCCCTGCGGCCGCGCGGGGCAGGTCTGCCAGGCGGATGGCGCCTGCGCCTGTTCGGCCGGCACCTGCACGAACCCCACGCCGGTCTGCATCGACGGCGTCTGCACCTGTACCGCCGACGCCTGCGCCAACCCGACGCCGGTCTGCGTCGACGGCGTGTGCACAGCCTGTTCTGCGACCACCCCGTGCCCGCCGCCGGCGTGCTGTCTGGGCGATGGGGCCTGCACGGTGTGCCCGGCTTGCCAGGTGTGCGACAGCGGCGCCTGCGTGCCTGACGCCAGTCTGCAGCACACGTGCGGCGGCCCCTGCCCCGGCGGCGAGTGGTGCGATGGCGGGGCGTGCGCCGCGATCCAGGCGACGGTGACGCTGCCCGACTGCCACAGCCTGTGCGGCGGCGCGACCACCATCTGTGGCCAATCCGTGACCTGCCCGGCGTGCGACGAGTGCATCAGCAGGCTCAACTGCACGTACAACGACCTGCTGGACGGTCCGGTTGGCGCGGGATCCTACTGCAGCGTGACAAACTTCTCGCTGACGTGCACCACCAACGACAACTGCGTGAGCGCGCCGTTTTTCTACTGCAGCGACGATCACAAATGCGCGCGTATCTGTACGTAAGGCGATGGGCGTGGCCGGGGCCTGAGGCCGCGCCTCTCACGCCAGGCGCGGTTTGCCCGGTGTCACGGCGCCGGGCGCTCGGCCGGCTCCTGCCGCCTCGCCTCGCCAGGTGTCGCCAGGAACGGCCTTGAGTACGGCGTGGGGGATATCCCGCCGTGCGGCCCCACCCCGGGAACCGGCCGGGCGCAGCGTCGTTGGCGCTGCCCACCCGCCACGACAGAGCGGCGTCGTACTGGTTCGCACCGCTTCCTGCTGCGCGAAAACCGGGCCCGGCCGGGCTCCCCGTTGCTGGCGGAGATGCGGGTGAGAGGGCAGGCCGCGAGGCTACTCCGCGTGGTCGCGCGCCCACTCGTCGGCGCGGCGCTGGGTCACGATGCCGCTGCCGTCGCACAGTTCGCAGTCGTGCCAACCCTCGCCGTAGCAGACGGGGCAGGGGACCTGCGTGCGGGAGGGGGCGCGCCGCTGCTTGCTGACCGGCTTGGGCGCCGGCCGCACCTGGGCGCGGCGGGTGGCGCGCTGCATGGTTTTCACCACGGAGCGCATGTAGCGCATCACCTCGCGCGAGCCGCTCTCGACCGGCTCCCCGCTGGCCGCGCCGGGGGCAGACACCACCCAGCGGCAGCCTTTGTCGTCCACCTCGATCCCGGTCCTGGTCGTCAGTTCCTCCGGCTCGCCGCCGGCGGTGGCTTGCCGCCAGAACGTGTGCCCGTCGACGTTCAGCCGGTTTGGGTCCGCACCCATCGTCGCCTCCGTGGTGGTAAATCAGAACAAATGTGCTATTTCTTCAGCATAAGGTGTGCGTGAGGGCGCGTCAAGCGCACGGACGGCGTGGGGAACGGCGCACGCCCGCAATCAGGACTCGCAGTCCGGAAGCGGGTCCTGCCGGGCCAGGAGTGCCCGGCGGGCCGGGTTGGGTTGGCGCGTCGCCGGGGCGCTGCCCCCACGCCCCAGGTACGATGTTGCCGCCCACCCTCGCGTATCGCGGCCCCCTCGAGACGCGGCGGCCGGGGACGAGAGCCTTCGCCTGCGCTCAGGCTGACCCGCGGAGGGGGATGGCGCAGTGAACCGGGTGGCCGGGAGACGAGAGCCCGCGCGGTCGCTCGGGACGACACCGGGAGGAGGCTCCACCGCACACCAGGGCGGACCCGGGACGAGGTCCTGCGCCCAGGATGGCGCGCGGCGGGAATGCCGCCTGAAGGCGGGTGAAGCAGGGCGAGAACCTGCACCGGCGCACATCGTCGCCACGCCGGGATGCCGAAAAACAAGCACACGAGACGAGGGTTGACCCGTCCCGTGTGCTGGGGGCGCGCAGGAACATACCCGCATATGGGAGGAGGGAGCCCCCGCGCCCTCCGAGCCTACACCCCGCGCCCGGCAGCGGCAGGAACCATCGTGTGCTGATCCTCTCACCATCGTGCCTGCGCGGCAGACTCGCGCCGGGGAGCCGGGGGTTGCGGCCCCGGCCCCGGCTTCCGGCGCGTGGGGGCGGGGAGCCAACGGGTTGCCTGGTGGCGAACACCGGCGCTGCCACGCCGCATCGGGCCCGGGCGCCCGGGTCAGTCTGCCTCGCTCACGCGCCCCGGCTGAGCGGGGCAGGTGTTTCCTGTTCACTCTCGCGATCGTGTCCCGGCAAGTCGCCAACCCGGCGCCTCAGCGGCGTGCCCCTGCTCCCGCGCAGCAGGTGGGAGAGAGCGGAGCTGGCAGTAAGGGCGCCTGGGCGTCAGGGCGCGCCATCATGCCTCCACCTCCCCCGGCCAGCCGCGCCCGGGGTGGTTCGCGAACGCGGTCCTGCGCCCGCATGCGGGGCAACGCCCGGCAGCACCGGCCCACCCTGCCGGATAAGCTTCAGCATCCCGACCACAAAACATCAGATATCTGCCCGATGTGCGGGAACTGGCGGCGGCATACCTTGGCAGCGTGGGCGCCCGACGGTCGGCTGCCCACGCTGGCCCCCCAGGCGATGCCGTGCCGCCTTGCTGCCGTGCGCCATCCCAGAGCCAGGTGGGTATCGCGGGGGGCGCCAGCAGCGGCCAGGGCCTTGGGCGCCCTGGCCGCCTCGGAAGTTGCACAGGAAGGAACTGCACGCCCATGGACCACGAACGTTTTGATGCCTTCGCGCGCGGCCTCGCGGGCCTGCCCCGCCGCGCAGTCCTTGGCGGCGGCGCCGCCGGTCTCGCCGCGCTCGCCGGCTCCCGCGTGGGGCCAGACGCCGCTGCCAGGAAGCGGCGGCGCCGGAAGAAACCGAAAAAGGGCCGTTGCAAGCCAAACTGCGCGGACCGTTCCTGCGGAACCGATGGCTGCGGCGGTTCCTGCGGCGCCTGCGCGGCCAGCCAGATCTGCGCCCGGGGCGAGTGCTGCCAGCCGGAAGCGCGCGGCGCGACCTGCGCCGGCCGCTGCGGGACGTGGCGCAACAACTGCGGCCAAATGGTGGAGTGCGCCACGTGCGAGAACGGGCAGGTTTGCCTCAGCAACGGCAGTTGCGCCATCACCTGCACCGCCAACGACCAGTGTGGCGCCTGCGGCTGCAGCAACCCCGATGTGGAGGGCGCCCGCCACTGCATTGTAGGCCCCCTGTTTCCCACGACGTTCTGCAAGACCACGGACGACTGCCCACCACAGACCCACTGCCAGGATATCGGCGCCGGCGGCATTTGCATCGAACTGTGCGCCTGACGCATCCCAACCACGGAGGACCCACTCGTGAACCAGTACGCACCTGACGACATGCCCCCCACCCTGGGGCGATCCCTACGGCCGGCTGGCGGCAACGCCCGCGCCGGGCGGCGCGCGGGCCGCGCCCTCCGCAACTTCGTCCTGCTGGCCGGCGCGCTGGCGTTGGTCATTCCCACAGGTGTGGGCGCGCGCGACCGCGCCACGCCGGCGCTCGTGCAGCATCTGGCGAACCCGTCGCCCATTGCCATCACCGGCTTTCAGCAGTCCCTGCCTTCTTCGATCACGGTGAGCGGCATCGAGAAACCGATTGCCGATGTCAACGTGACCCTCGCCGGGTTTACCCACGGCAGCCCGGGGGATATCGACTTCCTGCTGGTGGGCCCGGGCGGCCAGAGCGCCCTCGTCGTCTCCGATGTCGGGACCAGCGCCAACAACGTGACCCTGACGCTCGACGACAGCGCCGCCAACCAGATCGTAAGTGGCGCGGCGCTGGCCAGTGGCCGCTTCCAGCCGACCAACTTCAGTTCAGCGACGGATAACTTCGCGCCGCCGGCGCCGGCGAAACCGAGCAACTCGAAGCTCGGGATCTTCAACAGCACCGACGCCAACGGGACGTGGACCCTCTTCGTCAAGAACGCCCAGGGTGGTACGGGCGCGGTCAATGGCGGCTGGAGCCTGGAGATCACCTCGGCCAATGGCGTGCCCAACGCCGCGCCCGATACCTTCCAGGCCCAGGCGGGCGTTCCCCTGAGTGAACCGCCGTTCGGCGTGCTCGCCAATGACCTCGACCCGGACAACGACAACCTGACCGCCGTCCTGGCGGGCCCACCGAAGCAGGGCACGCTGCAACTGGCGGCCAATGGCTCGTTTGTCTACACGCCAGGCAAGAAGGCGAGGGGCACGGACACCTTCACCTACCTCGCCAAAGACCCCGGCGGCCTGACCGACCTGGAGAAGGTGACCATCAACATCACAAAGGCGAAGAAGAAGAAGCGGAAGAAGTAAGGCCGCCTGGCGACACGCCGCATCACCTACCACCCACGCAAGGAGACCCCAGTGAACGAGAATCGCTCAACGATGTGGCGGGCACGCGCCTCCGCCCTGGCCCTGACGGGCACGCTGCTCCTGGCCGGAGCCGGGCCGTGGGCCCTGCCCACGGTATCCGCGAAGCCTCGCAGCAGCGCGAGCCTGATCCAGCAGTTCGCGAACGCGACGCCTATTGCCATCACCGACAACAGGACGTCCACCCCATCGACCATCACGGTCAGCGGGCTGGACACCCCCATCGCCGACATCAACGTCAGCCTCAATGTCTACAGCCACACGCAGCCAGCCGATGTCGATGTGCTCCTGGTCGGGCCGCAGGGGCAGACCGCGCTCATCATGAGCGATGTCGCGGCGGCCTCCAGGGCCGAGAACGACAGCCTGCTCCTGGATGACCAGGCCGGGCCGCAACTGCCGAGCCAGGATGACCTGACCAGCGGCCCCTTCCAGCCGACCAACTACGACTTCTCCAGCCAGCCGGACAGCTTCGCGCCGGACCCGCGCATCCCCTCGCCCTTGCCGAGCGGATCGGCGCTGGCGGTCTTCAACGGGACCAACGCCAACGGGACGTGGACCCTCTTTGTCGATGACGCCGACGATGACACGCCGGATTCATCCGGCTCCATCGCCGCCGGGTGGAGCCTGACCATCACCACCGCGAACGGCGTGCCGCGCACCGGGGCGGACAGCTTCGCGACGCAGGCAGGCAAGACACTGACCATCCCGGCGGCGGGGGTGCTGGCGAACGACACGGACCCCGATGGCGACGCGCTGACCGCCATCCTGGCGGGCGAGCCGGGCCGGGGCACCGTCACCCTGGCCCCGGATGGCTCCTTCAGCTATCGCGCCAACAGGAAGGCGAAGGGTACGGATACCTTCACCTACCTGGCGCAGGATGCCACCGGCCTGACCGCCCTGGAGACCGTCACCATCCAGATCAAGGGGAAGAAGAAGAAGCACAAGCGGTAGCCCGCGCCGACCCGGCCCCGCTTCCGCGCCTCGGGAGCGGGGGTTGGGGAGCGGGTGTCCTGGCGTCGGGCCGGGTTGCCGGGAGAGGTGCAGCGCGGGATATTGACAGATGGGCGAAGCAGGCGACAATAGAGGCGTCGCCGGCGTCCTCACGCCTGGCGACGCCAGACGAGCGCCGCCAGCGTTGTGCACTGCTGGCGGCGTTCGCGCGTCTGCGGGCGAGGTGGGCAGCGCCCCTGCGCGTCAGGCGGCGGGCGTGGCCATCGCGGACATGTCGTGCCCGCTCATCTCGTCCAGGTTGATCAGAGTGATGCCGACGTTCGTGCCGCCGTTGCCGTCGTCGCCCAGCCAGGCCACCCCGGCGTAACCGGAGTCGTTCAACTCGGCGAGGCCGACGCTGATCTCCTGCCCCGGCCCATTTTCCCGGTCGTCCACCACGCCGCCGATGGCGCCGCAGGCGATGTACGTGCCGATCTCATCGGCGCTGAGGTGGACATTGACGGCGTAATGGCCGTCCAGGATCGTCTGCAGCGGCACATCGGGCAGGTTCGTGTTGCTGATCTCGACCGGGTGGCCGCCCTCGGCGCCCAGCATCTCGCCCTCGGGCAGGGCGACATCGGTCAGGGGGTAGATCACCTCGCCGAGTTCCGCGCAGGAGCCGGCGTGAATGTGGGCCGGGTGCGCGGCGTGGGCCGCGCTCTCGGGCGTCTGCGCGGTGCTGGCGGGCACGAGCAGGGCGAGCGCGGCCAGGGCGAGGGCGCCGCCTCGCAGCAACGAACGGCCGAGTGGGGCAGCAGAGCGGGCGCGGTTCATATCGGTCCCTTCGCGTGACGATGCTGGCTGAGGCCGTGCCAGCGCACGGAGACCCGCGACGGCGCAAGGTCCTGCCGGCAGCATACTCCTGGCCCCGCGCGTGCCCGTGCGCTGCGCTACCGTCGCACCCCGTCGCTGCTGCCCTCGCCAGATCGCCCGTCGCCTGCCGCTACTGCACCAGGCAGACCTGGTGGTTGTCGATAACCCGCAGGCAGCAGGTCTGGCCGTTCACCACGCGGCATTTGCCCGCGCCGCAGCAGCCGCCGCCGCAGCATTCTGCCCCGATGCCGCAGCAGTGATCGCCGCAGGAGACCGCCGAAACCACCTGGCCTTCGAGGCAATCCTCGCAGGCGGGCGCCGAGCGATCCGGCCCGGCGCACGCATACTGCCCGTTGATGCGCCGGCAGGTTTCGCACGCGCCGCACGCATTGCCGCACGCCCCGCAGTGCTCGTTGGAATCCAGGTCCGTGCATCGGCCGCCGCAGATATCGCTCGTCTCGTTCACCGGGCAGCACCCATCTTCAGCGCACAGTTCACCGAGGACGCAGCACTCGTCGCCGCAGGTCTCTTCCACGATTGGGCAGCAGGCGCCCCTCGCGACGCAGACGTTGCCGGGGCATTCCCGCTGGCCAGGGCAGCAGGCGTCTTTCGCGACGCAGCCGCCATTGGGGCACCTGCGCTCGTTGGGACAGCACCAGTCTGCGGCGATACACCCGCCATTGGGGCATTCGCGCTCGGTGTGGGGGCAGCACTGCTCGATACGAATGCAGCCCTCGCCGCATGGCTTCTCCCACGGGCAACACTGCCCGTCCGGCACACAGACACCCTCCCCGCAGTCGGTCATGGCGGCAGGGCAGGGCGGCTGCGGCGGCGGGTTCTTCTTCCGGCGCTTCTTCTTGCTCTTGTGCCTGGGCTTCTTCCGGTTCTTGCCCTTGCCCTTGCCCTCCGCGCCGGGCTCGGCTGCCCCGAAGAGCGTGGCGAACGCGCTGGCCGCGCCCAGCGCCAGGCCGAGGCCGGTGCGCCGGGTGGCGGTGGCGCCCAGGCGACGGGTGAGATGATCGAACGACGCGTGGTCCATACGAGGCTCCTCCCGGGGTGTGTCCGCGCGTTGGCAACGTCGCCGGGCGCGAACGACGCAACGCCGCAGACAATTGCGACACCCTCACGGTATGCGCTGCCTCCGGCGCACCCCAGCCACACTGCCCCTACAGTTCCTGCACACTTGCGACACCCAGGGTTCGCCGCGCTGTGGCGGGCATCACCCTGGTTCCGCTCGCGCCGGACTGGCGACCCGGCCCTGACGCGTTGCGCCGGGAGGGATGACCTTGCGGCGGATCTGGCGGCAGCGCCGCCGGGGCCGCCGCGCATCACGCTGGCCGGCTGCCAGCTCACCAGCAACCCCGCCAATGCGGGCGAGGGTGGCGGCATCCGCTGCGAACGCTCTGCACCGGCCATCGTGGCCGGGGCCGCGAAGCCCTCGCCGATCGCCACGGGCCATGGCCAGGCGCAAGGCGGCAGCAACGCGCCGAAGGGCGACCCCTCCCGGGCAGCCTGCCTGGCGGTGCGGCGGCTCGCGCAGCCCTCCGCCGTCGCCACGAGGCGTGTTCTGCCTCAGGCCGCAACGGGGAGCGGGAGGTCGCTTCTCGGGCCCCGGGTTGCCAGCGCCAGCATCCGGCGGCACGCCGCGGGGCGCGTCTCACCTTGTGGCAACGCTGACCGATGCGGCAGACTGATGACGGCACGTGTTGGGAGCATCCATGAAACTTGCAGAAGCGCTCATGCTGCGCGCGGACATGCAAACAAAGATTGCGTCGTTGCGCGCGCGCATTGCCCGGGGCGCGGTTGTGCAGGAGGGCGCGAAACCCAACGAAGACCCGATGGCGCTGATCAAGGAAGCGTCCGCCGTCATCGCGGAGCACGAACGGCTGGTTGTCGCGATCAATGCCGCAAACCTGCGCCATGCCTTGCCCGACGGGCGTTCCCTGACCGCTGCGCTCGCGCATCGCGAGGCGCTCACGTTGCAACTCGGAAGCTTGCAGGCCGCCATTGACGCAACAGACGAGCGGTTCGACCGCATGGGCGGGCGGGACGTGAAGTGGACCACAACGGTCGATGTTCCGGCGCTGCAGAAGCAGATCGAGGATCTCTCCAGGCGGCTCAGGACGCTGAACGCGATGATTCAGGAAACCAACTGGCAGATTGACCTAGACTGGACCTGAGGCGCCGGGCGAGCGTGGTTCCCCGGCGGAGGCCAGGGGGAGGAAAACATACTGGGCTCCGTGACAGCGCGGTGGGCAGCGCAACTCCCTTACACATCAGCCCGGCACCCCGTACCATGCATCGGTAACGCTTCATCGTCACTACCACACGCTGACGGCGCCTCGCCTCTCTCAGCGCCGGCTAACCGTACATGCCCCCGGGCACGCCATCACGCTGCCACTCCCGCTGGCGCCGCCTGAACGTGCAAGATTCTGGCGTTGTGGGACGCAGCCACCCTGCCCCGTCCTGAGGCTCGGTGCCCCGCGGCCTCAGGCGGCAGCGCCAACGCCAATGGCAACGCGGCCTGCCGCGGCCCTGCCTGCGGCCCGGCTCCCCCAACTGCCACGGTCAGACGTGGCGGCCCCCTCCGCGTGTCATCCCGAGCCTGTCGCGGGAACTCGCCCTGACCGCGCGGGATCGCCGCGCCGCCCACCCCCGCGTGCCGCCCTGAGCGCAGTCGCAGGACCTCGTCCCCGGCCGCCACGTCACGAGTGAGCCGCGCTGCGCGGGTGCAGGCAGCGCGGCCTGGGCTCCGCCACGCCGCAATCTCTCGACACGCTCGACATGGCGCCTGTGGCCGGCGGGGGGCGCCTGGTTGGGGGCGTCCCGTGCTCCCCGGTTCGCCCCGGCGCCGGCATGCCACGCGAGCGTCGGCGGCGACGGCGGGCCGTGGCGGGCGAGGGCGAGGTCTCTCCGGTAGGCATCAGCTTTGCAACACGTGGGGCGGAGGCAGCGGGCCGCTGGCCAGGCTGATGATGGCTATGCCATCGCTGGCCGTTGCCGTTGTTTCGGTGCCCATGCTGACCAGCAGCTGCTCCGCGCTGCTTCTTGTGTTGCTCGTCAGCATCGACTGGGGGTGTAGAGGGCGTGGGCATTCCACGCCTGGGCTGGCAATCTTGAACCAGACCGGGCAGGAACTGGGCTGTGCGCTGGCAGAGCGCGCTGTTGCTCCGCGCCGGCGCCCTGCGGGGAGGTCGCCGGTCAGGCCGGGTGCTGAGCGCATCCCCGCTGGCTGGCCGTCATGGGCACTGGCCTGGCGAGGGACGGAGCAGTTCGGGGCGAGTGCGCGCATTCACCACCCGCTCCCCCTGCGCTGCGCTGCCAGCCCGGGAATCCCCCTGGCGCCTGCTCGCCGCCCACCGGAGGCGGTCACGAACGATTCGGGCTAGCACATCGCACGACATTGGACGTAGAGGGCTTGACACACCTCTCCCACTCCACAGAAGGAGTTGTTGCACTCCTTGTCGGTGTAGCCGCCGCCGCAGGCGCCGCCGCCATGTGCTTCGGGAATGCAATAGCACCCAGTGGGACAGGGAACCTCCTCCCCGTGACAGGTGCACGCCCCGTTCAGGCATTCGCCGCTGGGGCACGAGCGGCCACACTTGCCGCAGTTGTTCGGATCGGTGGCCAGGTTGGCGCAGACATTGTCGCAGTTCGTTTCCTTGGCTGTGCACGTGGTGCAGGCGCCGTCCTTGCAGAAGCTCCCATTCGGGCAACTTCCGCAGCACGCTGACGCCGGGATGCATTCGCGGCCGCAAACCCTGGCGCCGACGCCACAGCGTAGGCCCTGCTTCTTGTTCTTCTTCTTTTTCTTTTTCCGTCGCCTCCTGGCTTCTGCGTCGTCAGCAACCAGGCTGCCCAGGCCGAGCAGGGCCAGGAGACCGGCGCTGCGCCGGCGTGACAGTGGTGTCGCCAGGTGTGCCGTGATCACATCGAAACGGTTTGCGTCCATCGAGGCCTCCCGGGTGATGCGACTCCCTGGGCAACATGTTGATGAGGCGGTCGGCGGAACGCATCCGTAGAAGTACGCATTTTTCCGGCGGGCTGCGTCCGAAGCAGCCGGAGAGCCCTGAAGGCGCGGCGGGGCCTGAGAACACCCGGCCTTCCTGCCCACCGCCGCCTCGCCAGCCGTCGCCGTCACCGGGCGCGGCGCCCGTGCCCCGCGACCACCCCGTCCCCGCCCAGGCTCGCCGCAGAAATCCGTAATTGTACGGATGCGCGCGCGGGTTTGCTCGCCAGACTGGAGACCAGGGTTCGCGAGGTCCGTCAGGAGGCGAGAGCATGGAGGCTGAACGGTTCGATCTGGTGGCGCGCGCGGTCGGCAGCCCGCAGACCCGGCGCGGCGCCCTGGCGCTCCTGGGCGGCGCAGCGGCGTGGCCGCTCCACGACGTCCTGAGCGTGGCGGCGAAGAAGAAGCGCAAGAAGAAGAACAAGAAGAAGCGCAAGCAGAAGAACAAGAAGAAGGCGTGTACGCCCCAGTGCGCGGGCTGCGGCGGCGGCGACGGCTGCGGCGGCACGTGCGGCTGCGGCGCCAACCAACTGTGCGACGCCGGAACCTGCCGGACGTGCGACGTGACGTGCACGGAAGACGCGGTGGCCTGCGGGGCGCGGCTTAACCAGCGCCTGCAGGCGGGCGGCACGGTCTACGTGTGTCCGGGGCGCTACCAGGCGAACCTGACCATGCCGGCCGGCAAGCTGATCGGCGCCGGGAGCGGGAGCGACCCGGCGACCAGCACGATCCTCGACGGCGGGGACGCCGGGCGGGTGGTCAGCGTCGCGAGCAATGCCGATGTGGAGTTGATGGGGCTGCGGATCACGCACGGGGACGCCGGTGGCGCAACGGGCGGCGGCGTGCGGTCCCAGGGCGGGGAGTTGCGCATCACGCGCTGCGTCATCGAGGCGAACACGGCCGAGGACGGCGGCGGGGTCTGGGTCAAGGGTCCCTTCCAGATCACCGGCAGCACCATCTCGGGGAATACCGTCCCGGGCATTGGGGGCGGCTTGCTGGTGTTTTCCGACGCCGGTGACAATGGCTTTATCACCGATTCCGCCATCACGGGGAACACGGCTGCACAATATGGCGGCGGCATCTACAAGTTTGCCTCCCCCCTGGCTATCACCAACTCGACCATCAGCGGCAATCACGCCGGCCTGGGCGGCGGCGCGCTCCAGATGTCTGGCGGCAGCGTGACGTTCAACAGTTCCAGCAAGGTCAATCAGAACACGGCTCCTCGGGCGGGCTCGCCCACGGCACGGGCGGAACCGTGGTGCTGAACGGCTCTGAACACACCGGCAACAGCACGCCGGAGTGCGCCGGCGTGACCTCGCAGTTAGCCGGATGCCGGGCGGGCGGGGCCAGCGGCTCCGCCCGCCGGCCGGGGCGCGCAGCGACGCCAGGCTCCACCGGCTCAGTCGCAGGGCGCGCCCGCTGCCGGGCCCACCAGACCAACCTGTAAGAAACCCGCGCGTTCGCGACACTACCAGGTATGACGACACGCGCGAACTCCACCGGCGACGAGCCCTCCCTGCCCGCGCAGGCGAAACCGGGCCGCCTGCACGCCCTGCCGCCCCTGCCGCCAACGGCAACGCCCCGACGGATGACCTCATCCTGGAGCAGATCCGGGAGACGGTGCGCGGGTCACGGCGGCGTCGCTGCGCACGTCGGCCGCCAGCGATGTCCTGATCAGCGCGGAGGATATCGCCCAGGAAACGATGGCCACGCTCCACGTGCAGCGCGACCGCGAACCGCCCGAAAGCCTGCTGGCGTGGGCGCTGGGGGTGGCGCGGCTGAAGCTGCAGGCCGCGCTGCGGCGCTCCCACCGGCGGGGCCTGCCGCAACCCCTCGCCTACGCGGACCTGGCCGACGCCGCGCGCAGCGACGAGCAGGTGCTGGAGCTGCTGCACTATGTCTGGCTGCTCGATCAGCTCTCGCCGCTGGACCGCATGATCGTGCAGGGGCGCCAGGCGGGCTACACCTCGCGCGAGCTGGCGCGGGAACTCCAGCACATCGGCTACCCCCGCATGACCGCCAACAACGTCGATCAGCGCTTCTACCGCGCCCTGCAAACGTTGCGCCGCCGCCTCGCTGCCGGCCAGGCCGCCGAATGACCCGGAAAGGCTCCTTGTCATGAGTCCAACCCCTCGCCCCGACGGACGCCCCCCGCAGCTCGTGCCGCTCCACGCGCAGGAGCAAGCCGACGCGGCCGCCCTGGCCCGCTACTGGGACGCCCGGCTGCAGGGGCGCCCCGGGCCGGACACGGAGGTCGAGCCCGAACTGCGCGACATGGTGCGCCTGTTGGAGCACTACCGCGACGCAGCCGGGCCCGTCGTGTCGCCGCCCGTCGCCACGTCGCCGCTGCGGCGCTCCGCCCACCGCGCCGCGCTGGTCATGCTGGCCGCCGCCATCCTGCTCTTTGCCAGCAACACGCTGCTCTCCCCGCGCAGTTGGCTGCTGAGTTCCGCCGCCGATCCGGACTGGATTCCCTGGGTGTCGGATGACTGGCTGGGCAGCCGCGCGGCGGCCGCCGGGAGCATGGTCTCGCAGCTTGTGACGCCCCTGGCGATGGCCGCAGGGTTTCCGCATGGCGCGTAGGCTGAAGGTCCCCGCGTTGCCGGCCCGGCTGCCGAGCCGGCTGCCGGCCATTTCCCGGCCGCGCCTGCCGAAGCTGCCGGATGCCGACGCCCCGGATGTCTTCGAGGAGATGACGCTCCTCGAACACATGGAGGAGTTGCGGGACCGCATTGTCAAGAGCGTGCTGGCTGTCGGGGTGGCGTTCATCGCCGGGGTCTTCCTGGCCGGGCCGCTGCTGAAGCGGTTGCAGGTGGAGGCGAACGCGGTCGGCGGCTTCGATGTCGTCAGCCCCACCGATCCGATTACGCTCTACTTCAAGGTGGCGCTCTACGTCGCCATCGGGTTCGCGCTGCCGGTCATCATGTGGCAGTTGGTCGGGTTCCTGCTGCCGGGCCTGACTGGCAAGGAAAAGCGTTTCCTGATCCTTTCCATGCCGTTCGTGATCGTGCTTTTCCTGCTGGGGGTCGCCTACGGCTTCTTCTTCGCCGCGCCGCGCGCGCTGACGTTCCTTTCGTCCTTCATGAGCGATATCTACGAGTGGTCGCCGGAAGGCGGCGAGGTCATCAGCTTCTTCCTGACGCTGATGCTGGGGCTGGGGTTGGCGTTCCAGTTGCCGGTGGTCATGTTCATCCTCGCCAAACTCGGCGCGGTCACCCCGCAGAAAATGCGCTCCTTCCGCAAGTACGCCGTGATCATCCTGCTGATCCTGGCGGCGGTCATCACGCCCTCAACCGATCCCTTCAACATGGGCATCGTCTTCGTTCCGCTCTACCTGCTCTACGAGGCCGGGATCCTGACCTCCACGCTCTTCGCGCGCACGCCGCTGGTGGTGCGCGCGCCGACGGCGGAAGCAGACAGATGAAGAGCCGGAGGAGCCGGCTGACGCCCGCCCCACGCCGCCACAGTCCGGGGCTGCGGCCAGGCGTGTGGCCGTGGCTGCTCGCCCTGGCGCTCGCTGCGGGCGGGCTGCTGCTCGGTATCCAGGGCGACGATTACCCCTGGTCAACCGCTCGGCGGCGGTGCTGCTGCTGGCGATTGCGCTCGGCTGCGTGCGGGAGATCCTGGGATAGCGTGGGCAGGCGAGACGAGGCTCCTCGACTGCGCTCCGGGCGCGGGGCTCGACCGGCCTGGAACGCGGGGGGGGGTGATGCCGGCCCCGCACGCTGGCGCCTGTGGGCGTATACCATCGGGCCCCGCCGGGAGCGCACCCCCAATCTTCCCAAATCTTCGTGATCGCGGCGGCGAAACCGGGTTGGCGCGCTATCCGTTTTGAGGGGTGTGTGATGATTCCGTGTCGGCAGCTCTGCCTGCACGTTGAGGGAGGGGATTGACCTCTTGCCCCATTCGGGAGCGCCAGCAATGAAATGGTTCCGATCGATCTTCAGCCTGGGCGTTGGCGTCAGCCTCGCCCTCTCCGGCGGCCTGGCGATGGCCCAGGAAACCATCAATGCCGACGGCAACTCCGGCGCCGCCCGCCCCGGCAGCCCGGCGGTGGACGCCGACGGCCCGACTGTGGTCTACGGCGACGTGAACGTTGGCCCGGGCTCCAACACGATCGGCCCGCCGATCAGCACCACCAGCGGCAGCTCCAATGTGCCCGCGCCGGTGTACATCCCGGGCGCGGATATCACCGCGACCGACGGCAACGCCGCCGCGATTGGCCCCGGCAGCGCCTCCGCCGCGCCGGGCACCGTGAACGGCGGCTCACCGGGCACCTCGCTGCTGGGCCCGGACGGCACCTACTCGGTCAGTGACAACCCCGACTCCAACGTCAACGTGGGCAACAATGGGGCGTACATCCCGACCGAGCCCGCCCCGGTTTACGACGACACCACCTACGTGGAGCCGGTCGAGAGCGCGCCCGCTGACACCGCGACGGCCCTGGATTCCGACAACGACGGTATCGCGGACGTGGATGAGACCAACATCTACGGCACCGATCCCTACAACTGGGATACCGATGGCGATGGCCTGGGCGACGGTGAGGAAGCCTTCGTCACCGGCACGAGCCCCGTCGTCTGGGATGACGCCAGCGGCGCGGCGACCACTGGCGACAATGCGGACGCCGCCGCCTCGGAACTCTCCAGCGAGAGCGCCGCGACCGGGGATGCGGCCGCAGCCGTCGATAGCGATGGCGACCGCCTGGCGGATGCCGACGAGGCCGCCCTCGGCACCGACCCCAACAACCCGGACACCGACGGCGACGGCTACTACGACGGGGACGAAGCGGCCCTGGGCACCGATCCCTTCGACCCGGGCAGCTTCCCGGCCGAGGCCACCGCGTAGGGCAACCCCCGGCGCAGACGACCGCTGCGAGCCCCGCTCCCGGTTCAGGGAGCGGGGCTTTCTTGCGCGCAGCAGGCAGAGGAGGCGGCGCGCCGCGTGCGAGGCTCGTGGCCGGGTCGAGCGACCGTGTTCACGGCCTGACGGCGAGTGGCTGGCCGCAGCGGCTTGAGGCTGGCAGCGCGTGGCGGGTCTCGCGCCACGCGCTGCGGTCAGCGCCGGGTCAGCCCGCAGGCGCCGCTTCCAGAGGGCTGGGGGTGGCCAGCGTGAGCAGGAGTACCGTGGCCGGCTCGGCGCCTACGGCCTCGTACACCCGGCCGGGCGGGAAGGTGCGGACGGCATCAACGCCGTTGACAATCAGAAAGCCGGCCGCTGGCGAGGCCGGGCCTGCGCCAGCCCCGGCCGGGGCAGCGCATCGTGCGCCATCATCTGTCCGGAGGCGATGGAGAGCAGCGCGAGCCCCGGCGCCGCCTCGGCGGTGAATGTGTCGCCGAGCGCCAGGTCAGGCGCTGGACGGCGAACAGAACGGGGCCGCCGGGGCGTGAACGGCGACGCCGCAACCAACGGGTAGCGAATGCTGCCCTGCGGCGGCACGCTCGTGCGCACCGTGGTGAGGCGCGCTTCCAGAAGGGAGGCGGGCTCAGCCCCCGCGTTGCGCCACCCTGGCGGCGCGCCGCCGGGGTGGAAGGCCTGATCGCCCACGTTGAGCGTCGCCGTTGCTCCCGCCGGGACCGCCCGGGCGCGTGGCGCCCGCGCGCGTCACGGCGCCATCGCCGGTGAACGTGACGGTCACCTGGCCCGATTCGACGCGGTAGAGCAACGGGCCATCGCCGTCCCCATGGTCCAGGCGCCACTCGGCGCTCGGCTCCAGGCGCACCTGCTCCAGCCCCAGCCAGAGGTCCCTGGCCGGCACGCCGGTCACCAGCGCCTGCATCAGGCGCGTGCTGTCCGCGCCAGCGCCGGGTGGGGCGGAGGCCGCTGCGCCGGCCGGCCGGGTGCGGAAGGCCGCCACCGCATTGCCCATCGTGTCCGTGATATACAGGCGCCCCTCCGTGTTCAGCGCCATGGCCGCGGGGAACATGAACCACGCGCGTTGGCCGGGGTTGGGGCCGCTGGGCAGTGGCTGCGCAGAGAGATCCTCGCGGCCAGCCGTCGTTACGGGCCGGAAATCCCGGTCAAAGACCTGGATGCGCTTGTTGCCCGATTCGAGCACGTAAATGAACCCCTGGGCGTCGAACGCGATGTCGCACGGCAGGCGTAGCTCGCCCTCCCGGTTGCCAGCCGTGCCCCAGGCGCGCAGGAACGTGCCGTCCGGGCTGAACTGGACGATCCGGTTGTTGTTGTAGTCGCTCACCCAGACCGTGCCATCGCGGTCAACCGCGATGCCGCCGGGGGTGTTCAACTGGCCGTCGCCGCCGCCCGGCTCGCCGATCGTGTTCAGAAATCGGCCACGCGCATCAAAGCGCAGGATCTGGCTGCGCGAGTCGTCGGTGACATAGACATCGCCTGCGGGACTGATGGTGATGAACCGGGGGCTAAGGAACTGCCCGGCGCCGGTCCCCCGCGTGCCCCAGGCGGTCAGGAACGTGCGGTCGGGGCTGAACTTCTGGATGCGAAAGTTGCCGGTATCCGCCACGTAGCTGTTGCCGGCGGCATCGAACGCCACGTCGCCGCTGCCCTTGAAGCTGAACTGGCCGTTGCCGGAACCGGGGACGCCCCAGGCTTCCACGAACGCGCCGTCCGGCGCGAAGATCTGAAACTGCCCACGGCTGCCGTCAGCCACCCAGATGCGGCCATCCGGCGCGGCCGTCACCCCACCGGGCAGGAACAGCGGCGTGGCCGGGTTGCCCTGGCTCTCCCAGAGTTCTTCGATGATAGGCGCCGCGCCGGGCGTCCCGCTGGCCGCGGGCGCCGTGAGGACCGGGCGGTCCGCAGTCGCGGGCCCGCGTTGGCGCAGGCGCAGGGCCGCGGTGGCGCCCAGGAGCAGGAGCAGGACCAGCGCCGCCGTGACGAGCGCCGCCAGCGAGGGGAGGCGCCAGCGCCGGGCGGGCGCAGCCGGCAGGTCGGCCAGCCCAACCGGCCCGCCAGCGCCATTTGCGCTCGGGGGCGGGGTGGGCAGCGCCAGCCGGCGCAGGCGGTGGCTGCCCGCGCGCTGCGCGATGGCGCGCGCCATCGCGTCATCGACCCGCGCCAGGGAGGCCGGCGGCGGCGGAGCAACCAGAGCGTAGAAGGCCTGAAGCGCAGCGACATCCTCCGGGTTGGGTGCGCCGCTGGCCGGGCTCCGGCCAGACACCAGGTCGTTCCAGAGCTGGTCCAGCGCGGCGAGGTCCTCGGGGCGCTCAGGCATGGCGCGCCTCCTGGCGTGGCGCGGCGGCGGACAGGCGTTCGCGCAGGCGGCGCAGGCCGCGTGACTGGGCCGTACGCACGCTCATCTCCGAGATTTGCAGAATGAGGGCGATATCGTGCGTCTGGCAGCCCGCAGCGCGGAGCGCCAGCACCGTGCGTGACCGTTCCGGCAACTCGGCCAACAACGCCTGGAACTGCTCGTGAGCGCCGGTGGACAGGGCGGCCTCCTCCGGCGAGAGACCGGGATCCGGCACGTTGGCGGCGAAATCCAGGGGCAGCGTCGGGTGGCGGTGGCGCAGGCGGTCGGTGATTTCGTTGTGGGCGATGGCGAAAAGCCAGGAGCGAAACGCATCCCCTCGCTCGGTAAAGCGCGGCAGCGCGTGCAGCGCCTTGATGAAGATCGTGCTGGCGGCATCCTCGGCCTCGGCGTGGTCGTGCAGCCGGGTCAGGCAGTACGTGAACACCGGGCTGCGGTAGCGCTCATAGAGGCGGGCAAAGTGCGCCGGGTCGGCCTGGGCCCGGCGCACCAGGTCTGCGTCGCTGACCGCATCGGGCGTGGCGCTGGGTGGGGATGGCGCATGCTGCCAGGGACGAGTCATGCCAGGCCTTCCTCGTGAGGCAATAATGCTCTGGGAAGTAAACGGGGTGGCCAGCAGACGTGTGACATACGCCGGGCAGCGGCGGCAGGTTGGCCGCAGCGCCTGCGGCGGGCGCGCGCCCGCCGCCACCCCCTCCGCCCACCTGCGGCGCGGCTGGCCGGCCGCGGCATGGGCGATGGCGACAGCGCCTGCCGCCCGCGCGGGCTTCCCCGGCCAGCCGGAGCGCGCTTGCCTACGGCGCTGGCGTCGCCATCGTCATGGCCATCCTCGCCGGCGCGGACCGGCACCGGGCGATGCCCGCAGGCGTGCCGGGCCACATGATCGAGGGCCCACCGGACATGTAGTCGGCCGTGAAGACGGTCTGGTCGATGCCTCCGGCAGCAGGATCATGATGTGGGGCGGGGAAACCACCCAGTCGTCGCCCGGGCCGGTTCCGTGGCGAAGTGTCCGTGTTGCTGGCGTCGGTCGCGCCTTGCAGCATATACGCAATGCCGGGCACAGTGATACGGGGCGTCTGCCGGTTCACTGGCGCCGCCGCCCATTCCATCCACGTTGGGTCGACGCACCGGGGATCGTCACTCGGCGACATGGGGAGATCGGGGAAACAGGTCCAGGTGTTCGTGCCCTTGCGCAGAACGACGAAGTTGCCCGCGTCATCCTTGGTCCAGTCCAGAATCGTGGCGTCCCGGGAAATGGCGTCTGGGCCGCCGCTCATCGCATCGGCAATCTTCGCCTCGGCGTCCGGGGTGGCCTGCGCGGCGACCTGTGTCGAAACCATGCCGGTGGCGCTGGCCCCGATGACGAGCGCCAGGAGGGTGGGCCGCAGGAGGTGCTGGAACATGGTGGCCGTTCCTTCGAGGCTGAGTAAACAGGCGTGAGAACTGGCCGGTGCTGAAGAGGACAAAAGCCTGGGCTGGGTCAGGACATAGGCGCACCTCCTGCCGGGGTTGCCGCGTCTGGGTGGCCGCGCATCACCCCGGAGCCTGCGGGTCGGGCAGGGGCCGCCTGGCGCGCTCCCTGGCGTTGCCCGGTACTCTGGGGAAGGTGAACGAGCAACCACGCATTCCGTGACACGCTGTGAAGGTAGCGGGCAACTCACGCGGGCGCAACGCCTTCCGGCCTTCGGCGGCGGCCGCTGGCGACGCAGTGGTGGGTGTCGCGAAGGTGGAGGGTGCGGCCCGGGCGCGGGCGCTGATATGATCGCGCGTGCCGGATATCAAGCATCGGCAGCCCGGGTGCTACAGCAGGTCCCACGAGCCCTGGCCCAGAGGGAGGAGCACGCACTCGCATGGCAACCCCGGATGCGCACGGCCCCATTGACTGTGACATTCACGCCGAGGTGCGGTCGGTGCGCGCCCTGTTCCCGTACCTGGCGGAACACTGGCGCACGACGATTTACGAGACCTCGTTCAACGGGCCGGTCGACACCTCGTACCCCCCGGGCGCCGAAACCTCGGTCCGGGCCGGGCTGCGCGGCGCCCGCATCGGCCTGGATGTCGTGCGGGAGCAGGCGCTGGAGCCGTACGGGACCGCCTTCGGGATTCTCACCTGCACCTACGCCGTCGATGGCGTGCGCAACCCGTTCGCGGCGGCGGCGCTGGCCACCGCCGTCAACGAGTGGCTGGCGCATGACTGGCTGAGCCAGGACCCGCGCTTGCGCGGCTCCATCGTGGTCCCGATCCAGGACCCCGCGCTGGCGGCGGAGGAGATCGACCGCGTCGGCGGGGATCGCCGGTTCGTGCAGGTGCTGCTGCCGGTGCACGCGGAGGCGCTCTACGGCAACCGGCGCTACTACCCGGTCTACGAGGCGGCGCTGCGCCACGACCTGGCTATCGGCATCCACTTCGGGGGGAACCCGGGGAGCCCCCCAACAGCCGTCGGCTGGCCCTCCTTCTACATCGAGGAGTACACCGGCATGTCTCACATCTTCCAGTCGCAGGTGATCAGCCTGGTCACGGAGGGCGTGTTCGACCGCTACCCGGCGCTGCGCGTGGCGCTGCTTGAAAGCGGGGTCACCTGGCTGCCTTCGCTGCTGTGGCGGCTCGACAAGGAGTGGAAGGGCCTGCGCAAGGAAGTCCCGTGGGTGCGGCGTCTGCCCTCGGAGTACGTGCGCGAGCACATCCGCCTGACCACCGGGCCGCTCGACCTCCCCGCCGGCGCTGACGCGCAGGCGACGGTCCTCGACCAGCTTGACGCGGCGGAGATGCTGATGTTCGCCTCGGATTTCCCGCACGATCACGCGCCGGTATCGCCCACGGCGTTCCTGGCGCACGTGCCGGCCGCCAGCGCCCGCCGGATTCTGCGGGACAATGCGGCGGCGTTCTACCGGCTTCCCGCGTCGTAACCCCGGCAACCTGGCAGGCGCGCCGCCACTGGCCCCGACCGGGGGCGACCGCGGCCGAAGGAGGAACCGCCATGGCGAGCACCGCCACCCGCGAGGCAACGCGCCCCCGCGTGAAGCCCGCGATCATTGACACCGACATCCACAACGCCCTGCCTTCGCCGGCGGCGCTGCTGCCCTATGTGCCGCCGGCCTGGCGCGGCTACTACGAGCAGTTCGGGTACCGCAATCACCGCTACGGCGGCGCGAATTACCCGCGCGTCAGCCCGGCCGCCGCCCGTACCGACGCCTGGCCGCCGGGCGGCAAGCTCCCCGGCTCCGACCTGCCATTCTTGCGGGAACAGTTGCTCGACGCCTGGGAAATCGACCTCGGGATTCTCAACCCGCTGATTGACGACAACTGCGCCTCGCAGCTTCACGCGGAGTACGGGGCTGCGCTGGCGACCGCCCTCAACGACTGGCAGCTCGCCGAGTGGGTGGACAAGGAACCGCGCCTGCGCGCGTCGATGATCGTCGCGTCGGAAGATGGCGCCCTGGCCGCCGCCGAGATCGAGCGCCGGGCCGGCGATGCGCGCTTTGTGCAGGTGTTGCTGCTGGCGCGCTCCCGCGAGCCGCTGGGGCGCCGCGCCTACTGGCCGATCTACGAGGCTGCCCAGCGGCATCGCCTGCCGGTGGGGGTGCATTTCGGCGGCCTTGGCGGCCAGGCCATCACCGGCTCGGGCTGGCCGTATTTCTACCTCGAAGACCACGTCGGGATGCCGCAGACCTTTCAGGCGCACGTGGCGAGCCTGATCTTCGAGGGGGTTTTCGAGCGGTTCCCGGCGCTGCGGCTGGTCATCATCGAGGGCGGCATCGCCTGGCTGCCGCCCTTCATGTGGCGGATGGACCGCGCCTGGGAGCGCCTGCGCGCCGAGGTTCCCCACGTGCGGCGGCCACCCTCGGCGTATGTGCGCCAGCACCTCTGGCTAACGACCCAGCCCATGGAGGAGCCGCCCCGGCGGGGAGATTTCACCCACCTCCTGCAGCAGCTCGACATGAACGACCAGATCATGTTCGCCACCGACTACCCGCACTGGGACTTCGACGCGCCCGATGCCGCGTTCCCTGTCCGCCTGCCGGCTGAGCTGGAGCAGAAGTTCCTGGCCGGGAACGCGCGGGCGCTGTACGGGTTGTGAGGCGGGAACGGCCGTGGCCCCCGGCCTGCTCGTGCGCTCCGGCTGGCACGGGGCGGTCTGGCGCCGGGCGGCGTCTGCGCCGCACCCCCCGCGCCGGGGCGCGGGCAGGATGCTGTGGCAACGTGGACGGAGCGATATGGGCAGATACATCGTTGCGCCGGTAACGGCGATTGCGCCGGGCGAGCGCCTGATCGTCGAGATCGCGGGGCGCTCCATCGGGGTGTTCAACGTCAACGGCGCGTTCTATGCCCTGCGTAACCGCTGCCCGCACCAGGGCGGGCCGCTCTGCGAGGGTCCGGTTGGCGGGTTTGTGACCTCGTCCGGGCCAGGGGAATACCACCTGACCCGGCCGGGGGAGATGCTGCGCTGCCCGTGGCACGGCTGGGAGTTCGACATCCAGACCGGGCAATCCTGGTTCGACCCGAAGCGGGTGCGGGTGCGGGCGTACGACGTGACGCTGGAGCCGGCGTGCGCCGCATCACCACTCGGCGCAGCGGACCTCGAACGCGGGCCCTACGTGGCGGAAACCTACCCGGTGGACATCGACCAGCAGCAGATCGTGGTCAACGTGCCGGACTGACGCACGCGCCGGCAGCGGCGTTCTCCCGCTCTCCCGCGCCGCAGGAGCGGGAGGGGCGAGGGAGTTTGCCGGCTCAGCCTGCTTCCTGGAGGCGGATGAGGTTGCCGGCGGGGTCGCGGATGGCGGCGTCCCGAATGCCGTAGTCCTGGTCGGTCGGCTCCTGCACCACGTCCACCCCGGCGGCCGTCAGGCGGGCGAACGCCTCATCCAGCCTGGGGGTGGCGAGAACGATGCCAGCGTAGGCGCCCTTGGCCATCAGTTCGGCGATCGTGCGCCGCTCGTCATCAGTGACGCCGGGATCGACCACCGGCGGCTGGAGGACGATGGAGACGCCCGGCTGCCCCGCCGGGCCAACGGTGATCCAGCGCATGCCTGCGTAGCCGACGTCGTTGCGGACCTCGAAGCCGAGTGTATCGCGGTAGAACGCCAGCGAGGCGTCGGGGTCTTCATGAGGCAGGAAACTGGCGCTGATGGAGATCGTCATGGCAACTCCCCTGGTGGGTCGGTATCCGGCGCACCGCCGTGAGCACGACTGTAGGCGTGCTCCGGGGGAAATGCTTCCGGATTCCTGATCGGGGTGTGGGTGGTGTTGCGGATGGGCCGGGTCACACGCTGCGCCACACACTGGGGAATGCCCACGGTGGCGTTGGCTGCCTGCCGGCGGTACACGCTTGGCGGCACGCCGACCAGTTCGGTGAAGCGGCTGCTGAAGGCGCCCAGCGAGGAGCAGCCGACCGCAAAGCAGACCTCGGTGACGCTCAACTCGCCCGCGCGCAACAGGGCCATGGCGCGCTCGATGCGCCGGGTCATCAGGTAGCTGTACGGCGATTCGCCGTAGGTCAGCCTGAACTGGCGGCTGAGATGCCCGGCGGACATGCCCACGCCGCGCGCGAGGTCTTCCACGTTCAGCGGCTGCTCGAACTCGCGGTCGATGCGGTCGCGGACGCGGCGCAACCGCCGCAGGTCGGCCAGGTGCTGGGCATGCTGCTCGGGGGTGAGAGGAGGGGTGGCGGTCATCCGGGCGATTGTGCCACGCCGGGGCGAGGGGAACGAGGGGCGCCGCCAGACATCCGGCGCGCTCGCGCCATGGGGTCTCGCTGCGCGGAGGCCGACGCAGGGGCGAGCCGCCCTACCCGAAGAGCAGGTGGCGCCCTCGCGCGTCATCCAGGCAGCGCACGGGAATGCCAAACACCGGCTCCAGCACCTCCGGCGTCAGGACCTCCGTCATGGGGCCAGCGCACACGATCCGCGTGTCATGCAGCAGCACCACCTGGTCGCAGTAGCGGGCCGCGAGGTTGAGGTCGTGCAGGACAACGATGGTCGCCAGACCCAGTGACTTGACCAGCGCCAGGACCTCGTGCTGGTAGCGTACATCCAGGTGATTCGTGGGCTCGTCGAGCAGCAGCACGTTCGCGCGTTGGGCCAGGCAGCGCGCAATGATGACGCGCTGCCGCTCCCCGCCGGACAGTTCTGAAAGGCGGCGCGCGGCGAGGTGCGCTGCGCCCACCCGCTCCAGCACGTCGCGCACGAGCGCGTGGTCGTCCTCGGTGTAGCGGTGAAAATCGCCGCGGTGGGCATGGCGGCCCAGTAGCACCATGTCGTACGCCGTGATTCCTGACCGGGAAACGGATTCTTGCGGGACCACGGATACGCGCCTGGCGATCTCCCGCGCGGAGAGCGAGGCGATGGGGTCGCCGTCGATCAGCACCGCGCCGCCGCCCGGCTGGAGCGCCCCGTACAGGCAGCGCAGCAGCGTCGATTTGCCGCTGCCATTGGGCCCGATCAGGCCGATCATGGCGTTGGGGTGGGTTTGCAGGCCCACCCCATCAAGAATCAGGCGATCGCCCAACGTCACCCGAATCTCACGCGCGTCGATCACCCGGCCAGACGCTCCGCCAGGAGCGCCAGCCCCTCCACCACCAGCGGGCTGGGCGGCTCGCTGAAGTTGAAGAGCAACGGGTAGACGCGGCCATCCCGAACGGCGGTAATCGCGCTCGCTCCCGGCAAGTCCGTAACCAGGCTGGTGATCTCCTCCGGGGTCTTGCTGGTGTCCGTGTAGAGGAGGATAAGCACCTCCGGGTCGCCGTCGATCAGTGATTCAATGCTGATCTCGGGGGAACGCTCGGGGAGATCGGCGTAGATGTTGACAAGTCCCAGGGCGGTCATCTGGACATCAACCATCCCGAGCCGCGAATAGGTGTAAATGGCGCTGCCATCAGACGCCACAAACAGGGCGGCCGCGCGCTCCCCGTGCGCCACGGGGTTGCCAACCACGGCTTCGATCTGCTGCTCCTGCGCCTGGATGGCGGCGTCCGCCGCATCGGCGCGGTCGAAGATCTGGCCAAACACCCGCAACTCGTCCGTGACCGAGGCAAAGCTCGGGATCGCCGGTTCGTCACTGACGGCCGACGGATCAACGCAGTACGCCGGGAGCACGTACAACCCGATGCCGAACCGGGCCAGGTTCTCCCGCGTGATCGTTTCCGAGTCGTAGCCGATAACGAGGTCCGGCTGCAGATCGACCAACGTTTCGAGCGAGATAGCGGCGCCCCCGACCGACGTTTGCTCCGAGGCCAACTCCGGAATCCGGGCGATGGCGTCGTTCACCTCCGCATTGAAGTACTCGGTGGGATAGAGGCCAATTCGCGCCACCACCCTGTCCAGCGCGCCAATGGCGTTGATGGTGGAGACCACGGACGGCTCCATGACGACGACGCGCTCCGGCGCTGCGTCCAGGGTGAGATCAACCCCGCAGTTGGTGATGGTGAGCGGGTACTCGGTTCGCGCGCCGGCAACCGGGGAGCTCTCCTGAGCGGCGGCCTGCGGGGGCGCAAACCCGGTGGCGGCCGCCGACACCATCACCCCCAGCAGCACGAGACCCCGCAGCGCGGCGAACGATCTGCCAAATCTGACCATGAACCCCTCTCCTGTTCTGTCGCTAACCGGCGACTGACTGCAGCCGCCGCACGAGGACCACCAGGACCGGTGCGCCGATCAGCCCGGTGATGATTCCGATCGGCATTTCACGCGGCTGCAGGATGAGCCGTGCCACCACATCAGCCCACACCAGCGTGCCGGCCCCGAGCATGGCTGCCGCCGGCAGCCCCAACGCATGCGTGACTCCCACTACCCTCCTGGCCATGTGGGGAATGGCCAACCCGATAAACCCGATTCCTCCTGATACCGCGACGGATGCCCCGACGCTCAGCGCCACCGCGAGCACGAGCGCGGTCCGGGTCCGGCCGGGGTCCACGCCCAGCGCGCGCGCCGTTTCGTCGCCCAGGGAGAGCACATCCAGCCGGCGCCGCCAAAGCACCATCAGGGCCAGGGCGAGGGCGAACATGACGCCGACCACCGGCAGCGTCGACCACTCCGCCTGCGCCAGCGAACCCAGCAACCAGAAAACGACGGCCTGCGCGCTCTGGGCCGAATCTGCAAACAGGATCAGCAGGCTGGTGACCGAACTGAGGAGATAGCCCACCGCCACGCCCGCCACGAGCAGGCGGGCGGGCTCGGCTGCGCCATTGGTGTGGGCGATCACCATCACCAGGAGCATGGCGGCCAGCGCGCCCAGGAACGCGACCATTGAGGTCGAGAGGCCGCCGAGCACGCTGCCAACCCCAAAGAGGATCGCGGCGGCGGCGCCCGTGGAGGCCCCGGCGCTGACCCCGAGAATGTAGGGCTCGGCCAGCGGATTCCGGACGACCGCCTGCAGGGTCATCCCGCAGATGCCCAGCGTGGCGCCCACAACCGCGCCCAGCAGAACCCGGGGCGTGCGCACCTCCCAGATGATGGCGTCGTTGGAGCGCGACCAGGTTGGCTCCACGGGTTGGCCGATGACGTGATGCCTGACGATCTGCACGACCTCTTCGGGGGCGATAAACACTGGCCCCAACCCGATGGCGACAATGATGGTGAGCAGGAGGGCAATCGCCATCCCGACGAGCCACCAGGTTGCACGACCGTCACCAGGCGAGCGCCGTGTCACCTCGGCGCGGCCGTTTTCGCAGGCCCAGCCTCGCCGTCAGCCAGATCCCTTGTCCGGGTGTCGTGCGCCAGTTCGCGCTGCGTCACGGTCCACCGCTCGCCGAACTCCGGCGGTGCAGCCCGCGCGGGATCGGGCGGAGCCGCCCGCGCGCAACGCGGCGGCGGAGCATGGTGGGTATTGCCGCCGGTGACGCCTCGTTCACTACCAGACCCTTTGCCTGCGCGACGGGCGAGCACGGCATCCTGATGAAGCGCGCACGATTCCTCCAGCGCCAGCCAAACGTACCCACGCGATATCCGAGTGGAGGGGTAGGATATCGCACCGGAGTGAGGTGGTCAAACACGAGCCCAGCTGCCGCAGGCGGTGACGCCGCCGGTCGCAGGCGTGGCTACGGTGGCGGCTGGGGCGTGGGCGTGGCGGGCGCGTCACCGACGTGCCCGCCCACGATGCTGACGTGAGGCGTCAGCGCTGCTGGAAGCAGTAAAGACGCCGGAAGTCGTCACTGCACGTGTGGTTGGAAAACTTGGTCCAACTTTCCGTCGTTGCGGTGGCGAGGCCCGTATCGCCGGCAGGCGCAGGCGCCGCGCTGTTGCTGGTCCAGTTCTCGCAGTGGCCCGCCGCCTGGACGCCGCCTGCTGTGCCATCCGGGAGCGTATGTGACCATACCTGGGTGTGACCCGGAGGTCCGCCTGTCTCGGACAGATCAATCGCGTGCGCCAGCGTTCCACTCGTCAGGGCAGTCCAGTTCGCCGCCACCGTCGCGCCATTCACGAGCACATACGGCACGGTCGCCCGCGTGAAGCGGCTGCTGGGCGAGCCGGTGGTGTCTGAGAGCCACGCCATGTACGTCCCTGGGAGTCCGGCCGTCGTCGCTCTCGCCTGGCAAAAGGCATCCGCTCCAGTCAGTCCGCCGAGGTCACCAGTACTTCCAGCACTGGAGATAAACACCCGGCACGCGCCGCACGTGCCCTGGCCATCGCAGCACTGCCCCTGGGGGCACGGCTTGCTCGCGGAGCACCCGCAGTTCGGGCATATGCCCTCACAGCCGGTGCTGCGGCAGATGGCGCCGCCCCCGCCGCACCGGGTCAGGCTCGGCTGGGCGGGCTGAAGGCGCGCGCCGCGCTCGCCCGTGCAGCAGCCAGTCTGGCGCTTCTTTGCGCAGGGCTTCCTCGTCTGGACCTCGATTTCCGCCTCAGCACGGAGCGAGGCGGTGCGGACTCTCCCAACAGGGCGGTCGCCCTGCGGCGTGAGTGAAGCGCGCCCCACGCGCGGGCGAGACGAGAACAGCGAACCAGCCATGACGCCGCGGCCTGCGTCCGCGCTGGTCGGTAGCAAGCCGTTCCAGCGGGGCGCGCAGTGCAATCTGCCTACCTGCTCATGTTGCCGTGGGGCAATGGTTTCGCGTCGCCTTCCTGCCAGGCGTTGCAGCCGCGCCCGCCGGCGCCGGTTCGGTCTCACATTGCGGCGGGCGCGGCGTCCCGCATGTACAGGCTCCCGCGCCAGTCGCGCCACGGAGCGGCACAGGTGAACCATCTGGCCCGGCCTGGCCGCTATCCTGCGTCGCGTACATTGCACGCCAGTTCCGCCCACACCCGGAGGACCACGCCATGCCGCCGTTTCGTTTGTTCGCCGCCACGGGAGATGCCGTCGCCCGGCTCGACAGCCCCGATGGCGAAACCGTCGTTGCCTCGCGCAACCTGGAGGGACACGGCGTGATGTGCGTCGCGGTGGATCCGCACGACCCGCGCCGGATCTTCGTGGGCACGTTCGACCGTGGGGTGTACCGCAGCCTGGACGGCGGCGACGCCTGGGAAGCGGCCGGGCCCGGCCTGGCCGGCGCCCGCGTGCTCTCCATCGCCATCTCCCCCTGCGAGCAGGTGGCGGGCCGCTCGGTCGTCTACGCCGGTACGGAGCCCAGTATGCTCTACCGCTCCACCGACGATGGCGCGACCTGGCAGCCCTCGCCCGCGTTGACCGCGCTGCCCAGCGCTCCCACCTGGTCCTTCCCGCCCCGGCCCCACACGCACCACGCGCGCTGGATCGCCCTGCACCCGACCGACCCGCGCACCATCTACGTCGGGATCGAGCTGGGCGGGGTGATGACCACCCGCGACGGCGGCCTCACCTGGGCGGACCGCCAGCCCGGCTCCCAGCCCGACGCCCACGCCCTCGCGGCCCACCCCGCAGCGCCGGAGCGCGTCTACGAGGCGGCCGGAGGCGGCGTCGCCCTTTCGGAGGATGCCGGGCGGACGTGGCGCGGCGTGGATGGCGGCATGGACCGGCATTACGCCTGGGGCATAGCCGTGGACGCCGCCGACCCCGACCTCTGGTACGTCTCGGCCAGCCCCGGCGCCGCGCTGGCCCACCGCCCGGGCGGCGATGCCCAGGCCATCATTTACCGCAAGCAGGGTGATGCGCCCTGGCAGGCGCTCGGTGGCGCGGGCACGGGCCTGGACCGGCCTGCCCGCGCCATGCCCTACGCGCTGCTGGCCCCGCGCGGCCGCCCGCGCACGCTCATCGCCGGGCTGAAGACCGGCGACCTGCTGCTGACCGACGACGCGGGCGAGACCTGGCGCACGCTCCCGACTGGCCTGCCGGGCATCCTGGCGCTGAGTGAAAGCGCCGCCTGAGCTGGGGTGAGTCGGCTTGCCGGAGCGCGCTGGCGCCCGGTAGTGCGCCAGCGCGGCGATCGTTGGCTTACGCCGGGCAGCCGGCGCCGCTGTCTACGTTGAGGCAGCCCTCCACCTCGCTGCCCGGCTGGGCAATCACGGTTCCCGCATTGCGAATCCCGGAGGCGTTGCTCGTCGCCGTATTGTCGATCACCCGGGACCCCGCCTTCAGGGTCAGGATGGAGTCGGCGGCGTTGTTGTTGATGCCGCCGCCGTTGTAAGCGCTGTTGCCGGTCACCGTTGTCCCCGCGTTGAGCACCATCTGGCCATTGTTGAACAGTCCCCCGGCGGTTTGCAGCGGGTTGCTATTCCCGGTGACGAGCACCCCGGTCAGCGTCACGGTGGCCGGGTACGAGGTCCCGAGCCCAGGACTCCCGTTGCTGCCGGTCACGGTCAGGTTACGGAGTTCCAGAGTGGATTGATACACGCTGACGACGAAAAGCGTGCTGCTCACGTTGCCGCCACTGAGGATCGTGCCATCTTCCCCCGCGCCCGCGCCAATCAGCGTCAGGTCCTTGTTCACGATGGAGGCCACCTGGCCGGTTCCGTTGCGGGTGTACGTGCCCGCACAGAGATAGAGCGTATCGCCTGAGGTGGCAGCGTCGATCGCGGCCTGCACGGTGGGCAGGCAACTCGCTTCGGCGCAGACATCGCAGGCGTGGCAGGCATCCTCGACGCAGATCTCGCTGGCGGATGGGCAGAAATCGCTGCCGCACTCCACGCCGCAGACGCCGCCCTGGCAGGTCTGGCCCGCGCCGCAGGCATGGCCGCACGCCCCGCAGTTGGCGTCGTCCGTCTGCCCGTCGAGGCAGGCGTCGTCGCAGCAGATATCGCCGGCCACGCAGTCGTCATCACCCGTGCAACGCGTGGCGCAGGCGTTGCCCTCGCACCGGGTGTAGGGCGCGCAGGAGACCGGGTCGGCGGGCTGGCAGACCCCGCTGCCGTCGCAGCTTCCCGGCGGCTGCAGCGTGCCGCTCTCGCAGGTCACCGCGCCGCAGGGAGCGCCGGGCTGCGGCACGCACGTGCCCGGCGCACCGGCTGCTCCCTGGCAGGTGAAGCACGCCTCGCAGGCGGGGGAGCAGTCGCACGACCCGCAGTCGACCGTCCTGCCGCAGGTCTGGCGGGACGTGACCGCGCCACAGCGACCGGCGCAGACCTTGCCCTTCCCCTTGGGTTTGCACCCGTGCTTGCGCTTGCCGTGGGACTTGCGTTGCTTGTGGCGCTGCTTGCGGCGGCGACGGCGGTCCTTGGCGTCCGCGTTGTCTGTCCCGGCCAGGGCCAGCAGGCCACCCAGCATGGGCAGGGTGGTGAGCGTCGCCAGAAGGCCACGGCGAGTACGGGCATCGGAGAGCACTCGCGCCAGATGGTCAAAACGGCAATTGTCCATCGGTCCTCCTTTCAGGCGGCTTACGCTCGTTGCTCCGGCGCTACACAGCAACCGGCGACAGAAGACGCAAGGTGTGGTCAGAGCCGAACCCATCGAGCGAGATCGCGAAGGTGTGAACGTGGACCCGGGACATGCTGCCTCCGGCCTGCGCTTGCGGTGATGATGAAGCCCACTCACCTGACAGGCGGGTTGCCCGCTACACGTTTGACAGCCTGCCCCAGACGACCTGTTGTCAGCCTACGGCAGGCACGTGCCGCCGGGCGCACCTGGCGACCGCAATCGGCGACGGGTCAGCCCCTTCCAGCGCCACCGGACCACCCTGGTGATCGGCGCCGGTGCTACTGGTCACCTCACCCGGCCCATCCATCATGTCATAGCCGCTGGTCTGTGTCACCTCGGGAAACCACGGGGTTCCGGCAGGCGGGAACGCGGCGGGGCGGCGCCGGGCGCACGCGTGGTGGGCCGCGCGGCACGCATTATGCACAGCCGGTGGCAACGAGCGCAGGAGCACCAGCATGATCGAACGACACCTTCACCCGTCTCCGGACGAGTTGCAGCATCAGGATTCCTACACGCTGGAGGAAGCAGCGCACCTCCTCATGATCGGGGTGAACAGCGTGCGGCACGCCGTCTTCACGGGAGAATTGCCCGCGCAGGTGGTTGGCCACCATATCGTGGCCATCGACCGCCACGAGATCCTGGTCTGGTTTCTGGCCCAGCAGGGCGCCTCCGGGGTGGGATGACAACGAAGACCCGGGGTCCGCCTGGCCGGTGATGGCCAGGCGGGCTCCCGCAGCGTGATCGGCGGCATTCTGCGGCGAGCGGCTACGGCTGCACGGCGCAGATAACATCGACGTGCACCACCCCGTGGTTGCCGGTGTAGTCGCTGTCGAGCATGCGGAACGAGATTGGCCGCCCCTTGCCGATGACCACCAGGCCGTAGCCGTGGTTCGGCTGGTACGGGCCCCAGATATCCGGCAACTCACCATCCAGCAGAAGCCCGGTCCGCACCCCGTCGATAAACAACTTCGGGCGGAAAGGATCGGCAAACGTAAAGGCGGCGAAGGCGTCCTGCAGCAGGTGGTCGGTGGTCCCCCAGAAGCCGGACGGTTTCAGGACGTAAGCCACATGCTCCAGCAGCACCGGAGTTTGCACCGTGCTGCCGTCGGCCGGCACGCTGACGCGGGCAATGAACTCGCCGGGCGTGCAGGTCGTCGGTGTTGGCGTCGGGGTGGGCAGCTTCGGCTGTCCCTGGTTCTTCCGCGGCTTCTTCCTGGCCTTGCGCCGCTTCTGGCCGCGCTTTTTCGCCGCCAGCGTGGTGGCGGCAAGGCCGCCGCCCGCCGTCGCCAGCACGGTCGCGGCCAGACCGCGCAGGAGCGCGCGGCGGCTGGCCCCGTTGGCCGCCGCCATCGCCACCTCGTCGATCGCGCTGCCGCCAGCGGTCTCGTTCGTCTGCCTGGTCGTCAGGTCATGCATGGTGTTGGTCCTTTCGTTGCTCGCGCGTTGGCGCGGCGTGGTGGGTCACAAGTGGCTTTCGCTCAACCGTGACGACGGGTATCGGCCGCTGCGGGCAGCCCGGGTGGGGCGCGGCCGATGTCTGCCATGATGGCGGGAAGGGCGGGCGGCTCCATCCTCGGGACAGAGGAGATCGCTGCCAACGTTTTGGCGCCCGCACCGGACACGGGTGTCCGGTCTGCGCGACCGGGAGCGGCGCCACGCCCGGCCAGCCGGCCCGAGGTTGCCGCTCCACCACGCGGCTGGCGGGGCGCCGCCCGGGGCCGGAAGCCCTGCTCCCGTGCACCGGGAGCGGGGTTGGGGGTGGGGTTCCTTTCGGCGCGAACCGCGCCCTGCCCAACGCCTTCGCCTCGTGCCAGCCGGGGCGCGGGAGCGGGGCTCGCGGCGGGATGGCGCCTGCAGGTGGGCGGCGGAGCGAGGCCGGGCGACCAGGGGAGCCAGGAACGTCCGGCGGCGCTGCCACCGTTCCGGGCGGACGCAACGCGCGGGCGGGCCGCTGGCTGGCTCACCGGCGCGGGGCCGGGGAGTTCACGGGCGCGTGCAAACCTGACAGATTCGCAATCAGCGTGCACAATGCGGATGATGCAGACCGGGCAGATCGGCGCGGAGTCACGTGAGCGACAGGAGGTCTCGCCGGTGATGGCACAATAGGCCCTGGCCGGGAGAGGGGTTATGCACAGCGAATTGTCGTTGCCGGAGCCGGTGAGGTCGAGCACGCACGTGCTGGAGAGCATCATTGCCGCGCAGGCGGAGATGACCGACGCCATGCCGGATAGCGACGCCATCATGCGGCTGGTGACGCGCCACGCCATGGCCCTGACCGGCGCCACAGGCGCCAGCGTCAGCATTCGTGATGGCGACGAGCTGTATCTCCCCGTCAACGTCGGGTTTACCGCCGGCTGGGAGGGCGCCCGCTTTCCGCTGGCATCGACCCTGGCCGGGCAATGCCTGTTGACCGGGGAGCAGGTTTTCGTGCCGGACGTCGACGACGTCGCGCCGGAGGCGAGCGAGATCACCCGCGACTCCCACGTGCGGACCTTCCTGGCGGTTCCCCTGCGGCACGAGGATCGCGTCGTGGCGGTGCTCAGCGTGGTGGCCCAGCAACCCTGTGCCTTTGGCGAGGATGCAATCCTGGTGGTCCAGTTGCTGGCCCGGATCGCCGGCAGCAAGCTGGGGCACGCGCAAGCGTTTAGCGATCTGCAGGCGGCCTGGGAGGAAGCCAAACGGGCCCGCGCCGAGGTGGCGGAGTTTGCCAGCGTGATCGCCCACGAACTGGGTTCGCCGGTCGCGGCGATCCAGAACGCGGCGGAAGTGCTGGGCATGGCCGCCCTCACCCCGCAACAGAGCCGGGCGCGCGACCTGATCGAGATGGAATCGCGCGCCTTGCGGATGCTGGTGGGCGACCTGCGAGCCGCGTCAACGCTGGAGCGCGAAGCCTTCGACCTGCACCGGCGCGTCGTCTCGGTGGACGCGCTGGTGATGGAGGCTGGCGACTTCGCGCATGCCGTCGACAGCAGCCACCCCGTTCACGTCCAGGTTGGGTCGCAACTCAGCGTCCTGGCGGATCCGGGCAGAATCGCCCAGGTGCTGCGCAACCTCGTGACCAACGCGGTCAAGTACACGCCCGCGGGCGCCCCGATCGAGATTCGGTCCTGGCGCGATCAGGACTGGGTCTGGGTGGCGGTGGACGACCGGGGCCCCGGCATTGCGCCGGAGGATATGGACCTGATTTTCACCCGGTTTGGCCGGGCGCGGCATCGTTCCGACCACAAGATTCCGGGGCTGGGCCTGGGGTTGTACCTCTCGAAGCGGATTGTGGAGGCCCACGGCGGCAAGCTCCTGGTCACCTCGACCCCCGGCGATGGGGCAACCTTCGCGTTCTCGGCGCCGCTGGCTGCCGCCGAGGGGCAGCACGCCGCGGTGGGCAGTGCGGCGGGTATGCCGGGTGCAGCAGTCCTCCCGCTCCGCCCGACGTAATGGCCCTCGCGCCTCCGCTCGCCAGGCGTGGGTCGGCCCCGGCGTAAACATCCGCCAACATCGAGCGTGGCGCCCGGCCTGGCCTTACAGCGTATTGCAAAAGACTTGACCTGCCAGGCAACAAGCCCGTGTCTCGAGCGCAGTCGAGAGACCTCGTCGCGAGTGCCGGTGAACGAGGTCTCTCGACTCCGCTCGAGACACGAGGGGATTCCTGGCGGCCCAACTTCTTTGCACACCGCTGTATTCCCCGCTTCTCGCCTGGTCTCGCGTGGGCAGCCCTGCGCGCAGGCAGCGCAGGCGGCGCAGGGCGCTGTCGCCAATCGGGTGCGCGCCGCAATCAGCCATGTTGCGCCCGGGGCGGGGTGGCGCGCTCCCCGGCGCACCCGCCTGGTTCACCGTTGCCGCCGCCTGGCGTCACCTCCAGCGGCGGCAAGCGATCGCGGCCAGGACGGCCCCGGACCGCGATGGCCGTCCCGCGCATTGCCGTGCATGCGTGCCCCGGAGCGCCACCCGGACCCTGCGCGCCGCGCGCCTCAGAGGGCGGTCGCCAGCAATTGCCCGCCGGCCGCGGCGACGATAACGACCTGCCACGGCGCCCACCGCCAGATCATGAGCAGCCCCAGGCAGACCAGGGCGAGGGCGCAGTCGGCCGCGCTCAGGATCGCGCTGGTCCAGACCGGGGTGTAGAGCGCGGCGAGGAGGATGCCAACCACCGCCGCGTTGATGCCGCCGAGCGCACTGCGAAAGATAGGCTGGGCGCGCAGCGCACCCCAGAAGGGGAGTGCGCCCCAGATCAGCAGAAACGAGGGGAGGAAGAGCGCGGTCAGCGCCAGCGCCGCCCCCGGAATGCCGTTGGGCGCGGGCTCCCGAATGGCCCCCAGGAACGCGGAGAACGTGAAGAGGGGCCCGGGCATGGCCTGCGCCGCGCCGTAGCCAGCCAGGAACTGGCTGTCGGTCACCCAGCCGGTGGCCACTACCTGCGTTTGCAGCAACGGCAGCACCACGTGGCCGCCACCGAACACCAGCGCGCCAACCCGGTAGAAGCGGTCGGCCAGGTCGAAGCCGCCGCCGGGGGCGCCGGCGGCGAGGAGCGGCAAGGCAGCCAGCAGCGCCACGAAGAGCCCCAGGCAGGCGATCCCCACCCGGCGGCTGACCGCCTGGGCCTCACGCGCGGCGCCAGTTCCACCGGGCGCCGCCGGGAAGACTCGCCATCCGATGAGCGCGGCTGCGGCGATCACGCCTATCTGTGCGACAGATGTCGGAACGAGCAGGACTACCAGGGCTGCCAGCAGGGCCAGGGTGGCGCGGATACGATCCGTGCAGAACTGCTGCGCCATGCCCCACACGGCCTGGGCCACCACCGCCACGGCGACGATCTTGAGGCCGTGCACCCAGCCGGCGTCGCCGACATCGAAGCGCTGCACGCCAAAGGCGAAGGCGGTCATGAGGATGGCGGAGGGGAGCGTGAAACCCAGCCAGGCCGCGAAGCCGCCCCACAACCCCGCCCGCAGGGTGCCCACGCCGATGCCGACCTGGGTGCTCGCCGGGCCAGGCAGGAACTGGCACAGCGCGACCAACTCGGCGTACGTGGCGTCGTCCAGCCATCGCCGCTTCAGGACGTACTCATCGCGGTAGTAGCCGAGGTGGGCGATGGGTCCACCAAACGAGGTCAGGCCCAGTTTCAGCGCCGCCAGGCCGACCTCTGCGACCGCGCCTGGGGTGGCGGCGTCTGGCGGCGCACCGGCGACCGCCACGGCCGGCGATGCGCTGTCCACGTTCGCAAGGGGGTCTGACATGGCTCCTCGTTCCGGCTCGGCGGCGGCCGGGCCGTCGCGCGGCCCATCAGGGCGCCAGTCTACGGGGTCGCCGTCCGTCCGGCGCGGGCGTCAACCGGCATGTCATTCCTCGGCGATCTGCGTCTTTCTGGCAGGTGCTCCGTCTCTGGAGACAGGCGGGTGATTACCGCGGTGTGCAGAGACGTTCGGCCGCCGGGAGTCCCCTCGAGACACGAGATTGTTGCCTGGCAGGTCAGGTCTCTTGCACGGCGCGGTAATGCTCGCCCCTGAACGGCCCGGGCAGCCCGGGCGCACGAATGAAGGAGAGTCAGATGAACGTTGACGTGTCCGAACAGGCGGGGGCGGCCTCCCCGGTGAGCCAGAACGAGCCGCGCCCGGTGGCCCGGCCGGCAAGCTGCTGCTCGCCAGCGAAGCAGGCCACGTGTTGCGAGCCGTCGGAGAAGGCCTCATGCTGTGGTCAGGCGGCTGCCGGCAAGAGCTGCGGTTGCCAGTAAGCTCGCCTGAGTAAGGGAGCAGTCCGAAGAGCCATGAGCAGCCGCACCCCTGCCGCCGAAACCCAGCAGGTCTGGGTGGAGTTCAGTGACCGTCTGCGCGCCTTTATCCGGCGGCGGGTTGACAACACGGCGGACGCAGAGGACATCCTGCAAGACGTTTTTCTGCGTATCCACCGCCATGTGGATGCGCTTGAGCACCGGGAGCGGCTGGTCTCCTGGCTCTTCCAGGTCACCCGGAACGCAATCATCGACTACTACCGGGCTCCCGCGCGGCGGCACGAACTGCTGGCGGGCGCGCCGCCTGAGCTGGAGCAGGCAGCGGCTCGGGCGTCAGCCTGGGCCGGGGAGGACAACGACCCGGCCGGCCAGGCTGGCCGGGAGCTGGCCCACTGCCTGCGGCCCATGCTGTCGCGCCTGCCGCCCCATTACCGCGAGGCCGTGTCGCTGATCGATCTGGACGGTCTCTCACAGCAGGAGGCCGCAAGCCGGGTCGGCCTCTCGCTTTCCGGCATGAAATCCCGCGTGCAGCGTGGGCGGCGCGCCCTCGCCGGGGTGATGCACGATTGCTGCCGCATCGACACGGATGCTGGCGGGCGGGTCATGAATTACGAGGTGCGCGACGGCGGCTGCGGCGGGTGCGCCGATGGCTGCGGGCCGCAGTGGCCTGTGGAAGAGATTGCCTCGTGCCCGCCGTTGCCGCGTGCATCGTGTCCTGGTCGGCGGTAATCGGGCGGCAGATCTCCGCACGGGCGAGCTGGAGTCACGCGGCTCGCACGGTGCATGGCGACGTTGGCTTGCCGGGCGGCTGTTCCCCGGCCCGTTCAATGAGCGACGTTGAGGCAGTCACGGCCTCGTCGCGCGTGGGGCAGGGTGCAACGAGGGCTCGTCCGCCGGTGGTGAAAGCGCGCCCGCCGAGGGCGACCCCGGAACTGGCGGCGCACCGGCGTCCGGCCATCCCCGGCCCCGCTCCCTGGCTCCAGCGGTGAACATGAATCGTGTTGGCTCGCGCCTGTCGGGAGACCTCGTTTGGGCCGGGAGACCGGCGAGAACGAGGTCCCGCGAGGTCGCTCGGGACAGCGCCATGTCCGCATTCCGCTGGAGCCGGTGGAGGCGCCCGGCGCACCGGCCGGCCGCGCTGGCAGGGGCCCCTACCCTGGCCTTGCGCTTTCCGCCTGCTGCGCGGGAGCGGAGGGGCGACCCTTGACGGGGTGGCCGGCGTCTGGCGCCAGCGCGCCGATGACTCAGCGGTGTGCAAAGAAGTTGGGCCGCCAGGAATCCCCTCGTGTCTCGAGCGCCGGTGAACGAGGTCTCTCGACTGCGCTCGAGACACGGGTTTGTTGCCTGGCAGGTCAGGTCTCTTGCAATACGCTGAATGCGTGCGTGCCTGGGGGCGCAAGCCCCGCTCCCGCACCGGGCGCGGGGTTGAGGAGGCGCCCCGGTTTGCCGCGATGCTGCGCGGAGGTGACTGTGCGCCCTCCGTTCCGCACGGCGGCGCCCCGAGGCCTCGCGACAAGCTCGCAACACGGCACGGCGCCGTGCGACTTGCCGCGACTGCGGGCCGCCGGGGGTTCTGCGATCACCCCCAGCGCCACATGCCGAGCATGGCCAGCGCCGCCAGCCCGCTGATGCCCGCCAACCCGGCGAAGACTGGTGGGTAGCCGCCGGCCAGTTGGTACGCCACGCCGGCGCCCACCGGGGCCAGGGCCGCGGCGCCGCTAACGAAGAACGCCAGGGTCCCGCCGATGGCGCCGTAGTGCGTGCGGCCATACCGCTCGGCAATCAGGGTGGCCCGCATCAGGGTCACCGCGCCGCGCCCGGCGCCCAGCAGCACGACCGCCAGCAGCACGCCGCTGGCCTGCCGCCAACCCAGGAGGATGAGGACGGCGGCTCCCTGCAGGGCAAAGACAGCGGCCGTCAGCGGCACAGCGGACACGCGACTGCCAGCCGCAGTCACCACCACGCGCGCCGCTACCTGGGTGGCGCCGATCAGGCCGGTGGCCAGGGCCGCGAAGCCGGGGGAATACCCGCCATGGAGCAGAAACGGAATCAGGTGGACGGCCACGGCCACCGAGGAGAGCGTACCGAAGAAGAAGGCGGCGGTCAGCCACCAGAAGGCGTGCTCCCGCAGGGCGGTGTGGAGGGAGACGCCCTCCCGCTCGTCCGGGCCTGTCCGCGCGGCTGCTGCCGGCGGTGCGCCGTCCGGCTGCAGCCCGAGGTCCTCGGGGCGGCGGCGCAGGATGAGGGCGTGGGCCGGGATGGTGGTGGCCGCCAGGAAGATGGCCAGGATCACCAGGGCCTGCCGCCAGCCCGCGCGCTCGATCAGCGCGGTGGCAACCGGCAGGAAGATGGTGCTGGCGAACCCGGCCACAAAGGTGAGGAGGAGCAGGGCGCGGCTGCGCGCCTGGCGGAACCAGACGGCGACCACGGTGAAGGCGGGCTCGTAGAGCGTGGCCGCCAGCACCAGCCCCATGGCGGCCCAGAGGAGATAGAAGGCGGGCAGCGCCTCGACGCGCGCCCAGGCCACCAGCAGCAACGCACCGCCGATGGACCCCAGCGTCATCAGCAGGCGCGGGCCGCGCCGGTCCACCCAGCGGCCGACGGGCAGGGCTGCCAGGCCGGAGATCAGCAAGGCCAGGGAGTAGGCGCCGGTCAGGGCCGCGGTGGACCAGCCCAACTCCTGCTGCATCGGGACCAGAAACGCGGCAAAGGCGTAGTAGAGGATGCCCCAGGAGATCGTCTCGGTGGCGGCGAGCGTGCCCACCACCACCCAGCCGTAGTACAGCCCCTTGCGGGCAGCGGCCGAAACCAGCGAGGCGCTCACGCGGCTACGAACAGCATCCGCCGCGTTGCGCCGCCGCTGTTTGGATGACCTGCGGGGCCGCCGCACCGCAGCAGGCGCTGCCAACCTCCGGCGGGGCCGGTGCGGACTCGCCGCAGCACGGCGACGGGTTCCTGGCGGGAAGCGCGCCGTCGGCGGCGCAGCACGCCACCCCGCGCTCGGCCAGGATGTCCGTTGCGCAGACGCCCGTCTCCGGCAGGACCAGCCGCACGTCGTGAGCGGCGGCCCAATCTCCCGCCAGGGCCGCCGCAATCGAGCGCACCTGTTCGTAGCCGGTCAGCATCAGGAAGGTCGGGGCGCGGCCGTAGCTCTTCATGCCCACGATGTAGACCCCGGCCTCCGGTTGCCGCAGCTCGGCCTCGCCGTGTGGGGGAACCGAGCCGCAACTGTGCAGGTTTGGGTCGATCAGCGGCGCGAGCGCGCGAGGGCTTTCCACCGCAGGGTCCAGGTCCAGGCGCACTTCTGCCAGCAGCGAGAGGTCGGGCCGGAACCCGGTCGTGGCGATAATCTCATCGAACGGGCCGATCACGGCGTCATCACTCGCCGCCAGGATGCCGTCTGGCGTTTCGGTCAGGCGGGCGAGGTGAAAGCTGCTGACGAGCTGGAGCCGCCCTGCCTCCACCAGGCGCTGCACGCGGGAGCCCAGTTCGCCACGCGCCGGTAGGGCATCGTTGAGGCCGCCGCCAAAGAGATTTCCCAGCCGCTCGCCGGAGCGGCGGATGGCCCAGGTAACGGTGGTTCCCGGCGCGACGCCCGCCAGGTCCACCAGGTCGAGCAGCGCGTTGAAGGCGGAGTGCCCGCTGCCCACGACGAGGACGCGCCGCCCGGCGTAGCGCGCCAGCTCAGCGCCCAGGATATCCGGGACGCCGGAGAAGATGCGCGCCTTCACCTGCCGCTCGCCAATGGCCGGGACGCCGGCCGCGCCGAGTGGGTTCGGCGTGCTGGTGGTCCCGGAGGCGTCGATGACTGCACTGGCCAGCACGGTTTCCTCGCGGCCATCGGCGCGCTGCACCGTCAGCACGAAAGGGGCAGCCTCCCGCCCGGCGTTCTTCATCTTGTCCACCCCGGCGCGGGTGACCTGCAACACCCGGGTGGACAGGCGCAGCCGGGCGCCGATCTGCGGCAAGGCAGCCAGCGGTTGGAGATAGGCCTCCACAAACTCGCGCCCGGTGGGATAGCGCTCGCCGTCCGGCTCGGTCCAGGCGCTGTCCGCCGTCAACAGGGCGCGGGCGGCAGGATCGATCACATAGCGCCAGGGGGAAAAGAGCCGGACATGCCCCCAGGCCAGTACCCCGGCCCCGGCGGTGTCGCCTGCCTCGAAGATGAGCGGCTCCACCCCCTGCGTGATGAGGTGCGCGGCGGCGGCGAGGCCCACCGGGCCAGCGCCGATCACCGCGACCGGGAGGGAGGAGTCGAAATCAAACGCGATGGCCATCTGAGTGTCCTTTCTGCCCGGAGAACATGATGCCTGAACGATCGAACCTTGTCGAAGCTCGATGGAGCCGCCGCCGGTGGGCGCCTCAATAGGAAAGACGGCGGCCGCGTCTCAAGGACGCACGCTCCCGGTGCGGCGCCCTACGGTTTCTGCGCGCGGACAAAGGCGCTGACAAGCCGCCCGCCGTGGGCGGCGAAACGCCCGAACGCGGAGAGATCCCACACCTCAGCGGCAGCGCTGCCGCAACACGAATTGCCGCCGCCCATCCAGGCAGCCAGATCCTGCGGGTCGTAGACGCGGGTTGGCTCAATGTCGATCTCCGTGAACCCGGCGTTGCTCAGGAGCCGGCGGTATTCCTGTTCTTCCAGCGCGCCGGCAATGCACCCGGCCCACGCCGCCATGCTGTGGCGCAGATCAGCCGGGAGTTCGCCCTGGGCGACCACGTCCGAAACCGCCAGGCGGCCGCCGGGGCGCAGGACGCGGCAGGCCTCGCGCAGTACCTGCGCCTTGTCCGCCGCCAGATTGATGACGCAATTGGAGATGATGACGTCCACCGCCTGGTCGGGCAGAGGAATGGCCTCGATCTCCCCTTTCAGGAACTGCACATTCCCGGCTCCGGCAGCAGCCCGGTTCTGCTCGGCCAGCGCCAGCATCTCATCCGTCATATCCAGGCCGTAGACAAAGCCCGTGGGGCCGACGCGGCTGGCCGCGAGGAGGACATCGATCCCCCCGCCGCTCCCCAGGTCGAGGACCGTCTCGCCGGGCGCGAGCGCCGCCAGGGCCGTGGGGTTGCCGCAGCCGAGTGAGGCATGCAGCGCCTGGAGCGGGATGCTTGCCGCCTCGTCCTGGGCATACAGATCGCTGGAGATGGGATCGGCTGTCGCGGTCCCGCCGCAGCAGGCAGCGCCGCCGGCGCCGGGCGCGTGGGCGACGCGCCGGGCCTGCGCGGCGTATGTGGCGCGCACCTGCTCGCGGATAGCGTCCGCGTCAATCGTTGGCAACGACGACATCGTGGTTCCTCCTGAAATGCATCGATCATCGACGATATTCGATACGACGGGCCCAACGCGAACGGGCGGGACTCCTTTCTGCGCTAAACGTTCAGGATGCGGCGCGCGGCCTCGGGCAACTCCGCCAGGCAGGCCTGGTTGACCTGGTAGTGCATGAACGTGCCCCGGCGCTCGGCGACGACGAAGCGCACGTCGCGCAGCACCTTGAGGTGGTGCGAAATGGTAGGCTGGCCGAGCAGGAACTGATCGGTGATCGCAGAACGCAGACCGGCCCGCTGCTCTGGGCAAGCAGGTTGAGTATGCGGATGCGCGTGGGGTCCGCCAGGGCCTTGAACCAGGCGGCGTACGCAGCGGCGTCCGCCTCGGAGACGGTGGGCGCCGGGCGGCGTGCAGCACGGCTGACCGTCGATGATGATGGTGGGCCGGGCCATGGCCGCAGGCATGGTGCACTCCTTCACTGGCGGCCAGCCTATCGCATACATTGAGAAACGTCAATAGATCTATCGATTCTGGTCGATGTTGCTGCTTCCCCGCCAGGTATGTCGCCTGCTGGCGCCTGCGTAGTGCCCGGCGAAACGCGACGTTCGAGTGATGCGCTGCGGTCAACGGGGACCTGCCGCAGCAGGTGATCGTTCCGCCTGCCCGGCGCGAGACGCGGCGACGCCCCCGCCAGACCTGCCTATACTGCTGCCACTGAGGCGCTTGCGCCCGGGGGTGCTGCATACCCCGTATCCGTGCAGCTCGGTGGGGACTGCTAATGGGCAGTCCCTTTTTTGTGGTTGTCGCCGGTGCGCCGGCTTTTCCCAACGGGAGCGACGAACGAAATGGCTCACGGCGCCGGAGGCGGTCCCGACGCATCCTCGAACAATGGCTTTTCCCTGCGCACCTTCCTGCATCACGAGGCGTTTGGCGGCGGGCTGCTGCTGGCCTGCGCGGTGGTGGCGCTCCTGTGGGCCAACTCCCCCTGGCACGCGGGCTATGAGGCGCTCTGGGAAGCGGAGCTTGGCCTGGAGCTGGGCGCGTGGCGCTTCAGCGAGTCGCTGCGCCACTGGATCAACGACGGCCTCATGGCCATCTTCTTCCTCGTCGTCGGGCTGGAGATCAAGCGGGAAGTGCTGGTGGGGGAGCTCGCCTCCGTCGCCGGGCCACCTTGCCAGCGGTGGCCGCGCTCTGTGGGGCCATTGTCCCGGCCGGCATCTACGTCGCGTTCAACGCGGGCACGGCTGCCGCCGCTGGCTGGGGCATCCCGATGGCCACGGACATCGCGTTCTCGCTCGGCGTGCTGGCGCTGCTGGGCTCGCGCATTCCGCTGGGGCTCAAGGTCTTCCTGACCGCCCTGGCCATCGTGGATGACCTGCTCGCGGTGCTGGTGATTGCGCTCTTCTACGCGGGCGAGATCAACCCCGGGCGTTGCTCGCCGCCGTGGTGATCCTGGCGATCCTGGTCCTGGCCAACCGCTGCGGCGCCCGGCGACCGCTCGTCTACGCGCTGCTCGGCCTCGCGCTGTGGGCTGCTATTTTCGCCTCGGGTCTGCACGCCACCCTGGCCGGCGTGCTGCTGGCGCTCACGATCCCCGCCCGCACGCGCATCGATACCGATGCCTTCGTGGCCCGGGGGCAGGCCCTGGTGCAGCAGTTTGCGCAGGCGGGCGAACCGGGCGACAGCGTGCTGACCAACGGTGAGCGCCAGGACACCCTGGCGGAACTGGAGGAGGTGGTGGAGGCGGTCGGCGCGCCACTCCAGCGCCTGGAGCACACGCTGCACCCCTGGGTGGTCTTCGCCATCGTGCCGCTTTCGCGCTGGCGAACGCCGGGGTCCGCATCGAGGGGCAGCTCACGGCCGCTATCCAGCACCCGGTGACGCTGGGCGTGCTCGTGGGGCTGGTTCTGGGCAAACAGATCGGGGTGCTGTTTGGGGCGTGGCTGGCCACGCGCCTCGGCCTGAGCGAGTTGCCCGCCGGGGTACGCTGGCGGCAGATCTACGGGGTGGGGTGTCTGGCCGGCATTGGGTTCACCATGTCCCTGTTCGTCGCGGACCTGGCGTTTGCCGGCCCTGGCGAGGCCCGACCCTCGCCGCCAAGGTCGGGGTGCTGGCGGCCTCCGTGGTGGCCGGCGCGGTCGGCGGCTGGCGCTGCGCCGCGCGACCCGCGAACCCGGCGTGGCGTGACCCTGGTGGTCCAGCCCTTGCGCCCGGGTTGGCGGCAGCGAAGGTCACGGGCGCCGGTGAGACGCCAGTCTCCCGGCGCGGCAGCAGCTCGGGGCGGATGACTGCACCGCCGCGCCAAACACCACCGTCGTCGCGCTCTCCTGGTACGGCGGCACGGGCGGCGCGCTGGCCCTCTCCGACGAGTTCCACCATAACCGCATCACCCTGCGCAGTTCGCAGGTGGGCGGCATCGCGCCGGAGCTGACGGCGACGCACTCGCTCTCGCGCCGCGCGGAGCAGATACACGGCTGGTTCGCGGAGCTGAAGCTGGAGCGGCTGCTGACGACCTTTATCCCCTTCGCGGCCGCCGCCGACGCCTACCACCTCATCGACCAGCGGAGCGAGGAGACCATCCAGGTGGTGCTGCGCTACGAGGACTGACCACGCTGCGTTGCGCCCGGCTGCGTTGAGTGTATTGACGGCCTCATGCCAGCGGGCGCCTCACACCGTCTCATGCTGACGGTGAAACCACGCCTCGTGATTTCGCGGCTGATCGCCGCGCTCCATCGCCGCCACGGCGCCAGCCCAAACCTGTTCCACGCCTTCCGGGCTCAGGTGCTCATCCAGGGCGTGGACCTCCCGCCGCCCGCCCCGCACGAAGTGGATGTGGTGCGAGCGATACGGCTGTTCCTCGCTCCCGGCCACCAGGTACATCTCCACCACGTAGGCGTTGCCGAGGTGATCGCAACGGATCACCTCGATGCCGCGCAGGGAGGCGCCCCAGGGTTCGCGGCCCTCGTCACCATGCAGGCGGCATTCACTCTTTCGCCGGATGTCGTACACCGCTGATCCTCTGTCAGCAACAGTATGAGGCCGCGCTGTCGTTCGTCCCCACGTCGCAAGACGCACGCCAGCCCCGGTGAGGCAGCGCGACGGCGATTCATCCCATGGTCTTCAGGCGGAGCATCCGTCCGCGCCACCCGGCAAATCGGCGAAGCGAGCCGGATCGGGCAGCGCGCCATCGAGCCGCTCCCACCACAGGTCGGTGATATCAGCGCGGTATTTCTCCGGGATGCCGTGGCGGTGGGCCATCGTCTGCAAGCCGAGGTGCATCAGTTCCCGCCCGTAGGGCAGGTGATGCAGGATGTTGGCGACATCCACATGCCGCTCGTGCGTGAAGTTGGGCAGCGTGCCGGCCAGGAAGCGGTCGATGACGTTGCGATACTGTCGTTCCACGCGCAGGGAGGCGATGGTGCGTTTGGGCTTGCCGGAAGCGCTGACACCGGTGGGTACATCGGGCTTGTTCACCGCACGCCTCCGGTTCCGATCTCCATCGGGCAGTGAGCCGGCAAGCCGCCTGCGGCGCGAATCGCCACCGCTATTGCCGCCACGTCGTACGACTCGCGGTGAATCGCCAACTGGACCGGCAAACCGGGCGCGACCAGCCAGAGCCAGTGCGGCGACTGGCTGCCGCGCTCCTGGTTGGGCGCGCGGTTCGCGTCCGGGCAGATGGCGAGGCGGGCGGTCATGGCGCGGCGCACTCCGGCGCAGCCGGGGACGCTGCGCCCTGCGCCCCTCCGGGAAACAGCCGGGCCTGCAGCCAGAGGGAGACGTAGACGAGGGCCAGGAGGACAGGCACTTCGATGAGCGGCCCGACCACGCCAGCCAGGGCCTCGCCGGAGGCGATGCCGAAGACGCCGACGGCGACCGCGATGGCGAGCTCGAAGTTGTTCCCGGCGGCGGTGAACGAAAGGGCGGCAGTTTCGGGGTACGAAAAGCCCAGCCGGTGCGAAACCACAAAGGCCAGCGTGAACATGACCAGGAAATAGATCACCAACGGTACGGCAATGCGCGCGACATCGAGCGGCGCCGCCAGGATGCGGTCGCCCTGCATCGCGAACATCAGCACGATGGTGTAGAGCAGGCCGAGCAGGGCGGTGGGGCCAAGCCGGGGCATGAGCACGGTGTCGTACCAGGCCGCGCCCCGGCGTGGAACAAGCAGCAGGCGCGTGGCTGCGCCGGCGGCGAGCGGGATGCCGAGGAAGATGAGCACGCTCTTCGCGATATCCCACATCGAGACGGTGAAGGCCGTGCCCTCGGCCCCGAGCCAGCCCGGGAGCGCGGTCAGGTAGAACCAGCCCAGCACCGAATAGAACAGAATCTGGAAGAGCGAATTGAGGGCCACCAGCACGGCCGCCGCGTCGCCATCACCCCGCGCCAGCATGTTCCAGATCAGCACCATGGCAATGCAGCGCGCCAGGCCGATGAGCACCAGGCCGTTGCGATAGTGGGGCAAATCGGGCAGAAGAACCCAGGCCAGGGTGAACATCAGCGCTGGCCCAAGCAGCCAGTTGAACACCATCGAGGTCGCGAAGAGCCGGCCCTGGGCCCGGAAACGGCCGAGCGACTCGTACTTCACCCGCGCCAGCACCGGGTACATCATCCAGAGCAGGCCGAGGGCGATCGGCAGTGAGACCCCGGCGACCTGGACCTGGTCCAGCGCTGCGCCGAGGTCCGGAAAGACGCGCCCCAGCAGGATTCCGAGCGCCATGGCGGCCAGGATCCAGACCGGCAGGAAGCGGTCAATGGTGGAGAGCCGGGGGCGTTCCGGAACTGGCGCTGCCACGGCCGGAGCGGTAGATGCCTGCATCGATTTGATCGTCTTTCCTCGACCCGGGCCACGTGCCGGCCCACAAGTCGTATCGATAACCGTCTATGCGTGAACGCAAAAAAAGCGCAGTCTATTGGCCCGCAGCGCGCCGCCTGCCTCCCAGGGCCGCCAGTACCTCCTGGAGCAGCTGTGTGCCCGCCGGGTCCGCCGCGTAGTAGGCCCAGATGCCCGACCGGGAGACCGTCACCAGGCCAGCCTCGCGCAGGGCCTTGAGATGGTGCGCGATGGTCGGCTGGGCCAGGTCGAAGCGATCGACAATGTCGCAGGCGCAGAGCCCGCCCGGCTGCCCGGCGATGAGCCGGTACATCTCCAGCCGGGTCGGGTCGGCGAGGGCCTTCAGCACGGCTACGCTGCGGTCCCGCATCTGGGAAGGGAGCGGCGCCACGTCTGTGAATGTCGTGCAGCAGTCGGCTGGCCGGGTCCGCTTGCTCATGCTGGAATGGTAGACAAGCTATTGATATCCATCAATGCGTTCGCCCCGGGCCAGCCTGCCGGGCGTCAGCCCTCCGGTGGCTCTGCTCCGGCCACAGCGCCGGCATCCTCCGAGAGGTTGATGCGCGGGAGCAGGCGGTCCAGCCAGGCTGGCAGCCACCAGTTGCGGTCGCCGAGCAGTTGCATGGCGGCTGGCGCCAGGATGGTGCGGATCAGCGTGGCGTCGATGAAGACGGCGGCGGCCAGTGAGAAGCCGAGTTCCTTGACCTCCATGAGCTGGGCGAGGGTGAAGGTGCTGAAGACCGCGACCATGATCGCCGCCGCCGCCGTGATCACCGAGGCGGTGCGCTGCACGCCGGTCACCACCGCTTCCTCGTTGTGGTGGGTCTTCTCCCACTCTTCCTTGATGCGGCCAAGCAGGAACACCTCGTAGTCCATCGAGATGCCGAAGAGTACGGCGAAGGTGAGCAACGGCAGGTACACCTGGATGCTGCCGGTGGGCGTGAAGTGGAGCAACCGCGCCCCTGCGCCGTCCTGAAAAACGACCACCAGCAGCCCGTAGGCCGCCGTGATGCCGAGCACGTTCATCAGGATCGCCTTCAGCGGCAGCACGACGCTGCGGAAGACCATCATCAGCAGCAGCATCGACACCAGCACAATGACCCCGGCCACCACCGGCAGTTTGTGGCGCGATTCGGCGCTGATGTCCACGATCTGCGCGCTCAGGCCACCCACGTGCAGATCGGCGGGTACGCCGGCCAGCGCTGCCGGCCCCAGGCGGTTCCGCACCCGCTCGACCAACGCCAGCGGACCCGGCGAATCGGGGGACCAGCGCGGCACGGCCCGGATCACCGCAACGTCTCTGCCGGTCTTGAAGTTCACGACATCGCCCGCCGCCTCCACGACCTGCGGGTAGTTGGCGGCCAGGGACAGGGCATCGACCGAGTGTCCGCCGGTGTACTGGTCGAGCAGGGTCGTCACGGAGATAACATCCACCACCGCCCAATCGCTCGTCAGCAACCGGGAGAGGTGCGCGATGGCATCGAGATCGCGCTGGTCGAGCGCGCCATCGCGGCTGACATACACGATCTGGAGCGGGGAGATGAGGCCCTCGTTGAACTCCTGCTCCAGGATCTTGCGCCCGGCGCCCGCCGAGCCCTGCTTTGATTCCGGCGTGCTGGTGTCCAGCGAGAGGTTGAGCCGCGTGATGGGGGAGGACAGGAGGAGCAGAATGGCGACCGCCACAGCCGCCCAGAAGCCGGGTCGCCGCATGATCGCCCTGGCCCAGTGGGCCCAGAAGGCCGCCCCGCCGATGCCGGTGGCCCCGGCTGGCCGCCCCGGGAGCCGCAAGGCGTTCACCCGATGCCCGAGCCACGCGAGGAGCGCGGGCAGAAAGGTCATCGCGCCCAGCAGCATCACCGCCACGGCCGTCATGGCGCCGAGCGCCAGTTCGTGGAAGATGCGCGCGTTGACGAGAAACAGCCCGGAGAGCGAGACCAGCACGGTGATGCCCGAGAAGAAGACATTCTTGCCGGTGGTGGCCATGGTGACGGTCACGGCGTCGGCCGGCGCCCGCCCGCCCGCCAGTTCCTCGCGATAGCGGGTGACGATGAAGAGCGCGTAGTCGATGCCGACGCCGAGGCCGATCATGGTCGCGATGTTGGGGACGAAGAGGTTGAACTCCGTGAGCAGGGAGGCCGCGCCGAGCACCCCGAAGGTGAGCGCCATGCCGCTCAGAGCCAGCAGAATGGGCAGCCCGGCGGCGATGACCGTGCCGGAGGTGATCAGCAAGACGAGCGCGGCAATGGGCAACCCAAGCTGCTCGGCCCGCGAGAGATCAGCCTGCTCCTGCGTAACGAGCTCGGCAATGAGGGGCGAACTGCCGGTGAGGTAGACCGTGACGTACGGAGTGGAGGCGGCGGTGGCGCGCAGCGTGAGGCGTCGGACGAGCCGCTGGCGCTCGGCGTTCGTGCCGGTGATGGCCACGATGGCGGTCGCCATCTGGCGGTCTTTGGCGATCAGGGCGCCCGCGCCGGGGTCATAGGGCGAGGTGATGCTGACCACGCCGGGCAAGGGGCGGAGGCGATCCAGCGCGTCGGTCACGACCGCGCGGAAGCCGGGGTCATCGACGGTGAGCGAGGCGGAGGTGAAGACGACGAGGTCCTGTTCCGCAAAGGGTTCGCCGAAGCGCTCCGCAATGATCTTCTGCGCTCGCGCCGAATCGGAACCCCGCACCTGGAGTGGGGGGCCGGTCAGCGCGGTGGTGAAGCGCGGCGCCAGGGTCAGGCTGGCGCCGGCAACGGCGAGCAGCCAGATGACAACAATCACCGGGGCCAGGCGCGCGACGATGCGGCCGAGGTGCGTGAACACTCACCCTCCTCGGTGAGCACGCGGATGGTCTGCGGTGGGGAGTATCCCACCGGGCGGCCCGGGCCACCGTATGCCGGGCGACCAACCGGCGAGGCGGGGCACCGGGCCAGCGCCAGGCGCAGGCGGCACGGAGGTTGCTTGCCCGGAACCAGAAGCAGCGGGCAGCCCCGCCCGGGACCAGGGCGAGGCAGCGCCTCGTTTCGGGCAAGGAGCATCCTGCATGACCACGGACGCCTTCGACACGATGACGCGCGCCGCCGGGACGGAGCGGCGGACCCTGTTGACGCTGGCTGCCGCCGGGTTGGCCGCCACGCTGGCCCGGCCGGTCGGGGCCTCGGCCAGGAGCAAGGCGGGCAAGAAGGCCAGGAAGAAGTGCAAGCAGCAGAAGGCCTCCTGCACCGACCAGGTGACGGCCTTCTGCGCGCAACCCGGCGTCATCACCGCCGAGTGCCTGACCCTGACCCTGCCCTGCTGCGCGGAATGCGATGTCGCCTTTGGCGTGCTCTGCACGCTCAACGCCTTCAAACCGGCCTGAGACGCAACCCGAACCTGCCAGATGCCATACTGATCCCGCAGGGGGAGGGCTCCGGTCGTGGGTGCGCCAGCGATGCCGCACGCTGCGCATATGGCATGGACTGCGTCCTTCTCCGGGCAGGGGAGCGACGGCTCATCGAGGGTTCGTACGCGGTGTTGTCAGACCCAGGCAAGGAGGCGTGGTCATGACTCGTGGCACTCTCTCGACACAGACACGGTCGGCGGAAACCAGCCAGCGGCGGACGCTGCTGGCGCTCGGCGGCGCCGGGTTGGCCGCCACGCTGGCCGGCGCGCTGGGCGCGTCGGCCAAGAATAACGCGGGCAAGAAGGCCCGAAAGAAGGCCAAAAAGAAGTGCAAGCAACAGACAGCCTCCTGCACCGATCAGGTGACGGCCTTCTGCGAGCAAGTGACTGAGGAGGTGGCGGAGTGCAAGGCGGCGCTGCTCCCCTGCTGCGCGGAGTGCGATGTTGCCCTCGGCGTAACGTGCACGATCAACGCTCTTATACCCGTATCGTAACGACGTAAGATGCCGCGCGGGGAACCCGGAGCGGCCCGGTTCCCCGCGCTGGCCGTTCTGGCGCCCTGCCGCCTGCCGCCCCGCCCGGCGCCGGCGAGGAGCGGTCACCAGCGTCGCGGCGCCAGGGTAGCGACGCTCTCCGGCACGATGCCGCGCCCCCGTTTTCGGCGGCGCCGGGCGGGACAGATGCCCGGTGGTCACGCCATGCCCGGAACCACACGCCCCGGCGCCTCAACTCACCCGCAGTCGCGAGCCGGCGCTGTCCGGCAATTGACACGCCCACCTTGCCCGCCTTGACAGCCAGCCCGGCTGTACCCACCTAAGCTGCCATGCGTTGGGGCCGAACGCTGGCGCGCCACTCCGGAACGGCCGTCAGCCGCAACGCCAACACCTGATAGCAAGGTACGTCACACAGCAAGGCAAAGGACGGAACAGCGCATGATCTCACTCATTTCCATCAGGCAGGGGCTCGTGTTGGGCGGCCTGGCCCTGTCGCTTCTGGCGGCTGGCAGCGTGCCGCAGCCTGGCGGCGACCACGCCGAGGCGGCGAAAAGAAAGAAGTACCCGAACATCGCTATTCAGTCGGTGGTCGTGCAGCCCAGCGCCGAGGCCGGTCACGACACCATCGTCGTCACCGTCGCCAACATCGGCAAGCGCAACGCCGCCGGGTTCCGCATCGGCATGGTGGCGCAGCGCGCCGACATGACCGTGCGCGACGAGGACTTCTCGTTGCCGCTGAGTCTTGCCAGGGGCGCTTCGACTACGGTCGAGTTCCGGCTTGGCTGCAACTGGATCAACAACGGCGCCGTCACGGCGCGCACCGACCCCAGCCCGGTCCCGGGCGAGCCGGGCAACAAGACCGCGAACAACGTGGCGACGGCGCAGTTTGGGGCTGCGGCCTGCTCGTAGCGCGGAGCCAACGCACGCCACTCGTCACCGAGGCGCCGGGGATCTCCCCGGCGCCTCGGTGACGTTGCGGGGGATACGAGGTGGAGCGCGCCGCGTGGAGGTCTGCGACAAGCGAGGGGGGTGGAAGGCGATGCACTGGCAGGGGTAGGGGGGCTCGGGGGTGCGGCGCGGGCACGATTTGCGGGATTTACGGACCCGCCGCCGCCCCGGCCGCCGCCAGACGGCGTGGAGACTCCGCAAGACGCGGGATGTGCGCGGCCTCGCGCGCGCGCAAACTGGTGATCCGGCCAGAGCAGGACAGGTGGACTCCGACGCGCACCCTGCTGACCGGTTCGCAATTCACCGCCAGGCCAGGCGTGACTCCGAACGCGATTGCATAGCCACCTTCCGTCTGGCCAGGCCCAACCCGATCAGCTTCAGGGAGGCATGACCATGTACGGCACTGTTGCCCGCCTCGCCATCAAGCCGGGCAAGTTGGACGAACTCACGCGCCTGGGCCAGGAGATGTCGGCCCAGATCCCCGGCCTGGTCTCTGAGTATGTCTTCCGCACCGATGCCAACGCGGACGAGCTCTACCTGGTCGTGATCTTCGAGAGCGAACGCGCCTACCGGGACAACGCCAGCAGCCCCGAGCAGCACGCGCGCTACGAACAGTACCGCGCCCTGCTTGGCGCCGACCCCGAGTGGCATGATGGCCACGTTGTTGATGTCTTCCACAACGCCGCCGTCGCTGCCCACGCCTGACCGCGCGGCCCTGGCACACCCACACTCCTCCGTCCGCGCTCCACCCCACCGCACCCCACAGGAGGACGACCATGGTTACGGCAACCACGACCTCGCGCACCATCGACGCCGCCGCCATCCAGGAGTTGGCTGCGGCCTTGCGTGGCCGCCTGATTACCCCCGCCGACCCCGGTTACGATGACGCTCGCGCCCTCTACAACGCCATGATCGACAAGCGCCCCGCGCTCATCGTCCAGTGCGCCGATGTCGCCGATGTCATCACCGCAGTGGGATTCGCGCGCGACCACGAGCTGCTGGTCGCGATTCGCGGCGGCGGCCACAACGGCCCCGGCCTGGGCTCGGTCGATGACGGCCTGGTGATCGATCTGCGGCAGATGAACGGCGTTCGCGTCGACCCGGAGGCGCGCACCGCGCGGGTGGAGGGCGGGGCGTTGCTGGGCGATCTGCACCACGCGGCCCACGCGTTCGGCCTGGCGACCCCCAGCGGCATCATCTCCACCACCGGGGTCGGCGGCATCACGCTCGGGGGTGGGCTCGGGCACCTCACGCGCCAACTCGGGCTGGCCATCGACAATCTGATCGAGGCCGATGTGGTGCTGGCCGATGGCCGCTTCGTCACGGCCAGCGAAACCCAACACCCCGATCTGTTCTGGGCGCTGCGGGGCGGCGGCGGCAACTTCGGCGTCGTCACCTCCTTCGTCTTCCGGCTGCACCCGCTGCCGCACCTCACCGCCGGGCCAATGCTCTGGCCGCTGGAACGCTCGGCGGAGGTGCTGACGTGGTACCGCGAGTTCATCACCCACGCGCCGGATGACCTCAACGGGTTCTTCGCGTTCCTCACCGTGCCCCCGGTGGCGCCCTTTCCGGAGGACTTGTGGAACCAGAAGATGTGCGGCGTGGTCTGGGCCTACACCGGGGAGAACCCCGCCGCCGCGCTGGACCCGGTCCGTGAGGCGCTCGGCCCGCCCGCGCTGGACTGGGTTGGCCCCATCACCCACCCGGCCCTGAACTCGATGTTCGATGCCCTGTATCCCGCCGGCGATCAGTGGTACTGGAAGGCCGATTTCGTGCGGGAGATTCCCGACGATGCGGTGGCGCTGCACGTCGCCTTTGCCGGGCAACTCCCGACCGGGAAATCGACGATGCACCTCTACCCCATCGATGGCGTGGCCGGGCGCGTGCCGCGCGACGCGACGGCCTGGAACTACCGGGATGCAAAGTGGGGCATGGTGATCGTGGGCGTCAGCCCCGACCCCGCCGACAACCCGGCGATGATCGCCTGGGCCCGCGCCTACTGGTCGGCCCTGCATCCGTATTCGGCCGGCGGCGCCTACGTCAACATGATGATGGACGCCACCGACGAAGGGCAGGATCGGGTGCGCGCCTCGTACGGCGAGCACTACGCGCGGCTGGCGCAGATCAAGGCGGCCTACGACCCCACCAATCTCTTCCGCGTCAACCAGAACATCGCCCCGGCCTGAGATGGCCTGCTCGTGTCTCGAACGAGGTCTCTCGACTGCGCTCGAGACACGAGACGTTGGGCTGACGAGGTCTCTCGACTGCGCTCGCGGCACGAACTGTTGGGCCAGGGCGGGTAATGCGGCCACGGCCAGGCGCGAAAGGAGGGCGGACCATCGACGCTGGCACACCGAGTCTCCGTTCACCGTCACGCTGATCGCGGAGCGCGGCTCCGGGAAAGGAACGTCCACCATGCTCCTGAAACACACCTGGCATGTTGCCTCGCTGGTCGTCCTGCTGGCCGGGATGGTCGCGGTTGGTCTGACGCACGCCGCGCCGGTCGCCAGCCAGGATGATGCGGACGCGAAGATCGAGCAGGCGATGAGTGCCGCTCCGGCGTCCATTGGCGCAGACGCCACGATCTACGATCTCAACGTCGATGACGCAGGCAACTTCATCGTGCTGCGCGAAGGCACGAATGGCTGGTCCTGCTTCCCGGACGCGCCTGGCACGCCGAGCCTCGATCCCATGTGTCTGGACCAGACGTGGATGAACTGGCTGGCGGCGCTGATTGCCCAGAAAGCGCCGGACACGAAGGTTCCGGGCCTGGCCTACATGCTGCAGGGCGGCAGCGATGCCAGCAACACGGACCCCTACGCCACGGAACCGGCCGCCGGCGACGAGTGGGTGAGTTCACCCCCGCACGTCATGCTTCTGCTGCCCGGGGAACTGGACCAGAGCGTGTTCACGACCGATCACGCCTCCGGTGGCCCATACATCATGTGGGCGGGCACGCCGTACGAGCACATCATGATGCCGGTAGCGGAAGGCACGATGGGCGAGATGGGCGAGATGGCGGGGGCGACGCCGGCCCCGTAGGCAGGCGCCCCGCAGCCCAGCCATGCACCCAGGGCGACGGCGAGGCAGCAGCCGAAGCCGCAGGAACCCATCGACTCGTCCCGACTGATCACGTGAAAAGGAACCCGACGTGAGCGAACACATTGACGATCTGGCCCGGTCGGTGGCTGAGCGCGCGACACGGCGAAGCGCCGTAGCCGGGCTGAGCGCCGCAGCGCTCGGCGCGCTGGGCCTCGCGGGCCTTCGCCAGAGTGCCGATGCCAGGCAGGACAACAAGTGCAAGAGGTGCAAGCGGAAGTGCAAGAAGAACAACCGGAAGCCGGGCAAAAAGAACAAGAACAATTGCAACAAGAAGTGCAACAACAGGTGCAGGAACAACTAGCGTAGTTGTCGCCGGACCGGCTCCACGCCTGGAGCAGCGCCCGGCGCCACACAACTCCCGGCCAGTCACAGGAGACGCCGCACTCGCGCTGATGCCGAGTGCGGCGTCTCCGTGTTGCGGCTACCTGCGGGCGCCCACATGCTTCCTGAACTGCGCATGCGCCAGCACGCCGCACACCACGGCGAACGTCAGATACCAAGGCCGGCCGCAACCCGACCCTCGCGTCTCGGGCGAAATCGAGATACCGGGGACGTGTACGCGTGCAATGCGCGAGGGGGCGACATGCCGCACGGTGGTGCGCCAATCATCACCATCCTGGGGGAGCAGGTCGCGCTCGGCCCGTTGCGGCGTGACCTTATCCCAACCTGCTCGCGCTGGCGCAATGACCCCGTGGTTGCCCGCACGATGGCTTACGTTGCCGGGCCAGTGACGCTGGAGGAGCGCGCGGCGTGGTTTGAACGAGCGTCCTGCGACTCCGCCTCGATTCGCTTCACGGTCTCTGTGCGGCATTTCTGGCAGGCGATCGGCATCACGAATCTCCACGGCATCGATGGGCATCACGGCACGGCCGAGTTCGTCCTGATAATTGGGGAAGCCGATGCGCGTGGTCAGGGGCTGGGGACCGCGACGACCCGCCTGATGCTCGCCTACGCCTTCACCGGTGTCGGACTCCACAATGTCATGCTGCGCGTGTCTGCGTACAACCATGCGGGCATCCGCGCCTACCAGAAGGCGGGCTTCCGGGAGTTCGGCCGCCGCCAGCAAAGCCACTGCTTTTGCCGGCCACCGCTGGGACGAGGTCTGCATGCAGTGCCTGGCCAGCGAGTACACCGGCGCAGGCCATAGACTCGCTGGCGCCGTATGACGCTGGCGCGCTCCGGCAAGGGGATGGGAGCCAGCACGAGGGGTACGCTGCGGACGTGCCATGATCGACGCGGACATGCAGCGCTTCTACAACCAGGGAAGGGAGCGCGAGCGGTTGACGCGCGGGGCGGGCACGCTGGCGGGTTTGTGGGCGATGGCGCAGGCGACCCAGAGAGGCAGGCGCATCTCCTGCGGGTCGCGCGGCTCGCCGAGAGCGAACCCAGCCTGCTCGGCCTGAGCCCGCATCTGCTGGCCGTCGCCCGGAAGGAGGCGTGGGCCCGAGGCGCAACAACGCATGAAGGTCGCGGCATGGGGCCGGCAATAGCGGTTTGAACGTGACCTGGCCGGCAGCAAATCCCTGTGTCTCGAGCGACGTCGAGAATGCTTGGTGTGACATGCTATCCAAGGGTGCAACGCCGCCGGTGTTGGAGTCGAATCCCCCTGCAAGAGCGAATTCACACCACGTGTGAGAGGCCTCGGTTCCCTGGGGCACGGCGAGATCTCTCGACTCCGCTCGAGACACACGGGTCGTGGCCGGGGCGGCCACGAGCACGGCGATGCGACGTAGACTTTCCCCTGACGGCCTGCCGGTGAGCCGCAGCCTCAGCGTCAGCAAACGGAGGGGCAATGTCGCCCATTGCGCTCACGGACCTGCCCTGTTCGGGCAACGCCTACGCCTTCGAAGGCGCGCGCCACGGCGGGGTCCCCGCCTCGCTGCTGTTTTTCAACGGCCCGCCGGATAGCGGTCCGCGCCTGCATCGCCATCCCTACCCGGAGCTGTTCGTGATCGAGGAGGGCGAGGCGACGTTTGTGGTGGGCGAGGAGGTCATCCTCGCCACCCCGGGCCACATCCTGATCGCCCCGGCCGGGGTCCCGCACAGATTCACCAACACGGGCAGCGGTCCGTTTCGGTCGCTCGATATCCACCTGAGCGACCATGTCATCACCGAGTGGCTGGACGAAGAGCACCCCGGCCACTGAGGAGGCAGCGATGACCCCGTACATTTGCGTGACGTGCGGCGCGCACTTTCCCGCCGCCGCCAACCCACCGGCCTCCTGCCCGATCTGCGACGACGAGCGCCAGTACATCGGGCATGAGGGCCAGCTCTGGACCACGCTCGACGCCCTGCGCCAGGATCACCGCAACGCGGTGACGCCCATTGAGGCGGGCCTGACCGGCGTCATGTCCGAGCCGAAGGTGGCGATTGGTCAGCAGGCGCACCTGATCCAGACCCCCGCCGGCAACGTGCTCTGGAACAGCATCAGCCTTGTCGATGACGCCACGGTCGCGGCGATCGAGGAGTTGGGCGGGCTGGCGGCCATCGCTGTCTCCCACCCGCACTTCTTCACCGGCGTCGCCGCCTGGAGCCACGCCTTTGGCAACATCCCGGTGTACCTCCACGCCGCTGACCGCGAATGGGTCACGCTTCCTGACCCCGCGATCCGCTTCTGGGAGGGGGAGACGTGCGATCCGCTGCCGGGGAGCGGGCTGACGCTCGTCCACTGCGGCGGGCACTTCGCGGGCAGCTGCGCGCTGCACTGGCCTGCTGGCGCGGAGGGACGCGGCGTCTTGCTGACCGGCGACACCATCATGGTGGTTCAGGACCGGCGCCGGGTCAGCTTCATGTACTCCTACCCGAACCTGATTCCGCTTGGCGCGGACGCCATCCGCCGGATCGTGGCCGCAGTCGAGCCGTACCCCTTTGACCGTCTCTACAGTTCCTGGCCGGGCAGCGTCGTGGCCGCCGATGCGAAGGGCGCGGTTCACCGCTCGGCGGAGCGCTACCTGGGGCAGATCGCCGGGGAGTGAGACGCCGCCGGGGCCGGTCTGGCGAACGAGGGTTCCCGGCGTCACCCAAGAACACCTCGGCGAACGGGCAACGGGCTGATGCCTGTGCAAACCGCTCTCTCGTCTCGCCGCGTGGACGCGAGCCCACCCACGGCGGCCACGCAGAGGCGCGGCTGATCGTTGACGCACCAACCAGGCCGGCGCCCCCCCGACGAGCCCGGCTTCCCCCGGTCAGCCCGGCATCGAGCACGGGGAGGGCGCTGCAGAAGCCGCCGGGTGGGCGGGACTGGGTGGCGCGCTACACCAGGCCGCGGCGGACCGCCAGCGCGGTGGCCTCGACGCGCGAATCGACCCCAAACTTGGCAAAAAGGCTGGCGACGTGCGTCTGGACCGTGCGCGGGCTGACCTGCAGGGCCGCGCCGATCTCGCGGTCGGAGTGGCCTGCCACCAGCAGGCGCAGCACGTCGAGTTCGCGCGGCGAGAGGAGCCGCAGCGGGACGGCCTCGGCTGACGGGCGGGTCGGCGCCGGGAGCGCGAGCACCCGCCGTGCTTCGACCACCGCCTGTTCCACCGGCAGGGCCTGCCCCTGGGACCACGCCACCGCGAACGCATCGTCCTCCAGGTGCGCGCGCGTGGCGGCCAGCACACGCTCGGCGTGGACATGGTGGGCCAGGTAGCGCACCCCAAGCGACGCGGCAATGCCCCAGGCGGCGCCAAGCAGGCGCGCCGCGGCCTCAAACTGCCTGCGATGATTCGCCACGCCGGCAATGCCTGCCAGCGCGCCTGCAATTCCCCGGCCGTCGTCGCTGTCCAGCCAGAGGGTGAGCGTTTCCTCGTGGAGCCGGGCCGCGTGCACCTGGTCGCCGCGCTCACTCGCCGCCGCTGCTGCGGTGCCGAGCGCCTGGGCGATCCCCCACAGATAGCCCATCTCCCGCCAGCTTGCGACGGCCTCGGTGGCGAGGGCGCCTGCGAGCACCGGGTCGTCGCGAAGCAGGGCGATGTCCGCCAGGTTGGCCGCCGGCGTCAGGGTCCAGTGCGGCAGGCGCTCCGGGTCATCCCGTTCCGCCATCAGGGTGCGCGCCGTTTCATAGTGCCCGGCGGCGCGGTCGAGCTCGCCCTGCCACTCGGCGGTGATGCCGAGGGCGAGGTGGGCGCGCGCCTGCCCGAAGGCGTACCCCACGGCCTGCGCCATGGCCAGGCCCTGCTCGCTGAGCGCGGTGGAGTGCGCGAAATCGCCCTGCACCTGGGCCAGCGCTGAGGCGGCGAACAGGGCGTCGATGCGGATGCGGGGCGGGGCCGTGGCATCAGCCGCCAGGGCCGCCTCAAGCCACGCCTGCCCCTCGTGCGGCTCGCCGCGCGCGTAGGCGAAGGAGAGCACCGTGCCGGCCAGGCGGAGCACGGCCTCTGCGCGCCCGTGCGCGAGCGCCCAGGCGGCCGCAGCGCGCAGGTTGGGCCGGTCGATGGCCAGGCGCTCCACCCACTGAGCCGAGCCAGCCAGGATCAGGCGGGGCCCGGCCTCCTCGGCCAGGCGCAGGTAGAACGTCGCGTGGGCGGCGCGCGTCGGGGCATCGTCCTCGCTCGCGGCCAGGCGCTCCAACGCGAACTCCCGGATGGTCTCCAGCATCCCGAAGCGCGGGATGCCTACTGGCAGCTCCGACTGCACCACAAGGCTCTTCTCGACCAGCGCGCGGATGAGATCGAGCGTGGCGGCCGCGTCTTGCCCGCCAATGGCCTCGGCAGCCTCCAGCGTGAAGCCATCCACAAAGACCGCGAGGCGGCGGCAGAGCCCCTGTTCGGCCGGAGAGAGGAGATCGTAGGACCAGGCGATGGCGTTGCGCAGCGTTTGCAGGCGCAGCGGCTGATCGTACGGGCCGCCGGTCAGGGTGGAAAGCGGCGCTTCCAGGTGCTCCAGCAGGGCTGGCGGCGGCAGGTGCGTGGTGCGTGCGGCGGCCAGCTCGATCGCCAGCGGCAGGCCATCCAGGCGACGGCAGATGGCGGCGACGGCCGCGACGTTGCCGGGCGTGACGTTGAAGCCGGGCCGGGCGGCCTGCGCCCGCGCCACGAAAAGCTGCACGGCGGGCGAAGCCAGGGCGACATCCGGGGTCGGGGCGAGGGCGGGATTGGGCAGCGCCAGCGGCATCACCAGGAAAACGTGCTCCCCGGTCACGTGCAGGATGGCGCGGCTGGTCGCCAGGATGGTCAGCCGGGGGCAGGCGGAGAGCAGCGCCGCCAGGAAGGGCGCGACGCCGGTGACATGCTCGACGTTGTCGAGCACCAGCAGCACCTGCTGGGCGCGCAACGCGGAGGCAAGCTGCTCCAGCAGGGAGCGCCCGGAGGACGCTCGCAGATCGAGCGCCTGAGCGATCGCGGCCGGCGCCTGGGCTGCGTGTGTTGCCGGGGTCAGGGGCGCGAGGGCTACGCCATCGGCAAACTCGTCACTGACCGCCGCAGCAACTTCCAGGGCGAGCCGGGTCTTCCCCACGCCGCCCGGCCCCACCAGCGTGAGCAGGCGGACCTCCGGCTGGCGCAGCAGCGCGGCCAGGGTTGCCAGCTCCGCGTCGCGGCCAATGAGCGACGTCAGGGAGGCCGGGAGCGGCGCGGTGGTGTACGCCCGTGGGCTGATGGCTCCCAGCGTTCCCGGCGCTCTGATCCGCGTCGGTCCTGATGCTTGGCGGTCGGGCGGCGATGTAGCCATGACGTGACCCACGCGTGTCAGGAGCAATCGGTGATGGGCGCATCATGCGCACCGTTGGCGCAATCGTCAATGCTCTACAGCATGGCGAGCGGGATCTCCTGGCGGGTCAGGCCGGCCCTGGTGGCCTCTGCCGTCACGGTGACGGCCGTGCCCGCCGCCTGGCGCACCACCCACTCGGCTCGCGCCCGGTTCAACGCCGGGTACGTGTCGTTCCAGAGCAGGGCGCCATGAAGATTCGCGCGTCCCTCCAGGTTCCCCAGGTCCTGCTCGGCCTGGCCGGCCACCAGCGACCCGCCCTCGCCGAGCGAGATGGTGGCGCGTACGGGCTTCGTCACCCCCGCCTTGCGCGCGGCCTCCGTGACGTAGGTCGGCAGGAAACCGGTGTTGTGGACCACCGCGGAGACCTTGTACAGCCCGTCGCCCAGCGGCTCTGCCCTGGCGTCGCGCAGTTCCAGACGCGGCCCGGTCTGGGCGGCCCGCAGCACGAACCGGGCGTTGGGGGCGGTGACCTCCTCCAGGAAGGGCCCGGGCGGGTTGGTCCACGTGAAGGTGCGGTTCCAGCCGCCGATCTCCACCGGCCCCAGGTGCGGGTGGTCGAACGGCGTCCAGTCCCGGAAGCCTTCGCCGTCCAGTTCGGTATCCAGCACGCGCAGCATCGCGGCGTCAACGTCGTCCGGGCGGTGGCGGAAGAAGTCGATGAAGTCTGTGACCGCAACCCCCGCCTTCGCAGTCAGCGACCAGAGTTCGGTCGAGAAGGGGACGATGCCAAGCTGCTCGTAGGCCCAGTCGAGCAGCCCGCCCCGCATCGGTTTCTTCGGATCGTAGGCGAACTTGTCGTAAATGCCGATGCAGGGGTAGCCGGTTTCCTCCTCGCCCATCTTGCCGATGGCCTCGTAGATGGCGCGGTCGAGCGCCGGCATGTCGGCGGAGGGGTACGCGGTCGGCGGGCGCAGGATGCAGCCGGAGAAGGTGTGGAAGTGCTGCGAGCCATGGATATTCGGGTGCGCGAGCAGGAACTCCGCGAGGGCGCGCGTCTCTGGCTCGGAAAGGGGGTACGCGCCCGCGCCCTCCTGTTCCCAGTGCGGCGCCCAGTCGGCCGGGAAGTTGCGGTTGGCGTCGAGGCCGAGCAGCGCGGGCGCGATGGGGATAGCGCCGCCGTCCCAGTTGGGGATATCGCCTTCGGGCAGCAGAATGTAGAAGTCACCATCCTGGTCGTCTGGCCCACGGCGGGTCATGATGCGCGGATCGTGCGCGGAGATCTTCCAGGGGCCAGCCGGGTCCTTGAGGCGCATGGTCACGATCGTGCCGTCGCCGTCCACGTCGCGCTCCACCAGCCCGGGCTGCTGCTCGGCGTGGGGGAAGGGGCGCAGCGAGGACCGGATGAATGGTTCCGACTCCATCAGGCCCGGGTCGATACCGTCGACATTGACGGCCGGCACGAGGTAGAGCGTGGTGGTGGCCAGCAGCCGGTCGATCTGCGGATGGTGGCCCGCTTCGGTCAACACATGGTTGATGAGCCAGAGGATGGTCGCGATGCCGGTGACTTCGTCGGCGTGGATGTTGGCGTCGATGAAGTAGGCCGGTTTCTCCTCGGGCGGTCCGGCCGCGCGGTCCGTCAGGGTCAGCGCCCAGATACCCCGGCCCTGGTAGGACGTCCCGATGCGCTCGATGGAGAGCAGGGAAGGGTGGTCTGCCGCCCAGCGGTGCAGGAGTTCCGTCAGTTCGGCGTAGCGGTAATAGCGGTCCGGCCGGTAGGCGCTCGAATCTGCGATCCATTTGCCGGGTGTAATCGGCACGGGCGTTCCCCCTCCTGCGACGGGCGGTGCGGCGTCGGGTCTCGTGCCTGTCGCGAGACCTCGTCCCGTTTGGCCGCAGTCTGGCATGCGGCCGCTCTCGCCAATTGTGCAACGGCGCCCGGGCGTGACCGGGCGCGGCCCGCCCGCCCACCACGCCAGCGCCGCACCCGTGCGCGATAACGCTGCGCGGTCCGCTGTCTCCTGGCGGCGACAGCGGGTTCCCCAGCCGTTGGGTCGTCTCCTGGTGGCGTTGCTCTCGGCCCGGCGGTGGCGGCGAGGGGGCACGAGGCCGTCGCCGCCGGGCGCGCCGTCGCGACCCCGGCGTGCGCCGCGCCCGGCGGCGGTGGCTGCTCGACGAGGCCGCCCGGCGCGAAGCCGGGCGACGCGCGGCCGGCGACCCTCCGGCGGATTGTGTTCACTGCGCGCAGGGCAGCAGGGGCAACGGCCGGCCGTCCCGCGTTGTGGCGGGCGGGGTGGGCCCGCGCGGGGTGAGCAGCGGGTTGCCCTGCACGTGCGCCGAGGGCATCCAGCCGGGCAGCGCGCGGCTGACGGCGACCCGCTCCGGCGAATCCCAGGAACCCAGCACCGCATCCGTTGCCAGGGCTCGCAACGTGACGCGCGCGAAGAGTTCCACCAGGTCCGGGGAGGAGGCCTCGTGCGCCGCCGGGCCCAGCCCCTTCACCAGCCCGAGATCGACCGAGGTGGCGCGCTGCGTCAGGGTCACGCGCCGCGTTTCCCCCCCGGCCAGATCGGTCTGCGCAGGATGGAGCTCGCAGCAGAACGCGGTTTCCTCGGTCCCGGCGTCGGCCTCCAGGATGTCGCCGGAGAGCAGGTAGCTGCCTGCCGGGACATGGGCGAGCGTGATAGCGACCGCGACGTGCGCCAGGCAGTCGCCGGTGCGCGTGATGCGGGGCGCAGCGACCCACACGGCCAGCATCGCTTGCGCGGAGGCGGTTGCTGGCCGCAGCACGCCGGGCGCCGCCAGCGCCAGCCCCAGGCCGAGACCGCCGCGCAGCAGCGCGCGGCGGGTGCAGGCTGGCGGGCTCTGGTGGGACAGGAGCGCCACCGGAGCGCATGAAGGGTGCGACATGGGAGCCCTTTCCGGAACGACCTGGCGGAGCCGGAGCGAACGCCCGGCTGCCTGACCTCTCAGGCGTGGCTCCCATGCTGGCGGTCAAGGGGTGTCTGGCATCGGGAGGAGTTACCAGTTTGTTCCCCAATTGGGTGCGCAGGGCTGCGTGGGTATACGGGGTATCCCGGCATCGGTGGAGCGCGCAAGGCGCAGCGCCAGCAGCCACGGGATCACGGTTTGCAGATCAGGCAAGGTGCTTCGGGCGGCGAAGGCGAGCAGGGCGGCTGCGCCAGGCATGGCTTGCAACTGCCCGCGCAGCGTCTCGATACGCAGGGCTTCCAGCGTTTCGTTCAGGTCGGGCGCTGGCGTCGTTACGCTGCAGGTCTCGGCGAGCACCGCCAGGATTTCCGGCGTGCGCCGGCCCAGGCGGCGACAGGCCACGGCCCTGTCACTTCCTGGGCCGGCCTCACGGCCGCTACGTTGTCCTGGGTGGTGCAGCAGGAACCGTGTCAAAGACATCCGGGCGCGGATCGGGGCTGGTGAACCCGGCATGGTTGGGCATCACGACCTGCGGCAGCGTCGTGGCATCCATCACGGCGTCCTCAGGGACAATGCCGTTCAGGTAGAGCAGATACGCGCACAGGGCGTAGACCTCATTCGGCTGCAGCGACTGCGGCTTGTCGGCAGGCATCGCCCGGTGGATGTAGTCGTAGAGCACCGGCGCGTAGGGCCAGAAACTGCCGACGGTTTTCAGCGGGGCATCGGTGTTGAGTGAGCCGAACCCTCCTACCAGCGGTGGCGCCTTGTCGCTGCCCTCGCCCTTTTCCCCGTGGCACTTGGCTCCCAGGCGGGCGAAGATCTCCTCCCCCTGCTGCACCGTGCCGCTCCCGGGCGGCAACCCGGCGCCATCCGCAGCAACGTCGATGTTCCAGCCGCTGATCTGCTCATCCGTCGCTGGCTGGCCGAAGCCGAAATGTTCGTTAGGCGTAGACATCAGTGACCTCCCCATCTGCGGCGATGTCCCAGGTCTGGATCCCGTTAAAGTGGTAGAAGGAGTTGACCCCCCGCGCCTCGACCAACTGCGCCAGGGTCGGCTGGACGTAGCCGGTCTCGTCGATGGCCCGGCTCTGGAGGCGGGCAGGTTGCCCGTCCCACCGCCACGGCATGCGGAAGCGGGTCCAGGCGATGGATCGCACTGGCTCCTGGAGCGTCGCGGCAGACCAGGTTTGCCCGCCGTCCGTCGATACATCGACCTGGGTGATCTTCCCGCGTCCCGACCAGGCCAACCCGGTGATCTCGTGGAACCCCGGGGCCGCGAGGCGTTGCCCTCCGGAGGGGAACGTAATGACCGACTTGGCTTCCATGATGAAGGTGAACTCGCGCGCTGTCCCATCGGGCATGAGATCGCTGTAGTGCGATGTTTCCTGCCGGGTGTGCCACGGCTCGGTCCCGAGCTTCAGCCGGCGCAGCCACTTGACGTTGGTGTTGCCCTCGAAGCCGGGAAGCAAGAGGCGGAGCGGGTAGCCCTGGGACGGCCGCAGGTCCTCGCCGTTGGCGGCATAGGCGAGCAGGCCATCCTGCATCGCCTTCTCCACCGGGATGCTCCGGTCATGCCCGGCGGCATCTGCACCCTCAGCCAGCATCCACCCGGCGCCCGGCTTGATTCCGACCTCCCGCAGGACGGTGGCAACCGGTACCCCGGTCCACTCGGCGCAGCTTGTCAGTCCAGCGGTTTGCTGCACTGTTTCTCCACCCGATCCCTCCTGCCACTCGAAGAAGGAGTTGCCAGAGCACTCCAGGAAGTGGATGACCGAGACCGACGGGAAGCGCTTGATATCGTCCATGGTGAAGAGCATCGGCTGCTCGACCAGGCCATGGACCATCAGTCGATGCTCAGCCGGGTCGATGGCCGGTATGCCACCGTAGTGGACTTCATAAAAGAGCGCATTGGGCGTCAGCGTTCCGTGCAGATCCGCCAGGGGGGAGAAGCTCACATCTGGCGCCGGTGACCAGCGCACCACCGATTCTTCGGCAGGGGCACGCTCGCCATACGCCGAGGCTGGTGCTCCGGGTGTCTGCATCCAGGCTGGTACGGCGGGAGGTTCGTTCGCGCCGCTGGCGGCAACCGTTGGCGTGGCGCTCTGGGCAGCCGTCACGGTTGACTTCGGCGCGAGCCGCTCCAGCAGCGACGTGGCGAGCCCGGCGCCACTCGCGGCCAGCGCCGTCCGGCGCGTGAGACGAGCACGGGTGATACGGTCGGCAAAATGACGCAAATTGCCGCGTCCAGGATCCATGGCGCTACCTCTTCGTGGGGCTCGTGGCCACCCTTGACGTGGGTGACAGCGAGCGGGTTGGGATGAACGAGCCGGGTCAGGCGCCGCAGTGTGTGGTGATTTTGGGGCTCATCGTACGCCCGTTTCCTCTCATGTCAAGCCTGAATCTCGCGGTGTGTCCCCCGGCGCCGGGTTCAACCTCATCGAGGCGGGGCACGCGGGAGAGCGCGTGGATCGCCGTCCAGCGGTGGGTTCCTTGCCGGGCGGGGGGCAGCGGCGGCAGCGGCGCGTCGATTCCAGGAACGAGACCTCGCCGATGACGGGTTACCCGATGTCTTCGCCGAAGTAGTGACGCCGGGCGGCTTCATCCGCGACCAGACCATCCGGGCCGCGCAATGCCAGGGCGCTGAAGCCGCCCAGCTCCGGATCGTATGCCTTTGCACGTTCATGCCCCTCCTGCAGCCGCAGGGCGTCCTGGGTCATCTCGAAGAAGGCGTTGTGCCAGCGGTCGACCTCGCGGATCACGGCGAACGCGCGCGCTCGCTCCAGGGCATAGGCCCTGATTGCCGACTCCCAGTTGGTTTCAGAAAGAAGCAGTTCACTCAGCGCGCGCACATCGCGGAAGATCATCGGTGTGCCGTGGCCCTGTGACGGATCGGGCGCGCCCGCCGCATCGCCAATGAGCGCCACGTGGTTGCCGGCAATGCGGCTGGCCCAGATGTCGTTGGTGGGAAAGAAGCCGATGGGCCCGGCCTGGGTGGCGTGCTCCAGCGCGCCCTCCGGCATGAGTGGGGCGGCGAAGGCGATGAGCGCGGCAAACGAGCGGTCGATACCCGTCTCGCGCAGGCGGGCGGCGGTCATCTCGACATACAGACGGGTCATCTCCGGGCCGGCGGGGAACCAGTTGACGGCCTCGCCCTCGATCCAGGTGACGTTGTCATGGGCGCGGTCGATCACCGCCCCGGCCACGAGGACGCCGCCCATGCGATGGTGCTCGGGGTCGGCCAGGCTCTCGCCGCCCGTCCACTGGCGCACCTTCGAGAGCTTGCCGTCGGCGCCGACCACGAGGCGGGCGGTACAGGTGACTTCGCCGTCTTGCGTGGCGATGGTCAGTGCTGGCCGGCCATTCGACGCAAAGGCCACGGTCCGGGCTGGCCGCAGCATGGTGGCGCCCTGGTCCGCCGCCCAGGTGAAGGCCGCTTCCTGGAACTGGGGGTGGAAGAAGGCGAGGCCAGGTGGGCTGCCATCTGCAGTCATGTCGATCATGGTTTCCACGTGGACCTGGTCCTGATACCGGTGCACGGCGGCCAGGGAACTGTGCTGGCCGCGCACAGCAGTTCGTGCAGCCCCAGCGCGTGCGCCTCGGCCACGCCCCACGGCCACGTACCTTCGCCCCGGACGCGATCGCGGAAGCGCGCCTCCTTCTCGACGACCAACACGCCGAGCCCGGCGCGCGCCAGGACGCCGCCCAGGGTGGCGCCCGCGATGCCGCCACCGAGGACGATGACATCGAACGACGAGGATGCGGCTGGCGTCATGCGTGTCTCCCATGTGCGGAATGCCACGGCGTGCGTGGGAGCCTGGTGGCCAGCCATTGCTGACAGACCAAGCATGAGGAGCAACGGCTGCGTTGTCGTGAGTAGGAATTACTGAATATGTACGTGATTCCCGCCGTGATACGAGGCTCGCCGGAGGGTGGCCGCAGTCAGGCGAGGCCGTTGCGCACGGCCAGGGCGGCGGCCTCGCGGCGGTTCGAGGCTCCGAGCTTGGCAATCACGCGAGCGACGTGCGTCTCCACGGTGCGGGGACTGAGGAAGAGCGCTGCGGCCATTTCAGCGTTGGTCTGCCGCTGGCAGAGCAGGGCGAGAATTTCCTGCTCGCGGCGACTGAGATCGAGCGCGCCCGCATGAGGTATGGGCGGCAGGCAGGCTGGCGCTTCTCGCGCCCGGTCCAGCACAGTCAGTGCATCGGCAACCGCATCTGGCCAGGCGGTACGCTGGCCAATCTCCCAGTTTTTGGCAAACGCCATGTCACCCAGCGCCCCGCGCGCCAGTGCTGCAACTGTCTCGGCTTCGTGGGCGTTCCAGAGGCGGTCGACCCCGGCCGCTGCTTGCGCCGCTGCCACGGACCCCAGCAGCCGCGCGGCGCGTGGCGCTTGCCCCGTGGCTTGCGCGACGGCCGCGAGGCTGACCACGATCCCGATGATCCGCCGTTGATCCGCGACCTGCTCGGCCGCGACGAGGCTCCGGGCATACCAGGCCACAGCGTCCGCGTGCTGGCCGAGTTCGTGCGCCAGCGCTGCCCGTTTTAGCAGGGTCAGGGCCAGGCCCCAGGGATCCTGAATACGGTCGTAATACGCCAGGGCTTCGTCCAGCGGCGCCACGGCCGCCCCGGGTTGACCAGTCGCGCGGAGGACATCGCCGAGGTGCGCCAGCGCCAGGGCCAGGAAGTCGAAGCGGTCTGTGTGCCTCAGATCCGCGATTGCTCGCTCATACGCTGCGGCTGCGCGAGCAGGGTGGTGGTGCGTGCCCCACGCATTCCCGAGCGTGAAGGAGGCGCGGCCTCGCACGAAGGCATCGTCGCTGGACTCCGCCAGGGCGGCTCCCGCTTCGGCGTAGGCTAGTTGCGTGGCGGCTTCTCCAAGCACTTCTGACCGGTTGTGCAGCCCGTACAGCGCGGCCGCCCGCAACGCGACCGGGACATCCGGCGCGAGGGCAAGCCCCGTCTCCAACCATCGTCGCCCATCGCGTTCCAGCGTTCGCGCGCCCATGTACCCCTCGAGGGAGACCACCAGCGTCAGGGCGTCGAGGCCGTTCCCTGTGGCCAGCAACCATTCGGTGGCCGCGCGCAGGTTGCTGATGTCCGCGTCTATGCGGGCCATCCAGCCGGGTTGGTCGACGCCCATGCCGTGGAGCTCCATCTCCGCCTCCTCGGCCAAAGCGCGGAACCAGACGGCATGCCGGTGGCGCGCCGGGGAGTCTTCGCCACTCGTCGCCAGCGTCTGCAGCGCACATGCGCGGATGGTTGCCAGCATCGTAAAGCGCGGCGCAGCGGCGGCAGCCGTGGGTTGCCGCACCACCAGGCTTTGATCGAGGAGGGCGTTGATCTGAGCGAGTGCGCTGGGCAGGCTCAGGCCGCTGACCGCTGCTGCGGCCTCCAGCGTCCAGCCGCCGGCGAAGACTGCCATCTGGCGGAAGAAGGTCTGCTCATCCAGGGAAAGCAGCGCGTACGACCACGCGATGGCTTCACGGATCGTCTGCTGGCGCGCTGGAGCATCACGCGGCCCGGCGCCCAGCACCCTCAAACGGTGGTCAAGCAATGCCAGGAGCGCTGCCGGTGAGAGGACCGTCACGCGGGCAGCCGCCAACTCGATCGCCAGCGGGAGCCCATCGAGCCGTCGACAGATCGCGGCTACCGCCATGGCATTGTGCGCGTCCAGGGCAAACGTGGCGTCGACCGCGCGGGCCCGCTTCACGAAGAGAATGACGGCCGGGGCCACCTGGACCTGATCGACCGTTGTGGCGCTTGCGTCCGGTACGGGCAAGGGGGGAACGCGCAGCACCTGCTCGCCGCGCACGCGCAGCGGCGTGCGGCTCGTGGCGAGCACTTGCAGGGCGGGGCACCCGGCCAGCAGCGCCGAGACCAGACTGGCGGCCGCCGCGATGATCTGCTCGCAGTTGTCCAGCAGGAGCAGCCGTTGCCGGGTGCGGAGCTGCGCGGCCAGCGCAGCCACCGGCGGGCGGTCAGCTGGCAGGGCGGCCCCCAGCGCCGCAGCCACGGCGGTCGCCACCAGCGCAGGGTCCGTCACCGGCGCCAGGTCCACCCAGGCAACGCCATCCGCAAAGTGCGCGCCCACATCCTGGGCGATGGCCAGCGCCAACCGCGTCTTGCCCACGCCGCCGGGGCCGGTCAGCGTGAGCAGGGGGACGGCCTCGGCCAGCAGGAAGGCGCGCGCCATCTCGCGCTCCGCTTCCCGGCCGATGAGGCGGGTGCGGGCGTGCGGAATGGGCTCTATCCCCGATGACAGAGCGTGATCCATACCGTTCCTGGCGAGCAATGGTCGTGGCTACCGTTCAGCATAGTGTGCCTGATTTCGCGTTCTGGAGACGACCTGATGACGCAGTGCCGAGGCGAGGGCCCGACAGCGCATCAAGCAGACTGCCTCAGAGTAGGCCCTCCCTCACGGCGAAGGCAGCCGCTTCCCGCCGGTTGGCGACGCCGATTTTGCCCAGCAAGTTGCTCACGTGCGTGCCGACGGTTCGCGGGCTGATGAAGAGCTGCGTGGCAATCTCTCCGTTGGTCAGTCGCTGGCAGAGCAGGCTGAGGATTTCGCGCTCACGGCGGGTGAGGTCAAAAACGACGGGAGCCGTGGCCGGGCGTGGGGCCAGCGCCTGGTCGGAGTCCAGCGCTGCCAGCGCGTCTCGTAGCGCATCTTCCCAGGCCAGTTGCCGCCCGGCCTCCCAGGCCCGGGAAAACACCCCGGCCTCGAGTATTGCGCGCGCCTCCGTCACCGCCTGATTGATCTGGGTATCTGCCAGGACCACCCTGAATCCGGTCGCATCCTGCCTGGCTGCAATGGCCCCCAGTATGCGCGCTGCCCGCTCGGGTTGAGCCGTCCTGAGCATAATCTTGGCCAGATCAGCAACGGCAAACATGATGATGACGCCCTCATCACCCATTGCCTGGGCAATAGCAATGGCTTGCGCAGCCAGGCTGACGGCCTGCGGGTAGTCGGCCTGGGCCCGGGCCAGGTTGCCGCGATGGCCCAGGGCGGTTGCCCGTCCCATGGGGTCGTCGAGGTGCTCATGCAGGCGCAGCGCCTCATCGAGCAGGTCTTCCGCTGCGGCAAGCTCGCCGGCGTCGGCCCGTATGACCCCCAGCGATGACAGGGCGAGGGCCAGATAATCACGGCGGTCAGACTGCCGCAACAGCGGGACCGCGCGTTCAAGCGCCGCCTGGTAGTGCTCGAGATTGCCAAGCACGTCCCAGGCCCAGCCAACACTGAAGAGGGCGCGACCGATGATAAAGGGATCACCTACCAGCTCTGCCTGCGCCAACGCCTGCTGCGCCGCAGCGAGTGCCGCCGCACCATCCCCCATCTGCCAGATCCGAACGCTCAGGCTAAAGTAGGCCCCGGCCAGCAAACGCGGTGGCGCTTCCGGCGCGAAGTCCAGCGCCGCCTCGATCCACGACCGCACCTCAGCGCTATTGAACCGCGAGCCCATATACCCCTCGAGACCGACGATGACGCGCAAGGCCCGCGTGCCATCGTGCTGCGCCAGAAACCACGTGATTGCCGCCCGCAGGTTGTTGAAGTCGGCGTCAATGCGGGTTAACCAGCCCGCTTGATCGCTGCCCGCGCCATGCAGGTGCAGTTCCGATGCTTCGGCGAGGGTCATGAAGAACGTGGCGTGACGATCCCGTGTGTCGTCCGCTTCGCCCGCCTCGCCGAGCCGCGTGGCTCCGAACTCGCGGATGGTCTCCAGCAGCGTGAACCGTGCCTGATCGGCAGTGGCGCTGCTTTGGCGCACCACGAGACTCTGGTCGATGAGATCGTCCAGGTGCGCCAGCGTTGCGGCCTCCGTCAGCCCACTCACTGCTGTTGCGGCCTGCAGTGTCCAGCTACCGGCAAACACCGCGAGGCGGCGAAAGAACGCCTGTGCCTGTGGGTTGAGGAGGTCATACGACCAGGCAACGGCATCGCTGATGGTCTGCTGTCGCGCTGGTGCGTCGCGTGGCCCAGTGCCCAGCACCTGTAGCCGATGGCTGAGCAGCGCCTGCAACGCGGCCGGTGAGAGCGCGGTCGAGCGCGCCGCTGCCAACTCGATGGCCAACGGCAGGCCATCGAGCCGCTGACAGATCTGTGCCACCGCTGCCGCGTTCTGGAGATCGAGGGCAAACGCAGCATCAGCGGCGCGCGCACGTTGGACAAACAAGCGCACGGCTGCAGCATCCTGGATTCGCTCCAGGTGCGTTGCACCCGGCTCCGGCACGGACAGCGGCGGGACGGCAAACACCTGCTCGCCCCGCACGCGGAGCGATGCCCGGCTGGTCGCAAGAACTTGCAGAGCGGGGCAGCCCGCCAGCAGCGCTGCCACCAACTCGGCGGCGCCGATCAGCACGTGCTCGCAGTTGTCCAGGATGAGCAGCCGTTGCTGGGAATACACCTGGGTGATGATGGAGCTTGCGATGGGGCGATCAGCATCGGTTGTCACACTCAGCGCGGCGGCGGCGGCTGCGGCCACCAGCTTCGGCTCGGCCAGAGGCGAAAGGTCGACGAAGTCCACGCCGTCCCGGAACTGGCCGGCCACATCCTTGGCAATCGCGAGCGCCAGCCGCGTCTTGCCCACGCCGCCGGGGCCGGTCAAGGTCAGCAGGGGGACGGCCTCGTCCATCAGGAAGGCGCGCGCCATCTCGCGCTCCGCTTCCCGGCCGATGAGGCGGGTGCGCGGGACAGGCACGGAGAAACGCAGCGACAAGACGGGCACGGCCACAGGCAGCTCACGATACGCAGGGTGGACTCATGCTGCGCGTAGTGTGCCCGATAACGGGCGAAATGTCGCGTGGCAGGTCGTCTCTTCTCAGTGGCACAGCCGGGCAGACGCGGACGCGCTGAGACAGGCGTCCGCGTCTGCCATGGGGGCTTCAGGCTCTGACGCCTTGCGCCATCAGCGTTTCTCGATAGTCATCGGGGAGGCATACTGGCCCGGCCATTGGTCGGCGCTGTTCGTTGGCTCCAGCCCAATCACGTTTGGTTTGACCAGGAAGAGGCCCTGCCCGTTGCCAAGAAACACTCCGGGGACATCATCGACCAACACCTGCCCCGCCTGCTCGTAGGCGTTGAGGCGTTCGGTTTCATCGGTGGAGACATCTCCCCGGGTCACCAGTTGGTCGAATGCCTCGTTGCAGTAGCCGACCGCCCTGGCGGAGGCGGCGTCACATGTCCAGTACACGCTGAGCCAGTTCTGCGGATCGGGGTAATCCTGGATCCAGCCCGCGTACATCAGGAGCTGGGGATGGGTGGCCAACTCGTTGCTCAACCCATTGGCGGTCGTTCCATCTATCGGCTGCAGTGTCAACGCGACGCCGAGGATATCGCGGTACTGGCCTGCCACCCATTCGGCTCGCCCCGTTTCAGCCGGATCGTCGCTGATAAAGGTCAGCGTGATCTCGGGGAGCTTCTCCGGCCCGCCATAGGTCGAATCTGCCAGGGCCTGCCTGGCTTTGTCCGGATCGAAGGCAAAGGCGTCGGTTTCGATCATCCCCGGGACGCCAGGTGGAATCCAGGACAGCGCCGGCTGACAGGCGCCGGACTGCAGCTCCGCGCAGAACGTGGCCCGGTCGAAGGCGTAGGCAAAGGCTTTGCGCACGTTCGGATCATCGAATGGCGCCTGGGTGAGCTTCATCGACAGCAAGAAGGTGCTGGCGAGCGAGTAGTCCAGCACTTGCGTCGATAGCTCGGGATCGCTCCGGATTTCGTCGATCACGGTCGACCCGATCCCCACGATGTCCAGATCGCCAGCGCGGTAGGCTGCCAGCGCCACGACCGGGTCCCCGATATAGATGAACTCAATCCCGTCCAGCTTTGGTCTACCCAACCGGTAGTGATCGTTGGCGGCGAAACTCCAGCGTTGATCCTGGTCGATCTGGCTCACCGTGAAGGGGCCGTTGCCAACATGGTTCTCGGCGGTGCGCCACCAGTTTTCCGGATCGGCGTCCACGATCGCTTGCTTGACCGGGAACAGGACCCAGGTAAAGGCAATGGTGTGGAAGTAGGGAACGGGCTGCGTGAAGTCAATCTGCAACGTCAGATCGTCCGGCGCGCGCGCGCCAAGCGCGGCGCGGGCTGCGTCATGTTCGGCCGCGGTGTACGTACGCGCGTTCCCCTGGTCATCGACATTGAGGCCCGCGAACTCGGCGCAGCCGACGACGACGAAGAGGATCGCCTGATAGCCCCCGGCTGTGGCGGGGTCACAGGTGCGCTCGATCGCGTAGCGGAAGTTCTCGGCCAGCAATGGGGAGCCGTCGCTGTAGGTCAGGCCCTCGTGCAGGTGAAAGGTGATCTGGGTGGCGTCCGCGTTGTATTCCCACGACTCGGCGGCTGCGGGAATGGTCTGCTGGTGCTCATCGATGCGGGTCAGGCCCTCGTAGATGAGCGCCAGGATATCGAGTTCGTTGGTCCACGAACTCTTCTGCGGATCAACGACATCCGGATAGGTCGCCTGATGCACCCGCAGGATATGGTCGCCGGGCTGGGCGGAGATGTCTGCCGCCAGGCCTGGGACGAAGGCGGCCGCGATCACCAGGACGGCGATCACCTGGCGTTGCCAATGAAACGTGAACATGGCCTGCTCCTGGGTTGTGCTCGCGGATGTCCGGGGCTGTCCGCTGCCAGACAGCCCCGGAGGTTCGACATGTCAACCGGAGGCGCACCTGCTACGAGACGAGCGTTACCTCGTAGCGCGCGTTGCCGCCTTCGGTCTCATTGAAGCCAAGGTTGGTGTCTGCGAGTTGGCCCCGAACGTTCGCGAACGGCCCGGTGCCGCCGGTGATGGCGCGCTCGACCGTGCCACCCGTATTCGCGATGACATAGCCCTCGCTGACCAGGGTGACGGCGCCCCACTCACTGCCAAACTGGTAGAGCTGGGTCGAGAGCACCCACGGTCCTTCCGTGGCGTGCGCCGCATCCCCGATGTACCAGCCATAGCAGCTCCACTGGCCGAGCACCTTGTCGGGAAACTCGGCGGAGCCGTCGGCGTTGACGCCATCGACTTCTGCGCTGAGGGTGCCCTCAGGGTACATGTAACCTTGCGAAATGTAGGTCGCGCCGTGCGCGGGCAAGCCGTCATCGAAGACCGGCTTGTCCCAGACGAAGCGCTTGCCGTCTTCGGCGATGTCAAAGCGGATCGTGCCATCGGCATCGGTAATCTGCGCGAGCACCTCATCGGCGCTCATGGTTGACGGGGCGCTGAGTGTGGTTGCGACGGAGCTGGTTGCGACGGAGGTTTCGGCCACGGTGGGCAGCGTGAGCGCCGTGACCAGGGAGAACGAGATCATGGCCGCTCCGGCGAGAAGCCCTGCGAGACGACGTTGGGATTGCAGAGGCATGGGGAATGTCCTTTCGTACGAGAGGAAACCGACGTGTGGTCAGACGGTGGCGCCAGGCGGCTCAGGCCGGCCGGAGCGAGTCCCTCCCATCGCCGCAGTGTGTTGCAATGCCTGTAGCGCCAACGGTGGACAGGCTGTGGGGTAGCGGCGAAAGCCCACGCCGGGGTCGATGCCGGCCTGGGCCTGCCCACAGGGCGGTAAAGGCGCCAATAGCGGCCTGGGCAATGACCACGAGCCAGCAGGAGCGCCTGGTGAAGGCGAAAGGCGGGTCAGCGATCATCATGCGCAAGCTCCTTTCGCGGAATGGCTCGCTGGGCCGCCGGGGAGCGGGCCTGGCGGGTTGGGCCCAGGTGAATGGCTGAGAGCGGCGCCGGACCTTCCGGCTTGCCAGCAGTCTGCGCCTGCCTCGCCACCGTGACATCCGTCAGCATGACGTAGAAACCGACGGAGTTGCGTACGCGGCCGCAGGGACTGTCCGCCACCAGCGCATTGCAGAGAATCTGGCCATCAGGGACGATCGCCCGTGTCTCGACTACACTCGAGATACGAGGGTTTCCGCAGGCAGCCAGGTCTTGTGCAAGACGCTGATGAATGACCCCGGCGCCCGGTTAGCAGGCGCTGCACCAACAGGCGGCGATGGGAAGGCGCGCGGCTCTACACCCTGCCTCATGGCCAGGGAGTTCCATCCTTCACGGTACGGAAGCACGGCGCGAGAACACCCTGGCCAGGCGCCGGGCAGCGCCAACGCTTTGCGGCGGGCGCGTACGCTGATGCGCTGACGGCCGGCGCCGGTCAGGCCTCGTAACGGGACACCAGCTCCGGAAGCTTTAGATCGGGCGGCAGGTTGTTCATGTCGAGCCCGGTCACCTCGGCGAGGCGGCGCTTGAACCACTGGTCAAATGCATCCTGCGAGGCGACAAACTGCTGAAGCGCCTGTTGGAAGTTGCCGCTCTCCATGTAGGCGACGAGGTGATCGCCGCCTGGCAGGGAGGCGAGGTACCAGACTTCCTTCGTGATGCCGATGCGCCGCTCGGAGTGGTCATAGTCCGCCTTGCGGTCGGTATCGAGTTCCTGCTGAAAGTCGCGGGCGTCCGCTGTTTTGCCGGGCAGGATGGGAAGCACCAGACAGATTTGATCCACGGCTGCACCTCCAGGAAGATGAGGGAACGATGTGGTGGAACCGCGCGGCCATTGATGTGTCGCATCATTACATTACGCCTGGCCAACTCCTCCGTCAAGATTGGTGGTGGGGTGCTCGCGAGGCCGTGAATCGCGCCGGACACGCACTTCACTGCCTGGCGGCGCATGAAAAGATCCTGGGGTGACCTTCCGGGCCAGGTATTCGCGAGGTGTGCAAGGCACGCTGGGCAGTGGGGAAGCAGCGCCGGCAGTATCCCGGCGGCCGCTTCTCGCGGTGGCGCAGCGTTGTCCCCTCACGGCTCCAGGAGCGGGTTCGCGGGGGTACACAGCGTGTGGATGCCGCGCTTCTCCAGCCAGTCCCAGCCGGCGGCCCACTGCGCGATGACCCGTTCGTGGTCAAGCTGAAAGAGGTGCATGGTTTGCCCTGCGAGGTGCGTGCCCTGCGGAGGGTGCGGGCCACGCCAGGAGATGCGCGCGGCCACCAGATCACCTTCCGCCACCAGGTCGTCGATGGTCGCCATGATGCCCGGAATCGCCCGGCGAAGGTCGCGCAGCGGGATCGGCATTCCGGCTGGCGCCGGTGCAGAACTCGCGCCGGCGTCGCTCCCGGCGCCAGTTGGCGCGTAGAGCGCGGCGAGGAGCGTGGCATCTCCCAGGTTGATGCCGTCGTCGAAGAGCCGCCGCACGATCTCCTTCTGGCGGTCCAGGGATGATGGATTCGCGGCGGTAGCCGGGCACGGTGGCCCGGCGGCCAGTAGCAGGCCCAGGCCGGCGCCCCCAACTTCGAGCGCCGCGCGACGGGACAGCGGCCGGCCAGAGTGCTCAGTACGCATGAGGGCGGCTCCTTCCGTGGGCTGCGTGGCCTGCCACACAGGCCACCCCCATCCTCCTGCGGCCGGTCGGTTCAGGCATCCGCACTGTGGCTGGATTGCGCTGGAACCGGGCCTCCCGAAGGTCACCAGGCGTGTCGGAAGCCGTCGTGTCGGGCCAGCGCGCCGCGCGCCGGCGCTTTCGCGGCGTGGCCTGCAGTGCCAGCGTCATGTGATGACCCCTCCAACCTACCCGGTCAGCCGGTAGAAGCGATAGAAGTCGTTGTCAATGGGCAGTTCATCGACACGGCGAAAGCCCGCGTCCTCCGCGTAGCGGCGGAAGGTGGGGCGGCGCATGACGGCGCCGGTCTCGGCGGACGGGGTCTCGGCCATGCCGACCGGCAGGCAGTGCAGCACGCTGAAGCCGTACATCATGCGCTCCACCACATCGCCATGCGGCGCGAAGGCGTCCGGCACGCGCTCGTCCACGATCAGGACCGTTCCGCCTTCGCCCACCAGCCGCCGCATCGAGCGCAGCACGGCGATGGGGTCGGACATGTCGTGGACGCACTCGACGGCGAGCGCGAGGTCGTAGGCTCCGGCCAGGGCCGGGTCTCCGGCGTCGCGCACCTGGAACGCCACGCGGTCCGCCACGCCCGCCGCCTGGGCGTTGACCCTGGCGGCAGCCACGGAGGCCGCATCCAGATCGAAGCCATCAACGCGGATCAGGGGGAAGCCGCGCGCCAGGGCGATACTGGACCAGCCCTGCCCCATGCCGATGTCGGCCACGCGCGCCGGGGGGTTGGCCGCCAACCGGGCGGCGATCTCCGGCATGGCGGGTATCCACTCCTGCGCCAGGTGGTTGATGAACAGCGGCCGGGTCATGCCGGCCTGCCCTTCGTGCAGGTCATGGCCGTACTCAGCGTAGGGCGCCCCGGCGCCCGTGCGGAAGGCCGCCAGGAGATCAGGCAGGGGCGCGACCACGCCCGCTGCAATCTGGGTCATCCCCAGGCCGAAGCTGAGGTCGTCGCGCTCTACGAGCACCGGGGCGTACTCCTGCGGCAGGGCGTAGCGGCGGTCAGTAGCGGCAGCCTCGGGGTTGTCGCACGCGACGATGCCGGCGGTGGCCTGCTGCTCCAGCCACTCGCGGGTGTAGCGCTCGGCCGTGCCCGCGCGGGCGGCCAGTTCCGTGGAGGTAGCGGCGCCGTTCTCGTGCAGCACGCGGTAGAACCCGAGTTGATCGCCGATGTAGAGACTGAAAAGCTCCAGGGTGCTGACCAGGGAATCGAAGATGCGCCCCAGCAGTTCGTCCGGAGTGGCGGGGGCGGTGATGGCGGTGGTCATGGTCGGGCCTTTCGGGTTGGCGCGCCAGCGTTGGCGCAATCGTGCCGGTGATGGGCTGAAGGGGTGGTGGCGGCGGGCGCGGGCGCGTGGCCATAAGCGGCGCCCGCTGCCTGCGGTCACGGGCCGGGCGCCGCGCCCGCCGCCTGGATCGTCACGAGCAGCATGGCAACAGGGTCCTGTCCGTCGTTGTGCAACGCCACCACGCCCCCCGGCTGTACCTGCAGCCCGTTGTCCCTGGTCAGGGTGGCGGCGTGCGCGGTCACGTTCATGCCGTCCGCGTGCCGGCGCACCCACGCCATACCGCGCGCCGTGGCCGTAAGCTGTCCGGTTTCGACCGCAACCAGGAGCGGCCCCGCCGTGCTCCAGAGGTTCAGGCTGGCGTCTGGCGCGAAGGCGATCTCGTCCAGGGTCACGGTCACGGGCCCGGAGCCCGGATCGGCGCCCAGGCCGCCGGCCAGCACCTCCGCTGTGACCCCGGCCGGCGGGCTCGCGGCGGCGGCGGGCGGCTCGGCCCGGGGCCGCGCGGGGCCTGGCCGCTGCGGCTCGTCGAACGCCACCACCAGCAGCCGCGCCTCGGCGCTGCCAGTGTTCGTCGTGCTCAGGGTGACGCCCGCCGGCGCCGGCCAGGCGCGACCTGTGGTCAGCCGCACTGGCTGGGTGGAGCCGGGCTGGCGGGATGCTGCCTCCGGCGAACGCTCGCTGGAGCCGCGCGCCACCCCCCAGGGTGGGGAGACCGTTGCCCGGACCTCCAGCACGCCAGCCTCCAGGACGAGGAGTTGGGGGCCAGCGACGGGCGGCGCACCCCACTGCGTGCCGGGCTCCTGCGTGATGCGCGACAGGGAGACAATGCGTGGGACAGGGACCGGGAGCTCGAGTTGCTGGACCGCGAGAGACCGGGCCAGCGCCAGGCCGTCCGTCTGCCCCCAGCGCCGCACGATCTCGCCGTTCGCGATGCCGAAGACTTCGACCGGGCTCCAGACGGCATGTTGCGCGCCCAGGGCTGCCAGTCCGCCGTTCGCCGGCCCGCGCTGGACGCGCACCTGCGTCACCACCTGCGAGGCGCTGGCGGACAGCACGACAGCCTCCAGCCGCAGGCCGGGCTCGGCGGCGTGCAACGTCGCGAGATAGGCTTCCAACCCCTCGCGCCCCGGGCGCACGCCGGGAAGCGGGTTCTCGTCCGTAAACGAGGGGTTGATCACCTGCCGCACCGGCTCGGGGTTGCCTGTCGTGATGGTTTCGTTGACGGCGGCGTAGAAGCGCTCCACCACGCCCGCGCCGTCTGGCGCGGCGATCTCCGTGATGGCCGGCGCGGGCAGAACGATTGCCGTGGCCAGCAACGCCATGGCGGTCGCGATCATGAGCATCATGGCGAGTGGCGGCAGCAGTGAACGGGACATGACCACCTCCTGATCCGTGGCTGCCCATTCTGGGAACCGGCCAGGAAGCTGACATCCGTACCATGTACGCATTTCTGTTCCCGGAAACATGGGCCACGCCCAGGCAGCGCCCGGGCGAGGTCACTGCCCTGCCGGCCACGCAACAGTGGGCTACGCGGCTACGGCCGGGCTTCCAGGATGATGTTGAAGGGTGTCTCCGTCGCGCGCCGGAAGCGCGTGAATCCGCCCGCCTCGACCACGTTGCGCAGGCGCGCTTCTCCGGCCTGCGCGCCCAGCCCCAGGCCCACCTCCTGGCTCAATGAGGCGGGCGTACACAGCATTGTCGAGGCGGCGTAATAGAGCTTGCCGACCGGGTTCAGATTGCCGGCCAGGGTATCGGTGGCGAACGGCTCCACGATCAACCACGTCCCATCCGGCGCCAGAGACTGGCGCACATGCCGCGCCGCGCCGACCGGATCGCCCATGTCATGCAGGCAATCGAAGCTCGCGACCAGGTCGTAGTTGCCGCCGGGGTACGCCTGGGCAGAGGCCACCTCGAAACGGGTGGTGGCCTCGACCCCGGCCTCCCGCGCGGCCTCATTGGCGCGGGCAATCGAGGCGTCGTGGTAGTCAAAGCCCACGAAGCGGGAGTTGGGGTAGGCCTGGGCCATGATGATGGTGGAGGCTCCGTGCCCGCAGCCAATATCGGCCACCATCGCCCCGCGCTCCAGTTTTTCGACCACGCCGTCGAGGGCGGGCAGCCAGTGCTGGACCAGGTTGGCGCGGTAGCCAGTCCGGAAGAAGCGCTCGGTGCCGCTGAACAGGCACGGGTGGTGCTCGTGCCAGCCGACGCCCTGGCCGGTCTGGAACGCCTCGCGAATCCGGGGTTCCGCCACCATCATCGCGTAGAGCGATTCGAAGAGCCCGGCGAGGAAGACCGGGCTGTCTTCGTCTGCCAGGACCATCGCCTGCTCGGGGCCCATGGCGTAGGTGTCGGTTTCGGGGTCGTAGTCGACATAGCCTGCGGCGGCCTGGGCCGCCAGCCACTCGCGAACGTACCGCTCGGCCGTGCCGGTTTGCGCGGCCAGGGCCGCCGAGGTGAGCGGCCCGGCCGCAGCGAGCGCCTGGTAGAGCCCGAGCTTGTCGCCGAGGAGCATGAGCGGCGCGTTGGCGGCAGCGCCGAGATCCCCGACCATCTGGCCGAGAAAGGCATGAAGCCGGGTTTCGTCGAGGGCGGAAGTGGTGGTTGCCACGGTTCATGTCTCCTTCAATGTATGGATGCGCGCGGCCGGGCTGCCGGCGGTGGGCCGGGGAGGTGCGGGCGATGGCCGGGCGTGGCGCCGGCAGGCGCCCTCCCCCGGCCAGCCGCGCACCGGGCAAGCGTTTGGGGCAGGGGCGCCTGGCCGGAAACGCGGCCCTCGCCTGGCCAGCGGGCTCAGGCCGCCGGGTCTGCGCAGGTGGGGGTGGCCGCGGTGGCGGCGTCGTCGCCACCGTTCATGGCCACGCGCGCCAGCCAGCCCGCGCCGGCGTTCGCCCCGTCCTCCGGGGTTGCGCCGTTGGCCGGGCCAGAGACATAGAGCGCGCCGTCCCCGTCAAAACCGAGCCCAACCGGGAAATCCAGCCCATCGACAATGATGTCCATCGTGTCCGGGCCGCTCTGGCGCACGATGCGCCCGGTGTGCGGGAGTACGAAAGGGAAACTTTCGGTGTTGTTGGTGGAGAGCTCGGCAGCGTAGAGCTTGCCGTCTGGCCCAAACGCCAGGTCGGCCACGCGCGTCAGCCCGGTCCAGGCGTCTGTCACCGTGCCATCGGGCGCAATCTTGACCACCTTGTTGCTGCCGTCGGCGTAGGGTGGCGTGGTCTCGAAGGTCACGTACACGCTGTCATCGGCATCGACGGCAATGCCCGTGGGTACGGGATGCTGCTCCGAAAGATCGGCCAGCGTGCGCATTTCGCCGTCCGGCGTGATCCGGATGATCTGCCCTCCCACGGCTTCGGAGACCAGCAGCGCATCACTGGTGGCTTCCAGGTCGAAGAGGGAGCCATCCGTAGCGTAGTCGGGCGGGACGAAGGCGGGCGGGTGCGAGACCAACCAGGTGCTGATATCGGCCACCAGCGCCAGCGTGCCATCGTCGTTGCGGCGGAAGACGCCGCTGCTGGCCGAGGGAGAGCCCCAGGTGGGTCCCGCTCCGCTGAGCAGCAGGTACAGATCGCCATCGAGAAACGCGACATCCATGGCGCCCCAGGTCCAGCCCATCTCCTCCCACAGCGAGGAGACAAGGCCCTGAACCAGTGGCGTGGCGCAGCCGTCAGCAACGGTGACCACCGATGAGGTGAGGCCGGTCGCCACCGTGTACCCCTCGGCGATGGGGAAGCGGGCATCGCCCCCGCTGCCGGCCAAAGCCAGGTGGAGCGTGCCATCTGGCCCCCAGGCGAACCCCCGGGGAGCGGTGACGCCATCGAGCACAACGGTGAGACTGGCGCCGGAGGAGGGTGAGGCGGGGGTGCTTTCTTGCGCCATGGCCAGGGTTCCCCCGGCCAGCAGCAGGCCAAGCAGCAGCACGGTGTGCACGAGGAAGCGCATGTCCGTCTCCTTGAAGCATGCAGGCAACGACGAACGGCAGACGGCGTGAGCGCTGGCGCAACAGCCAGCCTGGCGGCAGCAGGGCAGCGGCCAGTGGGTGGGGCTCTGGTTGCGGCGGTGGGGGTGGTCTCGGGGTCGGCATGGCGATCCAGCGGGGTCATGGCCGGCAGCCGAGGGCGGGGTGGGGACGCGGCGGCAGGAGGGTGGCGAAACCACCGTGACTGCCTGAGACAGTCCCATGGTTTCGCGTGTGGGGGAAGCAGCGCCGCGTCACCCGCCGGCCCGAAACCGGACCGCTTCCGAGATTAGCGGGGGGTTCCGGCTGGCGCATCCGTAATTTGTACGCATTTCCGGCCCGTGCCCCGGGGCATGGACCGGAAATGCGCCTACAGGAGCGACATCAGCGCTTCCGCCGTGCCCTGCGGGTCATTGACATTCACCAGGTGGTTGTTGGCCAGCTCGATCACGCGCCAGTTGGGGACGGAGCGCACGCGTTCCGCCGTCTTCGTCGATGACTCCAGCGCATCCTCGGTGCAGCAGATGAACGCGCGCGGGAGCGCCGCCGCCGCTTCATTGCCAACCTTCAGCGGCTGGATGTAGGTCGCCAGCGACTGTGGCGCGACCTTCGAGAGGAGCCACGCGGCATCCTCTGGCGAGGTCATGCTCTCGATCCACTCGACGTACGGGTCACTGGTGAAGAAGCCGGGGAGCCCCGCTGCATTCCCGGACATCATGTCCGCCAGGATGCCTTCATCCGGGTAGAGCTCTGCCTGCCAGCCATTCTGGCCGTTGGTGGGGACATCGGCATCGAGGTAAATCACCTGGGCCAGGCGCTCGGGAATGGCCTCGGCGACCCCGGTGACAACCATGCCACTGTAGCTGTGGCCGACGAGTGAGACGTTGTGCAAATCTGCGTACAGGATCGTGTTGACGACATCGGCAATGTGGGTGTCGAGCGTAATCTCGGGGCTGGCGAGGTGGGCGCGGTCGCCCAGGCCGGTGAGGGTTACCGCGTGGACCTCGTGCCCGGCCGCACGCAGGTAGGGGATGACCTTGCTCCAGATCCAACTCCCTGCCCACGCGCCGTGAACCAGGACGAAGGTGGCCTGGCTGCCCGGCGCGGTGTCCTGGGCGGTCGTTGCGCCAGGCGCGTGGAGCGCGGCTGTTGCGGCAAGGCCGCTGGCGCCGAGTTGGAGCGCAGCGCGCCGGGAGAGAGGCGCCGCCACCGACGAAGGTGCGGGAAGCGCTGTCATGGAGAACCGCCTTTCTGGAGTGCGCGGCATGGCGCCGACGGTTGCGGCTAGAGCAGCGACAGGAGCGCCGCCACGGTGCCCTCCGGATTGTTGAGATTCACGACGTGGTTGTCATCCATCTCGATGATGCGCCACTGCGGGTCCGAGCGGACCCGCTCGACATGCAGGACGTAGGGATCCAGCTGCGGATCGGCGTCCATATCCTTGTCCGCCGTACACAGGATGAAAGCCCTGGGCAGCGCCGCGGCCGCCGGGTTGCCGAGCTTGATCGGCTGCTGGTCGCTCAGGAGCGGATGTGGCACGAGCTTGGCGATGAACCATTCCGCCTCGTCGGGGTCGGTGACCATCCCCCGCACCCAATCGGCGATCTCCGGGGCGACCGGCCGGAAGCCGGGCATGCCTGCCGCCATGCCGCCGGCGATATCGGCGGCGATGGCCGCATTCCTGACCTCTTCGTCGGAGAAATCGGCGTCGTAGCTGTTCTGGCCGTCGGTGGGCGTCTGGGCATCGAGGTAGACAAGCTGGGACAGCCGCTCCGGCACCTGCTCAGCCACGCCGGTGATGATCATGCCGGCGTAGCTGTGACCGACCAGCACCACATCGTGCAGGTCTTCGTACAGGATCGTGTTGACGACATCGGTGATATGGGTGTCGAGCGTGATATCCGGACTGGCGAGATGCACACGGTCGCCCAGGCCGGTGCAGGTGACCGGGTAAACGTTGTGCCCCGCTGCCCGGAGCAGGGGAGTCACGAGATGCCAGACGAACGCGCCGGTCCACTGACCGGGCACCAGCACGAAGGTGGCCGGCTCCGTGGCCTGGGCGGCGACGGCTGGCGCGTGGAGGTGGCTCGCAACCACCGCCGCCGCCGCGCTGGCAGCCCCGGCCAGGACGGCGCGCCGGCCAGGCTTGCCGGTTGTGTCGAAACGGTCGTGGGGCGTTGCAGGAGACATCATGACCGCCTTTCTCACGCGTGCGTCGGCCTGCCATCCGGAGGGCCGGCGCTCAGCACCCGGGTGCGAGCGTGGAGCGCCGTCCCATCGTGGGCCACGCGCCGGGGGCTGTCATGGGTAGGAACTGCCTATTTTCCGGCGCGGCGCCGCCCCGGCCAGGACGCAGTCAGGCGAGCCCGCCGCGCGCGGCGATTGCGGCGGCTTCGCGGCGGTTGGCAGCCCCAAGCTTGGCCAGGATGTTGGAGACATGCCGGTTGACCGTGCGTGGGCTGATGAAGAAATACTCAGCGATTTCGGTGTCGGTCCAGCGCTGGCAGAGGAGCCCCAGGATCTCCTGCTCCCGCCGGGTGAGGGGAACCTGCGCCAGTGACAACGCCTGCGGCGGAGCGCTTGCCGGCGGGGCAGGCGCCGGCGCGGGCCCGGGATCGGGCGCCTGCGTCGCTTCCCAAAGCTCCCGGACGCGGGCCTCGCCCAGGCCCGGGCGCAGCACCTCGCGGGCCACCGCCACCGCCTGCTCGGTCTCCAGCTCGGCGCCGACCCGCCGCGCGCGCTCAAGGTCGCCAGGCTCCAGGCGGCCGGCAAGCCGGGCGCGCGACCAGTCACGAATGTCCTGGTCGGGGGAGGCCAGGGTGATGAGAAACGGTGCGCGGCTACTGATGGCGTCGGCGGCCCCCAGCAACCAGGCGCCGGCGACGGCCTGACCCGTCGCTGCGGCAATGGCGCTGACGCCTCGTAGCGTCCGCGCCAGCGCGCGGTCATAGCCCGTGTGCCAGGTCAGGGCGAGCGACCGCAGCAGGTTTGGCTCAGCCTCGGAGATGTGGCCAATCATGACCTGGATGACCCCGAGTTCCCCCAGCATCATGCCGAGCCGGCGACGGCCGCCCGGCGCCTGCAGGTAGGGGAGGCCGGCGGTGATGCGCGCCAACGCCGTGGCCGTGTCGCCCGCCGCGTGCGCCACCAGGCCCTGCAGGCCAAGTTGCGCCCCGACAAAGAAGTCGCCGTCAGGCGTTTGCGCCGCGACAGCGCGCGCATGGTGCTCCGATTCGACGTGCAGGGCCATCGCGCGGGCGAAGTCCCGCTGCGCGAGCGCCAGGTTGCCTTGCGTCTGCACCGTGTTCCGGAGCAGGCGCAGATCGCCACAGGACCGCGCCAGGGCGACCGCCTCATCGATGAGCGGCGCGGCAGCGGCGAGGTCTCCGAGTTGCAGCAGGAAGTAGCCGGCGGTTTCCCGGCACTGGGCCCGCAGCGTGGCGGAAAGACCCTGATCCCCCGCGAGGGCGCGTTCCACCCAGCGCAGGCCTTCGACCGTCTGGGCGCGCGTAATCCAGAAGGGCGTCAGGCCCCCGCTGAGCACGCTCAACGAGCGGGCATCGCCGCGCGCGTGGGACCACGCCAGCGCCTGGCGGAAATTGGCCGCCTCCGGCGCGATGTGCGTGAGCCAGGAGGCGTCCCCGGGGAACGCATAGAACAGATCGTGCGCCAGGACCAGGTCTCGGAAGTACGCAGCGTGGCGATCGCGAATGGCGTCAGCCTCATCGCTTTCGACAAGGCGGGCGAGGGCAAACTCGCGGATGGTCTCCAGCATGGTGAAGCGCGGCGGGCTGGCATCGGCCTCCGCGGCGACACATCGTGCCTGTTGACCAGGCGTCCAGCAGCCAGCGGCCTCCGGAGGGCAGCGCGGCAGACGCGGCGGACGCCGCGTCCAGCGTCCAGCCGCCCGCGAAAACGGCCAGGTGGCGGAAGGCCCGTTGCGACGCCGGCTCCAGCAGGTCGTAGGACCAGGCAATGGCGGCGTGCAACGTGTGGTGGCGGGCCGGGGCGTCGCGCGGGCCGGCGCCCAGCACCTGCAGACGATGACTCAGGAGGGCGAGCAGCGCGGCCGGGGAGAGCAGGTTTGCGCGCGCCGCAGCCAGTTCGACGGCCAGCGGCAGCCCGTCGAGGCGCTGGCAGAGTTCCGCCACGGCTGCGGCGTTCGTTTCGCTCAGGGCGAATTGTGGATCAACCGCCCGCGCCCGCTGCTCGAAGAGCATGGCGGCCGGCGTCGTCCGCACCACCCGCAGGGGCGCGTTGCGAGGCGGCGCCGGCAGGGGGCGAACGGGCAGCAGCTGTTCCTCCCGCAGGCGCAGCGGGGCGCGGCTGGTGGCCAACACCTGCAGCGCGGGACAGCCGGCGAGGAGCGTCGCAACCAGGGCGCCCACCGGCGCGATGAGGTGCTCGCAGTTGTCGAGCAGCAGGAGCACCTGCGTGGGCCGGAGGTGGCTGACGAGGTCAGCGAGGCGATCGCCCTGGGCGCGCAGCGACGCGCCCAGGACGGCGGCAAGAATGGCCGGCAGCACCGCCGGGTCGCTGATCGGCGCCAGGTCAACGAACACCGCGCCCCCGGCAAAATCGTCTGCGACATCGGCGGCAACCGCCAGGGCAAGTTGCGTCTTGCCCACGCCGCCCGGTCCCGTGAGCGTCAAGAGAGCCACCGAGGTTTCGAGCAGCAACGCGCGGGCAACCGCACGCTCCTCCTCCCGGCCAATCAGGCGGGAGCGCGGGCGCGGCAGCGCCGGCAGGTGCGAGGGTCCGGTGCAGTCGCCATTTGCCCACACACGGGTCAGGCGGCGTGATAGTGGTAAAGATTAGTGAGAACGCGCTGGCTTGTCGCACGCCAGCGGGCCCGACCGTTGGCGCCGCCAGCGAAACTCCGGCGGCTTTCCCGTATGTTGTACGGATGTGGGGCCATTTCCCGGCGTATACGCTGCTCCTGCGCCAGCGGCCGTTGGCGCTGGCGGCCAGCCCGGCTGCCATGGTTCGTGCCCAGGGGAATCGCCATGCACCGCTTGCTCACCCTCACCCTGGTCGGCCTCGTCACGCTCGTGTTGCCGGGCGGTGGACCGCGCGCGGGGTTTCCGGCCTACGCGCAGATGGCGATGCCCCGGGCCGCCAGCCCCGGGGAAACGCCCCCCGCGCCTGCCACGCCCCCGGTGGTGGGCGCCTGGCGCTGGGACCGCGACCTGGCGCACCCCAATACCCGCCTCGCCTACGGGGTTTTCCACGCCGATGGCACGTACGAAGAGGTGTCCACCGGTTTCGGAACCGCTGTCGGAGTGTGGCAGGCCACCGGCGCGCGCTCGATCAGCGCGACCTACGTGTTCCAGGATCTGGCGAGCGACCCGGCGGTGGTAGAGCCGGGCGTGATCACCATCCGGCTCCAGGCGGACGTTACCGCGTCCGGGAATGTGCTTGCGGCACGCTTTACCTACGACGCCCGGACGCTCGACGGCGTCCTCGTGGAACACGGCGGCCCGGACGCCGCGCAGGGAGCCCGGGTGACCGTGGCGCCGCAGGGGCCGCTCGGCGCGGCGGCCGGGCTCTGGAGCCTCGCTGCGCCAGGCCAGCCCGGCGGGTCGCGCGCCCTGGCGTATCCTGCCCCGAGTTCACGCGTGACCACGTTGACACCCGGTGTTGGAGAGCAGCATGACACACGACTGGCTGGCTGATGTCGTCAGCGACGACGAGGCGGCGGCGCTGACGAGCGAACTGGTGGCGTTCCGCAGCTACCCCGGTGAGGAAGGCCCGGTGCAACGCCACGTCGCGGCGTGGCTGGCGGCGGCCGGGCTGGAGCCGGAACTGCAGGCGACAGCAGGGGATCGCCCGAATGTGATTGCCCGCGTCGAGAACGGCGACGGCCCGGTGCTCCTGCTCAACGGCCACACCGACACCGTGCTCGCCGTGGCGGGCTGGGACGGCGACCCCTGGACCACGCGCCGCGAGGGAGACCGCCTCTACGGCCTCGGCGCGGTCGATATGAAGTCGGGCGTGGCGGCGGCAATGCTCGCCACGCGGGTGCTGGCGCAGCACCGGGAGGGGTGGCGCGGCACGGTCATCTTTACGTCGGTCGTGGACGAAGAGGCGTACTCGCTCGGGGCGCACGCGCTGATCGACAGTGGGCTGCGCGCGGATTACTGCATCGTGACGGAGGCCGGCTGGGACCGGCCGGCGCTCGGCTCGGTTGGCAAGGCGTTGCTGCGGATCGATGTTGCCGGCCAGGCGGCGCACGCCTCCTGGCCGTGGCAGGGGGTGAACGCCGCGACCGAGGCCGCGCGGCTGGTGGCCCGCCTGGACGAGCTTCCCATTCGCGAGCACCCGCGCATGCGTGGCAGTCGCGCGGTACTGAGCTTCAGCAGCGGCAACGACCAGTACGTCATCACCGTGCCGGAGAAGGCGCGGATCATCCTCAACCGCATGATCGTGGCGGGCGAGCGCAGCGAGGACGTGGTGGCCGAAGTGCAGGGGCTCATCGACGAACTCGATTCCCCGGCGACGTTCGAACTCAGCCTCGATCCGCCCTATTACCCGCCGTGGGAGACCGCGACGGAGCACCCGCTGGCGCGGGCCGTTGCCGCAGCCTACGTAACCGAGACCGGGCGCGAGCCGGAATGGGGCTACTGGGGCTTCGGCGACATGAATCTCTTTGCCGAGGAAGCGGGTATCCCGACCGTGATGATCGGGCCGCGTGGTGACTGCTTCCACCAGGCGAATGAGTGGGTCGATATCCCGAGTATCGCGGCGGCCACCCGGCTGCTGGTGCGCGTAACCCACGATCTGCTGGCGGCCGGGTAGGGGGGAGGGGCCTTCGCAAAGCCTCTCCTGCGCACCGGGGGAGGGGCTTGCGGCTCCGGAGGCCGGGCTGTGCCGGCAGCTACAGCGTAGTGCACAAGTCCTGACCTGCCAGGCAAAAGCCCGGCCGAGCGGCGTCGAGAGACCTCGTCGCGAGCGCCAGTGAACGAGGTCTCTCGACTCCGCTCGAGACACGAGGGGAGTCCCGGCGGCCCAACTTCTTGCACACTGCTGCAACGCCAGGCGCTGGCCCCCCGCACTCTGCCAGCCCGCACGCCAGGTGGCATTGTGAGCCGGGTCGAGCGATCTCGGCGTGGCCAACCACCACGCGATGATGCCTGTACCCGGGCATGGCAACGTAAGGCGCCGGGGCAGCCGGAGAGCGATATCCTTCAACACCGCGCGGGATGACACATGAAAGGGAATGCCACCGCGAACGTGGCGGCCGGTGTGGCCGAGTTTCCTGGCTGCGCTCGCGGTGACAGGGAAGGGGTTGCTGGCCGGTGCATGCAGCGAGGGCCCAGCTACACCGCCCGCGCGCAGATGAAGTCGTAGCCGGTCGCGCCGTTGTTGCAGCGGTCGCCGCCGCCCGCAGCCAGGGCACACCGGCAGTTGGCGCAGTTCGGGGCCGCGCAATCGGCGCAGGAGTTTGCCTGGAACAGGATTTCCGCGCAGAGGTTGCCGCCGGTGGCCTCCACCAGGCACTTGCCGTACCCGCCGCTCGGCCCGCAGGTCTGTGAGCGGTCCACGCACCAGTTCCTTGCCTTGCACACGTTCTCGGGTGGGGGCGGGGACGTTGCAGCCTTTGGCTTCTTTCGCCTCTTGTGTCTGTTCTTCTTGCGGGCGGCAGCCTCGTTCGCCTGGGAAAGCGTGCCGCTGGCCACGGTGGCGGCAGCACCAGCGGCCAGCCCGCGCAGCGCGGAGCGGCGCGTGGAAGCGGTCACGAAATGGGTCAAGGTATCGAAGGTCGTGGTGTCCATGGGTGGCGCTCCGCCTGGCGATCAGCGCGTTCCAGGTCTCACCTGGGTTGCTGCTATTTCATCAGTCGCGCGCGCGCGTGGCCGTCGCGGCTGATACAGGAGTAGCGTCAATTCGGGCACAGGATGGGAGCTGCCCCCTGGGCTCGCGGTCAGTGGCTCAGGGGCTGCCCGGCGTGAACCTCACGACGGCTTGCGCCGGTGACTGGCCGCAGTGTCATTGATGGCGGGGGTGGGTGGTGCAGTGCGGACCCAGGCGAGCAGGCGTTTCTGGGCGGGTTCGGTGAGCCACTCGTTCACGTTCTCCCGGATCTCGGTCATCGTGCTGCCGAGTTCTTCGCGGCGTAGCCCCTGCTTCCCCAGCCAGCCGCGTTCGGTGGGATCGACGATGCCGCCCGGAGCGCACCTGACGACCACGACGCACCAGAAGCGCGGTTGCGCGGGATCACGGCGGGGCAGGACCAGGAACAACGTGCCACTTTCCGTAACCTTGATGCGGAAGGTGAATGCGCCGGGAAGATGCTCATCAATGGTGACCAGCGCTGCGGAAGCCGCCGGAGCGGCTCCCGTTTCCTCAGCCCCGGGCGTAGTGCCAGGCGGCGGGGTTTCGCTAGTCTGCGCGGTCATTGAGTTGCACACGCACGGCACGGCTTCGCGAGCTGTCGCGGGGGTCTGGCTCAATGTCAAACGACACGCTCTGGCCTTCGCGCAGAGAATCGAAGTCTGTGCCGATGACGGCTGAGCGGTGAAAGAACAAATCGCTGTTCCTGCCACCCCCATCCGGCGCAATGAAGCCAAAGCCGTTCTCGCGCAGGGATTTGATCGTGCCGCTTGCCATCGTGTGCGTCCTTTCGCCGTCATATGGAGACGGCTCTCTGTGGCAGGTCCTGGGAGACCCTGGCAGACCGTTGCCAGGGATGGCGCGTGTCACGCTGTCATGACCGGTTCGTAAATCTAACACATGTTATAGTGCAGATGCACTATAACGGCTGCACGATTGAACGCATCAGTGGCGAGGCGAGCTGAGCGATGAAGACGATCTGGGAACTGCGGCGCGAGCGGGGCTGGACCCAATTTGACCTGGCAGTTGCAGTGGGTGTTCAGCCACAGACGGTCTACCTCTGGGAAAGTGGGCGCCGCCAGCCGCAGGTCACGCAAATGCGCAAGCTCGGCAAGGTGTTCGGCATCTGCTCGGATGAGATCGACCTGACGCCAGCGCGCGAGTCGTACCGGGCGGCCACGCGAGACGGGCAGCAGAACCACGCCAGCAGCTAACGTCAGGCCTTGCGGGGCCACATCAGGGCTACGTATCGGCGGACAGTGCCGCCTCGCCAGGCATGTTGGCGGCCAGCAGCAGCCGGGCGAGGTCATCCGGCGCGGTGAGCATTGCGTCATGGCCGGTCGCCAACTCGTGGAGGGTCCAGCCAGGCGTCGCACGCGCCCGGTCCGCGAACGGCGCGAACATGGGCGACGGCGGATCGGTGCGGCAGTGGATGTACATTCGGGGCGCCAGCCCGGGATCCGGCGCGGCTGCGCCGAACCGCACGGGCTGCTCGAATGTCGCAATCGGCTGCGGCGTCATCTGCGATGCCACCCAGCGCGCCTCGTCGTCGTCGATGATCCCCATCGCCTGCGGCGTCGGTGGCGGTGACCGCCAGCCATCGCCGGAGCGCCGCGCCTCCTCACGGATGCCGTCGGCAACGGCGGGGAGGGCCAGGTCGAAGCACGCCTGACCATCTTCCGGCACGAACGCGTCGAGGTAGACCAGCCCGGCGATGCGCTCTGCCCGGCGGGCGGCGACAGCCGCGATGACCATCCCGCCGTAGCTGTGGCCGGCGAGGATCACATCGCGCGGGCCGCCAGGAGCAATCGATGCCGTAACCTCCGCGACGTGGGTCTCGAGGTCAATCCCGGCGTGGAGTTCCGCCGCGCGCTCCCCCAGGCCAGCGAGGGCCGGCGTCGCGACGGTGTGCCCGGCGGCAACCAGGAGCGGGACAACGCGGCCCCAGCACCAGGCCCCGTGCCAGGCGCCATGAACCAGGACGTACGTCGCCATGTGAATGCTCCTCGCAAGTCGATGCGCTGTCGTTTCGGCTCCGTGGCAGCATACGGGCTCAACGCCCGTTGCGATAGCCAGATGTGACCAGGATCGTAACTGGCTACGCAGGGCGGCGCTGCGCGCGGGCTGGCGAACCGTGACGCAAGGCGCGGGTGCGGTGCGGCGACCGCGTGGGCCTTCACGCCGCGGGGGTTGGCGCGCTGTGGGCGACCTGCTGCCTGAGGGCGTCGTGCGCCTCGCACAGGCTCAGGTACTTCTTCTTCAGGGCCGCCAGCTCGTTGTCCGTTTCGTCCTCAGCCAGCATCAGATTGTCGTCGGCTTCCTCGATGGCGCGGATCAACTCATCCAGCTTCAGGTGGACCGCCAGCGCATCGCGGTTCTGCGTGTTCTGGATCAGGAAAACCATCAGGAAAGTGATGATCGTCGTGCCGGTGTTGATGACCAGTTGCCACGTCTCCGAAAAGCCGAAGAAGGGCCCCGAGGCCGCCCAGATCAGGACTACGCTGGCGGCGGCCAGGAACGTCAGGTAGTGCCCGGCCAGTGTCGCGGCCCGGTTGGCCCAGCGGGCAAAAAGATCGGCCAAGGTTGTCCTCCTGTTTGCGACGTGGCGCATCAGGCAGCGGGCGTGCTGGCGCCGCCGACGAGGCCATTGCACAAACCGCGCCGGGCCCTGGTTCGGGCGACAATGGCGGCTCGGTTCGGGAGCGTACGGCGGGGCAGGGGATGACGTACCAACGGGATTTCGACCAGAAGCTGCGCGTGGGGGTGGTTGGCCTGGGTGGCCACGCCTACCGGAATGTGCTGCCTGCGCTGCACTACCTGCCGGTGGAACTGGCCGCGCTCTGCGATGTCGATGCCGCGCGGCTGGCCCGCACCGAGGCCGAGTACCGCACGGGTGCGGCCTTCACGGACGCGGAGGCGATGTTCCGGCAGGCGAACCTGGACGCGGTGCTGCTCTGCACCGGCCCGCGCTCCCACCCGGCCCTGGCGATGCGGGCGTTCGCCGCCGGGCTTGATGTCTGGATGGAGAAGCCGCCCGCCTTGCGCGCCAGCCAGGTGGCAGATGTGCTGGCGGCGCGGGGGGAGCGAATCTGCGCGGTCGGGTTCAAGAAAGCGTACATGCCCGCCGCCCGCAAGGCGCGGGAGTTGCTGGCCCTGCCGGAGTTCGGGGCCCTGCAGTCGATGCAGGGGGTGTACCGCGTCACCATCCCGCGCGACGGCGCGCGCTGGCTGGAGGCTGGCGAGGAACCGCCCTTCCTCGCGGTGGGGTGCCATCCGCTCTCGCTGATGATCGCCTGCGGCGGCCCGGTGCGCGCGGTGACGACCCTGCGCGGGCCAGGCAACGAGGCGGCGGCCATTGTGGCCCTGCACTTTGCCAGCGGCGCGATAGGCAACCTGCACCTCGCCGCTGGCAGCCCGGAACTCCTGGCCGCCGAGCGCTACGACTTCTACGGGCAGGGGCAGGTGGTCTCGATCGAAAACAGTACGCGGGTGGCCTACCACCGGGGAGTCCCCTTTGCCTACGAAACGCAGCTCGAGTTTGCCACGCCCGGGCTGGCGAGCGGCAGCGTGGTCTGGGAATCGAGCAACGCGCAGGGCACGCTGGAGAACACGTCGTTCGTGGTGCAGGGGATGGTGGCGGAACTGGCCGACTTCTGCGGCGCCGTCGCGCAGCGGCGCCAGCCCAGCCTCGGCACGCTGGAGTTCGCCTTGCAGGTGATGCAGGTTTACGAAGCAGCCATGCTCAGCCAGGGCGAGGCGCGGGCCGTTGGCGCGTAGCGCGGCGCCGGCGGGTGGTGTGCCGCGCCGGCGGACTGCCCTCACACCCGTTGCCACCGGCGGCCGCCGACGCCCACCGCGCCATGCCAGCCTGGACGCCGTGGCAGGATTTCGCCGCGCAACGGGCACGGTTTGGGGAGCCACCCACGATCAGGCGTCGTGCTGAGCAAGGTTGCGGGGCCCCGTCCCCAGCCGCGGTGTCAAAGGGTGGCGTCCTTCTCCAGGGGTCATCCCGAGCGACGTCGAGGGACCTCGTTCCTGACCGCGCGGGTGCGAGGTGGCGGCGCAGCATGGGCACGCGCATCATGCGCTGGCGCTGGCGCAGGCCGAGGTCTCTCGACACGCTCGGGACGACACCTGTGTTGGGCGGTGGGGGATCCGTCGGGTGCGTGGGGTCGCTGCCGGGGCGAGGCCGGGCCGGGAACCTGCGCCCAAAGGCGACCGGTGACACGACAGGGTGGATGACCCTGGGTTTGCTCCCCGGGCGACGTTCCACCGCCCTACACTGAGCACGGGAGATGATGCGCCATGACGAACTTCAGCGTGGACCTGGCTGGCCGGGGGGCCGTGGTCACCGGCGCCAGCCGGCGGCAGGGAATTGGCGCGGCGGTCTGCCGCATGTTGGCGGCGCACGGGGCGGATATCCTGTTCACCCACTGGCAGCCCTACGATCAGGCGCAGCCCTACGGGGAGGACGCCGATGGTCCGGCCGCGCTGCAGCGCGAGCTGCGGGCGCTGGGCGTGCGGGCCGAGGCGCTGGAGGTCGACCTGGCGGACCCGGCGGCGCCGGGCCGCGTGCTGGATGCTGCCGAGGCCCGGCTGGGGCCGCCCATGATTCTGGTCAACAACGCGACCCACTCCGTAAACGCGGACTACCGGACGCTCGACGCGGCCTCGCTGGATGCCCACTACGCGGTCAACGTGCGAGCCACGCTGCTCCTTTCCGTGGAGTTCGCGCGGCGCTTTCGCGGCGGCGCGGGCGGGCGCATCATCAGCCTCTCCTCCGGCCAGGGTGTGGGCCCGATGCCCGGAGAGTTGCCGTACGCCGCCACCAAGGGCGCCATCGAGGCGTTCACCGCCTCGCTCGCGCCGGATGTCTCCGCGCTCGGGATCACCGTCAACGCCGTTGATCCCGGCGCAACGGACACGGGCTAGATGTCGGACGAGTTGAAAGTGCTCCTCCGGCAGGAACTGGGGTTCGGCCGCCTCGGTCTGCCGGAGGACGCGGCGCGCCTGATTCTCTTCCTGGCCAGCGATGCCGGGGCCTGGATCACCGGGCAGACGATCCACTCGCGGGGGGCGTGAGCTCAGGAGCCCGGCCATCGCCATGCCATTCCCCGGGAGCCCTGGCGGCCCTTGCAGCCCCTTCGGCAGCCTGTCAGGAGCCGGAGGAAGGTCACGCGCAGGTGGCGGGAAGCGTCCTCGCCAGGGCGTTGCCCGGCGAACCCCGGCAACCTGCGGCGCACAGCCCGCGACTGCGGAGCGTTGCCGCGTGTATCGTGCGACGATGCACGGCAGGACTGGCGAGCAAGGCCGCCTCGGGGGAGGCGGTCATCAGGAGGGCAGCGTGAGCGATCGACACCCGGTGGTGGGCACGTGGCGCGTAAGCGTGGAAATTCCCGGCGCGCCCGCGGGCATGGTGAACCTGGCGACGTTTTCCCTGGATGGCGGCGTGGTGGTCGCGTTTCCGTCGCCTACGCCCGCTGCGCCCGGCGCGGGGCATCAACTCGAGTACTGGACCCCGGCGCTGGGCCGCTGGGAGAGCACGGGCGATCGCTCGGCAACCATGTTCTTCACGTCGTTGGGCGTCGATGAGCATGGCGCGTCCGTGGGCACGCACAGCATTGCCGCAACGCTCCAGGCCGATGCCAATGCCCAGGGGCTGGCCGGCCCATTCACGATCACGATCACCGGGGCCGATAACGCCGCGCTGGGCACGGTCGCGGGGACCATCACCGCCACCCGGATCACGGCGCACGGGTAGGGAAGGGCAGGCAGCGGGCGCCTTGTCTCAGGCAATCGGCTCGCAGCCGATACCGTCCCCGTCGTGATCCAGCCCCTGTGGGTCGGGTGGCCGCACCGTGAAGCGCCGTTCGGCCGTGATCGCACAACCCTGATCCCACGGCGGGCCGGGCGGAATGCAGGTGCGCGCCTCGGGGTAGGCCGGGTCACAGCCTGACCGCGCAGGCTCCGGGGTGGCCGTTGGCAGCGTCGTTAACCGCGTGGTTGGCGGCGGCGTCGCCACTGCTGGCGGCCTGGTTGCTGACGCTGTGGGCGCCGCCAGGTGGGCGGCGCCCATTGCCTCGTAGGCCAGGGAAATCGGTGTGAGGCTCACCCGTGGCTGCGGCGCGTGCGCCACGATCACGCGCGGTGTCGGGGTTGGGGGAACCTCCGTGGCGGCTGCGGGCGCCCCGGCCTGTGGGGCAACGAGTTGCTGTCCGGCCCGTGAGGCTGGCGGCTGGGCATCGGGAAGGAGCGCGAGCATGGCATCGGCGGCGGGGTGTGTGATAGCCCGCCCCGTCTCGATGCCCACGGCCAGCACCACGAGCGCGCCGTAGATGGCGACCACCCCCAGCAGGGCGTGCTTGACCCCCAGGAGGATGGCCAGCGGCCAGGAATCTCCGTGCAGAAGGAAACGGACGGCAACGGCGAACGGGGCAATCAACGCGATCAGGCCAATCATCGGGGTCTCCGCGCGGGTGATCGTTCGGCCAGCACAGCGCCGTGTGTAACGGACTCATAGCACATTCCGGTCCAGCCTGAACATGGCGCGGGGTCCTGGCGCGGGCGGCGTGCGAGATCAGCCCGCGCGCCGGCCTGGCCGCGTCACACCGCGGCCCCGCCATCCGCGTCGCTCTCCAGCCAGAGCGCGCGCATCTCGGGGCTGGTGGCCAGCAGCACATCGAGCGGGCCGCTGGCGACCACGCGCCCTTCCGCCAGGACGACGATCTGGTCGGCCTGGCGCAGCGCCGCGCGCCGGTGGGAGACGGCCAGAATCGTGGCGCCGGGTTGGCGGCGCAGGCGGCGCCACAGGTCGCGCTCCGTCTCGACATCCAGCGCGCTCGAGACATCGTCGATAACGAGCAGGTCTCCGCCCCGCAGCAGCATGCGGGCCAGCGCGACGCGCTGCGCCTGGCCGCCCGAGAGGGTGACGCCCCGCGTCCCGACCCAGGTTTCCAGCCCGGCCGGAAAGCTCGCGAGGTCCGGCGCCAGCATGGCGTCGCCCAGAGCCTGCTCCAGCCGGGCCGGGTCGTCCGGCAGGTCGAGCAGAAGGTTGCGCCGCAGCGTCTCGCTGAACAGGCGGGGCGCCTGCCCCGTGTAGGCGACGCGCGGCGGGGCGCAGTACGCGGCGGGGTCGGCCACGCACTCGCCGTCCCGGCAGATCTCACCGGCATCTCGCGGCAGCAGCCCCAGCAGTACCCGCAACAGGGTCGTCTTGCCGGCGCCAACCCGTCCGGTCACCACGGTCATTGTGCCGCCGGGCAGGTGCAGATCGACCTCCGCGATGCCCTGGCCACCATCCGGGTGGCGGTAACTGAGCCCGCGCGCCGTAAAGCATTGCGAGGCACTGGCGCGTGGCTCCCACGCCACTGGCGTCTCGGGGAGCGGGCTGCTGAGGCGCAGGTTGGTGGGCGCGGCGAGCGCGGCAGCCGGGGCATCCCCCAGAAGCGGGTTCATCCGCGCGAACGCCACCGTGGTCTGGTTGAACTGCGCCAGGTAGCGGCCCAGGTCGGCGGCGTAATCCGTCACGATGGCCAGGTACGAGACGAAGAGCACAAAATCGCCGGCAGTCAGTTCCCCGCCGCGTAGCTGGCTGGCCGCCAGCAGCATGATCACCCCGGCGCCGAACGCGACCAGGTTGTTCGTCAGGGCGTCCAGCATCCGGGTCGCCAGCCGGTCCCTGACCGCCAGTGCTTGCCGCCGCTGGTTGAGCCGGCCCAGGTGGGCAAGCACGCGCTCCTCGGCGCCTGCGGCCCGCACGGTTTCGACGGCAGTGAGCATGTCGCCCAGCGCGCCCGCCACGTCGCTTGCCGCCTGGCTGCTGGCGGCGCGGTAGCGGCCGAGCCTGGCGGCGAAGCGCTGCGCGATGAAGACCACCCCGATGAGCGGCGCGAGGACCGCCACGGTGAGCCGGCTGTTGACCGAGCAGAGGATGCCCACGGCGATGAGCGCAATCACCCCGGCGCTGATGATTTCATCGGTCCGGGTCGAGGTTGCCTTCGGCGATGGCAGCGTCATCGCGGAAGCGGCTGATCGTCTCCCAATACCGTACGGGAGCGCCAGGCGCCTGGGCCGCGCTGGGCAGACGAGCCAACAGGTTGCAGCAGCAGCGCGCTGGCCCGGAAACGGAAGATGATCCTCGACGTAGCCCGCGATCAGCCAGAGCGCCGCTCGCCTGGAGGGCCAACGCCGCCAGCAGCAGAATGAGCCCTGTTCGCCCGGTGCGGGGCGCTGCGCCCGCCGTGTCATCGAAGAACGCGCGGGCAATGAGCCCCGGCAGTAGCCCGGAGAGGCTCATTGCCCCCCACAGGATGGCGTGCGCCACGCTGTAGCGGCCTACGCCCAGCGGGACATCTGGCAGGAGGTAGCGCCAAAGTTGGCTGCGTACCACGCCGGCGCCCCCCGGCGGCGACGCGCAGCAGTGGCCGCGTAGCGTGAGCCGGGGTCGGCGGCCAGCGCCGTGCGCGGGCCTTGCTCCACCACGGCGCCCGCCTCCAGACCAGGATGTCGTCCGCGAGCGAAGGTGGAGAGGCGGTGAGCCACGATGCCCGTGCGGCCCTGCAGCAACCGGCCGAAGGCGCGGTGCACCAGCCGCTCTGTAGCGGGGTCGAGCTGAGGAGGGCTCATCCAGGATCACCACGTCCGGCTTCCAGCAGCAGACGGGCGCACGCCGTGACCTGCGCTTCTGCCCGGCCAGAGCCCCCGCCGCCCGCGCCGAGCATCGTCCCCGCCGTCCGGCAGTTCCCGCAGCCACGGCCCCATACCCAGGTCATCGAGCACATCGACCAGGCGCGTGTCTGGCACGCGGTCGTCGAACAGGGTCAGGTTGTCGCGCAGGCTCGCGCCAAAGAGGTACGACTCCTGGGTCACCAGCCCGACGCGGGCGCGCACGGCAGCCACCGTCACCTCGCGGATGTCGACGCCGCTCCAGCCGGACGCTGCCGGCGTCTGGATCGTGGAAGCGCGGCAGGAGCCGGATCAGGGTCGATTTGCCGCTGCCCGTCCGGCCCAGCATGCCGAGCACACGCCGCTCTGCCAGGTGGAGCGTGACCCCGCGCAACACGGGAACGCCTGGTTCGTAGCTGAACCAGACGTCGTCCAGGTCAACGGCGAGCGGCCCGGCTGGCAGGGACTCGCCGGGGCCATCGGTGATGCGGGAACGTTCGGCCAACAGCGCTTCGATGCGGCCCAGGCTGGCGCCGGCCTGCTGCAGATCCTGCACTTCGTTGCGAATCTGCTCGGTAGGGTCGCGCAGCATCTGCGTGTAGCGGAAGATGAGGAAGACCGCCCCGATGGTCAACGCCGCGTCGCGGTAGAGCAGGGCGCTGAGCCCGAGGGCGAAGGCCATGCCCAGCCCAAAAAGTCCGTGGCTGGCGGCCACCATGCCGTAGCCGCGCATGTGGGCCCGCAGATTGGCGCGCAGCCAGTGCCGCATCAGCTCGGCGCAGCGGTGCAGCACGTAGTCCGCGCGCCGCTGGTCTGGATATCCTCCAACCCGGCCAGGTACTCGCCAAGGAACCCGTAGAAATCGGCGGCGGCCTGGCGCTCGGCGGCAGAGGCAGGGCGTCGCCGCAGCCCGCAGCCAGAGCATGACCCCCAGGGCGAGAGTGGTGAAGAGGGTCAACCCCAGCCCGATCCGCCAGTCGAGGGTGGAGAGCAGGACCGTGGATGCCCGCCATCAGCAGGCCGTTGCCAACGATGGAGACGGTGAAGCGGGAGAAGAGGCGCGCCAGCGCGCCAACGTCGCCATCGACCCGCTCCAGGAGCGCGCCCGGCGTGTGAGCGTGGTGGAAGGCGCTGTCCAGGGAGAGCAAGCGCCGCGCCAGGTCTTCCCGCAGTGTGTTCGTGACGCGCCAGCTCAGCCGCTCCGCGACCCACGTTTCGGCGATGGCCGCCCCTTGCCCGATCACCGCCAGGATCATGGTCAGGCCGGCCAGGGTCAGCAGCGCATCGAGCGGGGCGTTGCCCACGGCGGCGTCAAGAAAGCGGCCGGCCACGAGCGGGGCCGCGAGTTGCACCGCGAGCGTGGCGGCGAGAAGCGCTCCCAGCAGGAGGACCTGCCAGCGGTGCGGGGCGAGATAGTGAACGAGCAGACGCCAGTTCAGGCGTTGCGACAGCATCCGATCTGACACGAGGGCAACACTCCTGCAGACGCAAGGCGCCAGAGCTCCGCGGGATACCCCGCGAGGTCAATACCGGCGCACATGGCAGGAGTGGTCAGTTCAGGTCAGCCTCGCTGTGGTCAGCGAGGAGAGGAGAAGCCCGAGCGGTTCAGGACACGCTACGCGCGGAGGGCCGCACCCGCCTGATGTGAGCGCGAGAGTCGTGATGGCAGGCATGATGGCGCACCTCCGGGGAGCGGTAGTGGATGTTGGGTCGCCAGTGGGCGACGCACAGGCGAGACCCTAACAGGCTGTCCTGGCCGCGTCAATCACGGGCGGTCTGGCTGCCGCGCCGGCAACCTTCCTCAACAATCCGCGCGTACGCGCCTGCGGGGATCAGCTTGGGCCGGTGATAGAGTGGCTGCACCGCCCCGGCTACCAGTTCGGCGGGGCTGCCGGCCCTGCGGCCCGTCGTCGCGGCCGATCTCGCGCTGGCCGGCGCCTGGCGCCCGCTGCCGATGAACGCCTCAACCGCGTCGATCCCCGCCGCGCCGGCGGCCTCGCTGTCGGGCACGGTTGTCCTGGCTGCCCCACGCTGGCGAGCCCGTACCCGGTCCGGGGTTTGTGGGCAAAGGATCAGGGTTGCGGCCGCCCACGACCCCCGGGCCGGGGCGACGTTCGTGGGGCCGTGGGCGCCCGCAAGGTCCTGGCCCTGCGGAGAACCGGCATGGCAGTCTCCAGCGGCGTGCATCGCTCGGGCCGGGTGCGATGCGTTGCGCAAGCCCTTGTTCCGTCCCGTCGCTCGCGCATGACGACGCTCCTGGCCTACCCGATGTCGCGCGGGGCGACCCGGCGCCGGCGCGGCGCGCTAGCCCGCCGCCGGGGCCTGCGGCGCAGTAGCCGCCGGGTGCTCCGGGCTGCCGTGGGGGGACTCCTGGCCGGTGAGCGGCTCCGGCGCGAGGGCGCGGTCGATGGCGTGCAGGATATCCGAGAGGCGGGGGTTGCTGATGGTCTCGTCGCTGGACTGGATGAACGACTCGATCTCCTCGGCGCGCAGGATCAGCACGGCGCAGGGCGGCCCGTGGGGGACCTCCACGGGACGACTGGAAATGACGACAGCCGGCTGATAGGCGGTCACGGCGGCAGCGAGCCCGGCCGGATCGACCTCCAGCACGCGCAGGTTCGGCCGGAGAAAGGGGAGCTCTGCAGCCAGGAGCGACCGGTAGGTTTCCGGCTCGTTGGCGAGGACGACGAGTGGGTAGTTTTCCATGACGATGTGTCCTCATGTGAATGTGCCCTGCACCTGCTGAAACCCGGTGAATGCCGCAGCGCCCACACCTGATGAGCATGGGCCATGGCGGACGCCCGGAATAGAGGAATTTGTCCCGATCTTCATTCGTCGCTTACTCGCAACTTAGCCCATCTTCGACGCGGCCTGCAGGTTTTGTGCGAGCCAACTGCGGCCGGAGCAGGCGCCGGGCGAGCTGTGCGAGGGCTGCCGGGGCCATCGAGGCGATGTGTCCCGGCAACGAGGACGCCGGTTGGTACGGCGTGCACGGCTTCACCTGCGGCGCGGCCAGCCGCTGCCAGAACAGCGATTGCCAGCCGGCGTGGCGCGTCGTTCCGGAGAGATGCGCCTCGACGTCACGCCACGTCGAGGCGATGGGCGACCCGCCGATCACAGGCCGCGCGGCAGGCCCGGCGGGGCAGCGGGGCAGCGCGGCAGCATGGCGGCCTTGGTCGCCGGCGGGAACGCTAGCCGCACCTCGTATCGCCGCGACCGTGCGCCCTGGTCGTTGGGGAGCGAGGTCGCCTGGCTGCGCCCGGGAGGACGCGCGGACGGGGATGATCCATCGGGGTGGCTGGCGTCGCGTACCGTCGGGGTTAGAGAAGCCCGGCGCGGCGGCCGGAGAGCCACAACCCGATGGCGAGGACGGCGTTCACGATCACCTTCGCGTAAAAGTCGATCTCGCTCAGGCCGAGCAGGGGGATGTAGACCAGGTCGGTCAATGTCCACAGGGCGTTGAGGAAGATCATCATCAGCAGCACGCCCCGGTTCCCGGCCGGATTGCGCCACACCAGCACCGCGCCGAAGACCAGGGCCAGGTGGGCGCCGCCCTCCAGGGCGATCTTCTCGATGTGTGGCCCCTCGGAGGAGCCAAGCACGATCTGGCGGGCAAAGAAGAGCATGGAGATGCCCCACAGGAGCCCCAGGATCACCTGCAACCCCAGCATGATCCGCAGGAATCGGAGATCGCCGGTGGCGTTGGACTCGCTCATGCCATGGGCTGGATTCACGTCGCCTCCTCCTGACCTGGCGCCGGATCAGCCTCCCCGCGCGGGCAGCGTGGCGAGGCGCCGCGCGGGCGCTGACCAGGGCGGACCCGGCGCAGACCCCGCCCTGCCTGCGGGCATTATGCAGCCGGGGTGTTCCGCCCATGGTGCGCCGGCGACGAACGTTCCTGGGCCATCGCCGGATCAGGATGTCCGCTCTGGCGGGCTGCCGCCCTGGTCGTGCCCGCCGCTGCGGGCGGCGCGACGCCGGAAGGCAGCAATGCGGATTTCCCCGAACAGGCAGCACGCGCTGCCGGCCCCAGGCGCCTTCCTGTGATCGGGGGGGCTTGCACCGCATTGAGGGGCGAGGCCGCCGCCCCACTGCTCACAGCATCATGGAGGCGCGCGTCATGGACCCCGGCGCACTGGCCCGGCCCGCGCGGCCCCGGATGGGCCCAGGCGCCGGGACGTAGCCCCCGGCCACGAGTATCCGGGCGCCTGCGGTTTCGTGGACGCCCTGTTCGCCGGGGAGTGGGCGGACACCCGGCAGCCCTGGCGGCCTGTGGCCAGCCCGGCAACGCTCATGGGCCTCATCTTCTGCGCCTGCGATGTCCCCTGCGCCTTGACCACGCACCTTGCCCGCCGTACCGTGATGCCCGCAAGAGCCGCAACGCATTGAACGGAGTTTGTGTGACGCAATCAGATCAGGATGCCTCGCTTTCGGCCAGTGCTGGCCCGTTCCCGGCTGGCAGGTGGCCGGAGGGCCGCACCCCCATGCAATTCGGCCTCATGTTGCCGATGAGCGAGGGGAATCCCGGTGGCGCCGCGCCCACGTTCGCCGACCTGTTGACCATGACGCGCCTGGCTGAGGATGTCGGTGTGGATATCGCCTGGTTCGCCGACCACCTGGTCTTCCAGTGGCCGCCAGCGTGGGAATCGGTCGGGGCCTGGGAGGTGATGACGTTCATCGCCGGTATGGCCGCCGCGACCGAGCGCATTGCGCTGGGCACCATGGTGAACTGCACGGGGTTCCGCAACGCGGGACTCACCGCCAAGATGGCCGAGGCGATCGATGAGATCAGCGGCGGGCGCTTCATCCTCGGGCTGGGCGCAGGGTGGCATGAGCCGGAGTACACCATGTTCGGCTACCCGTTCGATCACCGGGTTGGCCGCTTCGAGGACGCCATCAAGATTATCCAGCCGCTGCTGGCTGAGGGCGCCGTCAACTACGCCGGGGAGTACTCCCAGGCGATCAACGCCGTCAATCTTCCGCGCGGGCCGCGCCCCGAGGGGCCGCCCATTATCGTCGGCGCCTTCGGCGAGCGCATGTTGCGGCTGACCGCGCGCTACGCCGATGCCTGGAACACGGTCTGGCACACCGACGCCAGCGAGACCGCCGAAAACGTCGCCAACCTTGAGCGCGCCTGCGCCGAGGTCGGGCGCGATCCCGCGACCATTGTGCGCACCGCCGGCGGGGTGATCGCCATGGAAGGGTTCGACGGCGATCCTGAACGCGCGATTACGGGCGAGCCGGAGCAGATTGCCGGGGTGCTGCGCGGCTTCCGCGAGGCCGGGTTCCGGCATTTCCTGGCCAGCCTCAACCCGTGTACGCCAGAGACGGTTGCCGCCTACGGGCGCATCATCGAACTGGCGGGGTAATCCGCAGAGCGCCCTCGCCCCAACTCCGCGCCCGTGCGCCGGGCGCGGGGAAACGAGGTGGCCTGGCACGCAGCAACGAGACAGCAGGAGGACAGAATGGTCATTGTCGCCGGCGTGTTTACCGTGGATCCTGGTCAGCGGGAGGCGTTCCTGGAAGGCCGCAAGACCCTGATGGCGCATTCGCGCGCAGAACAGGGCTGCGTCGAGTACACCTTCGCCGCCGATCCCCTGGAGGACGACCGGGTCGTGCTCTTTGAAAAATGGCTGACGCAGGCAGACCTGGACGCTCACCTGGCCGGGCTGGCTGAGGCTTCGGCGCCGGCTGTGACGGGCCCGGAGGCAACCACCACCTCGATCGTCGTCTACGACGTGGCCGGAGAGCGTCCGCTGCGCGGATAGCCTGGGGGGCCTCCGGAACCCACGCCGGCGCTCGGGGACTGCCCGGGCGCTGGTGTCGCGCGTTCAACCTGCACACGGGCAGAAGGGAAGCCCTGGAGGAGCGCAAGCATGGACCCATCGCTGTTGCTGGTGTTTGCCGGGGCCCTGTTAGTGGCGGCGGGTTCGCCCGGTCCGAGCATCGCCGCCCTCGTCTCGCGGGTGCTCACGCGCGGGTTCCGGGACGTGCTGCCCTTCCTGGCTGCCATGTGGCTGGGCGAGGTGCTTTGGCTGACCCTCGCCGTGGCCGGGCTGGCGGCTATCGCGGAGACCTTCCACCTGCTCTTTCTCGGCATCAAGTGGGCGGGTATCGCCTACCTGCTCTACCTGGCCTGGAAGATGTGGACCGCGCCCGAAACGGTTGACCCTGCGACGCTGGCGGCCGACCGCTCGCCGGTCCGCATGTTCTTCGCGGGCCTGGCCGTGACCCTCGGCAACCCGAAGATCATGGTCTTCTACCTGGCGCTGCTCCCCTCGATCATCAATCTGGAGACGATCACGCTCCTGGGGTGGGCGGAACTGGCGCTCACGCTGCTGGTCGTCCTCATCGGCATCGATCTCACCTGGAGCCTGCTCGCGGTGCGGGCGCGCGCCTTCCTGCGCACGCCCCGCACGGTGCGCGTTGCCAACCGCGCCTCCGCCACGCTCATGACCGGCGCGGCCGTGGCGATCGCGACGCGGTAGCCCGGCGCTGCCCGCCGGTCAGGCGGCGACGACCTCGAACCCGGAGTGGCAGCCCCACGCCCCGAAGGCAGCCAGGGCGAGGGGGCCGCGGTCCGCCGCGCCGAGGAACTCGAAGGCCACACACCGCAGACGGCCCCGGCGCCGGAATTGTTGACCCGGCCTGGGGGATCACGGAGAGCCCGCCGCACATGCATCGCTGCCACGGCTGGTGGGCGGCATACCACGGTGTGAACGGTGATGATGGCGGCACGCAACCTGCAGGCTCGCCGGCGGGACCACTGGCGCATTCCCTGGATGGCCGGGACGCACTCGTATACTCACATGGTGAGTATCAGCGCATGAAGGAGCGATCGTGACGCCGAAGTTCGGGGTATTTGTGCCGCAGGGCTGGAAAATGGACCTGGTCGAGATCGACGACCCGGTCGCCAAGTACGAGGCGATGACGGCGGTGGCACGGGCCGCCGACGCCGAACCGAATATCCACTCCATCTGGGTCTACGACCACTTCCACACCGTGCCGGAACCGACCCTGGAGACCACGTTCGAGTGCTGGACGATCAGCGCGACGCTGGCGCGGGACACCGAGCGCGTGCGGATCGGGCAGATGGTGGGGTGCAATGGCTACCGTAACCCGGCGCTCTACGCCAAGATCGCCTCAACGGTCGACGTAGCCGCTGGTGGGCGGCTCGATGCCGGTATCGGCGCCGGGTGGTATGAGCACGAGTGGCTGGCCTACGGCTACGGCTTCCCGGACGCCCCGGAGCGCCTGCGGATGCTGCGCGAGGCGTGCAAGGTCATCCGCGCCATGTGGTCCGAGGAGTACGCAACCTACGAGGGGCAGCGCTACCAGATCACCGGCGCGATCAATGAGCCGAAGGGGGCATCGGGCCCGCCGCCGCTCTGGATCGGCGGCGGTGGCGAGAAGGTGACCCTGAAGCTGGTGGCCCAGTACGCCGATGCCTGCAACGTGGGCGGCGGCAACCCGGAGGCCTGCCGGCAGAAGCTGGAGATCCTGCGCGGGCACTGTGAGACGGTGGGCCGCAACTACGACGACATCATCAAGTCGACCAGCCTCGATGTCCTGCTGCTGGAGGACGGTGAGGACCGCGACGCCGCCATCGAGCGCAACCGGCAGGGCTGGACTGCCGAGCGCTTCGGCAACCAGTTCCTGATCGGCGGCGTGGATGTCGTCAGCGAGCGCATCGAGCAAATCCTGGAAACAGGCATCGACTACGTTATCGCCTACATTCCGCGCATCGCCTACGACCACACCACCATGCAGCGCTACGCGCGCGAGGTGCTCGCAAAGTTTGTGTAGTTCGCAGGGCCGGCAGCGGTGGGGTGAACGGCCATCCCACCGCGCAGGCGCGGTCTGGAACGCCCGGCGGCGGTTGCTGCGCATGGTCGGCGTTGGCCAGGGAGGTTCGGGCGCCTGGCGTCACGCCACTGCGAGCTACGAGTTTCGGCTCGATCACGACGAGCGCGAACGCTTCGTGGACCACTGGCAGCCAGGGCCAGGATTTCGTGGCCCCGAACACCCTCATTTGCACGTCTCGGCGGCGCCGCAAGCCCGCAGCAACGCCGTCACAACGCGCGCCCATGATCTGGACAAACGCCGTCTCGCCACGGGTCACGTTTCGCTGGCGATGGTCGTGCGCATGGTGATCGAGGAGTTTGGCATCGCGCCGTTGCGTCCGGCCTGGCCGCAGATCCTGGACCGGGCCGGGCACGGTGCGGAATAGCCGGCTGGCAACCCGCCAGCCTTCGCAGGGCGACCAGCCGCGCCATGCGGCGCAAGTTCACCCCCTCCCACAATGTTCAGACGCGGCTAAAATGGAATTGACAGTGGCTGGTGTTTGCCGGAGCATCGCGAGGGTCCCATGTCGCGCGTTGTACCCCACGACCATCCGATGCACGCCGGGCCGCCGCCGAGGAGCGGAGATACCGCCGCGCCGTTGCCGCGGTTTCTGACCCCGTTTATTGGCAGGGAGCACCAGGGCGCGACGCTGCGCGCCCTGGTGCAGCGCCCTGATGCCCCGCTCGTCACCCTCATCGGCCCCGGCGGGGTCGGCAAGACGCGCCTGGCCGTGCGCGTGGCCGCCTCGCTGGGGCAGGCGTTCCCGGATGGCGTCGCCTTCGTGCCGCTGGTTGCCGTGCGCGATCCCGAACGGGTGCTGCCGGAGATCGCGTCGGTCCTCGGCATCCGTGAGGTGGGCGATCTGCCGATGGCGGCCCGCCTGGCCCAGGTGCTGGCCGACCGGCGCGCCCTGCTGGTGCTGGACAACCTGGAGCAGGTGCTCCCGGCGGCGCCGGCGATTGCCGGCCTGCTGGCGGCCTGCCCTGACCTGACTATCCTGGCCACCAGCCGCGCTCCGCTCGGCATCTCCGGGGAGCGCGCGTTCCACGTGCCGCCGCTCGCGCTCCCGGATGACGCCGCCAGTGCGCCGGCCCCTGCGGACCTGCTTCACGTGGAGGCGGTCAACCTCTTTGTCGAACGGGCGCAGGCTGCACAGGCAGAGTTTGCCCTCACGTCGCAGAACGCCGGGGCGGTGGCAGAAATCTGCCGCCGCCTGGATGGGTTGCCGCTGGCGATCGAACTGGCGGCTGCGCGTGTGCGCATGTTGCCGCCGCAGGCGCTGCTGGCGCGGCTGGACCGCCAGTTGCCCCTGCTCACCAGCGGCGCGCGGGATGTGCCGCAGCGCTTGCGCACCATGCGCGATGCCATTGCCTGGAGCTACGACCTGCTGGATCCGGCGGAACAGGCCTTTTTCCGGCGCGTCGCGATCTTCTCGGGCGGCTTTACCCTGGAGGCGGCAGAGTTCGTCAGCGAGGGGGATGCGCGCGGCTACCCGTTCGATTTGCTGGCCAGCCTGGTCGACAAGAGCCTGCTGCGCCAGGAGTCCCTGGCGGGCGCCGAGGCGCGCTACACCCTGCTGGAGACGGTCCGCGAATTCGGCGTGGAGCAACTGGAGGCTATTGGCGAGGCAGTGGAGGTGGCCCAGCGCCACGCCGCGTGGTGCCTGGCCCTGGCGCAGCAGGCCACGGCGGAGATGATGGGGCCCGAACAACGGCTGTGGGCGGAGCGGCTGGACCGTGAGGCCGCCAACTTGCGGGGCGGGCTGGCCACGCTGCTGGAGCATGCGCCAGAGCAGGCACTGGACCTGGCGAACTCGCTGGTGATCTTCTGGTTCCTGCGCGGTCATCTGCGCGAGGGCGCCTCCTGGCTGGAGCGATCCCTGGCCCGCGCGGAGAGCGCGCGGCCCGAGGCACGGGCGCTCGGCATGTTTGGCGCAGGTTTACTCCTTTGGGCCAGCGGAGATTTTCCACCGGCCACCTCCCTGGGGGAGCAGGCACAGGCGTTCACCCACACGCACGGCCTCGTGAAACACGAGGCGCTGGCGCGCTATCTCCGCTTCCTGGTGACTCTGGAAGAGCACCAGACAGCAAGCTCGCTGGAGCACGGCGAGGCGGCGATTGCGCTGATGCGGCAGGCGGGCGACCGGAGTTGGCTCGCCTATATCCTCAGTGATGTTGGGGAACATCACGTGGCCTACGGCGATGCCGCGCGAGGAGAATCCCTCCTGGCCGAAGGCATGCAGTTGCACCGCGAGCGAGGCAACAAGCAGGGGCTGGGCAACAAGCTGAGCGATACCGCGCTCATGAAGCATGCCGCTGGCGATGAGGCCGGCGCGGCGCGCACCTACGCCGAGAGTATCCGGCTGCTGCGTGAGGGCGGGGACACGTGGTACCTGGCCACGCCGGTGGGCGGGCTGGCGGCGGTGGCCCTGAGCGCCGGCCGCCCCGTGCAGGCGGCGCGCCTGATCGGGGCGGCCGGGGCCATGCGCGAGCGTAGTGGCGCAGCACTCTGGCCGAAGGAGCGTGAGCGGTTTCTGCAGACAGAGAGCGACGCCCGCGCCGCCCTGGGCGAGGCAACCTACCTGCGTGAGGTCGCAGCCGGGCGCATGCTGCCGTTGGCCTCGGTGATTGCGGAGGCAATGGCGGTGGCGGAAGCCGCGCCGGAGGAACCGGACGCCGGCGGCCTCACCCCCCGCGAACTGGATGTCCTGCGCTTGCTGGCCAAGGGGCTCTCCAACCCGGAGATCGCCGAAGCACTCTACATCGGCCGGGGCACCGTGCGCACCCACGTTTCCAACATCCTGGGCAAGCTGGGCGCGCGCACCCGCACCGAAGCGACGATGCTGGCGCGCGACCGCGATCTGATCTGATCGAGGCTGCCAGTGGACCAGTACCGGGTGCGCCACGGTGGCGCGAATCTTTACGTTGAAGCGCACGGCCCGGCGGCTGGCCCGCCGGTGCTGCTGCTGCACGGCGGTATCGGCAGCGCGGATGACTGGGCGGCGCAGGTTCCGGCGCTGGTTGAGGCCGGCTACCGGGTTGTTGCCATGGACTGCCGCGCCCGGGGCCGCTCCACCTGGGGCGAGGCGCCGCTCACCTTCGCGGGAATGACGGCGGACGCCCTGGCGGTGCTGGACGCGCTGGGCATCGCCCAGGCTGACCTGATCGGCTGGAGCGACGGCGCAATCATCGGGCTGCATTTGGCCATCAACCACCGGGAGCGGTTGCGCAAGCTGGTGCTGTACGGCGGCCTGGCCCGGTGTGACCGCGCCGTGGCGGACCCGGTGATGACGCCCGGTTTCGAGGCCGCCATTGCCCGCCTGTCGAGCGACTACCTGCGCCTGTCGCCGCAGCCGGAGCGCTTCAGCGAGGTTGAGGCGGCGCTCTTCGCGCTCTACGCCGTCGCCCCGGACTTCCCCGACGATGACCTGCGCGGCATTGCCACGCCAACCCTGGTGCTGGACGGCGCGGAGGAAGAACTGATTCTGCCCGGCGAGCCGGAGCGCATGGCTGCGCTCATCCCTGGCGCGCGCCTGGTCATCATGCCCGGCACCGGCCACTTCGCACCCTTCGAACAGCCAGAGGCGTTCAACCGGGTCGTGCTGGAGTTCCTGGGGAACTAACGCGGCACATGCATGCTTCCCGGCGCATCTTGCTATTATCGGGAGCCTATCCTGCCATTGTTCACACCGGGTGCAGCAGCGGTGGAACGGTCTCCGCAGCCTTCCGGCAGCCCTACGCCGTTGCCGGAAACCAACCCAGAGCGTCCGGGCAGGTGGGTTGGGTTCCCCGGAACCCAGCCGCCGTTGATTGGCCGCGCGCCGGACCTGGCCGCACTGGAACCCGTGTTAAGGGATACGCAGAACCGCCTCATCAGCGTCACCGGCGCCGGCGGGGTGGGCAAGACGCGACTGGCCATTGCGGCGGCGCAGGCCACCCAGGCCGCCTTTCCCGCCGGGGCTGTCTTCGTCTCTCTGGCGCTGGTGCAGGATCCGGCGCTGGTGATCTCGGCGGTGGCTCACGCGCTTGGTGTTCCGGAATCAGTCGAGCGCCCGCTGCTCGATGGCGTGGCCGCGGCATTGCGGGACCGCAAGCTGCTGCTGCTCCTGGACAACTTCGAGCACGTTCTGCCTGCATCGTCCCTGCTCCTGGAACTGTTGACCCGTTGCCCGCAGCTCACCGTGCTGGTCACGAGCCGTACCCCTGTCGGGCTGGGCATCGAGCATCGCTTCCTGGTGCAGCCGCTCGCGCTGCCGCCCGCCGTAGGCGAACCAGCGGGCGCATCGTTGCTCGAGTACGGCGCGGTGGCGCTCTTCGTTGAGCGGACCCGCTGGGCACGGCCCGGGTTTGTCCTCGATCAGGCGAATGGCCGCGTTGTGGCCGATATCTGCCGGCAGCTGGATGGCCTGCCGCTGGCCATTGAGTTGGCCGCTGCCTGGATGCGGGTGGTGGCCCCTGAGGACCTGCGGCGGCTCCTCGATCCCGGCCTGCCGCTGCTGCGAGGCGGCGTGGCTGAGCGGCCGGACCGCCAGCGCACCATGCGGGGCGCCATCGCCTGGTCCAGTGAGCTGCTGACGCCAGATGAGGCGCGGTTGTTCCGCGCGCTTGGCATCTTTGTCGGGGGCTTCACGTACGACGGCGCAGGCGCGATCTGGGAGAGCGTTTGTCCGGGTATGGCTGACGGGGCGCTGCTTGATCTGCTGGCCAGCCTGGTCGACAAGAGCCTGCTGCAGACAACGTTCGAGCGTGGGCAATCCCGGCTCCGCATGCTGGAGCCGGTGCGCGAGTTCGCGCTGGAGCGCCTGGCGACGCACGGCGAGATGCCGCAGGTTGCGGCCGCCCACGCCAGACATCTGGCGGCCTTTACCGAATCGGCAGAGCCGCACCTGGTCGGCCCGGACGAAGCTACGTGGCGGAACCGCTGCGAGGCGGAGATTGGCAACCTGCGCGCGGCGTTGGCCTGGTCGCTGGAACATGATCTGGATACGGCGTTGCGGATAGCCGCGCCTTTGTGGTCCTACTGGACCTGGTACCGCGTTCAGGAAGGACAGCGGTGGACGCTGCGCATCCTGGAGCGCGTGCAGGCGCGGGAAGATATCCCCGTCGCCACCCTGGCGCGAGCGTACACCACCCACGCTGCGCTCTGTAGCCTGGTGGGGGATGTCTCTGACGCCGCGCGCGTGGGCAAGCAGGCGGTCGCCCTGGCGGTGGCGACGGGCCACCCGGTGCTGGAGGGCGTGGCGCGCTGGACCTACGCGTGTCGCTTCCTCCTCGCCCGGGAACCGGCGCTGATGGGGCCAGAACTCGACGTCGCGCTGCCCCTGATGCGCGAAGGCGCCACCACGGAACTCCAGGGGAAAACGGCGTACGCCATGTCACACCGTGGCGTCGCGGCATTCGCGGCCGGGGACATCGCGCTGGGCTACGCCAGCTACGAGGGCGCGGTTGCCTGCGCCCGTGCCGCGGGCAGCCGCTCCGTGAGCATCATCCTGCTCGGAGACTTCGCGGGGTGGTGTGTGGAACTGGGGGATCTGGCGCGGGCCCAGGCCCTGGCCAGTGAGGCCATTGGCCTGACGCCGGGTGAGGCGTCGTGGCTCATTGGCAGCCCCCTCAGTTGCCTTGCCCTGCTGGCGGCGCGATATGGCGATGCATATTGGGCCGTCCGGCTGCTCGGGGCCGTGGAGGCCGCGTTCGCCGACACCGGACTGGACCTGCCGATGCAGTATGCGGACCGGCTGGGAATGATCCGTGAGCTGGCCGGCGCCCAGTTGGGCGTTGCCTACGAACGCGCCTGGCGAGAAGGCTGGCAGAACCCCACAGCGGTGATTGCCGAGGCCGTTGCTCAGGCGGAGCAGCCCGCCTTGTTCGCCCCGCTGGCTCCAGCCCATCGCCTCTCCCCGCGCCAGCGAGAGGTGCTCCAACTCCTGGTCGCGGGGCGTTCCGACAGGCAGATTGCGGAGGAACTGTTCATCAGCCGCCGCACCGCCTCCAGCCATGTCTCCGCCATCATGAACAAGCTCGGCGCTTCGTCCCGTAGCGAGGTCGCCGTGCGCGCCGTGCGAGAAGGGCTGGCCTGATTCAGGCTACGCCACCAGTTCCCGCCCCTCGGCCAGCCGCAAGTGCGCGCCGGTGTCAATGATGGTGCGCAGGGCCTGCACCGTTTGCCAGAGTTCGTGGTACGTGGTGTACAGAGGAACCGGCGCGAGGCGGATCACGTTCGGGGCGCGGAAGTCGGGCACGATGCCGCGAGCGCGCAGGGTGCGTGCGATACGCGAGGCCTCCGGGTGCTCTACCGCCAGGTGGCCGCCACGCTGCTCCGGCGCGGCGGGCGTGCCGATGGCAAAACCATACGGGGACGCCGTCAGGCCGGTGGCGATGAGCAGGTCCGCCAGGTAGGCAGTTTGCGCCAGGGACCTGGCTCGCAGAGCCTCCAGCCCGGCCTCGTGGAACAGGCGCAGTGCGCCGCGCAGGGGCGCGGTCGCCAGCAGGGAAGGGGTGGAGATCTGCCACGCGCCCGCGCTCGCCGCGCGCTCGAACTGATGACGCATGTCGAACTGGCGCGCCTTGTGGGAGCCCCACCAGCCAGCCAGGCCGGGGCCGGTCTGCCAGTGCTTGCGGTTGACGTACAGCCCGCCGGTCGCGCCGGGGCCGGCGTTCAGGTACTTGTAGGAGCACCAGAAGGCGAAGTCGACGCCCCAGGCATCAAACTGGTGGGGGATCGCCCCGGCAGAGTGCGCGCAGTCAAACCCAAGCAGGATGCCGCGCTCCCGCGCTGCTGCCGCCAGGCGGGGGATATCCAGCAGCTGGCCGGAGCGGTAGAGCACCGCTGGCAGGATCGCCAGCGCCACGTCGTCCGTCAGCGCCGCGATGAGGTCGTCCTCGTCGATGGTGCGGCCATCGCGCGAGGGCACGCGCACCAGGTCATCGGCCAGGTCGCCGCCGTGCAGGGCGAGCTGGCTCTGGATCGCGTAGATATCGGAGGGAAAATCCAGCTCGGTCGCCACGATCTTGCGGCACGCGCCGTAGGGCTGATAGAACGTGGCCAGCAGCGCGTGCTGGTTGACCGTGGTCGAGCCGGTGACGACGACCGACTCCGGCTCCGCGCCGAGCAGCGGCGCCGTGAGCGCGCCCAATTCCTCGCCCAGCGTGAACCAGGGCGGGTCGGCGGCCAGCCAGCCATCGATCGCCAGGTCTTTCCACTGCTGCAACGCTCGCAGCGTCTCCTCCTCCGCCTCCCGGCAGAGCAGGCCCAGCGAATTGCCATCGAGGTAGATCGTGCCCGGCGGCACGAAGAAGTGGTCCCGGAAGTGCGCCAGCGGATCAGCGGCATCCCGCAACCGGGCGGCGGCCTCGCTGGCGTCGAGGTGCGGCGTGTTCCAGGTCAGTCTCTCGGTCACGAGCCATCTCCCTGTGCCTGGCGCGTTGCCCGCAGTCCGCAGCGCGCGCTTCTGCGGCGACGGCGTCGCCAGTTCCTGCCTGCCGTTCGTCCCGGCGCAGCATAGAGCGTCGCACCAGCGTGGTGTCGCCTCGACCCTGGCGGGCGGCCTCGTTCCGCCACGCGGCGTGAACCATTCGGGTCGTCTCGAGCCACGTCGAGGGCCTGCGTCCCGTCTCGCCCCCGTGAGGACGAGACGGTCTTGCCCACCCCGGCGGCGCCCGGAACGGCACGTTTGGCGCGCACCGCTGCCGAGCAACCGGGAAAGTGCGTCAGGTGCGCCGGCGGGTCGCCGGGCGATTGTCCCACCGAAGGCGGGTGCGCGCGGCGTTGGCGAGGCAGCGCGTGGTGGCGATGACGGCGGCCAGCCAGAGCGAGGTTTGCCCGCGGTCCGGTTGTCGATTTCGGGCGGCCCCGCTCGACAAGCAGACGGCAGCGTTTGCCACCTGGCGGCATACGCTGCCGGTCAATCCGGGAGCGGGGGCGGCGAACCGGTCGCCGTCATCCCGCGCACGAACCCATCTCGAGTCCATCGCACGGCGGGAGGCAGCTCATGGCGCGCACCAGCACCTATCTCCACTTCAGCGGCGACGCTGAGGCCGCGTTCGCGTTCTACAAGGCCGCGTTCGGTTCCGAGTTCGACGGCCCGATCGAGCGGATGGGCGACCTCCCGGCCCAGCCCGGTCAGCCTGAACTGAGCGCCGCGGAGCGGAACCAGGTCGCGAGCGTGAAGCTTCCAATTCCTGGCGGGCACCTGCTGATCGGCAACGACGCCCCCGCCTGGATGGGGACCCTCGTCCACGGCAACGCCATGGACATCGGCATCGAGCTTGACACCCACGCCGAGGCCGCCCGCATCTTCACCGCCCTCGCCGAGGGCGCCAACGTGGAGTTTCCTTTCCAGGAGATGGGCGACGGCAACTACTTCGGCACGCTCGTCGACAAGTTCGGCGCCCAATGGCTGGTCAGTAGCCCCGGCCCGGCGTAGCCACCGCGGTCCATCCGTCTCCCGGCCCGCGCGGCGCCCATGCCCCCGTGGTGATGGAGCTGCTGTCTCGCTGCCGTGTGCCCCGCGCTACTGCGGGGCAACGGGGTGCTCGCAGGCGCGTGGGGTCTTGCGTCGCTCGCGTTTCGCGTCGCTTGCCCAGCCGGCGGTTGTGAACGCGGGGGGCGGCTCGGGGGCGTCAGGCCCGGCGGCAACCGGGGTCCCCGCTGCAGCAGCTCGTGCCTGCGCCCGGCACGCCTCCTTGCGCAGACGCAAGTCCCGGTTCTGTTCGCGGGCGGTCATGGGATCGACAATCGGCAGGCCGCTTGCGGGGTCGATCTCTGGCACGATCACCCGGACTTCCAGCAGCACGAGCGGCATGGCGCTCCCGTTGCGCAGTGGCCCTTCCAGGCCATGTTCGGCAATCAGCGTCTCCCCCGCATTCACGCTCGTATAGCCATCCTCCGTGATGATGCTGGAACTGCTGAAGGAACTGTGGCCGTTATCGGGGATGCAAGACGACGTCCCTCCCAGGATGCCGGCCCCGGCCTGAGATGGGTACTCCAGCACCCCGGACTCGACAACGTACATGATCGGCGCATCCAGCTCGGCGGGCAGTGTCTCGCCCGGAGCCAGCGTCAACCGCGTCAGCGCAATGGTGGAGTAGGGGATGGCGCCGGTTGGCAGAAGGAGCTCCCCCACGGACTGCCATGGAGCCAGCGATGTCCCGGCGGGGCACGGCTGCCCGGTGGCGGCGGCGCGTCCCTGCCCGGCGGGAGCCGCGACAAGCGCGGCGGCCAGGAACACGGCGATGATGACGTGGCGGAGGAGAGACATACGTGAGCCTTTCGCGTGGTCTCCCACCCCTACCGCGCCGGCAGGGCGTCCGCCTGGGCCTGCGTCTCGATGACGGCGCCCTCGGGCACGATGGTCCCCTCGCGCAGCAGGACGTCGCCAATCACCGTGCAGCCGCTGCGCAGGGTGACGTTGTCCTCCACCGTGGCGCGGAAGAGCACTGCGCCGTCCTCGCAGACCAGGTTGTGGCCCACGCGCAGCGGGCCGTGCAGTACGCATTCATCCCCGATCCAGGCGCTGTTGCCGACCGTGACCGAGGTGCCCAGCAAGGCGTGAAAGGTGACGCGGCCGCCGATGCGCGCGTTGCGCCCGACGATGATCGGCGTGCCCTCATCGGCGCGCAGGGCCGTGCGCTGGTTGACGCGGCTGCGGTCGCCCAGGCGGACATCTCCCACGATGCGCACCATCTCCGCCAGGCGTACGCCATCGCCCAGGGTGGGCTGCACGGGGCGCGGGTTGAAGCTGGTCGGCGGGTTCGGCCCCACACCCACCAGGGAGCCCGCGCCCGCCTCGTGGTAGTACCGGGAGTACGCGCCGGCGAACTCCTCATTGACGCTCAGCACCTCGGAGTGAAACTGCTCCTGGGGTGCGCCGAGCGCCGGCAAGGCGTCGGCCGCCGCCTGGGTGGTGATGGCCGCCCCGGCGGGGGCAATGCGCCCCGGCGGCAGCGTTACCCCCTCCACCGTGGTGCTGTGCATCACCATGCAGCCGGGGCCGATGACGCTGTTGCGCACGCGGGAGCGGAAGCCGAAAAAGGTGAAATCCCCGACCACCGAGTTCTCGATCACCGCCTGGTGGGCGATGGAGACGTGGTTGCCGACCTGCAGGTGGGCGGTGTCTGCCAGCAGGTAGGCGTTGTCCTGGCAGTTGGTGACATCCCCCAGGCTGATGCGCTGCTGCCGGGCGGCGGCGAAGATGGTGTTGCTGGCCACGAAGCAGCCGGCCCCGATGGCGATGTCGCCGTACATCTCCACGCGCGGGCTGACGAACGACCCGTTCGGCAGCGCGCCGAGCGGGGGAGAACTGAGCAGCAGATGCCCCGCCGGAACAGGCGGCAAGCCGCTATTGGCCACTGCTTCGGCGGTAAGGACCTGGCGGCGCATCAGGCGCTGCCACTGCTGATCATCGCACCCGCAGGACATCGGCATTCCTCTCCGGGCCTCCCTGGCAGCGCCGCGCGATCCGGCCCCGGGTTACCGCTCGCAGACCGCCCGGGCAGGGCAGCCCGCCTGGCTTCCCCTGGCGCCGCACATCGTACCGTGCCCGGCGCCCGGTTCCGGTTCCGGTTCCGGTCCGGCGCAAGCCAGACGGGCGCACGCTGGCGACTGCGGGGACCCGGCGCAACGCCATCGAGCGCCAGGACAACCTGCGCCTGCGCCAGCCGCTGCCGGGACGCCGGACACGCCTGTTCCTGGCCCGCCACGCCGGCGAGCGCCCCGGCGGCGCGCGAGAGGAGCGCTGCCCGACAGCTGCCCAGGGCGCCAGCCCCGGAGGACACACTGCCCGAACGGCAAACGCAGCGCACCATTCGTGCCGGATGCGCTGCGCGTCGAGACCGCCCGGCGCCAGAGACGCCGCCTCGGCGGCTGCCCGGCGGGAACCAGGCGGCGTCCGGCGCGCCGCCAGCCCCGCTGCCGGTGCGCGGTTGGCAGGGGGAGGCATGTCAGAACGCCGCGCCCCTCCGAGGCGTCGACCTGCCGCCGAATGGGCGCTCTGGCGGCGGGCTTCCCGCTCCCGCGCAGCAGGTGGGGGAGCGGGGTTGGGGAGCGCCATCAGGAGGGCTGCTCGCCAGGCCGTGAGGCCGGGCAGCCGCGCGTCGTGCAGGCGAGGACTCCCTCCCGGGGCAACATCATGCCGATCACGGCCTTGAACCACGAGGGCTGCAGGCTCGTCGCTATAGTCTCCATGCGCCCGGCCCATGCTTCGATCTGCCGGTGGCGGGGCGCGGAGGCAGGGCGCATGGAGACGTGGCCACGGGGAATTGTCGCGTTCCTCTTTACGGACATCGAGGGCAGTACCCGCGCCTGGGAGCAGCAGCGGCCGGTGATGGCGCGGGCCGTGGCCCGGCACGATGCCCTGCTGGCGGAGGCCGTGACCGCGCAAGGCGGCGTGCTGTTCAAGCACGTTGGGGATGCTGTGCAGGCAGCCTTCCACACCCCGGCAGCCGCCGTCGCGGCGGCCGTGGCGGCCCAACGCGCGCTGGCGGACGAGGCGTGGCCGGCGGAAACCGGCCCACTGCGCGTGCGCATGGGCGTGCACCAGGGCGAGGCGCAGCCGAGTCCCAATGGCGACTATAACCAGATTCCCTGCCTGAACCGGCTCTCCCGCCTCATGAGCGCGGGTTATGGCGGCCAGGTGCTGATCTCCAACGCCGTGCGCCAGGCCGTGGCCGAGCGCTGGCCGGAAGGCGTTACCCTGCGCGATCTGGGGGAGCATCGCCTGCGGGATCTGCTCGGGCCAGAGCGCGTCTGGCAGCTTGATATCGCCGGGCTGCCTACCACCTTCCCGCCGATCAAGACATTGCAGGGCAACCCGGGCAACCTGCCGGTCTTGCCCGCGCCGCTGCTGGGACGGGAGCAGGAGTTGGCGGAGATGCGCCGCCTCCTGCAAGACCAGGCCACGCGCCTGCTGACGCTGACCGGCCCCGGCGGCGTTGGCAAGACGCATCTCTCGCTGCAGGCCGGCGCAGACCTGCTGGATGACTACCCTGGCGGCGTCTGGTTTGTGCCGCTGGAAGAAGTGCGGGACCCTGGCCAGTTCCTGCCGGCCCTGACTGCTGCGCTCGGCGTGCGGGAGGGCGGCGGGCTGGACCTGGCGGGCGCGCTCCATGCCTGGCTCGCCGGACGCAAGGCCCTGTTGCTGCTCGACAACCTGGAGCAGGTGGCAGCTGCGGCGCCGGAAATCGCCGCGTTGCTGGCCGCCGCGCCCCAGGTGCAGATCGTGGCCACCAGCCGGATCCGCCTGGGCATTGGCGCGGAGCAGTTGTTGCCCATCGAACCGCTCCTTGGCGCGCGGGCCGCGGACGCCGTGCAACTCTTCGCCCAGCGGGCGCAGCAGGTGCTGCCTGGCTTTCAGCTCTCGCCGGAGAACTACCCGGCGGTGGCCGCTGTCTGCGCCCGCCTGGATGGCCTGCCGCTCGCCATCGAACTGGCCGCCGCCCAGTTGCGCTTCCGGACCCTGGCCGAGTTGCGGGCCGACCTGGAGCGACGCTTCGAGCTGCTGGTGGATGGCCGCCGCGAGGCCTCCGCCCGGCAGCGCTCCCTGGCTGCCACCATTGCCTGGAGCTACGACCTGCTCAGCCCGGCGCAGCAACAGCAGTTCTTCCGCCGCCTGGCCGTGTTCGCTGGCGGCTGGAGCCGGGAGGCCGCCACGGCGCTCGCCCCGGAACCGGACGCGCTCTCCCGCCTGCTGGAGCTGGCGGACGCCAGCCTGGTGCGCCGCGAAGCCCTGGGTGAAACGACCCGCTGGTCGATGCTGGAGTCGGTGCGGGCCTACGCGCGGGAGGAACTGCAGCGTGCCGGGGAAGCCGACGACGTGCAACGGCGCCACGCGGCCTGGTGCCTGGACTTCGCCCGCGAGGCGGAAAGCGGTTTGCGCGGGGCGGCGCAGGAGGAGTGGTTGGCGCGCCTCGATCTGGAGCACGACAACGTGCGGGCTGCGCTGCGCTGGCTGCTCGATCACCAGCAGTGGGCCAGCGCCTTATCGCTGGCGGCGGCGCTCGGCGCGTACTGGCAAACGCGCGGCTTCCTGGCCGAGGGGCGGCGCTGGCTGGAAGCCGCGCTGGCGGCGCCTGACCTGGAGCGCGAGACGCCGGCCGGGCTGGCGGCCATGATCGAGGCGGGGATGCTGGCCTGGGAGCAGGGCGATATCCCGGCCTCGGCCGGTTGGCTGCAGCAGGCGCAGGCCGCCGCGAGCGCCCAGGGGGATCAGGGCCGCAGCGCGGCGGTGCTCTGCAACCTGGCTGCTCTCGCCCTGCACGAGGGTGACCTGGCCACGGCGGAAGCCCGTTACCGCGAAGCTCTGGCGCTGGCGGAAGCGCTCGGCGATGTCGAGCGCAGCGTGGCCGCCACCGAGGGCCTGGGCGCCATCGCCCACTACAACGACGACCTGCCAGCGGCGCTTTCCCACTACCTGGCGTGTGTCAGCATCTGGCGCAAGGCCGGGAACGAAGCCGCCGCGACCAGCGTGCTGCTGGACCTGTTGTTGCTGCTGGCCCCGCGCGCCGAGCACGAGCCGCGGGCCCGGGCTATCGCCGCTGAGTGCCTGAGCCTGACACGCGCGCTCGGCGACCGCCCCGGCGAGGCGCTGGCCCGCGCCGGGTTGGGCCTGGTCGAGACCGTGGCGGGCAACCTCGTCGCAGCGCGGCAGCACATGCAGCAGAGCCTGGAACTGGCGCGGGAGATTGGCCACGCCAGCACGGAGGTGCGGGCCCTGTGCGGGCTGACGCTGATCGCCCTGCGCGCCAATCAGCGCGAGGAGGCGCAGCAGGCGCTGGCGGAGGTTATCCCGCTCCTGTGCGCCCTGGGGGAGCAGGATGCGATAGCGACCGGCCTGTTGCTGGCGGCGTTGCTGCGCGGCGCCCAGGGAGCAACCGACCACGCCGCGACGTTACTCGGCGCAGAGGACGCATTGCGCGCGGAACTGGACACGCCGGTTTTGCCCGAATTGCGCGCGCAGCGCGATGATCTGGTAGACCAGTTGACGACGGACCTGGGAGCACGCTACGCCGCCGCCCTGGCGGCGGGCGCGGCGCAGGACGCCGAGGCGGCCCTGCGAGGCGCGCTCGATACGCCGGAGGATTCAGGCGATGACCTTTTTCGCGATCTCGATGCCTTGCTGGGCTCCAGCTTCATGGGGTAAGGCGCTGCGGTTCAGCCTGCTGGCGCTCGTACTGGCGGCCACGAGCCTGTTGCCTCTGGCAGGAGCAGCGGCCGCTCAGGAGGGGGACCTGCCGGGGGTGCGCGGCAACCTCTACGAAAGCCCGGCCTTCGGCTTTGTCGTGTTGCTGCCGCAGGATGGCGGCTGGACGTTCCAGACGGCCAGCAGTGACGCCGATGGCGACTACGTGCAGGCAATCCACCCGAGCGGCGCGGTCTATCTGGTCTCCGGCTACCAGGACGCGAGCAGCGACGAATACGGGTGTGTTCAGGGCATCCAGGATGCCCTGGCCGCTGCCTACCCCAACGCCGCGCTGACAGACTGGGAGGGCAACGAGCCCGCCATCGCTTCGTCGTGGCCAGACACGGCGCAGGTGCAGGTGCTGGCGTCGGACCCCGCCGGAGGCAACGTGTTTGCGTCCATCTCCTGCGCGCAGAATGCGGGTGATCTGCTCCTCGCTGAACTGTTGCTGGAGCCGAGCAGCCTCGTGGAGAGCGGTGATGTCCCGAGCTCGCTCCTCGTGCAGGCGCCGGGCCAGGGCAACACCGGCCGCCCGTGGCCAGATACCGCCGCCCCCGCGCCGGGGGTCGTGCTCTTTGCCGCGCGCGGCCTGCCGATCGCGACGGCGCAAGTGTCCGTGCCCTTCAGTTGCCTCGATCAGGAAAGCTTCGAGATCCCGCCAGACCCGGCGCCCGCCGGCACAGGCTACTTCGCCTGCGACGGCCAGGCCGCGAACGTGGACGACCACCCGGTGACCCTTGATCTGGCCGGGTTCGCCATCGGCTGCCTGCCCGGCCTGCCAGTTGACCCCGAGGCGGGCGCCTGCCCGGATGCGCCCGTGCGCGCGAGCTTTGCGCAAGTGTTGGACACCTCGACCGGCGAGGTGGGCGGCTCCACCGTGACGCTGGACCCTGGGGAGTATGTTGACCTGGTCGTCTGGTTCGCCCTGCCGGACGGGCTTCCGCCGCAGGACGTGCTGTACATCGAGGGCGATACCACTTTCCAGGCGGGAACCAGCTACTTTTCCGCAGGCGTAGGCAGCCGCCCGCGCGTCCGCATGACGCGGTAGCACCCGGGGGCAAGCTGACAGCACCCGGCCCACTCGGGATGGCGACAGGGCTGTAGATACGCATAAGGTGGGCACATTCGCGACGCACGCCTGGAGATGACGTGATGGAAACAGCGTCCCCGCCAGACGGGCCGGGGAGGCGGCGCCTGCCGGCAGGCGCCCGGGGCGCTGTCGCTGGCTTCGCTGGGCATGAACCTGGTGGGCTCGCCCGGCGTGCGCATGCTCCTGGCCAACGGCACGGCGAACGCCATTGTTCTGGCGGGGGCGGGCTCCGGCGCCCCGATGTCATCGGTCACGCTGACCTTTGATGACGCGGCGAGTGCGCCGCCTGGCCAGGGGGCGATCGCCAGTGGCCGGTATCAACCCTTCTCCTATGTCCCGGCGAACTCGTTGAGCAGCGTCTTCGTGGCGCCAGCACCGGTGCTCAGCGGCAGTACCGCGCTGTCGGCCTTCCGTGACCTGGCTCCGGATGGGGCGTGGCGATTGTTTATCGTGGATACGGCAGACGGGGATACCGGGTCATTGGACGGCGGCTGGGAACTCACCGTCACCGCCGACGTGCCGAATCCCTGACCCACAGCGCCGGATGGCCGGCCTACACGCAAGGGTGGTGATCGCATGACCTCTCCCGGCCTGCTCCTGGCGGCTATCGGCGGTACGGCGCTCCTGCTCGGTGGCGCGGTGGTCTGGGCGCGGCGGCGTGCCCGGCGCACCCGGGCGTAACGCCCGGGCCGGCTGGCTGCGCACCGCCCCCAGACGCCGCCCCTGGGCTTGTGCGCGAGTATTCCGGGAGTCCGGCGAGTGGCCGCAAGTCAGGGGCCGATGCCCACGTTTGCCCGGATTGGCGACGGACCTGAAGCGATCCCGACCGTCCCACGTCCCGCACTCGTCCGCCCGTCCGCCCGTCCGCGCGATCTCGCCCTCGCGCAACGGCTCCGGGTGTCAGCCTGAGCGCAGTCGCCGCGCCTCTTCCCCGGCCAGCAGCAGCGGGTTGCCGAAGACCTAACCTGCCAGCGAATCCTTTACGTCTCGAGCGGAGTCGAGAGGCTTCGTCCCGCAACCACCAACGGGTAAGGCGCCACCCACCCTCATGTGTCATCCTGAGCGACGTCGAAGGATCTCGTTCCCGACCGCAACAGGTCGAGGTTGTTGCGGAGCCCGGGGGCGGGCGGCGGCCCTCGGCCAGGCCGGGGTCCTCCGCCTGCGGGCTCAGCATGACAGGGGTGAGCCGGGCTCAGGATGACACCCACGGAGAGCGCCCATGAAGACCCACGACTTTGCGGAGGTTGCCGGCCCGTTCATGGAACGGGCCCACAGCGATGTCTGGTGCAACGTCGCCACCATCGATCGCCAGGGGCGGCCGCGCTCGCGCGTGCTGCACCCGATCTGGGAGGGGCAAACCGGCTGGATCACGGCGGACCCGCGCTCGCTCAAGGCGCAGCACATCGCGCTGCACCCGTTTGTCTCGCTGGCCTATGACAAAGACCCCTTCCGGCCAGTCTACGCCGATTGCCACGCGGCGTGGGTAGAGGACGCCGCAACCCGGCAGCATGTCTGGGACTTGCTGAAGCAGGCGCCGGAGCCGCTGGGGTTCGACCCCGGCACAATCTACGCGCCGATAGGCGTGGTGGAGCCGGAACGCCCGCAGTTTGGCGTCATCAAACTGACGCCGTACCGCATCACGCTCTTTGGCTTTCCGGACCCGGCTGTGGTCTGGACGCCGCAGGCCGTAGGGCAGGGGTGACCCAGCGGCAAGGACCACCACCGCGCGCCACGCCCTTGCCGGCCTGATGCGGCCTGATTTCAGTGCGCGTCACGGGTTGGCTCCCCGCTCCCGAGGCGCGGGAGCGGGATAGGGGGAGGGGGTTCCCAGCCATCGGTCCCCACCAGGACGCGACTCCCTCCCGGGTCAGCCGCGCAGCCGGCCAAGAGCGTGCGCGTCTCTCCAGCGGTGTGCAGAGACGTTGGTCAACCGGGAATCCCCTCGTGTCTCGAGCGCAGTCGAGAGACCTCGTTCACCGGCACTCGCGACGAGGTCTCTCGACGAACTCGAGACACGGGGTCGTTGCCTGGCAGGTCAGGTCTTCTGCACCACGCTGTCGCCGTCCGGGTCGCCTGGCGTCCACAGGCCCTGGGAGGGCACGCGCAGCGCCCGGTTGAACTTGCTGGAGGCATTCTCCCAGGCAATCGTCGCGGTGAGTTCGACCAGCTCATCTTCCGTAAAAGCCGTGCGCAACTGCGCGAAGAGCGCATCGTCCACATCGCGGTCTGTGAAGGTGATGGCGTCCGCGTAGGCGAGGGCGAGCCGCTCTGTGTCATCGAAGAGGGGGCTGGTTTCCCACGCGGCGAGCGCCAGCAGCTTGGCGTTGGAGATCCCGGCGGCGCTGCCCACGGCAGCGTTGATATCCGCTCAGAAGGCGCAGTGGTTGATGAGCGCCACCCGGCGGTTGAGCAGCGCGACCAGCCCGGCAGCCAACAGCCCCGACTGGCTCAGCCCGCCCCACATGGCGCGCACGCCCCGGAAAATGCTGGGCCGCCGGGCGTACAGCAGGTGGTTGGCGAGCGGCTCCCCAGCGTTCCGCCTGCGCCTGCAGCACGGCGGCGATCGGGCCATCAGCCTGGGCCGGGTCGATCCCGGAGATGCGCGGCATGATCAGGGTCTCCTGTCTCGCACGAGCGGATGTCGCCGACCGCAACCGTCGTCGGCGCCCGGAAGATAGCCAGTGATCCTGGCGGGAGCGAGTGGCAGCGTAGCTGCCACTACTGACTCGGCGAGGGGGGCATCGTTACCATAATGCTCAGTGAGGAGCAGGCCGGGCGCTCGGTTGCCACGAGCGTGAGCTGCGAGGAGTTGCGCGCTTTCCCTGTCTCAGTGTTTTTCCCGGGAGGAGCACAGGATGGATGACCGCCAGTTCGCCGCACTCCAGCGCAGCAGTTCAGGAGAGGCTTCTCGCCGGTCGCTGCTGGGGTGGCTGGCGATGCCGCCACTCGTGGGCGCGTTGCTCGACGGGTTCACACTGGACGCTGAGGCAGGCCGAAACCGGCGGCGGCGACGCAGGCGGCGGCGCCGCCGCCGGGCCTGCAAGCGCTGCGCTGGTTGCTGTGACAACTCCCGGGTGTGCCAGCCCGGGACGGCGAACGCAGCCTGCGGCAGCAGCGGTCAGTGCAGTGTGTGTACGGGGCAGGAGGTGTGCCAGAACCAGGCGTGTGTCTGCGTGCCGGACTGCGCCGGGCGGTGCGACGGCCGGGCCGATGGCTGTGGCGGAACCTGCACGGACTGCGCGGCGGGTCTCCTCTGCCTGGATAACGGCACGTGCGCCATTCCCTGCCCGGGCGGCAACCCGGACTGCGCGGCGGCCGGGTGCGCCGTTAACCGATGCGTGGCGACCAGTCAGGGTGGTGTTTGCGTTTCCAGCAGCAACGGGGATACCTGCGCCGCGGGGGACAACGGGCAGTGCCCTACCGGCAGCGCCTGCGCCGGAGTGACGTGCGAGACGGTGTGTTGAGCAGTCGCTGGCCGGCCGCGTGAAGCGAGGGCCCACCGGGCACGCGTGCACGGGCGGCGATGCCCGGGCGAGCACGCTCCAGTCGTGAGACAGCGGTGAGCCGGTGGCCTGCCCCTGGCGGCCACCGGCAGACCCGGGCCAGCACACAGGCGGGGTGAGGAGCCGCGCGATTTCGGGCCGCCCCGTGTGCAGGTGCGGGTGTCCACCTGCCGGCGTACGGCGTACTCCCGGTGTGGGCAGGCGACTGGCAACGGCCGGGGTGTTTCCGGCTACAGTGCAGCCACACTCCGGCTGCGCTGGCCGGCGCAGCCGCACGTCGGAGCCAGGGGAGAGCCCACATGGTGAACCGCGAAGGCAAGTTTCCGGACTGGCCGCAGGATGACAGTGTGTACCCTGACGATGAGAAGTTGCCCTGGGCGCGTGAGGTGCTGCGCCAGAACTCCATCAATCCGGAGCGTGATGAGGCCGAAAGCCGCGCCGCGTTCCGCGCTCGGCTGACGGCCGAAGCGATCGCCCGGGGCTGGGAGGTGGATGCCTCCGAGCCGTCCGGGTCGGCCTTCTCGGTGGTCATGCGCAACGCCGCGCTGGCGGCCGCCGGCCGGGACTTGCGCGGGTACGGCGCCACCCCCGACGCCGCGCTGATTGTGGCGCTGGCCGATGCCATTACGCTCGACAACGCCTAGGCTGCGGTGGCCTGGGACAGGGCTGGGACACGCACGAATGAAGCTGAAGCGAGCCATCATCTGCGATATCGACGGGACGCTCGCCAACCTGGGGGACCGCAGCCCCTATGACTTCGCGAATGTCGACCGCGACGAGCTGAAACACGCGACGGCGGAGACGGTCCGCGTGTTCGCCCGGGCCGGGTTCGCCATCCTCCTGTTTTCGGGGCGCAACGACAGCGCGCGGGAAATGACGATTGCCTGGCTCGCGGCCAACGATGTGCCCTTCGATGAACTGGTCATGCGCCGCACCGGAGACCGCCGCAAGGACAGCACGGTCAAGCGCGAGATGTACGAGCGCACGGCGCCTGGCGCGTACGAGGTGCTGCTGGTGCTGGATGACCGCGACCAGGTGGTGGAAATGTGGCGCAAGGAGCTGGGGCTGCCCTGCTTCCAGGTGGACTACGGGAACTTTTAGGGCCTCGCCCAGAGTGACCCTCACCCAACCTTCTCCCGCGCACCGGCTGGCAGGGGTTGGTCGACGCCGTATGGCGCACCCTGTCGCCAGCGACCCCCAGCGCCAACCCCTCTCCCACCTGTTGCGCGGGAGCGGGGAGAACGCCGCAGCGACCGATTGGCGGCGGAGCGGTGCACCCGGCACGACGCCTGCGCGGACATACCTCCCCGGCCAGCCGCGCACCGGCAGTGCGGTTGGGGGGAGAGGTCGTTCGGCGCGCCCATGCCGGGTGAAGCCCTGGCGCCCCAACCGGACCTTGCTCCCCGACGGGCCTCCTTCAGTTAGAAGGCGAGGGGCAGCGCCTCCAGCGCGCGCAGGAAGCCAGGCTTCCAGCGAATCTCCTCGGCCGGTATCGCCAGGCGCAGGTCGGGGTACCGGGCGAGGAGGGTGGTCAGCGCGACATCGCCCTCCATCCGCGCCAGCGGCGCGCCCAGGCACACGTGAATCCCCTTGCCAAACGCGACGTGCCGGTTGGCGTCCTCGCGCGTGATGTCAAAGACCTCCGGCTGCGCGAACCGCGCCGGATCATGGTTGGATGAGGAAAGCCCGACCAGGATCGTCTCGCCCCGGGGTATCTCCACCCCGGCAATCGCCAGGTCAGCGGTGGCGAAGCGCGGCAGCGTGGTGTCCAGCGGGCCCCAGTAGCGCAGCACCTCCTCAACCGCATTCTTCATCAGTTCGGGGTTGGCTCGCACCTTGGCCAGTTCCGAGGGGTGCGTCAGCAGCGCCAGCGTGCCGCTGGCAATCAGGTTGACGGTGGTCACGTGCCCGGCCGCCAGCAGGATGAAGACCATCGAGAGCAGTTCCTCGCCATCCAGCCGGTCGCCCTCTTCCTCCGCGTGCACAAGGTCGCTAATCAGGTCCCCGGTGGGCGCGTTCCGCCGCCGCTCGAACAGCGCCTCCAGGTAGGTCACAAACTCGCGGAACGTCGTCTCAAGCGCTTCCTCGCTCCTGACCACCCCGCCGCCAATCGGCAGCTCGTGGAACCAGCGCTTCACGTCGTCCTGGTCCTCGGGCGGGATCCCCAGCAGCTCGCAAATAACCTGGATCGGCACGGGAAAGGCGAAGGCGCTGACCAGATCCATGGTGCGGTTGGGCGCCGTTTCGCCGCGCGCTGTCGCCGCCGCCTCGGCCTGGTCAAGGAAGTGATCGACGATCGCCTGAATGCGTGGACGGAAAGCCTCCATCTGGCGGTTGGTGAAGCTGGGTTGCACCAGCTTGCGCAGGCGCGTGTGGTCCGGTGGTTCCACGCCCAGCAGGTTCCGCTGGAAGATGCGGGCGCGCGCTGGCGGCGCTGGCGCCTGCGCCAGTTGCTCGGGCGTCATGGCGCGCTGGGGGTCGACGCTGATGCGGGTATCCAGCAGGGCTTCGGCGCTGTCGTCGTAGCGGGTAACCAGGTACGCCGCGCCGAAGAACGGCCCGCGCGGCTGCGGCTCCTCCTCCTCCTGGTCATTGCGGAAGGTGATCCGCGCGACCGGGCACTGGGCGCGCAGGCTCGCGAAGACCTCCAGGCTGGTGTCATGGAAGTGCGGATCGGCCAGGTCGAGCAGCCTGGGGTTGTCGTGGCGATAGGGGCAGGCGGCGGAGCCTGCCACGGTCGCCTGTTCGGTGGTCGTTTCGGTCACGGTAGCCGGTGATGCCATTCGATCATGCTCCTTGTGGGCCGTGCCCTTCACATTTCGCGGTAAGTAGACGATAATGCAGTCAGCATCGAGGACTTACCGGACGGTAAGTAAAGTCAGCGGGCAGCGACTTGTCAACGGAGCAACGACGGTGGGCGGAGATGTGGTAAGCGGCACGGTGGGCGCGCCCCAGGCTGGAGGCCGGGCGCGCATCCTCCAGGTGGCGCGGGCGGCCTTCGTGGAGCGCGGCTACGCCGCTGTGAGCATGCAGGAGCTTGCAGATGCCGCTGGCCTGACCAAGGCGGCGATCTACTACCACTTTCGGGACAAGCAGGAACTCTTCGAAGCAGTGGTCATCGCCGAGATGGAGCGGATACACCAGGGTTTGGCCGAGCAGATTGCGCTTGGCCCACCGTTGCGTTCCCAACTGGAGCGAATCGTGGCCTTTGCCCTCGGCGTGGACCGGGGTGACCGCCTCCGCCTCATCGAGGATGCGCACCGCTACTGCGCCAGGGCGCAGATGGCGGCCCTGCGCAAGCAGATCGCGACGCCATTCACCCTGCTGCGGGACGCCTTTGCCGCCGCCCGGGCACGAGGCGAGATCGGCGAGTGCAACCTCGACCTGGTGCTGGCGCTCTTTGTCAGCATGGTCGAAGGGCAGATCAAGGGGTCCGACATCGGGGTCGTGATCGACCTCCCGCCCGAAGACCTGGCGCGCGCCCTCGTTGGCGTGCTCATGGACGGCATCGCGGCCCCGCCCGGGACGCCCGGGGCGTAGGCTGCCGCCGGGTTACCCGGCGCCCTGTCCGTACTCCGCGTCGGTGACAGGCCGGCCCCAGGCAACGGTGCTGCCGGTATCGTCCGCCTCCTGGATCGCGATGTGGGTCATGAAGCGGTCCGGGGCTGCGCCGTGCCAGTGGTGCTCGCCCGGCGCGAAGAAGACGCGGTCGCCGGGCCGGATCTCCTCGATGGGGCCGCCCTCCCGCTGGCAGCGGCCAACGCCTTCCGTGACGTAGATCGTCTGGCCGAGCGGGTGGGTGTGCCACGCCGTGCGCGCCCCCGGGGTGAAGTGCACCAGCGCCGCCGCAGCCCGCGCCGGGGCGGTGGGCGCGGCAACGGTGTCGACGTAGACATCGCCGGTGAACCAATCGGCGGATCCCTTGCGAGTCTGGAGAGAACTGCGGGTGATCTGCATGGCTGACCCTCCAGTGGGCCGGGTGCGTGGCGTACCCGGCCAGAATACCTCTGGCGGCAGTGCGTATGCGGCGGGTATCCGCGCTGGCGCCTTTTTTCGTATGATGGCGGCATGATGACCTTTGTGGTGCTTTCCGGCCCTGGCCCCCGGCGTGACCTGACCAAAGACGCCCGCTCCCAGGCGTTCTGGGATGAGCACGCCGCGCACATCGACGCCCACGTCGCCAACGGCATGATTGTGATGGGCGGGCCGCTGCTGGACACGCAGGGCGCCTTGCTGGTGGTGCAGGCGGAGGACGAGGCGGCGCTGCGCGCCATGCTGGACGCCGACCCCTGGTACGCCGCCGGAATCCTCACCCTGGAGCGCATCGCGCCGTGGCAGATTTTCATTGATGAGCCGCGCCGCTGAGGAACTGAGACCCGTCCCCGGGACAGAGCCGTGGTCGGGGGCAACTGTGGGCGCGGCGCGGCGTCACGCGCGGCTGGCTGCACGCGGGTACGACAGGATCATCGCGCGTGTTTGATGACCAGGGGCAGTTCAACGCGCGGTTCGAGTGGGGCGAAGCCGGGGTGCACCGCCTTGCTCCCAACGCGGACATCGTGGTTGTGGTCGATGTGCTCAGCTTTGCCACGGCGGTTGATGTGGCGGTTGGCCGTGGGGCGGTCGTCTATCCATGCCGGTGGCGCGATGCCCGCGCCGAGCGCTTCGCGGCGCAATGCCACGCGATCCTGGCCGGGGCGCGAGTTGGTGGGGGCCAGGCAGGTTCGTACTCGCTTTCTCCCGCGTCCCTGCTGACCATTCCCGGCGGCACGCGCCTGGTGTTGCCCTCGCCGAATGGAGCCACGCTCTCTCAGCTTGCGGCGGAACACGGGGCGATCGTGGTGGCCGGTTGTCTGCGCAACGCGGCCGCCGTGGCTGACCTGGCGCGGGCCCATGGCGGATCGGTTGCGGTGATTGCGGCGGGGGAGCGTTGGGCGCACGCTGGCGACCTCACCGGATCGCTCCGGCCAGCGGTGGAGGATCTGGTCGGCGCCGGGGCCATTCTGGCGGCCCTGGCCCCTGGGGCGCCAGCGCCGGAGGCCGTCGCCGCCGTGGCCGCGTGGCGCGCGGCCGCGCCGATGTTGCCGCAGTTCCTGGCGGCCTGCGCCTCAGGGCGAGAGTTGCGCGAGCGCGGCTTCGCCAGGGATGTGGAGCTGGCCGCCCAGTTCGATGTCAGCCCGACCGTCCCGTACCTTGCGGACGGCGCGTTCTGCGCCTGGAGCGGGTAGCCTCACACCGGGCGCCCGCCCCGCCTGTTCCGGAAGGATCCGGCCCGTCGTGATTACGCAGTCGCCTGTGGCTGCGGTCAAGCTCTCGGGCGTCAGGCGTCACCCGGTCGCGGATCCCTGCGCGACGCTCTCCAGCGCGTGCGCCGCTGCCGTGACGATGACGGGCAGTGGTTGGCTGCTGCCGGCGCGCCACGCTTGCTGGAATGCCGTTGGCCCAATCGCTGCCTGCACGACCGTGATCTCCTGCTGGAGCGGGTCGCGCTCGGCTACCCCGAGCGGATAGGGCAGGGCGGCGCGCAACGCGTGGGCCGCGCCGTAGACATACGCTGCTGCCTCCCACTGCCTGGCGAAGTGCAACACCGAGGCGGCTGCCTCGAGACATGGCGTCAGCGACCAGTGGTCGCCCATGTCCCACACGTAGGCCAGGTACGCAGCCACATGCGGCGCCGCCTCCCGATATTCATCCGGGGAGAGCATGGTCCTGGCCAGGGAGAACTGCGACTGCATCACCATGAGCTTGTTCACGGCGAAGTGCGAGAGCGCGACGGCTTCTGCTGCGGCGGCGCGGGCTCGGGGCCGGTCGCCCCGTTGCCGGTACACGTCGGCCAGATTGTTCAGCGCGTGGGCGTGATAGCTTTCCGGGAGGTTGAGGCGGTGACAGATCTCGCGGACGTGCTGAAAGTGCTTTTCGGCGGCGTCGAGATTCCCCCAGTCCGTCTCGGCAAGGCCGAAGTTGGTGACGCACAGCATCGTGCCCCATTCGTCTCCGGCGGCGGCGCACTGGGCGATGGCGGCCTCATGCAGCGTGCGCGCCAGTTGCTCGTTCTCGTGGGCCACAGCCGTCGAGCCGTGCACGATCAAGGCGTGGGCGGAGGCGTGGGCATCGCCAATGCGATCCGCGAGGGCCATGGCCGCGCCAGCGTAGGTTGTCGCGAGGGCGTAGTCCGCCGCGATCGACGCGAGCCAGGCCGCGTTGCTGAGCACGCGGCCGCGCGCCCAAGAGTCCTCGTGCGACGCGGCGTCGAGTGCGCGCGCCATCAGTGTCCGCCCGGCGGCCTGGTGGTCGCCCAGGTACCAGAAGTAATCGAGTTCCGCGAGGAGCAGGAGCGCCGCGTCGGGATCATGATTGATCGCCCAGGTCAGGATATCCTGCAGGTTGACCGACTCAATGATCAATGTCGAGAGGCGCGCATTGACCTGGGCGTCCAGGCGCTCGATGTCGTTCTCGCGCGCCAGGTGGAGGATGTAGCGGAGTTGCGCCTGGCGCGCCGCTGCCTCGTGCCCCAGGGCCCGCAGGCGGTCGCTGGCGAAGCTGTGGATCGTTTCCAGCATGTGGTAGCGCGGCGCGGCGCCGCCGCCATCGCGCGCCACGAGGTTATGTTCCACCAGGGCAGCCAACGCCCGGACGGGGTCAGGCAGGTGGAACGCGGCGCCCAGCGCCTCGGCGGCATCGAGCGGCCAACCATCCACGAAGACCGCCAGCGCGCACAGGAGCGCTTGCTCATCCTCCGCCAGCAGGTCGTAGCTCCAGGCGATGGCGGTCTCCAGTGTTTGCTGGCGAGCGGGGGCATCACGCCGGTTCACCGTCAGGAGCGCCAGCCACTGATCCAGCCGTTGCAGCAAGGCAGCGGGAGAGAGCACGGCGATGCGCGCGGCGGCCAGTTCAATGGCCAGGGGCAAGCCATCCAGGTGGCGGCAGATCGCGGCGACGTCTGCGGCATTGTCCGGCGTCACCTGAAACCCCGCCCGCGCGGCCGCCGCGCGCTCGGCAAAAAGCTGCACGGCCTCCCATTCCATCATTCTGGCGGCCAGGGCCGGTGTGGCCGTGTCCGGCGTTCGGAGTGGCTCCAGGCGCAGTTCCTGCTCGCCGTCGAGCCGCAGCGGGGCGCGGCTGGTGGCCAGCACCTGCACCCCCGGCGCGGCTTGCAGGAGGAGGCTCACGAGTGGGGCAATGGGCAGCAGGTGCTCGAAGTTGTCCAGCAGGAGGAGGAGTTGCCGGTGAGCCAGGCGGCGAGCGAGCGACTCCAGGAGGGGCGTGGCCCCGTGGCCAGCGACGCCCACGGCGTTGGCAATTGCCCGCTCCACCTGTGGCTGGGTTGCCAGGGGCGCCAGATCGACGAAGGCCACGCCGTCCGGGAAGGCTTCTTCCAGCCGGGGAAGGGCCTCCGTCAGGAGCCGGGTCTTGCCCACGCCGGCTGGCCCGGTGATCGTCACGAGGGCTTGCCGCTCCGTGACGAGCAACTGGCAGACGCGCGCGATCTCTGCGCGCCGCCCGATGAGCGGAGTCCGTGGCCGTGGCGGACGGGCTGGCGAGGTCGCCGGCAGATGAGAGCCTGGGGCGTCGGCAGCCCCGGGGCGGCGAGCAGCAGCGAGGAACGCGGCGCGCTCGGTTTCCGCGAGGCCGAGGGCGCCGGCGAGCAGGTTCGCGGTTTCGCGGTACGGGTGCGCGCGCTCGCCGCGTTCCAGATCGCTGATGGCGCGCGCGCTGACGTGCGCGCGTTCGGCCAGCTCCTCCTGAGTGAGGCCGCGAGCGCGGCGGTGGCGCCGCAGGAGATCACCGAACACCGGAGTTTCAGCAAGCATGGCGTGATCCGGAACAGCGACGCACCTGTGCAATCGCCTGGTCTTGCCTGACCTCATCGCCGGGGGTCTTTCAGGAGTGTACAGAGGCGTCATCTCTCCGGCAATCAGGTCCGGCTGGCGCGCACACGTCACCACCTCTCAACAAACGGTGAGCAAGACGGTGGAGTGCGTGTGGCGATGCTCGCCGCCTGGGCGCATGGTGGCCAGACTGCTATGTCCCGTCGCCTGTCAGGAGGAGTCTCGTGACCGCCACGCCGTTGTCTCGCCGTTCCCTGATCCAGAGCAGTGCCGCCGTTGTTGCGGGCCACCAACTGTTGCGCCTGGCGGGCCCCGCGCACGCCTTCCCCGCCCTTCAGGAGGGAGAGGTCATCCCCTGGATCGATCAGCCGGAGCCCAACCCCGTGCCCGATGTCATCGTCCGGCAACTGGACTGGGAAGCGTTGGCGGACTGGCAGACCCCGAATGATGACTTCTTCGTCATCAAGCATTTCAACCTGCCGGAGATTGATCTGGCCACCTGGCAGTTGCACGTCGAGGGCCTGGTGGATACCCCGCTGGCTCTGACGCTGGAGGACCTGCAAGCCCGGCCCGCGCAGGATCTTCCCTTCACGATCGAGTGCTCCGGCAACACCGGGCTGCCCTTCTTCGACGGCGGCATCGGCAATGCTGTCTGGACCGGCACGCCACTCGCGCCGCTGCTCGAGGAAGCGAACGTTCAGGACGCGGGCACAGAGGTTGTCTTCTGGGGTGCGGACTCGGGGGATCAGGTCTGGAATGACAAGACCATCACCGAGCACTTTGCGCGCAGCCTCTCGCTGGAGGAGGCGATGCACCCCGAGGTGCTCCTGGCCTGGGCCATGAACGCAGAACCGCTGCCCGCGCTCCACGGCGCGCCTGTGCGGCTCATTGTGCCCGGCTGGTACGGCATCGCGAATGTCAAGTGGCTCACACGCATTGAACTGCGGAGCCAGCGGTACGCCGGCAACTTCATGGCGCGCGAATACGTCACCATGCGCGAGGTCACGACCCCCGAAGGCGAGAAGGTCTGGACCTTCTCCACGGTGAGCCAGAACCGCCTGAAGTCAGCGCCCGCGAAGGTGACCCGCCAGGGCGACGCCTATCAGGTGATGGGCGCCGCGTGGGGCGATCCCATTGGCGGCGTGGAGGTGCGCATTGACGATGGCCCCTGGGAGCCTGCGACCATCACCGAGCCGGGCGATGCGCTGACCTGGGCCTTCTGGACGTACGACTGGGCTGACCCGACCCCCGGTGAGCACACGGTATCCTCCCGCGCCATTGCCGAGGACGGGGCGGTGCAGCCCGCGCCAGATGACCCCTTCCTGGCTGGCAAGACAACGTACTGGGAGAGCAACGGCCAGATCACCCGCCACGTCCAGATCTCGTAGGCGGCTGCAGCGCATCCACGCCGGGAGGCAGGCTGGCGGGAACCCGGCCTGTCTCCGCGGGGGACAGCCGGGGCATCGGGCCTTCCTCCGGCACAGCCGGCGGCTGGCCTCAGGCAGCGATGTCCGCTTCGGCGGTCATTCGCACCGGGCGAACTCGCACCAGCAGTTCGCCGGGAACGCCATTGCGCGCTCCGAACGCCTCCGCCTGTCCCTCGCCCATGTCACGCGCGCCACGTGCGGGTGGCCATCGGCTCGTACCGTGGCCACCTTCGCCGTGCGTGTGCCCTGCGCGAGGAAGGTCTGAATCTCCGGTGCGAGCATACGGCGCATGGTGGGCTCCTCCCGTTCGCAGCACGATAGCTGGCCCGGGGAGGGGAGTTCGCCGGTGCGCCGCTGCCGGATGCCACTTACCCCGCGTGATCACTTGCGGCCAGGGGCGGCGAGATTCCCCCTGCGTGCGCAGCCTGGCGACATCGGCGCCGCCTGAGGGTTGGCGGTTTCCTCGTCGCTCGGGACGACACGCGAGGGCGGGCGGCCACCGGGTCCGGCGCCCGTGCTGTTGCCCCTCGTCTCCGGCGGGGAGGCGCCTGGCGTGGCGTCAGGCAAGCGCGCCAGCCATGTGGGAAGCTCCCCGGGGTACCGTGTGCACACGGTATGATGCGTGCGCCCCCCGGAAAGGTTCCCGATGGCCGTCGTCCCGGAACTCCCCCTGACCGATACCGTGCTTCGTCTGGGCCTGGCCACCATACTGGGCGCCCTGGTCGGCCTGGAGCGCGAGCGCCTGGAGCGGGCAGCGGGCATCCGCACGCACGCAATTGTGTCGCTGGGTGCGGCGCTGATCATGATCGTCTCCATGTACGGTTTCAGCGACGTCCTGGGCTCAGCCCCGGGTGTGGAGGTCGATGTCAGCCGGGTCGCGGCCCAGGTTGTCAGTGGCGTTGGTTTCCTGGGCGCGGGAGTCATCATCTTTCGCAAGAGCGTGGTGCGCGGCCTCACCACCGCCGCCAGTGTCTGGGCGGTGGCTGGCCTGGGGCTCGCCTGTGGCGGGGCCCTCTTTGCCGCCGCTGGCGTTGCGACGGCGCTGATCCTCATTCTGCAGATGGTATTGCGGCCGATAGAACAGCGGGTGTTTTCCCACCATCGCGAGCATCGCCTGGAACTGCGAGTGCTGCACGGCGCCGGGAGTCTGGCCGGGATCGAGAACGCCATCAGCCACGCTGGCGTCAGTATTGAGAGTTTGCGTGTCCGGCCTGCCAGCGGCGGGAAGGAGGACCGCGTGGAAATCGCGCTGGGCCCGGTTGAGGACGCACGAGCCGCCTGGCTGCTCGAGCAGTTGCGCGCGCTGGATGGCACGCGCCTCGTGACCTACGCGATGGGGAGCCATTCGCCTACGGTGGGCAGCAACGCCACCTCGCGGGGCGACGAGGAGTAGCGCGGGGCAGGAGCGTCCCCTGGTCGCCCGGCGCGCAGACACTGGCCGCAGAGAAACCGGCCCCGGTACGAGCGGGCTCGTACCGGGGCCGGTGAAAGCAGGGAGTGGAGGAACGAGCGGCTAGAACTCGTCCGGGACCGCCTGGCAGGTGTAGCCGTTGCCGGTCGGGGTGCAATCGAAGCCGACCGCGCAGAAGGGGAAGGTGTCGTCGCCGTCGCCGTTCGGGGCGCCACAGGTCGCGCCCTGGCCGCCGGAGCAGTACTCGTCGCTGTTGGAGCCGTTCACCGGCACCTCGCAGATGTAGCCCTTCACGCACTGGCTGTCGTTCTGGCAGCGCTCGCCCGGCTGCAGCTTCTGGTTCTTGCCCTTGCCCTTCTTGCCCTTCTTCCCCTTGCGTCGCTTGCGGCGCCGGGCCAGGCCATCTTCGCTCTCGAGCAGCAGGCCGGCGCTCGCCACGGTCACGGCGGCGCCAGCCACCAGCCCACGCAGGGCGGAGCGGCGGGTGAGTGAGGTAGAAACCGAACGGGCCAGGGTGTCGAAGGTGGTGGTGTCCATGATGATCGCTCCGTTTCGGGTGGTGGCGGTTCAGGCGTTCCTGAACTGCCTCCATTTCAGCAGCGGTCATCGTGGCTGGCAGTCACCCCTGGAACGGGCGCGGTGTTAAATGGACAACAGGGCGCGGGAGCGCCGCGCCAGCCCTGGCGCGACGGTGCGAGAGGTCAATCGAAGCGCAGCCACCCACGGCGGAAGGCGAACACCCAGAGCATGCCGGTCACAAACCCGATGGCCGGGTTGGCGGTCACGCTCAGGGCGGCGACCACGAGGAACGGGAACAGGTCGGGCCCCGAGAAGCGCTGCGGCCTGGACGACACCGCCAGTTCGATGCCGGAGAAGAACAGCAGGCTGCCCAGTACCGCTGGCGGCGCCAGCGCCAGCAGGGCAAAGGCGCTGTCCCCCAGCAGAATGCCCATCGCCAGGAACGCGATCCCGATCAGCACCGGAGCCGCCCCGGTGCGCGCGCCAAAGCGGTAGTGGCCGGCAATGCCGCCCGCGCCGTGACACATCGGGTAGCCGCCAAAGGGCGCGGCGATCAGGTTCCCCAGGCCGGTCGTGAGCGCCAGGTTGCGCTCGGTGACCCGTCCGGAGCGCTGCGGCAGGAGTTGCCGCGTAACGGCAGCCGTCGCCACCACCGCGTTCGTCAGAGTCAGGGGGATCTGGGGCAGCACGGCCAGTTCCGTGCCGCGCAGGAGGTCCTCCCAGGTTGGCCGCACGAGCGAGGGCAGGTGCACGCCCAGGGTGAGGTGGGGGATTGGCGCGCCAGTGCCTGTCGCCTGCGCCAGCACCACCCCCAGGATCACGGCCACCAGCGCGGCCGGCAGCCGCTGATTGCCCAGCAGCAGCACGGTCACCGCCGAGATCAGGAGCCCGAGCCAGAGCTGTTCCTGGAGGAGCCGCACGCCCAGCCCGGCCAGACTGAGCCCCAGCCCGAGCTGGATGCCGGCGGCGACGGTGGCCGGAATGGCGGCGGCAAGACGGGAGACGAGGCCGGTGGCCCCGATCACGAAGAAGACCGCCCCGATCACGATGCCTGCCCCGGCCACCTGGGTTGGCGTCATGGGCACGATGAGGAGCACTGCCGAAGCCGCTTTCATGGGTTGCACGCCCATCGGCACCCCGTAGAAGAGCCCGGCCATGAGGTAGAAAAGCCCGAAGGAGGAGAGCACGCCGGTCGGGGCCATGCCAGCCACGGTGACGGCGCCGATGATATGAGGCAGGAACGTGCCCAGGTCGCCGACCGCGCCAGCCACCTCGCGCCGGTTCCACGCGAAGCGGGGCAGGGGTGGGGTTTCGCCGGCCGCCAGCGGCCCGGCGCGCTCGTGGCGTTCCGGCGGATTCACGCGCGTTGCGTCCACAGGGTGAGGTGCTGCATGTGGGGCATTGTGCCGTGTCCGCCGGCCGCGTGCAGGGCCTGGCGGCGCCGGGCGCCTACAGATCCATCACGGCTTCGGCCACCGGAGATGGCCTGGCGCCGGGCGCCCCGGCAGCGGGCTGGATGCGCCCGGCGAGCAGCGCGACCGCGACTCCCACCAGCGCCACCACCGCAAGCCCGGCCTGCAGGCCGCCAAACGCGGTGGAGACCAGCCCAATCGCGGGCGGCCCGACCAGGAACCCGGTGTAGCCCGCAGTGGCCACGGCGGCGATGGCCGTGCCCGTGGGCACGCCGGGCGTGCGCCCCGCCGCCGAGATGAGCACGGGAAAGGTTGCAGCCAGCCCGGCGCCGACCAGGGCAAAGCCGCCCAGCGCCAGCGGCGCCGACCCGCCCAGCAGGGCCACCCCCAGCCCCAGCGCCACCAGCACGCCGCCGCCACGAACCACGCGCACCGGCCCCAGCCGCGCCACCAGGCCATCCCCGGCGAAGCGCCCGGCGGCCATGGTCAGGGAGAACGCGGTGTACCCCAGGCCGCTCACCGCCGCAGTGGCGCCCAGGACATCGCGCAGATAGACCGCGCCCCAGTCGGCGACAGCCCCCTCGGCGAGCAAGACGCCGAACGCGAGCGCGCCGAGGCTGGCCAACGGCCCGACCGGCAGGGCGAAGGTGGGGCCGCTGGCCGCGCGCTCACCAGCGGCGGGGACGAGGAAGCGCCCCGCAGCCAGGGCCAGGAGCGCCAGCGCCAGGCCCGTGCCCAGCAGGTGCGCTGCTGGCGCAATGCCGCGCCCGGCGATGACGGCGGCAATGAAGGAGCCCACCAACGCCCCGGCCGAGAATGCGCCGTGAAACGAGGACATGATGGGCTTGCCCCAGCGTTCCTCAACCGCGGCCGCCTGGGCGTTCATGGCCACATCCAGCGCGCCGTACGCCCCGCCGAATACGAACAGCGCCGCAAACAGGAGCGGCGCCGAGGGCGCCAGGGCGGGCAACACCAGGGCCGCGCACGCTGCCACGGCGGCTGTGGTGGTGACCCGGTGGCTGCCGAAGCGGGCGATGGTCCAGCCGGAGGCGGTCATCGCCACGACGGAGCCCGTTGCAGCGCCGAGCAGCGCCAGGCCAAGCGTGGCGTCGTCGAGCCGCAGCGCGGCCTTGACATCGGGGATGCGCACAGCCCAGGCGCTGAACGCAAGTCCCGCCAGCACGAAGTAGGCCACGACCGCGGCGCGGGCCCGGCCAGTATCTCCCTTGAACCACGGAACCATCGGTACCTCTCGTCTGCCTGGCCGGGGCGACCCACGCCCGGCCTGCACGCCGCACACACGGCGCGAGCCTACTCCGGAATGGCGGGTCAGGTGACCCCGCCGGGTCGTAGGGAAGGCACGGCGAAAACGCGCGCCATGGTGGACAATGCCCGCAGCGTGATGGACGTGCGCGCTGGATCGCGCATGCACGAAGGAGGCGTTCCCGTGGACACGGCAAGCACACGCGTTACTGCGAAGGTCTCGCGGCGGAAACTGCTTCAGGCGGGCGGCGCCGCAGCCGGCGCGCTGGCTGCGTCTGGCGCTCTGCAGTCAACGTTCGCCGCGCCTTACTTTGCGCCACGGCGGTTCCAGGGCGAGAAGCTGACAGTGCTGTACATGCAGTCCGGCACGTACGACGAGGCTGCCCGCCTGATCGCGCCCGAGTTCGAGGAAGCCACCGGCGCGACCGTGGAGGTCGTCGCGTTCCCGTACCAGAACCTGCACGACAACGCCGCGAATGACCTGGTCACGCAGACCGGTGCGTACGATGTCATCGACGTCGCCGGGCAGTGGGACGGCGAGTTCGCGCCGTACCTGGTCCCACTCAACGACTACGTTGAGCGCGATGGCATCAATGGCGACGACTTCATCCCCAACATCTGGCAGCTCAACGGGCTTTGGGAGGGCAATCGCAACGGTATCCCGAACGCGAACGACGCCCAGGGCATCATCTATCTGACCGACCTGTACGAGCAGGCCGGGGTGAGTGTGCCCAAGACCTGGGCGCAGTACAACGAGAACGCCGCCGCGCTGACCGGAAACGGCATCTATGGCGCCTCCTGGACCGGCCTCGGCGAGCAACTCCAGGGCTCGTGGCTCAGCCGCTACTGGGAATCCGGCGAGCCCCTGTGCGATGAGAACTGGCGGCCGGCCTTCGTCAATGACGCCGGGCTGAACGCCATCCAGTTGCTGCGCGACGCCCTCCAGTACGCTCCCGAGGGCATGCCGGGTTGGGACATCCCCACGCAAATGAACACCGTGCTGGCCGGGGAACTGGCGCAGTCCGAGGTCTGGCCCTCGTTCATCCGGGCAGACGCGCGCAACCCCGACAAGTCGAAGATTGTCGACCGTTGGGCATTGACGCCGTTCCCCGGCCCCTCCGAACTGAGCCTGTGGAACCTGGCGATCCCGGCCACCTCGCCCCGGCAGGATCTGGCCTGGGAGTGGATCAAGATGTACACCTCCCCGGAGAACGCCAAGCGGTTTGCGTTGCAGTTTGGCGTCGGCTCCCCGCAACTCGCGACCTGGTCGGACCCCGAGCTGACCGAGCTGTATCCCGAGTACCCGCAGATCCTGGCGGCTATCGAGAACGGCAAGCCGATCTGGCGCATCCCGCAGTTCCCGGCCGCCTGGGATGTCCTGCAGAAGGAGCTGGAGAAGACGGTGTACCAGGGTGCCGACCCACAGGCGACGCTGCAGACGATTGCCGACGAGTGGAACCGCCTGCTCGACCAGGACCCGCCGACGGCGCCGTACGTCGAATAGCGGTGAGAACCCTCACCCCCAACCCCTCTCCCGCGCACCGGGAGAGGGGAGCGGATTTGCGATCTGCGGGCCAGAAACTGGCAGCACCACGCCGAGGCTGGCGGACACGTACGCTGCCGCACGCCCCGCTGCCGCACGCCCCGCTGCCGCACGCCGGTTGTGGGGTTGGGGTGAGGACGCGCTTCGGAGGACGCGCTCGTGGCCGCTGATGGCAGCCTGGACCCACGCCCGCGCCGGCCCCGGCGCTGGAGTGAGTCGCCGGTCTTCGTTGCGTTTCTGTTGCCGGCCCTGCTCTTCCTGGCGTTCACCAGCGTCTACCCGCTGGCGCGGACCTTCTGGCTGAGTTTCCACACCTGGTTCATGAACAAGCCGAACACCAGCCCACAGTTCGTGGGGCTCGGCGAGTACCAGAACACGCTGGCCGATGGCGTCTTCCGCACCTCGGCCCTCAACACCGCCGTCTTCGGCGTTGGCACGGTCGCGGTCGAGATCGTGCTGGGCCTGGCGCTGGCGCTGGCGCTGACGAGCGGCGGCGGCGGCATCAAGATCGCGCGGTCGATCCTGCTGGTGCCGATGATCATGACGCCGGTGGTGGTCGGCGTGCTCTGGCGCATCCTGTTCTACGACAAGGGGCTGGTCAACTACCTCTTGTCGCAGGTCGGGCTGGGGCCAGTCTTCTGGTTTGTTGATCCTGCCTGGGCGTTTGTCGGGGTGATGCTGGTCGATATCTGGCAGTGGACGCCCTTTGTCATGATCGTGCTCACGGCGGCGCTGGCCTCGTTGCCAGGGGAGCCGTTCCGGGCCGCGCAGATCGACGGCGCGTCGCGCTGGCAGGTTTTCCGCTACCTCACGCTGCCCATGCTTGCGCCGGTTCTGCTGGTGACGGCGTTGCTGCGCTTCATGGATGCGATCAAGGTCTTCGACACGATCTATGTGCTGACGGGCGGCGGCCCTGGCTACGCGACCGAGATGCTCTCGTCGTACATCTACAAGCAGGGGCTGCGCTACTTCAACATCGGCGGCGCGGCGGCCGCCTCCTGGATGTTCCTCCTGGTGATTGTGGTGATTGCGCTGGTGATGATCCGCCTGCGGGCGCGCACAGGGCGGGCCGAATGAGCATCGAAATTCACTCGTGTCTCGAGCGAAGTCGAGAAACCTCGTTTGCCTGCGCCCTTGACCGAGGTCTCTCACGCTCGGTGCGAAAGAGCGCTCGCAGGGAGGTTCGACCCCAGAACAGGCGGCGCCCCGGCCCCATGCCCTCACCCTCAGTCCCGCTCCCGATGCGCAGGAGAAGGGAGACGACAGGTCGTCTGGAGGGCAGAACCTGGCGTCGCCACGCTGAATCTGGCCTGCAGATTCGGGTTGTGAGCCCCTCGTCCGCGCATCGGGAGAGGGGTTGGGGTGAGGGCCGATGCGGCGCGGATCGGCGCGGCAACGCGATTTCGCACCCAGCGTTCTCGACGTCGCCCGAGACACGGAAGACTGGGCGGCGACGGTCGGAACCATGTCAACCCGCCGCAAGCATGCCGGACTGCGCGCGATGACGGCCGCCACGCTTTCCACCACCCCGGCCGGGTCGTCGCGCCCGCGTCGTGGCGCCGCCCGCTCCCGGGCCGCCGGGTTCGGCTGGGCGTTGCTGCGCTGGGCCACGGTCGGGCTGGCCCTCGCCGTGACGATCGTGCCCTTCTTCTGGCTGGTGACGACCTCGTTCAAGCGCCAGATCGACTACCTGGCCTATCCGCCCGAGTTGATCCCGCCGGTCTGGACGCTCGATGGCTACCGCGTGCTCTTCGAGCAGCAGGACCTCGGGCATTTCTTCATGAACTCGGTCATCGTCACCGTGACCTCGACGGCGCTGGCGGTGTTCATCGGGGCGCTGGCCGCCTACAGCCTGGCCCGCGCCCGCCTCCCGTTCCGGCTCAACGGCATTCTGGCCTTCTGGATGCTGCTGACAAGAATGTATCCGGCCATCGCGACGGCCATTCCATACTTCCTGATCATGCGCGATCTGCGCCTGCTCGATACCTTGCCCGCCCTGATCGTCACGTACACGGCGTTCAACCTCCCGTTTGTGATCTGGCTGCTGATCGGGTTCTACGAAGAGTTGCCCATCGAGTTGGAGCGGGCCGCGCTGATTGATGGGTGCAGCGTCTGGATGCGCTTCCGCAAGATCGTGCTCCCGCTCTCGGCCCCGGCGCTGGTCGCCACGGCCATCCTGTCGGCGGTGCTGGCCTGGAACGAGTTTCTCTTCGCCGTCATGCTCACCCGCGTGAACGCCAAGACCTTGCCGGTAGTGATGTCGGGCTTCATCACGGACAAGGGCACGCAGTGGGACCAGATGACAGCCCTGGGGGTGATAACCGTGCTGCCGGTGTTGGTCTTTGCGCTCGCGGTGCAGCGCTACCTGGTGCGTGGGCTGACCCTGGGAGCGGTCAAGGAGTGAGCCGGTTTGGCGTGCTGGCCTGACCCCGTCGCCGGGGCGCCAGGGCGTGAGGAGCAGTGAGTTGGGTTCCGTACGGTTCGAGCACGTCACCAAGCGGTATGGCAAGGTTGAGGCGGTCCGCGACCTCAACCTCGATATCCCCGATGGGCACTTCATGACCCTGGTCGGGCCGTCTGGCTGTGGCAAGAGCACGACGCTCAACATGTTGGCCGGGCTCGACGACGTGACCGAGGGCGAGATCTACATCGACGATCAGGAGGTGAGCAGCCTTCCGCCGGGCGAACGCGACATCGCGATGGTCTTCCAGAGCTACGCGCTCTACCCGCACATGAGCGTGCGCGACAACCTGGCGTTTGCGCTGATGGTCCGCAAGGAATCGCGGGAGGCGACCCAGCGCAAGGTGGCCGATGCCGCCCGGCTGCTCGGCATCGAGGAGTTGCTCGACCGCAAGCCGCGCCAGCTTTCGGGCGGCCAACGCCAGCGCGTGGCGCTTGGTCGCGCCCTGGTGCGCGAGCCCCGCCTCTTTCTGCTGGATGAACCTCTCTCGAACCTGGACGCCAAACTGCGGGTGCAAATGCGCGCCGAGCTGAAGCTGCTCTTTGACCGCCTGGCAACCACCGTGGTTTACGTTACCCACGATCAGGCGGAGGCGATGACGATGTCCGACCGGGTGGCGATTTTCGACCACGGCGTGGTGCAGCAGGTCGGGACGCCGCTGGACCTCTACAACCAACCGGCCAACAAGTTCGTGGCCGGCTTCCTGGGCTCCCCGCCCATGAACTTCCTGGAGGCCGAGATCGCCGAGGGCCAGGTGCGCGGCGAGGGCTTTGCCTTTGCCCTGCCCGCCTGGGCAGGCGCTGTCGGGCGGGGCACGCCGGTGACGCTGGGCTTGCGCCCGGAGGATGTGACCCTGCAAGCCGCGTCTGGCGCGGCTGCGGCGCCAATCTCGCTCGTGGAGCCGATGGGGTCCTCGACCATCGTCTACACGCGGATTGGCCCGAACCTCGTCGCCATCGAAACCGGCAAGGACACCACCTTGCGCGCCGGCTCCACGGTCGCGCTCGCTATCGAGCCGAACCGGGTGCACCTCTTCGACGCCACGACCGGGGAGTCGCTGGCGCCCTCGGGGTAAACGTGACCCCCGGCGCCACCCCCGTGTCTCGAGCGACGTCGAGACACGAGTTGGCGGCAGGCCCTTGCTACGCCGCCCCGACCGACCCCAGCAAGCCCCCCTCTTTCACCGCCGGGCTGCTCGTCAGGTAAAGGATCATCCCGGTTGCCGGGGCCCGGATTTCCGCGATCTCGTCACCGTACAGGTTCTCGATGCGCCCGATCCGCTGCCCCTGGGCGACGTCCTCCTGCAAAGCCGCTTCCGGCAGCCAAACCCCTTCAACTGGCGTGTGAAAGCCGTTCGAGGAGGAGAAGATGCGCTGGCCGGGGGTCGGCTCCACCTCGCCATCGAGTGCGCCGAGGTAGCGCAGCACGTTCGCGATGCCGCGCAACTGCATCTGTGTTTCGGGCTCGGTCAGCAGGCCGCGCCCGCCCGCCTCCGACGTGATGGCCGGAATGCCGGCGGCAGCCGAGGCGGCGCTGGTTGTGCCAGGGTTCGCAGCGACGCCCGGCCTGGTCGCGACGACATACGGCAGCCCGAAGGCCTCGGCCATGCCCCGCGACACCCGGTCAAGTTCGTCGTTCCCCGAGCCCCGGCAGATCGTGAAGGGCGCCAGGTGCTCGAAGACATCGCCGCAGTGCAGGTCGATCAGGTGCGTGGCGTTGGCGATGATGTTCGTGAAGACCGCGCCGGTCAGCACCTCGGTGAACGTGCCGTTCGGATCGCCGGGGAAGCAGCGGTTCGGATTTTTGCCATCAATCGGGCAGACAAAGGCGCTCCGGGCGTAGAAGGCGGGCGGATCGACAAGTGGCAGCGAAACGATGGTCCCCCGCAGGTGCGCCGGGTCGAGGTCGCGCATGAAGCGGATGTTCGCCGCGATGGGCGGGTACTCGCCGGCGTGGACGCCTGAGATGAGCGCCACCGCCGGGCCGTCCGCCAGGCCACGGGCGACGACAAAGGGCCATTCCCAGTCCGCCAGCGCCGGGTGCGAGAAGCGGAGCACGCCCCGCCGTTTTTCGCCCGGTTCCGGCAGGGGTGGCCCGTCGAGGGCGTGGACCAGCCCGTGTGGATCGCTCATGGGGAGTGCCTCCAGGCGCAGTGGGTGGCCAGCGAGCAGCCGGCGACAGGGGGCATTGTCCGCCAGGGGCGGTGCGGCGGCAAGCGCCACGCCTGCCGCCACACCGCCCGCGCGCTGTCAGACGGCTACTGCCGCCAGATGTGCACCTTCCCCGGCGGCGCGGGAAACTCGACCAGCGCGATGCGGGTTGGGGCCAGCTTCAACACGACGAAGTGCGGATTCTCGGGCCCGCCAAAGAGGGGAGCGGGGTCGTAGCCATACGGCTCGGGAACCGAGCGGGCCAGTTCGCAGAACTGCGCTTTTCCGGCAGCGTCCTCGATAACCTCCACCTGGCAGTCGACGTAGACCGGGGTGAAGGGCTCGGCGATGTACGCCAGCGAGGCGTGCGGGTGCTGCCGGAGGTGCGCCATCTTGACCGAGGGACGTTGGTGGTCCGACCGCACCGAGGTCCCCCAGGTCCCGATATAGCCGGTTGCGCCATCCCAGATCGGGTGCATGATGCGCGAGCGGGGCCGGCACTCGTGGTCAACGGTCGCCACGTTGCACCAGACCATGCGTGACACGCGGGCGTGGAATTCGTCCGCAATCTCGCTGAAGTCCGCAACCTCGACCGTGAAGCCGGGGTTCTCCATATGGGGCCATCTCCTGTGCGTGCGTCCCCTGAACCCGGACCGTGCGCCGGGCAGGGTGTGTTACGGAACAACAGTGCAGCCCGGGCAGCGCAGGGCCGCTCGGGCTGGCAGTCCCAGCATACCGCTGCTGGCAGGTCTGGCACGGCGTGCCTGACGCATACCCTCTGGACGCTGGCGACCGTCAGCACCGGGGCGTTGTCCGGAGCCACAGCAAGCCCGGTGCGGCCCGCAGCGCCAGGAATCGTCGATTGCTGCGTAGGCCCGGCCCGGCACAGTGGGCCGGGAGCAGTGCCAGGTGGATGAAGCGGCTCAGGCCGGCGCTTCTGGTTGCCACAGCTCGATGGGGTTGCCCTCGGGATCATGGATGCGCGCAAAGCGTCCGACGCCCGGCATGTCCCACTCCGGATCGGTGATGACCTCGATGCCCGCCGCGCGCAACGTGCCCAGCAGCGTATCCAGATCGTTGACACGCAGGTTGATCATCCACTCGCGATCCGCCGCGAAGTAGCTGGTATCGGCGTCGAAGGGCGCGAAAACGCATGGTCCCGCCTGAGTTTCCCACGGCGCGTGGTTCGCCGCGCCGACGCCGAGATGGGTTGCGTACCAGGCGCTCAGGACCTCGGGGTTCCGTGCGCGAAAGAAGAAGCCGCCAATCCCGGTCACGCCCACGTTCGTCTCCGTCTCACTGCCGCCGCATGCCGCCAGGCATTGTGACATGGCGACAGGCGTCCCCGCGTGCGTCATGCCGGGGCGCGGGGCCAGCCGCGCCCCGGCGCCGGTGGTCCCGGCGTTTGCTTCTGTCCAGGCGAGCCGTGGCTGCTCCCGGCACGACAACGCACACAGCGACGCACGCGGATACATGCTATGAAGTGAACACATTGAAACAACACATGAAAGTCCTCGTGAATCATCAAACTATGTAATATAAATATTGCTTCTTGCCTGACTTTGCATGTATAGTATTCATGTCCATATTGTGTTGCATAGGCTACTTTGGCGGTTGTGGTGTTCTTGCCGCGGAGGCGTGAAAGGGGGGGCGTATCGCCAGATGACCCAGCACAGGCTCGCCAGCGCAGCCCGACAGGGCATAGCCGACCCGTTTGTCACCCCTTGGCTTGCCAGGAGACCGGCGCCTGATCGCACGTTCGCCGGGCTTCGCACGTACAGGAGACGATGAAGATGCAGCATGCATTTGACGATCTGGCCGTGTCCCTTGCGACCGGGCAATCACGGCGCGGCACGCTCAAGAAGTTGCTGCTCGGCGCTGTCGGGATCCCGGCCGTTGCCCTCGGGGGCGTTGGGCTGCCCGAGGCCGAGGCGAAGAAGAAGCACACGCGCCGGGCGGCAGCCGAGAAGAAAAAGAAGAAGAAGGTGACGCTCTGCCACAGCGGGCAGACGATCAAGGTCAAGAAGAAGGCGAAGAAGAAGCACCTCAAGCACGGGGACACGGTCGGACCGTGCCCGACCACGCCGGCCTGCACCCCGGACGCCGCTCCGTGCGCCGGGCGCGAGTGCGGCAGCGTGGACAACGGCTGCGGCGTGGAGGTGGCCTGCGGCAGTTGCACCGCGCCGGAGGTCTGCAACACCGCCACCGGGCAGTGCGGCTGCACCCCCAATCCCGATCCCTGCGCCGGGCGCGAGTGCGGCAGCGTGGACAACGGTTGCGGCCAGCAGGTGGCCTGCGGCCCCAACCATGGCGACTGCCCGGGCAACGATGTCTGCCAGGACAACGGGCAGTGCCTGCCGGCGGCATGCCAGCATTGTGCGGGCTGCTGCTCGGACGAAGGGACATGCGTCGCCGGCAGCGACCGCCAGGCGTGCGGCCACGGCGGCGGCCGCTGCGAGGCCTGCAACCCGGAAGTCGCCTGTGTGAACGGCGCGTGCACCTGTTCCCACGGCATCAGTTGCGCCCAGGGGTGCTGCACCACCGATCAGCAAGGCCGGCCGTTCTGCGACAATACCCTGCGCCCGTGCGGCGGCGCCTGCATCCCGAAGACATCGTGCTGCACGGGAGTTGATGCCTCCAGCTATCAATCAATCCAGCCCGGCTGCCTGCCCAACGAGGCCTGTGTCGTGAATGGGGCCGGCTTCGGCGAATGCCGCTGCGGGACAGGCGGCCGGTGCCAACGCAACCAGGGCTGTTGCACGCTGGAGGGCGGCGCGCCCACCTGTGACACCTCGCTGCGGGCGTGCGGCGGCGCCTGCATATCGAAAGCGCAGTGTTGCAGCCGGGGCCAGGCCACCGTGGCCGGGGCAGAGTGCGACGACGGGGTCTCCTGCACATCGGTGACCTGCCAGACGTCCACCGGCACGGGAACGGCGCTGGGCATCTGCGAGTACAACGAGACGCAAGGCGCCTGCGTCGAGGCTTGCGCGGCTGGCTATGGTTACGGCAACCAGTTCCCGGAGTTTCAGCGCGAAGTCCGCTGTGGCTCCGCACACGGCCAAAAATGCTACTGCTGGCGGACGACCGAAGGCGACAACGTCTGCACGGAAGATGTCTCCACCGCCCCTGCCTGTCGCACCAGCGGCGATTCAGGAGCACACGCGCCGGGCGGCAGCCGAGAAGAAAAAGAAGAAGAAGGTGACGCTCTGCCACAGCGGGCAGACGATCAAGGTCAAGAAGAAGGCGAAGAAGAAGCACCTCAAGCACGGGGACACGGTCGGGTAGTGCCCGACCACGCCGGCCTGCACCCCGGACGCCGCTCCATGCGCCGGGCGCGAGTGCGCCAGCGTGGACAATGGCTGCGGCGTGGAGGTGAGCTGCGGCGGTTGCACCGCGCCGGAAGTCTGCAACACCGCCACCGGGCAGTGCGGCTGCACCCCCAATCCCGATCCCTGCGCCGGGCGCGAGTGCGGCAGCGTGGACAACGGTTGCGGCCAGCAGGTGGCCTGCGGCCCCAACCATGGCGACTGCCAGGCAACGATGTCTGCCAGGACAACGGGCAGTGCCTGCCGGCGGCATGCCAGCATTGTGCAGGCTGCTGCTCAGGACGAAGGGACATGCGTCGCCGGCAGCGACCGCCAGGCGTGCGGCCACGGCAGCGGCCGCTGCGAGGCCTGCAACCCGGAAGTCGCCTGTGTGAACGGCGCGTGCACCTGTTCCACGGCATCAGTTGCGCCCAGGGGTGCTGCACCACCGATCAGCAAGGCCGGCCGTTCTGCGACAATGCTCTGCGCCCGTGCGGCGGCCTGCATCCCGAAGACATCGTGCTGCACGGGAGTTGATGCCTCCAGCTATCAATCAATCCAGCCCGGCTGCCTGCCCAACGAGGCCTGTGTCGTGAATGGGGCCGGCTTCGGCGAATGCCGCTGCGGGACAGGCGGCCGGTGCCAACGCAACCAGGGCTGTTGCACGCTGGAGGGCGGCGCCCCACCCTGTGACACCTCGCTGCGGGCGTGCGGCGAGCGCCTGCATATCGAAAGCGCAGTGTTGCAGCCGGGGCCAGGCCACCGTGGCCGGGGCAGAGTGCGACGACGGGGTCTCCTGCACATCGGTGACCTGCCAGACGTCCACCGGCACGGGAACGGCGCTGGGCATCTGCGAGTACAACGAGACGCAAAGGCGCCTGCGTCGAGGCTTGCGCGGCTGGCTATGGTTACGGCAACCAGTTCCCGGAGTTTCAGCGCGAAGTCCGCTGTGGCTCCGCACACGGCCAAAAATGCTACTGCTGGCGGACGACCGAAGGCGACAACGTCTGCACGGAAGATGTCTCCACCGCCCCTGCCTGTCGCACCAGCGGCGATTGCAACGGAGGGAGCGTTTGTATCCGTTCCGGCCTGACCACTGGCGGCAACCAGTGCGCGCCTGTCTGCCAGTAGGCCTGTGCACCTGGCTCCGGCCCGCCGCCGGGCCGGAGCCAGGCTGCCCCCGCCGGAGCCGGGTCAGCTAGGCGCGCACGATGGCAACCGCCTCGATCTCGACCAGAAAATCGGGGTGCGCCAGGCTGGAGACCATCGCTGCGCTGATGACTGGCGGTTGCTGCCCGGTCCCCCAGTGTTTCTGGAAGACCTCAAAGCCGGGCCGCAGGTCTACGCCTTCGACCAGAAACATCGTCCACTTCACGATGTCGTGCAGCGTCGCGCCAGCGGCCTCCAGCACGATCCCCAGGTTCACGAAAATTTGCTCGGTTTGCGCCGCCAGATCCCCCTTGCCGACGATCTCTCCCCGGGCGTTGACCGCGTTCTGCCCGCCGATGTAGACCGTGGCGCCCGGGTTGGCAACCACCACGGCCTGCGAGTACGCCGGGTTGCGGTGCATTCCCTCCGGGCTCAGGTGCGTGATCGTGGTTGGCATTGCCGTGTCCTCTCCTTCGCTCTGTCGTGTCATGCCTGTTCTGCTCATCCCGGCCAGCCCAGGCGCCAGCAGCGTGGCCAGGATGGCCCGGCGCGGCGTGAGCCGGGATGATGCGGGTGGTTGCATCGGTTGCAGCTCCTTCGTCAAGGCTCGTGGGCGCCCGTGGCGCCGGACGCACGTTCCAGGCCGGAGGAGACGATCCCCGGGCCACAGCTATCTTGACAGTAAGTCACAACCGCGTGAAGATGGCGACATCGTTTGGTCAGGCCATAGCGAAGACAGGCGGCGACGTGGCCGTTGCGGGAGATGCATGCAGGCGCCAATTGCCGCTGCCGGCGTGGTTGCGTACTCGCGAGAGCGCATCCTCTCTGGCCGACTCCTGCCAGGGGCGACGCTGCCGCTGGAGCGTACCCGGGCCAGCGAACTGGCGGTCAGCCGCGTCACGCTGCGGGAGGGTCTTTCCACCCTTTCCCGGATGGGCCCGGTCACGATCCGGCGCGGGCGCAGCGGTGGGACGCTGATGACCGCACCGGCGGCATCAACGGTGTCATCCAGCATGGCGCTGCTTTCCCGGACACGCTCAGAGATGGCGGGGCAACTCGCGGGGTTCCGCTGCGCGCAGGAGCCCGGGTCCGCCCGGTTGGCGGCCCTGCACCACACGGAAACCGGCCTGGAGGTCATGACCGCTGCCCTGGCTGGCTACGCCGGGGCGGTGGGCGCCCGGGTGCAGAGCGAGCAGGGCCGCGCGTTTCACCGCGCCATCGCCCGCGCCAGCGGCAACCAGTTGCTGGCGGACACGATGGCTGCCCGGAGCGCGTCCTTTGCCGAAGCCCTCGAGATGGCGCCGCATCAGGCGCCTGATGCGCCCGGCGTCATCCTGGCCCTGCATCGGCCGATCCTTGCGGCAATCTGCGCCCGGGACGCCGCTGCCGCCCGGCAACACAGGCACACGCACTTCGATCACCTCTTCGCTGTCTTCGCGGCGCCGGGCCTGAGCGGCCACGCGCCTGCTCTCAGCGCCAGGCCACGCCACACACGCGCCGGAACGCCTTCCGGCGCGGAGAGGAGGTGAACCCAGGGCCATCAACCGCCAGACAGGACGGACGCGGGTGCATTGCGATACGGAGGAGACCATGCCGCAACTGATCAAGATCGGGTCGCAGTCTCGTTCCAGATGGACAACCCGGGCGCGTGGGGCGCTCTTTGCCGTCAGTGCGCTCCTGATCGGCCTGTCGGCTGCCGCCCAGGCGTTGGCCCAGGAGCTGGATACCATCGAGCCAGGCAAACTGATCGTCGGCTTCAACGGCGACATGCCCATGACTTCTCTGAAAGACGGACAACTTGTCGGTAGCGACGGCAAGATGATCGCAAAGATCGCGGCGGATCTCGGGCTGGAAGTCGTGCCCTCGCAGGCCGATTGGGCGTCCGTTATCGAGGCCACCACGTCGGGCCGCAACGATGTCATGCTCGGGGCCATGGGCTGGACTGAGCAGCGCAGCGAGGTCATGACCATCACCGACCCGATCTACTACTTTGGCACGCTGCTCGCCCAGAAGACGGCCACCAACTACAGCACGTTCGCCGACATGGAAGGCAAGAAGGTGGGCACCGTCACCGGCTTTACGCTGGTGCCGGAACTGAAGGCTGTGCCGGGTATCGGCGAGGCCAGGCTGTATGACACCTCGGACGCCGTGATGCGCGACCTGGTGGCTGGCCGCATCGACATGGCGATCCTCGATCCGCCGCTGGTCGAGCTGGCCATCAAGGAGCACCCGGAGTGGGACCTGCACCAGGTGGAGCTGCAGCCTGATCCCGCCTTCCCGATCATGTCAACGAAGTACAACGTGGTGATGGGCGTGCGCAAGGACGCCACCGCACTGGCTGATGCCATCAACGCGGGTATCGCCGAACTCTGGGACACCTGTCAGAACCAGGCCTTCATGGCCGAATACGGCGTGACGAACCCCAGTTTCTTCATCCCGCCAGATCCCAACCCACGCGTCGGCGTTGACCGCGAAGAAGGCTGGCAGTCGCCAACCCTGAACCCGGACTGCGACGCGAACGCCGCTGGCGCGGAGGCAACCCCGGCGTCGTAGCGTCACCCTCAACCACGGCCCGCCGGGTGGCAGGGGAACGGGCTGAATGCGCCGCCGTGGCCCTCACCCCCGACCCCTCTCCCCCCACCTGCTGCGCGGGAGAGGGGAGCCGATGCGCGACCCGGTGGGACGAATCTCGCGTACGAACGCTCATTCCCGCGCCATTGCATGGCGCGGGAAGTCCCTCGGGGGAGAGGGATGGGGGTGGAGGCTCTTCTGCATGACCGCGCTGCTCAAAGTTGTTGATCTGCACAAGAGCTTCGGCGCAACCGAGGTGATCAAGGGCGTGAACCTGGATGTTGCGCCGGGCGAGACGATCACCGTGATCGGGCCAAGCGGTTCCGGCAAGACGACGCTTCTGCGCTGCATCAATTACCTGGAGCGGCCCACCAGCGGCCACGTCTACATCGCGGATCGCCTGATTGGGGAGACCTGGGACGGGAAGCAGTTCCGCAGCGTGGGGGACCGCGAGTTGGCCAAAGAGCGTACCGAAATGGGCATGGTTTTCCAGCGGTTCAACCTGTGGCCCCATCTCAGTGCGCTCGACAATGTCACGCTTGGCCCCATCCGTGTCCTGAAACAGTCTCCGGAGCAAGCGCGGGCCGAAGGGCGCGCACTGCTGGAGAAGGTTGGGCTGGGGCACAAGGCGGATGAGTACCCGGAGCGCCTTTCCGGCGGGCAGCAGCAGCGCGTGGCCATCGCTCGCGCTCTGGCCATGCAACCCAAGCTGTTGCTCTTTGACGAGCCGACCTCCGCGCTTGATCCCGAACTGATCGGCGAGGTGCTGAATGTGATGCGGACCCTGGCGCGGGAGGGGCGGACCATGCTGGTGGTGACGCACGAAATGCGCTTTGCCCAGGACGCCGCGGACCGCGTCATTTTCATGGATCACGGCGTGATCGTGGAGGAAGGGCCGCCGCGCCAACTCTTTGGGCAACCGCAGCACGCGCGCACCCGGGAGTTCCTGCGCCAGGTTGTGGAGCGGTAGCGGCCATGCTCTTCTGGGAACGCTTCCGCGACAACCTGCCCTATTTCCTGGAGGTGCTCATCCCGGCCGCCGGCATGACGGTGCGCATCTCGGCCGGGGCGTTCGTGCTCGCGATTGTGGTCGGGCTGGCTCTGGCGCTGCTGCAGACCATGCGGATGGCTCTCATCACCCTCGTGGTGCGCGCCTACATCGAACTGGTGCGCGGCACGCCCGTGCTGGCGCAACTGTTCATTCTCTACTTCGGGTTGACCCAGGTCGGCATCCGCTTCACCCCCGTCCAGGCTGCCATCATTGGCCTGGGGTTCAACGGCGGCGCGTACCTGGCGGAGGTTTTTCGCTCCGGCATTGAGTCGATTCACCGGGGGCAGATGGAGGCGGCGCTGACCGTCGGCATGACGCCCATGGCGGCCATGCGCTGGGTCATTCTGCCGCAGGCGCTGACCGTGGTGGCGCCGCCCACCACCAACTACAGCATCGCCCTGCTCAAGGACACCGCTATTGTCTCCGCCGTGGCCGCGCCGGAGATCATGTTCAAGGCGCGCAACCTCGTGATGGAGACATACCTCAGCGCGCAAATCTACCTGCTGGTGGCCATCATGTATTTGGGCATGAGCCTGGTCCTCTCCTGGGTCTCGCGCCGCCTGGAGCGCCGCCTGGCTGTCAGCCGCTCCATCAGTGATGAAACGGTGACCTTCGCATGAGCGACCTCCTGGCGGTCTACCGGGAGCATCTCGGCGAATGGCTGCCGCAGTTGATCGACGCGGCCGGCAACACCGTGCGCATGACCGTGCTCGCCTTCATCCTGGCGTTCATCGTCGGGCTGGCGCTGGCGCTCATCAGGTTGTCGCCACTTGCGCCGCTGCGCTGGTTCGCCTCCGGGTACATCGAGGTCATGCGCGGCATCCCGACGCTGGCGGTCCTCTTCCTGATCTACTTCGGCCTGGCGGACTTCGGCATCATCTTCGATGCCTTCCCGGCGGCTGTCCTGGGCTTTGGCCTGAGCGGCGCAGCGTACATGGCGGAAATCTTCCGCGCGGGCATCGAGTCGATCCACCGGGGGCAGATGGAGGCGGCGCTGACCGTCGGCATGACGCCCATGGCGGCTATGCGCTGGGTCATTCTGCCGCAGGCGCTGCGCGTGGTGCTGCCGCCCCTGGCCAACTTTGGCATCGCCCTCTTGAAGGATACGTCGGTGGCGTCCATCATCTCCGCGCCAGAGTTGATGCTGCGGGCGCGTGACCTGGCGTCCTCCAGTTTCCTGCCGCTGGAGGTCTTTCTGCTGGCGGCGGCCATCTACCTGGTGATGAGCCTGCCAGTGGCATTCCTGACGCGGCGGCTGGAAGCGCGCCTCGCGCGCGGGCAGGCGCACGGGTAGGGAGACGCGGGATTGACGCAGTGACGTATCGGACCTTTTCGGCGTGGGAGGGACAATAAACAGGGAGCACTCGCCGCACCAGCCCTCACGCCCGGCTTCGCTCCCGATGCGTAGGAGCGGGGCGCCAACCGGCGACCCGGCGGTGAATCCGGCGTCACGATGCTTTAGCCGCCTCGCGGCCTGCGGGCGGAAAGCCCCGCTCCCGCGCATCGGGAGTGAGGTTGGGGTCAGGGCTCACTCCGGCGCAGGCCAGGGGGCCGTCAAGAAGGGCGCAGATCATGGTCACCACTGCCAACGCTGTCGTTATCGGGGCCGGGTCGTTCGGCTCAAGTCTCGCGTATCACCTGGCGCAGCAGGGCATGACGGACGTCGTGCTTATTGACCGCTTCGGCGTGGGCGAGCAGACCTCGCCGCGCGCAGCGGGCCTGACCCAGCAGATTCGGCGCGAGCGGGAAACCACGCTGCTGGCCAAACGCAGCGTGGAGATGCTGGTTGCCTTCACCGATGAGACCGATATCTCGCTCGAACTCCACCAGTCGGGCAGCGTCAAGATGGCGCGCAATGCGGCGGGCGTAGCCCAGGTGGAGTGGGAGATTCGCGCCGGCCAGGCGTTGGGCCTCGATATCCGCCCTGTCGACGCCGATGAACTGGCCGAGCGCGCGCCGTGGGCGAAAACCGACGGCGTGCTGGCGATGTGGATTACGCCGAGCGATCTCTACCTGGAGCCACGCCAGATCCCGCAGGTCTTCACCGCCGCCGCCCGCGCGCTCGGGGCGACGGTGCTCACGCACCAGCCGGTCACTGGCCTGCTGCGCGACGCTTCCGGCCGCATTACGGGCGTGCAGACCAGCCAGGGCGACATTGCCGCGCCGATTGTGGTCGACTGCGCGGGCGCCTGGACGCGCCAGGTGGCGGACGAGCAGGGGCTGCGCATTCCGGTGGTCCCGATGCGGCATCAACTCATGATTACGGAGCCGATTCCCGGTGTTCGCAACACGCAGCCAATCTGCCGCGTCATCGACGCCAATGTCTACGTGCGCCCCTGCTGGGGCGGCCTGATGCTGGGCGGCTACGAAACCAACCCGCTCCCCTTTGACATGCGCGACGCCGCGCCGGCGTTCCAGATCGCCGACATGCCACTGGACGAGAGCGTGCTGCGCAAACTGGCAGACCTGACCCGTGACCAGTTCCCGGTTCTGCAGAACGCGCCGTTGCAGGTGTACCGGGGCGGCTTGCCCACCATGACGGCTGATGGCAAGCACATCCTGGGCGCGGTGCCTGGCGCGGAGGGGTTCTACACCGCCACGGGTTGCGTTGTGGGCGGCCTCTCCATCTCGCCGGGGGTAGGCGAGGCGCTGGCGCAGGTGATCCTCACCGGCGCGTCCGAGATTCCGCTCGATATCTTCTCCATCACGCGCTTCTCGCAGGACTTCGATGAGGCGGAGTTGATCGAGGCCTGTGTCGATGCGTACGCCCACCATTACTCGGAGGACTACGCCGCGATCGTGGACTAGCCCGGAAGGCACAAGCCACGCGGCGAGCCCCGGCGCCGGGGCTCGCCGCAGGGCCCTGCTGCGCGGCGCGGGCAACCCGGGTAACCGGCAGCCGATACCCGTGTACACTTGAACATTCCGAACAGGATGGTCGCTTGCCGTTGCGGCTGGCGGCAAAACAGGAATTTTCACGTTGGAAACGTCCCGTTCATCACGGTACTTGCCCGGCGCCCCGGCCGAACCTTACGCGGCGGCGCCCGCGGGACTGCTCCAGCACGTCTTTATCTCCTGCCCCGATCCCATCATCGGTTGTGCGCCCGATGCCGTCATCACCTTCTGGAACCCGGCCGCCGAGCAGGTGTTTGGGCTCCCGGCGGAGGAAGCCATTGGGCAGCCATTTGCCCTGCTGGCGCCGCCCGGCGGGATGGCGGCGCTGGATCACTGGCTCAGCCTGGTGCATGAGGGGCAGACTGTCACCACCATCGAAACGGTGCGACGCGCCAGCGATGGCCGGCTGCTGGAGACGTCGCTCACGCTTTTCCCCATGCGAGATGAGCACGGGCAGAGTGCCGGGTTCGCCGCCGTCGCGCGCGATGTCTCGCCGCGTGGCCAGGCCGCGCACGTTCCGGAAGCCGAGAGCAGGCGGGCCTCCCTCATCCACCCGAAGTCCGCCCCGGCCGGGCCCGCCTCCGCGCAGGAACCGCTGGCCGGGGCGCTCCCGACGCTTGCGCAGGTGTTGGAGCGAACCGGCGTACTCCCCGCAGAGGACGCTGGTTGGCGTGGGACGACGACAGCGCAGCACGCGGAACAGGGCCAGCGCCACCTGGAACGCCGCTTTCAAACCCTGGTGGAGCAACTCCCGGCGGCGATCTACGTCCACGCTGACGACGCCGACGAGACAATGCTCTACCTGAGCCCACACTGCGCGACGCTGCTCGGGTACGAGCGCACCGGGGATGTCCCTTTCCAGACGAGGAGCGCCTGGTTAGATCAGGTCCACCCTGATGACCTGGACCGCGTGCTCCGCGACCTGGATGCGCAGGCCCCCGCGCAGAACTTCCGGATGCTGGAGTACCGCCTGCGCCGGGCAGATGGCGCGTACCTCTGGGTCAACGACGGCTACGAGGCGATATGCAACGAAGCCGGAGAGCGCGTCGCCTGGGCGGGTGTCCTCATCGACATTACGGAGCGCAGGCAGGCGGATGACCTGGCCTCCCGGCTTGCGGCCGTTGTCACAACCTCGGACGACGCCATTTCCACCCGCACGCCTGACGGACGCATCACCTACTGGAACCCGGCGGCCGAGAAGCTCTATGGCTACACTCCGGAGGAGATCATTGGGCAATCGGTCACGGTGCTCTTCCCGGAAGGCGATAACCGGCACGTAACCCTGCCTGATGAATTCGGCGACGCCCCGGCGCTGCACTTTGAAACGCGAGACCGCCGCCGGGATGGCTCGCTGGTGGATGTGGCTGCCACGATCTCCCTGGTGCGTGACGCCGCGGGCGAGGTGACGGCGGTTTCGGCGATCGCGCGGGATATCACTGAGCGCAAGGAGGCGGAGCGCGCCCTGCGCGCCGCGCTTGACGCCGCTGAAGCAGGTGAGCAGGCGAAGGCGCGGTTCCTGGCGATGATGAGCCATGAACTGCGCACCCCCCTGCAGGCGGTGCTGGGCTACGCGGATTTCCTGCTCAGTGGGCGCCAGGGCAAGCTCACGCCTGAGCAACACGAGGACATTACCTTCATCCACCTCGGCGCCAGCCGCATGGTGACGCTGATCGAGCAGAGTCTGGATCTGTCGCGCATGGAAGCTGGTCAGCTCGCGCTGCGGTGCGAGCCGGTCGATGTGCCGGCGGTGATGGAACTGGTGCGGCAGGATATCAGCTCCCAGGCCGGGGCAAAGAGGGCTCCAGGTGCGGCTGTCGTGCTCCCGCACGTCTGCCAGGCCACAGGCGACCCGGACCGTATCCGGCAAATTCTCCTGAACATGGCGGGTAACGCCGTGAAGTACACCGAAGCAGGCGCTATCACGCTTCAGGCCCGCTGCCGCCAGGGTTGGCTGGAGGTCGCGGTAATCGACACGGGCATCGGCATTGCCAGCGCTGACCTGCCGGGCATCTTCGACGAGTTCCGGCAGGTTGACGGCAACCTGACTCGCCGCTACGGCGGCGCGGGGCTGGGCCTGGCGATTGCGCGGCGGCTGGCGGAACAGATGGGTGGAGCTATCGTGGTCTCCAGTACGCCCGGCGCGGGCTCGACTTTCACGCTGCGCCTGCCGGTCGTTGCGCCGGACCCGCCGGCGTCCGGGGCAGAGCGTCCCGCGTGAGGGCCGCTGCCGGGCGCGTGACCGCAACGCCCGGCGCCCCGTGCGGCAACCACCCTCATCCGGCACGAGCAGCGCTCACCGGGGTGTACCATGTGGCGCGGGCTGCGTCGCGCCCGGTTGTTCCAGGCGGTTGTTGGGGTTAACTGCGCGCACTATGGCAAAACATGCACACTCTGCTGCCTCCCAACCCGCCCGCGGGAGTGGAGTTGCCAGCACGACAGTCCCGGCCGCAGGCCCTGGCGATGCCTCATCGCCATCCCTGCCTGATCACCCGGTTGCCATCCTTCTCTCGTGCCCGGACCCCATTATTGGCGAGGCGCTGGACGGCACGATTACCTTCTGGAACCCGGCTGCCGAGCGCTTCTACGGTTACGCGGCCGTAGACGTGCTGGGACAGTCGATCAGCCTCCTGTCGCCGCCCGGGCAAGAGGCGGAGGTTAGCAACCTGTCGCAGCGCGTGCTGCGGGGGGAGGCCCTCGAGGCCTATGAGACGGTGCGCCAGGCGAAAGATGGCCGCCTGCTCGATGTCTCACTCACCCTCTTCCCGGTGCGGGACGAACACGGGCAGATTGTCGGAGCGTCATCCACCACGCGGGATATCACCAGGCGGCGCCGGGAAGCGGCAGCGATGACGGCCAGCGAGCGGCGATTTCGGGCCGCGTTCGATGGCGCGCCAAACGGCATGGCGCTGGTAGACCTGGAGGGCGACATCCTGCAGGCGAACCGCGCGGCCTGTGAGCTGTCGGGGCGCAGCGAAGCCGAGTTGCTGTCCATGAATGTTGCGGACATCCTGCACCCCGACGACGTGGGCATGGATGACGTGGCGGCGGAACTCGCCCTGGCCGGCGGCGGCGGCCCCGGCGTCGAAATGCGGCTGCAACGCCCCGATGGCAGCGTGCGCCGGGTTCGCGCGCAGGTCTCGCTGCTTCACAACGACGACGGTGAGCCAGCGCAGTTCATTGTCCAGACCCAGGACCTCACGGAGCAGGTCCGGACCCGGGAGCAACTGGAGGTTGCCGAGCGCCAGACCCAGGAAGTGCTGGAGCGCGCTGGCGGCGCCTTCATTGAAATTGACACCGGCTGGCGGATCACGCAGATCAACGCCGCCACCGTGGGGTTGTTGCGGAGGACGCGCGACGCGGAACTGCTTGGCCACCGGCTCCAGGATGTGGTTCCCGCCGCGTCGCTGGCGCCGGCGCTGGCGGCCATCGAGACGACAATGACCATGCGCCAGCGGACAGAGGTCGCGGATCTCGCGTGCGACGTGACCGGCGCGTGGTTGAACCTGCGCGCCTACCCCACGGCCAACGGCGTCTCCATTTACCTGCACGACATCACCGCCGAGCGTCACCTGGAACGAGAGCTACGGGCCGCGGAGATCCGCTTCCAGGCCCTGGTCGAACAATTGCCGGCCGGGGTCTACATGCATGCGGATGATCCTGACCAGACGACAATCTACCTCAGTCCGTATTTCGACACGCTCACCGGCTCCGCCGTTGAGCAGGAGGGCCTGTTTCGCAACTTCGCAGAGTGGGTGGCGCGGATTCACCCCGATGACCGCGCACGAATCGAGCGGGAAGGCCGGGAACGTGCCGGAAAACCCGGCCAGTTCCAGATGGAATACCGATTTCCCCGGGCGGACGGCTCGTACATCTGGGTCAGCGACACCTACTCGGCGATGCTGGACGATACCGGACAGGTCGTGGCCTGGCAGGGCATCATGACCGACATCACGGCCCAGAAGGAGGCCAACGACGCTATTGCGCGGCTGGCCGCCATTGTCGAGGCGTCCGATGAGGCTATCTACACCCGCACCCTCGACGGCATCATCACCTACTGGAACCCGGCGGCGGAACGGCTCTACGGCTACACGGCGGAAGAGGCGCTCGGCCAACCGCTGACAATGACGTTTCCGGACGCGGACGAGAGGTACTACACCTCCCGCGCAGAACTGGAACGGGAGGTTCACGCCCGCTTCGAGGGCCAGGACCGGCGCAAGGATGGTTCGCTGGTCGACGTCGCCTTCACCGTCTTCCCGGTGCGCGATGCCGCAGGCGCGATCACGGGGATCGCCGGCATCGTGCGCGACATCAGCGACCGCCTGGCGGCGGAGCAGGCGTTGCGGACGGCGCTGGAGGCGGCGGAAGCGGGGGTGCGGGCGAAGGGGCTGTTTCTGGCGATGATGAGCCACGAACTGCGGACGCCGCTGCAGGCGGTGCTGGGGTACGCGGACCTGCTGCTGGGGGCGGGGTCCGGGCGACTGAGCCGGGAGCAGCGGGAGGACATTGGGTACATCCGCCAGGGGGCGAGCCGGATGGTGACGCTGATCGAGCAACTGCTGGACCTGTCGCGGATGGAGGCGGGGCGGCTGGACCTGCGGCGGGAGGGGGTGGAGGTGGGGGCGGTGCTGGAGGCGGTGCGGCAGGACGTGGCGCCGCAGGCGGAGGCGAAGGGGCTGCGGCTGGCGGTGCGGGGGGCGGGGCGGGGCGTGCGGGTGTGGGGGGATGGGGAGCGGGTGCGGCAGATCGTGCTGAACCTGGCGGGGAACGCGGTGAAGTTCACGGAGGCGGGGGAGGTGGTGCTGGCGGCGCGGGCGCGGCGTGGGTGGGGGGAGATTGAGGTGCGGGACACGGGGATCGGGATTGACGCGGAGGAGCTGCCGAAGATTTTCGAGGAGTTTCGGCAGGTGGACAGCACCCTGAGCCGGCGGCACGGGGGAGCGGGGCTGGGGCTGGCGATAGCGCAGCGGCTGGCGGAGCAGATGGGCGGGGAGATCGGGGTGGAGAGTGCGCCCGGCGTAGGTTCGACCTTCACCCTGCGCCTGCCGCTGGCCGAGCCCGCAGAATCCGGGCTTGCGGCATCTGCCCCGCAAACCTGACCGCCCCTCATTGGCTCCCCGGAAAAGCGGGCGTTCTGAACGAGAACAGGCAGTTGCCGTGGCCTGAAATCCGTTCCACGTTGCCCGCGTAGGAGAACTCGACGCGATTGCGCGCATCCATGAGAATCGCCTGTCCACGACAACGGTTGTCTCATGTCAGGTTTCGAACCGGCAGGGTCAATAACGCCTTCGGCAGGCGCCTGGCAGCGGAAGGGTCGGGCTTGTTGACGAGTTCATCCCCACGTCCCGTGTGCCTGCGATCCCGGAACTGGTCCGGAGACTCGGCGAGCAAGACACCTCGTTGCTCATCAACGCGCTTGTGCTTGACGCCATCCTGGCCACGGATGATCGCAAGTTGACCAGCGAGGCCCGACGTCGTGGCATCAACCCGGTGGTGAGTACTGAGCAATGCCCGGCAGAGCTTGTGCGGTCGCAAGCGATTTCACTACGCCAGGGCAATCTGAAACCGCGCAGCCTGTGGGAGGTGCGGTTTGTCTCGCGAGAGCCGTGCCGGTGCAGATTGTGCGGCGTAGCCTGTCATTGCTGGTAGCGAGCCACGTGCAAGGCGGTCACCGCCCCGGTTCAGCGCCCTGAACAGCCCCGGTCGCTCAGGCCGGCTCTGGTTCTGGTTCCGGCGCGGTTTGCTGCTCCCGCGCCTGCTCCACGCTGACGCTCCAGATGACGAGGATGGAGATGGCCAGCATGAGTACTCCGGCGGCAATGAACGTGGCCCGGAAGCTGACGGCCGTAGCCAGCCCCGCGCCGAGCAGCGGCCCCACGAAGCCGCCCAGCCCGGAGAGCGCGGCGGTGATGCCGAAAATGGCGCCCCGGCGGTCGTGCGGGGTGAGGTGCGTGACCAGCGCGTTGGCGGAGGGGATCAACCCGCCTGCGGCCACGCCGAGCAGCCCCTGCAGGATCGCCAGATGCCACGGGCTGCTGACAAAGGCCATCGGCAGGTAGAGGAGGCCGCTCATCACCAGCGCGACCCCCAGCACCCGGCGGTGGCCGATGCGATCCCCAAGTCGCCCGAAGTAGGCGGCCGCCAGGGCGCTGGTGAAGCCGGCCGCGCCAAGCACCACGCCGGCGATGGTGGCGACATCCAGGCTGTCCGGCGCGAGCTGCTCCACGAAGAGCGGGAGGATCGGCTGCAGGGCCATGGCGATCATGCGGACCACGAAGATGGCGGCGAAGAGCGTGAGCATAGCGGCGGAGACAAGAAAGGAGCTGGAGGCGCGCAGCCGTTGCCAGCGTCCCTCGTGCTCCTGCAGCGGCTTGTGGGCGGCGCGCGTGAAGTGCTCTCGCGCGAAGAGCGCCACCACCACGCCGCCAGCGAAGAGCATGCCGCCCGCCAGCCAGAACGCCACGCGCGGTCCTGCCCGGTCGTAAATGACGCCGCCCAGCAGCGGGCCGTCGGCAGCCCCGGCGAAAACGGCGGTTTGCACCATGCCCAGGGCGTAGCCCATGCGGTGACGCGGGGCGCTGGTGGCCACCAGCGCGGCGGCGGCGGCCACCGTGCCCGTCATGGACCCTTCGCAGACGCGCAACACCAGCAGTTGCCACGGGGCGGTGGCAAATCCCATCAGCGTCACACAGACTGCGCCGCCAAACAGCCCGCGCATGAGCATCGGCTTGCGGCCATAGCGGTCCGCCAGAATGCCCCAGAGCGGCGAGGTGATGGCCAGTGCGGCGGCCCCTGCCGCATTGATGACGCCCGACCAGAGCGTTTGCCCCGCGATGTCCGTGACGCCGAGGTCGCCCAGGAAGAAGGGCAGGAAGGGCACGCGCGACGAGAAGCCAACCAGCGCCAGGATTTCGCCGAACCAGACTGCATAAAGGGTTCGGCGCCAGCCGGGCTGCCCGGCATCGAGGTCGGTTGGGCCGGGCGTTGCGCCGGGAGGGGGTGCCATGACCCGGCAGTCTACGGCCAAATTGACGACGCCGAAAGCCCCTACACTGTCGCCATGAATACCCTGAACTCCTGCTGGCTCTGCCGCACCCTGGTTCTCCTGCTGCTCTGCGCGTCACTGGCGCAAACGGGCCGCGCGGCCGGCGGGGCCGAGATTCATGGTGCGCGGGGCGCGCTGGCCACCCCGGTGGCCACGCCAACTTCGCCGCTCCTCGCTGATGTCCCCACCGCGCTCCTTCCGGAAGCCGAGCAGGTGCTGCGGGATCTGAGCATCATCGAGATTGCCGCTGCGCTGGACCCGGCGCAGAGCACGATCAGCGGGGAGATGACGGTGACGTGGCGCAATCCCGTCGCCGAACCGGCCAGCGAGGTCTGGTTCCGTCTCTTTCCCAACGCCAGCTATTACGGCGAGGGGGGGATGTCCGTCAGCCAGGTGACGGTGAATGGCGCGCCAGTGACGCCGGAACTGGCGCTTGTTGACACCGCCTTGCGCGTGCCGCTGCCGGCGCCGGTCGCCGGTGGTGAAGCCGCCCGGATCGCCATGCAGTTCGCAGCCACCGTGCCAGCAGATTCCACGGGCTCCTACGGCATCTTCACGCACGACACGCAGGCCGGGCTGTGGGTGCTGGCCGACTGGCATCCGCTGCTGGCCGTCTATGAGCCGCAGGATGGCTGGGCGCTGCCGCCGGTGACCGCCTTCGGGGACCCGACTTACGCGCCCGGCGCGTTCTACGACGTCACCCTGACCGCGCCAGAGCACCTGCTCGTGGCATCCTCCGGCATCACCGTTGAGACAGCCACGGCGGATGGCGTCACGACGCGGCGCACGATTGCCGGACCCGCGCGTGATTTCGTGATGGTGGCGGCGGAGCAGGCCGTGCCGCTGCGCCAGGACGTAGACGGCACGCAGATCACGCTCTGGACCGCGCCGGACCTGGACCCGGCAATTGCAGCCCGAACGCTGGATATCGCGGCGGATGTGCTCCGCGCCTATCAGGCGCGCTGGGGCGCCTACCCCCTGCGGGAGCTGGAACTGGTCCAGGTCAACCCCTCCGGCGCGCTGGGGATTGCCTGGAGCGGGCTGCTCTTCCTGGATGGCCCGACGTTGCTGGAGGGATACGGCGAGCGCAATGATGATGGCCTGGCGGCGGTTATCGCGCACGAGGTTTCCCACCTGTGGTGGGGCATTCTGGTGGGTGGGGATTCGAATGAATATGGCTATATCCCCGAGGCGCTGGCCACCGTTTCGGCACTGCTCTACATCGACGAGGCCTATGGCCCGGAGGTAGCGCGCGAGGAACTGAATGCCTGGGCCATCGACCCGGCCCGCCGTCTGCTGCGCAATGGCGACACAATCGTGAATGTGCCGGCCAGCGACGAGCAGGAGGCATCCATTCGCTACGCCTCGCTCTACGGTAAGGGCACGCTGGGCTTTCTTGCGCTGCGGGAGGCAATCGGGGCGGAAGCATTTGACGCCGCGCTCCGCCAGGTCTCCCGCCAGTATGGCTGGCGGGAGATGACGCCGGACGAGCTGCGCGCCGCCTTCGAGGCCGTTTCCGGACAGGACCTGCGAGCGCTCTGGGAGCACTGGTTCGACGAAGCCGCCATGACGGAAACAGAGATCGACACGCTGGCGGCCATCTTCGATTAAACTGGCGTTCATGCGGGTATCATCGTAGTTCAGGAGCAACCGCACACCGGCGTGCGGTTGCTCGTATTCATGGAAGATTGCTGGCGCCCCCTCATGCCTGAAACCCAATCCAGATCTCGCTTTGATCTGTCCGCCATCGGCCTGTCCTCCCCGGAGCCCATCATTGGTGAGACGCCGGAGGGGGTGATCACCTTCTGGAACCCGGCGGCCGAGAGGCTCTACGGGTACACGGCCGGGGAAGCCATCGGGCAGCCGGCTGCGTTACTGGCCCCGGCCGGGCAGGCGGCCGAGGTCGCCGCCCTGCGCCGCCGCGTCCTCCAGGGCGAGGTGATCGAGGCGTATCCCACGGTGCGCCAGGCCAGGGACGGCCGCCTGCTGGATGTCGCGCTGACGCTCTTCCCGGTGCGGGATGCCGCCGGCGCCATCATCGGCGCGTCGAACATCACGCGGAGTATCCCGCAGAGCCAGCGCGGCGCCGCGGCGCTCGCCGCCAGCGAACGCCAGTTTCGCGCGGCCTTTGAGGCTGCGCCGACCGGAATGGCGCTGGTGGGGTTGCAGGGAGAACTCCTGCGGGTCAACCGCGCGGGCTGTGAACTGGCCGGGTACTCCGAGGAGGACCTGCTCCAGATGTCGGTGGCCAGCATTCTGCACCCTGAGGATCTGGCCGCTGAACGGCTCGCCGTGGAGCAGGTTATCCGGGACGGAGGGCCCGGCTACAACAATGCTCTGCGCATCGTGCATCGTGATGGCAGCCTGCGCTGGATTCGCCTGCATTCCGCGCTGGTGCGTGACGAGGATGGGGAACCGTTCGGCGCCGTGGTCCAGGTCCAGGACCTGACGGAAGAGGTGATCTCGCGTGAGAAACTCGCTGAGGCGCGCCAGCAGATGCAGGAGGTGCTGGAGCGGGTTGGCGGCGCCTTTCTCGCCGTGGACCGTGACTGGCGGATCACGCAGGTGAATGCCAGGGCTGAAGACCTGATCGGCGTGCCACGGGCCGCGCTCCTGGGGAAGGTGCTCCAGGAGGCGGTAGACCCGGAGTTGCTGGAACCCTTGCTGGACGCATTGCGCACGGCCATGACCGCGCGCCAACGCATGCAGATCGCGGCGTTTGCCTACGCCCCGCGCAACGCCTGGTACTCGCTGCGGGCCTATCCCATCGCCGAAGGCGTTTCGCTGTTCATCCAGGACATCACGTCGTTGCACGGTCTGGAGCAGGAACTGCGTCTCGCCGAATTGCGGTTCCAGGCGCTGGTGGAGCACCTGCCAGCCGCCGTGTACATGGTGGCGGACGACGCTGATGAAACACTGATGTACCTCAGTCCCTACTTCGAGGACCTGACCGGCTTCTCGATTGAGCGGGACAAACCCCTTCGCGACGCGCAGGCGTGGCTGGAACTCATTCACCCGGATGACCGTGAGCACGTGGTGCACAAGGGGGAGGCATTCGATTTCCAGGCCAACCAGGTGGCCATGGAGTATCGCCTTTGCCGGGCGGACGGCTCGTACATCTGGGTCAGCGACGCCTACTCGGCGATGCTGGACGATGCCGGGCAGGTCGTGGCCTGGCAGGGTGTGATCATCGATATCTCGGCGAGCAAGGTGGCCCGGGATGCTGTCGCGGAGCTGGCCGCCATTGTCGAGGCCTCCGAAGATGCGATCTGCTCCCAGACACTGGAGGGCATCATCACCTACTGGAACCCGGCGGCGGAACGGCTCTACGGCTACACCGCCGCTGAGGCGGTGGGGCAGTCGCTGACCATGCTCTTCCCCCACCCGGAGGAGACGGACGCGCCGCACCGGGATCTCAGCACCTTCCGGTCAGACGGCCCGGAGCGCTTCGTGGCGAAGCAGCGCCGCAAGGATGGCTCGCTGGTCGATGTCGCTATCACCCGCTTTCCAATCCGGAGCAGCGGTGGCGACATCACCGGCACCACGGGCATTGCGCGGGATATCTCCGGGCTCATCGCGGCGGAGCAGGCGTTGCGGGCGGCGCTGGAGGCGGCGGAAGCGGGGGTGCGGGCGAAGGGGCTGTTTCTGGCGATGATGAGCCACGAACTGCGGACGCCGCTGCAGGCGGTGCTGGGGTACGCGGACCTGCTGCTGGGGGCGGGGTCCGGGCGACTGAGCCGGGAGCAGCGGGAGGACATTGGGTACATCCGCCAGGGGGCGAGCCGGATGGTGACGCTGATCGAGCAACTGCTGGACCTGTCGCGGATGGAGGCGGGGCGGCTGGACCTGCGGCGGGAGGGGGTGGAGGTGGGGGCGGTGCTGGAGGCGGTGCGGCAGGACGGCGCCGCAGGCGGAGGCGAAGGGGCTGCGGCTGGCGGTGCGGGGGGCGGGGCGGGGCGAGCGGGTGTGGGGGATGGGGAGCGGGTGCGGCAGATCGTGCTGAACCTGGCGGGGAACGCGGTGAAGTTCACGGAGGCGGGGAGGTGGTGCCGGCGCGCGGGCGCGGCGGGGGTGGGGAGATTGAGGTGCGGGACACGGGGATCGGGATTGACGCGGAGGAGCTGCCGAAGATTTTCGAGGAGTTTCGGCAGGTGGACAGCACCCTGAGCCGGCGGCACGGGGGCGCGGGGCTGGGGCTGGCGATAGCGCAGCGGCTGGCGGAGCAGATGGGCGGGGAGATCGGGGTGGAGAGTGCGCCCGGCGTGGGTTCGACCTTCACCCTGCGCCTGCCGCTGGCCCCGCAGGACGCCGCCGCCCCGCCAGATGCAGCCAGCGCGGCGAGCGCCGCGCTGGCCTGAGACAGCCTACTGCTTGCGGTGGACGCGGCCGCCGATGCGCATCCAGACAATCTCCCCCTGGTCGTCACGCAGGAACTCCGCGAGTGAGCCGGCGTAGGGTGCATCCAGCGCCTTCAGGATGTCCTTGCGCTCGGTCAGGGCCAGGCGGGTTGGCGGCGGCTCCGGGCTCTTGACGTCGGCGAGCGAGCCGGCCTCGGGCCGGGCTTTCAGCCGCAAACCGTCGTCCTCCAGCGTGAGATCGTACGCACTGAGGGCTGCCAGGTACTCCCCCGCGTACGGCGCCAGCGCCTCGGCCGTTCCCTCCACTGTTGCCAGTTCTGGCTCCGCGATCCCGAGAAACTCGCGCAGCGCAGCTTTCTGTACCGGGATGATCGATTCCCCGCCGCGCTCGCTGTTGGTGAGCGCAACGAAGGCGAAGTTTCGTTCCGGCGCGACGATCAGCAACGACTCCTGGTAGATCATGCTGCCGCCATGGTGCATGAGCCGCACGCCATCGACATCCTTCGTGAACCAGGAGAGGCCGCTGAAGGTATCCACGGCGCCGGGGGTACGGAGTTCCCGCAGGGCCGCGCGGGTGTCGCTGCTCAGGATCTCGTTGCCCGCATTGTCCTTGCCGTCCATCATGAAGCGCGCCCAGCGCAGCAGGTTGTTGACTGTGGAAGAGAGGCCTCCGACCGGGTCGACCGCCCCGACGCCGTACCAGCGGCCGGGTTTGGCTGCATCCTCCGGCGTGTAGACGGCGCTGAAGCCCATGGCCACCTTGGCCGTGAGCAGATCCGTCAGGCGGTAGCCGGTGTCGGTCATGCCCAACGGATCAAGGAATTCCTGCTTGATCTGCGCGGCGTACGGCTTGCCCCCCACCACCTCCAACAGCCGCCCGGCGACATAAAAGGCGGCGTTGTTGTAGGACCACAGATCCCCCAGGGGATACAACTGGGGCATCCAGCGCATGCGCGCGACCGCCAACTCCAGCGAGGGGTTCTCCATCTCGAAGTGGTCGCCGAGCCACCCGGCGTTATGCGAGAGCAGAACGCGCGGCGTGGCGCGCTTCGTCGCATCAGCGTCCGCGACCTGGAACTCCGGCAGGTACTCCGTGAGCGGGGCGTCCAGGTCCAGCCGCCCGCGCTGCGCCAGCAGCGCGGCCAGGGTCGCGGCGAAGGTCTTGGAGATGGAGCCGATCTGGAAGAGGGTGTCCGCATCCACGCCGAGCGGGGCGCGGGGATCGGTCACGCCCAGACCCCCGGTCATGGCCTCGCCGCCGGCCACGATGCCGATGGCCATGCCTGGCACGTGGCACGCCTCCTGGGAAGCTGCCGCAGTCTCCATGACGGCGGCAAAGCGGGAATTGGCAGACATCGTTCAGTTCATCTCCTGTGACGTGATCACGGTTTGCAACGCGCGGGATCATCGCACAGTTTGGCAGGCTCGCAGCATTGGCCTGGGCTCGCTGCCGCAGCATCAGCCAGCGGGCGATGGTGCTGGCATGCAGCACGAAGGACGTGGCGACGCGCGATGTCTGCCACGTCCTGAGGCTGCGCATGCCAGCCCGGACAGTGGGGCGTCGTTCCGGCAAGGAGCGACCCGGGGCGATGACTACACCGTCGCCGGGCGAGTTCCCTCAGGCGGTTTGCTCTACTGGCAGAAGTTTGCGGAGCAGTGGCCCGAGCAGCACTTGTGCGCACTGGCCTGGGTGCAGGCGCTTCCGTTGTCCAGGCAACATGTCCCCTGAACACAGACGGTATAGCCAGGACCGGAGCCGTGATGGCAACAGTCATCGCTCGTCGTGCACCCCTGGCTGGGCCCGCAGCACACATTGGCCACACACACTCCGCCGCAAAGTACGCCGGGCTCATCCTGCACGCAGCACGCGGCCTGGATGCACTGCCCGCCGCAGTAGATCTCTCCTTGTTGTGAGCACTGGCAGGTCCCGAGGTGACACGCTGCCACGACCGGGCACTGCGGATGGTTGCCACAGCGGCACTCGCCGTGGACGCATTGATCTGCCCGCGGCCCGCAGTCGTTGCCGCATGCGCCACAGTTCAGCAAATCGTCGCTCACCGCCTTGCAGGTCAGATTCAGGCCCGACCCGCAACAAAGGCCATCGCTGCCGTTGCAGGAATCACCTGGATCCTTGGGTACGATGACGCACGTTCCATTCTGGCACGTGGCATCAGCGCACGGCGGCTGCGCGCACTGGCAGGTGACTGGCTGGCCGCAATTGTTCGTTGCCGGCCCACAGGCGATGCCAGCGCAGGTCGTTGCCAACGGCTCTGGCTCGCAGGCGCACCGGCCATTGGCCCGGCACGACTCACCATCGGGGCACGCCCCGCACGACTTCCCCGGGCAGTTTCTCGGCCCGCAGACCTTACCGGCGCAGTTGACTTTGCACTTCTTCTTTTTCTTTTTCTTTTTCTTCCGGGCTTCCAGCACAGAGATCGACGTGAGGTGCGCGAACGCTCCCATCGGGAGCGCGACAAGCGCTCTGCGGCGCGGAGTTGCGGCCGTGAGGGCGCGGGCCAGAGCATCGAATCGGCTGGGATCCATGATGCCTATCCTCATCTGTGCGGCATTAGCGCGGTCTGTGCCAGCGCTGCCAGGGGCTCAGGTAGTTTAGCAAGATTTCGACTGAAGGGACGCCGGGCATCTGGCGGACAAGGGATGCCCGCACAGCAGGTGGCCGCCTGGGGTGAGGGTTCTCCCGGGCGGCATTCCGTAACACAATGGATGCCGCATCAGACGTGCGAGACTTCGTGCCGGCCGTCCCGGCGGACGCCGGGGCCCTGGCCTCCTCGGCGCCGCTCTGGTCAACTCGCCTTCGACACGTCGCTCAGGCGCAGGTCCTCGTCCCGGCGCCGGTGAGTGGGCGCACCGTCTGGCTGGTTGCTGCGGCCTGGGTGCGCGGCGCAGTCTCCTGATTGTCACCATGAAGTCGCGGGCGGCGCCGTAGGCTTGCCGGCTTTGCAAGGCGACGCTCGCGGTCTATGGCTCCCGGAGCAACGCGATGATGGCGACCGAATTGGCGATGGCCTTGTCGACGTCGCTCGCGAGGTGATCCGGACCCGGATACGGATTGCGATAGTCGGCCCAGACGCGTGCGTCTTTCAGGTCGTACCCGAGATTGGCGATTTCGATGCTGTGCCGCATGCCCGATTCTCGAATCAGTCTCCAGACAAGCTGGTGCGAGAGGTGGAGGTCGGGCGAGCACAACTCGTGGGTCCGAACGAAGGCGGAGGCGGCATGATACGCCGCGTAGTAGGCGCGGTTGATTGCGGTTCGCTGGCTGGCTTCGTCAGAGCGTAGTTCTGTTAGCCACTCTGCAAAATCCGCAAACTCGTGCCATGCAAAGCTCATACGACGCTGACAGCGCTAGACGCCAAAGGACAAGTCTCCAAGCACCGTGGCTGATGCGTCATTCCACCAGGTCTGGAACAAGGCATCGCGTCTCGCGAACTGCTCTGACACGCTTCCGTCCGACCTGATGCGTGCGCTGAGACGCAGCGGGGCATCAGTGTGCTCATCCACGGAAATGAGCATGATCCGCGCCTCGTCGCCGAAGATCTTGCGCACGTGTGGCAGCGCGTCCAGCAGGACCGCCGCGACATCCGGGCGCGTCGCCAGGATGCTCATTGCCGTTTGCTCATCCGCACTATCCGCGAAGGTGTAGGCCGCGCGAACGGCGTCCAGCACCGTACGCTCGGTGGCCGGCAATGCGGCGACCGATGGCGGATCAGGCGGCGGGGTAGGTTGGCGCAGCGCGCTCATGGTCGAGAACTCCTTGTGTCGGAGCGCCAGGCTGGATTGCTCGTGAAGATGCGCTCGGCGCTCCCGGGTCCCAAGTGTACCGGCCCTGTAGCCAGCGTCTACGCAGGCAGCGCCGCCGCGAACGTCACGATCTCGCCCTCGCGCAATACCTGCACCGCGCTGCTGCCGCCAAGGCGGGCGAGGGTCGCCCGGAACTGTTCCGGGTCCAGCGTGGCGCCCGGGCCGTACTGTTCCGGGGTCCACATGCCGTAGTGCATGGGGACGGCGATGCGCGGACCCACCTGCCACATCAGCAGGGCTGCCTCGTGCGCGTTCAGGTTGCCGCCCACGCCATTGATTGGCACGAACGCGACGTCGATCTCCTGCTCGGCCATGGGGCGTAGCCGGGCGTCGTACTCCGTGTCGGCCACGTTCCACAGGCGTAGGCCGCCGGTTTCCAGCAGAAAGCCGACGGCGTCCGGCGTCAGCGCGGCGGGCACTTCGTGGCGCGCGAAGGTGGCGGTGACCGTGACATCGTCAAAGGTGTGCGTGTCGCCTTGCTCAAGGGTGACCGTGCGCCCGGCGGGCCAGCCCCAGATCTGCGCCCGCCCCACGCACGAGTCCGGGCCTGCGAAGATCACGTCTGGCTGCTGCGCGTAGAAGCGCACCGTCGGCATATCGAGGTGATCTTCGTGCCAGTGCGTGACCAGGAGCACATCCGGTGTGAAGCGGGTCTGGTCAATGACCGGCGGAATGAGGCGCTTCATGCCCCAGGCGGGCTCGGCGAAATCGGAGAAATAGGGATCGACCATGATGGTGAGACCGCCGGGGGATTTGAACAGGTAGCCGCCCTGCCCCAGCCAGACCACCGCCGCCGTGCCCGGTTCGACCTCCAGCGCCGTGATCTGCTCTTCCAGGGTTGACGTGGTGGGCGTGGACATCGGGCGGCTCCTGATCCGGTCAATCTGCCAAAGGCGCCACTGTGCGCCACCTGATAGGGTATCTGGTTGCAAGGTATTTGTGATGGCGGTCTGACCGGAAAGGGAGAACACACGTACATGCGTATCGACGCCGTGGATTTCTACTACCTCTCCATGCCGGAGGTGCTCGACATTGGCGATGGCAGCCAGGATCTGCTGCTGGTGCGCCTGCAGGCAGGGCCGCACGTGGGCTGGGGCGAGTGCGAGGCCGCGCCGCTCGTCTCCATCGCCAGCCTGGTCTGCCCTATGTCCCACAGTGCCTGCAAGCCCGTCATCGCCTCGGTGCTGGGGCAGACCCTGGACCGTGCGGCAGATATCGACCGCATCGGCGACCTCGTACGGGCCGAGAGCGCAGACGTGCTCCAGGCGAACCACACGCTCTCCGGCATCGACATCGCCATGTGGGACCTGCTGGGCCGCCGCTACGAGGAACCGGTCTACAAGCTCCTGGGGTACGAGCGCGCCGAGCCGCGTCAGCCCTACGCCAGCGTGCTCTTCGGGGACACCGCGCAGGACACGCTGACCAAGGCGCGGGGGATCCGCGAAAAAGGCTACCTGGCCGCCAAGTTCGGCTGGGGGCCCTACGGCAAGGGGAGCGTGGCGGACGACCGAGATCAGGTTGAGGCCGCGCGCGAAGGGCTGGGCCCGGACGGCATCGTGCTCGTGGACGCTGGCACGATCTGGGGCCACGATCTGGCGGCGGCGGCGGCGCGCCTGCCCGCGCTGCAGGCGGTGAATGCCACCTGGTTGGAGGAGCCGTTCGTCTCCGGCGCGCTGAACGCCTATCACGCGCTGGCGCAGCAGAGCGGCAGCGTGCGTATCGCGGGCGGCGAGGGCTCACACAACGAGGACATGGCGCGTCATATGATCGACCACGGAGGGGTGGGTTTCGTGCAGATCGACGCCGGGCGCATCGGCGGTATCTCCCCGTCGCGGCGGGTGGCGGACTACGCGCTGGAGCGCGGCGTGACCTACGTGAATCACACCTTTACCTCGCACCTGGCGCTCAGCGCCTCGCTGCAGCCCTTTGCCGGGCACCCGGCGGGCTCCATCTGCGAGTACCCGGTGGAACTGAAGTCGCTGGCCTGGGACATGACGCAGGATCACATCCTGCCGGACGCCAATGGGCAGGTCAACGTGCCCGATGCGCCTGGTCTGGGGCTGACTCCTGACCTGGAGGCAGCAAGGCCCTATCTGCTGGATGTCGAGATCGCCGTGGGTGGAAAGGTGCTCTACCGGACACCTGAACTTGCCTGGTGACGTGATGGCGGCATGACAACCCGGCGGGCAACCCCGGCCCAGGTGCGCGAGGTGGTGCTGGCCGGGATGCTGACCATGGCCGTGGTGATGGGGATTGGGCGTTTCGCGTTTACCCCCATTCTCCCCGCCATGCGCGACGCCTTCGGCCTCTCCGCCACCGATCTCGGGACGCTGGCCTCGGCAAACTACCTCGGGTACCTGCTGGGCGCGCTGGCTGCGGCCACGCCGGCCGTCCTGCGCTGGCGGCGGCAGGTGATGCGTGGTGGCCTGCTGCTCGTGGTCGGGGTGACGGCGGCGATGGCCTTGACCACCTCCGTGCCAGCCTGGCTGGTGCTGCGCTTCGTGGCGGGGCTGGCCAGTGCCGGCGTGTTCGTCTTTGCGTCGGCAGCGGTCATTGGCTGGTTCGTACAGCAGAGCCGCCCGGAACTGGTCGGGTTTTTCTTCGGCGGGGTTGGGCTGGGGATCGCCTCGTCCGGCGCCATGATCCTGCTGGTGCAGCGCCTGAGCGGAGGGCAGGCGTGGCGCGCGGAGTGGCTGGGCGCAGCGTTGCTGGGCGGGCTGCTGGCAGGGCCCTGCCTGCGCTGGCTGCCCCAGGACACGCTCCGCACGGCTGCCCGGCCGCGGCCGGGCAGCGACCGGCGCGCCATCTCCTGGCCCATGCTGCTGCTGGCAGTCTCCTACTTCCTGGGTGGCGTGGGGTACATCGTGGCGGGCACCTTCATCGTGGCCATCGTCAGCGCCGTGCCGGGGCTGGAGGCTCTTGGCGCGGGCGCGTGGATCCTGGTCGGCCTGGCGGCCTTTCCCTCCACCCCGGTCTGGACGCGGGTGGCCGCGAGGATCGGGCGCATGACGACGCTCGGGTGTTCGTACCTGCTCCTGGCGATCAGCCTGCTGCTGCCGGGGCTCATCGCGCAGCCTGCTGCGGCCGTCATCGCCACGTTGCTCTTCGGGGCCAACTTTATCGCGTTTGGGGCGCTTACAGTGGCGGAGGCGCAGGCCCTGGCGCCGCCGCAGCAGGCCGCGCGCACCATTGCCCTGCTCACGGTCATCTTCGGCCTCGGCCAGGTGGCGGGGCCGCTCCTGGCGGCGTCGCTGGCCGGGCCCGGCGGCGACTTCCGGTTCTCCCTGGTTGTCGCCGGACTGGTCGTATTGGGCGCGGCCCTCATCGCGCTGGTCTCGGCGTTCGGGCCGGGAAGACAGGGAGGCCGTGCCTGACCCGGTCATCATCGAGGCCGCGCTCAATGGCGGGCGAATACGTGCCGAGCACCCAGGGGTCCCGCTGACTGCCGGGGCATTGGCGGCCGCAGCGCGGCGCTGTGCGGATGCCGGCGCGAGTGTCGTCCACGTTCACGCGCGGGGGCGTGGCGGCAGCTGGACGGCCAGCCCGGCGGCGTACCAGCGGGTTGTTCGCGCAATTCGCACGGCCGCACCGGGCGTGCTGGTCAGCATCACCTCACTGCGGCCGCAGGCCGTCGCCGTCGAGCGCGTCCGGGCGTTGCTTGATGCGCCGCCGGACGCACTCCCGGATCTGATTTCCGTGAACCTGGGTCACATCACCTCGTGGGAGGTTCGGCGGGATGCGCCGGAGGTCACGGTAGCTTCGGGCGCATGCCGCCGCGAAACCCGGCACGTTCCGAACAGCTACGCCGACGTTGCGCGGCTGCTGGAGTCCTGCCGCACCGTGGGCGTGACGCCTGAACTCGGCCTGATGGACCTCGGATTCATCAGCAATGCGGTCGCCCTGCGCGAGGACGGGCTGTTGCCGCAGGCGCCCTGGTTTCTGCTGGAACTCGACAGTCCTGCCTACGGCGCCGGCGCCCAGGTGGCCCCGGCGACTGTGGCCAACTACGCCGCGCTCGCCGCAGCGCTGCGCGAACAGTTCCCCGGCGCGCCCTGGGCCGCGCATGGCGCGGGAGTCGCGACGTACGGCATCGTGCAGCGTGCGCTGGCAGACGGCGCCCACGTGCGGGTTGGCTTTGAGGACAGTGTGCAGATGCCGGACGGCACGTTGGCGCGGGGCAACGCGGACCAGGTGGCCTGGGCGGCCCGGCGCGCACGGGAGGTGGGCCGGAGACCCGCAACCCCGGCGGAGGCACTGATGATCATCTCCGGGAAGGCGTGACCGGCCCAGCATGACGCCCCTTGCCGCGCGCGCCGCGCGCGGTGAAGATGCGCGCGTTGAACAGACCATCAGGGAAGGGGAGGGATCGTGACTGAGGAGTTCGAGTACCGCTACAACCGGCTGACCTGGCCGGAGATGAACGAGGCGATTGCGCGGCAACCGGTGGTGATCCTGCCGACGGCCTCCACCGAGCAGCATGGGCATCACATGCCCATCGACGTCGACCTGCTGCTGGCGGACACCATTAGCCAGGAGGTCGCGAAGCGCTCGAACGGCGCGGCCCTGGTGCTGCCGCCGATCCCGTACGGGCTGAACCGGCACCACATCGATTTCCCCGGCACCATCCACATTGAGCCGGAGGTGTTCATTGCCTTCTGCCTGAACGTGACCAAGAGCGTGGCCTACCACGGCTTCGAGAAGATCCTCATCATCAACGGCCACGGCTCCAACCAGCCGCTGATCGATATCATCGCCCGGCGCACCACGCTGGAGACCGGCTCGCTCTGCGCTTCCTGCCACTACATCAACGTGGCCGTGGAGCGCTTCCGCGAGATCATGGAATCCCCGGTTATCGCGCACGCCGACGAGTTCGAGACCTCGCTCTACCTGCACATTGCCCCGGAGCGGGTGCAGATGGACAAGGCGAAGCAGGGCGACGACGTGATGGGCGCCTACCTCTCCTCGGACAGCACCACGCCCTACGTGCGCTTCAACGACTACTGGTCGCGCTGGACTGACCACGGCGTGCACGGCGATGCCCGCCCGGCCACGGCCGAGAAGGGCGAGATCATCTTCGAGACGGCGGTCACCCGTCTGCTGGAGCTGGTCGAGGAGTGGCGCGCCTGGCCCCTGGCCGACCGGCGCGATTTTCACACCAACCCGGTCCAGGATTTCATTCGCTGGTAGGCGTCTGCTGCCGGGAGCCGGGTGCGCCGGGCCGCGCTCCCGGCGAAATCACCCAAACGGGTGATAGGCATGGCCCTGCAGGGGCGAGAGAATGACCTGATGAAGTACGGCATTATTCTCACTGCGGGCACACTCGACGAGATGATTGGCCTGGCCGCCGAGGCGGAGGCCAACGGCTGGGATGGCGTCTTCTACTGGGACGCCATCGCCATCAGCGGCTTCTCTCCCATCTATGACCCCTGGGTGACGATGGCCGCCTTCGCCACGGCCACCGAGCGGGTGCGGCTGGGCACGATTATCACGCCGCCCTCCCGGCGGCGACCCTGGAAACTGGCGAAGGAAACCGCCACGCTCGATCACCTCTCGCACGGGCGGCTGGTGCTGCCGGTCGGACTGGGGGTGATGGACGACCAGGGCTACCGCAACGTAGGCGAGGTCACCGACCTGCGGGCGCGCGCGGAGATCCTGGACGAGAGCCTGGAGATTCTCACGCGCGCCTGGAGCGGGGAGCCCTTTGCGTTCGAAGGCGCCCACTACCAGGTCAGCGAGATGCACCAGCAGCCCGGCAGCTACCAGCAGCCGCGCATCCCGATCTGGGTGGTGGGGGTCTGGCCGCGCCCGAAGAGCGTGGCCCGCGCCTTCCGCTACGACGGCATCATTCCGCAGTACGCCGAGGACCAGGGCGTCATCTCCCACGCCACGCCAGAGCGCGTGCGCGCCATCGCCGAGGCGGCCCGCGCGCAGCGCCCGGCCGATGCTGGGCCGTTCGACATCATCACCGAGGGCGTCTCCCCCGCCGATGACGCGGCCGCCGCCCGCGCCCAGGTCGCGCCCTTTGCCGAGGCCGGGGCTACCTGGTGGATCGAGTCGCGCTGGCAGGGCGAGACGGCGGAGACCCTGCGCGCGCGGATCGCGGCGGGGCCGCCCAGGTAGCAGCCACGAGGCCAGCGGGCGACACCCAGGGCGCGGGTGTCTCGCACCTTCCCGGTCATCCCGAGCGCAGTCGAGAGAACCCGGCCCGCCTGGCGCGACGTTTCGATGTGCCGCCCAGCTACGGGTGTCGTCCTGAGCTTGTCGAAGGACCTTGTCCCCTGCCACGAAGGCGTGAAGTGACGCACCTTCACGCGTTGGCAGATGGCGTCCGCGAACCATGGGGGAAAGGGACGAGAGGTCCCTCCTCCGTCGGGATGACACATGAGGGCGGACATCTTCCCCACCGCATTGCCCGGGAGATGAGGACCCTCGACTGCGCTCGGGAGTTTGGCTGTGGACCGTTTCAGGGCCACTGGCCCCTACGCTGGTCATTCTGAGTGGTGCGTCAGCGGATAAGGAGGGGTATCGCCCCACACCACCGCTAATCCTGAGCCCGCAGGCAAAGGATCTCGGCCCAGCCGGCTCCCGCTCTACCGCCCCGCCACCCGTGTCGTCTCGACTGGAGTGGAGAGACCCCGGCCTGCCCCACCCCGTGGTTCCGATGCCTGCCCCCGAGCAGTGCGGCGACCGCGACCCTCGGGGGTTGGGCACGAGATCCTTCGACAAGCTCAGGATGACACCTGAGGGTGGGCGACACCACGTACCTTGGCGGTTGCGAGTGCGGTCCTTCGACAAGCTCAGGATGACACCTGAGGGTGGGCGGCTGTCTCAATACGTCGCGATGAGTAAGGCCGGGATCACGCGAGCGTGGGGGAGGTGGAGCGGGTTCATCGACCTAACACGTCCCCACTGACTGCACGAACGCAGGCGAAGAACCTCGTCGCGAGCGCTCCGCAGCGCTACCTGGCAACTCCCCGCTGCCGCTGTTCCAGGCAGAGCGGCTGCGAAGAGCCGGCGGGTCATTCTTGCCACCCTAACGACGAGGTTCTTCGCCTGCGGGCTCAGAATGACAGGTGGGGTGGGCTCGTCACTGCCCGTGGCCGCAGTACCCGAGACGACACCTGAAGGTGGGGTGACTTCGACCCGCGGTAAAGGTCCGAGGGAATTGACCGGCATCACCGTCGATGCAGCAGGGGTTGGGTCGGCGGCGACTGAGCCGTGAGTCCGATCGATTGAGGCTGTTCCCGGCCTGAACATGGCGTCCGCAAAGAGGTTGATGATATTATATGCATATCGCATATAAACGCCTTGACAGGAGCCTGCCGTGGACGAAACACCCATCCTGAACTGGCACGATGCCATCAACACTGCGGACCTGGTGCGCGCACGGGCGGTGGTCAGCGACCCGGTGGTCGTCACCGGTCCGAAAGGGAGCGGCGCGATTTCGGCTGACGACTTTGCGGACTGGGTGACGCGCTCAGGTATCCGCCTGCAAGCGGTGAACTGGCGCCCGGTTGCCGGAGACATCGCGGTTGTCGAGCAGGATGCAACGTGGCCCGAAGCACCGTACCCGGTACGCGTAGCCACGATGTTCCGCGTCAGCCAGGGTCGTGTCTCGGCTGCCCTGCGCTTCCCGGACCTGGAGCAGGCACTCGCCTTTGCCACGCTCTACGCGGCGCTGGCGGAGACGGCCTGATGGCGGCGTCCGCTCAGGCCAGCGCAGGTCCCGGCCAGTCCCTCTTCCGGCTGGTGCGCTTCTGGTCCCGCCGGTGGACCGGCGCCGGGCAGACGGTCGAACTGGAGCACGCGCGGGATGTGATGGTGACGGAAGCCGTGGCGTCGCTCGGCCAGCGCGATGGGGCGACGGTGAACGCTGTGGCCCATGAGTTGGGCATCGACCAGTCCGGGGCCAGCCGCTTCATCGCGCAGGCGGTGCAGCGCGGCTACCTGCGGAAGGCCCCGGCGCAGCAGGATGCCCGGCAACGCGCCCTGTATGTCACGCCCACTGGCGAGGAGCTGCTGCGCGCAGCGCACGCCTGGCAGGAAGCGGTGTTCGCGGACCTGACGGCCGGGTGGCCAGAGCACGAGGTGCGGCAGTTGCAGAGCTACCTGGAGCGGCTGCTGGAAGCGCAGCAGCGAGGTTCTTCACCCGCGTGAGGCATGGCGTCGTGCGTTGCAGGCCAAACCACAACGCACGCGCCCTCTCCAGCCGATTGCCAATAAACTGACCTGCCAGTCACACTCACATGTCTCGACGCCGCTCGAGACACGGAAGTGTGACCCGTGACGATCAAATCCACCGCAACCCGCTGTATAGCGCTCGCTTACCGCTCCGGGAAATCGACGATGGCGTAGGACATGGGCATCTCGTTCTCGCGCGGCTCGGGGGTGAGGTCGGCCCGGCTGGCGAAGGCTGCCTCGCCCTCGATCACCTCCAGCAGGTGGGCGAAGTCCGCCTGCCCCGCGAGGTCGAAACGGTCAAAAGTGCAGGGGAAGCCATTGCCTGCTGAGGGGTTGGCGCTATCGACGTCGTGGAAGTGCAGGTGCGGCGCCTGCGAGCCGCCGCTATCGCCCACGCGCGCAAGTTGCTCGCCCGCCGCGACCGTGTCGCCCACTTCCACCTGCACACTGCCCGGCGCGAGGTGGCCGTAGAAGGTGTAGAAGCCATCGCCGTGGTCGATCACGACGTGGTTGCCCTCGATCTCGGCCAGGGACATGGTGGACTGGTCCGGCATCACCCCCGGGATCTGGTCTGGCAGGCCATCCAGCGTGGAGATGACCACCCATCAGCGGCGGCGAAGACCGGCGCGTCGTAGGCTGGCCGGTTGGAAGGGTCAGCCTGGTCGCCGGTAAAGAGCTGGCCGTCGTCGTTGATGCGGATGAAGTCGAAGCCGAACCGCTGGCCGGCGTGGAGCGCACCGTAGATGGGAAAGACGCCGTTGCGGTGATGGCTGGCGGTTGAGCAGCACCCCTCGGCCGCGATCCAGCTCGTGCCGGCGAGCGGCGGCGAAATCACTGGCGCCTGGCGGGTTGCCAGGTCGAGCGTGGCCGCCAGGTAGTGCTGCGGCTCCGGCGCCACGCCAAACACGGTGGGCGCGGTGATCTGGAGGTCGTGTACCAGGGACAGCGGCACGTCGTCGGCGGCGGCGAAGGGGATGGCAAGCAGCAGCACGCGAGACTCGTTGCGGCTGAGGTGGGCGTCGGCCGCTGGTTCGCGATCCATCAGCCGCAGGTTCTCCCCGGCAATCATCTCCTCGGCAGACAGCGAGAACACCTCGTGCCCGCTCAGCGCGTCCGTGACCGTGACGCCGGTGATGTCTGCCTCACCGGAGATGGTGTTCGTGAGCAGGAGTTCGTAGACCACCCAGTACTGGCTGTCGGTGCCCAGCGCCGGCGCGGTATCTGGCGCGATGAGCGAGGCCATCGTTGCCGTTGCATCGTGATCTCCCATGAGGATTCCAATCGTTTGCAGGCACCGTATCACGTCGCCGAGTTGCCGGCCCCGGTAGGACATGCCGGGTTTTTGCGCCGGGTTGCGGCCACGGCCGGAGCGTGGCCGGGGGCGGCTTTGCCGCTTGCTCCCAGGTGGTGTCCACCGACAGGTGTCATCCCGACGCAGTGTGCAGACCGGGGAGATAGGTGACACTCGTACGGAGACATCGGTAACACCTGCTGCGGCACGCTGAGGCCCGAAAGGAAGGGCCGCCATGCCGTGGCAGGAGCGTTTCGTGGAACACGAACGAGATTCTTCGCCTGCGGGCTCAGAATGACACCTGAAGGTGGATGACATCGCAAACCTGGAGGATGCGGGCCGAGGTCCTTCGACGTCGCTCAGGACGACACGCGTGGGTGGAGGACACCTCGTGACGTCGCGGCCGGGCAACGGGGTCCTTCGACTTCGCTCAGTGGTGCGGCGCACCTGACACTTCCCCGATGACGCGATACTCAGGAGACCACCCAAAGGTGGGCGGCGCTGCGAGCCATGCGGTTGGAAGCCGCGTTCCTGCAGCACGTCTCGGCGCCGTCACCTCAGGGTGGGCGGCCTCACAGGCCGCCCTGTCAGGCGGCGAGCGCTTCGGCTGCGACGGGGGCCAGCGGCAGGCGCAGGGTAAAGGCAGAGCCTTCGCCGGGGGTGCTCTGGACGGCGATTTCGCCGCCGTGCGCGCGCACCAGGGAGTCGACGATGCTCAGGCCGAGGCCAGAGCCGCCCCCCGCGCTGCGCCCACGCGAGGGGTCGCCTCGCCAGAAGCGCTCGAAGATGCGGGCCTGGTCCTCCACGGGTATACCGGGGCCGGAATCGGCGACGGTCACTTCGGCCCACTCGCCGTTGCGGCGCACGCTCACCTTGACCGGCGTGCGCTCGGGTGTGTGGATGCGCACGTTGGTCAGCAGGTTGTCGATGACCTGGCGCAGGCGGATGGGATCGCCGGTCACGATGGCCGAGCCGGTGAAATCGCGCTCCAGTTCCCGGTCCGGGTCAGCAGCCGCAAAATCCCCGGTCGCTTCCCGGGCCAGGCGCACGAGATCGACGGGCTCCTTCTCCAGCGCGCGCCCCTGGTCGGTGCGGGCCAGCAACAGGAGGTCATCCACCAGGCGGGCCATGCGGGCGCCCTCGGATTCAATGCGTCCCATGGCCGTGCTCACGGCCTCCGGCGTGGGCAGCGCACCCTGCCGGTAGAGTTCGGCGTAGCCGCGCAGCGAGGTGAGCGGCGTGCGCAGTTCGTGCGCGGCGTCCGCCACAAAGCGGCGCAGGCGCGCCTCGGCGGCGTCGCGCTGGCGGATGCCATCCTCGATCTGGGTCAGCATGTTGTTCAAGGCGGCGCCCAGCCGGCCCAGCTCGGTTTCCGGGTCGGCGTCCGGCACGCGGCGGCTGAGATCGCCCTCGGCAATGGCGGCGGCGGTTTCGACCATGCGGTCCACTGGTCTCAGATCGTGCCGGATCACCGCCCAGGTGAGCAGCGAGGCCCCCACCAGCGCCGCCGCCCCGGCCAGCGCCAGGGTGCGCACCAACATGGCCACGGCGCTCTCGACCGGCCGCAGCGAAGCGGCAGTCACAAACGTGACGCCGCGCGGGCCGGACTGCAGAAGCACGCGGTAGTGCAGCGAGCCGTCAACGGCGGGAGGGTGACGATCTTGCCCTGCATGGCGGTGGCCTGCGGCCCGGGAATCTGGGGGAGGGCTGGCGGGGCGTCTGGCTCGTCTGTGTACCCGGAGGGCCGGCTGGCGACCTGGCGGCCGTTCGGCCCGAAAATGAAGACCGCCACATTGCTGCCGCCGATGTTCGGCAGCTTGGCCAGCCAGGCATCATCGTCCGGGGGGGGCGGCGGGACAGGCAATGTCGGTGAGACGATATCACCGCTCGAGATGACAGGTGTCGAGTCGTCGTCCCAGCGGTCACGCCGTCCGTTCCGGTCCCGGTCCCTCGCGTCGCCCCAGGGGCCGGGGAGCACCTCCGCGCGGTGGAGCGAATCACGCAGCCGGCCGTCGATCTCGGCGACGAGCGTGGTGCGCGTGGCGCGAACCATGGTGACGCCGAGGACGAGGATCGTGAGGGCGATGATGACGGCCGCACTGAAGGCAATTCGGGTGCTGAGGCGCATTACTCGGCTCCGTAAGCCGCCGGATCTGGTTCCCGCAGGGAGTAGCCGACCCCCCGCACGGTGTGAATCAATCGCGCATCGCGATCATCGAGTTTCCGGCGCAGGTAGCTGATGTAGGTTTCCACGCCATTGGGCTCAATGGCGTAGCCATAGTCCCAGACGTGCTCGATGATCTGCGGTCGGGTCAGCACCCGGCCTGCATTGACCATAAGATAGCGTAGAAGCCGGTACTCCGTCGGCGAAAGCTCGATTTCGCGGTCCCCGCGCCAGACGCGGTGCGCATCGTCATCGATCACGATATCGCCGGCCGTAATGCGTGTCCGTTCCGCTGCCCGCCCACCGCCGCGCCGCAGCACGGCGTCGGCGCGCAGCACCAGTTCCTCCAGGCTGAAGGGCTTGGTGAGGTAGTCGTCCGCGCCGCCGGTGAACCCGGCGCGCAGATCCGCCGGGTCATCCCGGGCGGTGAGGAAGATGACCGGCACGTTGTCGCCGGCCTCCCGCAACTTGCGGCAGAGGGAGAAGCCGTCGATCTCCGGCAGGTTGACATCGAGAATCAGCAGGTCCCAGGCGCCGTTCCGGGCCATGGCCAGCCCCTCGGCGCCGCCGGCGGCGGATTCGACCGTGAAGCCGGTGAAGCGCAGCGCGGTCTGCACCAGGTCCCGAATCGGTTCCTCGTCCTCCACGAGCAGGATGCGTTCGTCCCGGCTGTTTAGGTCCCGCATGATGCCTCGTCTGAAAATTTGGCCGCAGCGCATGACGCGTTGCGGCCTTCTGTCACGCGTGTGCTACCGGGAGCGATCACCCTTCGAGGGTTTCCCGGCCTTCGCGGCCTTGCCCGCCGCCTGCTGCTGCTGCTGCAACTGCTGCATGCCGAACGTAGCCAGGCCGCCCAGGACTGCCTTGCCCAGCGGGCTGTTGAGCAGTTGCAGGAAATCCTGTTCAGTCAATTGCTTGCCCGCCGCTGGCGCCGGCGCGTTCAGGCCGCCTTGCCGCAAATCGGTCAGGATATCGCCCAGGTTCGGCGCCTGGGCCGCCCCCTGGCCGCCCATCAGGCTCCCCAGCAGGCCGGCCAGTGGATCCTGCGCGGCCACGGATGCGCCGCTTGCCTGCGCCTCCGCCTTGTGCTTGCGCATCAGCGCAATGAAATCATCCCGCTGGTCCACGGGCAGGTTGTTCAGGGTTTCTTCCATCGCCTTGCGGAACTCGGCGGGCGTCAGTTCCTGCTGGAGTTCCTGCAAGTGCTCGATCGCCTCTTCCGCGCTGAAACCTTCGGAGGGGTTGCCCGTTTTGTAGCGGTCTGCGAAGTCAGTGCGCCTGGCCTCCGTCTCGGCGTCTGCCCGGCGTGCCTGGCGCTCCGCGCGCCTGGCCTCGCGCCTGGCCTCGCGCGCCTGCTGCCGCTCTTCTTCAGTCCGGCCGGCCTTGTCCTCACCCGGCGCAGCTTGCGTCGCTTCCGCGTCGTCTTCTGCGCCAAAGAACTCCTTGAGCAGATCCATCCTCAGCCTCCGCGATCACGTATGCTGTGGGCGCCCCGGCGAAAAAGGCCCCGGCGTTGAGCGCCATCAGTGGACACTCAGCGTCGGGGCTATTGAAGCACGGCTCAGGCGAACGTGTTTCTCCTGAATTACTCCTGGATCCAGACGTAGTCCATAGACACGCCCCAGGCGCTCGGCTTGAAGTTCTGCAGGCGATCGCTGTAGCCGACATTGGCGCGGCTGAAGTGCGTGACCGCCACCGGCAGGTCGTTGTTGACCAGGTTCGTGGCCTGAATCACGAGTTCCCGGCGCTCCTCCAGCGGGAAGGTGCGCTTGGCCTGCGCATTCAGCTTGTCCACCTCTTCATTGCAGTACTTGACCATGTTGAAGCCGCCCTCGTAGCTGGTGCAGCCAAACATGGCGTCCTGGATGAAGGTGGCGTCCCACGAGAAGCCGAGCAGGGCCATCTCGAAGTTGTGGTCGCCGGTAATCACTTCGACCAGCGCGGAGAACTCCATGGCGCGCGGCCGGGCCTCCGCGCCAATCGCCTTCCAGGCGTCCTGGTAGTAGGCGATGATCTGGTCCACCGTCGGCGAGCCCGACTGGTAGATGATCTCGAAGGAGAGCGGTGTGCCGTCCTTCTCGACGACGCCATCGCCGTCCGCATCTTCCCAACCGGCCTGCGCCAGCAGCTCTTTGGCCCGCTCGACATCGTAGGTGTATTTCACATCCATGCGGTCGGGCGCGTAGGCGTAGGAGATAACGGGCTGCGTGCCATGCGCCACCAGCGCGTTGTCGAGCAGGATGTAGTGCACGATGGAGTCGCGGTTTAGCGCGTGCAGCAGCGCCTGGCGGACCTCGACATCCTGGAAGAGCGGGGTCTTCTCGGGGTCCATGTTGGTCATGTAGAAGCTGAAGCTGCGGGTGGGGTAGTTGGCGACCACCAGGCCCTCAGTGCTCTTGACCGTTTCCACGTCCGCGGGTTCCAGCGCCGCGGCGTCCATTTCGTTGTTGAGCAGGCCGTTGACGACGGCGGTCTGATCTGGCCAGATCCGGATGACGTAGCTGTCGAGGTAGGGGACCTTGCCGTAGTAGTCGTCGTTGCGGTTGAAGGTGATGCTCTCGCCCTGGCGCCACTCCCCGAACTTCCAGGAGCCGGAGCCGATGACGCGGGTGGGGTCCTGGCCGGTTGCGCCGCCATCGGTGCGCCAGTCCTTGACCGGCACGCTCTCCCAGATGTGCTTTGGCACGATCCAGGTCACCAGGTCATAGAGGAAGGTAAAGATGGGCTCCTTCGCCACGGCCTCGAACGTGTGCTCGTCGATGACGCGCCAGGACTCGGTGGAATCCAGGAAGCTCTGCATATAGGAAGAGCTGAGCTCCGGGTTGGCCAGGGCATCGAACGAAAACTGCACGTCGTCGGCGGTAACCGGGACTCCATCGTGCCATTTTGCGTTCTGGTTGAGGTGGAACGTGTAGGTGCGCTGATCGTCGCCCACTTCCCAGTAGTCGGCCAGCCCGGTGGGGCCGGGGCCGCCGGTGCGGATATCGCCGCCCACGAGTTGCTCGTAGATCAGGCCGACGGCGGCGAGCGAGCTGCCGTCGTCGGCGATCAACGGGTGCATCGTCTGGATATCGTTGACGTTGGAATCAATGAAGGAGCCGCCGGGCGTTGCCGCCTCGGTGTAGCCCATTTCCTCCACGATTTCCTTCAGGAACTCTTCGCGGGTCTGGGTCTTGAACCCGTCGCCTGCCGGCGGCGGGGTGGCGTCCTGGGCGAAGATGCCGCGCGGCAGCAGGAGGCCGGCGCTGGCCGCCAGGGTTCCGGCAAGGAGCCCACGCCGTGTGGGACGAGGGCATGAGGTGCAACGCGTCTGCATGGTCTGTCCTCCTCGGGACACGTGGCAAAGCCACGGGCGAGCGTGGCCGCGATTATGGCACGCCGCTCTGACGGGGCGTGATTCCGCACGAACAGATTCGGCAACTTCATCATGGCTGCTCTCCCTGAAGATTGGATGAGGCCTGGTGGAGCATTGGCTGAACGCACGGCATGCAGAAGGCACGTGGCATGTCTTTGCGAGGCTCACAGACGTTCCCAAATCGGCAAAGAGCACCCGTCGATAGCGCGCAGTGATCATGGTCCTGATGACTGGCGGATCGGCAATCGGCGGAACGCACCGTCGCTCCTGGTTCCTGCCGCCACCACGGCGCGTCGAAAATGATCCCCTGTTGCCGGGCTCCTGTGGCGTCAGAGGCTGGTGTGCATGGAAGATACACCTCCCGAAACGGCCGAGCCGGGGCAACCCCTTCTCCCGGCTGGCTGCTCAGGGCTGACGACGACATCGGCGGCAGCCAGTTGCAGGCTGGTCTTTCACTGTTTCCCGCACAACATTGGGCCATGTCACAGCAACCGGCGAGGGATTGCCATCTGCCTATATCAGCAGTAAGATGCACTGGAGATCCACCTGCTGGTTCCCGTATCGCACGCATTGTGGGGGGATAAGATGGACGGGTCGTCGTTTGATGGCTGGTCACGGCGCCGTGTTGGCGTCGCCGCTGGTGGCTTGGCAGCAGCACTGCTGAGTCTCGCAGGCATGGGCGAGGCTGCTGCAAAGAAAAAGAAGAAGAAGAAAAAGAAGAAGAAGTGTTGCCTGGCAGTGCGCGCGACATGCAGTTCCGACAGCCAGTGCTGCGAGGGCAGCGTGTGCGGTCAGCGCGCAGGCATCGAAAACATTACGGTCTGCTGCGTGCCGGATGGCCAGCCTTGCACCAACACCCCCGGCAGTCAACTGGAATGCTGTGGCAGCTCGGAGTGCTCCCCCGATCTGGTGTGTGCTCCCGTGCCATAGGGCGAATCGATTGCCCCTGAGCAGCATTCGACGGCGCCTCACGGTGGGGCGCCGTCTCGCTTCTCCATCTGCGACGCGCACGAGATCCTTTGACGGCGCAGGAGTGCCGGGACTCTGCGAGGTGGCGCATCGTGGCCCGGCAAACAGCGTCGCCTGGTGTGGTCGCCAGGGCGAACGCGGGCTTTCGCGTGGCAGCGGTATCAGATCAGCATCAAGTGGCTTCGTTCCAGAGCCAGGCGGATCGCGCCGGTCGATCGACCGTCTCAAACGCCAGGAGTCCCCTGCACCCGGGCGCTCGAAATTGACCTCGTCCAGGGAATACCCCTATACTCCTTCAGTTCCGCCGGGCGGTCTGCAGGCTGGCCGTTGCGCCGGAACGCTTTTGTGTGTGCATGCGTTAGGCGTGCATGAGCGATCCGCGCACCATGACTGGCCACATCACTCCACCTGGAGCCAGGCCCGTTTTGCGCCTCCTGAGAAGCACTCGCCTGGAAAGGGTGATCGAGAATGTCCACGAAGCGAACGTATCAGCCCAAGCGGATCAAGCGCATCCGCAAGTTCGGCTTTCGGGCCCGCATGTCCACCCGGGGTGGCCGCGAGGTGCTGGCGCGCCGTCGCCTCAAGGGCCGGCATGCGCTGACCGTGGCGGAAGAGGGCAAGTTCACGCAGAACCGGTAGCTCTCTCTGTTTCGCGAGCCGCAGCCAATCCCGCCGTGGGCAGGGATTGGCTGTTTGCTGTCAGCGGAGTCTCCACCTTGGAACGCGACCTCCGGCTGCGCCGCGAACGCGATGTCCGCGTGGCCCGGGCGCGCGGGCGTTCCGTGACGCACGGCCCCTACGTGTTGCGCTACCTGCGCAACCCCGCCTCGCCCGATGCCAACCGCTACACCGTAGTGGCGGGCAAGAAGGTGGGCGGCTCGGTGCAACGCAACCGCCTGAAGCGGGTGACGCGGGAGGCCCTGCGCGCGCTGCACCCACGCTTGGCGACCGGCTTCGATTGCGTCATCATCCTGCGCGGTACGGTCGAGGAACTGCCCTCCAGCGCCGCCGCGTTCGAGCTGCTAACCGTCGTGTTTCAGCGAGCGGGGATGCTGCCCCAGGCGGCGCCCGCCGGGGAGCCGGGCTCATGAGCGCCGTTCTGCACGGCCCGGAGCCAGCCGCTGGCGGCGAACCCCGGCCGGAAGATTGCGCCCACAGCCACGTCTTCGATGAACATGGCCTGCCGCCCTGGCGGCCCACGGGTGCGCCCAGCCCGCTGGCGTGGCTGGCGCTCTGGCTGATCGGCCTCTACCGGCGCGTCATCTCGCCCGCCTTGCCGCCCGCGTGCCGTTTCACCCCAACCTGCTCGGAATATGGGTATGAGGCAATCGCGCGGTACGGTATCCTTGCAGGTGGCCGCCTCGCAGTCTGGCGTGTTTTGCGCTGCAATCCCTTTGGCGGCAGCGGTTATGACCCTGTTCCGTAACGTCTACTACGCTGTGCCGTGCGCCGCTCGATCTCAGTTCGCGCCTTCCTGTCAGCGGCGGCAGGCGTAAGGAGAAACGAACCAGACGATGGATTTTCCTTCTTTCCCCGCGCTGGCGGCGGTGCTCGGTATCAGCATCCCGATCTGGGACCAGTACGTGCACCTGCTGGTGCTGGCGCTGGATGGCCTGGCGGATGTCTTCCACAGCGCCGGCGTCGCCATTATCGCCTTCACCATCATCGTCAAGACGCTTATGCTCCCGCTTACGGTGAAGTCGATCCGGTCGTCCAAGGCGATGCAGGATCTGCAACCCAAGATCAAGGAACTCCAGAAAAAGCACGGCAGTGACCGCCAGCGCATTTCCCAGGAGACGATGGCGCTCTACCAGCAGTACCAGGTCAACCCCATGGCCGGGTGTCTGCCGATGCTGATCCAGATCCCCATCTTCCTTGGGCTGTACCAGTCCATCACCACGCTTTCCAACACGGGCGTTGGGTACTGGGACCAGAGTTTCCTTTGGCTGCCCAGTCTCGATGTGCCGGACCCACTCAAGATCCTGCCGATCGCCGCCGGTCTCTTCCAGTTCGTGCAGACGCAGATGATGCGTCCGAAGGACCAGCAAAAATCCACCGACCCCCAGCAGGCGATGATGAACTCGGTCATGAACATCATGCCGCTGACCGTTGTCTTCTTCGGTTGGAGCTTCGCCTCTGGTCCGGTGCTGTACTGGGCGACGCAGAGCGTCTACAGCGTGGTTCAGCAGTGGTTCATCACCGGCTGGGGCAGCTTCCACAAGTGGGCTCCCTTCCTGCCCGAGTTGCCCGAGCACAAGCGCCTGGGCTACCGGCCGCCGCGCAACCTCGATGACGTGGTGGTCCTGAGCAATGTGGAGCCGGTGTACGCTCCCGGCCCGATGGGCTGGATGCAGCGCAAGATGGCCGAGGCGCAGAAGCAGGCCATGGAGCGCGCCGGGGCGCCGCCGGCGGAGGCAAAGGCCGAGCAGGTGGTTGAGGCCGAGGTGGTTCCCGCCGCGAACAGGGGCGGAGCCAAAGGCAAAGGCAAGGGCAAGCAGGGCGGCAACGCCAAAGCGAGCGCGGCGCGCGCCAATGGCGCAAGCCACAGCGAAAACGGCTCCGGCGGGGTACCCTCCGGCGCAGTGATTGTGCAGCGGAAAGCGAAACCAGCGGACGGCAATAGCGGGTAACGACGAGGCAACGTCCCTCCTCAGGCACGGCGCACCGGGCGGCCGGCGAGGATGTGAGGCGTCTGTTCTCCGCGCGGGGTTGCAGCAATGGATCAGCGAAGGATGACCAGCGTCGAGATCCAGGCGTATTCCGTCGAGGAAGCGGTGCGGCTGGCGCTGGAACAACTGAATCTCAACGAGGCCCAGGTCGATATCGAGATTCTCTCGGACGCCGGGCCGGACGAGGGTGACGAGGCGCTCGTGCGCGTCACCGCCAAGGGCATGGCGTCCCAGCCAGTACCACGCGGCAGCCGCGGGGCCGGCGGGCGCGCCAACCAGGGGCAGGGCCAGGGTGGCGGCCGCGAGCGGCGGCAGCCGGGCGCGCGCCGCGTGCCGGGAGATCGCCCCTCCCAACGGGGCGCGGCGGCGCAGCGCGCCCGCGCCGCTGCACCCCGCACGCGTGACGCAGAACGCGCGGATGAGGCGGAAGAGGTGATCGCCAGGGAGATCGTGCGCGAGCTCCTGGAGCAGATGGGCGTGGAGGCCGACGTGGTGGCGGTGGACAACCCCTCCACCATGCCGTTGGATGAGGAGGATCCTCCCACCATCTTCATCGATGTCCTGGGGCACGACCTGGGCATGCTCATCGGGCGGCGCGGGGACCATCTCTCGCAGTTGCAATACCTGGTCAATCTCATCGCCAATCGCCGCCTGGAGAACTGGACGCGCGTGGTGATTGACGTCGAGGGCTACCGCACCCGGCGCGAGGAATCGCTGGTCGGGTTGGCCGAGCGGGTGGGCCGCCAGGTGGCGCGCTCCCGGCGGCCGATTGTGCTGGAGCCGATGCCGCCGAACGAGCGACGCATTGTGCACCTGACCCTGCGCAGCAACCCGGACGTGGCCACCGAGAGCACTGGCGAGGGCAACATGCGCCGCGTGACCGTGCACCCTCGTGCCTGACCCCCAGGAGCCGGGCAGCGAGCGCGCCGCACCCCGCAAGCCAGCCAAACCGCGCGACCCCTCGCTGCCACCGCGCATTACCAGGGGCGGGGACAAGCGGGGCCGCAAGCGGCAGCCGCTGAGCGAGAGCCGCAACCTGACGGGCATGCAGACCATGCGTGCGCCGGATTACCTGGTGATTGGCCAGATCGTCTGCGATATCCAGCCAGACGGCTCCGGCGTACTGGGCGGCACCGCGCTCTATTCGGGCCTGACGGCCGCGCGCCTGGGCGCGCGGGTGGGCATCCTGACGCGAGGGCGCTACGGCGAAACCATTGATGGCGTAGCCGTTCCGTCGCTGGAGCCATACTCGGACCAGGTGACCATCATCACGCAGGAGGCGGAGTCGCCGACCTTCTTCGTGAACGAATACCAGGGCACGCGCCGCACCCAGCAAATCCGGCGTTGGGCAGGTCAGATCGACTTGCGGGGGTTGCCGCCGCACTGGGCGAACGCGAAGATCATCCATCTTGGGCCGGTGGCTCGCGAAATCGACACCCACCAGGTGCTGGCCCTGTCGCCTGAGTTCCTGGGCATGACGCCGCAGGGGTGGATGCGAGAGTGGCCAATGGAGCGTGGCGGCCGGGTCAACCACGTGCAACTGCGCCTGCCGCCGGAGTTGCTGTCGCGCACCGACGCAGTTGTGGTGTCGGACGAGGAGATCGTGCAGGCGCGGGCCGTGGTGCAGGCGGTCGGCCGGCAGCGGCTCGGCGTGGTAACGCTCGGCCCGAACGGGTGCCAACTCACCTACGGCGGGAAGAAAGTGGACTTGCCCGGCTACCCGGTGAAAACGGTGGACCTGACCGGGGCAGGCGATGTCTTTGCCGCTGCCTTCTTCCTGCGGGCTGCCGACCGCCGGGTGTCGCCCGTTTCAGCCGGGCGGTTCGCAAACCTGGTGGCCGCGCTCAGCCTGCGCGGCATTGGGCCAGACGCCATCCCGCCGATGGCCGAGATCGAAGCGCGTTACGAGGAGTGGGAGGCCGCGAGCCGGTAGCTGCCGGAGCGTGACCCGCGCCCGCGCCCCTTGTCCACGTGCGGAGTGGACGAGGGGCATTCTTGTGCCTGGCGAAGGCAGGCTGGAACGGCGCTCCCACCCCAACGCATTGTCATCCCGCAGCGTCGGAGAGAGGCTTCGCGGCCCCGGCCTCCGGGGCCGCGACTGAAGATGCTGACGCCGGAATGCTGCAACCCTCACTCCTGGACCCGCGCCCGTGCGGCAGATGAGGGAGCGGGGTTGGGGAAGGCCTGCCCGCGGAACGCAGCCCGGTTTCCGCCGGGCAGCCACGCCTGCGGAGCGTTCGGCGTCAGTTGTTCCCGGCTCCGCACGAGACACGATGCTGGCGGTGATGGCGCCCATGAGGCAACATCCCTCGGCAGGCCGCTGAAACGCCGCTGGCGAAAGAGGCAGCACACGGAATCCCCGGTATTCCCCAGCGGGCTCACAGCAAATCGTAAGGCGACGGGCGCATAGTGGAGGCACGCAGTCAGGGGTGGCTGCACCAGATCAGCGACAGCAGGAGTTCAGCATGAGCACGACCGTCTCGCGCAAGTCATTCCTCACCTCGCTCGGGGCTGCCGGCGTTGGCGCTGGCCTGCTGCGTTTCGCGCCAGCTGCCGCCGCGCAGGACACCGACGAAGACCGCCGCGATGAGCCGGAAGGCATGATGGAGCCGGGCGACTGGGAAACCAGGCGCACGGAAATGTACGCGGCCTTCACCGAGGCCCTGGCCACGGAGCTCGGCAACACCACGGCAGACGATGTGGATGCCGCCATCCGCAAGGCCATCATGTCGCTCATTGACGACCATGTTTCCGACGATGAACTCACCAGGGGGCAGGCCGAAGCCCTGAAGGTCATTGTCGCCACGACTGATGTGCCGATCATGCCCGGTTTCCTGGGGATGGGGTTCGGCATGATGCACGGCGGCATGATGCATGGTGGACCTGGCGGGGGCATGGGTTCGGGCCGTGGCCGCAGCCGCAACCGTGTGCGCATTCGTGAGCGCAGGGGCGACGGCGACTGAGCAACAAGGGCGGAGACTTCCCCATGGCTCCGGCGGCGCCGACACAGCTGTTCCCCCGGCTGGAGGCCTGGCCGGACTCTGGCGCGTAGCTCCGGACGCGGCGCTGCCATCCGGCTGCCTTTTCTCCACTTCCTCCCTTCTGAGCACCGCGCGGCGCCCGTGCCGCGCGGTGTCTCCGTGTGCGCCGCACGCCGCCCGGCTGACAACCTCGGCTACGGATTATTCACGAACGTGACAACGGGGCATCCGTCTGAGATGGTGCTGACTCACCCGACGCCAGGAGATGCCCCGCATGGCCCAGTCTGCCACAGCCCCACTTACCTTTGCCCCGCCAGTCGCCCTCCCGCTCACTGTCGACGTGGCGGCCGGCTCACCAGTGATGGTGGCTGTGTCAGGTCGCCGAGGCGGAGTGGCGCTCGCCCTGAGCGAGACCGCTGCCGCCGTCCCGAGCCGCGCCGCTGCCAGCACCGCGCTGGCGGGCGGGCAGCGCGCCTCTACCAGATCACCGCCGGCTACGCGGATCAGAACGATGCGGACACCTGCGCGGCGATCCGCTCTTGCAAGCTGGTCTGTGGCCGCCTCCCGAGAGCGATCCGGATCTGGCCAGCCAACCGACCCTTCCCGCTTCGAGAACCGCTTCTCCGCTCGGGACTGCTACCGATTGGCCGAGGCGTTGGGCACGGTCTATCTGCGGGAGCAGCGGGCGGTGTCCCGACCCCCATCCTGCTCGACTGGACAGTACGGACGACCCCACCCATGGCGACAGAGGGTGCTATCACGGCTACTACGGCCAGCACATGTATCACCCCGCTGGTCTTCGATGGCGAGACCGGCCAGCTCATCACGGCAGCTGCGGCCGGGGACGGTCCACGCCGGGCATGCTCTTGCGGTCCTGCAGCGCATCGGCGCGGCTGCGAGCGCAGTGGCCGGGGTGGCCATCACGGTGCGAGCGGACGCGGCTTCGCCGGTCATCTATGCCGCGTGAGGCCGAGGGATCGCCTACACCATCGGGCTTCAGAAACGTCCGGCTGCTGGCCATGGCCGCGCCATTCTCGCGGCGACTGCCTAGGCCGCATCCACGCAGGCTGGTGGCAGCAGGTGCGGCTGGTGGACGAGACCACCATCAGGCCGGCACTGGAGCACCCCGCCGGGTGGTGATCAAGGCGGAGATCCCGCCCCGGCCCCAACACGCTGCGTGGTCACCACCCGGGCGGAGGATCCCGAGACGTCGGCGACCACTACGTGGACCGGGGAGACCGAGAACTGGATCAAGGACCTGAAGCGCGCCTGCTTCGCGGACCGCTGTCGTGCCACCGCTCTCGCCAACCAGTCCGACTGCTGCTGACGCCGCCGCCTACACGCTGCTCCATACCCTGCGCCAGTGGCTGGTCGCCGCCGGAGCCGAGCGCTGACTCCGAGACGCTGCGCCTGCGCCTGCTCAAGATCGGAGACGCGCGGCAACTCGCCACCCGCGTCCATCTGCGCCCTCCGCCATCCCGTGAGCCGCTTTGGCATCTGCTCGCTGCGCACCAGGGCGTTCATGAATAACCGCAGCAGAGTTGCCTCAGCAGGATCATGCATCATTTCTGGAGGCTCTGGTGTCCCACCCGTTTTTCGACCGCCTTGCTGCTGGCCCGCTCCTCGTGGACGGGGCTATGGGCACCATGCTTTACGCCGCCGGGGCCTCGCTCGACGAAGCATTCGATCTCCTGACGCTCACCCAGCCAGACCTGGTGTTGGGCGTGCACCGCGCCTATCTGGAAGCGGGCGCCGACATCATCGAAACCAACTCCTTTGGGGCAAACCGGCTCAAGCTGGAGCCGTTCGGCGCGGCCGGCCGCGTGCGGGAGGTGAACCGCAAGGCGGTGCGCCTGGCGCGGGAGGCGCGGGAGATCTCCGGCCGCCCGGCACTCGTGGCCGGGTCGATGGGGCCGCTGGGGCGCACCATGACACCCTTCGGCACGCTGGAGCCAGCGGTGGCGCGCCGGGTCTTTCGGGAACAGGTGGATGCCCTGCTCGAAGGCGGCGTCGATCTTTTCCTGATCGAAACCATCGGCAACCTCAGCGAGATGGAGCAGGCAATCCTGGCGGTGCAGGAGGCGACTGATCTCCCGGTCATTGCGTCCATGACGTTTGCCGAGGATGGGCAGACAATCGGCGGCAACACGCCGGAGCAGGTCGTTGGGCGCCTGCGCGAGATGGGTGTGGCGGTGGTGGGCGCCAACTGCTCCGTCGGGCCACAGCGGCTGCTGCCGGTCGTGGAGAGCATGGTCCACTGCCTGCAGGGGGAGCCCGGCGCCACGCTTCCGGTTTCCTGCATGCCGAACGCCGGTTGGCCGGCGCATGTGGCGGGCCGCGTTATCTACCCATCCTCCGCTGAGTACTTCGCCGAGTTCGCGCGGCGTGCCGCCGACGCTGGCGTGCGTGTGGTGGGCGGCTGCTGCGGCACTACGCCGGCGCACACTGCGGCGATGCGCGAGGCGCTGGACGCCTGGAGCGCCAGCCGCGGCCTGCCCTGTTCCCGGAACGGGGCTGCGGCCCGCCGCGAAAAGGCGCGGCGCAAGCCGGCCGCGCTCGATATCGACCTCGTGGCCGCCGAGGGGCCGACGAAGCTCCAGGAGAAGCTGGCGCGCGGCGAGTTTGCCGTTGCCGTCGAGATCGACCCACCCAAGGGGCTGAACCCCGCCAAGGCGCTGGACGGCGCGCGGCTCCTGCAGGCGGCCGGTGTGGACCTCATCAACGTGGCTGATTCCCCGATGGCGCGGGTGCGCATGAGCGCGCTCACCCTCTGCTACCTGATCCAGCACCAGGTGGGAGTGGAGACGATCCTGCACCTGACCACGCGCGACCGCTCCCTGATGGGGCTACAGTCGGAACTGCTGGGCGCGCACGCGGTCGGGGTGCGCAATATCCTGGCGCTGACGGGGGATCCGCCCAGCCTGGGGGACTATCCGGAGTCGTCGGCGGTCTACGACGTGGATTCCGTCGGCCTCATCCGCGTCCTCGGGCGGCTGAACGCCGGGCAGGATTCGGCCGGGGCGTCCATCGGCCGGCCGGCCGGCTTTGCCGTCGCCTGTGCCGTTGATCCCACCCGGCAGGATCTGGCGCTGGAGGCGGAGCGCCTGCGCGCCAAACTGGAAGCCGGAGCGCAGGTGGTGATGACGCAGCCGATCTTCGACCCCGAGACGTGGTGGCGCTTCCTTGAGGTCTTCGGCGCCGACCGCCTGCCGGCGCCGGTGATGGCGGGGATTCTGCCGCTGCAGAGCACGCGCCACGCGGAGTTCCTGCACAACGAGGTGCCCGGCATTACCCTGACGCACGAGGCGCGGGAGCGGATGCGGCTGGCCGGGCCGGACGGGCGGCGCGAGGGCGTACTCATGGCGCAGGAGCTGCTGACCGCGTTGCAGCCGCACGTGCAGGGCGTGTACCTGATGCCCTCCTTTGGGCGCTACGAGGTGGCGGCCGAAGTCTTGCAGGTGCTGCGGCGGGAGCCGGCAGTCCCTGTTGGCTCCACATAAGCGCACCCCATGAGGCGTGGCTCATCTTTGGTCATGACCGGTGGTCGATGTTACAGTCCCGCGTGCTTCGTGCTCCGACGATGCGAGAAGGAGGAGATTGCCGGTGGATGCACGGGAATTCGATGAACTGATCACACGTATTGCACAGGCCGCAAGCCGGCGGACTGCCGTGAAGGGCGCCCTGGGTGGCGCGTTGGCCGGGGTTGGCGTGGCGGCCGCAGCCAGCGCGAAGGACAAGGCCAAGAAGGGGCGCAAGGGCAAAGGCAAGGGCCGGGGCGAGGTCGCGAGCGAGCACAACGCGCACCACGGCAAGCGCACGCTGTGCCTGTGCAAGGAGGAAACATCCACCACCGTCACGACGCTCGTGGACACAACAGGGGATGGCCGGGCGCTGCGCCGGGCTCAGGCGCGCGACCTCGTCTGCGAAACGAAGCGACTCAAGAAGAAGAAGGCGAAGCGGGCGCTGCGGAACAACCCGGGCAGCTACCGCGGCCCGTGCGAGGAGGCGACGACGACTTCGACCTCGTCCACGTCTTCAACCTCGACGTCGATCGCGCCGACAACGACGGAAGAACCGTAGCCAGGTTTGTGGAGCGGGTTCTCCCGCTCCGCAGGCGCGCCGACCCGGGCACTATGCCCGGGCCGGCGCCGTGTTACGCGGTGTGGCTGCAGCGAACGCGTGCCCTGCCGCTGGCTGCACCTGCGCGCTATCCCGGTTGTTCGTCCGTCTTGACCAGGTAGGGCAGATTCTCCACCGGTGTGCCAGTGGTGATGCCATGCTCGGCCATCCAGCCCGCCGGCACCTCCAGCACGTAGGAAACGGGAACCGGGGATTTCTGGGTCGGGCGTTCGGCATCGTCGATATCGGCAGGGTCCGGGCAGACACTCTCGGCCGCGCCCTGGATGGCCCCGCCCTCGATCCAGATGATATCGAGGCAGAAGCGCATCCCCTTCATCCAGAAGGAGCGGGGTGACGCTTGCTCGAAGAGGAACAGCATCCCCGTGCCGGGCGCCAGCCCATCCCGGTAGCCCAGCCCGCGCTGCAAGTCTGCCGGTTGGTAGGCGAGTTCCACCGTGAGGGGAACCCCGCCGACCAGAATCTCCGAGGTCTGCAAGGGAGCCACCTGATGCCTCCAGGGCGGGGCGATTTGCGCCAGTGAACTCCCGAACGTGGAGAGAAACATCACCGCCGCCAGCAGATACGTTGTCACGCGAGAACCTCCACCAGTTGCCTGTCCGCGCAGAGCATAGCCCGGCGGCCCGTCAGGCGGGAGTTGTGGGCAACGCGGGCAACCGCGCGGCGACCGCGAGCAGCGTCGCCGCACAGGCCGGTACGCCAGCCACATGCTGGTCCACGTTCGCGGCCACGATCTCCGGCGTCTCGGCGGCCAATACTCCCACGCTCAGGGTGGCGGCCAGGCCCTCCTCGCGGAGCGCGCGCAGGGCCAGAAACCCATCGACATCCGTGACATCGTCACCGAAGAAAACGACGCCGCGCAGCCCAAGATCGGTCACCAGGTCGCGAATGGCCGTGCCTTTGTTCACCGCCAGGGCAGGCCGTAGTTCCACGATCATGCGGCCGGGGAGAACGCGCAGCCCGTGCCGTGCCGCTGCCAGGGCCGCCAAGGGATCAAGCAGTGCTGCGGCAGCTTCCGGGTCTTCAGCCAGGCGGTAGTGGACGGTGCCGGTGACCCCCTTGTTCTCAATGATCAGCCAGGGCGCGTCGCCTGCGGCGTGGACCCCGGCCCGGATCTCTGCCAGGGCGGCCGCGATCGCCGGGCGCGCGGCTTCCGCTGCCGGGTGGGTCCAGGGCGCGCCGCGCACAATGCGCTCCAGGCCATGATTGCCGACGTACGTAAGCTGGCCCAGGCCGACCATGGCCGCGCCGTCGCCGGGGGCGCGGCCCGAGACGACCGCGACCGTCTCCAGCCGCTCGGTGAGCCGCGCCAGGGCCAGGCGCGCGTCCGCGTGCACCACTGCGTCGAAGGGTGTCGGGGCAATGGCGCTGATGGTGCCATCGATATCCGTTACCAGCGCGGCGGGCCGGTGGCGCAGCACCTCCAGGCAGGCTGCGACCACGGCGGGGTCTGCCAGCGTCCCGGGAGTGGCCGCCACGTCGTCAGTCATCGCTCAATCCCGATTCTGGTAGGAGTGGAGCGTCCACCCCGGGCTGCTGACAAAGAGATCGCGCACGGTGCCCTGATCGACCACCGCCACGTGATAGACCAGCCCCTCGGGCGTGCCCGGCGGCCCGAACGGATCGGCCGGGACGTTCAGGCGGACGGTGGCTCCGCTGGCGGGGTTCAGCTCTGCGTCTTCGTTGTACCCGGCGCGGGCCAGGGTCAGGTGCATTTGCCCGAAGTTGACCTCGTCCAGCGGCAGGGCCGGCACAGATTCTGGCGCAACTTCCGCTGGCTCGCTGAGCCCGGTGTCGCTGAAGTAGAAGGACTGCGCCTGCCGCGAGTAGAACGTGCCCTTCCAGCGGAAGCCGTCCTCCAGGGGGGCGCACCCCACCTGCATCGAGACCAGCCGCGCATCGGGGCGCCAGGCCAGCGCCACCTCGATAGCCGACTGTACCCCGGCGGTCCACTCCTGGCCGACGGCCTTCAGATCCCGGATGCGCAGGCGGCCATCTGCGCAGCGCTGCGGCGGCGGGGTGAGGCGGAGCGCCGGCGTCACCGTGGGCTCCGGCGTGGCGGTGGCCGACTCGGCAATCGATGGCGCGGGCGCCGAGATGCTGCAACCCGCCAGCGAAAGAGCGCTGACCAGGAGCAGGACAATCCAGACGGCGCACTGCGCGCGTGGGGAGCCAGGGCTCCGGTTCACCATCCCTCACCTCGACCATAACGCAAGAGCAGGAAGTCGTCAGGCGCGGGCACATCGCCGAATCTACCACATCGATTCCTGGTCGCTTGTGCCGTGTGCCGCTGACGGCAGACAGGATACGGATATACTCCGGGCATTGATCAGTGCAAGATGTGGGCGCCAGCGTGGCCTGAGCGGAGCAGGGGGGAATGCAGCTTTTCAACACGCAGACGGGCCGGGTGGAGGAGTTCACTCCGCGTGATGGCGCGGTCGGGATGTACGTCTGCGGAGTGACTCCGTATGACACCACGCATGTCGGACATGCCTTCACGTTCCTGACGTTCGATATCCTTGCCCGCTGGTTGCGGTACAAGGGGATCGACGTCACCTATGTCCAGAACGTTACCGATATCGATGACGATATCCTGCGCAAGGCGAAAGAGGTCGGGCTCACCTGGACGGAGCTGGGTGACCGCGAAGTCGCCAAGTATCTCAAGGACATGGCGGATCTGAACTGGGTCGCGCCCGATCATTACGTGCGCGCCACGGACCATATCCCCGAGATGCTGGAGATCACGCAGGCGCTGATTGACAAGGGCTACGCCTACCAGAGCGGCGGCAATGTCTACTTCTCGGTGGCGAGCGACCCGGAATTCGGCAAGCTCAGCCACATCCCGCGAGACCTGATGCTGCCGATCGCCAACGAGCGCGGCAACACCCCGGACGATCCAAACAAGCGTGATCCGCTGGATTTCGTGCTGTGGCAGGCCTGGCAGGAGGGCGAGCCCTCCTGGGATTCCCCCTACGGTCCGGGGCGGCCCGGCTGGCACGTCGAGTGCTCGGCCATGGCCAGCCGCTACCTCGGCCCCAGCATTGATATCCATGGCGGCGGGTTTGATCTGGTCTTTCCGCATCACGAGGCAGAGATCGCCCAGTCAGAAAATGCCTTTGGCGTGCAGCCGTTTGCCCGGTCCTGGGTGCATGCCGCCATGGTCGGCTACAACGGCGAGAAAATGAGCAAGTCGCTGGGCAACCTGGTGCTCGTCAGCAACACGCTGGAGAACTACACCGCCGATGCCCTGCGCCTCTACCTCTTCTCGAATCACTACCGTACGCCGTGGACCTTTGAAGACGAGGAAATGGACCGCTGGGCCTCCGTGGCGGGCGACCTGGTGGAGGCGATCGATTTGCCCGCCTACGGCATCGAGAACGAACTTGATGTCAGCGCGGAGCGGGAGCGCTTCCTGAACGCCATGGACGACGATCTCAACACGCCCGAGGCGATCGAGGCGCTGCGCGAGATCGCCGCCGCGATCCTTGAATCCCCGGAAGATGACGACACCCGCGCCGCGCAGCGCAGCCTGCGCGAGTTGGGCGACGTGCTGGGCCTGACGCTGAACGGCGCCTGATCGGGACCGGCAAGGAACCTTGCCCTGGTTGTGCGGCTGGCGACAAGACCCTCCGGGTCTTCCGGGAAACCGGATAGCCAGCCATGTTCATACCGTGCGAGCCATCGGTTTCCCAGGGCGCCGGGAAGTGCTGCCAGCGGGCCCGGAATCTGCGTAGACCTTGACTGAGCGATGCAGGCGCAGATGTCCCGCGCGGCATCGTCGCACAAGGACACGGCGTCATGACATTCCCATTCCGAGACCGGCGGGACGCTGGTCAGACCCTCGCAACGCTGCTCCAACCGTATGCCAACAACCCCAACGTGATCGTGCTCGGCCTGCCGCGCGGCGGCGTGCCAGTGGCCGCCGAGGTAGCGGCCGCCCTGCACGCGCCGCTGGATGCCTTCCTGGTGCGCAAGTTGGGTGTGCCCGGCCATGAGGAACTGGCCATGGGGGCTATTGCCTCCGGCGGCGTCCGTGTGCTGAACGACGAGATCGTGCGCGGATTGCACATTCCTGACGCGGTGATCGACGCCACCGAGGCGGCGGAGCGGCGTGAGCTTTTCCGGCGCGAGCGCGTGTACCGGGGCGGCAGAGGCCCGCTTGACCTGGCTGGCAAGACGGTCATCCTGGTTGATGACGGCCTGGCGACCGGCTCGACGATGCGCGCGGCGGTGCGCGCCGCGCGGCAACTGGCGCCGGCGCGCATCGTCGTGGCCGTGCCGGTGGGGGCCGCCAGCGTGTGCGCCAGCCTGCGCGATGTTGCCGACGAGGTGATCTGCGCGGAACCCCAGTCCCTTCCACGCCGTCGGCATCTCGGTACGAGAACTTCCAACCCACGTCGGATGCGGCGGTGCAGGACGCCTTGCGCACCCCCGCGCCGCCGCCTGCCCCCGCGCTTGCGGCGGCGCTCGGCTTGCCCGCAGACCTCGCCCGGCGCGCCTGCCGGCGCAGCTCTGCGCGCCGCCGCCCGGCCACTCCGGTCGGCGGCGGATCTCGATCAGGTCCTTGATCTGATCGGTGAGGCGCAGGTGGTGTTGATTGGCGAAGCATCGCACGGCACCCACGAGTTCTACGCCACCCGCGCGGCCCTGACGCGCCGCCTCATCGCGGAGCGCGGCTTCACTGGCGTCGCCGCCGAGGCTGACTGGCCAGACGCACTGCGCGTCAACCGCTACGTGCGGGGCACGGGCGCCGATGCCACGAGCACCGAGGCCCTGGCCGGGTTCCAGCGGTTCCCGCGCTGGATGTGGCGCAACACGGTGGTCCGGGCGTTTGTGGAGTGGCTGCGCGGGTACAACCAGCACGCCGCCACGCCGGCCGGCTTTTATGGCCTTGATCTCTACAGCCTGCACGCCTCGATCGAGGCGGTGCTGGGCTACCTGGACAAGGTGGACCCGGAGAGCGCGACGCGGGCGCGCGCCCGGTACAGTTGTTTCGATCACTTCGGGGATGATCCGCAAGTCTATGGCTACGCCACGACCGCTGGCATCGCCGAGCCGTGCGAGAACGAAGTGGTCGGCCAGTTGGTGGAGTTGCAGCAGGAGGCGGGACGGCTGGCCGCAAAGAGCGAGGACGGCGATGAGGCGTTCTTTGCGGTCCAGAACGCGCGGTTGGTGCGCAACGCTGAGTCGTACTACCGCGCGATGTTCAGTGGGCGGGTTCCGTCATGGAACCTGCGGGATACGCATATGGCGGAAACCCTGGCGGCGCTGCGCACCCATCTGCAGTGGAAGGCCAATGACGCGAAGATGGTGGTCTGGGCGCACAACTCGCACCTGGGCGACGCCAGCGCCACCGCGATGGCGGCGGAAGGCGAGCTGAACCTGGGGCAACTGGTGCGCGAGCGGCACGGCCGCGAGGCGTTTCTGCTCGGGTTCACCACGCACCATGGCACGGTGACCGCCGCGTCGAACTGGGATGAACCGGCCCGGCAGCGGCAGGTGCGCCCGGCGCTGGCTGGCAGCTACGAGGCGCTCCTGCACGAGGCGGCCACGCCGGAGATGCCCGATTTCCTGCTCAACCTGCGTGACGCTGAGGTCGCCTCGCGCCTGCGGCCGGCACGGCTGGAACGCGCCATCGGGGTGATTTATCGTCCGGAAACCGAGCGCTTTAGCCACTACTTCCTGGCGAGCCTGCCGGATCAGTTCGACGCCGTGATCCACCTGGATCGCACCAGCGCGCTCACGCCGCTGGACCCGGACCCCGGCTGGGAGACGGCGGAGGAACTGCCAGAAACCTTCCCGTTCGGGGTGTAGGGGCCGAAGCCACAATCACACAATCAATGGAAAGGGGCTTGCGTCCCATGATGGTCCATAGCCTCGTTCTGTCATAACCTCCTGGATGAGATCAGTCGAGCGAGATATATGGACTGGTGTCTCGTTCATGAGTTCGGCGTTCTCAATTCCGCTTGCATCCAGGTCATGCAGAGCAGGGATCAGTTCCTGGCCAGAAAGGATCATCAGGCGTAGCCCTTCCTGGCATTCGTCGTGGATTTCCTTCATCGACGTGGGAGGTGTGAGCAGATGGACCTTCTCTTATTCTGCTTCCCAGATGGAAACCTTGGCTTGCAGATCTGCCTCCCAACCAGAGTCGCCGAAACGTGGCGCCGCAAGAGGACGGCAACTCGCCTGGCGTCAGGCCCTGGTCGCTTCAACACGGGATCGTTGTCGCCGCGGACAACGGTCGTGAATGTGTCCTGAGCGAGGACGGCATTCGAAAGACACCAACCGACGATCAGCAATACCAGGGTCACCCGACAGCGTTGCGTGCACCATCTTGCCGCAGTTGCGGCGCCTCATCGAGTCGGCACTATCGCCTGTTTCCACACGTTCCGGGGCAAGAGTTCACGCGGAAGGGTTTGGCCACGGCCACGACCTGCTATACTTACCCGCTGGCCGGTGAGTTGCCGGCGAAAGCGAAAATGTGAGCCTTTCTGCTCCGCACTGGCCGGCCGAGCGCGCAACCTCTGCGCCGAGCTGGCGGGGCAAGCCCACAGAGAGGAGGCCTCGTTGCGCGAATACGAACGCGCGCCCCGCAAGTACGAACTGATGACCATTCTCCACCCCGAGGTGGCGGAGGAGGCACTGCCGGGAGAGCTTGACCGCATCTCCGGGTACATCAGCGCTGTTGGTGGGGAGCTGATTGAGTCGCTCCAGGAATCGCCCTGGGGTCGCCGTCGCCTGGCGTACCCGATCCGCTCCGGCGGGCGGGACGTGCGGGACGGCTACTACACCGTCTGGCACTTCGAGTCGGCGCCGACGCAGCTTACGGAGCTTGAGCGCGAGCTGAAGCTCAACACGCAGGTGATTCGCTACATCCTGCTCTCCTGGGAGCCGAAGCCGCTCGGACCCAAGGAGATCGAGGCCGCCGAAATTGCTGCTGAGGATGCCGCGGCCGCGGAGTATGCGGCTTCCCTGGCCGCAGCGGCGGCGGCAGCCGCCGCCGAGGCTGAAGTGGTGGCCGAAGCAGTCGAGGCGGTGGTCGAGGCCGAGCTTGCAACCGACGTTGCTGCCGAGACCAGTGCTGCGATGGGGCTGGTGACTCCGGCTGCCGCTGCTGCCGAGGCCGAGAGCGACGAGAAGCCCGTTCCGGCCGGTGCGGTGCGCCCGGATGCGGACGGCGTGTGCCCGGCGGATAACCCGATCAAGGGCAACCTGTCGTCCATGTACTATCACGTTCCGGGCACGCGGTTCTACGACCGCACAGTTCCGGAGTACTGCTTCGACACGGTGGAATCGGCAGAAGCAGCCGGATTTGGCCCAACCAGGGAAGAGGCGGAGGCCGCGGCCGCTGCTGAGTAGTTTCTGGGTCACGTCGCCGCGAAGGAGTCCAGCATGGCCGGTATTGCCCTCGTCACGCTAGTCGGGAATCTCGGGCGCGATCCCGAGACCCGGTACACGCCCAACGGCAGGATGAACGTGCAGTTCACGATGGCCGTGGGCCGCCGGTTCACCGACAGCTCCGGACAACAGCAGGACCGCACCACCTGGTTCCGGGTTACTGCCTGGGGCGGCCTGGCGGAAACCATCGACAAGCTTGCCCAGAGCGGCTATGTCGCCAAGGGCCGCCAGGTCTTTGTGCAGGGCCGCATCGAAATGCGCGAGTATCAGGATCAGCAGGGGCAGACGCGGGCATCGCTCGATGTGACTGCGAATGAATTCCAGTTGGTCGGGAATCGTGGCGAGAGTGACTCCGGGTTCGGCGGCGAAGGCGGCTACTCAGGCGGCAGCTACGGCGGCAACCGATCACCTGTCCGCCAGGTGCGCGATGGCGAGCCCCGGGCCGGGAGCATGACAGAAGTTCCCTGGGATGACAGCGAGCCGCCCTTTTAGAGCAGCCTGCCCGGCTCTGCCTTGATTGACGAACATTTCAACTTCTGGAGAGAGAATCCATGAGTGACCGTGAAGAAGCGAACGACCAGGAGGGGAGCGAGGGACCTCGCTCCCGCTTCGGCGGCGGCGCGCCAGCCGGCGGCCGGCCAGGCCCGGGCGGTGGGCGGCCCGGCGGTGGGCGCAGCGGTGGGCCGCGCCGGGGCGGCGGCGGCGGCGGTGGTGGCCGCTTCGGTGGCCGCCGCAAGGTCTGCGGGTTCTGCGTCGATAACATCGACGAGGTGGACTACAAGGATATTGCGCGCCTGCGCCGCTACATTTCCGAGCGTGGCAAGATTGAGCCACGCCGCAAGCTGGGCACGTGTGCCCGGCATCAGCGCTCGCTGACGGTGGCCATCAAGCGCGCCCGACACGTCGCGCTGCTGCCGTTCACCACGGCGTCGCGCTAGGCTTCGCTTCAGCGTCGTAAACCCTGCGCCGGGGACAGCGGGAGCAATGCCCGGTCCCCGGCGCATCGTCGTTCGCGGCGGAGTTTCAGCGCCGCCCCATCGGGAGCAGCACCGGTATGCAGCGCCCTCAGGATGACTCGCTGCGCGGTCGGATCGCGCGGGCTCGCGCGCGTGTCCAGGGCAAGCCGCCGGCGGCCCATGTTGGCCCACCCGCGAAGAAGCGCCGTGTCCCGCGCCGCGAAATCGAGGCGCGCCGCCAGCGCAACATCCGCTGGGGGCTGGGCATCGCCACCGTTGCCGTGCTGCTCGTTATCGCCGGCGGCATACTCTGGGACAACGTCATCAAACCGCGGCAAACCCTGGCCCGGGTTGGTGATACCGCCATCACGCGCGAGGACTACTGGAAGGTCCGCGCGTACGACCTGGCTGAGCAGGCGGAGCAGTATCAGCAGCTGGCGCAGTTCGTGGCGCCCGAGCAGCAGAGCCAGTACATCAACCTGGCCCAACAAGCGCTGGCGCAGCTTCCGGCGGTCTGGGGCAGCCTGGACGTAGACGCCACCACGCTCGGGAACATGATCGATGACCAGGTGTATCTGCAGGGCGCGCCGGAACTGGGCATTGCCCTGACGCCGGAGGAGGTGCGCACGTTTGCGCTCAACCGCTTCGCGCCGTTCGATGCGCCGCTGGTCGCGGTTAGCCCCACGCCGACTTTCACGGCGGAGCGCGCGGCAATGGCGACCAGCACCGCCGCGGCCCTGGCGTTGGGCGCGGCTGGCACGCCAGGGCCGGCGACCCCTGTCGGCGCGGGCACGCCCGCGGTTGTGGAGGGTACGCCGCTCCCGCTGGCGACTCCGGTCGCGTCCGCCAACAGCGCCACGCCCGTCGCCACACCAGCCATCCCGATTGCCACACCGCTGCCTGGCTCCACCCCGAGCCCGGCGGATGCCCGCGCCACTGCTGAAGCAGGGTTCGCCCAGTTTGAGGAGGTGCTCTTCCCCATTGCGCACCTGAATGAGGCAGATTACGACCGCCTGATCGCCGCGCCGGAACTGGCGCAGCGGCGTGTGCGCGAAATCCTGAGTGCGGAGGTGGGCCAGGGGGCGCCGCAGGTCCACGCTGCGCACATCCTCGTCGCCACGCAGCAGGCGGCTGACGAGGCCCGGGCCCGCCTCGAGGCGGGTGAGGCTTTTGCCGATGTCGCGCGGGAGGTCTCGACTGACACCGGCACCGCGCCGAATGGCGGTGATTTGGGCTGGTTCACGCACGAAGAGATGGTTCCGGCCTTTGCCGACGCGGCGTTTTCGCTGCCTGTGGGCGAGGTCTCGCAGCCGGTGGCCTCGGAGTTCGGCTGGCACCTGATCGAGGTGCTGGAGCGAGATGCCGATCACCCGCTGACCAACGCGCAGATCACCCGGCTCCAGGATGCTGCGGTGAATACGTGGCTGGCGCAGGAGCGGGCCAACCTTGGCGTCAGTTCGCCGTTGCCGCCGACGCCGACGCCGTTCCCGGGCAGCTTCCAGCCGCCAGTCGCCGCGCCGCAGCCGCCGCTGGAGCCGCAGGGGTAAGCGACTCCGGCGGCTCACGGGTCCGCTCAGTCCGCGACCAGCCACGCGCCGTCGCGCAGCACGTCGCGGCCGGTCAGTTCATTCTCCTCCCGCCAGGCGCGAATGCGCTGGGGCGTGATGCGGAAGTAGCGGTAGGTGTCCGGGTTGTGCCGGGGATCGAAACCGGTCTTGCCAGCAAAGGCGTCACCAACGGCATCCGGCAAATCACGCGGTAGCATCGGCTCTGCCGTGCCGGTGATCAGCACCACATCGCGGGTGGTCCCCAGGCCCAGCCGCGCCTGCCCGTTGGCCAGCAGATTGCGCCCGGTGGCGCCGGTGGCCGGGGCGGCGATCAGCACGGCTTCGCCATCCCACAGGAACGAGAAAGGCGCCAGGCAGGGAGCGCCGCCGCGTGCGCCGGCGGTGGCGACCCAGGCGTCAACGTCGGTCTCCAGGCGTTGGAGGGTGTCCCGCTTGCGCTGCTGCGCTGAGCGGGCCGGGGGGAGTTCGGTCACGCGGCCTTCCTTGAAGCATACAGCGTATTGCAAAAGACCTGACCTGCCAGGCAACAAGCCCGTGTCTCGAGCGCAGTCGAGAGACCTCGTCGCGCGTGCCGGTGAACGAGGTCTCTCGACTCCGCTCGAGACACGAGGGGATTCCTGGCGGCCCAACTTCTTTGCACACCGCTGTATTCACGCTCGGTTGTCTCGCTGCGGGGTATAGCACGGCCACCCGCAGCCTGCTGCCCCGCCACCCACCACCGCGTGTCGACCTGAGTCCCGCGGCTGAGCGTTGCCAGGTGAGACGTGTAGCCAGAAGAACGAGGTTCTGCGCCTGCGGGCCGAGACTGACAGGGGAAGGAGCGCAGTCACCCTCAACGAGTCGCTGCCGGAGTGCTGAGCCCAATCGTAGGATTTCGTTCCCCAGCCGCGACGGCCCGCAACGTCCCCCTTCCACTATCATCCTGAGTCCGCAGGTGAAGGGGCTCGGCCCGGCCTCAAACCCACAGAGGCCCACAAGTCCAGCCGGCCTCCGCCCCACCGCCCCACACCGGTGTCGTCTTGACCGCAGTGGAGAGACCTCGGTTTGCGCCACCATCAGGGAACGATGCCCGCACCCGAGCCTCGCCGCGACCGCGAACCCCGGTGGTTGGGCACGAGATCCTTCGACAAGCTCAGGATGACACCTGAGGGTGGGCGACACCGCGAACAGGGCGGCTGGGGACGCCGAGGTCCCTCGACTCCCCTCGGGATGCCAGGCGTGATGGGCGGTTGCACCGTCCGGCGCTGGCTGGTGGACAAGGTCCTTCGCCATCGCTCAGGACTGCAGCTACGGAAAAAGGCCGGTCTCTACCTGACAACTCCCCGCTGACACACCACGCAGAATGACAGGCATCCGTGGACGCCTCCCGTACTCCCCGGGGCGCGGGCGGCTCGCCCTACCGCCCCCGCTGCCGGGGGTCGAGCGCATCGCGCAGGCCGTCGCCCAGCAGGTTGAAGCCGAGCACGGCGAGGCCGATGGCAATGCCCGGCACGAGGGGCGCCCACGGCGCGAGTTGCAGGAAACCGTAGGTGGTGCTCACCATGCTGCCCCACGACGGCGCGGGCGGCTTGTTGCCCAGCCCCAGGAACGCCAACGACGCTTCCGCGAGGACGGCGAAGGCGAAGTTCAGCGAGGTCAGCACGATCAGCGGGGCGACGATGTTCGGGAAGACGTGCGCGAAAAGAATGCGCGGCGTCGAGGCGCCAATCGCCACCGCCGATTCCACATAGGCCATGTTGCGCACGGAAAGCGTCGCCCCACGCACCACCCGCATGAAGGTGGGCGTGTAGACAACGGCAATGGCGATCATGGCGAAGATCAGGTTGTTGCCCAGCAGCGAGATGATGGCGATGGCCAGCAGGATCGCCGGGAAGGCAAAGACAATATCCATCAGCAGCGTCAGGATGTTGTCGATCCAGCCACCGGCGTACCCTGCCAGCAGCCCGAGCAGGATGCCGACGCTGCCGGCGATCCCCACCGCCACGATGCCCACCTCCAGCGAGATGCGCGCCCCGTAGAGCAGGCGGCTGAAGATATCCCGCCCGAAGTCATCCGTGCCCAGCCAGTGCTTGCTGCTCGGCGGCTGGAGCGCGTCCATAATCGCCTGCTCGGTGGGGCCGTATGGGGCCACGTACGGCCCAATCAGCGCCACCAGCAGGAAGAGGCCGACCAGGAGCAGCCCGGTCATGGCCAGCCGCTGCTGCCGGATGCTGGCCCACACCGACACCTGGCGCGAGCGGCGGGCAGCGTTCGGGAGCGTCGCCTCGGTGCGGTCGAACTGCGGCGTGGCGTCGACGTCGCTCACGAGGCTTCCCGCAGGCGCGGATCGAGCACGGCGTAGAGGATATCCACCGTCATGCTCACCACCACGAAGAGCGCGGCAATCACCAGCGTCACCCCCTGCACCACCGGGTAGTCGCGGTTGGAAATCGCCTCGTAGACATAGCGACCGACGCCCGGCAGGGAGAAGATCGTCTCGATGATGACCGTGCCCCCCAGCAACGCCGCGATCTGGATGCCCGCCACAGTCAGGATGGGCAGCGCGGCGTTGAGGATGACATGCCGGTTGAGCACGCGGCCCTCGGTGAGGCCCTTGGCGCGCGCCACCCGCACGTGGTCCTGCTCCAGCACCTCCAGCACCGCCGAGCGCGTGTTGCGCATCAGGACCGCCGCCAGCGGCAGGCTGAGGCTGAGCGCCGGCAGGAACATGGTTCGCAGGTTGCCAAACAGATCGCGCTCGATCTCGACGTAGCCGATGGGCGGGAACCAGCGCAGCCAGACGGAGAAGACCAGCACCAGAATGGTGGCCAGCAGGAAGTTTGGCACGGAGATGCCGACCAGCGTCAGGATCGTCGCGGCGTAGTCCAGCCGCGAGTTGCGTTTCACCGCTGCCAGCACGCCGACCAGCAGCGCCGGGATCGTGCCCAGCAGGGCCGCCAGCACCGCCAGCTCGATCGTCACGGGCAGGCGCAGCCGCAGCTCTTCATTGACGGAGCGCTTTGTGCGCAGCGAGGTTCCCAGGTCGCCCTGCACCACATGCTCCAGCCAGCGCAGGTATTGCACCGGGGCAGGCTGATCGAGCCCGTACGCCTTGCGCACCAGCTCGCGCTGCTCGGGCGTAATGCGCGTGTCCACGCCAATCGCCAGCAGCGTCGCATCCCCGGGTATCAACCGGATCAGCGTAAACACCACCAGCGAAACACCGAGCAGAACCGGAATCAGCAGCGCCAACCGGCGCAGGATGTACTGAAACATCGCTTTGAGGGGAGACAGCCTGCGGGCCTTGGGGGGAGGCGCTTCGCTGAGGGAGTAAGGGAACAAGGCACGAGGAGGAACGTACGTGGCGTCCCATCCGTGCTCCGTATTCCCTTACTCCCTAAGGCCCGCAGGCCGTCTCCCCCAAGCGAAGCGTCTCCCCCTACGCCTCGATCCACGTTTCGCGGAAGGCGATGTTGGAGCCGGTCGGGATGTGGGTGTAGCCCTTCACGTTGTTGCGCATCGCCTCGTACTGGTTGGCGACAAAGAACGGGATCCACGGCCGGTCGTCCAGCACAATCTGCTGGATCTGGCGGTAAATGTCCGCCCGTGCCTCCTGGTCCGTCGCCGCGATACCGTCTTCAATCAGCTTGTCCATTTCCGGATTGCTGTAGCCGACGAAGTTGCCCGATTCGTCTGTCTTGAACGCCGGCAGGATCAGCGAGTTCGGATCGACGTAGGCGCTGTCGCCCGTCACGGCGATATCGAACTCCTTGTTCGTGTACACCTGCTCGATCATCGTGGCGTTCTCGACCAGGTTCAGCTCGGCCTCAATGCCGATCTGACGCAACTGCTCCTGCAGCACCACGGCGGCGTTGGAGAGAAACGAGTACTGCGACCACGACGTGATCGTTGTCTGGAAGCCGTCCGGCAGGCCGGCGTCCGCCAGCAACTGCTTCGCGCGTTCGATGTCCGTCGCGGGAACCTCAGCCTCGCAGGGCAGCCCAGTAGTCGGGCGGGAAGAGCACTGCTGTCGGCGTGCCGTGGCCAAACACGGTCGGGCCGAGCATCGCGGTGCGATCCACCACCAGGCTGATCGCCTCGCGCACCTCCGGCTTGTCGAACGGCTCGCGCGCCAGGTTCAGCCCGGCGAAGCGAATGTTCGTGTTGGAATCCCCCGCGAGCGCAATGTCCGGGTTCTGCTGCAGGCTGTCGATATCACGCAGCGGCGCGTACTCGATGAAGTCCACCGTCCCGGTCACCACCGCCGCCGTGCGCGCGGTGTCATCGGAGGCAATCGTCATCTCGATGCCATCGAGATACGGCAGCCCCTCTTCCCAGTAGTCGGGGTTCTTCTCCAGCACGACGCGCGTGTTTGGCACGTACTCCACGAACTTGAACGGCCCGGTGCCCATCGCCACCTGGGTCATGTCGTTGTTGTTCGCGGTTACGAACGCCTCGGAGTAGATGAAGCCGTTGCCGCCCGCCAGCGCCGCCAGCAGCGAGGCATCCGGCGCGCTGAGCGTGATGACGACGGTCGCGTCGTCCGGGGCCTCGATCGTGTCGATGGAGGCCAGTTCGGACGCGCCCGGCGAGGCGGTCTCCGGGGCGCGCAGGCGCTCGATGGTAAACACGACGTCGCTCGCCTTCAGCGGCGACCCGTCGTGGAAGTTGACCCCGGGGCGCAGGTGGAAGGTGTACGTCAGCCCATCCTCGGAAATCTCCCAACTCTCGGCCAGGGAAGGCTCGACGGAGAGATCCGGCTTGACACGCGTGAGGCCCTGGTAGATATGCTCGGCGACATGCCAGATGGCGGTGAGGTTCTGCGTCTGGGCATCAAGCGAGGTCGGGTCCGCCTGCAGGCCGACCTTGAGGATCCCGCCCGGTACGCCGGCCGTGGCCGGTGTAGCATCCTGGGCGGCCAGCGCGCCGAAGCGGACGAAGGGCACGCTCAGGCCCAACCCCGCCGCGCTGGCAACGACCTGGCGGCGAGAGAGGACACGAGCATCACGGATGGACATGCATTCCTCCTGCACGACATTCATGGTTTGCAGACACACGCAGCGCACCGGGCAGTATCGGTAACACCGCGCCCTGTCGCCACACGTCAAGACAGCTTGGGAGCATAGCACGCTCCCCTTGCCCCTCTGGAGACGACCGACCGTATGACCGCCTCACCCGAACGTGTGCCCGAGCCCGGCGCCGCCCTGCAGGGCAAGCGCATCCTGCTGACCACCTTCGGCTCCCTGGGAGATTTGCACCCGTATCTCGCGTTGGCGCGGGGGCTGCAGGCGCACGGCGCCCTGCCGGTGGTCGGGACGAGCGCCTACTACCGGGAGATGGTGGAGAGCCGTGGGCTCGCGTTCACCCCGATCCGGCCGGATATCCCCGAGCCAGAAGCCATGAAGCGGATCGCAGTCGATCTCATGGACGCCCGCAAGGGCACCGCAACCGTGGTGCGCGAGATGACGATGCCGTGGGTGCGCGAGTCCTACGCCGACACCCTGGCCGCCGCCGCAGACGTGGACCTGCTCATCTCGCATCTGCTCACGTTTGCCACACCGCTCGTGAGTGAGACGCTCCGCATCCCGTGGGTGTCAGTCGTGTTGCAGCCGATGCTCTTCTTTTCAGCCTACGATCCGCCCGCGATGCCGCTCTTTCAATGGCTCAACCGCCTCCCGTTCAACCCTGGTCAGGCGTTCTGGCGCGCTATGAAGCGCGGCGCCATGCTGACCGCCAGCCAGTGGTACGGCGAACTGCGCGGCTTGCAGCGGGAGCTTGGCCGGCCCACGAACCGGGATCCCCTGTTCGAGACCCTCTCCCCGTGGCTGACTCTGGCGCTCTTTTCCCCGCACTTCGCAGCACCGCAGCCCGACTGGCCGTCGCACACCGTCGCTACGGGATTTCCGTTTCTTGATGTTCCTGCCGAGGAGGTTCTGCCGCCCCGCCTGGCAACGTTCCTGAACGACGGGCCGCCGCCCATTGTGTTCACGCTCGGCTCGTCCGCCGTCTGGACCCCGGGGTCGTTCTACGCGGAGAGCATCGAGGCGGCGCAACGGCTGGGCAGGCGGGCGTTGCTGCTGGCCGGCCCGCAGGCCGCCGAGCGCATGCCCGCGCTCCCCGAAGGGATCATGGCGGTAGATTACGCGCCCCACGCCGCGGTCTTTCCGCGCGCCGCCGCCATCGTGCACCAGGGCGGCATCGGCACCACCGCGCAGGCGCTGCGCGCCGGCAAGCCCACCATCATTGTGCCCTTCGCGCACGACCAGTTCGACAACGCGCGCCGCAGCGAACGCCTGGGGCTCGGCCTGACCATGTCCCGCGACCACTACACCGCCGCCACTACCACCCGCACCCTGCACCGCCTGCTCAGCAACCCCGATTTCCACCGCCGCGCCACCCACTTCGGCCGCGTGATACGGGGGGAGGACGGCATCGGGACGGCGTGTGCGGCGGTGGGAGAGGTGTTGGCGAGCAAGTAATAGCGCCAGCCAGACCTCCCGACGTCCAAACCGTTGAGGATCAATACGGCGGTGTGCAGAGAAGGTGGGCCGCCGGCCCCCCCTCGTGTCTCGAGCTCGTCGAGAGACCTCCTTCACCGGCACTTGCGACGAGGTCTCTCGACTGCGCTCGAGACACGAGGTGGAGTTGAAGATCAGATCCGCAGCACACCACTGCAGTAGCGGAGACGGCGTCAACCTATCCACTGGAGCCCTGTCGGACCCCGAGAAACGCCCGGATCTCCGCCCCAGCCGGCAAGGACTCATGCGCGCCGGGCCGGGTCGCCGCCAGCGCCCCGGCGGCGGTCGCCAGGGGCAGGGCGGCGTCCAGCGAATGGCCTCGCGCCAGTTCGCTGGCGAGGACGCCGGCGAAGGCATCGCCCGCCCCGATGGTCTCGACAACCTCGACCGGCCAGGCCGGGAGATGCCGCGCCCCGTGCCCATCACGCGCCAGCACCCCGTCGCCGCCAAGGGTCACAATCACGGTTGGCACGCCGAGCCGCCGCTGGAGCTCCTCGCTGGCACGCTCGGCGTCCGCCGTACTCGTAACGGACAGGCCGCTCAACAGTGCCGCCTCCGTCCGGTTGACGAGCAGCACATCGACCGCTGGCCACATCTCCGCCGGCATCGCTGCGACATCTGGGGGAACCGGCGAGGCGTTGAAGATCACCATCATGCCCTGCGCACGGGCCAGGCGTGCGGCCTCGGCAGAGAGGTGAACGGGAATCTCGCACTGTAACAGCAGCACCGCTGACTGCGCGAAGGCCGCTCGCGCGGCCGCGATATCGGCGGCGGTCAGCCGCCACGCTGCGCCGGGCACGATGATCGACGCGTACTCGCCGTCGGCGCCGGTCAGGACCGGGCTGATCCCGGTTCCCGCCTCGGCATCGACCATGAGGTACGTGGTATCGACGCCCGAGGCCGCGAGCGCGGCGCGCAGCCGATCACCAAAATCGTCGCGCCCGACGCGGCCGATCATGAACGTCCGCGCGCCGTTCAGGGCAGCCTGCGCGGCCTGGTTGCCAGCCTTGCCGCCGGGCGATAGCGCCACCCGCTCGCCGACGATGCTCTCCCCTTTGGCGGGGAGGCGGCTGGCGACCGCGACCACGTCCATGTGGATGCTGCCAACAACGCAAACCCCCGTTGGTCGCTCCACACTCATTGGCTGCCCCACGTCGCTTCACCCAGCAGCGCCTGCACCCCGAGCGCGTCGTGGCGCGCCTGGAGGTTCGCCAGGTGATCTGGGTCGAGCCGGTCCAGGATGCCCTCCAGCGCCCGCACGCGGGCAACATTCGCCGCGCTTTCGCCAGCCGGGTCCTCACGCACCGGGAAGGTATCGAAGTAGATCGTGCCCTGGTAGTCATAGCGGCGCAGCGTCGCCAGCAACTCCAGCGTCTGCCAGAGGTGGACGCTGCCGACCAGCAGGCCATCGTCGGCGACCCCGTAGCCATCATTGAGGTGCACGCCAAACAGGCGCCCCTCGCGCAGCGCGAGCGCGGCGGCCAGGGCCGGTTGCTCGCGCGCCATCAGGCAGTGGCAGAAA
>JAWKPJ010000005.1:0-244048 GCA_041390745.1 Thermomicrobiales bacterium | reverse complement strand
CAATACGCTGTAATCTCGCATTGGCGCGAGGCCTGGTTGCCATGCGGCAACCAGGCCTCGTTGGGGTGCGGGAAACGGCTACGGCCTGGCGCGGAGGTTGCCGCTCTGCCGCTCGTACTGCAGCCCACGGGCTGCCTCCGCGATCACGGTTGCGATGCAGCATCCCGATTCGCACGATTCGCCGTCGCTGCAATCAGCGGCGGTATCGCAGCACGGTTGCTCCGTCTCGCAGCAGGACCCGCGCGAAAAATGGCCCGTCGGCGGACAACACTTCGGCGTTGCTGGTGGACACCAGCCACCACCTTCTTCGGTAGTACAACAGGTCTCGGTGGCGACCAGGCACAGCCCATTCGGGTTCTGGGTGGTGACGGGGCAGCACTTGGGGCGGGCGGGTGGGCAGGCTCCGCCGCCGTCTTCGCTGGAGCAGCAAGCACCGCCCGCAGGGCCGCACGATCCGGCCGGATCCTGGGTGGTTGGCGGACAACAAAGCGTCTTGTTTCCGCCGCAACAAACGCCGTTGTTGCCGCAGGCGCCACGCTTGCAGACGCAGACGCCATTGACGCAAACACGGTTGCCGCCGCAACGAGGAAAGCACTTTTGCCGCCGCCGGCGCCGCCGGCGTCGTCGTCGGTGGTTTCGCCGGGCGGCGTCGGTCTCGTTCGCTGCCTGCGCTACGGCGGTGGCGGCCACCAGCCCAGCAGCGAGCCGCGCCACGAATGCCCGTCGCGAATCCTCCGTAACGGCTTCCTTCAACACACTGGCGAAGCGATCAGCGTCCATGGCGGCGCCTCCTGATGTGCGATCACTGGTGATCAGTCACACTATTGCAGAAGATGCCTGATATGAGAAGAGGTGGTGACCTATTCCTCGCCCATGCGATGCGCCGTTTCGACGTCATCGACCTCGGTAACCGCTTCCCGGTTGACCGAGACATGCAACTCGCCGTTGCTGACGCCTTTGATCGAGTGGACAGGCACATCCAGGTCGTCGTGCTGGCCTTCCTGGCCGATCAGGATGTAGTGCGGGTGTACCTCACGCACATAGCCGAGCAGCCCGCCGTTGTAGCCGCGTACGGGCATCCCGATGGGGATGTTGCTGGTGTTGTGGGGATCGTACGTCACCTGTGGGCTCCTTTCGTCGTCGATCTCGCACCGCATCATAGCCAGCGGAAACTTCGCCTCAACGGCGCCGCACCGAGATTTCAGCTTCCGGAAACTGCGCCTGCAGTTTCTGCACCAACCCGGCGATGGTCGTTTCGTCGGTCGCGCTGTTCCAGGAAATGACCGCACGCTGCCGATGCCCCGGGCGTGGCTGACTTGCTGCGCTGCCGCCGGGCTTGAGCGGCCACGGGACCGTGCGCCGCAGATCCCGCTGGACCTGGACTTCGGGCGTCTGCAGCAAACCCGCTGTTTCCGCAAGCGCCAGGTTGATCGTGTCCGCAGCCTCATGAGCCGGGCGTGCGATGTTGCTCACGATGACGGCGTAGGCAAAATCCCCGGTTCGCGAAAAGTTCTCGAATGGCTCGGTGAAGAGCAGGCCATTTGGCGCCATTGCCAGGTGGCCATCGTCCATTCGCAGCACGATATGTCGCAGGTGCACGTCCACGACTTCCCCCGTCAGATCCTTGATCCTGATGCGATCTCCGATCTCGAAAGGCTGCTCCAGGATGATGACGACGCCGCCAGCGAAGCTTTTCAGCACATCCTGCAGCCCGAGGGCAATCGCCAGGGTGCTCAGCCCAATCCCGGCGGCAATGGCAGACCAGGTTGCGCCCCAGAGCCCGAGAATCGCGGTGCAGGCAACAACGCCGATGAAGATCGATACGACGTTGAGGAGCAGGGCCTGCCCGATAACGGGCAACTCGCGAAACGTGGCGCGGCGCTGGATGAATCCCCGGACCATGCGCGACACCATGATCGCGAGGCTGACCACGACGACGGCAACGGCCATGTTGCGGGCCAGGTAGCCAACCTCGCGGGCAATGTCCTGCATCATGACGGCGAAGGATTCGTTCACGCAGCTTCCCGCCGGGGCTGAAGAGCCAGGGTGACGCGGCAGAGTGCATGATGGCACACCGGGCGCTTTGGGGCGGCCGCGCGCAACCCTTGCCATGGAGAAAGGCCTGAAATCAGCAAATCTGCGCCCGTGGTGCAGGCGATATCGCCCGGCTGCCGGGCCAGGTAGGGTGATTCAGCGGCTGCTCACTCTGGCTGGGCGCCATCGCAAGCCCACGCCCGGCTTGCCCCTCAGCCGCGCGTCACTCCCGCTGGTCGGACGTGGGCTGATCTCTCGCGTTTCGGCAACGCCGCGGTCGGAGAGTCCCTGACATGTCAATGCCGCAGACCCTGGCCGCAGGTAGTGAGGAACCAGGTCGGCGCATGACTTGCCAGATGACCGTGAGGCGCGAAAGCGCACGGCGCTGGGCCGGGCAGTCGCCGGGTCTTCCGGATGCGTGCACCTGTTATGCTGAATGTGGAGATCGCTGCGTTCGGTGATTCCTTCTCATCTGCCGCTCCCTTTTCACCAGATCGAGGAGATCTCAATGGACCACGTCCTGTTCGATGCGTTGACCCGTTCGCTTGCCTCGCGGCGGCTTGCGCTTGGGGGTGGCGCCGCGCTTATCTTCGGCCTTGTGGTGGAGACGCCGGACGTTGCGGCAAAGTGCAAGCGCGCCGGGGCCAGGTGTGGCCGCCACAGGTGTTGCGCAGGCGCGCGGTGCCGGCGAAAGCGCTGCCGCTGCAAGCCTGGCCACCCCAGGTGGGCCGGCGAGTGCTGCAAGAATCGCTTCGCGCTGGCGAATGCGATCGGGCTCGATCCAATTCCAGGCACAGAGTTCTGCTGTCCCGCCAAGGACATTTGCAGCCAGGATGGCAACCCCGCCCATGACGATTGCTGCCAGGAGAACGAGACCTGCATTGATGGCAAGTGCTGCTGCGACGGCTGCCGGGGCACGGTGATCTGCGGCGGCGCGTGCTGCCCCAGCGCTTCCTGCTGTAACGGGGAGTGCTGCTGCGGCGGCCAGATCTGCGCAGAAACTGCGCCCGGCGTTCGCACGTGTGTTTCGGCGGCGCGGGATTGCGTCACCGACGGAGACTGCTATCCGGGTGAGACCTGCTTCGCCGGGACCTGCTGCACCGATGGCCGCATGTGCATGCAACCACAAGGCAACGATCCTGATGTACCGATCTGCTGCCCATCCAACGCGTACTGCTTCGAAGCCAATGGCGTGTGTTGTTCCAACGGCAACAATTGCTCAACCGGCAAGAAGGTGCGCATTCGCGTGTAGGCCGCCTGCCCCGCGAGGTTGCCTGATCGCCTGATGTCAGCAGCGGGCCGGGAATATGCCCGGCTGAGCTGTTCGCTCTCCGGTCGGTCCGGTAATGGGCCGGTAATGGCGTCGTCAGACATTCCTGGCGCGGCTCGGTCTGGCAGGGGTAGCCGCCACTGTTGCTCACTGCCGAACCACCGGAGAGCACAACCATGACGAGCGTTGCGTTCGACGGCCTCGCGCAGGTGCTCACTACGAGGCGAGTGGTGGTCCGAGGCGGCGCGGAGCTTCTCCCTGGCGCGCCGCAGATTACCAGCGATGTCGAAGCCTGGCGCCGGAAACCTCGCACAAAATGCCGCCGCAACGGCACGTGCTGCGCCGGTTCGCGCTGCAGGCGAGAGCGCTGCAGGTGCAAATCTGGACGCGAAACATGGGCGGACGACTGCTGCAAGCATCGCTTCGCATGGCAGGATGACACTCCGGGTTTGGGAGACTCAGACGTCCCTGGCACGGAGTTCTGCTGCCTGGCGGCGGCTGTCTGTCCTCAGGCCGGCAACCCGGACAACGACGACTGTTGCCAGGAATCCGAAGCCTGCCTCGATGACGAGTGCTGTTGTGACGGCTACCGGGGGACCGTCATGTGCGGTGGGGTCTGCTGTGGCAGCGCTTCCTGCGGTTATGACGTTTGCCGCGATAGCAGCGGGGTCGGCGCGGAGACAGAGCCCGGCAAGCTGGAGTGCATGACCGGGCAGGTCGCCGGCGTGAGCGACGCCGCGTGTTCTGCGACTGAATCATGCCTGGAGGATGTGTGCTGCTCCCCGGATCGCATCGGTTCCTTCATGGGTGAGCACTGCTGCGGCCCCGATTCATTCGGCGATCCGGAGAAAAAGAGCTGCGGTCCCACCGGCGTTGGTTGCACCACTGGCAAGAAGGTGCGCATTCGCGTTTGACACGGCGCGCGCATGCGGGTCGAGTGTGATGCGAGGCAAGAGACGTCGTCGCGCTGTACCCGTAGACGTGGACTCTCGATTGCGCTCGCGACACGAAAGGTTGGGCAGCGACGGCCAGGTCGCGCGCAACCTGCTGTCAGCCGGTTTGCGATGGCGAGGGTCAGGCGGCGGAACTGTTGCGTTCCACCAGCGACAAATGCGCTCCAGGCATGTCTTCGCCAGCCTGGAGCGAGGCAAAAAAGCGCCGGACCTGTACAGCGCCCGCAGCCTGTGCGTTCGCCAGTTCACCGGCGGAGAGCGCCGCCTCCAGGCCGTGCAGGCAGGTAGTCAGGGCCGCCTGGTGAATGGCCGGCACGGGCAAGCTCAGGGATTGCCGCAATTCGCTGGCGGCGCCCAGGGACTGCGCGGCCCGAACCGGTGCGCCGGTTTCGCCGAAGAGCAGCGCCAGGCCCTCCAGCGTCTCCGCCGTTGCCACCCAATCGCCGGTCTCCTGTGCCATGTCGAGCGCCCGCGCCAGGTGGTCGTGGGCGCGGTCGTGTTCCTGGCGCAGCAGGGCCAGCTTGCCCAGGTGGAGTTCGGCGAAGGCAGCGCCACTTTGATCTCCCAGGTGGGTGAAATGAGCTCGGGCCTCGCCAAAGAGCGCCTCTGCCGCGTCCCAGTCTCCGAGGTGCTGCGTGGCGTGACCCAGGTTCAGGAGTTCCGCCGCCTCGGCCGGGCCATCGCCCAATGCGCGAAACACCTGCAGCGCCTCCTGGTGGCAGTGACGGGCGGCCGCAGCGTCGCCGGTCATCAGGGACATCAGGCCAAGGTTTGCCAGAATAGCCGCCTCGCTTCGGGGGTCGCCCAGCGCCCGGAAGGCGATGACGCTCTCGTTCAGGTACTCTGCGGCGCGGGCGTACTCGGCGAGCGAGACCGCGACCTGGCCCAGGTTTGCCAGCACGACGGCCACGGTGCGTTGATCGCCAATCGCCTGGCTCGCGCGCAGAGCTTCTTCCAGGTATGCCGCCGCCCGGCTGGAGAATCCCTGTTCATCGGCCACGGCGCCCAGGTTGACCAGCGCGCGCGCTGTAAGGGCCAGGTCCCCCAGGTCCCGCGCGATCATCAACGCCTCCTGATGGCGCTGTTCGGCAGTTACGAAATCGCCCTGGGCGAACGCCAGGACTCCGTCGGCGTCGAGCGCCGCGCCCAGCAGCGCGGATCTGTGGCCGCCCGATACGGCCAGGGCTTTCGCCAGCCAGCCCCGGCCCTCACTGAGATGGCCGCGCAGGAGCCAGAAGCGCCAGAGGCTCGCCACCAGCCGGAGGACGCCCTCTCCCCGGCCCTGATCGAGAAGCGTCGCCAGCGCAGCACGCAGATTCGCGTGCTCTTGCTCCAGCGAGGCAAGTGCTGCGCCGGCCTGTTCCGTGGTCAGGAGTGGCGCCAGCCCGGCGGCAAGCGCCTGGTAGAAGTCCGCGTGCCGGGCCCGGATCGCCGGCGCGGTGGGCATCTCGTCAAGTAGTTCCCGGGCGTACTCGCGGACCACCGTCAACATCGCAAAGCGGGGAACCTCGGAGCCGGTGTCGAGTCGGCGCAAGAGATGGGTGTCGAGCAGGTCTTCCAGCACGTCAATGAAGAAGGATGGATCAGGCGTAGATCTGTCCATAAAGTCAGTTGCGAGGCATTGAGCCGCGTCAAGTGCGAAGCTGTCGGGGAAGCAGGCCAACATCCGGAAGGCGTCCAGGGAGTTTGCCGCGAGAAGTTCGGCGCTCCAGGCGATAGCGGCGCGCATGGTCCGTTGCCGGGCGGGCGCATCGCGAGGTCCGCCGACGAGCAGGGGCAATGGATGGGCCAGGTGGGTAAGCAGGGCCACTGGTGGCAGGACCCGGACACGGGCGGCGGCCAACTCAATCGCGAGCGGGAGTCCATCCACGCGGCGACAAATCCCGGCAATCGCCTGCATGTCAGCCGCGGATGGGGCAAAAGCTGGATCGGCGTTGCCGGCGCGCTGCAGGAACAGGCGAACGGCAGGATACATGGCGACTGCGTCCTCGCCTGACTCTGCGAGGTCGGGGAGCAGCAGCGGCGCAACGTAGTAGGCGTGCTCGGCCCGGAGCCGTAAACGCTCCCGGCTGGTCACGATGAGCGCCAGGCGCGGGCACGCGCGCAAGAGATCGGCAACGCGCGGCGCGGCATCCAGAATCTGCTCAAAGTTGTCGAGTACGAGCAGCAGACTGGATTGTCCGATCTGGGCGGCCACTGCCTCCCAGCCGGGATCCGTCTCTGGCTCCACGACCCCGAGCGCGTTGGCCAGCGCGCTGGCCAAGAGTTCAGGTTGCGTGACGGCAGCGAGTTCGATCATGTGACCTTGCTGGCCTCTGGCCACCTGCCCGGCAAGAAGCGCTTCCGCGAGGCGAGTTTTGCCCACGCCGGCAGGCCCCACCAGCGTGACCAGGCGGCTCCGCTCCAGTAGGCGTGTTAGTTCAGCCAGCTCACGGTCGCGGCCTATCAGATCGCCATCGGGTGTCCCCACAGGTGGCGGGAGCGTGGCGGGGAGATGTGCCGGCGGTGGTGCGACAAGCGGTGGCTGTTGCACACTCGCCTGAGCCAGCGCGCGGATACTGTCGCGAAGAGCCGCTGTCGACGCGTCCGGCTCTGCGTCGAGTTCCTGGGCCAGCAGTGCTGCCAGCACGTCGTACTGGGCGAGTGCCTGGCCGTACGCGCCAACCCGCGCGTAACGCCGCATCAGGCCGGCGTGCGCCGCTTCATCGAGAGGTTCTGCAGTCAGGAGTTGCTGCGTTGCGGCGATGGCCGCAGCGTCGTCATTGCGCGCCTCATGCAGCTGGGCCAGGCGGGTGAGCAGCGCCAGGTAGCTGATGCGCAGATCGGTGCGCCGGTGGGCCGCCCACTCTTCGTACGGGTCCTCTGGCAAGAGGTCACCGGCGTAGAGGGCAACCGCCGCCTCGGCCAGCGCGGGGTCGTCGTCCAGCCACGCACGCTGGGCGGCCTCGTTGAATTGCTCAACGTCCACCACCACGTCCGCCGGGTCGCCCAGGACGACATCGTCCTGCTGGCGCGTGAGGAACCGGCCAGCCGGCGCGCCGGCGGCCTCCAGGCGTTGCCGGGCCCGGTGCAAGGCCACGCGCAGGTTGTTGGCGGCAGACTCGGGCGCCAGATCTGGCCAGAGAGTCTCCATCAGGACTTCGCGATGCAGGCGGTACTGGGGCTGGAGCGCCAGCAGTTTGACGACCGCCGCGGCCCGCCGCTGTTGCCAGGCGCTCGCCGGCGCCTCTTGACCGGCAACGCGAATGGTGAAGCCGCCAAGCAAGTGCACCGCAAGGAGAGGGGAGGTCATCGTGGTCGCTCCCGTGAGCGCCACGGATCCGGAGTGACGCGGCGCGGGTGAGGAGGTCTCAGCGTAGGGAGTGCGTCGCCTCTGGTCAAGGGGAGGCGGTAATGGCGCGGTAATGGCCAGCGGGCAGGATGCCTGCAGGTCAGGGGCCAACGCGAACCGTCGCAGCGGCGCCCCGGAGCGGTGAAAAGTCTGCGAGATGCATGCAACCACGATGGGTCAGCCAGTTTTTCGTTCTGGAGTCGCTCGCCGCACGCTTCTGCGGCGTGCTTCAGTGTTCGCGGCCATGTCATGCCTGACGCTGGGCCTCCCGGTGGCGGAGCCGCCGGTTGCCGCGGGGCCCGGTTCGGGGAAGGCGCCGTCAGAGAAGGCGAACTCTGACAAGAAGAAGGGCGGCAAGACGATCACGCGCACCTTCTCGTCGCCCAACGCCGTGGTTATCAACGATGACACAACCGCTGATCCCTATCCCTCGACGATTCAGGTTGCTGGCATCAAGAAGGGCAAGGTGATTGATGTCAATGTCATCTTGCGCGGACTCAACCACGGCTTCCCGGACAATATCGACGCCGCCCTGGTTGCGCCGAATGGCGCCGGGGCCGTCCTCATGAGCGACGCGGGAGGAGGCGCCGACGCGATCAGCCTGACGCTGACGCTCGACGACGAGGCGGCGACTGCGCTCCCGGATGGGTCAGGGCTCGCGACTGGCGCCTACCAGCCAGGCAACTATGGCGGAGTGGATACCTACCCCTCGCTGGGCGTCGCCCCAACGTCCGCGAGCCTGGCCCTGCTGGACGGCGGCAACCCCAACGGCGAGTGGCGCCTGTACGTGGTCGATGACGCCGCTGCTAACTCTGGCGCGTTCAGCGGCGGGTGGGATCTGGTCCTGACTATCAGGCTGGACAAGAAGAAGCGCCGGCGCGGCAACAAGAAATAGGCTGGCCTGGCGAGGAACAGTTGCGTGACGGCCGTCATGACCACGTCGCATTCCCGGCCTCACGGTCCAGCTTTTCGTCCTACCGGTCGTACGCCACGTCGAGCGCCCCGCTTGCCCGGACGCCTGACAACCGCGACCCTGATTGCCAGCCTCGGGCCCGGGGCGGCGGCGCCGCCGCTTGTGTCAGCAGCGCTCCGGGCCGGGGAGACGGGCAGCAGGGCCATTCACCGGATCTGCCTGTGGGCCCTGGCCACGACGATCAATGGCGACCGAGGGTCTGATCCGTATCCATCGGCCATCCAGATTCCGGGCCTCAGGAAAAGCAAGGTGGCAAACGTCAACGCCGGCACCCACAGCGTCACGCACGATCCCCCGGCGAATGTCGACATCGTCTTGCAAGCGCCGGATGACGCCAGCACCCGGATGAGCGATGATGAGGCTGTGGCGTACGTTCAGGATCCGATCATCACGCTCGACGATCAGCCGGGCAACACGCTTTGCCCGCTTTTCCGGCGTGCGGCCCCGGGGTGGCGCCGGATCATGACCCGAAGCGGCGCCGGCGACGCGCAGCGGTTGCGGCCTGCCACGAGCCTCCTGGTGTCTCGGCAAGTTTGAGACCCAGCCCCGAAACGGTCTGGTTGACAGGATTCGCTGGTGTCGCACACCGCACGAGAGCCCCGTGCACGGCCGCAGGCCAGGACACGGGGCTCCGGCATGTCTGTTACCGTGAGACCGCAAGTCGATGGCAGCAAACACGACGAGGGAAAGCGTGCAAGTCTGGTACATCTCGTTCCACGGGGGCGATGATGACGCGGAGTGGAACAACATCCATGTTTTCGATCTCGAAGGGAAGGCGCTGGGCAAGGCCCTGGCCGCGCACACCCTGCCGAAGGGACTCGCCTTGCGGGAGTTGCGCGGCTTCGCGTTCGGGCCAGACGGCGCGCTCTATGTCGCCAACGCCTACCAGAACGCTTCCCAGGTGCTGCGCTTCACCGGCAAGGTGAACGCAGACAACCAGCATGAATTCATCGACGTGTTTGTGGATCGCCACCAGGATAACCTCGGGCTGGCGCATCCATTTGACGTAACGTTCGGACCGGACAATAATCTCTACGTCCCCAGCCAGGACACGAACGTTGTGGGCCGGTACTACGGTCCACACGAGACTAGCGGGGCGCCCGGGCAACCGATGCCATTCCCGGCGGCACTGGAGGATGAAAACCCCCACCACCTCTTGCCGGGCACCTTCGTGCCGTCAGCCGAGCACGCCGCCAACGGCGTGCGCACGGTGCGGCGCACGCTCTTTGGACCAGGGGGCGACCTCCTGGTGGTGGACCGGGACACCGACAGCGTGAAGCGCTACGAGACGCCGAGCGGCAGATTGCGCGCGGTCTACAGGCACCACAAACTGCGGAAGCCAGTCCATCTCGTTATCCGTCACCCGGACGAGATGATCCTCGTTGGCAGCCGGGAGCAGAATGCCATTTTCGTCATCGACCCCGCCACCGGCGACGTCGCCGGGCTGGTTGAGCCGGGAGCCGGTGGGCTGGATGCCCCGGCTGGCATGGCCACGGGGCCGGACGGCAAACTCTATGTGTGCAGCCGCCTGGGCAAGAGCATCCTGCGGTTCGACCCACACACCGGCGCACCCGACCCCAGGCCATTCATCAGCAAGCTGAAGGACTACCCGGAGTTCATCTCCCTGGTTGATCGCGAGGGAGCCGGAGCATGAGCTCCTTCGCCTTCTTGTGCCCGCGCTTGCCGCGAGTGGTGCGGTGTTTGGCGCCTTCGACGCTCGTGTCATCCGAGGCAGCCAGGCAAATGGCGGTGACGGTCGCCTGATGCTGTGGTTGCGTGCCGTCCAGCTCGAACTCCCAGGAGTTATTCTCGCGTTGCGGTATTGACGAGAGGCTAACGGGATCGACAATCGAGCTCCAGATTCCGGCGCCAATCGGCAGGTAGAGGTCTGGGCGAGTAGCCGAGGCCTTGACGACGCCACCGATCTCGAACGTCGTCCTGGAGACATAGCGGACCGACGGCAGGGCGCCTCCCGCGTTCACGTCGCCCTTTTTTTTCCTTGCCGTCCTTGTGCTTCTTTGCCTTCTTGCCCCTGTCCGCCTGAACCGCCTGGGTCTCGCCCATGGCGGCAAGACCATCAGCAGCGCCCATCAGCAGCGCGGCCAGAGCGCCAGGCCTGGTGCTGGCGTCTCGCACGTCAGTTGACTGTGTCTCCACAGGGGAGGTCGCTTCAATGCTCACCGTCAGGCTCTCCTGGGCGGAGCCTTGGTTGTCCGCACAGGGAGGATGGGCTGGCGACGACACTGTGTCTCCACGGTTTCGGCGGGCATCAAGGGAGTCGAAGCGAAAGTACCCGGTGGCGCAGCCACCGGGTACTTTCGTGTGGCATCGCCGGGTGATCTAGAGGTTTCCCAGGATCTCCAGGACCTGATCCTCGTGGGCTGCGTCGTCGTCGGTGCGGAGCGGGTTGACCATCAGGTACTCGAAGCCAAGCGCGAGGCGCCCGCGGAGTTTCTCGGCAATCTCGTCCGGGGTCCCGTAGACCACCAGTTCATCGATCAATTCGGGGCTGACGCTGCCGTCCGCGTTGAGGGGGTACCCGGCGTCAGCAAACATGCGCGCGTAGAACGGTGCGGCAGCGTAGTAGCGCAACTGTTCACCGGCGCGACGGTGCACCGCCTCCCGGTCCGTGCTGACCAAAACGGGCACGTGAACGAGCAGCGGAGGACGCTCGCGGCCGGCCTGGTCTGCGCCGCCTTGCAGCGCAGGCATGGCGACATTCTGCAGGTAGGCGGTCGGGCAATTCCAGCTCATGGCGCCGTCCGCCAGACGGCCAGCCAGCCGGAAAGCCGGGGCCCGCAGGGCGGCAATCGGCACCGGGGAGCCGGGTGGATTCGGGAAGCTGACGTCGACCTGGTAGTACGCGCCACTGAAGTGCGATGCGCCGGTCTTCAGCACAGACTGGACGATTTCCAGATACTCCGCCAGTTCCTGTAACGGATGCGCGAAATCCACGTGGTAGACATCCACCATCGTGCGCGCGTGCGCCGTACCGATTCCCAGGTTGAGCCGCCCCGGCGCCAGCCCCTCCAGGGCGAGGGCCTGCGTGACAAAGGTCAGCGGGTGCCGCGTGAAGGCGGGCACGATCGAAGTCCCGAGCACGATGCGCTCGGTCTGTGCTGCCGCGGCGCCAATCAGCGTCAACGTGTCGAGCCCGGTGGCCGGCATGATCATCCAGGCGTGGCTGACATTGGCCCGCTCGGCGCGTACGCACAGATCCACGGCGGTGTCCGCGCTGCGGGGGAGAAAGGCGACGCCAACGCGCTCCCGGTCAGTCAACATGGCGAGTCATCCTCCGGGGCTAGTCAGCAGCCGAGCGCAGCGGCAGGCCGTGTTCGCGGCGCGCCTCGTTCCCCTCATAGTCGAACGAGGTTTTGAACGGCTCCTTCAGCCCATTCCAGCCCAGGTGGTAGGCGGCTTCGATGGCGGCGGTCTGCTCCTCCGGCGTCATCGGTACGAAGTTCTGGCCGATGTCAAGGTTCTGCTCCAGCACCTTCAGCGAGTCGGTGCCCACACAGAGCGCAGAGATCGGCTGGGAGAGCGAGTAGCGGATCGCATCGACAGGGGAAAGGGTGAGCGATGGGTCCTCGAGGAGATGACCGGAGGCCAGGCTTTTCATGCCGATCACGCCAACTCCCTGCTCGTTGGCGATGGGTAGAATCTCACGCTGGAATGAGTTGAAGTTGGCGTCCAGCACGCTGACCGGCATTTGCAACGTGTCCCAGTGGAAGCCCTGGGAGAGCATGCGGCGGAAGATGGCCGGACTCTTGTGGCCTGTAAAGCCGATGAAGCGCACCTTGCCTGCTTCCCTGGCCTTGACCATGGCTTCGAGCGCGCCGCCCGGGGCAAAGATCCGGTCGGGATCATCGTGCCAGGTGACTTCGTGGATCTGCCACAGATCCAGATAGTCGGTTTGCAGGCGGCGCAGGCTCTCCTCCAGCTTGATCATGGAACTGGCGGCGGTGCGGTCGTGCGCGCAGTTCTTGGTCATCAGGAAGGCCTTTTCGCGATAGCCATCCTGCGCCAGGGCGCGGCCCATACGCTCCTCGGAGAGGCCGTCGTGATACTCCCAGGCGTTATCGAGGAAGGTGATGCCGCCGTCGATCGCCTCGTGGATGATGCGGATGCCCTCCGCCTCATCCGGCACCCCGGAGTGGTAGCCACCGAGGCACAGCATGGAAACTTCTACGCCAGTGTTTCCGAGGGGACGAGTGGGAATTGCGCCGGCCATGCCCTGCTCCTCATGCGCTACCTGCAACCTGGTGACAACTCACCGGCTGATTCACGCAGGTACGATACCGGGGGTATCCAAAGTGGGCAACAGGGGCGTCATGCGCCAGCGCAAGGGAGCGGGCAGTGCCAGACCGGCAGTTGGTGAGTTCAGGCGGGCCTTTCGAGCGAAAGTACGGATACAGCCGCGCCGTGCGCGTGGGTGACCGCGTCTTCGTGGCGGGCACGGCGGCCTTCAAGGATGGCGCGCCGGTGGCGCCGGGCGATGCCGCCGCGCAGACGCGCCACATCCTGGGCGTGATGGCGGCCGCGCTGGAGGAAGCGGGCGCGTCTCTTGAGGATGTCACGCGCTACCGCATTTTCGTGACCGACATGAGCGTGTACGACGAGGTGGGGCAGGAATTCGGCCGGGTCTTTGGCGATATCCGCCCGGCGGGCACGATGGTGGGCACGAGTGCGCTCATTCACCCCGACCTTGTCGTCGAAATTGAGATGGACGCCATCATCGGCAGCGGTGGCAGCGGCGAGGGCGACGTCGTGGCAGTCGACGAGGTGAGTTCATAGTCGGGAGTGCGGCGGAACGTGCTCCTTTGCCAGCCGTGTTGGTTCGAGCGGGGGCGGCCACGGTCACCTGGCGCCCCGACGCAGGAAGGATCTCGTTCCCGGCGTCGCTTCTGGCTCGTTACCAGGTCGTACTCCAGTGTGCGTCGTCGCCGGCATCGAGCAATGAGACCGGGCGTGCGGGCTTCTGCGGGTGCGAGGTCCGGCCGGGATCCTTCGCCTGCGGGCGCAGGATGACAAGGTAAGGCAGGCGGCGAGGCGAACCGAACCCCTCCGCTCAGGACGACTTCCCGATGGCAGGCCAGGAACCGGGGATGATTCCCCGTGAAGCACGCGGCGTGCCGCGTCATTGAGAGAGAGGACGCCATCTTGAGCTGAGGCGTCCTCTCCTGTCTCTGGCTAGCCCTGGTCGAACTTGCGGATCACTTCGCCAAACTGCTCCAGGGTCTCCAGGTTGCACGGGCTGGGGGTCGCAAGGTAATGGCGCATCCCCATGCCGGCGAACTTGTGCATGAAGGCGACCATGTCGTCAGGCGACCCCTCGAACGGGCGGAACGTAAACGGGTGCGGCGCCATGGTGAACTGCGTGCCGCCGGTGCGCACCAGCCCCTTCGGATCGCGCCCGACCGCCTCGCAGGCTGCGTCGAGCTCGGCCATGCGCTGGCTGACCAGGTCAATGTCGTTCTGCCAGTCGGCATTCCAGGCGTCGGCGTACCGGGCAGTCAGGCGCATCATGCGCGGCTGTTGTGCGCCGAAGATGATGGGCGTGCCGCCTTCCTTTCCCTGAGGGCCCTGCGGGAAGTTCACCGCGTTGCGGGCCTGGTAGTAGTTCCCTTCGAACGTGGCGCGGCCATTGCGGACCAGCGGGGAAATGATCTCCATCGCCTCCTCGAAGCGATCCACCCGGTGGTCGAAGGGCATGCCGAACATCTCGTACTCGTCGCCATGCCAGCCGCAGCCGAGGCCGAGCACAAAGTTGCCGTCGCTGACCTCGTCGATGACTTCCGCAAACTTGGCTATGGACCCCGGATTGTGGAAGCCTGTGCAGGCAACCATGGTGCCGATTCCCAGACCCGGAACCGATGCCGCCAGGGCAGCAGTCGTGGTCCAGCACTCCCAGACGCCGCGCGCCTCCCCGCCGTGCCAATCCAGCTTCAGGATGAAGTGGTCTGGCACCCAGATCATGTCGTAGCCGATCTGTTGCGCCATCCTGGCCATTGCCAGGAAATCGCGGAACCCTTCGCGTGGTGAATCAGCCTCGACCGCGTTCTGCTCGGCGATGGGCATCATCAGGCCGAGGCCCATCGGCCGCTTCGACTCCAGCCAGCGACCCTGCTGCACATGGGGTTCTGTGGAAACTGCGCCTGCCATGGCTCCTCACTTTCCCGCATTGCCGCCGAGCCTGGGTCACGGTGTCCGTGGTCAGTGCCGGGCGGTCGTCCCGCGATCATCCCCGAAATTGCCCGACGGCGCCAGAGGGCGCCGCGCGTGGCACAATCCTCCCACTGATGGTTGCGTCAGAACCAGCGTTTCTGCTTGCGCGTTGTCAGAGGCAGAGATCGATTCCCGGTCACCCACCAGGCCGTTGCCGGAAAGCGAGGAATCCCGTGCGTCGGACCGTTTCGCTCTTGCTCGTGGCCGCTACCAGCCTGATCGCCGCCCCACGCCTTTCCGCGCAGGAGGTCACGTTTCCTGCCTCGGCGGTTATCCGGGGCGAGAACATCCGCCTCTGGGCGGAGCCATCGTTCAGCGCCGATGAGCTGGAGATCCTGCAGCGTGGAGACGCCGTCACGATCACCGGCGCCGCGGTTGCGGCCGAGGGCGACGAGTTCTACCCGGTGGAATATGCCAGGAGCGGGCAGACAGGCTGGGTGCGGACAGTGTTCATCAACCCGGCCAGCCTCGTTGCGGTCCAGGTGCTGGAGCCAGCGAACGAAGAGCGTCCGAACCGGCGGAACCAGGCTCCGGAGGAAGCGCCGGTGGAGCAGACCAGCGGCGGGGAACAGGGCGGCGCGTCCGCGAACGCCGAAACTCGCGAGGAGCGGCGCGCCCGGCGGCAGGCCGAGCAGGATGCCGCCGCGCAAGACGCAACTGCCAGCCAGGCCAACAACCCGGCGCCTGTAGAGCAGGCGACCGCCGGGGAGACCCCTGCCTCGTTGCCGCCAGTGGATGGCGCTGACGAGGCCCCGCCAGCGGACGATGCCGGGCAAACTGATACGTCTGACGCCGTCACGTTCTCGGGCGAAGGCTCAGAGACGACAGACCCGGTCGAGCTGCTGGCTGGCGACTACACGGTGACGATCGCCAGCGAGGTCTCCGCGCCGAGTGAGGTTGTCGCGCGGCTGATCGACGCCGACGAGCAGGCGCAACGGTTGTTCCGGGAGTCGGTCGGCGCACAAAGTTGGACTGCCGAGAGCGAGATCACGGTTGAGGCCGACGGGGAGTACTCGGTGCGCGTTTCCGGGCTGGAGGACGCATGGACCGTGACCTTCACTCCGGCTGCGGCGCAGTAGCGCCGCCGCAGCACGCTCCCACGGCTTGAGCGAGGGGGTGACAGGGAGCCGATTGTGACCCGTTGAACCGTGCTTGCGGGCCGCAGTCAGCGAATGCACGGCCCTGCCGCCGCCTACGTGATCGCCACAGCCGCGAACTGCCGGCAATGCAGCCCTCCCTTCTCCCCCGACCGCGCAGCAGATCGGGGGAGAGAGGCGTGTTCTCTCGACGGCGCTTGCGTCGCGCTGGGTACGCCCGAGACGGCGGAAGAGACTGTTTCCGGGCTAGTTCCCGCAACTGTCCTGGCAGACGCCATCGCTGGCATCACCGCCAGCAACAGGACAGCAGGTGAGTCCCGGTGCGCAGGCGGTGGGATCCGCCAGGGAGCAATCACCGCCAGCCTGGCTGTAGTAGATCGTGGTGCAGGCGCCGTAGCCCGCGCAGAACCCACCGCAGCAATCGTCGCAGGGTTCCCCCTGGGAGCAACTGGCCGGACACGCAGTTCCGGTTCCGGTGCAGGTCAGGCCGCAGTTGCCCGAGGTGTTGCAACTGTTGCCGCAGCAGACCAGGCCATCGACACACGTTGAGTCGTCGCTACACGGACAACCGAACCCGGCGCAGCCGCCGGCAGCGGCAGGCTGCGGCGCAGGCAGCACCTTGCGGCCCGCAACCACGCTCGCAGCGAGCGCAGTGAACACACGAAGCACGGAGCGGCGTGAGCCAGACTTGACGCCTCGAGTCCAGCGGTCGAATTCCTTCGGGTCCACGGCAGCCTCCCGGTGTGGAGATGATGGTGTCGGACAGGTGTCCGTACGCCATCATATCGCGCTGGTGGTTGTTGTCCAGAAATGGGGCTACCCAAACCGGGCTATCGCTTTGTGCGAGGATCCAGGGCGTCGCGCAGGCCATCACCGACGAAATTGAAGCTGGCCACGGTGAGCGTAATCAGGACGCCCGGAAACAGGGCGATCCAGGGCGCGGTGCCAAAGTAGCTCTGGGCGTTGTTCAGCATATTGCCCCAGCTTGCCTCCGGGGGCTGAATGCCGTACCCGAGGTACGAGATATAGGACTCGGCCAGCACAGCGTTGGCGATGTTCAGGGTCGCTGCCACCATGATTGGGCCGAGCGTGTTGGGCAACATGTGCCGCGTAATCAGCCAGCCATTCGATGCGCCAAGGGCCCGCCCGGCCTGCACGAAGTCCTGCTCGCGCAGGGTCAACGCCTGGTTGCGCAGGATGCGCGACAGCTCCATCCACGAGGTGAGGCCAATGATGAGCGTAATTGACAGGATCGACGCGCCGACGAAGGCCGCCAGCACCAGGAGCAGGAAAACGGTGGGAAAGGAGAGCAGTGCATCGGCGAAGCGCATCAGGATCGAGTCAACACGGCCGCCGTAGAACCCCGCTGCCAACCCGACGACAGTGCCAACGACAACGGTAACCGCCATGGCCGCGAACCCGACCAGCAGCGAAATACGACCCGCGTAGAGCAGGCGGGAGACCAGATCACGACCGACCTCATCCGCGCCGAGGATGAACCCCTTGGTCATCGGCGGCGCGAATTTGTCCAGGATCGAGATTTCGAGCGGATCGCGCGGGGCGAGGACGGGCGCAAAGAGCGCGGACAGGACCAGCAGGATCGAGACTATCAGTCCGGCGGTGGCCAGGCGATGGCGCAGGAAGCGGCGCACTGCCACCCGCGCCGGACTCTCGACGCTCACCTGGCGGACGGCCGGGATACCGGCGCCAAGATCGATGGCTGCGGCAGGAACAGGCGTCGACACAGGCGGCTCCTAACGCAGGCGCACGCGCGGATCGACCACAGCGATGATCAGGTCCGCCACGAGATTGCTCCCAATGACCAGCATCGCTGTGATCACCAGCACGCCCATCAGCACGGGATAATCCCGGTAGCCGAGGGAGTCCACGAACAATCGCCCCATGCCCGGCCAGGTGAAGACGCTCTCCGTCACGAGTGCCCCGCTGAACAGGAAGGGGACCTGCAGCCCGGCCAGCGTGATCAGGGGGGCGAGGGCATTCCGGAAGGCGTGGGTCCAGATCACGCCTTTCTCCGCGATCCCCTTGGCGCGGGCGGTGCGCACGTAGTCCTGGTTGATTGTTTCCAGCATGGAAGCCCGGGTGTAGCGGCTCCAGGTGGCCACCAGCACGAGGCCAAGCACCAGCGCTGGCGCCACGAGGTGGTGCAGGCGGTCGGCCCAGGAGAAATCCGCGCCCATCGTCTCCCGCCCACCGGAGGGTATCCAGTCCAGGCGCACGGCAAAGATGAAAATCACCATCAGCCCGAACCAGAAGGTCGGGATGGAAAGCGCCAGCATCGCGCCGATCGTCGCCAGGTAATCCGGTAAGGAATGTGGCCGCAGTGCGCCGAGGACACCCAGCGAAACACCGACGATAACTGCGAACGCCAGGGCGGTGATGGTCAACTCCAACGTGGCGGGAATGCGGTCCAGAATGACGTCTCGCACGGGGCGGCTGTCACGGTAGGATCGGCCCCAGTCCCCGGTAAACATGCCGTGCGCCCACTTGACATACTGTACAGGTATCGGCTGATCGAGGCCGAAGGAGGCGCGGATGCGGGCGAGGTCTTCTGCGCGCATCCCCGGGCTCAGAGCATAGACCGACTCCGGGCCGCCAGGCGCCAGGCGCATAAGGCCAAAGGCGATGGCGGTGACCAGCACCAGCAAGACGACGCTTTGCCCGGCTCGGCGGAGAAGAAATGCCGACATGCGCTTCTGCCCCGGAGGTGAGAACGGGCTGGCTGCCTGTCACGATTGGGCAGCCAGCCCGTGCGGTTACCGCCCGTCAGGAGGCCGGCTCATCCCAGTACCACTCGAACACGTTCCACATATTGCTGACCACGAAGGGGTTCTGCTTGTAGTTCTGCAACCCGGCCTTCGTGCCCTCGATGGAGGCGTACTGGAAGATCGGGAGGTAGGCAAGGTCGTCACGCATGATCTGCTGCGCTTGGAGGTAGATTTCCTTGCGCTTGGCCGGATCGACCTCCAGCACCCCCGCTTCCCAAAGCGCATCCAGGTCGGGGTTCTTGTACTGCATGGTGTTCTGGCCGGCGCCGCCCTGGGCCGGGATATAGGCGGAGTGGAAGCGGCTGGTGCCGTCTGGATCGGGCGGATTGGCCCAGCCGACCATGACGGTGTCGTACTCGGAGAGGTTGAAGTAGTCGCCCCAGATCACTGCGGCCGGCATGTTGTTGATCTGCATGTCGATGCCGGCTTCCTTCCAGGTCTGCTGCAGGTACTGCTGCGCCTGCTCGCGCACCTTGTTGCCGGCGGTGGTGGAGTTCGTGAAACTGAGCTTGACGCCGTCCTTCTCGCGGATGCCGTCTGCGCCTGGCGCCCACCCGGCATCGTCCAGGATCTTTTTCGCCGCCTCCACGTCGTAGGTCTGGGGCGTCAGGTCCGGGTTGTACGCCCATGACTGCTGGGGAAGGTAGCTTTCGGTTGGCGTCTGGACGCCGTAGTAGACGGCGTCGATGATGTTCGCCTTGTCCATGGCGGCGTACATCGCCTCGCGCACCGCCTTGTCCTGGAAAACGTCGTTGCCAAAGTTCATGTAGATGAATTCGACGAACGAGGCCGGGCCTGCGTTGATGACCTTGCCTTCCAGCGTCTGGGCTTCGGCGTAGTTGTCGGCCGTGATGCCCTGGATGCCGGTGACATCGACTTCACCAGTCTTGAACTGCGTGAAAAGCCCCGTGAGATCTGGCACATACTTGAAGATCAGCGTGTCCAGGTACGGGCCAGGGCCGTGGTATTCCGGGTTGGCCTCAAGGGTGATGTGGTCACCCGGCACGCGCTCGACAAACTTGAATGGCCCGGTGCCCACGGGCGAGGTGGAGTTGAATTCGGCGGTGTTGGGATCCTCGACCTCGGCCAGGACGTGCTCCGGCACGAGGAACGTATCGCCCCAGGTGAACAGGAACGGCGCGTACGGCTCACTCAACGTCATGGTCACGGTGTAGTCGTCTGGCGCGGAAATCTCCGCAACCTTGTCGTGTCCAATCTTGGTGCCGGCCACGAAGTCCGGATTCATGATCAGGTTGTGGCTAAAGACCACATCGCCGGCGGTGAACGGCTCCCCGTCGTGCCACTTCGCATCGTCGCGCAGTTTGAACGTGTAGGTCAGTCCGTCTTCGCCGATCCCGCCATTCTCGACTGACGGAATCTCCGTCGCGAGGTTCGGAATCAACTCCGCGCCTTCGTTGATGCGCCAGAGGCTGTCGAAGATGGCCATCTGGGCGCCACGGTCAACCTCGAGGGTCGACTTCAATGGGTTGAAGATCGTTGGCTCCTGCGAGAGCCCAACGATCACCTGGCCGCCCTTTGGTGGCTCGTCCTGCGTACGCGGCGCTGCCTGGGCGCCTGGCCTCAGCAAAGCCTCTGCGAAGGCCAGGGAAATCCCTGCCGCCGTGGCGCTGGCCAGAAAGGACCGCCGGGAGACCAGTTTCGCGCGTACTGCCTGTGCTCCGTGAACGAGATCATCGTAGTGACGCAGCATCTGTCCACTCCTCGACGAACGGATAGCCGTGATTCCGCTTTACCGGAAGACGTCGAGTAGACCCTCGCCGTACTCGTGCTCTCCGGCGAAAAGAGAACCCTCTGCAAAGCGCGACGCCCGGAACGGATGCAGGTCGACCGACTGCGGCGCGCCATCGACGATCCACTCCGCCATGCTCTTACCGATGGCGGGAGCGGTCTTGAAATTGGTCCCAGAGTCACCAAGGATAGCGTATAGCCCGGCGTAGGGCGCCAACTGGTCGATGATGGCGTGGCTATCGGGACTCATGGTGATCACACCGGCCCAGCCGCCGCGCATGAAGGCGTTGGTCAGCGCCGGCCGCCGCCGCGCGCAGCGGTCTCGCGCGTCCTTGATGTAATCGAAGTCCACGCCTTCGTCGTAATAGTCGGGGTCCACACCGAGTTGATCCCGCAGTACGCCGGTCAGGGAGCCGAAGTCGCCTTCCGGCCGCAGCCAGGTTCCATTCGGCCCGTCAATGTAGACAGGGTGAGAGAAGTCCTCCGCCGTTCGCCGCAGAATGGCGATCTGGACACGGTTGGCGATCAGACCGTAGTCCAACCCCAGTGGGTTGAGGAGCTTGTTGGTGTAGGCGCCGGGCGCCGCCACGACGGTCTCCGTGGCGATCACGCCGAGCGGCGTTTCTACACCGGTGACTTTCTCGCCTGCCGTCAGGATTGCGGTGGCCTCCACGCCCTCGTGGATGCTGGCGCCCATGGCTTTGGCAGCGGCCGCAAAGCCGTACACCGTGGCCGCCGGTTCGGCGAATCCCGATTCTGGCTCCCAGGCCGCGATGTCGATGTCACCCGTGTACACGCCGGGGTCTATCTCACGCAGATCATCCGCCGAGATCACCTCTGTGTTGACGCCGACTCCGCACAGCATATCGACATTGGCCCGCAGCGCGTCGTTGTACTTTGCCGGGACGAGCCGGACCACACCCACCGGCCGGAACGCAGGATCCCCGTGGCCGACGAGGTCATCCCAGTGCTGGAAGTAAGGCAGGCTGAGCTGCGCGAGACTGGCATCCAGCGGGTTGGTGTAGTGCATCCGCACCAGGGCGCCGCTTTTCCCGCTGGCGCCACCGGCCAGTACCGTCCGCTCCAGGAGCGTGACCTTGACGCCGCGTTGCGCCAGATGAAAGGCCGTACTGGCGCCGTTCACGCCACCACCGATTACGACGACATCAGCGGACTGCGCCATGGGTTCCTCGCTTTCCCGTCAGCCACATCGCTCCGTGATCCGGCCAGCGTGCGAACGGCTAGCCCAGATCCTGGTCGAACCAGACCATGTCCCGATGCGGCAGTCCATTTTCCCGTTCGTCGGGATCGTACCCTTTCTCAACGGTAAAGTAATCTCGCTCGATGCACAAAATTCTGAAACCTGCCTTTTGGTAAAATGCAATCTGCCCAATTCCGGCATTGCTCGTGCCCACAACGACCCGGGTTTTCCCGCGGGCGCGCAGGTCATCGACCACCTCTCGCAGCATGCGCTTGCCAAGGCCCCGGTTATGCGCGCCGGCATCAACGGCCACCGCCTTGAGCTCGGCCGTTGCCTCTTCACCGTGCCACGGCAAGACGTGCGTCGCGCCGAGGAGGGACCCGGCCTGGTCACGCAGCACGTAGAGATCTCCGTCGTTCAGGTAGGAACGCAGTGGTTCCGGCTCGTCTGCCAGAAGGAGCAACGGCACGTAGGGTTCGCGGCTCTCGCCGGCAGGTACACGGCGTACGGTCAGGGAATCTGCAGCGTCCATTAACAGCGGCTCCGGGATGCACCTCAACTCTCGGCTACGATGCTGCTCCCGCGTCTGCGTCGTGGCGCGGTCACAGCGAGGGGAAAGTAAGCGGATGCCGTACGCAAACGTCAACGATATTCGCATGTACTACGAGGAAGTGGGGGATCCGGCTGCCACCCCGCTGATTCTGCTGCATGGCGCCAGCGGCACGATCGACAGCCCGTCATCCGGCTGGGGTGGCCAGATGGCGGCGTTCGGAGAGCACTACCGGGCCATTCACCTGGAGCACCGGGGCCACGGGCGCACCAATAACCCTGCGGGAAAGATCCGGTACGAGATGATTGCCGACGACGTCGTGCAGTTTATCGAGCAGCTTGGCGCTGGCCCGGCGCATATCGCCGGTGTGAGTGACGGCGGCATTACCGCGCTGGTCATTGGCATGACGCGGCCGGAGGTCGCCCGGGCACTGGTTGCAGTAGGTCCGAACTACTACAACGATGAGCAGGTCGCCATTGCCAATCAGTTCGCCGATCTGGAGATCATGGCCCGCGAGCGCCCACATGAGATGGAGGAACTTGCCGCGTTGCATGACCGTGGCGGCGGTCCGGGCTGGTGGCGGGAGCTGTTCCGGCAGTTGGCCGAGAACCTGGCAGCCTACCCCGCCTACACCAAAGAGGACCTGGCGCGTATCCCGAACCCGACTCTCCTGATTGCCGGCGGCAATGACCTGTGGGGCAACCTGGATCAGATGACTGACATGCAGCGCGCCATTCCACATGCCGAACTGCTGTTGATCAACAATGCGCCGCACGTCGTGCAGCACACGCATCCCTGGATTGTCGGACCGCAGGTGCTGGATTTCCTGGCCCGGAACCCGGGCTAGGCCCGCAGCGTAGTGACGGCGAAATGGAGACGACGGCCATGTCAGACCAGGCTCACTCACCCTCGCCATCGCCCTCGCCGAAGCGAGCCCTTCGCCGCGCGGCTGGTCGATACGTCATTTCGCTTCCCGAGCGTTTTGCTCGTGCCTCGGCGGCGCTGGCGGGCGGCGCCCTGTACGAAACCAGCCAGGTTGCCTTGCCGAACGCCGTGCGCGACTCGAAGCTCTACCAGGTGACCGTGAGCCGGCTACTGCGCATTCTCATCGAGTGGGTGGGCGATGTGCAGGGCATTTACGACGATGAGGAGATGGGGGCCAGTGAACTGGCGGTGCGCAAGTTCACTGGCAACATCGTGGAGTTTGCCAGCATCTTCGCGGTCGGGTTCTCGCCACTCTGGATCCTGGCGGCAGCCTCCGATGTCATGGGTGGCTCCAAGGCTTACCTGCGCACGCTTGTGAGCGAGTTGCAGCAAACGGGACAGCTCCCGGTCGGGACAGACATTGCCTCCTATGAGGAGCTGTTACAACGACTGGAAACCGGTTCCGGCGTCCTGGCGGACACGATTGACGTGCCGCCGTTGACCGTGAAGGATGCTCGCGCCTCCTTCGAATCTCTGCGGCGCCAAGCAGATGATCTGCCGTCTGCCGGCGAACTTGCGCTGATCTTCCGGGAGCTCCAGGCGACCGCAGAGAAGGAAGGACGCTCCGTGTCCGAGGTATCGGCCGCACTGGCAGGCGCCGCCGCAAGAGCCGGGCTGAACCTGGGGAGCGCCCATATCTTTGACTTCTACAAGACATCGCTGAACGCGATCCAGGAGGAGGGGATGCTCCGGTTCTTGCTGCGCTCGTCCACGCCGTACGTCAAGCGCGCCGGGGGGCACTTTGACCCGCGTGCGGCGACGTATACAGACCGCGCGATGGAGTATCTGGCGGCCAGGCGCGCCGGAGCGGAACCCGGTGACGCTGGTGGGACGTAGATCCTGGTAGATTCCAGCAATGATTCGCTCACCTGGCGTTCCGCCGGGCACGGATGGGACCCCCGAGCGGCGCGAATGGGTAGTGTATCCATACTCACACAGCGTTGATGATTAACCGTCGCCTTCGTGCCCGTGGGCGGACGGAGTGACGGATTTGCTACGACGCCTTTCAATCAAGAATCGGCTTGTGCTCTTCGCGGGGGCCTGTTTGCTCCCGCTGCTGGTGGTGACCCTCGTTATCCTTTCGGAGACAGCCGACGCCGGGCGTGAGCAGGTGTTGGACGCGCAGGCTGCGACGGCGGAGGTGGCCGCCAGCGTTATTAGCGCCACTATTGCTGATAACCAGAAGGTTCTCCAGGAACTTGCCAGCATTGACCGCCTGCGACGCATGGAGACCGAGCCCGCGAAAGAGGCTCTGGATCAGTTCAGCCGCGCGCACCCCAATCTGTACGGTCTCTTCTTGCTCAGCGACACCGGGCAGCTTGTCGCCAGCACGGGGCTCGATCCTAACCAGTTCCGGGCGAATGTGCCGTTCAGCGACGCCGTGGACCGCTCCCTGAAGCTCGGCGAACCAGGTGTCTCGACGGCGCTGACCACTCCGGATGCACGGGTCATCGCGCTCACCATGCCTGTCCGGGCCAAGGACCAGGCGGAGGGTGAGCCGATCGGCGTCGTGGGATCGCTGCTCTCGGTCGAACGCCTGGGCGCTGCCGTTCTGCCGATTGCTCGCGGCGATACCCTGATCGCCGTGGTGGCCGACGGGCAAATCGTGGCTGCCCAGGGCAAGGATCCCGCCGTGGAGGCGATCATCGGATCCAGCGTCTCGCCCCCGGCTTCAGCCAAGCAGGGCACGCTCTCCTATACGGACGAGGCAGGCCACGAACGCTTCGCAGTCTACGCACCCGTGCCCAATACCACCTGGGGGGTGCTGGTAACGCACCCCTCGCCGGCGGCCTACGCGCCGAACCGCGAGATGGTCTCCCGCTCGTTGATCGCCGTGCTGGCCGCGACGCTGGTGACCTTTGCCCTGGCTGCACTGGTCAGTGAGTTGGTGTCGCGGCCGTTGCGGCAACTGCAATCGCAGGCGGCAGCGCTGGCTGCTGGCGACGTTGCCCTGCGTGACCCGGTGGATGGCGGTGGCGAGGAAATTGCCGAGATTGGCGAGTCGCTGCGTGAGATTGCCAGCCACCTCGGCGATCAGATGCGCGATCTGGAGCGCTCGCTTGAGTCGGGCGCGTCCCAGGCGGAACAGTTGCGTGAGCTGAACCGACGCACGGTCCGCCTGCAGGAGGACGAACGCCGCCGTATCGCCGGCGAGATTCACGACGCTGTCTCCCCCCTCATCACCGGCGCGCTCTACCAGGCGCGCGCCATTCGCCTGGGGAACCAGGACGAGCGTGGCTGGGAGAACACACGGCGAGACGCCGGGCTCGATAGCGTGGGCGATCTCCTGGCGCGGGCCATGGAGGAACTGCACGGAGTTGTCTTCGCCTTGCGGCCACCAGACCTGGATGACATCGGCGTGGTCGCCGCGATCGAGCGGTACGCCGCGCAGGTGCAGCGCTCCGGCCTGAACGTTCGCATCGACGCGAACGAAGACCCGCCTGCCCTGACGCCAGAGGTGCGCTTGGCCATCTACCGCATCGTGCAGGAGGCGCTGCACAATGCGCTTCGCCACGCGGCGGCCGATGAGGCGGTGGTCAGTATCGAAACCTCCAGCGACCTCCTGCGCGTGACCATCAGCGACAATGGCGCCGGGTTCAATCCGGAGATCGCCACCCGCCCAACGGCTCTTGGCTTGCTGAGCATGAGGGAACGGGCGGCCGCGATTGGAGCTACGCTTGCCATTCGCTCCCGGCCCGGAGACGGCACGACCGTGCTGATCGAGCGGCAGTTGGAGCCTGCGGAGACATCGCCTATGCTCGGCCCGGTTACCGGACTCACCGAGTTGGCTGTCTCTGACCTGAAGAGGATTTCGGCGTGATCTCCGTGCTGCTGGTTGATGACCATCCTGTGGTGATTGAAGGCCTCCGCAAGGTTCTGGCAACGGCTGGAGACCTGATGGTGACTGGCGAGGCCCACGATGCCTCTGGCGCCATCGAGAAGACCCGTGCGCTCCATCCGGACGTGGTCCTGCTCGATCTCCGCATGCCGGGGGCCAGCGGCGTGCAGGCGACGCGCCGCCTGCGCGACCTGGATGACAATGTCGCCATCATCATCCTGACCTCCTATGGCGATCAGGCGTATGTGCGTCAGGCGATTGAGGCGGGAGCAGACGGCTATCTGCTGAAAAGCACCCCGCCGGAGCAACTGATTTCGTCGATCCGTTCCGCAGCCCGCGGACGCCGCCAACTCAGCCCGGAGTTGTTGGATGGCGTGCTCCAGGAGTTCGGCGGGTTGGCCCGGGAGCATACCCAGCGCAGTACGGATCTCTCTCCGGAGGATCTGGAGATTGTGCGCCGGGCCAGCAAGGGCGCGACGAACCGGGAGATTGGCCTGGCCACGGGTCGCACGGAAGTAGCGGTCAAGAAGCGGTTGCAGGTGATCTTCCAGAAGCTGGGGGCGGTTGACCGCGCACACGCGGTGGCCGAGGCGATCCGGCGCGGCTTGATCTAGGCCGCTTCCCGGCGCAACCGTGCCAGCAACGGTATCCGATTGGGGCGCCTCAGGGCGGCCTGACCTTCATACAATGACACGCACGGAACAGGCGACGATCTGGCGCTGTTCCTGTGCGGTCTCCACACCGCCTGATGCGTTGCGGCGTATCCCCCAGATCACCTTTCTCGCACCGCCAGCCACGGTGCGAGCGACCTTCCCTCCGGAGGCCGAACCGCGCGACCCCATCCAGATCGCGCAGTTCGGCCTCCTTGTTGACGGAGACTTTCCACCGGCAATTCCTCGCAGCGGGTTGCAATGCCATTGGCCGTCGCGGCCTGGAACGCGTTGCGAGGGTGTTGATCGGCTCGGCGCGTGCAGGCCCGAGCGGAGTCGAGAGACCTCGTCGCGCGTGCCGGTGAACGAGGTCTCTCGACTCCGCTCGAGACACGAGGGGATTCCTGGCGGCCCAACTTCTTTGCACACCGCTGTAGTCCGCCTGTCCGGGGCAGAAGCCCCGCTCTCGCGCAGCAGGTGGGGGAGCCAGGGTGAGAGTTCTCCAGGGCCGACACCACGCGAAATCGCCCAAACCTCCCCCCTACCAGCCGATGCGCGGGAGCGGGGCTGGCTGACCCGGGTGCTCAGGCCCGATGCAGCGTGGTGAGCCAGCGTTCGCCACCAGGCGACCCGTCGACTCCCCGTTTCCGCACATCGGGAGCGGGGCCGGGCGCGAGGGCTGAAGCGGCGACAGCCGCCTGGCGTGAAGGACCTCGTATGCGTGATTGGCTAACGAGGTCTCTCGGCTGCACTCGAGGCGCGCAGATTTTTGTGGCGGCGCAGGGCTCTTGCAACCCGGCTGCAGATGCGGCGTGTTCCCGTCAGGCCCCGACATACTGCGCGAGGTGCTGTCCCGTCAGGGTGGAGCGCTTGGCCACGAGTTCGGCCGGAGCGCCCTCGAAAACGATGCGGCCACCGTCATGGCCGGCACCGGGGCCCAGGTCGATGATCCAGTCCGCGTGGGCCATCACCGCCTGGTGGTGCTCGATGACAATGACAGACTTGCCGGAGTCGACGAGCCGGTCCAGCAACCCGAGTAGTTGCGCGACATCCGCCAGGTGCAGGCCGGTCGTCGGCTCGTCGAGGATGTAGATATCGCCCTTGTCGCCCATCTGGTTCGCGAGCTTCAGGCGCTGCCGCTCGCCTCCGGAAAGCGTCGTCAAGGGCTGGCCGAGGCTGAGGTAGCCGAGGCCGACATCCTCCAGTCGGGTCAGGATTGTGCGGGCGGCGGGCACGCGTGATTCCCCCTCGCTGAAGAACTCCAGCGCTTCGGTCACGGGCATGGCGAGGACTTCGCTGATGTTGCGGCGATTGAGGAGATACCCCAGCACGGCCGCCTGGAAGCGCTTACCTTCGCACTCCTCGCAGGTGGTCGCCACGCTCGCCATCATCCCAAGGTCTGTGTAGATCACCCCGGCGCCATTGCAGGCGGGGCACGCGCCCTCAGAGTTGGCGCTGAACAGGGCGGGCTTGACCCCGTTGGCCTTTGCGAACGCCTTGCGAATCGGATCCAGCAGGCCGGTGTAGGTGGCGGGGTTGCTGCGGCGTGAGCCACGAATGGCCGCCTGGTCGATGGTCACGACGTCGGCCAGTTTCGACAGTGAGCCGTGAATGAGGGAACTCTTTCCGGAGCCCGCCACGCCCGTGACCACAACGAGCACGCCCAGGGGAATATCGACGTTGACATCGCGGAGATTGTGGGTGTTTGCCCCGCGAATCTGCAGGTAGTCCTTGTGCCGGCGCACGTTCTCCTTGAGTGCGGCCCGGTCATCGAGGTGGCGGCCGGTCAGGGCGCCGCTGGCGCGGAGGCCATCCAGAGGGCCCTCGTAACAGATTTCGCCGCCAGCCTTGCCCGCGCCGGGTCCAAGGTCAATGACGTGGTCAGCAATAGCAATTGCTTCCGGCTTGTGCTCGACCACCAGAACGGTGTTGCCCTTGTCCCGTAGTTGCAGGAGGAGGTCGTTCATGCGCTGGATGTCGTGTGGGTGCAGCCCGATGGTCGGTTCATCGAAGACGTACGTAACATCGGTAAGGGCGGAGCCGAGGTGCCGGATCATGCGCGTACGCTGCGACTCTCCGCCCGAGAGCGTGCCCGACGGGCGGTCGAGCGAGAGATAACCCAGCCCGATGTTGACGAACGCATCGAGGTGTTCACCCAGCGCGTTCAGCAGCGGCGCTACCGACGGCTCATCCACCGTACGGATCCACTCGGCAAGGTCGCTGATCTGCATGGCGCAGGCGTCGGCGATGCTGATGCCCCGGATCTTTGACGAGCGCGCGCCCTCGTTTAGCCGGGTGCCACCGCAGTCCGGGCAGGTGGTAAACGTAACGGCCCGGTCGACAAAGGCGCGGATGTGTGGCTGCAGCGAGTCAACATCCTTGGCGAGGAACGACTTTTGCACGCGCAGCACCAGGCCCTCGTAGGTCAGGTTGAAGCTGTCGAACCGGATCTTGACCGGTTCCTTGTACAGGAAATCGTGGCGCTCCTGATCGGTGTAGTCGCGAATTGGCTTGTTGGGGTCCAGCAGGCCCGATTCGGTGAAGGTGCGCACCGACCAGCCATCAGCGTTGTAACCGGGAATGGTGATCGCGCCCTCGGCCAGAGACTTGCTGTCATCGAACAGTTGGGTCAGGTCGATATCGTTGACCTGTCCCATGCCTTCACAGCGCGGGCACATGCCGCCGGTGATAGAGAACGTGCGTGTCTCTTTCGTTCCTCCTGCACGGTCGACGGAGATAGCCCCGGCGCCCCGGGCTGAGGCCACGTTGAAGGAGAACGCCTGTGGCGATCCGACGTGCGGCTGCCCAAGCCGGCTGAAGAGGATTCGCAGCATGGCGTTGGCGTCGGTTGCAGTGCCGACGGTCGAGCGCGCATTGGCGCCCATGCGTTCCTGATCGACGATAATAGCGGTGGTGAGCCCGTCCATGACATCGACATCGGGCCGCGCCAGCGTTGGCATGAACCCCTGCACAAAAGCGCTGTAGGTCTCGTTGATCATGCGCTGCGATTCAGCGGCGATGGTACTGAAGACGAGCGAGCTCTTGCCGGAACCCGAAACCCCGGTAAACACGGTCAACCGGCGCTTCGGGATCTCGACACTGATGTTCTTGAGGTTGTGCTCACGCGCGCCGTGCACACGGATCATGTCGTGGCTGTCGGCAGGATGCGTGGCAAAGGCACGGATCCCTGCCTCGGTGGCGGTGCTCATGAACGCTCCATCTCGTTAATTGGGTCGCCTCGGCGAACCCTGTTGACATTGTCGCGCGCGAACGTAGCCATCCCGGTCACAACAATGCACGGGCGTGGGGCGAGGGGATGGGACAAGCCGCGGCGGCGAGCGAAAAGGGTACACGGTCCCGGGCTGCCGGGAGAGTGGGGCACGATGACGCGACGACCGCCATGGGTGAGATCAACTGCATCGCATGTAGCTGATCTCACCTATGTTCGCGGCTGAGCCAGGTTCGACGGGTCTGCGTTGTTACCAGCGAGCGAGCTGTGTGAGTTGCAGGAGATTGCCGCACGTGTCATCTACCGTTGCGATTGTCGCGAAGGCAACATCGGTCGGCGGCATGGTGAATGTTGCGCCGAGCGCGGACATACGGTCGTAGTCCGCCTGCACGTCTTCTGAGTTGAGGATGGCCGCCGGTTGGCCCGCATCATACACCGCTTCCTGATAGGTCCTGGCGGCGGGGAAGGCGTTTGACTCAAGGTGCAGTTGCGGCCCGTCCGGGTCGTCCGGGGACACGACCGTGAGCCAACGGTACCCTTCGTTGCTAACGTCGTCTTTCTTCTGGAAGCCCAGCACGTCGGTGTAGAAGCGAAGCGCCCTTTCCTGATCATTGACGTAAACCTTACACAGCTTGATCTGCACTGAAAGTCTCCTGCTCTTGCGGACGGGCCCAATGCCTCGCCACTACCATGACGATGGGCCGCGCGAAAGTGTGACCGGAGCCGGGTGAACCGTTCGGTCGCGCACGTGAATGCTCGCGCCCGGTTGCTTCAGGCGGAGCGTGCGCCGTGCCCGGGGGCGCTCGCGCTGTGGAGGCGGCTTCGTGCCAACGGAAGGTCGATGAGCGCGTGGAATACGATCAGCTTGCCGGACAAATCGAGGAACACCGCGCTCACCTGCGGGCGCTTGCCAACCGCATGCTCGGTTCGCTGGCCGAAGCGGACGATGCTGTCCAGGAAGCCTGGCTGCGGCTGAGCCGCACAGATGCCAGCCAGATCGAGAATTTCGGCGGTTGGCTGCGCCAGGTTGTGTCGCGCGTTTGCCTTGACCTGTTGCGGGCACGCAAGGCTCGCCGTGAAGATTCGCTGGATACGCCAGAAGCGGCTGCCGTTGCCGTTCGCAACGGCCAGGCAGACCCCGAACAGGAAGCGCTGATGGCGGACCAGGTTGGCCTGGCGCTGCTGGTCGTCATGGAACGGCTGGACCCCGCCGAGCGCCTGGCCTTTGTGCTGCACGATATGTTTGCCGTGCCCTTCGACGAGATTGCGCCCGTCGTGGGTCGCAACCCGGCTGCCGCGCGGCAGCTTGCCAGCCGCGCTCGGCGCCGCGTACACGCCGCCTCCGGGCCGGATGAGGACGGTGGCGTCGCGAAGGCGCACCCACGCGGGAAGGCGACGACTTCCCATGCGGGAGACCCGGCGCAGCAACGGGCGATCATCGATGCTTTCTCGCCGCCGCGGGCTGGCGATCTGCACGGCGTGCTTGCGGTACTGGATCCGGACGTGGTCTTCCGCACGCAGACGCCCGGCGGGCTACAGGAGGTGCGTGGCGCCGAGGCCGTCGCGCCGCTGGCGATGCGCGGGCGGGCAGTTGCTGCTCGTCCGATCGTGGTGAATGGCGAGGTGGGCGTCGTAGTCGCGCCGCGTGGCCATCTCTTGATGATCCTGGATTTTGCGATCCGCGACGGCCGGGTCGTCGCCATCGAGGCGATCACCGAGCCCGAGCAGGTGGCAGCGCTGGCATTGGCGGTCCCGGCGGAATAGGCTGACGGGATCAGTCTGGGCGGACGGCACTATCATCAACCGATCGTAGTGCGTATAGCCATCCCCAGGGGGTGCCAGACATGGTGGCGTTAACAATCGGGATGGCAACGTACGACGACTTCGATGGCGTGTACTTCACGATCCAGTCGCTGCGGCTCTATCAAGACCTGTCTGACACGGAAATCCTGGTCATCGACAACTACGGCTGCGACGACACGGAGAAGTTTGTCAAGGGACTGGCGAACGTTCGCTATCTCCGCGCGACAGAGTTGGTCGGGACGGCGGTGCGAGAGTTGGTGTTCACGCACGCTGAGGGCGACGCCGTTCTATGCGTTGATTCGCACGTCCTGCTTGTTCCGGGCGCCATTGCGCGGCTGCGTCAGCATTACGCGAATAACCCGGATACCCGGGATCTGCTGCAGGGGCCGCTGCTCTATGACGACCTGAGTTCGATTTCAACACATTTCCAACCGGAATGGCGCTCCCAGATGTGGGGCACGTGGGGTACTGACCCGCGTGGAATCGACGTCGATGGGGAGGCCTTCGATATTCCCAGCCAGGGGCTGGGGATTTTCAGTTGCCGGCGTGAGGCCTGGCCCGGCTTCAACCCGGCCTTTCGCGGCTTCGGTGGGGAAGAAGGCTACATTCACGAGAAGTTTCGCCAGCGCGGCGGGCGCACGCTCTGCCTCCCGTGGCTGCGCTGGGTCCACCGTTTTGGACGGCCGAAAGGGGTGCCATATCCCCTGACTGTTGAGATGAAGCTGCGGAACTACATCATCGGCTTCACCGAGTTGGGGCTTGACACAACCGGGGCGGAGGAACACTTCGCGGAGTTCCTGCCGCCTGGACGGGTGACCAAGGTCAAGGCCGAGGCGCTGGCGGACTACGTCACGTACAACCTGCCGCTGATCAGCTGCGTGTGTCCCACGTACGGGCGACCGCCGGGTCAACAGCACCTCATCGAGGAGGCGATCCAGAGCTTTCTGCTCCAGGATTACCCGAACAAGGAGCTGATTGTCCTCAACGATTGCCCGGGTCAGGAGTTGGTCTGTGACGCGCCGGGGGTGCGGGTTGTCAACGTGTCGGAGCGTTTTCCTTCGCTCGGCGACAAACGCAACGCTGGAGTCGCTTTGGCGCGCGGCGACCTCATTGCGACCTGGGATGACGACGACATCAGCCTGCCGTGGCGCTTGTCGCTCTCCTACCAGATGCTGGGCCAGGCAGATTATTTCAACCCCAAGCGCGGCTGGTTCAGACATAACGGCGTGCTGGTGGGGGATCAGAAACCTGTGGTCGGGGCGAACATGTCCCTTTTCCGGCGGGATGCGCTGCGGACCATTGGCGGGTATCCATCGCTGACGCTGGGCGAGGACCAGGTGTTTGATCAGGCCATGCGCGCGACCGTCCAGACGCGAGGAGGCGACGCATCAGGCGATCCGGAATTGCCCCGGGACGATTGGTTTTACATCTACCGCTGGGGTGAAAGTGACTTTCACCTCTCCGGAAGCCCGGATGCCAATTTCTGGGATGAGGTGGGGAAGCGGCCGGTCAAGCCGGGCCGGTATCGTCTGGAGCCCCATTGGCGCGTCGACTACATCGCCGAAGTGGAAGCCAGCCTGAGCAGGTTGATTCGTGTTGCGGTCCTGGGCGATACAGGCGAGAGTTCCGGTCAGCGCGCTCCCTTTGCGCGAGACGACCGGCGCCTCCGTGAATCCGCCGCGCGGCACCTGGCGCGCGTACGAGCGCAGGTGGCAGCGTCGATGTCCGACGGGATCACCCATTTGCTCATTCCGCGAGATCAGGCAGACTGGCTCGGGGATCACCCGCATCTGGAGGAGTACTTCTCACAGGAGCATCGTTTTCTGGAGGCGGGCCAGGAGCTCGGCCTCGTGTTCGCCCTGTGCAGGCCAGTGATGACAGACACGCCAACCAGATAGCCCCGATGCGCACCACGGCGCCTGTCCCAAACTGGGGTGCAGGCGCCGTGGTGTTCCCGTCCGCGCGTGGGTCGGGATCGCGCGGAAGAGGCCATTTGGGGGGTGGCTCGGGACGTACTCCCTGACCGGCCCGCGTGTGGGCCATGTCACCAATCACGACGCACAAGGATGCGAGTCCGTTTCAGGGCGGCGTGACGCAGTTCACGCGCGACAGCACGCGGCGAAGGAATTGACCGGCGCGGCGCCTGCATCGCGCCTCTGACAAGTGTGAGTGATGGCGCCGGATCACCGCGTGGAGCGAGGTCTGCCGGCTGCGCTTGAGATACAGCGATGGCGGCGGCGGTGGCAAAAGCCCATCCCTTCTACAGCCTGCCGCAAATAGTACGGACCTTATGAAAAACCATAATGAACAGGATTGAGTTGGCCTCGGAGGGATTTTGTGTGCAGAAGACGTTGTTGTATGGAGGTAGATCTGCGAAATACTGGCGATTTGGGGAAGTGGTTGTGGTAACGTTTGAAGCAATGCAGGAGAATCGCCACCGTACAGGTAGAAACTGCGGGGTTCGCGATATTTGGATGATCTTTCTCTGGTTGCAACCGTTGCCCTGGTGCTCAGTGCTGCCCTGTTGGGCGGGCTGGTAGCCCGGCGGCTGGGGCAGCCCGTCCTGCTCGGTTACATCATCGCGGGGGCCATGATCGGGCCGCACACGCCTGGCTTGTCGACGGAACGCGACCGGGTCGTTGTGCTGGCTAACCTGGGCGTGGCGTTTCTCATGTTCGCACTTGGGCTGGAGTTCTCCCTGGAGGAGTTGATGCGTGTGCGCCGCATCGCACTCATCGGCGGCATCGCCCAGATTGCGCTCACGGTCGGGCTCGGGGCCGGGACGGGGCTGGTCATCGGTTGGTCCGTGCAGGCGTCGATCCTGCTCGGTGCGGCGTTTGCGATCTCCAGCTCCATCGTCGCCATCAAGCTGTTGGCTGGCCGCGGGGAAATTGAGGCAGCGCACGGGCGGATCGCGCTGGGCGTGGGCGTTATCCAGGACCTGAGTGTGGTTCCGATGCTCGCGTTGCTTCCGTTGCTGGCCGGTGGGCACGGTGACCTTGCAACGTCGCTCCTGCGCTCACTCGGGGTCTCCGCTCTGGCGCTGGCGGCCGTTATCGTCGTGGGCGCCCGGCTCGTCCCCCGCGCACTCTTTCTGCTGGCCCAAACTGGATCACGCGAACTCTTCATCATGGCCGTGGTCGTCATCGCGCTGGGGACTGGCCTGGCCAGCCAGCAGGCCGGACTCTCGTTTGCGCTCGGCGCGTTCCTGGCCGGAATCGTCGTTGCGGAGTCTGAGTTCGAGGGGCAGGTGCTGGCGCAGATCATTCCGCTGCGAGACCTGTTTGCCTCGGTCTTCTTCGTGGCTGTTGGCATGATGGTGGATCCGCCATTCCTCGTGTCGCACATCGGGATCGTGCTGACGATGGTGGCCGCGCTCGTGGTGGGCAAGTTGCTGGCGACCACCATCGCGATGATGGTGGCTGGCGTCGAAACGCGCACCGCCGCGCTGGTGGGCGCCGTGCTCGCCCAGATGGGGGAGTTCAGCTTCGTTCTCGCGGGGCTCGGCGTCACATGGGGCATCATTACCGGCGATCAGTATGGGCTCATGCTCTCCGTGGCCCTGGCCTCCATCCTCATCTCGTCACCGCTCGTGGCCGCAGCGCCCGGCGTACTGAACCGCGTGGCGCGCTGGCTGCCCCTGAGCGCCGAGCAGCGCCGGGCCATGGGGACCTCTGGCATCTACGTCTACAAGCCCGATGTCATTGTGTGTGGCTATGGCCGGGTTGGCGCGGAGCTGGTGCAAATTCTGAAGCATGGCGGCTTCACCGCAGTCGTTGTCGATATCAATCCGGCGGTGGTACGGGACGTCCGAGCCGCTGGCGGCCATGCCATTTATGGTGATGCCGGTATGGAACCCGTGCTGGTGCGCGCCGGCGTCGCACACGCGCGGATCCTGGCGCTGGCTATCCCTGACCTGGTGTCCGCGTCGGAAGCCGTGCGTATCGTGCGGCGCCTCAACCCGAAGACGCAGGTCATCGCCCTTGCCGAATCAAGCTCGGCCGTGCGAGCGCTGGAGCATGGCGGAGTGAACCAGGTGGTGCAGCCGGAATTCGAAGTCTCGCTCGGCTTCGGACGGCAGGTGCTGCGCTGGCTGGGTGTCCCGGCGGCCGATGCCCGCACGCTGGTGGCCGATGAACGAGACGGTTTCTACGCCCTGGAGCACGCCCGGAGTGCTCGCCGGGCACGCCGCAACATCCGGCCAGACGAGGCCACGCCCGTTGCGGCCCCGGCGGCCCTGGTCAAACGGGCGTAAGAGGCAGCACTCGCCCTTATGCGGTCGGCTCAGCGAGGAAGTCGGCGTAGGCCCAACCCTGGAGCCCGCCGTAGTCCACCGTGATGTAGCCGTTCTCGTAACCTTCCTGCGTCAGGTACACCACGGAGCCTTCGGGCATTCCGGTCAGCGTCTCGGCCTCGAGCGATGGCGCTGAACGCAACATGAGCGGAGAGATGGTGACGCGCTCCAGGGAGCGGTCGAACGCGGCAAAGGTCTCGTTTCCAGCGACATCCTCCGGGGCGGACGCCGGCAGATCCTGCGGGGTGGCGACAACACCGAGCGAGAAGACCCAACCGTCGATACCATCAAAGCGCACGGGGATGTAGTCATTGACCAGGCCGCCCTCGCGGCGCTCCAGTTCAGCGCCAAACGGAATGGTCGTGAAAATCACGTCGCTCTCGCCCGGTCCCTTGCGCAGATTGAGATCATTGGCGGCGTAAACCAGATTTGCCGACGCCGCAGAGGTGGCTTCCTGGGCGTTGGCAGGAGCGAGAGAGGCAATCTGCGAGAAAGCCAGGGCACTGGCCAGCAGGGCGGCGCGGGCGATGGTGCGGGCAGCAGCAACGAGTGGTGGGTGCATGCGAACGCTCCTTGGTGGATCTACGAAGACGCCTCGCACAGCGCCTTCGCATCAACAACGCCGGAGGCCGGTGATGAGGTTTCGGCGGAGAACGAAGGTGCGGGCAGGGGGCGCCAATCGTGTGTGCCGGGGCTGAACCTTGCAGCCGGTTCCAGGGAGCTTGCGCGGAGTGTGTCGAAGGCGCTGTGGTAGGGTTGCGGGCCGGTTTCGTGAGCGGTGGCGAAAGCGCGTGTAATGGCTCGTGAGCAAATCAGTCCCATACGGCAGGTTCAGGTGTTGCGCTACGTCACCCCGTTGCGAGAGGGTGGGTCGCTTCCAGCCATCGTGGAGGCGGACGATGACGGCATGTACGTCGTCAAGTTCCGTGGGGCGGGGCAGGGGCCGAAAGCCCTCGTCGCCGAGCTGATCGCCGCTGCGCTGGGGCGGGCGCTTGAGCTGCCGGTTCCGGAACCGGTGTTGGTTGATCTCGACCTGGCGCTGGGGTTGGCCGAGCCAGACCCGGAGATCCAGGGGCTCCTCGAACGCAGCGCGGGCCTGAACGTCGGGCTGGACTATCTGCCGGGTTCATTGCCGCTGGGCGTGGCGGATACGGCAGGGATATCGCCGGAACTGGCTGCGGATGTCGTGTGGTTTGATGCGTTCTTGCAGAATGTCGACCGCACGCCGCGCAATCCGAACTTGCTGCTCTGGCACCGCAAGCTGTGGCTGATCGATCACGGAGCGGCGCTCTACACGCAGCACAGTTGGACTGGCGACCTGGCCGCCGTGGAGGTGAATGCGGCGGGGCGCTTCCCGGCGATCCGCGACCACGTGCTGCTCTCGGTGGCCGGCCCAATTCCTGAGGCCGATGCGCGGCTCGCGCCACGCCTGACGCCGGCCGTCATCGCCGAGGCAGTCGCTACGGCGCCCGATGCTCTTCTGGAAGGGGTGTCGCCGTTCGCGACGCCGGAGGAGCACCGGGCGGCGTACCGCACGCACCTGGCAGCCCGCCTGCGAGCACCTCGGCTCTGGGTCGAAACGGCGGAGGAGGCGCGCCGTGGCGTTGCCTGAGCACGCTGCGGGCGCGGACCGGGCGCCCTTCTCCTATGCGCCGATCCGGGTCGTGCCGCGCGTGGAACGCGGCGAGTGTGTCAACGTCGGGGTCGTCCTCTATTCGCGGCCACGGCGCTTCCTTGGTGTACGCACCGGGTTCGATGCAGAACGCCTGCTCGCATTGTGGCCGGATCTCGATATTGACGCCGTGCAGCGCCACCTCGACATCCTCTGCCTGGTCAGCCATGGCGACCCGGCTGGCGGGCCAATTGCGCGGCTTCCGCTCTTCGAGCGCTTCGGCTGGCTGACCGCTCCCGCCAGCACGATTGTGCAGCCTGGGCCGGTGCATTCGGGTCTGGCAACGGACCCGGCGGAGACGCTGGATCGGCTGTACCATGATCTTGTCGGGTAGTACTTCAGATCCCACTGCCAATCGCTGGTGATGTCCGCAGTTGCGCGTGGGGATCGGCAAGCGACCGCATTAACATTCTGGCTCAAAACGATAATGCCAGCGCCCGGTTCAGTGGGAAAACTGCCCTGAGATGGCGGATTTCACCGATGCCACAGGCTGCCGGGGAGCGTAGTGTCTGTCCATGGGGAGCAGGGATGGCCCGCTCTTTTCATGGAGGCTGCGATGCGCACCACAGACGCGTTGCGAGACGTTCGAGCCGCGGTAGGCCCCCGGCGCACCATGGTTGCGGCGCTCCTCGGAGCCGCCGGCAGCGCCGCGCTGGGAGCAGGAAGCACTGAGAGCAAGCGGAAGAAGAAGAAGAAGAAGAAGTCTCCGCAGCCATGCCCGGTTGATTCCACCTGCCCGAGCGGCTCCGTGAAGCTGCTCAACGGGACATGCGCTGTCTCCTGCTCCGGTGACCAGGACTTCCAGGGCGGATGCTCATGCAGTTACGTGTCCGCAGAGAACACGCACGTCAAGGTGGCGAATACGACGTGTGAGTTTCTCCAGCAGGAGTGCACCAGTACGTCGCAGTGTCCACGCGGGACCCACTGTCAACAGACGGGGTGTGGCGGCGCCTATCGCTGCAACGCGGTCTGCGCGCCTTAGCATGAGAGCGGACGGGGTGTTGCTCCGGCCGCTCTGGCCACGCTGCTATCCGAAGGGCAGGCCGGGCGGCATCTTGCCCTTCCGGGCCATGCGGCCAAACTGGGACATCATCTTCTTCATCTCTTCGAACTGCTTGATGAGTGCCCGCACTTCCTGTGGGGTGGTGCCGCTGCCCCGCGCGATGCGGGCAGCCCGGCGTTTGCCAATGATGTCCGGGTTGCGACGCTCATCCGCCGTCATTGAGTAGATGATTGCCTCGACGCGCTTGTAGTCGTCGTCGGAGATCTGCGCCTTGGCCTGCCGCATCTGCGCGCCGAGTCCGGGAATCATGTCCAGCAGCTGTGAGAGGGGACCCATCTGCTTGACCTTCTGGAGCTGCTCCAGGAAGTCCTCCAGGTTGAACTGCCCCTTCATCATCCGGTGCTGCAGTTCCTCGGCGTCCTCGACTGTGGTCGTTTCCTGCGCCCGCTCGATGAGGGAGAGGATGTCGCCCATCCCAAGGATGCGGCCGGCCAGGCGGTTTGGGTGGAACGCCTCCAGGGCGTCCATCTTCTCGCCGGTGCCAATGAACTTGATTGGCACCCCGGTGACCGCGCGGATAGAAAGCGCGGCGCCGCCTCGGGCGTCGCCATCCATCTTGGTCAGGATCAGGCCGCTGGCGCCAACCCGGTCATTGAACGTCTGCGCCACGCTCACCGCTTCCTGCCCGGTCATGGCGTCGGCCACGAGCAGAATCTCGGTGGGGCGAACGGTATCGCGGATGTTGACCAGCTCCTGCATCAGCCGATCATCGATTTGCAGGCGGCCAGCGGTGTCGATGATGACCGGGTTGTAGCCACGCTCCTGCGCGTACCGCACGGCGTTGCGGGCGATATCAACCGGGTTCTTGCCGGTTCCTTCTTCGTAGACCGGGACGTTGACCTGCTTCCCCAGTGCCTGCAACTGATTGATGGCGGCCGGGCGGTAGACATCGGCAGCGACCAGAAGGGGATTGCGCCCCTGCTTGCGCAGGTGCACCGAGAGCTTGGCGGCGTGCGTCGTCTTGCCGCTTCCCTGCAGGCCGACCAGCATCAGGATCTGCGGCGGGCGGTCCGGCGGCAGGAGACCCTGGCCCTCTTCACCGAGAACGCGGATCAGTTCCTCGTTGGCGATGCCGATGACGGTCTGGGCCGGGGTAAGCGAGCGCAGCACGTCCTGGCCGACAGCGCGCTCGCGTACGGCGGCCACGAAGTCCTTCGCGACCTTGAAGTTGACGTCTGCCTCAAGCAGCGCCCGCCGCACCTCGCGCATCGCGTCATCGACGTCCTGCTCGGTGAGGCGGCCCTTCCTGCCCAGCCGGGCAAAGGTTTCATTCAGGCGATCGGTGAGAGTTTCAAACATGGGCAGGGTGTCCTGTCACTGTGGGGCGAGGTCAGGTCGACTTTTTTAGCGCCTCAATCACCGCCTCGGGGTTGTGCTCGATGACGCGGAGGAAGTTCCTGGCGGCGGTATCCGGCTCGCGGCGGCCGAGCTCCCAGTCCCGCACGGTGCCCAGGGGAAGGTTGAAGCTGCCTGCGAACTGCTCTTGCGTCAGATGCAGCCTGGCGCGAATGCGTTTGGCGCTGGGCACGGGCCGCAGGCGCGCCAGGTTCTCGTCGGTCCAGGGTGGGCTGTCGGGGTCAGAAAGGGCATTGGCTTCGATTTCCTCGTCGGTCATGGAATCAAACCGCGTCCAATCCATCTCGCTCTTCATTGGCCGAAGCGAACCGTCATTCAGTTCTTCAAAGACTCGACCATCAGATAATTGAAGCACCTTGATCCTGTCATTTTCGCTCATCTGGTCTTGCCCTCGGGGCAGAGATGATTCTGCGGCGATCCTCACGCAATGTGAAGATCACCGCCGCCATTCAGCCCCGGACCACTCCGACAGTCTTGCAACGGGTTTCGCCATACTCGGGACGGGTCGAGTCTTCCTCGAAAACGTGAGGATCCAGGAACCCCGTGATCGCTTCGAGAAACGTGATGCCATGCTTCTCATCGTTTGTGCGGTCGTTGGTGGCGTCCCACTCGAATCGGCTGGCGCCCACGAGCGCATTCTACGGCATTGCCGCAGCCACGGCGATGAGCTCAACGCCCGCAAGCAGGTATGCGGAACCGAAGACGCTCGGTAGATGACAAGCGAACCAGCGGGGAACGCCGCGCACCTTGCCTAGAACCCCTCGCCCTCGCCGAAGAACAGCGAGTCTACGTAGGTATCCGGCCGGAACTCGGCAAGGTCGGTGACCTTTTCGCCGGTGCCAACGTAGGAAATCGGCGTGCCGAGCTCCTTCGCTACGGAGAAGGCGATGCCCCCCTTGGCGGTGCCGTCCAGTTTGGCGATGAGGATGTCCGAAATCTCAACCGCGTCGGAGAACTGCTTCGCCTGCACCAGGCCATTCTGGCCAGTGGTAGCGTCGATGACCAGGATCGTCTCCTGTGGCGCTTCTGCCACCGTCTTCTGCATGATGCGGCGCAGCTTGGTCAGTTCCGCCATGAGATTGTGCTTGGTGTGGAGGCGGCCTGCGGTATCGATGATGAGCACGTCGATGCCGCGCGCGTGGGCAGCCTGCATGGCATCGAAGACGATGGCGCCCGGGTCCGCGCCCTGCTCGTGGGCAATCACCGGCACGCCGACACGCTCGCCCCAGATCTTGAGTTGGTCTATGGCCGCCGCGCGGAAGGTATCGCCCGCAGCAATGAGCACGCTTCGGCCAAATCCTTTGTGATAGGCGGCCAGCTTGGCGATGGAGGTCGTTTTGCCGACGCCATTGACGCCTACCACCATGATGACGAAAGGCACACCGCGTTGCAGAATCTTCACCTTACGGTTGCGGCTGGCGCCTTCCAGCAGGGAGATCATTTCCTCGCGCAGAATCTCGCGAGCCAGCAGGGGACCGGTCACGTTCCCCTGGCGCACACGGTCCTGCAGATCGCTCACCAGCTTCTGACTGACATCCCATCCCACGTCGGCCTGGATGAGCAGCATCTCCAGTTCGTCGTAAAGGTCGGCATCGAGTGCGCCCCGCTCGAAGAGGCGGGTGATCTCGGAAAAGACGCCGCGCCGTGTCTTTTCCAGGCTCTGCTCAAGCTGGACATCGGGCTGGGCGGCCTTGCGGCGGAAGAAGCGAAGAATCATGAAATGGCTCCTGGGAGGGCTGTGCATCGCCACCTGCGCGAGGTGGCTGCTCGGTATGCTGACGCGGCTGGCGATGCGGCCTGGATGGGCACAAAATCGCGCCGCTCTTGGCGGCGCGATGTGAAGTATAGACCGGAAACGGCAAATGCCGGATGTGGATATCCAGACCGTAGATTTCTGGTTCGAACTCAGGCGAGCGCCTGGTACGTGCCGTTCCAGAAATCGAGCAGGACCTTCGGGAGCCCGATGCCATCCCAGGCCTGCTGGGTGAGCAGGACGCCGATGACCCCTTCGGCGGGGTCGATATACAGGCTGGTCCCGTAGCCACCGTCCCAGCCGTAACGTCCCGGAGTCATGAACAGCTCGGCGCGTTTGGTGTCGATCGCCAGACCAAGACCCCAACTGTGAGATTCCCAGAAACCAGGGAAGAAATCGGTTGGCACCACCTGCTCTGGCGTCACCTGCGGTGTGGTCATGAGCAATACGGAGGCACGGGACAGGACGCGTACGCCGCCCCGCGTGCCGTTGCCGCGCAGCATCTCGCCGAACGCCAGCAGGTCTGCGCCGGTGGAGACCAGCCCGCTCGCTCCCGATGCGAACACCGGCGGTGTGGCAAAACGACTCCCGGCGCCGGGGGCGTCAACCTCGAAGGTATCGCCAGAGGCGGGGTCGCCGAAGTACAGGCCCGGCAGGCGATCCACCTTGTCCGGTGGCGTGAAAAAGCCAGAGTCCACCATCCCCAGCGGGTCAAAGAGCCGCTCCTGCAGCAGATCGCCCAGCGTCATGTCCGCAGCTCGTGCGAGGAGTACGCCCAGGATGTCGAAGCCGTTGTTATACAGCCAGCGCGTTCCAGGCTGCGCCACCATGGGCATTTCCGCGTACCGCCGCATCATCTCGTCGGCGGACATCGCCGGGAGCTCTGCCCCGGCGGCGAGGCCCGCATCCGCCATCGCCTGCTGAATGGGAAACGTGCCCGGCGCGGCGAAAATGGCCCCGTAGCCGGGGGTGAGCGTCAGCAGATCCCGCAGGGTGATAGGGCGGTCGGCCGGAACCGTATCTCTCAGGTCACTACCCATTGATCGCAGCACCTGGCGATTCGCCAACTCCGGAAGCAAGTGATCCACCGGATCATCCAGGCGGAGTGTCGCGGCTTCGACCAGCGTCATGGCCGCTGCGGCCACGATGGGCTTGGTAACAGACGCGATTCGGAACATCGTGTCCTCCTTCATGGGCGCGTCGCCAGAGGGGGTCATGGTTCCGTAGGCGTGGATCTCCGTTTCTCCGCCGCGGCTGATTGACGTGACCAGGCCGGGTAACCCGCTGGCGCCGGCGTGACGAGACATCATTTCGTGCATCACTGTCAGGCGATCTGAAGCGAATCCCGAGATGGACATTGGGTGAGGCTCCTGCGCTGGGTGTTGGGGCGCCGGCTGCGGGCTGGCGCCAGCGGCCCGGTCGAAACCGGAAAGCGTCAGAATCGCTGTGGCGCTGGACGCCCTGAGCAAGGACCGGCGGTTTGCTGCGTGTCGAGTGGCCAGCGAAATGATTGTCATGGCGGACTCCGTGGTTCAGGGCGCATCCGGTGCAAACTGCCAGCGCGTTTGACCGAGAGGCTCACCCTTGCTGAACGCGAAGCTGGTGGTGGGGGCGACCGCGACGACCAGGGTAGGATGGCCGCCATCGGTGAGGACGCCGTCCTGGACAGCGAACTCCCAGTCGTATCTGGCCCTGGAGCAGGCCACAAGGTGCTCCAGCGTGCACGGATCCGTAACGCGCTGGACCCGGCCTGCAATGACGAGGTCCAGCCGGTCAGTTCAGGTCGTTGCACCCGGCCGTCAGGGTGCTTGCGGGGTTTGCGGAAAGGCTGATCGCCTTGTGTTCCTCAGCGCCAGGCGTGAACCTGGTCACGCCGTCAGGCCAGATGTCGACAAGCGGCGTGACGTGTGGTTGACCCGTTGGCCGCACGGTTCTGATCCAGTCGACCTCCGCAGCCAGGAGCGTTTAATCGACCACAGGCCGGGGTGCCGGCGCCTGGTGAATGACGTGCCTACCGGGTGAGCAGTTCGGCGAGGCGATCCCAGCTTTCGTTGGCGCCGCCCTCCATGCCGCTCGCCAGCATGCCATCGAGATCGTCCTTGCTAGCGAATCTGGAGGAGGCAACCACGCGTGTCCCGGGCCCATCTGGCTCGAACGTCACGGAATCTGTGACCACATGCCCGGGATACCCGGCGAACTCGAAGGTGTTCACCAGTCTTCGTGGCGAGACCTCCAGGTACGTGCCATGGAACTCGTAGGCAACGCCGTAGGCATCATGCTGCACGATGCGCCAGACGCCTCCTGGCCGGACATCGAGCGCCTCCACCAACGTCGTTGTTGCGCGTTGGCCCCACCAGGCGGCAATCTGCTCGGCGGTGGTATATGCCTCGAAGACGCGCTGGGGGGTGGCGGCGAAGGTGCGCTCCATGACGTATTCGGTGTCAGAGATGCGCCGGCCAGTGACCGTTGTCGTAGACATGTGAAGGGACATCCTTTCTGCAGGCAAGCGGACCGGGGCGACGTGCGCTAGAGTGCGCGCTCCGCATCGCGGGACATGATCGGAGACAGACTCCACCGGCCATACGCCACGAAGACTGCCAGCAGGAACAGCGCCAATGGTGTGACGATCATGGACGCCGCGCCCATCATGATCGTGGAGATGACAGCGCCGCCCATGATGATCGCCAGACCAGTGGCAGCCAGCGGTGTCAACTCGGGCTGGATGCGGAGGGCAGCCGGGACCACGACGCCAATGGCGCCCAGGAGTTCACAGACGCCAATAAAGCGAATGAAGAGTGCCGGGAAGATTGGGTAATAGGCTGTGAGCACGTCATCGCCACTCACGAGCTTGATGACGCCGGCGGAAGCCATGCCGAGGGCCAGAAGGATTTGTGCAACCCACAGGACTTTGCCGATCATGATGAACTCCTTGTGGCGTGAGGTGTGAACTCCAGCCCGCTGGCTGACGCCGGGCTGTCCACGGGAACCGTGATTTCCTGAGAAGGCGCTTCGCCTGGTGGATCCGCAGGCTGTTGAGGAAGCGCCGTGATGGGGCGAATCTCGACCTCAGCGCTGCGCGCTTCTGGCAACCAGGCCGCAAGGCGAACCGCGTCGTTCAGGTCGCGCGCGCCAATGACGTACACCGATTGAAGGCAGGCCGGGCCTGCCGTGATTGGGCCGTCACTGAGCACCAGCCCATCCCCGGTGCGCCGCAGGGTTGTGGCGGTCTCGCAAGGCGCCAATGGGAACGCGGCGATGTCGTATCCATTGTCGACGAGCGCCTCGACCAGCGCAGCTGTTTCCACCTGGGTTTCTCGCTCACGAGGGTCGGTATCCTGGCGAAAGACCAGGCAGAGATAGTGCATGTGAACCTCCGCGCTTGGATGTTCGGGGCCGGGCACGTAGTTGTCGCACGGAGGTTGCGCCAATCGACATTGCTGCTGCATGCGTTGCGGCCGGGGAGGAACGCAGGTTGCGTCGCGCTGCAGGCTGACAAGAATTGGGCGCGCTCGTGGCCAGGCCACGAGCGCGCCCATGTCAACGATTGACGGTCGCCTGGCCGGCAGTCGTGCCCTGAAGCGTGCTTTCCGCGCGCGCGCCCGGATCACCCGGAAGCCCGGGAATCTCGATGACCGGACGGATCTCGACTGTTCCGACTTTCGCCCCGGGAATCCGCAGCGCAATTTGCAGCGCCTCGTCATGATCGCGCGCTTCAACCAGAAAGAACCCGCCCAGTTGCTCACGGGTTTCAGCGAACGGCCCATCGGTAATGATCGGCTTGCCGTCACGCACGCGGACGCTGGTAGCAGTGGCCACCGGCTTTAGCGGGCTTGCCCCGAGAAAGTGACCACTTGCGCTCAGGTCTCGGGCGAGTTGGGCGGATTCTGCGTAGCAGGCGTTCCGCTCCGCTTCCGACCAGGCGTTCTCGGCACCGTAAATCAGCAACATGAACTTCATGCATACGTCTCCATTCCAGGTGCGGGATACCCGGCGCGCAATGCCGCCGGGCCGCACTCCGGCAATTCTTTCAGCCGCCCGCCATCGCGCCGATGATGAGGAACGGCTCCTGGCCGTTGACGACTGCATCAGGCAGTGGGGCGTCAGGCGGCTCGTGGGAAAGGTCTTGACCACACGCAAAGAACCGAACCAACGGCCGGCGGACAGACGACCCGTACTCACGTATGGTCCCGCGCAACGTCGGGTAGCGCAGTTCGAGTGCATCAATGACTGATCCCTGGGTGGCGGGCTCAGCCACGAGCACCCGGACTTCGCGCTCACTGCGCGCCAGCGTACGCAGATGTTGGGGGAGCACAACCCGGATCTGGCTCATGGCAAGGTCTGCACTTCAACGGAAACCACTGACGGCAGATCGTGCACGATTGTCTCCCAGGTATCCCCGCCATTCGGTGATACGTAGACCTGGCCGCCGGTTGTGCCGAAGTAAATGCCGCCTGACTCAAGGGAGTCTGTGGACATGGCATCGCGCAGGACATTGACCCAACAGTTCTCCTGTGGCAAGCCTGTCGTCAGCGGCTCCCATTCGTTGCCGCCGGTGCGACTGCGGTAGACGCGCAATTTGCCTTCCGGCGGGAAGTGCTCGGAGTCGCTCTTGATTGGCACGACGTAGATAGTTTCCGGTTCGTGCGCGTGCACGCTGATCGGAAACCCGAAATCGCTTGGCAGGTTGCCGCTGACTTCGTACCAGGACTTGCCGCCGTTGTCCGTGCGCATTACGTCCCAGTGCTTCTGCATGTAAATGGTGTCCGGGCGCGACGGATGCATCGCCAGGTTATGCACACAGTGGCCAATCTCGGCATCCGGGTCCGGCAGCTCCCATTCGGACTTGAGGCCCTGGGTGACCGGGAACCAGCTTGTGCCGCCGTCGTCGGTGCGGAACGCCCCGGCCGCCGAGATGGCGGTGACGATACGGTTTGGGTTGCCCGGATCGAGCAGGATGGTGTGCAGGCACATCCCGCCCGCGCCCGGCTGCCAAAGGTGCCCCTTGGCTTCGCGCAATCCGGGCAACTCGTTCCAGGTCAGGCCGCCATCTGTGGACCGGAAAAGGGCGGCATCCTCGACTCCGGCGTAGACGGTGTCGGCGTCGGTGTGGGACGGCTCCAGGTGCCAGACACGCTTGAACTCCCAGGGATGTTGCGTGCCGTCGTACCACTGGTGGGTTCCGGGGTCGCCCTCGTAGCCGAAGTTGTTGCCGATGACTTCCCAGGTCTTGCCGCCGTCGTCGGACCGGTGCATGGTCTGACCGAACCAGCCGCCTGAGGGCGCTGCGAAAATGCGTTCCGGATGAATGGGCGAGCCCTTGAGGTGATACACCTCCCAGCCCGCGAAGTGCGGTCCGGTGATCTCCCAGTCCTTACGGCGCTCGTCTGACGTGAGGATGAACGCGCCCTTGCGCGTTCCGACCAGAACTCGGACCCCGCTCACGTGGTACTCCCTTCTGCCGAATTGCGAGTTGCGGGCGAGCACGTCGGGGCGGCTCGAACTGTAGTCGAACGATCGCTGCCGAAATCGACAGGCTGACCCAGGTAACCCGGAACAACATGTCGCTGGCGCCTTCCAGCGCTGCCAACTGCCTGACTGCGCGGCGCCAGCGCGGCGGTCAGCAGGCGAAAGCCTTTCGGGCCGAAGCCATGCAGTGCCGGCAACTCGTTCTCAGAGCTTCGCGTCAGGCGGCCCAGCCGGGTGTAGCCCGCCGCTTCGAGCGCGCATGTCGGCTGGCAGCTGACGAGCCCGGCAGTGCCAGCGTCCTTGTCGCTGCTGGACATGCCTCACGACCTGATGGACGCTGGTTGCGCCAGGAAGTCCTCAATCAACGCGACCAACCGCTCAGGACGCTCCGTGACGACGCCGACGTGGGTTGTGGCGGGAAGAATGGCGAGACGTGATGGTGGCAAGCCGGTCAGGTCGGCAGGGACGCCGCCGCCAAAAAGCCGGAACATCTGCACCGCGTGCTCCGGCGTCACGACATCGCCGTCTCCGAAAATCAGGAACGTCGGGGCGGCGATCGCGCGAATCTGGTCTTCAGGCCAACTGAACTCCCGGGCATCGAGATCCTTGAGTTTCTCGATCAGCACCGGCCAGTCGTCGGGGTTGGGCGCCTCGGCCAGGTAGGCAGCCTCCATCGGCGAGCCGGCGAACACCTCCGGGGTGATCTGACTGATCCCTGCCAGGACCTCCGGGTACATGCCGTCGTGCCGAAAGGCGCCAGACGCCAGGACCTGGCGGCGCACCTTGTCCGGGTGGCGGAGCGCGACTTGCAAACCAACGCCCGCGCCCAGGCTGTACCCCACGATGTCAGCAGCCGAGATTTCGAGGTGATCAAGCAGCGCCGCGATATCGTCCGCCAGTGTCTCGTAGCGGAGCGGACGGTCAATGTCTGCCGTACGCCCATGCCCTTGCAGGTCCATCGCGATGACGCGATGATGCTGTGAGAGCCCTGCCATAACCGGACCCCACATGGACAATGGGGCATACGCGCCGTGGATGAGAACGAGCGGCTCACCATCACCATGAACTTCGTAGTACATCTGGAGCCCGTTGACCGGCGCATACCCTGATGTCACGTCGAGACTCCTCTTCGTTTCCAGCGTTGTCTCCTGCGCGAATGCCTGCCGGACGTGACGCGGGACCAGGGCGATGGCAGCCGCCACCGCCCCGGACAGGAAAAAGCGGCGCGGGACGAATGTCATTGCACCCATCATGATGCGTCCGCAGGAACGTAAACCAGGTGGAGGACCCCGGTGCTGAAGGTCTTGCTGTCTGCCAGCTTCAGGGGAATCGTCGGGTTTTCGGGGATGAACAGCGTCTTTCGGCCTGAGCCCACGGCTATCGGGTGAACCAGCAGATGCAGTTCATCCAGCAGCCGGTGCTGCAGTAGCGACTCCACCAGCGTTCCGCTGCCGGTCATGGTGATGTTCTTGCCCGGCTGCGCCTTGAGCTCCTGCAACTGCCCCATGACATCGCCCGAAATGACGGTGGAGTTCTGCCACTCCGGGTTGGTCAGCGTATTGGATGCGACGTACTTCTGGACATGGTTGATGAATCCGCCAAAATCCTCGTCGCCCTGTGATGGCCAGTACGCCGCAAACTCCTCGAAGGTCTTTCGCCCCAGGAGCACCGCATCGGCCTCAGCGACGAGCGAGCCTACGGCCTCACCCATCTCATCGTTGAAATACGGGAAATGCCACTGGTCCGGGGCCTCAACGACGCCGTCCAGTGAGATAAACAACCCGGAAACAATCTTGCGCATTTTGACCTCCGCCATGACGTTGCTGTGTACCAACTGCCACTGAGTAGTCGTGGTTCGATGCCAGGATTCGACAGGGGACCGGCCAGACTGGTTGGGTTGGCGTCGGGGATTCCTGTGAGATGACGGCGGCTGTACGTCAGCGGGGGCAGATCGTCGTGGAGGGCTGATGCGGCGCAGGAAGACCACGCGGGCCACCGATTCAACGTCGCTGCTGGCCCAACTTCCGGCGGTCTCGTTACGTGCGGCCAGGGCGAATGTCCGGTCAACAGTAAGCCAAAGCTCACAGGGATTCCCGGATGTACGCGACCCTTGCCTGCGGAGCGGAACGCTGCACCATGCTTTCCAGCGTCAGCGGCCAGGCTGCGCGCGCAAGGCCGGCCGTCGCGCCAGTGCGACTGTTGCAGAGCCAGCTTCGTGAAGTCCGTCAGGGAGCGCGAGATCAGGCGTGGTCGCGGTTCTCCGGGATGGCGCAACGACGGCAGGAACGGCCTCCACATCAGTGCGCAGAGCCCGGAACCTGCAAAGTCAGGAACCTGGCAGGTCGTCGCCGGGCGCCGGTAGGCGCCGCTCGCCCCCCGCGCCGGCTACCCCAGGTCAGCCAACCGGGCCATCAGGAATCGTCGCTCTGGCTCCTGTTTGACCAGTGACAGGGCAGCCTCATAGGACACGCGAGCTGCGGCGGTGTCTCCGAGCCGGCGGCTGAACTCCGCGCGGGCGGAGTGGGCAAGGTGATAGCCCTTGAGATCACCTCGCTCCAGGATCGCATTGATGGCCGCCAACCCGACGGCTGGACCATCCCGCATGGCCAGCGCCACGGCGCGGTTGAGCTCGACAACAGGGGAGGGCGCCAATTGACCCAGCACGTCATAAAGCTCGACGATTTGCGCCCAGTCGGTTTCGGCAGTTGAGCGCGACCCGGCATGGACGGCGGAGATCGCCGCCTGTAGCGTGTAGGGACCAGCTCGACCTGACCCCAGCGATTGCTCAACCAGCGCGATCCCTTCGCGAATGAGGGCAGTGTCCCAGCGTGACCGGTCCTGATCCTCGAGCAGGATGATGTCGCCCTCCGGGGTTGCTCGCGCGGTGCGGCGTGACTCGTGCAACAGCATCAGGGCGAGCAGCCCCTGCACCTCAGGTTCAGGGAGCAGGGTCAGAAGCAGGCGGGCGAGGCGAATGGCCTCGCCGGAAAGATCGGCGCGCGTCAGCGAATCACCAGCCGAGGCGGCGTATCCCTCATTGAATACGAGGTAGATGACGTGAAGGACCGGCTCCAGGCGCTCCGGCAATTCCGCGAGCGAAGGCGTCTGGTAGGGAATGCCAGCATCGCGGATCTTGGCCTTGGCGCGCACGATCCGCTGCGCCAGCGTCGTGGGAGTGACCAGGAAGGCCCGCGCAATTTCCTCGGTGGTGAGGCCGCACACCTCCCGCAGCGTCAGCGCGACGCGTGCTTCAGGGTTCAGGGCAGGATTGCAGCACGTGAAGATGAGCCGCAGGCGGTCATCCTGCAGGTCCTCGTCGTCGACTTCCTCGGCGTCCATAGTCTGGGTGTCGAGATCGGCGGCGAGCGTCGGCAGTGAGGCGTTGAACCGCGCGCGACGGCGAATCCCGTCGATGGCCTTGAAGCGGCCAGTCGAAACCAGCCACGCCCGAGGGTTGGCGGGCACGCCATCATGCGGCCACTGGCGCAGCGCGGCCGTAAAGGCGTCATGGAGCGCATCCTCCGCGAGGTCAAAATCCCCCAGCAGGCGGACCAACGTCGCGAAGACGCGGCGTGACTCGACCTCGTACAGTTCGCTGATGATGCGGTCAATTTCTGCGTCGTTCAGGATCGGAGTGACGGCACTGCCGTGATCCCGGCCTCCTGGCGGCCGCATTCCCGCCGATACGTCGGTCGCGAGCATCAGAAATGTTGCCTTTCTGCGGGTTACTGGCCACCGAAGCGCTGCAGTGAACGGGCTTTGGCCCGGGCTGCTTCGACCTCACGAGATTTTGGGGGAGACGACGTTTCCAACGCATCAAGCAGGCGCGCAGTGACGACAGCAATCTCGTCCACGGCCTTGCTGAAGGCCACTTCGTTGACCCGCGACGGTTTGTCGTACCCGCTTACCTTGCGCACATACTGCAATGCTGCCGCACGTACGTCGTCCTCCCCTGCGGGAGGCGAGAAGTTGAACAGGGGTTTGATGTTTCTGCACATGCGCCGCAGACGCCCTCCGTCGTGGCGAGCCTGTGTCTCATTGTCGCCGATACTGGAGGCGACGCTGTACGTATAGCACAGGTGTTCGTTTTTGGGAAGATGCCGCTGCACGTTCCATTCCGGCCCGTGAGCGGGAATCTGGCTCACCGTTTACTATCTCGCACCAGTCTTGCGCCTCCGGGAAGGGGCTACTCACGGAGTTCCAATCTCGCCGTTCTGCGTTCGCCACTCGTCGTCGCGGTCTACGTTCCGACGCTATTGCTGGCCTTCGCGGCAGGCTTGCTCATCGCGGTTTTGCCGCTCTACGCGGCCAGCTTTGGCGTGGGGTATGGCCTGGTAGGCTTTGCCACCAGTGCAGCGGCCATCGGGACCCTGGCGACCGATCTGCCCGCGGGCGCTGTGCTCGGTCGCGTCGGTTTGCGGCCGGCCATGATCACCGGCTCGGGCCTGGTGGCGTTCGGCACTCTGGCCCTCGTCTGGAGCGACCAGTTCCACTGGCTGGTGATCCTGCGTTTCGTCGCCGGCATTGGCGCCGCGCTCTGGGCGCTTTCGCGCCACGCCTATATCGCCGAGGCGATCCCGGCGGCCCAGCGCGGGCAGGCGCTCTCCATGTTTGGCGGCATCAATCGCCTGGGCATTTTTGCTGGCCCCGCCATCGGTGGGTTTCTGACTGATTTCGCTGGAATCAATGTCACGTTCGCCGTCTCGGCCGCGCTCTCGCTGCTGGCGCTTATCCTGTCAGCTGTGCTCCTGAAGGAAGTCGCTGGGCCGGGCGTGGCCACGTCGGCGGCCACACGCTGGCGGGTGGTGTGGCAGGCGTTGCGGCGACACTGGCAGGAGATGTCGGCGGCCGCAGTTGCCCAGACCCTGGGGCAGATGATCCGGGCCGGGCGCTTTCTCATCATTCCGCTCTGGGGTCAGCAACTCGGTCTCGACGCGGGGCAGATCGGCACGATCGTGACCCTGGGCGCGATTGTCGATGTCTCCATGTTCGTTCCGGCCGGGTGGATCATGGACCGCTTTGGGCGCAAGGTGGCGGCGGTGCCGAGTTTTTCGCTCATGGCGCTGGGGATGGCGCTCATACCCTTCAGCCACGATTTCCTGACGCTCAGCCTGGTGGCGATGTTGATCGGGCTGGGCAATGGCCTCGGCTCCGGCCTGATGATGACGCTCGGCGCTGACCTGGCCCCTCCGGGCGCCACCGGCGAATTCCTCGGCATCTGGAGGCTGATTGGCGACGTGGGCGGCGTGATGGGACCCGTGGCGGTGGGCCTGGTCGCCGCCGCCGTCGGGCTGTCGGGCGGCGCCTGGGTGCTCTCCATTGTTGGTTGGCTCGCGGTAGTGACCCTGGCGGTACTGGTGCAGGAAACGCGCTACGCGGGGGAGTGAAGAAATCACCGTGTGAGCGCGATCCTGCATTGGGTATCTGTTCATCGCACCGGCTTGCAGGCAGCGGGTCGCCAGGGCCGTGAGCTGCCAGGCAACCCGACGTGCTTCGAGCGAAGCCAAGAGGCCCCGTTCAGGGATGCGCCCGACGGGGTCTCTCGGCTCAACGAGGCTGAGGTCAGTCGTGCGCGGGAGGCGAAGCAGCGCCATTACAGCGGTGTGCAAAGAAGTTGGGCCGCCGGGAATCCCCTCGTGTCTCGAGCTCGTCGAGAGACCTCGTTCACCGGCACTCGCGACGAGGTCTCTCGACTGCGCTCGAGACACGGGCTAGTTGCCTGGCAGGTCAGGTCTTCTTTGCAATACGCTGTAGGCCTATGTGTCACCCACACCCCTCACGTCCATCGCGTCGCGCAGACCGTCACCGAACAGGTTGAGGGCCATGACTGTCGTGACGATGGCGAGGCCGGGGAAGACGCTGATCCACCAGGCTTGCCGGATGAAGTCACGTCCTTCGTTCAGCGCCAGGCCCCAGGTGGGAGTAGCCGGGTTCACGCCCAGGCCGAGGAAGGTCAGCGACGACTCGGTGAGGATGCCGAGGCCAACAGCGAACGTGAGTTGCACGGTGAGCGGTGCAATCAGGTTCGGCACGATGTGGCGAAACATGATATCGCGGTCACGCGCCCCAAGCGCCCGCGCGGCAATGGTGAAGTCCGACTCGCGGATGCGCAGTGTTTCGCCGCGCACAATCCGCGCAAAGTCATCGAAGTACGCGACCGCGATGGCAATTACGACGTTGCGGAAACCAGCTCCGAAAATGGCGACCAGCGCCACCGCCAGGATGATGACCGGAAACGCCCACAGGAGATCCACGCCGCGGGAAATGACGCTATCCACCCACCGCCCGTAGTACCCGGCCAGCAGCCCCAGCAGTCCACCGACCACGAGTGCAACAGCGGCCGCCAGGAACCCGACCGAGAAGGAAACGCGTGTACCGACGAGCAAGCGGCTGAGGAGATCGCGCCCAAAGGAATCCGTCCCCAGCGGGTGTTGCAGGCTCGGCGGTTCCAGGAGCCCAAAATCGTCGGCGTCCGGATGGTAGGGCGCCATCCAGGCGCCGAACACAGCGATGAACGCCAGGATCGCCAGAAGGATCAGGCCGACCGCCACCTTGCGCTCGCGCAGCAGCCGCTGGAGAACGCGGTCTCGTGACGACGGTGCAGCACCGCTGGCGTCCAGTGCCGGGATGTCTGCCGCCGCAATGGCAGCGCCGGGGTTATTCATAGCGAATCCGGGGGTCCAGGAACGTGTACAACACGTCAACGATCAGGTTGGCCAGCACGAATACCACCGAAATCAGCAGGATGACGCCCTGCACAATGGGGTAGTCGCGGTCGAAGATGGCGCCAACCAGGATGCGGCCAAGCCCGCGAATCGAGAAGACGGTCTCGATGACCACGGTGCCGCTCAGGAGCAGGGCTAGCTGAATGCCGGCCACGGTCACCACCGGGATCAGGGCATTGCGCAGCGCGTGACGCACGATGACCGCCCGCTCGCGTACGCCCTTCGCGCGGGCCGTGCGAACGTAATCGCTGCTCAGGACTTCAAGCAGGCCCGCGCGCACAAAACGCATCAGGATGGCCGCGTAGCCCGCGCCGATGGCCAGCCCGGGCAAAATCAGCCGCTTCAGCCACTCGCCGACCCCCTTGTCGGCGATCTCCGCATAGCCGATTGCCGGCAGCCACTTGAGTTGCACAGCGAAAACCAGAATGAGGATGATGCCGAACCAGAAGCTGGGCATGCTGACACCGATGAAGGCGATGAAGCTGGCGATGTAGTCAACGGGTTTGTTGCGTTGCAACGCGGCAATGACGCCAGCGGGTAAGGCAATGATGACCGCGATCACGAACGAGACCAGGGTCAGGCTCGCCGTCTTCGGCACGCCGGCCTTGATCGCATCCGCCACGGTCTCGCCGGAGGCAATGGAGCCGCCGAGATCCCCACGGGCGACATTGGTGATCCAGCGCACGTACTGCGTGAACAGCGGCTCATCCAGGCCCAGCTTGTGGCGCAGGGCCACGGCGGCTTCCGGCGTGTACTCCGGGCCCAGCATCTGGATGACCGGGTCACCCGGGATCATGCGCAGCATGAAGAAGACCAGTGTGGCGCAACCCCAGATGACGAAGGCCGCGTGAATCAGGCGGCGCGTGACGTATCGCCCCATGTCGAACTCCTGACCGTGCATCAGGGCGAGCCGGGACGTGTTCCCGGCTCGCGGTCATGGGGGTTGCTAGCTACTCAACCAAACCTTCTCGTAGTAGCGCTGCTCAGGGATTGGGGTGAAACCCTGGACAGCCGTGCTCATGGCCATGAGGTCGTTCTGGTGATAGGCGAAGGCGGCTGCAACGTCGCGCTCCAGTACGCCCTGGAGTTCCTGGAAGAGCCTGGCGCGCTCCGCCTGATCGGAGGTTTCGCGTGTCGCAACCAGCAGCTTGTCGGCTTCGTCACTCTTGTAGCCGTAGGTGTTCCAGGGGCCTTCCGAGTAGAAGATGTTCCAGTGGCCATCGTCCGGGTCAGCGTCCACCACGCTCCCGTGCAGGAACATGTCGAAGTCGCCAGACTGCCAGCGCTCGTTGAATGTGGCGGCCTGCTGGAAATCGACCTGGGGATCGAGGCCGAGGTCCACCAGGGCCGTCCGCAGCACTTCGGTCGGCCGCTGGCCGATCTCCTCGGAGGAGATAATCACCGGTTTCGCCCCGAGGATCCCGGCCTTCTCAGCCAGGGCCCTGGCCTCGTCCAGGTTGAACGCCTGCGGGTTATCAACCTGATCCGGCGGCAGATAGGCCCAGCCAAAGGCAGGCGCAATGGCGCCGACGGCCGGTATTGCCAGGCCGAAGAACGCCGTATCCACCATTGCCTGGCGGTCGATTGCCTTGGAGACGGCCATGCGGGCGTCAATGTTGTCCCACGGTGGCCGCGCGTAGTTCATGACAACGCCGCGCCAGCTTGTGCTGGGGCCGTTGATCACAGCCAGATCGGGGTTGCTGTTCAACTGCTCGAAGAGCGTGGCAGGCGCCGGGTCGATGGCGTCGACATCCCCGGCCTCCAGGGCGCTGACGCCGCTGGATGGCTCAGGAATCAGTTGCACCTCGATGGTGTCGAGGTACGGGCGGCCGCCGTACCAGCCGTCGAAGGCAGCCAGGGTCAGCCCGGAACCGACCTTCACACTTTCTGGAACCACCATGAACGGCCCGGAGCCAACCGGTGTGATGCCGAACTGCTCGTCGCCCAGCTCCTCGACCGCGCGCTTCGGCACCGGCGTCAGCGCCCGGCCGGGGCCGCGTGTGCAGGCCACCGCCAGGAAGGGTGCAAACGGCTTGCTGAGCGTGAGGTTCACCGTACGCTCGTCGGGCGTCTCGAAGCTGTCAACCAGGGCCAGCTTGTTGGCGTGCGGCGAGGCAAAGTCCGGGTTGGTGGTGCGCTCGTACGTGTACTGCACATCAGCCGAGGTCAGCGGATCGCCATTGTGGAAGGTGAGGCCCTCGCGCAGGGTGAAACTGTACGCGACGCCATCCTCTGAAACCGTCCACGTTTCGGCAAGGTCGGGAATGAGGCCCAACTGCTCGTCGAACTGGACCAGGCTGCTGAAGATGCTCGGCAGAATCGAGCCGGCCACGATTCCCTGCGAAAGCTGCTGCGGATCGAGCGTGACGATCTGGCTGATCAGGAAGCCGAGCCGCAGATTGCCGCCCTGCTGCGGCTCGTCCTGGCTCGCCGCGCGCGCCGTGCGTGCTCCTTCGAGCAACGTGTGGCGCGCATCGAGGTACTGGGCAAACCCGGCCGCTCCGGTCGCCGTGGCCAGTTGCATAAGCGTGCGGCGAGTAACGCGCGGGCCGCTGAGGACTCGCCAATCGATCTGGGACACGAGGACTCCTATCCTTTCGTGGGGCAGTTGCTCCCAATACCAGCCTTTGCCGTCGCTATTCCGGGAGACGGCGTGCGCGAACCGCACCACCGACTGATGTCTGGCTTGCTAGCGATCGAGCCAGACACTTTCGAGATAGCGCATCTCGGGAATCGGGTTGTAACCCTGGACATCGCTGGCGAACCCGGTGACATCGAGGGTGTGGTAGAGGAAGGCGTAGGCCACATCCGCCTGCAGCAGGCTCTGGATTTCGTGAAACTGCTGCGCGCGCTCTGCCTGCACGCCGGTTTCCCGGGTGTCCAGCAGCAGTTGATCGACATCGGGGTTGCGGTACTTGAACGTATTCCAGGGGCCCTCCGAGTGAAAGAAGTTCCAGTGGCCGTCGTCGGGATCGGCGTCGACAACGCTGCCGTTGATGATCCAGTCGAAGTCTCCGGCCGCCCAGCGTTCGTTCCACGCGGCCTGTTGCAGGAGATCGAACTGCACATCGACCCCGATGTCCGCGAGTTGGCCACGCAGCACCTCGGCGGTTCGCTGGTTATCCGCAGTGCCCATGATGGCTGGCTGCGCCCCAACGATGCCGGCCTTCTCCGCGAGCGCCTTCGCGGCTTCCACATCGAAGGCCTGCGGCGTTTCCGTCTCTGCCGGCGGGATGTAGGCCCAGCCAAAGGCCGGCGCAATCGGCCCGATACCCGGTGTGCCGAGGCCAAAGAGCGCGGTCTGCACGAGCGCGTCGCGGTCAATCGCCCTGGCCACGGCCATGCGGGCGTCAAGGTTCGCCCATGGCTCACGCTCGTAGTTCATCGCCAGGCCGATCCAGTTCGTGCCTGGCAGCTGCACCAGGGTGAAGTCGGGATTCTCCGCCAGTTGCGCCACGCCGATGGCCGGGACGATATCGAGCATATCGACGTCGCCCGCTTCGAGGGCGCTGATGCGGCTGGACGGTTCGGCGATGATCGTGACCTCGATCTTTTCCAGGTGAGGGCGCCCGCCGTACCAGCCGTCGAACGCGATCAGTTCGAAGCCGCTGCTCAGGTCCGCTGTTTCCGCCACCAGGGCGAAGGGACCGCAGCCAACTGGCGTCTGATCGAACTGTTCTTCGCCCAGCTCTTCAAATGCGCGCTGTGAGATGGGCGTGAGCGCGCGGCCGGGGCCACGGCTACAGGCGACGGCGAGGAATGGGGCAAATGGCGCGGAAAGCGTGATGTTGAAGGTCCGGTCGTCGGCGGCCTCGGCGGCCGTGATCAGCGCCAGCTTGTTCGCGTGCGGCGAAGCAAAGTCTGGATTGATGTTGCGCTCGTACGTGTAGACGAGGTCATTGGCGGTCAGCGCGTCGCCGTTGTGGAAGGTCAGGCCGTCGCGCAGCGTGAAGCTGTACTGCAGGCCGTCGTCGCTAACGGTCCAGGTCTCTGCCAGGTCGGGGATCAGCCCGAGTTCGGGGTCGAACTGCACCAGGCTGGAGAAGATGTTCGAAACGATTTCGCCCGCGACGATGCCGAGGTTGACCTTGGCGGGGTCGAGATTCGGGATCTGGCTGATGCCGAAACCCAACTTGAGGGTTCCGCCCTGCCTGGGCTCCGCCTGGGACAGTCGCCGGGTCAGGGGCACAGATGGGAGGGTGGCGGCTGCGCTGCCAAGTTGGCGGGCGTAGCCCATTGCTCCAGACGCAAGGGCCACTCCCATAAGTGTGCGCCGGGAGACGCGTGGTCCGCTCAGAACACTCCAGTCGATCCTGGTCACCGGTGATCCTCCTCGTGGTCCACGAAGCGCGCCAGAGCCTGCGCGGTTGCCTGGACGCGACGACTCTTGCCGTGTGGTGGAAGAGCGCAGCGTCCGGATTGTCGTGAGGCGGTTCACTCACGCTGGGTTCGAGTTGGCAATGCTCCTTTCGTAATGCCCAACCGTGCCGGCAAGGCGCCGCTGCAGAGAAAAGGGCTGTCTGCCGGGGAGACCGGAGGACGAAGCGCCGTATATTCGGAGAGCCCCATCATATCAGTGAGACTCTCCGTGTGTTCGGCGTGACGTCAGAAGGCAGCCGATGCTAGAGCCCGATCGCCATGCCCTCGGCGCGCGGGTCGGAGCCACCGGCCAGGAGGCCGGTTTCCGGATCGCGGGCGATCACCTGCACCGAGCCGCCGGCGCCCCAGGCGCCCGCACGCGTGAGCGGGTAGCCCAGTGCTTCAAGCCCGGCGAGGGTCTCCTCGCCGACGCGGTCCTCGATGGTCAGCGAGAATGCCTCGCCGCGTTCGGCCGGGTAGGTGGCAGGTCCCATCTGCCAGCGCGGAACTTCGGTGGCCTGCTGGACATCCAGCCCCTCGTCGATGAGGCCAGTGATGGTCTGCAGGTTCCACTGCGGCTGGTAGTCGCCGCCGGGAGTGCCGCCCACCAGGACTGGCGTGCCCTCCTTATTGGCGATGCGTAGAGTTCAGGGTGTTATGGCAGGCTTCAGGTTTGCCTGGCCGGTGTGCATGGTGCGTCGGCCCGGCTCGTACAGGTTGGGGCTGCCCGGCTCCAGGCTGAAGCAATGGCCCGCACGGTTGGTGAGGAGAATACCGGTGTCGCCCGCCACTACGCGGGAGCCGTAGGAGTCTGAGACGGTCCAGATCAGCGAGACCATGAGACCGTCGCCGTCGATGCACGTCAATGACGTGGTGTTGCCGCCGGAAATGACGCCTGCCTGCTCGTCCACCAGGCGGTCAGCCGGGATGGTTGCATAGCGTTCCTTCGCCCACGCTTTGGAGAGCAGCGTCGTCATCGGGGTTTCCACAAACAGCGGGTCGCCGGCATAGGCGCGGCGGTCGGCAAACGCCTGGCGCAGCGCCGACACGGACGTGTGGACGCCCTGCGCACTGCTGATGCCGGCCTCGCCTAACGCGGCGTTTTCGCAGATGTTCAGCGCCTCCAGAACGACGAACCCCTGCGTGGGCAGCGCCGTCTCATAGACGGTGTACCCCCGGTAGGTCGTGGAGAGCGGCGCGCCGACGTCAGTGGCGTGGTCGGCAAAATCGTCCATGGTCAGCGCGCCGCCATTGGCGGCGAGAAAAGTCGTGATCTCCCTGGCCAGCGCGCCCTTGTAGAACACATCCGGGCCGCCCCGCGCAATCTGCGAGATGGAACGCGCGAGCCCGGGCTGCCGCAGGATTTCGCCGGCCCTGAGCGGCCGGTCGTTCGGCAGGAACACCGCCGCAGTCGCCGGGTACTTGCGCAGTTCGCTCTCCAGCGAGGCAGCTCCGCTGGCTTCGCCGGGCGACAGGGGAAAGCCGTTCGCCGCGTACCCGATGGCCGGTTCCGCGAGTTCCGCAAAGGTGCGCGTCCCGTACTGGTCGAGCAGCGCGAACACCCCGGCGACGAACCCGGGTACAGACGGTGAGAGGGGCCCGTGCTGCGCCAGCACCCGGTGGCCCCCAGCGGCATCCTCGCCACGCTCGGTCATGAACTCGATGGATGCGCCGCGCGGGCTGATGCCGCTGCCCATGAAGGCCAGGATGTCGTCTTGCTGCCAGGCGCCGCCGGCGTCCGGCCGGGCGACCACGGCGAAGAGATCGCCGCCGATGCCGCAGCGGCTGGGCATGACGACCGTCCCCACCAGCGCCGCCGCCATCGCAGCGTCGATCGCGTTGCCGCCGTTCGCCAGGACGCGCAAACCTGCCGCAGAGACAAGTGGGTGCTGGCTGGCGATCATCCCGTTGCGCGCGAGCGTGGGGCTCACGCGGCGGGTGTCGCAACTGCGCTGCCTCTTCGCGTCGACAGAACCGGGAAATCCGAAGGCCATTGACTTTTCTCCTGAATCGCGATACTTCGCCATAAAGCGATCATAACGGAAATGCGCAGTCGGTCGTTCGGCGTCCGTTGGGTACGGTTTTGGGGGAAGGGACCATGCCGCAGAACCCGTTCCTGCGTCAGGAGGGCGCTCGCCGCAGCACGGTGACCCCGGTCGAGTTGTTCTTCGATCTCGTGTACGTGTTTGCCATTACGCAGCTCTCCCACAAGCTCCTTGAGCACTTCGACGTGCAGGGCGCGTTGCAGACGGCCATCCTGCTGCTGGCCGTCTGGTGGGCCTGGGTGTACACCGCCTGGTTCACGAACTGGTTCGATCCAGATCAACGCACGGTCAGGCTCGTCCTCATCGCCGGAATGTTGGCCAGCCTCCTGATGTCGACGTCCATTCCCGAGGCCTTTTCGGATCGTGGATTGCTCTTCGCCGTGGCCTTTGTCGCGCTCCAGGTTGGACGCAGCCTTTTCGTGATCTGGGCCGCCCGCGACAATCGGATACTGCGTACGAACTTCGTTCGGCTCGTCATCTGGTCGCTCGCGGCCGGTGTGCTGTGGGTTGCCGGGGCGCTCACGAGCGGGTCAACGCGCGAGCTCCTCTGGGTGATTGCGGTTCTCGTGGACTACGCCGCGCCGCTTGTCTTCTACGCCGTGCCTGGGCTGGGGCGCGCCCACACCAGCGACTGGAACATCAGTGGCGAGCACATGGCCGAGCGCGCCCAACTCTTCGTCATCATCGCTCTCGGAGAATCCATTCTCGTCACCGGCGCGACCTTCGGCGAACTGCCGGTGTCGTGGGAAGCCGTTGCGGCGTTGGTGGTCGCCTTCCTCGGCAGCGTCGCGCTCTGGTGGATCTACTTCGACCGGGCAGCAGGTGACGCTGCCGAGGCTATCGCGCACTCCAGTGATCCGGGGGCGCTGGGCCGGACCGCCTACACGTACATCCATCTCCCGATGATCGCGGGCATCGTGGTCAGCGCTGTCGGCGACGAACTTCAGATCGCCCATCCGCTTGGCCACGCCACGCCGGAAGCGGCTATCGCCCTGCTGGGAGGCCCACTGCTGTTCCTGGCCGGGCACGCGCTGTTCAAGTATGTCGTCTTTCACGTGGTCTCGCTGCCGCGATTGGCGGCTATCGTCCTGCTGGTTCTGGCAGGCGTTGTCGGCCAGACCTGGCCACCGCTGGCCATCGCGACGGCGGCGCTGGTTGTTCTCGCCGGCGTGTCGGTTGCCGATGTTCGCACTGCGCATGCCCGTGAGCAGGGGAGGGTTCAATAATGCCGCTCGTCTTCGCCGCCATCGCTCCGCACGGGTTTCCCCTCATTCCGGACCTGGCCGAGGACGCGGGCGGCGCTCTGCAAACCCGCGCGGCCATGCAGGAGTTGCAGCGCCAGGCCGCCGCTGCCGGGGTGGAGGCCGTGGTGATTACCGGGCCGCATGGGGTGCGAGTCCGCGACGCCATTGCGCTGGCGGATACCAGCCGGGCTGCCGGGGCGCTCTCGTGGGAAGGGCGCACCGTCGAACTGAACGTGCCCGTTGACGGCGATCTGACCGACGCCATTGCCGGCGTGGCCCGAGCGCGGGATATTCCTGTTGCCATGGTGGGCTACGCCGGGAGCCGCCGCTCCCAGAGTGTGCTGCCACTCGACTGGGGGTTTCTCACACCGCTCTGGTTCCTGGGGCATGATCGGAACATGCCGGGCCGGGGTAATGTGCTGGCGGAACCGCCAGCGACGGATCAAGGGCCGCCAGCGGTCCTGGTGTCGCCGTCTCGCACGATTCCCCGCGAGCAGCTCATCCGGTTCGGCGAGGCGGTGGCCGCCGTTGCTGCCGACAGCCCGCGCCGCATCGCCTTTGTGGCGTCCTGCGACTGGGGCCATCGCCACGCGGAGGATGGCCCTTACGGCTACCATCCGGAGTCGGCAGTGGTCGACTCCGAGGTTGTAGCGGCCGTGACAGCCAATGACCTCCTGGCTCTCCGCGAACTACCGGATGAGCGGGCTGAAACGGCGGCCATCGACGGCCTCTGGCAATTGCTCATGCTGGCGGGAGCGCTACGCGGCAAGAGGTGGCCCAGCGAGGTGATCAGCTACGAAGCCCCGACCTACTACGGCATGCTCGTCGCGACCTGGCAGGGCGATCCGGCCTGAGCTGGCCCCGGCCTCGTCACCTGAAGCAGCAGCCAAGCAGTGCGCCCTGCGAACCCGGGCAAACGCTCGTACACTGCGCGCGCTGTGAACTGAAGCGCAACCGGGCGCGAGTGCAGGGAGTGTCGAATCGATGTCCATTCGGACGAACAGTGAGCATCTGGTTAAGGTCGCGGTGACCGGCCAGATTGCTCCGCAGGAGTTTGTGCCCGCGTCAGGCTGGGGCACGCCGCACCTGATCACGCACCGGGGTGAACCCCGTATTGTGCCGGGCACCGGCGGCATTACCTACAACGTGCGCGTGGGTGACCGTATCCAGGGGCTGGTGGGCGACCATATCGAGCCCGCTGTTTCATCGCGGAATCCCGATCCCCAGGCCAACGCGGGCTACAACATTCTCTCGTGTGTGGGGAACCGGGCAACGGTGACCAGCGGTGAGGCGAAGGGCGCCGAAGGCACCGTCACGGGCACGCATGGCGGGATCGAGCACGTCATGATCGACTTCGCGAGCGATGCGCTGCGCAAGATGGTGATTGGGGACCAGATCCAGGTCGAAGGCTACGGCGTGGGCCTGGCACTGACCGATTTCCCCGACGTGCGGTGCACGGGACTGTCACCGGACCTGCTGGCGCAGTGGGTGACCGAAACGCGCGACGGCAAGCTGGTTGTGCCAGTGGCGAAGATGGCTCCGGCCGCCATCATGGGTTCCGGTCTCGGGCGCGACAATGTCTTCCGGGGCGATTACGACATCAACCTGTTCGATGAGCGCGTGGTGGAGGAGTACGGCCTGGCGGACCTGCGCTTCGGCGACTTCGTCGCCATTCTGGATGCCGACAGCACCTTCGGCCGCCACTACTACGGCGGCGCCGTTTCCGTCGGCATTATTGTGCATGGCGATTCCTACGTCTCGGGTCACGGACCCGGCGTGACCGGGCTGCTCACCTCCCGCTCTGGCGCCATCCTGCCGGTGCTCGATGCCAGCGCGAACATCGCCGACCTGCTGGGTCTACGGGAGAACTAACCCGCGCGCCCCAACCCGTGTCGGCTTGAGGTTGTCGAGAGATCTCGTCACGTTCCACTGGCCCACCGTGGTGAGATCTCCCGGCCAGGCTGGCAATCGCCACTGGCGGCGCGATGACGTACGCGGCCTACTTGCCCATCCACGGATCAACGGCGTCTCGCAGGCCATCGCCCAGGAAGTTGAAGGCCAGTACCGTGAAAGAAAGCGCCAGCGCCGGAGACACCAGCATGTAGGGGTACGAGCGGAGGTTCGGAATCGCCTCGGCGATCATCAGGCCCCAACTCGGAGTTGGCGGCCGGGCGCCCAGGCCGAGAAAGCTGATGCCTGCCTCGTAGATGATTGCCTGTGGAATGCCGATGGTGGCAGTCACGACGATGATCGGGACGACGTTCGGCAGCAGGTGCTGCAACATGATGCGCCGGTTATTGGCGCCGAGGCTGCGCGCAGCTTCGACGTACTCCTTCTCCTTCAGGGAAACCGCCTGCCCACGCACCAGGCGCGCCGCCGGCATCCAGTTCACCAGCCCGACGCCGATAAACACGCCGATAAGGCCGCCGGTCTGCGCGTCCAGTGTCGAAAGCGTGGCCATGAACCCGTTGCCGGGCGCTGCGAACGCGGCGCGCAGGAAGGTCATGATGACGATGATGAAGAGCAGGCTCGGCACGGAGTAGAGCGCATCGACGGTCCGCATGATGATTGTGTCGATCTTGCCCCCGAAGTGCGCAGCCACGAGCCCTGCCGGCACTCCGATGAGCAGGATCACGGCCTGGACCACGAAACCGACTGCCAGCGAGATGCGTGCCCCGTAAAGGAGACGACTCAGGATGTCCCGGCCCAGGTCGTCCGTGCCCAGCAAATGAGCCGAACTGGGGGGCTGCGTAAGGGCCGCGTAATCCTGCATGGTGTAGTCGTAGGGAGCGATCAACGGCGCGAAGATGGCCGCCAGGACCAACAGGCTCAGGAGCACCAGGGAGATGGTGGCCAGCGGCGACCGCAGCAACCGGCGAAAGGCGTCGGCCCACAGCCCGCGCGAGCGGCGGACCTTGCTCAGAGACGCTTCACCGATGGCCCCATTCGGTGCGGTCGTGACTTCCACAGAGATCGTGCTCATGCTCGCTGCCTCGGTTAGCGCCGCCCGATGCGCGGATCGAGCAGTGGGTATAGCAGATCGACGATCAGGTTCATGACCGACACGACCAGGCCCAGCAGCAGCACCGTGCCGAGAATGACCGGGTAGTCTCTTCCCGAAATACTCTGAACAAAGTAACGACCGACGCCGGGCACCTGGTAGATCGTCTCCACAAAGAAGGAGCCGGTGGCGATGTCGGCGAGCACGATCCCCGCGATGGTGATCACCGGCAGCAAGGCGTTGCGCAATGCGTGCCGCAAGATCACGCCGCGTTCAGCGATTCCCTTGGCGCGCGCGGTGCGCAGGTAGTCGGTGCGCAGCACCTCCAACATGCTGGAGCGGGTGTAGCGGGCCAGCACGGCCATTGGGTAGAGCGCCAGCGAGAGCGCGGGAATGATGATTTTCGGGCTGCGGACGCCGTCCCAGCCGCTGGTGGGGAGCAGGCGCAACTTGCTCGCCAGGATCAGCACCAGGAGCGAGGTCACGACATAGGCGGGCGTGGAGATGCCGAAGACCGAGACGAACGTGGAGATGTAGTCGAGCGGGCGGTTGTGGCGCACCGCGCCCAGGATACCGAGCGGCACGCCGACCACAACCGCCAGCGCCGTCGCGACGGCGGCCAGTTGCAGAGACACGGGGAACGTCTCGCTCAGGATCTGCACGACCGTGCGGGATCGCTGCGTGTAGGACGGTCCCAGGTCTCCCTTGACCGCATTGCCCAGGAACTCGCCGTATTGCTGCCAAAGGGGCTTGTCAAGGCCATAGGCAGCCTTGAGGCGCTCCTGCACATCGGCCGGAATCGGCTTCTCACCGGTGTCCCAGGGTCCGCCGGGCGTGGAGTGCATCAGGAAAAAGGTGATGGTGTAGATCAGCAGCAGGGTTGGAATAAGCGCCAGAACCCGCCGGATGATGTATGCGGTGCGCACGAGGCGATCCCTGTCCTGCCAACGTGGTTACGAATCAGGGTTGCGCCGGGAGCAGCGACACACTGCCGCTCCCGGCACCGTAGTCAATACCTGGGGTGCGGCCTAGTGCTCCAGGATGGAGATGTAGCGCAGCCAGGTGCGGCCGAGAATGGGGTAGTGGACAATGCCCTGCACCCACGGCTTGATGACATAAATGCGATTCAGGTGGAAGAGCGGCACAATGGAGGCGTCCTGGTTCAGGATCGCCTCAGCCTCCTGATACTTCGCGATGCGGGCTTCGGCGTCGCCCATCGACACTGCCTCGCGCACGGTGGCATCGAACTCGTCGTTCTTCCAGTGCGAGTGGTACAGATCGGCCTGCGAGTCGAAGAGCTGGTTGTGCCAGTTGGCCGGGTCGCCCCAGTCCGAACCCCAGAAGCTGAGGAGCATATTGAAGGGCTGGTCCACCCGCGCGTTGAACCAGTCCTGGTAGGCCTTGTCCTCGAGTGGATCCAGCTTGACGTTGATGCCCAGGGACTGCTTCCAGATGCCCTGCAGGTACTCGGCGGATTTCTTCTCCTGAGTCGATGTCGCCGTGTAGGTAAGCGTCAACTCGGGCATCCCTTCGCCGTTCGGGAAGCCGGCATCCGCAAGAAGTTGCTTCGCCTTGTCGAGGTCTTCACCCAGCGCGGCCGCCTCGTTGTAACCCGGGATGTCTGCCGGCAAAATGGTTGGAGCCGGCGTGAATTCACCCTTCAGGACGCCGTTGGCCAGCGCATCGCGCTGAATGGCCATTGAAAGCGCCTGGCGCACGCGCACGTCGTCGGTCGGCGGGTTGGTGGTGTCCATGACGATGAACTGCGTGCCAGAGCGGGGGAAGACCTGCACCAGCGGGCCAAGCACCGGGTCGTTCTTGACGCGGTCGAGGTCTGCGCCAGCCACCTGGGCCTGGTCAAGTTCGTCCGCCTCGAAGGCCACAAGCGCCTGCGCCACCGGGTCCGCGAAGAGCGTGAATTCGCCACGCGTGATGGTCGGCTTCTCGCCCCAGTACTTCTCGTTGCGCTCCAGGACCATGTTTTGGTCGTGGTTCCACTCGGTCAGGACGTACGGGCCGTTGGAGACCATGTTGCCAGCCTCGACCCACGCCTCCCCGAACTCCTCAACGGTGTGTTGTGGCACCGGATAGTAGGTCCAGGTGGCAGCTAGCAGCGGGAAGTACGGCGTGGCGGCTTCCAGCGTCACGACCAGCGTCTTGTCGTCTGTGGCCTTGACGCCGAGGGTGTCCAACTCTGCTTCGCCGTTGTCGATGGCGACAGCGTTCAGGAGCGGATAGAGCGCCGAGGTGTATTCGGACTTGGTGTCCGGGTTCAGCACGCGCTTCCAACTCCACTCGAAGTCCCCGGCGGTCAGCGGCGTGTCGTCGGACCAGACCAGGCCATCGCGCAGGGTGAAGGTGAACTCAGTCTGCTCGTCATTGACGTCCATCGTCTCCGCGAGGCCCATCTGGAGTGAGCCATCGCGCTGGTTGATGAACACCAGACCCTCGAACAGGTTCTGGAGCATTTCCAGACCCTTCCCGCCGGAAGTCACGCCGGGGTCGAAGCGCACCGGTTCGCCCTCCGGCAAGCGCACGACCTGGTCGGCGGCGAGAGGCTGATCCTGGAAAAGCGCGTTCGCAGCCGCCAGCCGATTGCTGGCGGCGGCCAGCGTTGTGCGCTGCAGCACGGTCATGGTTGCGAGCCCTGCGCCCAGGGCTGCGCCCCCCTTCAGGAAGGAGCGTCGCGAATTGGCTGGTACCGACTGATGCTGGGGCTTTCCCGATGCGGGAGACATGGATACTACCTCCGCTAGAACCGCGCGAGCTTCACGCGGCGCGAGTCTACGGCAGGAGTGCGAAGCTCGCCACCGGGAATTTGTCCCGGTGGAGTAGGTCAGTTTGCCGTTGAACTTCAGGGCCGCAGCGGCGCTGGGCCGCCAGCCGGACTCACCAGAGCATGTCGCCAGTTCGGGAGAGTTGGACGAAGATTCCCGTATCGCTGCTGCGGGCACGTGAAAGCTGCTGATTGCGTTTATGGTGAATCAACCTGGCGGCGTCGCTCGTGCGGATGCCTTGGCCGCTGTGCGGGAGCCGGACTTCCGGCTCCTCCTGAGCGGCGAGTTCCTGCGTGGGTTCGCCCACGCCATGCTGAGCGTGCTGATCGGCTGGGAGCTTTTCCAGCGGACGGGGTCGGCGTTCGCACTGGGCCTCGTTGGACTGGTCCAGATCATCCCCAATGTGGTGCTCGCTCTGCCAATCGGCCACTTCGCCGATCAGCACAACCCGCAGCGGATCGCAGTGTCGGCCACGCTGTTGGATGCCACGGCGGCTGCGGCGCTGGCCGTCCTGGCCTGGACACACGGCCCGGTGCCGCTGTTTTACGTTTGCCTGTTCCTGATCGGGTTGGCTCGCACGTTCATCAGCGCGACCGAGACTGCGTTGCTGGCATCGGTTGCGCCCGCCTCGCTCTTCAGCAACGCCGCAGCCTGGGGCACCAGTAGCTGGCAGATCGCCGCCGTGCTCGGGCCCGCCCTTGGCGGCCTGGCGATTGCCGCATGGGGCAACACCGCGCTCGTTTTTGCGGCGGCAGCTGGTCTGATTGCCCTGGGTGCGCTCCTGCTCAACCAGATGCACCCGCGCCAACTCGAACAGCACCACGAGCCGCTGAGCCGCGACGCCTTGCTGGCCGGCGTGCATTTTCTGCGGCGCACGCCAATCCTGCTCGCCGCCATCACGCTGGACATGGTGGCTGTTCTGCTCGGCGGCGCGACCGCGCTGCTGCCGATCTTCGCCGAGGAGGTGCTGCACGCTGGCGCGAGCGGCCTTGGCCTGCTGCGCGCCGCACCGGCGGTCGGCGCGGTGGTGATGTCGGTGTTGCTGGTGCGCAAGGGCCCGTTTCAGCGGGCGGGGCTCACCCTGTTAATGGCTGTGGCGGGGTTCGGCGTGGCCATGGTGCTCTTTGGGGCGTCGCGCACGCTTGGCCTCTCCCTGGCCGCGCTCGGTTTGGCGGGCGCGTGCGACGTGATCAGCATGGTGATCCGCCACACCATGCAGTTGACCTACACCCCCGACTTCATGCGGGGCCGGGTCAGCGCCGTCCACCACCTGTTCATCGGGATGTCGAACGAGTTCGGCGAGTTCGAATCGGGCATCATGGCGGCCATCTTTGGCGCCACCACGGCGGTTGTTATCGGCGGCATCGGCACCCTGGTCACCGTCGGCGTCATCGCCATCATCTGGCCGCAGGTGCGCAACCTGCGCGAAATCAAGCTGGAGCCGGAGGACGTGGAGGTGGTTGGGGAGACGGAGATGGCGCGGGCCCTGTAGTGGAGGTTTCGCCCGGACAGCAGGCACAGTGCCAGCGGCGCCAGCCACCAACAGCAATAGATTTGAAGGTTGCGCCCGCCTTCACGTGTCATCCTGAGGAACGAAGGATCTCGGCTCGCATGACGCACCTGGCTGGTTTTCTGGATACCGCAGTGGAGGGGTTTCCCGATGGGCACCGCGACCAATTCCAATTCCGGCGATACTGCTGATGAGCCTCAGTTGCGCGTAGCGGATGATGCCCTGCTTGCGCAACTGCGCGCCCGCACCGAGCCGGCGGACGGCGGCGAGCCACTGGCACTCCGCCTCATTCGCTTTACCGGAGCCGACTTGCGGGGCGTGAATCTCTCGCGAGCTGAAATCACGGGCTCGGTGTTCGACAGCGCGGATCTGCAGGGCGCGAGCTTTGTCGGGGCGCGTATCGAGGCGTGCTCGTTCGTTGCCGCCAGGCTCCCACGGGCTGTATTTTCGGACGCCGAGTTGTCCCTCGTGAACTTCTCGCACGCCGATCTGGAGGCTGCTGACTTCCGGGGGGCGATGCTCGACGACGTAGACGTCCGAGAAGCTGACCTTTCAAGCACCGTTTTTGACGAAGGCGCTCTTGGCACGAATTTTCTCGACGCTTCATTGATTCAGGGAATGGACGTTTCGGTTCTGGATGAGTTTCAACTTGATTTCGCGCAAAGGCTCGCGTTGCACGAGCGAGGCGCTCGTGTTCAGGGAGGCTACCGCTGTCCTCGGTGCGTTGAATGGTATGGATCCACCCCTGGACTTGATCCAACTTGTAGCCTTTGCGGCGCGACTGGATTTGTAGACTTCGATCCCGAGATCGAACGAGCGAAACTGCCAGTGCCCTGCCCTTGGTGCTCTGGAACTGGGGCAAACATCATCTTCATGGGAGGCTCTGGCTGTTTGTACTGCGACGGTCTTGGCCGGCTCGATGCATGGGTCATTGATCGGAGTCACTACTCCGAATTTGTACCGAGTGACGTAAGAGAATATGAGGACGAGATTAAGTTCGTGAGCATGGCGTTCGCGGACGTAGATCTTGCTCATGCATGGCTTGAGGATGGACACATCGAGGATATTGTGTTCGATAGGTGTTCATTCAGGGATGCGAACTTCACGGGGGCTTTGCTCCGTGATCTCCGTTTCATCGGTTGTGACTTGACCAATGTGGCGTTTCGTCGCGCTCGTCTGGAAAAGGTCACCTTCTCTGAGTGCAATCTTGCAGGTACAGACTGGACTGACGCGTCGCTCGAAAAGGTCCAGGCGACGGCGTGCGATTTCTCGCACGCGGTCATTTCACCTGGCCAACTCGCCGCAGTTGAGAATACGGGCGACTCAACGGGCTCGGCCCCATCCGCAATCTAGTCCGCCACCAACTGCACCGTCTTGTGCCGCAGCTCCAGCACTTCCTCCGGCTGGTTCAGCACGACGTCGCTCATGCGCACGATCTGGCCGGCAGGGATGGCATTGACGATCTCTACGTCCTTGGCGAAGCCGATGGGAAGGGCGTCCAGCTCGATGCTGCGCCGGGCGGGAATCAGCTTGCCCCAGACCGTGAAGCCGCCCTCGCCGTCAAGGCGGTCGCCTGGCGCCAGGTCGCGCTTGGCGACGGCCACGGGGTCGCCCCGGAAGGCCGTGGGGAAGCCGGTCGCTTCGCCTCGCAGGGCGGCGGAGTAGATCGAGATGCCCAGCTCCATGCCGATCAGGTGAAAGGGCTTGTAGGTCCCGGCGAAGCGGCCGCTGGCGTCGGTGCGCAGGCCGTACTGCCTGAAGCAGGCGGCGGCGTAGTCCGTGGGAGCTTCCAACACCACGTAGACGCCCCAGCGCAGATCCTTCTCGACGTCCGAACCGTCGCGGTTCAGCGACGAGATGACTTCGACGTAGCCCGGGCCGTTGGTCGCCAGTTTCTCGGCCAGGTCATCCACGCCGACTGGCGGGAACGCGAGGCCATCCTCCGGTGGTTGCAGCCCGCAGGCGTTGGCGACGGCGGCCATTTCGATCGCCGACTTGGTACCGTCCAGGAAGGAGTTGAACATCTGGCTGTTCATGCCAGCCGCCTGTGCTTCCTCAGCAGTCAGGCCGTAGTGGGCCCAGATGGTGTCCGGCGTGGAGGCGTGGTACTCCGGCAGGTACTTGGTGCCCTTCCCCGCGGCTGCCACGCGGAAGCCCGTGGCGCACGCCCAATCGACCAACTCCGCAATCAGGGCTGGCTGGTCGCCGTAGGCCAGCGAGTACACCACCCCGGCCTCCGCTGCGCGCCTCGCCAGCGCCGGTCCAACCAGCACGTCGGCCTCGACGTTGACGTTGACCAGGTGCTTGCGGGCCCGGAACACGGCGAGCGCGTGCATTGCGCCGGCGACAGGATCGCCGGTTGCCTCAACCACGACGTCGATATCGTCGCCGGAGACGGCTTCGCGCACATCGCGCGTCAGGCGAACACCAGAGATTGCCTCTGGAGACCACCCAAGCCCAGCAAGCTTCTCGGGCACCCGCTCTGGATAGAGGTCGGCAATAGCGCGCACGGCAATGCCCGGCATGGTGGGAGCCTGGGTGAGGAACATCGAGCCAAACTTGCCCGCGCCAATCAGCGCGACCCCAATCGGACCATCACGTTCGGCTCGCTCTGCCGCCAATCGCGCGAGATTCATGAAACGTCCTCTCCGGTTCGTGCGGCGGCTTGTGGCGCCGCAGATTCAGTGGCTCAGGTCATGCCAGTCAGCCACATGATGCCATGGGCAACGACGCGCCGGGCCAACCGGCGCCGCGGCCACACCGGAACGCCTGGTGCGAGATACCCCGATCGTAGTCTCAGTTGTCCGCCACAACAGCGGTACGAACCCGGGCCTCTCACGTTCCGTCCAGAGCCGACCGGCGAAGGGGCTCGGGCTGGCAAACCCCGACGGTGCGAAGGGGCAATCCCCTCCAGATGTCATCCTGAGCAACGTCGAAGGATGACTCGCGTGGGTGGGCGGCTGTGAGTAACGCCGTGGCGATGGGAAAGCGCGTTTGCATGCGCGGCGCGAGCTGCGACACTGGCCACTCCACCCGTGAGCGTAGGCGTTCCTGGCGCATCTGGCATGATTTTCCGGTACACCGGCGAATCGACACACGCTGCGAACGATATGGACGAACGACATATCCGCAATCGCTGCGCGCACCAGTGCATCGATCCTCTGTTCCTGCCGATCATCGAGTTGGCTCGAGCCGGGATGGCAGCGTGTTGCGGCGCCTGTTTGCGTGAACTGCGCCTCCTGGGCTCCATTGCGCGTGGCGACGCCCGGGCGGGGCACGCGGACCTCGACATGATCGCCCTCCTGGACGGGGCGCCTACGGCTGGCGAGAGCGATTGCGTGGCGGAACTCGCCGCATCACTCGGCGCTGGAACGCACGTGGTGACGCGTCTCGACCTGGAGGCAGTTGATGCGAACGCGTTGACGCCGTTTCGCCGGTTCGTCCTCTCCAGCGATTCCCTGTGCATCTACGGCGCCGATACTCTGACGTTGCGGCAGCAGTCTATGGAGCGATTTGCCCTGGCGAAGCTCGTCACGCCTGACCCCGAGACGATGCTGCCGGACTACCTGGAATGGGTAGGCGAACTGGCAGGCGCAGACGCAACCGACCGGCGACTTGCCAGTCGCACCATCGGCAAAGATCTGCTGAAAGTGCTGCGGGGTGTGCTCTTGCTGCGCGGCGCGGAGTACGAGGTCGCGATCCCGCGTGTTGCGGCGCAGGTTCCGCACGTCGCCCTGGAAGCGGCTGACATTGCCGAACGCCTCTTCTCGCTTTATACCGATCCCATCACCGACCTGGACGCTATCCGTCAGGCGGTGACCGACACAAGTGCGCTGCTGAAGGGGTGTCCTGAGTTCGCCTCGTTGTGCCGCGCAGATGATGCTGCTCTTGCGTCGCCGGGAGGGTCAGCTCCGTCATGGATTGGGTCGCAGCGTTCTATGCAAGACAGTGCGAACTGATGGACGATGCAGGTGCGTGGGATATTCAACCAACGCACCGGGAAATTGCCCGTTCCGTGCAGAGCGTTGCTCCGCCGCCTGCTCGGGTGCTGGAGCTTGGGGCAGGCGGTGGGCAAGTGGCTGCTGCGCTTGCAGACCTGGATTACGAAGTCGTGGCGGTTGAGCTCGTGCCCGAATTGGCGGCCCGCGCGCAGTTCCTGGCGACTGCGCAGCGGCCCGGCGAGATGACTGTGCTCTTGGGCAACTTCTATGAGATCGAGCCTGGCGGGACGTTCGAAGTTGTCTGCTATTGGGATGGATTCGGTATCGGCAGTGATGTCGAGCAGCGGCGGCTCCTTCAGCGCATTGCGGCGTGGCTGTCCCCGGCCGCCTACGCCCTGGTCGAGGTCTACACGCCGTGGTACTGGGCACAGGCTGCCGGCCGCACCATGACGACAGGAAAGGCCGCTCGGCGATACGGTTTTGACGGACGTGGCAACCGCATGCTGGACACGTGGTGGAGTGTCAGCGACCCGGCGTACACCGTCACGCAGACACTTCGTTGCTACGCGCCGGCTGATCTCGATCTCTTGCTGGAGGGAACCGGGCTGAAGACTGTGTCGATCACGCCGGGCGGTTGCTACGACGCGGAGTCAGGGCGCTACGAGTCGGACGTCCCTTTGGAGCGGGCAATGAGCTACGTGGCGACGCTCGCCGCCGCGTCCTGACCAGATTTCAGCGTCGCGACCGTTTGCGCCAGCCACTCGGCAGCGGCCTGGGTCTGGCGCAGGCGCAGATCCAGAACCAGATCCTGGAAGAAGGGGTCATCTCCCGGCGCGGCATTGGCTGGAACCTGCAGCGCGGCGCGTTGCTCCGCCAGGGATTTGGCGAGCTGCAGCATGACGCTGCGCTGCTCCGTGGCCAGGTGCAGGGCAAGCTCGGGCGCAAGATGCATCGCGAAGTAGAGCTTGACCAGGAATTCGAGCCGGATCTCACGGGTGCGCGCCACCGGTTCGCCCAGCCAGCGCCGCAACTCAGCCTCGCCGCTGGCGGTCAGGCGGCAGATTTGCCGGGGCGGGCGAGGCGCCTGGTCCTCGGTGGTCATGGTCAACCAACCGAGGCGCGCCAGCTTCTTCAGGTGCTTGTAGAGCATGGCGGGTTCGAGGCGGATCACCTCGCCCAGCGGCTGGTCGCGCCGGAACTGCCGCGCGAGGTCGTAACCGTGCGCTGTGCCGCCCGCGAGTGATAGCAGACCCAGCAGCGCGTGCTCCGCAGGAAGCTCGCGCTGATCGGTTCCGCGTTCGTGGGCAGCGGTTGCCGCCGTCGCCTTGTTTAATTCCTGCACACTCATTGTGGGAAGTATCCCACGTTGAGGCATCACATTACGGGCGTGGCCGTCCGGCTCGCCAGCAGGCGCAGCCCAAAGAGGACAACAACGGAGGCGATGAGCAGCACCAGCGAAAGAATGAGGGCGGACGTCAGGTCCCCGGCGCCAAACCGCGCGTAGATGGCGAGCGGCATGGTTTGGGTTACGCCGGGGAAGTTGCCCGCGAACATGATGGTTGCCCCGAACTCGCCGAGGGCTCGCGCCCAGGCCAGCACCGCACCCGCCACCAGGCTGGGCAGCGCCATGGGCAGCGTCACGGTGCGCAGCGTACGCAACGGCGTGGCGCCAAGATCAGCGGCAGCCTCTTCCAGGTCCATATCCACGCGCTGGAAGCCGCTTTTCGCAGCGCGCACAAAGAAGGGCGCCGCCACAAAAACCTGGGCCAGAATCACCGCCGCTGTGGTGAAACCCAGCGTGACGCCCATCGTGGCCAGCCAGCGGCCGACCATGCCGTTTCGCCCGAAGGCAACCAGCAAGGCGATGCCAGCCACTGCCGGCGGCAGCACGATGGGGAGATCGACCAGCGTGTCGATCAGGCGCGCGCCGGGGAACGGGCGTCGCGCCAGGAAGAAGGCGAGGGGGACGCCGGTGATCACAACGATGGCCATGGCGACGGCCGTGGTCAGCAAGCTCAGCGTCATCGCCTCCCGCAGCGTGGCGAGTGCCTCGGGAGTGACCCCCCGGCCATCGCGCAGCAGCCGCCAGAACATGGCGACGAGTGGAAGGCTGAGGAAGAGCACCAACGCGGCGGCGGAGCAAACCGCAACCCCGCGCATGGTCCGCTCGGTCAATGTCAGGGCGTTGCTCGTCAAGGCGCTGTCCGCCTGAGCGTGTGGACCGTGGTGGGTTCTGACGAGCGACTGCATCCGGTGCGAATCCTCTGCCGGAGTGGTGTGCCTGGGAAAGCGACAGCGGCGTGGATGAAGTATCCACGCCGCTGTCCGAACGTGTCTGGTGGAGCTCTAGGAAACGGGATCGAACCCAAAGTCGGCGAGCGTGGCCTGCCCCTCGTCGCTCAACACGTAGGCAATGAAGGCGTCGCCGAGGGCCGCATCGCCACCGGCGGTGGCGGCAATCGGATAAGTGGCCAGGATGTTGAAGTCGGCCGGAATCTCGATCTGCTGAACCTGGTCACCACTGATGTAGGCGTCGGAGACGTAGACAATACCGGCGTCAGCCTCGCCCAGTTCGACCTTCGTCAGGACGTCGCGCACGTCTTCTTCTTCCGAGACGACGTTGGCGGCAACGCGGCCCACGAAGTCCTCACCAAACGCAGCCGTGTCCTCGCTCATGCCGCAGACCGCCTCCCGCGCGTATCGGCCAACCGGCACGTCGGCCTGCGCGAGCACCAGGCGCAGGCCTGATGCGCCGAGGTCATCGGGAGCGTCGATACCCGCCGGATTGTCCGCAGGCGTCACGATCACCAGTTGATTCCTGACGAACGTGACCGGGTCGCCGCTGATCAGGTCCTGCTCCTGCGCTGCCTTCATCTGGGTGTTGTTCGCCGAGGCAAACACGTCCGCCTCTGCGCCTTCGGCCAATTGGGTCACGAGCGCCTGGGAGCCAGCGAAGTTGTAGGTGATGGCAAGGCCCGGATGTTCCGCCTCGAGGTCCGCCTTGATTTCACCGAACGCGTCGGTCAGGGAAGCCGCCGCAAAGACGGTCAGTGCTCCACCCCCATCCGGGAACGCCGCATCCATCGTCATCGGCGCCGGGCTCGCAGCGGCTGCCGCGGGCGACGCGGCGACGGGCTCGGGGCAATCAAATGGCGCCTGAGCACGGGCCGGGGCGGCGCCGAGGAGTGGGGCTCCCAACAAGGCAAGTCCCAGGGCAGCCGCTGCTGCCCGGCGTGTGATGGCGTTCACATGTGCTCCTTTGACGATTTGCGGTCCAACGGCAATCCTGGTCACCGATACTCAAAGAGTGACTAGCGACCAATTGGAGCGTATGCTAGTGCTTGAAGGGTGTCAAGCAAGTGCGCAACTCGTGACCGTTGCGCCGCGCCTGCGGCGCCCAATGAGACGTACGGATTCGCGTAAGGAGTGCCCCGTGGAACTGAGCGCACGCAACCAGATTGCCGGCAAGATCACGAGCATCGAGTTGGGAGCCGTCATGGCCGACGTGACCCTGGATATTGGCGGAGGCCGCACCATTACGTCGGCGATTACCAGGAACTCGGTGGAGCGGCTCGACCTCAAGGTCGGCGACGAGGTGGTGGCAATCGTCAAGGCCACTGAGGTCATGATCGGCAAGACCAAGAGCTAGGGCGCCGGCCGCTCGCCGGGGCGAAAAGGTAGAGAAGGGAAGGTCAGCGGCAATCATGTCCTCGCTGTGTCATTCGGTCTCCAGGCTGCGCCTGGGCGTGATGGTCTGGTTCCTTGTCCTCGCGGGCGCTGTTGCCCTTCCCCTGCCCGCTGTGGTGGCACAGAGCACGCCGGTGGCCGCGCCGGGAGCAGCGGGCGCCATTGACGTGACTGGCCTGGTGGAACGCGCTGGCAAACTGACCGTGGCTGACCTGCAAACGCTGCCGGGCGAGACGGTCGATGTGACCTACGAGAGCGGCGGCAAGCCGGAGGATCACACCTTCACCGGTGTGCGGCTCGTCGATGTCCTCGACTATCTTGGCCTTGCCGTTGCGCCGGAGGCCCGTAACCCGCTGCTGCCCATGTATCTGGTGGTGACCGCCAACGATGGGTACCAGGTCGTGGTCTCCGGCGGTGAGATTGACCCCAACTTCGGCAACGTGCCGATGCTCCTGGCCTGGGAGCAGGACGGTGTACCGCTGGCAGGCGCCCAGGGCCCGCTGCGCCTGGTCGTGCCTGGCGATCTGCGCGGTGGCCGTTACGTCCACGGCATCGTGAGCATTGAGGTGCGCACGGTGGCTGGTGACTGACGCCCCGGACGCGCGATTGCGGATCTACGCGCCCGGGTCGCTGCGCCCGGTCCGGAACGCGATCCTGTCAGGTTTTCATGCTGCTGCGCCGGGAGTCCGGGCAGAGTTCGCGTCCGCCGCGTACTCCGGGGTCCTGGCGCAGCAAATCCGCGAGGGCGCGCCCGCTGATGTTTTCATCTCGGCGCATCCGCGATACCTGGACGAGCTGCACGCGGCCGGATTGGCTGCGCGACCGCACCCACTGGCGCGAAACCGGCTGTTGCTTGTGGGGAGAGCGGATCTGGATCCACACTTGACCGGGATCGAAGATGTCGCCCGGAATGGCGTGCGTATCGTGATTCCACCGCCGATTGACCCGTTGGGTGAGTACGCGGTGGAACTGCTGGCACGCGCCGGGCTCACGCACGCCATCGCCCGCAAGCGCGAGCGGGGCGAGGTGCGCGAGCATCTGGCCTCGCTGCGCTCCTGGCTGGATTGCGGCGAGGTGGATGCCGCTGTGCTCTACGCGTCGATGGCCGGCAGCTTCCCGGATACCCGCGTGACGCTTCTCCCTCCTTCGCTGGATATGCACGAGCGCGTCGTGTTCGGCATCGGCAAGATCGAGCGCGACGGGCGGCCGCATCCCGCCGCCGGGCAGTTCATCTCGTGGATGCTCGGCGACGAAGGGCAGGCGGTGCTGCGGCGGGGCGGGTTTCTTCCGCTCACCTGAGCGTGCCGGGCTGCTGCGACGTCCCGAGGAGGCGCTGGGCAGCGCCCTCGCACTGTACCCGGAGGTCGGGGACCGCGACGATCTCGTAGAGGCGTCCCATGGCCACCGGCCCAAGCGCGTAGAGCCCAGGCTGCGGCTTGCCGTCGGGACGCAGCACCCGGTCCTGCTCATCCGTAGCCAGTCCGAGGCGCAGGCTGTCGCTTCGCGCAATGCCGGATTCCAGGAGCGCGAGCAGAAGGGGGTTGCCGGTGCGTGCGGGGTCGCGGCCGGGCCCTGTGCAATTGACGAGCCAGTCCACCGGTTGCTCTTCTGGCGAACGACCGCCTCGCAACCCAAGCCGCACTGTCAGCTGTCCGCGGGCGTTGGCAACGCCAGCGACCCTCCCGGAACGAATCTCCAGGCGGCCATCCTGTTGCATTGCGGCCAGGCGCTCCCCGGCAATCGGCGGCATACGGTGACGGGCTGCACCCCAGTGTGCGCCCAGGTGACGCAAGAAGCGCGACTGCTCGGCAGGCGTAAGCGATAGCCACAGCCGTTGTGTTGCTGGCCGTAGCCCGTCCACAACCGGCCGCCAGTCGCCGCCGGCAGCCGCACGCTCCGCCACGGTGCTGCGGACCAGCCGCGTCAGATCGCGCAGCGAGAGTGGGGAGTCAATTCCGGGCGTTGCCACGCCGGATTCGGCATCGCGCGCGTGGACCTCCGGCAACACGCCCCGCCGCGAGACAGCGAGCGTGTGCCCGGTGTGGGCATCGTGCTCACGCTGGAGCACGAAATCGACCATGGTCAGGCCCGTGCCCATCACCAGGACGCGGTCTGTGGGTCTCACTTGCGCCAAGCGCGGGTCCCGCCAGGGGTTTGTGATAATGCGCGCCATCGCTCCATCGTCGATAGCTGAGGACGGCAGCGGCAGCACGCCCGCCTGGTTGCCGAGGCAAAGGGCGACAACCGGCGCTGAGGCAACGTCGCCATCGGCGAAACTGACGCGCCACGTTGCCCCGTCGCGTTCGAGCCTGGTGGCGCGGCCGATGCGGCGCGTGACCCGGCAGGCGGTCGCAGCCATTGATTCACGCAGGCGGCCCTGCACGTAGCTGCCATAGATCGCGCGGGGGATGTAGCGCTCCGGCAGCGGGACGCCCTGGATTCTCTGCTCCTCAGCGCGCCCATTCGCGGCCAGCCACGCGACGAAATCCCCTGGTTGGTCCGGCCACATGCTCATGCGCCCAGCCGCGACGTTGAGCAGGTGCATGGGCGCGGCCGCGCCGTAGGCGAGGCCGAGACCATCGTCGTCTCCGGCCAGCAGGATGCGCACGCCTGCCTGGGCCTGCCGGCAGAGTTGCGCCGTCAGCGTGGCGCCGGTGAACCCGGCGCCAAGCACGATGATCTCGAACGCATCTTCGGGGAGCGTCGGGGTTGCTGTCATTCGGCGGCCGCCGGGTCGCTGGGGGAGGCTGCGCCCTGGTCCAGTTTCTCACGCAGGTTCACCAGCGCCTCAACGTCGTCGAGCGTAAGCCCTGGCCACGGCCACAGCGACACAATGCCTTCACATGGCGTCGGCTGTCCCGCGAGGATCGGATCTGGCGGGCGGATCCGCCACAAGGTGCTGAGGCCGAGGGGATTCGGCTCCTGCCGGGCAAAGATCTCCTCAGGTGTGGCTGGCAGATCAACGCGACTGTAGTACAGCGATTGTTGCCCGGCGAACGGCTGCTGCAGAAGTAGGGCGCCGAGGTCCTCTGCCTCCTCAGGCGTGAAGAAGCGGCGCGCCGCTGCTTCAAGCGACTTCTGCTGGGCCGGCAACAGCGATGTTTCACCGGCAACAACCGCGAGCGTCGTCCACGGCGGCGGCGTTGCCCCGTTCCGCCGGGCTGCCCAGTGAATCATGGCCGGACCCTCGCCGGCCCAGTCGTCCACCATCTGCGTCAACACGTACAGGGCAGTTGGCCGCGGGTTCATCATGGAATGGCCTTTCGCGGAAACGGGCCTTGCGCAAACGCCTCGCAGGTCAACTATAGTGGATTGGCGTATAGTTACCGAGTGACTATATAGAGAGTTTGAGAGGCTGCTGTGACTGTTGCCGTGTCCGAGTTGAGTTATCCGGCGCTGCTGCCCCGCGTGGCAGAGTTCGTTCGTCGTGAACACCGGATGTTCGTCAATGGCGAGTGGGTGACCTCGCAAGCTGGAGGCACGCTCGCGGTCTTTGATCCTGCTACAGGCGGGACTATCGCCCACGTCCCCGCTGGCAACGCCGCCGATATCGATGCGGCCGTCTCGGCTGCCCGCCGGGCCTTTGACGCGGGACCCTGGCGACGCATCAAGCCGGCGGATCGCGCCAGGCTGATGTGGAAGCTGGCGGACTTGCTCGAGGACAACGCCAGTGAATTGGCGCAACTGGAGAGCCTGGACAACGGCAAGCCATACCAGGCCGCCCTGAACAGCGATGTGGCTGGCTCCATCGAAATGCTGCGGTATTTCTCCGGCTGGGCAACCAAACTGGAGGGGAACGAAATCCCGTTCGCCACGGCGGCGCCGGGCACATACTTCGCCTACACCCGACGCGAGGCCATTGGCGTCGTCGGCCAGATTATCCCGTGGAACTTCCCCCTGATGATGGCGGCCTGGAAGATCGCCCCCGCCCTGGCGACCGGTTGCACGATTGTCCTCAAGCCGGCTGAGCAAACGCCGCTTTCGGCGCTCTACCTGGCCCGCCTGGTGGAGGAGGCCGGTTTCCCGCAGGGAGTTTTCAACGTCGTAACCGGCGACGGCGAGGGCGCAGGCGCTCCGCTGGCCGCGCACCCCAGGGTGGACAAGGTGGCTTTTACCGGCTCGACCGAGGTCGGCAAGTTGATCGTGAAAGCCGCCGCCGGCAACCTGAAGAAGGTTTCGCTGGAGCTGGGCGGCAAGAGCCCGAACGTGGTGCTCTCGGACGCGGATGTCGAGACGGCAGTCCAGGGCGCCGCCGAGGCCATTTTCTACAACCACGGTCAGTGCTGCACGGCTGGTTCGCGCCTCTTCATCCACCGGAGCCAGTTTGACAAGGTGGCGGCGGGGGTCGCGGAGTACGGCAGCAAGATTCGCCTGGGCGCGGGCCTCGATCCCGAGACGGATATGGGGCCGGTGGTCTCCCAGGAACAGCTTGACCGGGTCACCGGTTACCTGCAGGTCGGGGCCGAGAGCGGCGCGCGCCCACTGGTGGGCGGCGCCCGCCATGGCGACGCTGGCTACTTCGTGCAGCCAACCGTGTTCGTCGATGTTACCCAGGACATGAAGATCTACCGCGAGGAAATCTTTGGCCCGGTCGTGGCCGCCGTGCCATTCAAGGACATCGACGACCTGGTCGAGGCGGCGAATGACACCGACTATGGCCTGGCGGCCGGGGTCTGGACACGGGACGTGAGCAAGGCGCATCAGATCGCGGCGGCGCTCAATGCGGGCACGGTCTGGGTGAACTGCTACAACGTGGGTGATCCCTCGCTGCCGTTCGGCGGGTACAAGCAGTCCGGCTGGGGCCGGGAGATGGGTCATGAGGCCCTGGGGCTTTACCTGCAAACCAAGTCGGTCGTTGTCGGTCTCTAGCCCGGTAACTGACTTCGGAGGCGTTCGCCATTGCCGAACGCCTCCGCGTGCACACCCGGCGTAGCCCTGTGCGGTTCTCCTGTGATGCCTCTATAGTTATCTAGTCGATAGTCACCAGGTAAACAAATCGCATGGTGAAGGAGGTTGCTGTGGCCGCACTCGTGTCCGAGTTGACGTACCCGTCGTTGTTGCCCAGGGTCGCTGAGTTTGTGCGTGGTGAGCACAAGCTGCTGATTGGCGGCGCGTGGGTGAGCGCCCTGTCTGGTGAAACCTTCGGTGTCGTGGATCCGGCGACGGGCCTGGAGATTGCCCGGGCGCAAGCCGGCGACGCGCCGGATGTTGATCTGGCGGTGGCAGCAGCGCGCCGGGCGTTCGACGGTGGTGACTGGCCAGGCCTGAGCCCGGCAGACCGTGGCAAGTTGCTCTGGCGCCTGGCTGAGTTGATTGACCAGCACACCGAGGAGCTGGCGCAACTGGAGGCCCTCGATAACGGCAAGCCTGCCTCCGCGGCCCGGGAGGCGGATGTGCCCGGCTCGGCCTCGATGTTCCGGTATTTTGCGGGCTGGGCCGACAAGGTGGAGGGAAACTTCATCCCGCTCGCCGTGACCGCGCCGGATACGTTTCACGCCTACACGAGGCGGGAGGCGGTTGGGGTCTGCGCCCAGATCATCCCCTGGAACTACCCCCTGATGATGGCGGCGTGGAAGTTGGCGCCGGCGCTGGCGGTAGGCTGCGCGGTCGTGCTCAAGCCCGCCGAGCAGACGCCCCTTTCTGCGCTCTACCTGGGCAAGTTGATCCAGGAGGCCGGCTTCCCCGATGGTGTGGTGAATATCGTGACCGGGTTTGGCGAGACAGCCGGGGCCGCCCTGTCTGCGCACCCGGATGTCGACAAGATCGCCTTTACCGGCTCGACTGAAGTCGGCAAGTTGATCGTGCAGGCGGCAGCGGGGAACCTGAAGAAGGTTTCGCTGGAACTGGGCGGCAAGAGCCCGGATATGGTGCTGGGCGATGCCGACCTGGAGTCGGTCATCCCTGGCGTCTCGGACGCCATTTTTTACAACCACGGTCAGGATTGCACCGCAGGGTCCCGGCTCTTCGTGCAGAAGCGCATCTTTGACAAGGTGGTGGCGGGCGTGGCCGACCGCGCCGCGCAGATTCGGCTTGGCCCCGGCCTCGCCCCTGACACGGATATGGGGCCGGTGGTTTCCAGCGAGCAGTTCAGCCGGGTTTCCGGTTACCTGGCCGATGGCCAGCAGGCTGGCGCAAAGGCGGTTGCGGGCGGCGGGGCAGCGGGTGGCGAAGGGTTCTTCATCAAGCCAACGGTGTTCGTCGATGTCGAGCCTGGCATGCGGATTTTCCGCGAGGAGATCTTCGGCCCGGTCGTGGTCTGCATGCCCTTCGATGACATGGATGAGTTGGTGCGGCTGGCGAACCAGACCAGCTATGGCCTGGGCGCGGGCATCTGGACGCGCGACGTCAGCCAGGCGCACACGCTCGCCGCGCGCGTGAAGGCTGGCACCGTCTGGGTGAACACCTACGGCATGACTGATCCTGCCATGCCCTTCGGCGGGTTCAAGCAATCCGGCTGGGGACGCGAGATGGGCCACGCCGCGCTGGAGCTTTACACCGAGACGAAGTCGGTCTGCATCGCTCTGTAACTGGTGGAAAAAGAGGGGGCGGGATGGAGACCTTCAGCGAGGTTGAATTCGCGGGCCTGGAGCGTATGCGCCGGCGTTACCAGGCGGGGGAGTGGCGTTCGCCGCGCGATGGTTGCTCGCTCGTGGAGCGGCTGGGCATCGAGATGACGGCGCGGGCGCTCGGTGTCGGCCACGGCGGGGCAATTCACTACGCCTGCCACCTGCGGCGCACCAATGCCGAGGGGGTGTTCTCGCTCAGCGCCAGGTTTCAGGTCTTGCCCATCAATCCGGCGCCGCCAGACACCGAGGAGGTGCTGCGCTGGCTGGCCGGGTGTGTGGCGACGGCGACACACACCGCCGACCTCAGTCATTGGGGAATGCTCTGTGGCATCACCCCTGAAGGGCGGGTGGCGACCCGCCCCTACCGGGGGCTGGTGCATGAAGCGCCAAATCTCGAGGAGTTCGCCACCTCGCTGAAGCGCCGCGCCATCGCGCTGCGCAGCTTCCTGGGTGAACCCGCATTCGCCGAACTGATGCAGGAGGTGGGCGTGAGTTGATGTGTTGCCGGAGGTTCGAGTTCGTCCAGCTTGTTGCGATTTGCCGGCTGCCCTTGGTTGCGTCAGCCGGTTGCCCAGAGGAGATGCGTCAGCATGGTCACCGTAGCTTCCGCACTGAGCAATCCCGTTCTCATGGCCCCGGTCACCGATTTCGTGCAGAAGGAGCACCGCCTGCTGATTGATGGCGAGTGGACGCCGGCAGCGTCCGGCGAGACGTTTGAAGTCTTCGATCCCGCGACGGGCGAGGTGCTCGCGCGAGTCGCCGCCGGCGGTGCAGAGGATATTGATCGCGCCGTTCGGGCTGCCCGCCGGGCCTTTGACGACGGTCCGTGGCGCACCATGAAGCCGTCGGAGCGGGGCCGCATCATGCAGCGGCTGGCGCAGCTCATGGAGGAGCACGGCGAGGAACTGGCCGAGCTGGAAAGCCTCGATAACGGCAAGCCGCTCAGTGTTGCGCGCGTCGCCGATGTGCCGCTGGCTATCGACAACATCCGCTACATGTCCGGCTGGGCCACCAAGATCGAGGGGAACACGATCCCCATTTCGTTTCCCGGCGACTACCTTGCGTACACGCTGAAAGAGCCGGTCGGTGTGGTGGGCCAGATTATCCCCTGGAACTTCCCGCTCCTGATGGCAGCCTGGAAGCTGGGTCCGGCTCTGGCCACGGGCTGCACCATCGTGCTCAAGCCGGCCGAGCAAACGCCACTGAGCGCCCTGCGCCTGGGCGAACTCATCCAGGAGGCCGGGTTCCCCAACGGGGTGGTGAACATCGTGACCGGCTTCGGTGAGGCCGCCGGGGCGCCGCTGGCAGCGCATCCCGACGTCGACAAGGTCGCCTTCACCGGCTCGACCGAAGTCGGCAAGTTGATCGTGAAAGCTGCCGCAGGCAACCTGAAGAAGGTTTCGCTGGAACTGGGCGGCAAGAGCCCGAACGTGGTGCTGCCTGATGCCGACCCGGACCTGGCAATTGCCGGCGCGGCGCACGCAATCTTCTTCAACCACGGCCAGTGCTGCACGGCGGGATCGCGCCTCTTCGTGCACGACAGCCTGTTCGACAAGGTCGTCTCCGGTGTGGCGGACAGTGCGAAGCAGATTCGCGTGGGCCCGGGCCTGCACGCCGACACGCAGATGGGCCCTGTGGTCTCCCAGGAGCAGTTCGACCGCGTGACCGGGTTCATGAGTTCCGGCCGCGACGCCGGGGCGCGGGCCGTAGCGGGCGGCGGCCGCTTCGGTGACCAGGGGTACTTCGTGGAGCCAACGGTCTTTGTTGATGTCGACCCGGACATGCAGATCGTGCGCGAGGAAATCTTTGGCCCGGTCGTGGCCGCGACGCCGTTCAAGAGCCTGGATGAACTCCCGGCCAGCGCCAACAACACGAACTACGGCCTGGCTGCCGGCATCTGGACCCGAGATATCAGCAAAGCGCACCGCCTGGCGGCGCAATTGCGGGCGGGCACAGTCTGGGTGAATTGCTACAACGTGTTCGATGCCGCGCTCCCCTTTGGCGGCTACAAGGAATCCGGGTGGGGGCGCGAGATGGGACACGAGGTGCTGAATAATTACCTGCAGACCAAGGCCGTCTGCGTTAGCCTGTAGACACGAACGCGGGGAAGCGGCATCCGCTTCTCCGCACAGATCAATGCTTCACGAGAGGTACTCATGGTTACCGCACACGAGGTTCTGCGCCGCGAGATATTCCTGTCCGATCAGTTCGTGCCGTCCCTCTCTGGAGAGACATTCACGGTGCTCAATCCGGCCACCAATCAACCGCTGGCCGAGGTCGCCAGGGCGGGGCTCGCTGATGTCGAGCGCGCGGTCGCCACGGCGCGGCGAGCCTTCGATGAGGGGCCGTGGCCGCGCCTGAGCGCCTATGAGCGTGGGCGGGTGGTGCAGCGCATCGCCGACCGCATCCGCGAGCGCTCCGAGGAGCTCGCGCTGCTCGAAAGCCGCAGTACCGGCAAGCCCATTGCCCAGGCGCGCGGGAAATCGCGTCGTCGGCAATGGTCTTCGACTTCTACGCGGGAGCGGGCGACAAGTTCTACGGTGAAGTCGTCCCGATGTCAGAGGGCATCCTGGACTTTACCTTGCGTGAGCCGGTCGGCGTCTGCGCGCAGATCGTGCCCTGGAACTTTCCATTCTCCATGGCCTCCTGGAAGGTTGCTCCCGCGCTGGCGACCGGCTGTACGCTGATCCTGAAGCCCGCCTCGCTCACCCCGATGACCGCGCTTGTGCTCGGCGAAATCTGCGCCGAGGCCGGTGTGCCCGCAGGGTTGTCACCGTGCTGCCGGGGCCGGGCAGGGTGATCGAGGAGGCGCTGGCCGCACACCCGGGTGTGGACAAGGTGGCCTTTACCGGTGAGACCGCCACGGGCACGCGGATCCTCAAGGCGTCTGCGGACACCATCAGAAGGTTTCCCTTGAGCTGGGCGGCAAGAGCCCGAATATCGTCTTCGCCGACGCTGACCTGGAGAAGGCTGCCGCCGAGGCGGCGCCGGCGGCGTTCCGCAACTCCGGTCAGGTGTGCACGGCCCGCACCCGCCTCTTTGTCGGCAAGCGCGGCTACGACAACTTCCTGAGCAACCTCGTGTCAGAGGCTCAGGCGTTCACTGTCGGCGACCCGTTGGCAGACGGCACGAAGATGGGCCCGCTGATTTCCGCAGGCCAACTCGAGCGAGTCGCGACCTACGTCGGGATCGGTGAGGGCGAGGGCGCCGAGCTGGTGTTCGGCGGTCAGCGCCCGGAAGGCCTGGATCAGGGCAACTTCCTGCAGCCGACGATTTTCGCGCAGGTCAACAACGACATGCGCGTGGCTCAGGAGGAGATTTTCGGCCCGGTCGTTTCGGTGATTCCGTTTGAGGACGAGGCTGAAGTGCTGCGGATGGCCAACGCGAACGTGTATGGCCTGGCCAGCTCTGTCTGGACGCGCGACATCGGACGCGCCATGCGTGTGGCCAAGGGCCTGCGTGCCGGACAGGTGGCCGTCAACTCGAACGGTGGACCGGGCGTGTTCGGCCCCTTCGGCGGCTACAAGCAGAGTGGCCTGGGCCGCGAACTGGCCATGCACGGCATGGAGCTGTACACCGAGGTCAAGAACGTCTTCGTCGATATCTCCGCCTAGGGAGCGCCCTGAACGGGCGGGAGGCAACGCAGCCTCCCGCCCGTTTTGTTGTGGTGCGGGAAGTGCCTGAACTACGGTCAGCGATGATTCGCAACGGGCGACAGGGCCGGGTCCGCCGCGAGCAAGTCCGTAAGGAGCAGAGTCAACATGGCCGTGAAGTTTGGTGTGTTCGTTCCCCAGGGCTGGCGCATGGACCTGGTCGATATTGCGGACCCTGTGGAGCAATTTGAGGCTATGACGGCTGTGGCCAAAGCCGCTGACGCCGACCCGGCCTGGGATTCCATTTGGGTCTATGATCACTTTCACACGGTGCCTGAGCCCACTCTGGAGACGACCTTCGAGTGCTGGACCATCACGGCGACGCTCGCGCGTGACACCCGTCGCGTCAAGATCGGCCAGATGGTCGGCTGCAACGGGTACCGCAACCCCGCGCTTTACGCCAAGATCGCCTCGACCGTCGATGTCGCCAGTCATGGCCGGCTCTACGCGGGGATTGGCGCGGGCTGGTACGAACACGAGTGGCGCGCCTACGGTTACGGGTTTCCCGATGTGCCAGAGCGGATGCGCATGTTCCGTGAGGCCGTGCAGATCATCCACGCCATGTGGACGGAGCCTGCCCCAACCTTCCATGGCCGCTACTACACCATTGATGGCGCGATCAATGAGCCGCGTGGCGTGCAGACGCCGCATCCGCCGCTGTGGATAGGCGGAGGCGGTGAGCGGGTGACGCTGAAACTGGTGGCCCAGTACGGCGACGCCAGCAACTTCGGCAGCGGGGACGCGGCCGTCATCCGCGAGAAACTGGAGATCCTGCGCGGTCACTGCGAAGCGGTGGACCGCGCCTACGACGAGATTACGAAGTCGACTGAGATCTTCCTGCTACCCGTTCCGGACGGGGTCAACCGGCAGCAGTTTGTCGCGGAAGCGCCGGCCAGATTGCACCTCAGCGCGGACGAGTTTGCGCGCCGCTACTGGGTTGGCTCATCGGCAGAGATCGTGGAGCGGCTGCAGCCCGCTATTGCGGCGGCATCGACTACGTGATCTTCTATATCCCCGGCCTGGCGTATGGGCACGAAGCCATGCACCAGGTCGCGCAGGGAGATCATTCCGCATTTCCAGTAGTCGCCACGCCGCCTTCCCTGAAGGTAGGCGACGCATGGATCGTGCGGGAGCCCGGCCAAAGTGCCCAGATTCTGTGCGTACCTGTCCACAGACACGAGGGCATCGCTCTACCATTGCAGGGCAACCCGGCAAGGCTTCGGCCTTGCGGGCTGCGGATGGCGCCCGCGTGCCCACCTGGCCCGGCGCCAGAGGACGACGCCAAGGAGATCGGTTCGGTTCATGAGTGAGGCAACGGCGGGCAACGCGCCCGCGCGAGACGACATATTCACGGTCTGGAGCGTGCTCCGGAAGGATCACGCCGCAGGCGCGCCGGCCATCTGCCAGCCGTCAGAGGCCGGGGTTGCGGAGTTGCAGGGCGTCATCGACCAGTTGGCTGCCGATGGCGTGACGCTGCGCGGTATCTACGATGTGTCCGGCATTCGCGCCGACGCCGACATCATGCTCTGGCTGCACGCCAACTCAGGAGACACGTTGCAGGCTGCCTTGCGCGCGCTGCGCCGCACGTCGCTGCTGGCGCCCCTGCTGCCGAGGTGGAACGCTATGGGCGTCCACCGGGAGGCGGGATTCTCGCGGGAGCACGCGCCAGCCTTCCTGCGTGGCAAGGCCCCTTCAGCCTGGATGTGTGTGTACCCGTTTGTGCGGAGCTACGAGTGGTACATCCTGCCGCCCGAGGAGCGGCGCGGCATGTTGGCAGAGCACGGCAAGAAGGGCGCGGCTCACCGGGGTGTGCTGACGAACACCGTGGCAGCATTCGGGCTTGGCGACTACGAGTGGCTGTTGCCGCTGGAGGCGAACGAGCTTCTGGACATCGTGGACGTGATCCGCGATTTGCGAGCGACGAACGCCAGGCTCCATGTGCGGGAAGAGACGCCGTTCTTTACCGGACGCCGCATCCCCGTCGAGGACCTGCCAGAGGTGCTGGCCTGACCCGGCGGCTGCGCGGACAGTGGTCCGTCGTGGGGGGCTGAGGACGGCAGAGCCTGGCGTGCCAGAGATACCAACTCTGGCGTGTGGGTCGAATGGCAGCGCTGCACCGGGTGAGCGCGGCGCCAGTTTCCGTGCCCCGGGTTGCCCAGTCGCAGCCCCCGATAGCGAGTGTGCTGGCGGTTGTCGAGGGCGTGCTTGCCGCAGGAAAGGGTGAAGGTATGGCCAGTCCAGACGTGGTGATCATCGGCGGCGGAATCAGCGGCACGGCTGCGGCGTATGAACTGGCGCGACTCGGTGTGCCGGTCACGCTCCTGGAGCAGGGTTCGCTGGCCAGCATGGCCTCCGGCTGGACGCTCGCCGGGGTGCGCCAATCGGGGCGAGAAGCGCCCGAGATTCCCCTGGCCATGGCTGCAGTCGAGCGCTGGGGGTACCTCACGGAGGAGCTGGGCGCGGACGTGGAGTACCGCCGCAACGGCAACCTGCGCCTGATCATGGACGAGGACGCGCGCCCGGCCACCGAGCGGCGAATTGCGGCCGAGAACGCCCTGGGCCTGAAGGTCGAGTACCTGCCGGACAACCGGGCGCTGCGCGAGGTCGCCCCGGCGCTCGCCGAGTGGATTCCCGGCGCATCATTTTGCCCGACAGACGGACACGCCAACCCGACTGCGGCAGTGAGTGCATTCGCGGCGGCGGCGCAGCGCCTGGGCGCGAAGATTCTGACGGAAACCCGGGTGGAGGGCATTGCGGTCGCTGGCGGCAAGGTGCAGGGCGTGCGCACCACCGAGGGGATTCTCCCGGCAGATGTTGTGGTGGTGGCCGCCGGCATCTACAGCAACGCACTCACCTCGCCGCTCGGCATCACCATCCCCTACGAGCTGTACCGGGTCTCGGTGATCCAGACTACGCCGTTGCCGCCCCATCTTGCGCAGGTGCTGGGCACCAGCGCCGCCGATTTCGCCGGGCGGCAGCAGGTGGATGGCCGATTCCGCTTCACGGATGGCGGCATGCACTGGCCCCACAAGCTTGAAGACCTGACCGACGGTTATGAGCCGGTCATGCCGACACTGCAGGCTGTCAGCCGGGCCATCACCAGCGCGGTTTCTCTGGTGCCCGCGCTCGAGACGGCGCGCATTGCGCGGGTCTGGGGAGGCCTCGTAGACATCACGCCGGACGAGATCCCGGTCATTGAACGCTCGCAGGAGATTGATGGGCTGGTGATGGCGGCAGGATTCTCTGGTCACGGCTTCTGCCTGGGGCCGGTGACCGGGCAGATCCTGCGCGACCTGGTTGTGGAGGGCGAAACACCCTATCCCATTGAACCGTTCCGCCGCAACCGATTCACCGGCAATGAGGTGGCCGGGAATGCCTCACCGCTGGGTTGATTTGTCGCGTAGGCTACTGAGGGTGACGGCTGACCGCCTAGTATGTAAGGATATCCCGAGGAACGGTCGTGGTGGGTCGCCAGATGCGGCCCGTTCGTCATGAACGCATTGCTGGGAGGACTGACATGGCAACCAGACGACGAGTAGTCGGCGCGATGTTTGCGACTGCGGTAGTCGCCCCCACAATCGGCCTGGAGGCCCTGTCGGGAACAGCTGCCCAGGATGCAGCCGGGCCAGTGCTGCGCTTTGGCGTGAATGCCGCTGACCTCGCCACGCTCGATCCGCACTATGCGTCCGGCACGCAGGACCGCACTGTGGTGGATATGGTTTTCAACGCCCTGGTCCGCTACCAGCCGGGGAACAGCAGCGTCATCGAGCCGGACATCGCCACCGAGATCCCCGAGCCGGAAATTGTCGATGGCAAGCAGGTGTGGACCTTCACCCTGCGCGACGATGTCATGTTCCACCCCGGAGATGGGACCGAGGCGTACGCGCTGACAGCGGATGACGTGGTGTATTCGCTGCAGAAGTCGGCTGACCCGGATCGTTCGGCGTACGCCGGCGACTACAAGGGAATGACGATCGAGAAGGTCGACGACCACACGGTCGCAATCACCCTGGATACCCCCATCTCGCCGACGCTCTTCCTGCCCAAGGTGGCCAACTACAACGGCGGCTTTATCGTCAGCAGCAAGGCTGTGGAGGCGATGGGTGACGATGCCATCAAGACACATCCCGTCGGCACCGGCCCGTTCATGTTCGAGAGCTATACGCCGCAGAACAGCGTGGTGCTGGCCGCGAACCCGGATTACTACCGTGGCGCGCCGAAACTGGGCGGGGTGGAAATCCGCTACATGCCGGATGCTTCCAGCCGCGAGCTTGGTCTGCAGTCGGGAGATCTCGATGCCGCCGCCGGCGTGACCGAGGCGCAGTGGGTGGATCGCATCAACGCCGAAGGCACGCTGACGGCTGATGTGTTCGGTGTTGGTGAAGTCGCCTTCTTCAACTACAACATCACCAAGGCGCCGTTTGACAACCCGAAGGTTCGCGAGGCCCTGAATTACGCCATCAGCCGAGACGAGCACCTGGCGCTCTACGGCGAACCAGTTGCGGAGAATGTGTTCTCCGTCGTGCCAGCGGCGTTCATGCCCGGAGGGCTGACGCAGGAGGAAGCGGAAGCCGCCGGTGTGGCCTATGACTACGATGTGGAGAAGGCCAAGGCGCTTCTTGAAGAAGCAGGAGTTTCCGGCCTGACCATTGATCTCATCACCTCTGAGATGCCGGCCTACCGCGGCAACTACGAAGTGTTGCAGGCGGAGTTGGCCGATGTCGGGATCACGGTGAATCTGAACGTGGTCGACCACGCGACGATGCACGAGCAGATCCGGAAAGATGTGAACCCGATTACGCTCTATGTCGCATTCCGCCCGAACGCTGACGTCTATCTCACGCAGTTCTTCTTCTCAGAGTCCGCGGTGGTGGAGGGAGCGTCGCCGGTTACAAACTTCTCGCACTACGGCGCCATCGACGACCTGATTCTGGAGGCACGGGCAGAAACCGATGCCGAGAAGCAAAATGACCTCTGGAAGCAGGCGAATACCCAGATCCTGAAGGACGCGGTGGCCATGCCGCTGCACTACCAGAACGGTGTATGCCCGCCGGCCGCAGGTGGACTACGGACACGACCTGGTGTCGAGCTGGCGCTCTACCCGCAAATCACCGAGTTGACAACGATCACCGAGTAGACGACACGCCGTCCCCTCTCCACACCCGGGAGAGGGGCGCCCATTGCTTCGCTCTCAGCGCCGAGAGCAGGGTTTTCTGACGTAAGGAGCGGGGATGGTCCGCCATATCGCGCGCCGTCTGCTGCTGGCTATCCCCACGCTGCTGGCGGTGTTTACGATCATCTTCATCATCGTGCGCATTGCGCCGGGCGACCCCGCCATCGCCGTGCTGGGGGATTACGCCTCCGCCGAGGCGGTCGAGGCCCTGCGTGAGAAGATGGGTCTGAACGTCCCGATCTGGCAGCAGTACCTCAATTTCCTGGGCGACCTGGCGCGGGGAGACCTGGGCAACTCGATGATTTCGCAGAAGCCGGTCAGCGAGCAGATCGCGTTCGTGCTGCCCTACACCCTGGAACTCACGTTGGCGGCGATTCTGGTCGGGCTGGTGCTGGGCATTCCCATCGGTGTCGTTACGGCCATCAAGCGCAACAGTCCTGTGGATTATGTAGGCCGCGTTGTCTCGCTGCTGGGGCTCTCGTTCCCGGCCTTTTACCTGGCAATCATCCTCATGTTCTTCTTTGCCGTACGCCTGGGCTGGTTCCCGGCGGTGGGTTCTGCGCCCTTTTCCGAGCCTGGGCAGAACCTGCGCTACCTGGTGCTGCCGGCCATCACGCTGGGCTTGATCGAGACTGCCTACATCGCCCGCATGACACGCTCGGTGATGCTCTCCATCCTGAGCGACGACTACGTGCGAACAGCGCGGGCGAAAGGCCTGCAGGAGCGCGTGGTGCTCCTGAGCCATGCGTTGCGGGCGGCGCTCATTCCCATTGTGTCGCTGGTCGGCATTTTCGCAATTAGCCTCATCGGTAGTTCGGTGCTGGTGGAGGAGGTCTTCGCCCGGCCTGGGCTGGGCAAGCTGATGGTGGGCGCGACCAAGCAGAAGGACTACACGACGTTGCAATCAATCATGGTCATCTACGCGCTGATCATCGTTCTGATCAACCTGGCGACAGACATCATCTACACCTTCGTTGACCCACGCGTGCGGTACGACTGATGGCTGCTGTAACGGTTGACGCCGTCCCGACGCTGACGAATCCGGAAGGGCCGCAGCTCATTTCCCAGCGGCAGCGCGCCATCCGCACCTTCGTGAAGAACCGGCCGGCTGTCGTGGGCCTGGTCCTGATCATCCTGATTACGCTGGTAGCGATTTTCGCGCCGATCATCGCGCCGCACGATCCGCTCGATCAAAGCGTGCGCGACCGCCTGGCGCCGCCGAGTTGGGATTACCCCCTGGGCCGCGACGACAAGGGGCGGGACATCCTGTCCCGCGTCATCTTCGGCACGCGCATCGCACTCATGGTCGGTGTGTTCTCCGTCGCGTTGGGCGGAGTCATGGGCACCCTGATCGGCGTGGTGGCCGGGTACTTCGGCGGCAAGATTGAAACCGTCCTGATGCGGGTCACCGATATCCTGCTCGCGTTTCCCGACCTGATTACCGGCTTGCTGGTGCTGGCCGTGCTGGGGCCGGGACTGGAGAAGATGATCCTGGCGATCGGCATCACCATCGCGCCGCGCTTCGCGCGGATCGCCTACGGTCCGACGCTCGCGATCAAGGAGAAGGAGTTCATCGACGCGGCGAAGGCCCTGGGAGCCAACAGCAGCCGGCTCTTGCGGTTGCATGTGTTGCCGAACATCAGCGGTGACCTGCTGGTCTTCGCCAGCCTGTGGACAGCGTCCGCGATCCGCCTGGAAGCCAGCCTCAGCTTCGTTGGCCTCGGCGTACAGCCTCCGACGCCGACCTGGGGGCAAATGATCCGGGAGGGCACGCTGTACCTGGCGGACCGCCCGTTGTACTCGCTCGGGCCGGGCGTGGCGCTGCTGGTGACTGTGCTGGCCTTCAACCTGATCGGCGATGGATTCCGGGACGTGCTGGACCCGAAGGCGCGCGCCTAACCGAGCAGGTCGTGTGGCGCCGCCGCCGAGGCTGCCGTGGGCCGCCTGGCCTGCTCGCGGACTCCCGCGCCAATAAAGGTCACGGCGCCCTGGTGGATGATCGCCTGGTCTGCGGCAATGTGCTCACCGGTTACGCGTGAATCCTGGATACGCACGCGGGACTGATCCTGCGCGAGCACGTCCGCCTGAGCGTCCTCGACGGCGACATCCCTGAGCGTCACCGAGATGCTCCCGGTCGCCTGGACCGCGACAGTGACGACGGAGCTTGACACACGCTCGGCACGTACCTTGCCGTTGCCCGTCAGATAGAGACCTGCCCCCGAGATGTTCTCCAACGCGACGTCGTGCACCAGGGCGGCGGCGCCATCAAACGCCGCAATCTCGATGCCAATAGCGGTGTGGCCAGCGTCGCCGAACTGGATGTTCCGCACGGTGGTGTGGGCGATTCGGGCGGGCGCCGCGAGAGTAATCGCAGCGAAACAGGTTGGCGCAAGGGGCAGCAGGTGGCTGCCATCGACGGTGAGGTTGACGACGCCGCCGGCGGCCCGGATCGCTGCGCTTTCGAAACTCTCGGCGTCTCCGGCCAACGTCATCGTGTGTCCGCCACCGTCCAGGGTGACATGTGCAGGGAGGTCAAGCGCTGCCGACAGCTCACAATCGGACTGGAGTATCCACTGATCCCGGGTCCGCGCAAACGCGCAGCGCGGGGCGTAAGGCGCCGGCGGCGTGGCCGGAGACGGGAAGGCGATGATCGCGGGAAAGGGTGTAACGGCGTCAGCCACGATCCGATGCTCCTCAACTTCGAGAGTTCACAAGAGTAAATTACACCATCCATCGTAAAAAGAACACGCACTATTATGCTTGATGGAGGGGAGATAGCCCAATTGAAACCGTAATCATATAGATAATGGAAATCGAGGATTAATGATTATTGCGAACCTGGTGAGGTTTGCTGAATGGTTCCGAACGTCCCGTATACTGAGCACGATCGTGCACGAGTTGCCAGCCTTTTCCCAGGGGGATTTCGTCACAGGAGCCTATGTCCGCCAACGCTGCCGCAGCACCGCTGAACGCCACCCGTAGTCCCAGCAACCGGGACCTCATCCGGAAATTCGCCGAGTACTACCGCCCCCACCGGGGGCTTTTCGCGCTGGATTTCACCTGCGCCGTACTCTCCGGCGTCCTGGAACTTGCCTTCCCGATGGCGGTCGGTCTCTTTGTCGATCAGTTGTTGCCTGGGCAGAACTGGACCTTGATCGTGACGGCCGCAGTGGCCCTCCTCGTGACGTATCTCATCAACACGGGCCTGATGGTGGTCGTGAACTACTGGGGCCATATGCTCGGAATCAACATCGAGACCGAGATGCGGCGGCGCAGCTTCGATCACCTGCAGAAGCTCTCCTTCCGCTACTACGACAATCACAAGACCGGGCACCTGGTGGCGCGGGTCACGAAGGACCTGGAAGAGGTCGGCGAAGTCGCGCACCACGGACCGGAGGACCTCTTCATTGCCGTCATGACCTTCATCGGCGCCTTCGCACTCATGTTCTGGATCAACCCGACCCTGGCGCTGATCACCGGAATCATCGTGCCGATCAGTGCCGGCATCAGCATCCGCTACGGCGGGCGTATGACGCGCACGTGGCGCATGCTTTTCAGCCGGGTCGGGGAGTTCAACGCCCGCATCGAAGAGAACGTCGGCGGTATGCGCGTGGTGCAGGCGTTCGCCAACGAAGACCACGAGCGCGAGCTGTTCGCCGGCGACAACGCCCGCTACCGGGAAACCAAGCTGGAGGCCTACCGGCTGATGGCTACTGGCATGTCGCTCAGCTACGTGAGCATGCGGCTCACGCAACTGGTGGTGATGATTGCCGGATCCTACCTGGTGCTGCACGGTCAGTTGAGCGAAGGCGGGTTCGTCAGCTTCCTACTCCTGGTCGGCGTGTTCTTCCGGCCGGTCGAGAAGATCAACGCTATCCTCGAGATCTATCCCAAGGGGATCGCCGGGTTCAAGCGCTACACGGAGCTGCTGGAAACGGAACCAGATGTCATCGACACCCCCAACGCCGTGACAGTGTCCGGGCTGCGGGGCGACATTCGCTATGAGGGTGTCTCGTTCGGGTATGGCCCGCACAAGTCGGTTCTGGAGCAGGTGGACCTGGAGATTCACGCCGGGGAGACGGTGGCGTTCGTCGGCCCCTCGGGCGCAGGCAAGACCACGATTACGTCGCTGCTGCCGCGCTTCTACGAGCCAGATTCCGGCCGCATCCTGATCGACGGCATGGATACACGTGAGATGACGCTGGCTTCGCTGCGGCGCGAGATCGGGATTGTGCAGCAGGATGTATTCCTCTTTGCGGGCACGATTCGCGAGAACATTGCCTACGGACGGCTGGATGCCACGGAGGCGGACATCATGGAGGCGGCGCGGCGGGCGCGGCTGGACCTGGTCATCGCCAACATGCCAGATGGACTCGACACGATCATTGGCGAACGCGGGGTAAAGCTTTCCGGCGGGCAGAAGCAGCGGCTCGCGATCGCCCGCATGTTCGTCAAGAACCCGCCGATCCTGATCCTTGACGAAGCGACCTCGGCGCTGGACTCCGAGACGGAGCGGGCTATTCAGCAGGCGTTGATGGAGTTGTCAAAGGGGCGCACCACACTCGTGATTGCGCACCGGCTGGCGACGGTCCAGCACGCCAACCGCATTGTGGTCATCGACGAGACGGGCATTGCGGAGCAGGGCTCCCACGCCGAATTGCTGGCAAGGGACGGCCTCTACCGGCGACTGCACGATGCGCAGTTTGGCGGCCAGGGCAACGCCATGGCGCTGTTGGCATAGCGCCTCGTTGCCCGGCGGCTACGATTCTTCGTCGCCCGCCGGGAGATCCTTCGGCGACGTGATGCCGACCCAGGTTCCGGCGCCCCGGCGAACCTTGTCCCACGAGTCGGTGTCAAAGGTGATGTGCGCGTAGGCTGCTGTCGGCAGCAGGACATCGTCCTCATCGATCCCGGCCAGCGCTGCGGCGACTTCCTCGAACCCGGGGTTGTGCCCGACCACCAGCGCAGTCTCGACTTCATCGAGGATGCTGCGCACCACGGCGAGAAGCGTGTTGACGCTGGCGTCGTAGATTTGCGGCACCAGCGTCAGATCGCCGACGTAGCCCATTGCCTCGGCTGCAATCTCGGCCGTGATCTCGGCGCGGGCGGCGTCAGACGTGATGATGGCGTCCGGAATGCCAATTTCGCGCCCGATGTAGCTCCCCATGGCTGCCGCCTGGCGGCGGCCGCGCTTGTTCAACTCGCGCGCGTGATCGCCATCGAGAGAATCCGCCTGTGCCTTGCCGTGGCGCATGAGTATGAGTGTTTTCACGTTGTGTCCTCTTCCCGTGAGGCTGCAGCCGTCGTTTCTGGCCTCGATGGTATCCCGTGTTTCGCGCACCGCTCAACCCGTCGCCGAGTCATGCGATCATCTCCGGCATGCTGTTCTGGCAATCCCGGGCCACCCTGGCCGGGTGGATGGCTCGCTGGAGTGTGATGTGTCGGACCGGGTCGTGGTGTCAAAGGAAGGCAAAATCCCGTTCAGGGGGTATGGGACGTGGTACCGCATCTACGGCGAAAGCGAGGAGCCAGGCAAGTTGCCGCTGCTCTGCCTGCACGGCGGGCCCGGCGCCGCTCACGATTACCTGGAGTCGCTGGCCGCCATGGTCGGCACAGGCCGCCGCGTGATCTTCTACGACCAGCTCGGGTGCAGCCGGTCAAGTATTCCCGAATCGCGCCCCGAAATGTGGACAGTTGACCTGTACCTCGACGAAGTGACCGCTGTGCGGGCCGCACTGGGGCTCGATGTCGTCCACGTCCTGGGGCAGTCGTGGGGCGGCATGTTGGGGATGGAGTATGCGCTTACCCAACCGGCCGGGCTGGCGAGCCTGATCGTTGCCAGTTCGCCCGCCAGCATGAGCCAGTGGGTGCAGGAAGCAGACCGCCTGCGTGCGGACCTGCCACCCGGCGTGCAGGCTGCCTTGCGAAAGCATGAGGACGCGGGCACGTTCGATGATCCGGAGTACGTCGCCGCGATGCAGGTCTTCTACGATCGACACGTCTGCCGTGTTGATCCAAATCCGGCTTGTGTGACGCGCTCATTCGCGTCAATCAGCGTCAATCCCGAGGTCTACCACACCATGAACGGGCCGAACGAGTTCCACGTGATCGGGACACTCAGGGACTGGGACATCACGGGACGCCTGGGGGAGATCCGCGTGCCAACGCTGGTCACCTCGGGCCGGTTCGACGAGGCGACGCCGGCCATCGCGGGAACGGTCCACGAGGGGATTCCTGGCTCGCGCTGGGAGATATTCGAGGCAAGCTCGCACATGCCCCACGCAGAGGAGCCGGAGCGATACATGGCGGTCCTCGACGGGTTCCTGAGCGAGGTTGAGCAGGCGCACGGGGGGTGAGTACAGCGCGCTGGCCTTTCTGGCGGCACGCGCCCTGCATGGGCCGCCGCAGAGGGCACGGCCCCGGCCTGGCCCCGTTTCTCCGCGAAGGATGGTGGGTTTCCATGTCTGAGAAGACGTTCAACATTCGCAAGCGGTTGACGGCGGGCGTAGCGGCCGCCATGTTCGTCCTGGCGCCGCTCCTCGCCGGTTCCGGAGCCGCGCAAGGCGGCGCCCAACTCCTGGTGAACGATGCGCAGACCGCAAACCCCGCGCTCGTTGCCGTAGACGTTGCGGATCCGGCCGGGCTGGGCGTGACCGGCCTGACGCTGCAAGCACCGGAGGGGTCCGAAATCTCTGTCATTGCGTCCGGCCTGCAGCGGCCCCGCTTCATGGCATTTGACGACGCCGGGAACCTGCTGGTTGCGGAGTCTGGCGCGGGCCAGATCGTGCGGTATCCGTTGGCCGATGGCGTCCTGGGCGACGCTGAGGTGCTGGCGAGCGGGCTGGAGCAGCCAGGCAACGTCGCGCTCTTCACTGACGGGGATCAGGAATACCTGTACGTCAGCGAACCACAGCAAATTTCCCGCTTCGCCTACGACCCGGCGGGGCCGGTTGGGGAGCAGGAAGCGATAGTCTCCGGCCTTCCCACCGGTGGACACAGCACGCGCACGGTCCGCTTTGGGCCGGATGGCATGATGTACCTCGCGGTTGGGTCGTCCTGCAACATCTGCGTGGAGGAAGATCCTGTCCGGGCCACCGTCTCGCGGATGACGCCGCAGGGCGGAAGCCCGGAGATCCTGGCCACCGGGCTGCGCAACCCCGTTGATCTCGCGTTCCAGCCCGGAACCGATCTCCTGTGGGCCACGGTCAACGAGCGCGACAACCAGGGCAACGAAATGCCGCCAGACCTGGTGACCATCGTGCAGGAGGGCGCCAACTACGGCTGGCCATACTGCCAACCGCCAGCAGCCACGCCACAGGAGGCCGGTGCAGACTGCAGCAACATCACCCCGCCCACGGTCGGCATTCAGCCGCATTCCGCGCCGCTTGGGATGACGTTTCTTGTTGGAGACGGCGTGCCGGCGGACCTGAATGGCGATCTCGTCGTGGCGCAGCATGGTTCCTGGAACCGGGAGCCGCCGGCGGCGCCCAAGCTGCTGCGCATCGATTTCGAAGACGGGCAGCCCGTGGCTGCCGCAGACCTGGTCGCGGGTTGGCAGAATGCCGCCGGGGAACGCTGGGGCCGTCCCGCCGGTGTGACGCTGGCTCCGGACGGGAGCCTTATCGTCTCCGATGACCTGAGCGGCGTTATCTACCGGGTCGTATTGGCGGAGTAGCCTGCGGTGGGTGCACGATCCTGTTCAGCCGGGGTTTACCAGATCGCTGAGGCGACCGCAGCGCGCCTCAGCGGCGGGAGCGGGGCAGCCACTGTCTGGACCATTGACGGCGCCGGAGCCAACAGCCGGGCGAGTTTCTTCGCGGCGTTGGCTGCGACGCTGCAGTTCCCGGACTATTTTGGGCACAATTGGGACGCCGTCTACGATTGCCTGACCGATCTTGCGAGCGCGGACCGGCGACCGGTCGTGTTGCTGATCTCAGGCGGTGAGGCATTTCTCGCCGGAATGGGCGCGGAGTGGACAACGGGGCAACGTGTCTTCAGGGACGCTGCCGCCTTCTGGCAGGAAGGCGGGCGGCTGCTGCTGATGCTCCTGGTCAGCGACGCTGCGCTGACTGAGACGCCGCCCTTGCCGCAGTCATGCCTGGAGCAGGTGCTGTCGCCGCCTGACGCCGGCTATGAGATCAGCCTGGCGGATGAGCGCATCAGGATGCTGAACCGGGCCGGGCGATTCGACGATGCGCTGCGGCTTGCCCAGGACCTGGTAACCAGGTTCCCGGCCAACCCTCGCGCGCACTTCGTGCTGGGCGGCACGTTCGATTTTCAGGACCGCGAGCTTGATGCCGTCGCTCCCTACCAGCGGGCCTGGAAACTGGGCCTGACCGGGGACGACGTCCCCCGGTTCTACGTGCAGTACGGCAGCACGCTGCGCAATGTCGGGCAGTTCGCCGAGGCGGTGCGCGTGCTGGAAGAGGGCAAGACTCGCTTCCCGGAGTACGTGCCCCTCCAGGCGTTCCTGGCGCTGGCGCTGTTCAGCGCCTGGCGCATGGCTGAGGCGCTGGCGGCCGCGCTCACCATGGTGGCTGAAAACTCCGCAACGATTGCGCTGAGCGGGTATGAACGAGCGCTGCGCGAGTATGTTGCGGCGTTGCTGGAACCGGAGGCAGCGCATCGGAGCCAGGCTGAACCGAGCGGACTGGACCTTGCAACATGACGTAACATTCACCAGTGCAGAGCGGCGGGAACGGATGTTGTTCCCGCCGCGCGGCTGCCAGGCAGCCTGTGTGAGGGTCAGGATAGACGGAAACGGAGCATCGATAGTGGAGAATCGGTCGCTGAAGGAGCCTGCAGGGCCAACCTGGCAGCAACGGTGCGCCGGGTTGATGGCGCTGGTGCTTGTGTTCAGCTTGCTGCTGGAGGGAGCGACGGCCCGGGACGTCTCGGCCAGACCAGCGACGGATGATTTGCCGGTGCAGGCGGAGATCATTGGCGGTTCAAAGGCGCCCATCCGGGACTTCCCGTTCATGGCGTTCGTGCTGGCTGGCAGCAGCCTGTGCGGCGGCACGCTGATCGACCCTGATTCGGTGTTGACGGCCGCCCACTGCGTGACGGACCCCGAAGGCAACATCCGTGCGCCTTCGGCGTTCACCCTGTATATCGGCAAGGGGAACGTCAAGAAGGCGAAGAAGAGCAACCGCTACGGGGTGACTGCGGTCTTCCGCCACCCGGATTATGACGCCAACACGTTTCAGAACGACGTTGCGGTGCTGAAGCTCAACCGGAACGTCGTCCGTTCTCGCCGATTGCCATCGTCAACTCTGGCTCAACCGAGTACCGGAAGCGCCGGGCAGAGCGTGGTCGTGGCGGGCTGGGGGACGACCTCGGTCAACAAGATCAAGATTTCGCTGCAACTGCGGATGACGAACCTGACCGTGAACAGCCAGGCGACGTGCGAGGCTGACTACCCGGGGGACTTCGACAACGCGACGATGATGTGTGCGTCGTCGCCGGGGCGCGATTCCTGCCAGGGCGACAGCGGCGGCCCACTGCTCGGGCGGGTGCAGACGGGCACGACGCCAGTGGTGGTGAAGGGCAAGAAGCACAAAGGGAAGAAGCGGAAGAAGAAGCACATCGAGGCGGCCGTGTACAGCAGTACGCAAGTTGGGGTGGTGAGTTGGGGCTACGGCTGCGCGGTCGAAGGGAAGCCGGGTGTCTACGCGCGGTTGAGCGAGCCGGGCATCAACAGCTTCGTGAACACGTCGGCCGCGCAGTAGCAGGCGGGGAGCAGCCTGGGGCGGGCGCTGACCGCCCAGGCTGAAGCGGTGAACCTACTTGGTCTTGAAGTAGGCGCAGACGACAGAAACTGTGGCGTTCTGCGGCGGCCCAGAATTAATAAACGTTGCTTCCAGCCATCGCCGTCATTCGTCGCCTGGGATGCGACGGCGAAGATCAGGTGTAGTTGGTGTTGTCTCGAACCCGCCGCCCGTGGCAAAGACCTGCTCATTGCTACCCGCCGCCGGACATTTCACCGTGACGGTGGTGGTAATGGCTCACGGAACAGCAGTCGGAATGATTGGGACTCTTCTTCCGAGTCAAAACGGACCAGCGTGCCCTTCTGGCTTTTCTTCTTCTTGTTTTTCTTCTTGGCCGAGGCGTTCACCGCGCCGAGTGCGGCAATACCTGCCAGCGACCCGGCCAGACCCTGAAGCGCTCTGCGGCGAGGGAGGCCATCCGGAGAATCGTTTGGTTCGGGCGCCTTGATGCTTGCCATCCTGGTACTCCTCTGGTGCAGTGGGGGGTCAGTCGTCGAGGCTGATCTACCAATGCGCGAAGTTTCAAGGTCGTTGCGACTCCGTCTGGCGCACCCTCCTTCCTGAATTCGACAACATGCTTCACTATGTTATCACATTTGACACTATTGCGCAATATACCCGCCGTCAACCGGCAGCACCGCGCCGGTGATGAACGAGGCGTCGTCTGACGCCAGAAACAGGATGGCGGCGGCGACCTCTTCTGGCTCGCCGATACGCGCCATCGGGTGCATCTGCTCGATGGCTGCCAGGTACTCCTGACCGCCGGGTTCTTCCGGCAACTGCTTCACGCGCTCGGTGCGGATGGTGCCCGGCGCGACGGCGTTGACGCGGATGCCCTTGTCTGCCCATTCCACCGCCAGGTGCTTGGTAATGCCGGAAGCCACGTACTTGGCCGGGCCGTAGGTAGATTGCCGCTTCTGCCCGGCCAACCCGGAGATGGACGAGAGACAGACGATGGCGCCGCCGTGCCCCTGCATGGCCTCGATGGCGAACTTGCAGGTAAGCCACATGCCACGGCCGTCAACAGCCATGACCCGGTCCCAATCCTCGGCGCTCGATTCCAGCACATCCCCGAGGGGGATGATCCCCGCGTTGGCGACCAGGACATCGAGCGTGCCGTAGGTGTTGACCGCTTCCTGGATCATGCGCCTGGCGTCGGCCTCAACCGACACATCGCCCACCACGGTGGCGACTTCCGCGCCATCGTCCAGGAGTTGGTCGGCCAACGCGCGGAGCGGCTTCTCCTGGATATCCGTCAGGACGAGGCGCGCGCCCTCCTGCGCGAAGCGAACGGCGGTGGCGCGGCCTATGCCGTAGGCTGCGCCGGTGATCACACAAACCTTGCCCTTGAGGCGATCCATCCGTGGCTCCTTCCTGAATCGTCAGTGCCCTGCATGCAGTTGCCATTCTGCACGTTTCAGGCGGCTTGCGGGAAGGCAGCGGGCAGTCAGGCGTAGAGGCGGATGGCTCCCGGCGGCACGGCGATGTTGACGGGTTGGCCCGTGGCCAGGTCGCGCGCCGCCTCCGAGACGACATCCACCAGGACTGGCTCCGTGTCGCCATCGACGCGGACATCGAGCCGGGTGACTGGCCCAAGGAAGGTCACCAGCTCGATCTCGCCGCGAAGCGTGCCCGGCTCGGGGTCGAGCGGATCGACCAGCAAGGCTGCTTCCGGGCGCCACATGGCGAGCACCTGGACGCCGGCCGGAGTTTCCGCCGGCGCGTGGACCCGCAGGCGCGCATTGCCCCAGGCGATCGACGAAGCCCCGTTCTGTCGCTCCAGGGCTGTCACGCGGCGGTTGCTGGAGCCGACGAACCCGGCGGCAAATCGCGTGGCCGGGCGATCGTACAGATCCTGTGGGGCTCCGATCTGGCTGACACGACCCTTTTCCATGACGACGATCGAGTCCGAGAGCGCCATCGCTTCCGCCTGATCGTGGGTCACGTAGACGACAGTCAGGTTGAGTTGCCGTTGCAGCCGGCGCAGTTCTGCGCGCAGTTCGTCGCGGATGGCGGCGTCCAGGGCGGAAAGGGGCTCATCCAGCAGGAGGAGGGGCGGCTCGACCGCCAGGGCGCGGGCCAGCGCCACGCGTTGCTGCATGCCGCCGGAAAGCTGATGGGGATAGCGATTTGCCGCTTCCTCGAGGTGGACCAGTTCCAGCAGATCACGCACACGGGCCGCCACCGCAGCGTGCGGTTTGCGGGCCACGCGCAAAGCGAAGGCCACGTTCTCGAACGCAGTCAGGTTGGGGAAGAGCGCGTACTGCTGGAAAACCATGCCAATGTTGCGACGTTGTGGCGGCACGTGGCTGATATCGCGGCCGTCGATGAGAATGCGGCCGCTGTCGGCCCGCTCCAGACCGGCGATGACGCGCAGCGTCGTGGTCTTGCCGCAGCCAGAGGGTCCGAGCAGGGACACGAAAGCGCCCGGCGCGATGTCCAGGTTGACATCATCGATGGCGACGGCTTCGCCGAAGGTCTTGGTCAGGCTGCGGACCTGGAGCGTGGCGCCCATGAGTGTCTGAATCCTTCCAGCAAGCCGAACTGGCGCTACTTGTTCGCGACGGGCATGCCTGGCCCGGCGCCGCCGCGCCGCCGCCCGGCGATGAACAGGAGCGAAAGCGAGACGACCATAACGTAGAGCAACCCGATGATCGCCAGCGCGCTGGCCACCCGGCCATCGACGTTCTGGGCCTGGGCCTGGTAGATGGGAAACGTTTTCCAGCCCGAACCCGCCAGCAGCGAGGCCAGCGCGTACTCGCCGGCTCCGAGCGCCGCGATAAGCAGGATGCCGCTCATCAGGCCCGGCATGATGCCCGGCAGCAGCACGCGGCGGCCGATGTCGAACCAGCCTGCCCCCAGCATTTGCGCCGCTTCGGAGAGCGTACGGGCGTCGATAGACGTGAGGGACGCATCGATCGACCGGAACATGAAGGGCAGCGAGATCAGGACGTAGGTCAGAATCAGCAGAGCCGTCCGGTTGGCGTTGTACGGGCTAACGTACGCCCGGATCATCGCCAATGCCAGCACGACGCCCGGGAGCGCCCACGGGATGATCGAGAGAAACTCCAGGGCGGGCTTCCACCTGGGCGCCCGCAGGTGCACGGCCAGCAGCGCGGGTACGACCAGCAGTGGGCTGATGACCGCAGCGCCAAAGGTGGCCTGCAGCGTATGAGTCGCAGTCGGCAGAAAGCGGTCGTCCGTGATAGCCGCCTTGTACCAGTCGAGCGTGTAGCCCTCGGGCAGAATCGTCTTGCTCCAGACGGTTGCGAGGGAGAAGAGGAGCGTCGCCAGCAACGGGAGCGTGAGGTACAGCAGCGCGCCAACCAACGCCACCCGAAGCAGCAGCGGCCCGAGGGGACCGCGGCGAAAACGCCGTGGCGCTTCGAGCGCGGTTTCCTCCGCCGTCATCACGATAGCCATCGTTGGGTCCTCCGCATCAGCAACTGCGCGGCGACGATGCTGAGCGCCATGATGGCCGCCAGAATGAGCGACATGGCCGAGGCCTTGCCGGGATCGAAGCTGACATCGCCATTGACCTCAAAAGCAATCTGGATCGTAAACAGGCTCAGTTTGCCGCCCGAGAGCCCCCAGGCGGTGGCGTAGGCGCCGAGCGCGCTGGCGAAAAGGAGCGCCAGGGAGGCGGTGAAGGGCGCCGCCAGCACCGGCAGCCCGACTCGCCGCCAGTAGGTCCAGGAAGATGCGCCGAGCATGGAGGCGGCTTCCTGCCACTGGGGCTTGAGCCGGGCCAGAGAGGGCGCGAAGAGGAGCACCATGAGCGGAATCTGGAAATACAGATAGACGAGCGTCAGCCCTGTCCACGAGTAGAGGCTGAAATGCTGCGGGTACAGGCGGAATCCGAAGACGTTGCGGATGATGAGGGTAATCATCCCGCTGGCGCCCAGCACCGCGATGAACGCCAGCGCCAGCGGGATGCCAGAGAAGTTCGAGGTCGTGGCGATGAGCCCCATCAGCCAGCGCTGTGCGCGCCCGCTGCTCTGTACGATGGCGGCGGCGACGAGGCCGCCCCAGATCGCGCCCAGGATGGCGGTGCCCCCAGAGAGCAGGATGCTGTTGCGCAGGGAGTGCCAGTAGAGCGATTCCGTCACCGCCCCGTAGTTGCTCAGCGTGAACGCGCCCACGCCCATTTCCCGCAGGCTGTCCCGGACGAGGATCGTCATCGGGATGATCTCCAGGATCAGGCAGAAAACGAGGAAGGGCGCCACAGGCCACGGGAAGCTGCCGAGGCGTGTGGCCCACGGCGTGGCGCGCCTGTGTTCCGCCCGCGCCAGGTCGCCGGCGGCAGCGCGCTGGGTGGGATTGGCGAGAAGGTCCTCGGCGTGGGCCATTGACGCACTCCCGGAATACGCGGAACCTGCGTCCGCTGCGCCAGACCAGGCAGGCGCAGCGGTGGGGCAGGCGTCTCCTGCTGGCGGCTACTGGCCGAGGACCTCGTTCCCCCAGTGGTCGGCGATGAACTGGAAGGAGGCGACGGCTGCCGGCCAATCTTCGATAGGCGTCGCGACCGCGTAGGCTTCCGCCGGCGGGCGCTTCGCCTGGATCTCCTCCGGGATCTCGACCGACGACAGAATCGGCGTCGCGTATCCCTTGGCGTAGAGCACCTGACCCTCGGGGGAGAGGATGAAGTTGCGCATCAGGCGGGCGGCAAAGGGGTGCGGCGCCCACTTGTTGACAATCGAGACATATGGGCCAACCGTGGTGCCGTCGGATGGAATGACGACATCCAGGTTGACCTGGCCCGCGAGTTGGTCGCGCCAACCGAGGCCGAGGTAGTCCCAGCCGATACCCAACGCCACCTCACCCTTCTGGATCTTGGCGATGTCGAGGCCGGTCGGGTTGAGATTGCCGGAATCGTTCAACTGCCTGAAGTAGTCCAGGCCTGGCTGGACATCCTTCTCGTTGCCGCCGTTCGCAAAGGCTGCGCCAATGACGGCAAAGTTGCCCTGGGCTGCGGTGCGGGGGTCATCAATGGTGACGAGGCCCTTGTACTCCGGCTTCAGGAGGTCCGCCCAGGACGTGGGGACGGGATCCACAAGGTCCGTGTTGATCCAGAGCGAGAGCGTGCCGTAGTACTGGGTAGCCCAGAGGCCATCCGGGTGCTTGGCCCAGTCGGGAATCTCATCCCAGGTGTCATTCTTGAAGGGCGCCAGCACGCCGAACTGGACGGCCGACGGCGCAAAGAGGATTCCGATGTCGCCGATGTCCGCGACCGGGTTCTCCTTCTCGGCCAGGAACTTCGCGATCTCGGTCGCGGAGCCCATATCCGTATCTTCCCAGGTCTCGATCCCGTACTTGGCCTGGAAGGTGTCCCAGATCTCGCCCAGGTTTGCCCACTCGCGGGGCATGCCGTAGGAGACGATCTTGTTCTCGGCCTGTGCCCCCGCAATCAGCGCCTCCATGTCCGACGCATCGCCGGGCAGCTCGGCCTCCTGCGCGTAGCCCAGGTTGCGGAACGACGGGAGCGCGAGGGCTGCGCCAGCCGCCAGGCTTCCACCGAGAACGCGCCGCCGATCCAGAGAACGCTGCAACAGATTGATCATGTTGAGTTCCCCGCCACACTGGTCCGAGCGCCACGGGAGCCCAGACCGCCCCCGAGGTGGACATCCGTCCACTATGCACGGTGAGACATGGCCGGGGAAAAGTCAACGGGTTCATGCCATAAAATGTCTATACCTTTGTTATCTCTGCGGTTATCTCCGCATCCGGGGGTCGAGGACGTCGCGCAACCCATCCCCGAGGATGTTGAAGCCCAGCACCGCCAGGAAGATCGCCATACCTGGAGCGAAGGCGGTCCACGGGGCAAACATCATGAACCCGCGGCCGGTGCTCAGCATGGAGCCCCAGCTTGGTTCTGGCGGCTGTGCGCCGAGCCCGAGGAAGGAGAGGCTGGCCTCAATGAGGATAGCGTAGGAGATCGCGAGCGTGATCTGGATCAGCAGCGGAGCCATGGCGTTCGGCAAGACATGGCGGAACATGATGCGGGCCGTACCGGCGCCGCTCGACTTGATAGCTTCGACATATTGCTCCTGCATGATAACCAGCCCGGCGGCGCGGGTCACCCGGATGAAGATGGGAATGAAGATGATGCCGATGGTCACCATGACATTCGCCAGCGAGGGGCCCAGCACCGCCAGCACGGCGATGGCGAGCAGGATGGATGGGAAGGCGAAGATGATATCGGCGAAGCGCATGATCACCATGTCCCAGGCGCCTCCCTTGTAGGCGGCGAGCAGGCCGAGCACGCCGCCGACAATCAGGCTGATGCTGACCGAGATGGCGGCTACCTGGATGGAGATGCGGGCCCCGAAAAGCAGACGGCTGAAGACATCGCGTCCCAGTTCGTCAGTGCCGAGGGGATAGGTGGCGTTCGGCCCGACAAGCTGGTCGGTCGTGAACTGCTGGTAGGGGGAGTGCGGCGCAAGGAGTGGGGCGAAGATGGCCGCCAGCGTCATCAGGAGCACGATCAGGCCGCCGGTCACTGCCATTTTGTTTTGCAGCACGCGGGGCACGCGGCGGCGCTTGCGACTCGTGGGCGCTGAAGCGTCGAGAGCGAGTGAAGAAGCAGCACGTGTCTGGCTCATGGTCAGTTCACCCGGAGCCGTGGATCGAGATAGGTGTACAGGATATCGACAATCAGATTGATGAGCATGAAGACAAACGTCACGAGGAGCACCACCGTTTGCAGCACCGGGTAGTCTCGCTGGTTGACGGCCAGCAGCGCGTAGGTCGCGATGCCTGGCAAGTAGAAGACGGCCTCGATGAGGAATGCACCGCCGAAGATGTAGCCGACTTCCATGCCCGCCACGGTGATGACCGGGATGAGCGCATTCTTGAGCATGTGGGTGCGCGTCACGGCGGAGGCGCCGAGGCCTTTGGCCCGCGCAGTGCGCACGTAGTCCTGGCGGACGACCTCCAGCATCGAGGAGCGCGTCATGCGCATGATGATGGACGCGGACACGAGCCCGAGCGAGAGGGCGGGCAGGGCCATCGACTTCAGGTTGCCAACGGGATCCTCCGTAAAGGGGACGAATCCGCCCGGCGGGAACCACTGCACCTTGATGGCGAAGAAGAACGCCAGGAGCGTACCCAGCCAGAAGTTGGGCAACGACAGCCCGATCATGCCCAGGCTGGTTAGCCCCAGGTCAATTGCCTTGTTGTGGTTCAGCGCTGCGATAACGCCCAGTGGTACGGAGATAACCACAGCGAAGACGATGGCCAGGAAGGTCAGCTCGGCGGTGACGGGCAGCCGGTTGAGGAGTTCGGTGCGGATATCGGCGCCGGTGGTGAGCGAGATGCCGAGGTCACCGTGCGCCAGGCGGCTGATCCAGTCGAAGTACTGCAGGTACATCGGCTGGTCCAACCCGACTTTCTCGCGGAATGCCGCAATGGCCTCCGGGGTCGGTTTCGTGCCCAGGAACACGACGGCGACATCGCCCGGAATCAGGCGCATCACAACAAAGACCAGGATCGACATGCCGATGAGGACCGGGACCATCGCCAGCAGCCGCGTCTGGATGTACCGCAGCATCGAGAACCTCGCTGTGGCCCGGCGGGGTATCCCGCCGGGCCAGCGTTTACGTGAGTTTGTGGCGGCCTACTTGTTCAGCCAGGCCTCACGGACCCAGCGCATGAGGCCGGTGGGGAGCGGCGTGAAGCCCTCCACGTAATCCTGCTGCGCCTGAACCAGCTTGTTGTTGGTGCCCGCAGCGACCGGAGACAAGGTGAAGATCTGCTCCTGCGCCTTGCGGTAGACCTCCTTGCGGCCATCGCGATCAAAGGTGGTGCGGCCCTCTTCGAGCAGCTTGTCTACCTCGGGGTCAGCGAAGAGCTGTGAGTTGAAGCCCTGGTTGCTGTGGAACTCCGGGTACAGGAACTCATCGGGATCGATGAATGGACCGCCCCAACCACAGACCTGCATGTCGAAGTCGTTGTTGCCAAAGACATCGTTGATGAAGGTGCCCCATTCGAGGTTCACGATCTGGGCGTTGATGCCGACCGCCTTGAGGGCTTCCTGGTCGACCGCTGCTTCTCCGGCCAACTCACTGTAGGCCGGGGAAACCTTGATCGTGGTCTCGAAGCCGTCCGGGAAACCTGCCTCAGCCAGCAGTGCCCTGGCCTTCTCGACATCCGGCGTGGCCGGGTAAAGCTCCAGCCCGTCCGAGTAGGCCCAACTCCAGGGCGGCACGATGCCGCCTGTCAGCGGGGTCGCCAGCCCGAACATGACGTTGTCTGCGATGGCCTGACGGTTCTTGGCAAAGGCGACGGCCTGCCGCACCAGCGGGTTGTCGAATGGCGGCCTGGTGCAGTTCATGCCAATGTAGGCCCAGTTGCAGCTCCCGCTCTCCAGGGCGATCGCTTCCACGCCGGGCATGGCGCTGAGCTGCATGTAGTCCTTCTTGGCCAGTTCCTGCACCAGGTCCACCTGCTTGGTCAGCACGGCGTTGAGGCGCGAGGTGTTGTCCGAGATGAAAACGATCTCGAGTTCATCGACAACCGGCTGGCCGGGCACGTAGTAATCCGGGTTCTTGACCAGGTTGAGCGCCTTGGCCGGTTCGTAGGAGACGAACTTGAATGGCCCGGTGCCGACCATGACGGTCTGCAGGTCGCCCTGTTCCTCGACGACGTGCTTCGGCACCATGCTGGCCCACGGCGAGGCCATGAAGGCGAGGAAGGGGCCCTGCACCTTGTTGAAGTGCACCTCGACGGTCAGCGGGTCAATGACGTTGACCTCGGCCACCTCAGAGTACATGTAGGCGTTCGGCGAGCCGGTGTCCGGGTTCTTCTGCCGCTCCATGGAGAACTTGACGTCCTCCGCCGTAAACGGCTGGCCGTCATGCCATTTCACGCCGTCGCGAAGCTTGAATGTGTAGAGCAGCTTGTCCTCGGAAATCTCGACCGATTCGGCGAGATCAGGGAGAACCTCGTTCAACTCCTTGTCGTACTGCATCAGGGAGCCATAAACGTGCTCCGTGATGAGCGCCGTGGAGTAGGCGGAGGAGATCATCGGGTCAAGGCCGACCGGATCCGTGGAGGTGGCGAGCCGGATCTTGCCGCCCGGCTTCACGTCCTGCCGGGCCGGGGCGAGGGCCAGCGCCCGGCGCTGGGCCGCCGACGCCTCGCGGCCGCCAATGATGATCGTGCCGGCCGCGGCGGCGCTCCCCTGCATCAACCGCCGCCGGTTGATCATGATGCTGCGGGCCTTCAACAGAAACGCGGTCTCATCGAACGAGCGAGACATGGTGTCCTCCGGTGAAATCGCGAGCTCCTGGAACGTACGCGAATCTCCTGCGCGAGGTTCCCCCCTTTCCGCAGCGTGGTGGAATGCATCTCAGGCGCTGTACCCGAGAAACTTTCGCACAACCGAGGTGAAGCGGTCCTGCTCTTCCACGAAGGGAAGGTGGGCGCTTTCCTCGAAGATGACCAGCTCGCTGTTGGGAATGCTGGCCGCGATCAACTCCGATTCCGGGTAGGGTGTCACCCAGTCGTGGCGACCGCCCATCACGAGTGTCGGAGCCGTGATGTTGGCAAGCTGGTTGCGCACATCGAAGGAGGGCATGACGTTCTGCCACATGTAGGACATTAATGAGGCGTTCGGCTTGCCGCGCTCCATGCCGGCTGCGTACTTGTCATCCCAGGTGTGGTAGTAGAGCGGGTTCATGATCCGCCACCAGGGGCCAAGCTGCTCGTCGGTGGATACGCGGCCTTCGAACAGCTCCGGCACAGCGGCGATCTGCTCTGGCGTGCCCTTCTCGGCGGCAGCGGCCTTGGCCAACTCATAAAAGCCGTAGCTGGGTGACGTGGTGACGAGGATCAGCCGGTCGACCGATTCGGGATGGCGCAGCGCGTAGATCTGCGCCCACATGCCGCCAAACGAGTTGCCCAGGACATGCACCTTGCCGAGGCCGAGGAGCTGGCGCAACGCTTCCACGTCGTCCGCCATCTGCTCAATAGTGCAGGTGGTGTAGTCAACGCTATGGTCGGAGCGACCGGTGCCGCGGTGATCCACATAGATCAACTGCATGTTTTCCGCGAGTGGCGAGAGATACGGCTTGAAGTAGGTGTGGTCCATGCACGGGCCACCGTGCAGGACAAAGCAGACATCGCGCTGCTTCATAACCTCGCCGTCGGGGACAAGCCCCGCTCCCTCTATGTCGAAGAAGATTTCGGCGCCGTTGACCGTGGCGAGCAAGCTTTCCCCCTGTCTTGCGCACGCATGATCCAGACGGTCACGGATCCCCGGATGGGACCGATCATCGCTGACCGCTCGTGCAAATGTGACTGAAGCGTGGACATTCTAGCATGTGTTGTTCGACAGGCGGGCACAAGACTGGCGGTCAGTGCGCGCCTCTGAGCCTTGACGAGGAAACGCAATCAGGCCCTGCTTGCGCAGGGCCTGATGCGTTTCTTGCGGGTGTGTGTTGTTCGCCTATGCGACCGTGAAGACGGTCACCATGCCGTCTGCCGCGTGCGGCCGCCCGGTTTCGTGGTCCATGATGAAGCAGACCACTGCGTAGGTGGCTGGCTCCAGGTCAAACTCGCTCCAGACGGTCTGGCCACCGGATTGCAGCGCAGCGTAGCCGACCCAGACGCCCTGCGCGAAGATTGAGTCGCCCGCCGGCGGTGTGCCGGCCATCATGCTGTTGAACTCAGTGATGATCTCGGGCGCAGTTGCGCCGTCAGGCACCCGCATCATCACGACGTGGTGCGCCATCTCCGTGCCGGTGTTCTCAATCTTCCAGAGTTGTGGTCCGCTTTCCAGCGTCTCCGGCGTCAGGATGTACTGAAGGTCGTCCGTCTCTTCCAGGTTCACCGTGGCGGATGGTGCTGACGCTGCGTCCGTCGTGGCCTCAGGCTCTGTGACAGTGAAGGGGACGACGCTCATCGCTTCGCTCTCGGCCTCGGGTTCGTAGTACGAGGCGGCCAGGTGATAGTCGCCCGGTTCGAGGTCGATGATGAACGAGACAGCCCCGCCCGGGGTGTCCGTGTTTGTGCCGCCCAGATAGGTCCAGCCCTCCTGCGGCATGTCATTACGGCCCGCCTCCAGCGCCTGGAAGACAAGCTCATCGTTGCTGAGACCTTCGGGCGTCTCCACAATGTCCAGGTACGCCACGTATGGCTCGGGGGAGGAGAGGGTCACCAGGTGCAGGCCCGCCGCCACGCTCTCGGGCGCGTTGACGCCGTCCGGCCCGACCTCGACCTTCAGGTCCGGATACCCCAGCGTGCTCATGATCTCCGTGCTGAACGCAGGATCCACGCGGCTATCCTGGGCCAGCGCCCCACTCACCCAACCGCTCAGGCCAACGGCAATGGCGGCAACGGTGACAATTGCTCTTCGCACGTATGCAGTTCCTCCGGCGGCCACGCCGCCTCTTCTCGAGTCCGGGTCGCATTTGAAGACGCACGACACCTCTCCGCGCAGCGTCGCTGCGCAGACTGATTGGCGTTCCTTTCACTCGCTGGTGTCGTCAGGCGCAGCGTCCGTGCCCCGGTGCACGGATGCGCGGCCCACGTTTGCACCGGCCTGTGAGGCAGGCCGGGTCTGGCGTGATGCACGTGGTCATCAGGCGTGCGCGGCCTCGCGCTTGCGCCTGGTGTAGGCCCGCACGCGGGCCTTGTTGCCGCAGTCGGCGCTGTCACACCAGCGGCGGCTGTGGTTCCTGGTCGTGTCGAGGAAGAGCCAGCCACAGTCGTGGCCCGGGCACTCCCGTACACGATGATGCTCCGGGGAGAGGAGAAGTCGCGCGGCAGAGTCGGTCAGCCGCCAGATCGGTAGGGCCATGTCGTCCTCGGGGTGGAAGCGGGCCTCGTAGCCCTCGTTGCTCCGCACGATCTGGTTGTGCCCCTGGCTCTCCACCAGGAAGGCATTCAGCGTGGCCAGCGATGCCACCGGCGGCTCGGTTTGGTGCGCCACCGACTGCATTACAACGTGGATTGCCTGCCGGAGTTCCCGTACCCGGGAGAGGACCTGCGCCGCCGCCTCTGGCGCCGCGGCCGCCGCGTGCAACAGCGGGCCTGCCTCGGCTGGCTGCAACACGCCCGCAATCAGGGACCAGGCGACCAGCATGTCGTACGACTGGAGCAAATCCATCTCATGTCGCGAGCCGCGGTAGGCCTCAGTGTTGGCCAGATCGAGGCAGGGCACACCGCCGCGAAGCGGCCATCGGTCAAGAGCGATTCGGGGTGTTGTGTGCAGCATGGGCGTAACCAATATCACATGGGTGAAACTCGAGTAGGACATTATCGCCCAGCGTAGCCGAGTCCCGGCTGGCGATGCAAGTACGGAGCAGATTCATCCGATAGAATCGGGCACTGAATGGCAGATCGATAACCAGAGGGCACGCGGGTGAGCGAGAGCGCCAAACCGGGCTATCGGCTGATGCTGCGCGAGATGGCGCCGGACGAGCGACCTCGGGAGCGCCTCAAACTGCGCGGCCCGGCCGCCCTGAGCGACGGCGATTTACTCGCAATTATCCTGAACACCGGGATTGTGGGCGAGACAGTAACCGATGTCTCACAGCGGCTCCTGGCAGAACACGGCGGGTTACGAGGCCTGTTCCGGCTGGAAGTCACCGAACTGGCGGCGATACGCGGGCTGGGGGACGCCAAGGCCGTGCGCCTGAAGGCCGCGCTGGAACTGGGCCGGCGGTTGGCGGCGCTGTCGCCGGAGGACCGGGCGCAGGTCACCTCGCCCGATGACGTGGCCAACCTGTTGCAGATCGAGATGGCCGCGCTGGAGCAGGAGCAACTGCGCGTGGTGCTGCTGGATACCAAGCACCGCATTCTGGGTGCGCGCACGGTCTACCAGGGGAGCGTCAACCAGGCGCAGGTGCGCGTGGGCGAGGTCTACCGCGACGCCGTGCGGCAGAACGCCACGGCCATCGTCGCGGTCCACAACCACCCCTCGGGCGACCCAACGCCGTCAGCGGCGGATGTTTCGCTAACGGTGGAGCTGGTGCGCGCAGGAGAGATGCTCGATATCGACCTACTCGACCACCTGATCATTGGCCAGGGCCGGTGGCTCTCGCTGCGGCGGCTGGGCCTGGGGTTCCCGAAGGCGTAGCTGCCGGTCGCTTCGCGGCACACAACAAAGGGGAGCGGTCTCGCCGCTCCCCTTGCCATGCGAAGTGCCTCGCTCTGGCGCTATTCGGACTTTCCGCTCCGGATGCGGGCCACCGTTGGATCCTCCACCTCAGCGGTCCGCAATCCTGAACCATCCGTAACGCAGAATCCGGTCTCGAACTGGCACACGTAGCCATCAGGGCAGCATGTGCCTGTCGGGTTCAGGGCCGATGCACAGCACCGCGAGCTGTCTACACAGCAGGCTGCCGTGCCACAGCAGAACGGCGCGCTTGCCGGACAGTATCCACCGAGATTCGGACGGTTGCAGCAGTTCCCGCCATCGGTCGCGCAGATGCCGCCAGTGGTACTGGTGGTGTCCCGGCAGCAGATCGTCGAACAGCATTCACCAGGGCGGTTCGTATTGCACTCAGTGTCGTTGCTGAGGCAGCGGTCATTACACCGGCCATTGTAGCTATTCGGGTGCTTGTTCTTGAGTTTTCTTGCCTTCTTCCTGGAAAGCGTCTTCGTGACGCAGTTCTTCTCATTGTTGTCCGGGCAATCGCAAAACTTCCGCTTGCGTCGCTTTCGCCGCCGATGGTTGTGGTTCCGATGGCGATTCTTCCGGTCGCGTTCGCGCGCCTCAGATTCGACTTCAGCCAGCGTGATGCCGAAATGCCCGGCTGCAGCGCCGACCACCGTGACCTTGATGGCCTCACGGCGCGACGATGCCTCCGTCAGCGCTCTGGCGAGGAGATCGAACCGTCGTTCATCCATGTACGTCATTCCTCCTGGCGGCTCGAACCGCTCCCGCTCATTATTGCGGGCACACTTCTCGCCTACGCAATTTCCACCACCCGAAAACGCGAAACCGGGACTTCTGGTTTCATGTTTCAGCGTTGTGGGCGTAGTGAATGTGGCGATTTTTCGCCTGAACGCTAGGAGATCTCGAAAATGGTTTCGATCTCGACCGGGACGTTGCCGGGGAGCGCCTGCAGGCCAACGGCTGAGCGCGCGTGCACACCGCGCTCTCCGAAGACCTCGTACATGAACTCCGAGAAGCCGTGAATGACGGCAGGCGTGTCACGGAACCCTGGCGCGCAGTTGACCATGCCGAGGATCTTGACCACGCGCTGCACGCGGCTGAGATCGCCCAGGATCACCTTGGCCACCGCGATTTGCTGAATCGCGCAGAGTCGCGCAGCCTCGTAGCCCTCGGCCACGCTGTAGGTCTCACCGACGCGGCCATCCCAGGGCACGCCATCCACGGGGGGAGGCGTCGCCCCGGAGAGGTAGAGGAGGTTGCCGGTGATCACGCCCAGTGCGGCGGCCGGGTGAAACGGCTTCGGTTCCGGCAGCACAATGCCCAGTTCTGCCAACTTCTCTTCTGGCGTCACGTTCGCTGTCATCCTTTGCAGGTGGTCTTGCACAACAGGTCTCGCAGCATGATAGCTGCGGGAGCCAGGCGGCGTTTCGACTGGCTGAACTTTCGTCGTGTGATGACGACGCGCTGCTGCCCACCCGTTACGCGACGCCCGCGCGGATCGCAAGAGCAACGGCCGCCGTGCGGGACGTCACCCCGAGCTTGCTTATGACGGCGGCGACGTGGCTGGACGCCGTGCGCTTGCTGATGAAGAGGGCATCGGCAATTTCCTGGTCGGTCTGTCCTTCCGCCAACAGGCGCAGCACTTTGGCTTCCCGCCGCGTGAGGCCAGCCAACGCCTGGGCCGGGGAAGCCAGGAAGGCATCGAGCGATTCCGCCGCCACGCGCCGCGCCTCGGTTACAGCGGCGGCTGGTGGCAGCGTGCGGCCCAATTCCACCTCGGCCTGGAACGCGTCATCTCCCAGAGCGGCCTGAATCTGCGCGCAACGCATGGCGATATTGGCATCTTCTTCAAGGAAGAGGGTGTCGCCTATGGACTCCCGTAGCGCCAGTGCTGCGCCGTGCAGTCGGGCTCCTTCCCGGGAATCGCCCAGCACATGCAGCGCAATGCCGAGGCGGTCCAGCGCGCGAGAGAGCAGGTGATGTTCCCCGATGCTCTCGATAATCGCCAGGCTCTCGGCGTAACAGGCCACGGCTTCCGCGGTGTTCCCCAGTTCGACGTGAAACTGGCCCAGGTTGTACAGGTTGACGGCAACACCGAAGGTGTCATTGAGTTCGCGCGAGAGTTGCAGTGCTTCGCGGGAAAGGGCCGCCCCACGCTCGAAATTGCCTGCGTCGTAGTGGGCGCCGCCCAGGTTGCCGAGCACGATGCAAACCTGCCACTCGTCCCCCACGCGGCGCGCGAGGGGCAGTGATTCCTCCTGCAGGGCAATGGCGCGGGCGTGATCGCCCTGCCGCTCGGCCACAAGCCCGAGGTCGTTGAGGACGCGGGCGATGCCGGCGTCGTCGTGGGTGGCCTGAAAGTGATCGAGCGCCTGGGTGAACAGGTCGTTGGCAGCGGGGAAGTCGCTCTGGTTGCTGGCGACGATTCCCAGACCGCGCAGCACGCGGGCTGTGGTTGGGGCGTCGCCGAGTTCACGCGACATCTCCAGGGCCTCGCTCATGAGCATCGTGGCTTCCGCGAAGTCGCCCTGGTCGGCTGCTAGCGCGCCGGCCCGCCAAAGCGCAATCGCGCGGTCGGTCGACGGCAACGCCGGGGTCGCCGCCAGTACCCGCGTCAGCCACGCCCGCCCCTCGTTCCAAAGCGTGCGCTTCTGCCAGAACGCGCCAACACGCTGCGCCATACCCAGGGCGAGTGCCGGGTCATGCGCCAGTGACCACTCCAGCGCCGCGCGCAGGTTATCGTGCTCCAGGGCAACGCTGTTCAGTAGTGAGGTGCTGGCGGAAGACCAGAGCAGCGGGTCCATCTCTACCATGTAGCGGCTGAAGTACATGGCGTGCGCCTGGTGCGCGGCGGCCGCGTGCCCAGACTGATGGAGCCTTTCCTGGGCGAACTCTCGCACGGTGTCCAGCATGAGCAGGCGGGAGCCGTCGGCCGCTTCGCTGCGCTGGAGCAAGCTGTTGATGACCAGGTCGCCGAGGGCGTCAAGCGTGTCGCCCGGTTCGGCGCCAGGCGCGATTGCCTCGGCAGCGGCGATGGCGATGCCTCCCGAGAAGACGGACAGGCGGCAGAGGAGATCCTGGGTTGGCGGCTCCAGCAGGTCGTAGCTCCAGGCGATAGCCGAGTGCATGGTGCGCAGGCGCTCTGGCTGGTCGCGGCTGCCGCCCCTGAGCAGCGGCAAGCGTCGCTGCAGGCGGTCATGCAGCTCCGGGAGCGAGAGAACCGCCCCCCGCGCGGCTGCCAACTCGATAGCCAGGGGGAGGCCATCGACCCGCTGGCAGATTGCCGCGATGAGCGCGGCGCTTTCCCCGGTCAGGACAAAGCCCGGTTGCACGGCCTGCAGACGGGACACGAAGAGCTGGACAGCGTCCGAGATTGTCTCTGGCGACATCTCGGCGGCGGCTTTCGCGGGCATACCCAGCGGCGGAACAGGCAGCACGTGCTCGCCTGACACGCGAAGATGCACCCGGCTGGTCACCAGAAACTTGAGACCGGGGCAGGCTTGCAGCAACTCGGCCAGGTGCGACCGTTGCGCGTCCCGGGCCAGTTGCTCGAAGTTGTCCAGCACAATGAGCATGCGCCGCTCGCCGATGGCAGAGGCCAGCCGCTGGACAGGGGGTTCCGGATCGGCATCGGGGTGGCCCATTGCGCGCAGGATGGCCAGGGCCACGCCGTCAGCCGACTGGAGCGAGGCCAGCGGGACGAAGTAGGAGCCATCGGGGAACTCGTGCACGACCTGCTCGGCCACCTGAAGGGCAAGCCTGGTCTTGCCGATACCGCCGGGGCCTGTCAGCGTAATCTCCCGCACCCCTGGCCGACCCAGCAACTGCAGCAGGGTTTCGATTTCCTGCGCGCGTCCGACGAAGGAGGTCAGCGGCGCGGGAAAGCCGACCAGTTGCGGGACCCCGGGTCTTGCAACCGGGGCAGTTCCCGCCTGGATGATGAGGTTGATGAGATCGGCCTCGGGGTCGATCTTCTGAATGCCGGGGGACAAGGCGTCACTCATGCGGTGACCTGTGCAGCGTACAGTGACGTACCTGGCGAAACTGGGACAAAGTCAGATGTTACCGTAGTTGTGCGTGTAGTGCTCACTAGCGTGGGTTATGGTGGGGTCCTGCTGAGTATTGACGTCGATTTCACCCGGATCAGGTAAGAAACAGGCGTTGCGTTAAGCCTGACCTTCGACTGTCGCCCCGACGAGAACGCCATTGCCTCCGATGGTGGCGCCAGTGTATTTTGCGACAGAAAGTGTTTACATGGTAAAGTAAGTGCTGCGGCCACGCGGTCGCCGCGAGGCCACGTCATTGGCCGGCATGAGGATCCCATGAGTTTTCCGGAGCGTCCTGACCCGCACCTGTGTGCACAGCACGTGCTGGCCCTGTTGCCGCCGTTGCGGCAGTGGGTTGCCGGGCGCGTGCAGGAGGCCGGGGATTGCGAAGGCATCAGCCTGCGGCAGTTTGCGGCATTACGAGGTATCCAGGGTGGCGCTGCTTCGCCGGGTGAGCTGGCGCGCCTTTGGCGCGTGACCCCTGCGGTCATCACGGGCATCCTGGATCGCCTCGAGCGGCGCGATCTGGTGCGGCGAGAGCCTGACCCGGTGGACCGGCGGCGTCTGCGTCTGGCGCTGACGGCCGAAGGCGAGCGGATCGGGCACACCATCGACCATCGCCTGACCGGGGCGCTGGCAGAGTCGCTGGCGACGCGATCCCAGGAGGAACTGGCGGAGTTGCAGCGAAGCCTGCGGCTGCTGGACCGGGTCTTCCGTGATCTGGGCGCGGAGTTGGCGGGTCAACCGCCAATGTCAGTCGATGACATGCCGTACTGGCAGGATGACCCAACCGGGCACGCCGCAATCCTGGCCGCTTCCGGGGAATGACCTCCCGTTGCCTCGCGTTGGTCGCGTTGACCAAGGATGGGCAGGAGAACGATCAATGAGCATGACTTCAGCCGAGAAAGATCCGCATACCCTTGCCGCCGAAGCTGGCGATTCGATCTTGACGCCAGCAGCGGCCATGGCCGGGCGAGATGTCACGCTGCTCGATATCAGCGACCCGCAATTCATGGCGACGGCGTATGACACGTACAACGCGCTGCGGAACAAGGAGCGAATCTCCGTGGTGCGGTTCGCGGCTGGTGAGCCACATACGCACAAGGGCGACGGCGAGAAGCAGACGCGCAATCCCCGCGAGGCGTTCTTCAATCGGGAGTCCTTCTTCGTTACTCATTACGACGACGTGGTCTCGACGCTGCTGAATGACAACTATGTCGTCGACCCCAGGTCGCTGATGACACCCGAGCAGCGCGCTGCTGCCCAGGCCGAGACGCCCGAGGAGTTTCGTCCGCTGTCACGCAGTTTGCTCTCTATCGATCCGCCGGATCACACGCGCATCCGCAAACTGGTCCAGCCGAGCTTCACCGGGCGCGGTATGGAGGCGATGCGCCCGGCGATCCAGCAGGTGGCAGACTCGCTGCTGGACAGGGCAGAGGCGGAAGCCGCAGCCCGCGGCGAAGCACCCGGCGAGCGCCAGATGGAGTTGATTCGCTGCCTCGCCTACCCGTTTCCGGTCACCGTGATTTCCAGTATGTTGGGGATTCCGCAGGAGGACCGGGAGAAGATCGGGGGCTGGACCGAGAACCTGCTGCGTGTTGATCGTGGCCGCGACGAGGCGACCAATGAGCAGGTACGGCAGGGACTGCGAGATTTCAGCGCCTACCTGCAGGACCTCTTCGAGCGCAAGCGGCAGCAGCCCGGAGACGACATGATTAGCCGCATGGTGGTGGCGACCGAGGATGGCGATGTCCTGACCGAGGAAGAGATGCTGGCCACGGTTTTCCTGATGTACCTGGCCGGGCATGTCACCACGGTGAACCTCGTGGGGAGCGGCGTGGTCGCCGTCCTCTCGCACCCGGAGCAGGAGAAGCTCCTGCGGGATGACCTCTCGCTGAGCAAGAACCTGGTCGAGGAGACGCTGCGGTACTGGGGGCCGGTCGATTTCATCGGACGTCGATTCGCCACCGAGAACATCGAGCTGGAGGGCGAGCAGATTCCACGCGGCAGCCAGGTGTCAGTCAGCCTGGGCGCGGCGAACCATGACCCCGAGCGCTTCGCGAATCCGGATGTGTTCGACATTACGCGCGCTGATGCCAACCGGCATGTGGCCTTCGGCCGGGGCGTCCACGCGTGCCTGGGTGCGCCACTCGCCCGGATCGAGGGGCAGATCGCGTTCGAGACGCTCTTTCGCCGCTATCCGCGGCTACGGCTGGCAGTTCCCGCAGACGAAATCAGGTGGGGCGACAACTTCCTCCGCGGCTTCCGCGAAATCCCCGTACTCTTCTAGCATGATGTGGACGCGCCGGCACTGCCCGCGAGCCGGCAGCGTGCCATCATTACCAGAGATATGAGCGACGCAGCGAGGGGCAGCCACTGCCCCTTGTCTGCGGTCTGGAGAATGCGCGTGACCTCGCCCGCAGAGGCTGAACGAGAGCACAACCTGACCGGGGAGCAGCGACGCTTCCTGTGGCTCGGGGGAAGTGTGCTCCTGATTGGCCTCCTCATCGTTGCCGCAGAGTACATGCGCCGCCAGGGCGCCGATCCCCGCGCCTGGCTGGGTGAGGTGTGGGGCACCATGATGGCGGCGCCGCCCCGCTTCCTGCTGATCGCCATGGCGCTCAAGCTGACCTGCGTGGCGCTCGATTCGTTTGCCTGGATGGTCACGCTGCGCGCCGCGTTCCCGGACCGCCAGATCATGTTTCGCCAGGTATTCGGGATTGTGCAGGGCGGGGTGGGCATCCTGACGATCATCCCGCCGAAGTTTGGCGGGATCCCGGTCCTGGGGCTCTACCGCGCGGTATTGCCAGACTTGCCCTTGACCACGATGGTGGCCTCGCGCGGGGTCCAGGGCGCTGCCTCCTGGATCACCGGGACCGTCATCGTGCTGGCGTTCGGGGCGACCTCCGTGGAAGCAGGCGGCGACGAAGGCTGGACGGCCCGCGCCCTGCGCTTTGCGCAGGAGCAGCCGCTCCTGGCCCTGCTTGCCGCTGTTGGCGTGGCCGGGCTGGCGGTCCTGCTGGCGCGGCAGGGGCGATCGTGGGTGCGCGCAATTGGCCAGCAACTGCTCTACGCAGGGGCTATCGTGCGGCAGCCTGGCCGCTACGTGCTCCTGGTGGCGCTGCCGACGGTGCTTGCCTTCGCGTTGCGCTGGGCCATGACGGCAACCTTGCTGATGGCCTTTGCCATTCCGGTCAGCCTGGAAACCCTTGTGCGCGTCAACGTGGCGCACGGACTCGCGCGCTCGGTGCAGGTTACGCCCGGCGGTTTCGGAACCACACAGGTCTTTGATCTCGTGGCGCTCCGGGGATTTGCCACCCCGGAGGTCATCACCGCCTATTCACTGGCGCAGTCTGCGCTGCTGCTCTTCTTCAATGTGCTCTGCGGGCTCCTGGCCGTCCTCTGGGTGCTGGGGTGGGACCGTACTGCCGGCCTGTTCAAGCGCACCCGCGACCGTGACGCCATGCCGGTTATGCCAACCAAGGCGAACGCCAGCACCTGAACCTCTGTGTCCTGGAAAGGTTGTATTCCGTGTCCCGCCCGCTTTCTCTCCTCGATCTCACGCCCATCACAACCGGGACGACCCCCGGGGAGGCCATTGCACTTTCCGTCGAACTCGCCGAACTGGCTGACCGGCTCGGGTATCACCGCGTCTGGTATGCGGAACATCACAACACGCCCGGACTGGCCAGCGGCTCGCCGGAAATCATGATCGAGCACATTGCCAGCCGCACCGAGCGCATCCGCGTCGGCGCGGGTGGGGTAATGCTGCCGAACCACGCAGCGCTCAAGATTGCCGAGAATTTCCGCCTGCTCGAAGCCATGCACCCGGGCCGAATTGATCTGGGTCTGGGACGCGCGCCAGGCACCGATACCATCACGGCTTTCGCCATGCGGCGTTCCCGGGAGGCGCTGACCGCGGACGACTATCCGCAGCAACTCGCCGAGTTGATGGCCTTCGACGACGGGACCTTCCCGTTCGACCATCCGTTCCGCAATGTCCGCCCGGTGCCGACCGCAGTCAAGTTGCCACCGCTCTGGCTGTTGGGGTCCAGCGACTTCAGCGCCCGGCTGGCGGCGGAGACGGGCCTGGGGTACGCCTACGCCGCCCACATCAACCTGCAGGGCGCGGTTCCGGCCATGCTGGACTACCGCAACCGGTTCCGGCCATCGGACCGGTTTCCGCAGCCTTACGCCATCCTGACGGTCTCGGTCGCGATCGGGGACGATGACGCTCACGCTCAGGAGCTCGGCAAGCTGAACGACCTGTTGCTGTTGCGGCTGCGTAGCGGCCAGCTTGGCACGTACCCGACGCTTGAGGAGGCGAGAGCCTACGAGTTCAGCCCACTGGAGCGCCAGATGATCGACGCCATGCCGATGCGCGCCTTTATCGGTGACGCAGAAACGGTCTACCAGCGCGTGAATGACCTGGCTGAGCGCACGCAGGCTGACGAGTTGATGGTCACAACCTTTCTGCCGGAAGCATCTGATCGCACCCGTGTCGTGACTGACATGGCGCGGATGGTCGCGCAGCATGAGGGCTGGTCGCTCGCGACAGAACCGGCTGGCTCGCACGAGCGCACCGGATCAAAGGTGGATCGTCCTGAGTGACGGCGCGGAGGTCAAGACCTCGTGTGTCGGGGCCGGGAAAGATTGGGACTTCGCGGCAAGCAAATGTACAGGCGTATCGGATGCGTGCTCATGGAGACGCGCGGGGATTTCTGAGGGGCCTCGCGGGCGCAGGCGCCCGGCGCGGCGCCGGTTGGGTGAGATTTTCCCGCTTGCGTCCGGGATGCAGGGGAGGGCGACATGGGAAAGCGTGATCTTGGCTTGCTGGCGTTGCGGCTGGGCGCTGGCGGCATCCTGATGGTGCATGGTTATCCCAAGCTGTTCGGTGGGCCCGACAAGAGTGTAGGGCCCATCGCGACATCCATCCTGGGGCCAGATTATGCAGAGACGGTCAAGCGAGGCGGCCAGGCGGCGTTCGCGAATACGCTGCGGTCTATGAATGTCCCGGAACCGGAGATCGCGGCACTCGCGTCTGGCCTGGCGGAGTTCGGTGGGGGGCTGGCCTTGATGCTGGGCTCAGCGACGGGACCCGCCGGCCTGGTTGTTGCCGCGAACATGGCGATGGCCAGCAGCAAGGTGCACGGCAAGAAGGGGCTTGCGAGCCAGGGCGGCTACGAGTTCTCCGCACTGCTTGGGCTGTGCGCGCTGGCGCTGGCCATGACTGGCCCCGGCGCAATTTCCGTCGATCACCTGCTCGGCATGGACTGACGCAGATTCCTGGGGGAGGGAGTTTCGATGTTGGAGACCAGTGGGCCCCGCCTGGGAGCGCGGGGGTTCGGGGTAGCTGGCGCGCTGCCCGCCGAAATCGTGATGCTGCTCGCTGCAGCGGCAGAATCTGGCGGCTATCGCACCTTCTGGGTCAATGACACGCCCAATGGGGATGGACTGGCCAGGTTGCAGGCGGCGGCCCGGGTGACCTCGACCATTCGCCTGGGCGTGGGCGTCATTCCCCTGGACCGGCAGCCCGCCGAGGTCATCGCCCGGCGTGTGGTTGAGCTGGAATTGCCGCAGGACCGCCTGTCGCTCGGCATCGGATCTGGCGGGTCGCAGGATGCGCTGCAACGGACCGGCGACGGCGCGATCCTGCTCCAGGAAAAGCTCGCGGCCGAGGTCATTATCGGGGCGCTCGGCCCGCGCATGTGCGCGCTGGCGGGGAGTCACTCCCACGGCGTGCTCCTGAACTGGCTGACTCCTGCCTACGTGGAGCCGTCGGCGCGGATCGTGGTTGAGGCAGCCGAGCAGGCGAGGCGGCTGCAGCCTGCCATCTACGGTTACGTGCGCACCGCGTTGGGGCAGGCCGCCGAGGCGGTTTTCCTGGGCGAAGCGGCCAGGTATGGGTCGTACCCGGCCTACGCCGCCAACTTCGAGCGGATGGGCGTCCCCGCCGCGGGCACCGCCGTTACCGGCAACACCCCGGCGGAAGTCCAGGCTGGCCTGGCCTCGTATTCCGGCAAGCTCGATGAAACGGTGGTGCGCGCTATCACCGGCTCTGAGACGGGCGAGGCCTACCTCGAGTTGTTGACGGCTGCAGCCCCCGCGCGCTGAGCTGCTTCGCTGGCGGGTGGCAACCCCAATTCAGCCCGGAGCACGGCGAATTCCGCCAGGAACTCGCCGCGAAGCCGGGCCTTGTCGCCTTCCGGAAGAAACGAGGCCTCCAGGCCGTTCAGCGCGATACGCTGAACGCCGTCCGCGTCGTAGCCCCAGTGGCGCGCCATAACCAGGAACTCCTCCGTCAGGGTCGTGCCGAAGAAGGGCGGGTCGTCTGAGTTGATGGTGACCAGGACTCCGGCCGCGTCCAGCGAGGGGAACGGATGTTCAGCGTAGCTGGGCACGACCCGCGTGCAGAGGTTGCTGGTGGGACAGACTTCCAGGGGAATGCCGAGGTCCACGAGCCGCTGCACGAGCTCGGGGTCGTCCCAGGCGCGCACGCCGTGGCCGATGCGTTCGGCCTTGAGCAGATCAATCGAGTCACGAACGGTTTCGGCGCCGGTCGTCTCGCCAGCGTGGGCCACGGTCCGCAGCCCGCCCTCCCGCGCGCGAGCGAAATCAGCGGCGAACGGCGCAGGAGGGTAACCGACTTCATCGCCACCCAGGCCAAGCGCCACGACGCCGTCCGCCGCCGAGAGGGCGGTGATCCAGTCCACTGTGCGGGTCACCGAGTAGGGGGAGGTTTCGCTGTCGCGCACACCATCTGCGATCCAGCGGATTTCCACGCCCCAGCGCTCCCGTGCTTCGGCGCGTCCCTGGTTCATGCCCGCGAGCATCTCATGGAAGTCAAGCCCTCGTTTGCGGACGTTGGTTTCCGGGTTGAAGTGCATCTCAAGGTAGCGAATATTCTGCGAGGCGGCGTCTTCGCCGACCTCGCGCACGATCGTGGCGAAGTCCGCCGGGGTACGCAGGCAGGTGCAGACCGCGATGTACGCCTCGATGAAATGCGGGAAATCGCGGAACTGGAAGAACTCTCGCATTCCTGCGACGTCTGGCGCGGGCGGAGTCTGGCCGTTGCGTTCGGCCAACACCAGCAGCGTTTCGGGACGCACGGAGCCTTCCAGGTGGACGTGAATTTCGGCTTTGGGCATGCGCCGGATGAACGCCTCCAGGGCGGGGGAAATAGCCAAATGGTCGTCGCGCAATGTGATCCTCGCGTGTGTGACGGCAGAATGTTCGACCGGTCATGCTAGCATCGGGACACGTTCGTACTTCCGCTGGCCCTCCCCGCGTGCCAGAGGACTGGAAAGGTCTGGGGTCTTGGGCCGGAGCCGGAGCCGGATCCAGCGTGCAAAATCGTACCGGTGGGAACTGCCCGAGCCGGAAGCCGCCACGGTCGATGCCGAGGGACGGCAGCGCTGGGATGAGGCGCGAGCCAGGTCAATCGCCTGGGCTATCGATGCTGCGCGCGATCCGCGTGTGGTGTACCTCGATACGGAAACGACGGGGTTTGGGCCGCGCGCCGAGATTGTCGATATCGGCGTAGTCGGGGCGGAGGGCGAGGTCCTTTTTGAGTCCCTGGTGCGGCCGGAGCGCTCCATCCCACGCGAGGTGACTGCCATCCATGGCATTACCGATGCCGATGTACAGGATGCGCCACGCTGGGATGAGCTTTTTGACCAGTTGCGCCCCATCCTGAAAGACCGGCGCATTCTCGTCTACAACGTGACGTTTGACCGCCAGATGGTCAACCAGGCGTGCCAGCGCTACGCCCTACCTGAAGCGGAAGCGGACTGGGAGTGCGCGATGAAGCGCTACGCTGGTTTTGCCGGGAACTGGGATCCGCGCAAACGCTGGTTCAGCTTTGTCAAGCTGGAGCACGCGGTCCGCGCGTTCAACGGACAGCCGGGTGGACACCGGGCGGCTGCAGACGCCATCGCCTGCCGGACCGTGGTCCTGGGCATGGCTGCTACGCCGCCGCCGGAGTTACTCACTCCGGAGCCACTTGTTCCGGTGACCGCCCGCCGTCCCTGGCAAACGCTGCGCAACGAGGCCGTGCTGACCGCGCCCGGGACGCTGGCGCGGTGGGCGCACGCATCGCGCGAGTTCCGGACCTTGCTTGAGCAGATTCCGGTCGAACTGCGGGAGAAGCCAGGGGCGTCCGGAACGTGGTCGCCCCGGCAGATCGTTGCCCACGCGTGCGGCTGGGAGCAAGAGGGCGCGCGCCGGCTGCGTTTGCTGGCCGAGAATCCTGATCTGCCAGACAAGACCTACGATATTGATCGCTTCAACGCCGCCAACGTGGAGATCCGGCAGCGCCAGTCGTGGCATGCGACGCTGGATGAGTTCGCGAAGTCAACGCACGCGTTTGGACTGGCAGCCGCGCGGCTCCCACACGATGCGCGCGCTCGCGAGTGGTTGCAGATGCGAACCCGCGATCTTGAGGCGCATTGCGACGAGATGCGGCAATGGCTGGACAGCGTGGCCATCGCCTGACCGGGTGGGGGAGACGCGCGAGGCAGGCGCGGGTCATTGTGCGGGAGTGTGACCCACAAAGGCGACGTAACCTTGCATGCTGTGCCACGTTGGCATACCATAACGCTGTCAGCACGGTTCCCAACATGGCCGTTCTGACACCCCCGACTGACGGTCCGGTTTCCCCTTCCCTCCCCGGACCGTCAGCTCTTCTCTCCCGCGTGTTCAGGTTTGGGTGGAGCGTCGCTTGCGCTGAGCAAGGTACTCAACGCTGGCCACGAGTGCTCTCCACTGTGAGAGAAGTTACAGAGCAGAATCATCCGGCCCCGGCGTTCAACAATGGCTGGCGAGATCGTGGCGGCGCCGGTGTGCGATTCGACCGGGAAGGTGTCGGGCAGAACGGTGAGCGCCCTGGTGCACCAGGCGCGGTCGAGGTCATCTGCCCATGAGTTGGGGCCACGGTCTCCGCGTTTGCGCCGGGACTCCTGTGGCGGACGCTGATGCTGTTGGTCGGAGCGTGGCTTTCCCTGGGCCGGGGTGGGCCGTTCCTGAGACTTGCTGCTTTCCTGACGCTGTTGAGATGGCACTCGCTAAACTCCCCAAAACGCGCAGAGGCCCAGGGCGCCTATGCTACTATCGCGCCCAGTATGGACCGCCGGGCAGGTGTCGCGCGTTGCTGTGAGGCCCGGGTTATCAGTCGCAACGCCGGAGCTCATATTCGTGCCCAAACAGATTGGTATTGATCTCGGGACGGCCAACGTTCTGGTCTTCCTCCGTGGCCGTGGGATAGTGATCAACGAGCCGTCGGTTGTTGCCATCTCCGCCAAAGACGGTAAAGTCAAGGCCGTCGGCCTTGAGGCCCGCAACATGCTGGGGCGCGAGCCGCGCGAAACCATTGAAGTCGTGCGGCCGATGCGTGACGGCGTCATCGCGGACTACGTGGTGACGCAAGAGATGCTCCGGTACTTTATCAACAAGAGTTGTGGCCGTTTCTCCCTGGTGCGCCCGGAGGTCATGATTTGCGTGCCCGCCGGGGTGACCGGCGTGGAGCGGCGAGCCGTGCGCGATGCGGCCCTCGCGGCCGGGGCGCGCAAGGCGTTCCTCATCTCGGAGCCGCTCGCTGCTGCAATTGGCGCGCGCGTGCCCGTGGCCGATCCCTCCGGCAACATGATTATCGACATTGGGGGCGGCACCACAGAAGTCGCGGTGATCTCCCTGAACGGGATCGTGGTGGCGCGTTCGCTCCGCGTTGGCGGCAACCGCTTCGACGAGGCGATCGCCAACTACATCAAGCGCAAGTACAACCTGCGGGTGGGTGAGCGGACGGCGGAAGAGGTCAAGATTGCGATTGGCTCGGCCATGCCGGTAGACGAGGACATCCGGATGGAGGTCCGGGGCCGCGACGAGGTCGCCGGTCTGCCGCGCACGATCCAGATTCACGCCAACGAAGTGACGGACGCCATCACCGAGCCGCTGGAGGCGATTATCGGGGCGGTGCGGACAGTCCTTGAAGAGACGCCGCCGGAGCTGTCTTCCGACATCATCGACAAGGGAATGATCCTGACCGGCGGCGGCGCTATGTTGCGGCACCTGCCGGACTTGCTCATGGAGGTCACCGGCGTGCCGTGCTACGTCGCTGATGACCCACTCTCCTGCGTGGCGGTTGGGACCGGCCTGGCGTTGGAACACATGGATATCCTGCGCGACAGCCTGGAAGAGCCGTAGACACCGGCTCCTTCCTGGCCGCGCTGCGTACTACGCGTTCCGCAATGGCCACCAACCGGCGGTCAGGACCGAAAGCCAGTGGATAGAATGGCGCTGGGCGTAGCGTACGCGCGAGTGAGACGCGTGATTGACAGCCAGCGAACGCTGCTGGCGCTCGATGGCGACCAGGAAATCTCGCTCGATCATCGTTGAAATCACGTGGTTATCCTCACAACTGTCGTCGGTTCCATCGACAGCCATTCAAGCAGTGAGGACGCGGCGTGACTGTCAGACCGTTGACAGGCTGTGGGCCAAGTCGGTGACCTGTCTCAGGTCACGGCGAGACGGCGACGAGAACGTCCGCCGGGTTCGTGGTGGCCACCTCACGTGAGATTGCATACTCCAGGGCGGAAAGCAAGGCGAGGTTAAGCCCCAACCCAACAACCCCGGCAAGTTGCTCGTCATAAAACGAAATCGGCTGGACCATGAGCAGGGAGACCAGGGCCGCGCGCCGAAACCACTCCAACGCCGCCAACACCGAGTGGCGGAATGACATCAAGCCGATCAGCAACAGGGCTCCGGCAATTGAATTGGCAAGCAACAGTGGCCCGGCGACTGCGCTTGTGGCCAACTGGACCTCAGTTTCGTTGGGGTCAACTGCGACCGTGACGATGAGGCCGGCCAGGCTGAAAAAACTGCCGACAGCAGAGAGTGTCAGGATGAACTTCAGGAACCAGCGCTGGTAGGTCAGCCACGTGTAGGCGCGCCCGACGCGGTTCGCCAATCGCTCGGCGAGGTTGGGCAGCGGGTCGGGCTGGGCCGCTATCTTGCGCAGCGCCCGCTGGTTCGCTCCGGTGAGCGGCGACTTCGGGTCTGCTTCAGCCAGCAGACTCAGCGCCAGTTCGCGCCGCGTTGCCGGGAACTGTTCTATGACGGCGTCTGTCGTGATATCGAGTGCCTGCGCCAACCGTTCCGTTGGAGTCGCCTGGGCCAGCCGGACAATCCGCTCTCCAACCAGAAAGAGCAGCACGAAGATGATATAGATCAGGGCAATCGTCGGTTGGTAAAAGTAGTCGTTGTCGCTGGTGATGAACTTGCCCAGTTCATCAATGAACGTACCGAAGCCGGCGCCGCCAAGGATGGCGGCAATGAGCCGCGCCCGGTGGCCAAGATACGCGAGCATGATCACCATGGCAGCCATCATCATGAAGCCGCCGAAGAGCATGTGGGCGATGTGGAGCCCGTCGCCGCCAATCTGCGGGTAGCCGGTGATCTCCAGGTAGGCCCGGATCAGCAGCACCGCCACCACCGCCGAAACGAAGAAGTGCTCCAGCAGCAAGGGCGCGTAGACGTTGCGCACGGGGCGTGGCGCACGCTTCCCAATCTCCCCGGCAATGGCCTCGGGGATGCCGGCGAAATCTCTGTCCTGCACGATTGCTCCCGCTGAAGGTCCAGGCAATTGACCAGACGTTGAAACCATCATACGTGGTCGCACGCCCGGCTTGATTTGGTCCTCCCAAAGAATCGGTCCCGACCTGGACATCTCGGGCACGGGATCCACGACCAGTGTGATGTCGGCCACCAGCGTTCCATTCACGCCGACCAGCGCCTGATTTCCGGCAACGAACACCTGGACCGTATTGGCAGCGCCTGGCGTAGCGTCGAAGTTGGCGGCCTGACCAGCGATGGCGACCGAGCCATCGCCTTGCACGACCTGGACCTGGCCGTTAGAGCGCAACACAATCCGGTTTGCGCCGTTCGCATCTGTGCGGAACTGGATGCCGCCATCCCAGATTGTGGACAGGTCATCCGGATTCACGAACGTGGCCACTGCCCCGAAATCCGCGAGGCTGACGCCAGCGTTGGCGAGGGCGACGCTCCCGGCGCCTCCCTCCTCGAGCGTGCCGGCGAGTGGACCGACCAGCGGCGCAATGCTCTCGGTGCTTGCCAGGTAGCCGGCAAACTGTTGCTCCGCCGCAGGGGAGAGCGTGGCGGGTGCTGGTGGCGTGGCGTCGAGCGCGGCCAGGTCAAAAGGCCGTACCACGAAATCCTTGAAGCTGGTCACGCGCTCCGGCAGTTGCTGGTCCGTGAAGAATCCGGCCCCGGCCGCAACATCGCCAGCCGTACTGCCGGCCGGCAACTCGATCGACGCCGCGAAGGCGCCGTTGACTCCGAGCACAGCGCGGTCACCGGAAACAAGCAGGTCGAGGGTGTTTCCGGCGCCTGGAGTGGCGTCGAGGCCGGAGAGCGTGCCGGAGGATGTCGGGGCTCCCTCGCCGACCGAAACAAACCAGCGACTCTCCTGATCCACCGCCACGCGCAGCGTGCCGTCGTCCGAGACGCGGAACAGAAAGCCAACATCCCACGGCACGTCAGACGCCGTGTCTGGCGCCGTGAAGGTGGCCGTGGCGTGAAAATCAGCCAGGTCTACGTTTGCCCATGACACGGCAACCTGCCCGGCTTCCTCTTTCAGGTTTGCCGTGAAGGGCCCGGCCACTGGCGAGATGCTGGACTGCGCATCAATCAGGAACGCAAACATCGCCTGGTCGTCGTCCGACGGTGGTTGACCCTGGTCGGGCGACGGCGTCTGCCCGGCTTCTGGTGTCTGGTTAAGGCTGATGATTTCGCCGGAGGGTGTGGGGCTCTCCGCAGCGGCGGCCTCAAGATCTGGCAGCGGCCAGACGGTGAAGTCCTGGAACGAAATCTCGCGGCCATCGACTGTCGTGGACCCGAAGACGCCGCTGGTGACGAAGACGTCTGATTCTGCGGCTGGAGGCAGCGAAATCGTGGCGGCATACTCGCCATTGACGGCGAGCAGGCCCGTCTCGCCGTCGACGACCAGATCGAGGGTGTTGACGCTGCCGGGAGTCGTATCCAGCGTCGGCGCCGGGCCAGAGTCGCTCGCGCCGTCCGGGTAGGGAGCGTAGCGCCAGACCCCGGTGGAATCGACCATCACGCGCTGGCTGGCGTCGCCATTCCGGCCAAAGTCGAAGCCGAAATCCCACGGCGCCGAGTCGTCGTCCGGGTTCTGAAACACGACATGCGCAGTGAAATTGGCCGTGATGGTGTTCGCGGCGTCGACCGTGGCGAAGGCTTCCTGTTGCACCAGGCTGCCGGAGAGCGGGCCACCCAGCGGTTGCACCGTATCCCGCGCGCCGATGACGCCGGCAAGATACGCGGCATCATCGTCCTGAGCGCGGGCCAGGCCGGGCCAGGCCGGGCCCGCGAGCGAAGCCAGGAGCGCCAGGATAACGAGGAGCGAACGCAGCGTGGCTAGACGCATGGGGCACCTCCCGGAACATCAGCGAATGCATGCTGATACGCGGCGCAAGGTCTGGTGGGACGATAACGCGGCAGCGCGCGCTGTCAAGCCCTGACCGCCAGTTCGAGGACGGGCGGGCGCTGCTTCCAGAACTCCGTCGCCTGCTCGAAGGCGTGCGCCAACTGCAGAACCCCGAAGTCATCGCGGGCGCGGCCCACAATTTGCAGCCCGACCGGCAGACCTTCTGGCGTGAACCCGGCCGGGACGGAAACGGCCGGGTGGGCTGTGGTGGTGATGCGGGAGCAGGTGCGCATCCACTCGATGTACGTGTGCATGGGTACCCCGTTGATCTGCGTTGGGTACTCAGTGTCGACAGGGAAGGGCGGCACCTGCGACACAGGCAGGAGCAGGAAGTCGTACTTCTGGAAGAAATCATGGACGCGCAGGAAGAGTTCAGAGCGCAACTGGTAGGCGCGGTTTACGTCAGCGCCAGAGAGCTCCCGGCCACGCTCTACGTTCCAGATCACGGTGCTCTTGAGTTGGTCGCGGTGGTTGTCCAGGTCTTCCCCGTGCCCTGCTTCGAACTGCCAGGCGCGCAGCGTTTCGAAGACCTCGTCTGCGCCAGACATGTCCGGTTCCGCCTCAACCAGCTCGATGCCGAGATCGGCAAAGACGCCACGCTGGGCTTCGAGCGCCGCAGTCGTGCGCGGATCAACTGGCAGGCCGCCCAGGTCACGGCTCCAGGCGACCTTGACGCCGCTGAAATCGCGCTCCAGGGGCACGGCAAAGATGGAGCCCGGATCGTCGAGCGTCAACGGGGCACGGTAGTCCGGGCCGGCTGCCACGCTCATGAGCAGGGCGACATCCCCGACGGTGCGCGCCAGGGGGCCGGTGACGGTCATGTCGAACCAGGCTGAGGCGTCGCTGACATTCGGGATGCGCCCGGCCGATGGGCGGTAGCCGACAACGTTGCAGTAGCCGCCGGGATTGCGCAGAGAGCCGCCGAGGTCGCTGCCGTCCGCAATGGGGATCATGCCGGTGGCAAGCGCCGTGGCGGCCCCACCAGAGGAACCGCCGGGAGTCTTTGTCAGGTCATAGGGATTGAGCGTTGCTCCGAAGAGCGTATTGAACGTCTGCGAGCCAGCGCCGAACTCCGGCACGTTCGTCTTGCCGAGAGGAACGGCGCCTGCCTGCTGCAACCGTTCCACGATGAGGGCGTTTGCTGTGGGTACGTGGTCACGGTAGAGCGGGGAACCATACGTGGTGCGGATTCCCTTCGTGTCCGTGGTGTCCTTATGGGCAATAGGCAGGCCATGCAGTGGCCCAACCGCGTCACCGCGTGCCAGCGCGGCATCGGCTGCTGCGGCCTGCGCCCGGGCTTGATCCGGAAGCAGCGTGATGATCGCGTTGACATGAGGGTTGACACGCTCGATCTGCGCCAGGTGGGCCTCCAGGACCTCGCTGGCCGAGACTTCGCGGTCCCGGATGCGCCGCGCGAGTTCACGCGCGGTCGCGAAGTTCAAATCGTTGTCGGGTGTGCTGGTCACCTTCTGGCTCCTCTGCCGTGATCCGCCACGGTTCCTGATCAGGCTGGCATTGTATCCAGCCTGCGTGGAGGACGGACGGCGTGCAAGAGCTTGCGTCAAAACCCCGGTTGACAGCAATTTGCCCACATGTACACTGGCGCGGCTCCACCATGCCGCGGCCGAGGAAATCCGTTCTGTCGCGGAGAATTCACCGCAGGGGCGCGCGACGATGCGTGGCCAGGAGCCGGGAGGTTGCTCATGCCGAGAGGTCGCGCAGCGCACCACAAAGCTGATACGGTCGGTATCGCGGTACCGGAAGCAACAGGTGGACGCTGGCTGACCATCAACGAGGCGTGCGCGTTTCTGGGCGTCGATCAGAGTACGCTCCGCCGCTGGAGCGATAGCGGAAAGGTGCCAGTTTTCCGCACGCCGGGCGGGCACCGGCGGTACGCGGAGGCGGACCTGCGGTCCCTGGTGGGAGAGGGCCCGCAGCTTCAGGAGCGGCCGCGCGTCTCCCGGCAAACGATTACGGATCGGTCCCTCTCTGGATACGAAGACGAGTATCTGCGCGTCATGCGGGAGCGCCCCTGGTTTCGCGTCTACAGCGGGGCGTCCCAGGAGGAGCACCGTCGCCTGGGGCGCCGCCTGGTGGATCTGGCTGTGCGCTTCGCGGCCTCCCCCGTAGCGGCGGCAGATCGCCCGTCACTGCTCGACGAGGCCGTCCAGATCGGGGCGCACTATGGCCGCAGTGGCGCCGAACTCGGGCTTTCTGCCTCCGAGATGGTGGAGGCTTTCATCTACTTCCGCTTTCCGGTGGTGCAGGCAGTGAGTGCATTGATCGAGGAACAGGGGTTGGCGACGCGGCGCGCTATCCGTGTCTACGCCGAGATCAATCAGTTTCTTGACCAGGTGCTGGTCGCCACGGTGCACGCGCACCAGGCGGGCATCGGGGCCGAATCGCGCGGTCCCGAGCCCACGGCGCAGCCAGACTACGGCCTGTCTACGCCAGGGCTTGCCTAGACAACCTGCGCGCACCCCGTTGCACCCGGAATGATCCAGGCGGGCTGCAAACTCCGTATCCTGCAGTAGACATGTGCGCCGGTGGTCCACTCTGCGTGTGACTGGCGGTTGCGGCAGGAGGCCGACACCCATGACGCTATCCGCATCACCAACCCGTGGTTTTGGCCGGGCGGGCGCGCTCGCCACGCTCCTGGTCCTTTTCCTGGATCTCCTCTGGCGCGCCACCGTTGGCACGGCCAGTGCCCCCTCCCTACCCGAGACAGTCGTCGCCGCCGTCGCGCGGCTCACGCCGGTTGCCGTGTTCGGCTGGGCCACCGAGACGTTTGGCAGCCTGGCGCAGAACACGCTCTTCGCCGCCGTGCTGGTGGGCTTCGTTCTCGCGGGCTCTTGGGCCGGGCAATGGGTCGGGGCCCTGTCTCGGTTACGAGACGATGCGCCGCCACGGATCGTCATTGTCCTCGGCGTGGCGGCGGTGCTCTTCCTCGTGCTGGCAGCCGGGGTTTTCCCGCTGGCGCGGGAGGGCATGTTTGCTCTCGAGAGTCAGTTTGCTCTGACCCTGCTTGTACAGGCGGCGCTCTTCTGCCTTGGTTGGGCGCTTGCGTTCACTGCGTTCATCGGTGAGGAGGCACATGCACCTGCCGCAATGTCGCCTGAGGATGCAGGCGTCACGCGCCGCACCGCGCTACAGAACTTCGCGGCGGCAGGGCTGGCAGTTGGGGTGGCGTGGCTCGGTTGGCGGCTTGCCAGGACCCCGGCTGGCGGTGATGTTTCTGCGCAGCGGCGGGCAGCGGCCGATATCGCCGCGCGTGCCCGGGAGGGCGCTCCGGAGTCGGACACAGCGAGCCTGGCAGCGCCAGGCGCAACGCCAGCACCGGTGCTTGCCGACGCGAACGCTGATGCCGAGGCGATCTTCGACACGCTGGAATCCGAGGGAAAACTGACCCCGGTCATCACGCCAGTCGCCGACTTTTACCATGTCTCCAAGAACATCGCCGACCCGGTGGTTGACGTCGCGAACTGGTCCCTGAGCATCGGTGGGCTGGTCAAGAACCCGCGCGTCTACACGCTTGACGAACTGGTCAAGCGCTCGACCACCCGCAACATCACGACACTCTCCTGCATTTCCAACGAGTTGAACGGTGATCTGGCCGGTACGGCCGAGTGGACCGGTATTCCGCTGCGTGAACTGCTGGAGGAGGTGGGAATCCATCCCGCCACCGTCGATCTCGTCTTCCGCGCCGCAGATGGCTACGACGATTCGATCCCGTTCGCAACGGCCATGTCGCCCAGCACGATGTTGGTAACCGCCATGAATGGTGAACCGCTTCCGTCCGACCACGGCGGTCCGGCGCGCATCATTGTGCCGCCCATTTACGGGATGAAGAACGTGAAGTGGCTAGAGCAAATCGAAGCAGTCGATCTCGACTACAAGGGGTACTGGGAAACTCGGGGGTGGAGCGACACCGCGCACTACCAGATCTGGGGCCGCATCGATACGCCTGCCTCCGGGAGCGAAGCCCAGCCCGGCGAGGTCCTGGTTGCCGGGGTCGCTGCCGCCGGGAACCGGGGCATCCTGCGTGTGGAGATTAGTACGGATGACGGCCAGACCTGGGCGGACGCCGAACTGGAACCTTCCATCAATCCGAACTTTACGTGGGTGCGGTGGGTGTATCCGCTGCAGGTTTCCAGCAGCGTCACGGTCCTGATGCGCGCGACGGATGGCGAAGGGACCGTTGCACCGATGGAGCGCAACCCGCCGCTGCCCAGCGGCGCCACCGGCTGGCCAGACCGCCAGGTGCGCGTCGCCTGACGGCCGGAAACGCGCGAGAATAGCCACGGTGACCAGAAAGGAACAGTGCCGTGTCTACTCTCGCCAGTCCACTGACCGCAGCCCGCGCGTATTTTGATCCTGCGCCCGGCTCGATCTACCTCGACGCAGCGACCTACGGCCTGCCGCCCCGGCCAACGGTAGCAGCCCTTGAGTACGCCCTGCGGACGTGGCAGGACGGCACGGCCGCCTGGGCCAGAGACTGGGAACCGGCGGGGGACCGCAGCCGCGCCCTGTTCGCGCAACTCATTGGCTGCCGGGAGGATGAGATTGCGCTTGTTCCGACCGCGTCCGTCGGTGTGGGAGTGGTGGCGGCCAACCTCGCTCCGGGTTCTGAAGTTCTCTTGCCTGAGGACGAATTCACGTCGGTCAGCTACCCCCTGATCGTCGCGGAGCGGGAGCACGGAATTCACTTGCGGCGGGTTCCGTTCACGCAATTGGCCGAGGCAATCACGGCAGAAACCGGGATCGTCGCTTTCAGCCTGACGCGCTCCCAGGACGGTGAGAGCGCGGCGCTGGGCGACATCGTTGCGGCAGCCCAGGAGAACGGCGCGCAGGTGCTGGTCGATGCCACGCACGGAATCCCCTTCGTACCGGTGACGCCATATCTGGACGGCATCGACTACCTCGTGTGTCACGGGTACAAGCACCTGCTTTGCCCGCGCGGGGTCGGCTTCCTGCGCGTCCGCCAGGATCACTGGCAGACCCTTCCACCCTGGCTGGCGAACTGGCGCTCCGCCGTGCCACAGCAGAGCTTCGGTGGCGCCTACAGTAACCTGGCGCCGGACGCCCGGCGCTTTGACGTTTCGCTCGCGTGGCACGCCTGGGTGGGAGCAGAGCAATCGCTCGCGCTGCTTCTCGGTTGGCAGGCGGATGGCGCGCTCGATGACGTGCGGGCGATGGCCAGGCAGTTGGCAGGCGGGCTTGGCCGGCCCGATCCGTCTGGCTCAATCGTGAGCCTGCGCGTAGGCGATGCAGTTGCGGCGGAGGCAGCATTGCAGACCCAGGGCATTCGCTGCGCGGCGCGAGGCAGCAACGTGCGGCTGGCGGTGCATGTCTGGAACACGGAGGAGGAGATCGCCCGAACCATCGAAGTGCTTCAGAGCGTGATGTAGGCGGAGGTATTACCCGGCCAGAACTCGCTGCAGCGCCGAGACAGACGCGGCGGCGAGTTGCAGCCGTGAGGTCCACATCTCCGGGGTATCGAACGCCTCCTGTACCCAGCGTTCGAGGCCGCCGGCATCAGCGATAGCGGCGGCGTGAAAATCGGGGGTCTCCCATTCCAGTCCCTCGAAGCGGAGTCCAAGGAGCCGCGCGGGATCCTGTCGCAGCATGAGGCCGGCCCACTCCAGATCTGTGGCGGCGCTTTCTTCGACCGATGAAGCGAGGACCAGGTCTCGTCCTTCGGGGGAAAGCCAGACAGCGCCTGAAACGGCGTCCAGCGACTTCCCGGCGACGAGGGACAGGGTGCGGTTGGTGGCCGTTTCCGGGAGCCGCTGCACCTGTGGGTGCGTTGCGAAGGCGCGGGCGGTGCGCCCCAGCAGCACACACCAGGGCGCAGCCTGCTGGCGCGTCACGACGTGTTCGATGCGCGCGGCCAGGCTTTCCAGTTCATCCGGCCAGGCCAGCAACCAGTGCAGCCAGCGGTCGAAGTCGATGTTGCTGCTGGCGAGCTCTGGTGGTGTTGCTGCCAGGGCGGCCCGGCGCGCGACCCCGGTCGTGCCGCCCTCCACGACCTGGACCCCGAGATCCTGGAGTCGATGCGTCACGCCCGCATCGGTGACGACTGTCGCGGCGACGCTGACGAATGGGTACCATCCGAGCGCCGCCCGGACGTCATGGCGATCCAGGAAGGGGAGGCTGGCCCCGTTCGGATCGTGCAATGTGGCGACGAGAGCGTACGGCTGGGTCACGAGGCCGTCCCGGTTGCGTTGGTTTCCGGAACGTCCGGTGAGTGCTGCCGTCTGCGCCGCCACGGGAGGCGGGTCGCAGCCCGCTGCTCACGTCGCCACCGCCGCCGCTCACGCTGAGGCAGCTCTTCGGCGCGCTCGATGGTGAACAAAGCGTAGGGTTCACGGATAACCTGCTGGGCAACATTGCGCACGGGAATGCCGCCGGGTGTGCGCCCGGCCGGGGAGCCGCGGTGAATGTGCCCATGCAGCACCAGATCAGCCCCGGCGCGGTCGATTGCAGCGCCCAACATGGAGTTGCCGGCGAAGGCGTAGCGCTCCAGTCGCTCGCCGGTGATAGTGGCGGTGATCGGCGCGTAGTGCAGAAGCGCGAGCCGGATGTCCCCAACTATCGAGGAGAGAACCCCCTCCAGTGCGTCTGCCTCGTCTTCTGCATACTGCACCCAGGCGCGCATCTCGGGTTCACCAGTGACTTCGGCCAGGGCCGCGCCGAACCCCCCGCCAAAGCCCTTGACGCCGGCAACGGCGATCTTCTCGCCCGCAATATCCAGCACCACGCTGCTGCGGTCGAGCATATGTACGCCCGCGTCGCGCATGATCGAGACGATATCAGCGGCGCGCTCGGCGTCGTAGTCCACGTTCCCGAGCACGGCGATAACCGGTACCCCCACCTCCCGGAGCACGCCTGCCAGTGTCTCAGCTTCCTCCGGTCGACCGGAACGGGTCAGATCCCCGGCGATGAGCAGGAGGTCGGCTTCATTGCTGAGGCCGGCGAAGTGGGACGCGAGCTTGTCGCCCGCGTCGGGACCGGCGTGGAGGTCAGCAACAGCAGCCAGGCGAATCATGCGGGCATTTTGCCATGCGATGAGCGATCTGGTGAAGCTCCCGGCCACTTGACACGAGATTACTGTCCTCTTAGGATCGCGCAACGTGTCGTTCAACAGTTGACTCGATGATTCCGGGCGCGCTGAAGCGTGTTTCGGTCCTCATGCGTTTCGGTCTGTCTGCAGAGTCAGGCGGAAGGGAGGAGTGCGCGTGAACAAGAACCTTGGGCCAGAGAGCGATCAGATCACGCTGGCAGAGGAGCAGCGATCGGAGGACTCGGCAGAGACTTCAATCGCCCGTCGCCGGCACGCGATTCGGCTGCTCGGCGCCTCTGCGGTCGGCGCGTTCGCTGCGATTGGCCTGCATGAGCCGGTCACGACCGCAGCCGGGAAGGATGGCAAGAAGAAACGCAGGAAGAACGCTGCCAAAGCGGAGAAGAAGAAAGCGAAGCAGGGCCCAACTGGCCCGGCTGGCCGACCGGGCCAGCCCGGGCCGGCCGGGCCGGCCGGAAGCGGGGGCAGCGGTGAGCCCGGCCCCAAGGGGGACACTGGCCCGGCCGGTGAACCGGGTGCGAAAGGTGATCCCGGGGAGATTGGGCCGCCGGGTCCCGAAGGACCACAAGGGCTTGCAGGTGAGGCAGGGGCGACTGGTGAGCAAGGACCGAAAGGTGATCCGGGCGTTGCCGGGCCTGCTGGAGAACAGGGGCCTCCCGGGCCTGCCGGTGAACAGGGACCCGCAGGACCTGCCGGAGAGCAGGGTGAATCAGGCGTTGCAGGCCCGAAAGGCGAGACGGGAGACGCAGGCCCCGAAGGACCGCAAGGCCCCGAAGGACCGCAAGGCCCTCAAGGTCCCCAGGGTCTGCCGGGGCCTGCAGGCGGTGGCGGGAGCCTCGTGACGGTCATCGAAGTTTCGGCTGGGTCCGACCTCGGGATTACCGCCGGGGACAGCGCTGCGGCGACTGCCACTTGCCCGGCTGGAACCGTCGTTGTTGGCGGCGGCGGATTGGCCACACAGCACAGCCCGCAGAGTGCAGCGCTTACGATGGCGTGGCCCAGGCAGGATCCCGAGCGATTCACCGTCTCCTACACCCGCATGTTCGATGTCGAGGCTTCAGAGTTCGGAACGCTCATTTTTGCCTACGCGATTTGCGCAAAAATCGACACAACCGAGTAGCAAGACCGGGAAATGAGCGGGCCGGGCACCGTATCGGGTGCCCGACCCGCATGGCGCTGCATCGAGAGAACACTACCCTCGGGCAGCCTCGCCCAGTTGCTTGATGCCCTCAACGTCGTCCAGGTCGTCCACCCACTGCATCATGATCCCGGCAGCGCCCGCCTCTTCCCAGGCGCGAAGCTGTTCGGCGATCTGGTTCGCTGTGCCCACGATTTGGCCGCCTGCCCGCAGTTCGTCCGCGTCTTTGCCGGCCAGGCGCTCGGTGAGTTCGGCCTCATTCTTGCCGAAGATGACGCGGGTCATGACCGTGCGCTTCACGTCCTCCGGTTTGCGGCCGTGTTCTGCCAGCAGCCTGTCGAGCAGCGCGTTGCGCTCCCGGTAGTTGTCCCGGCTGATGAAGACGCCGTTCCATTCGTCGGCGAAGCGGGCCGCCAAAGGAACGGTGCGGCGTGGCCCGTTGCCGCCAATAACAATTGGTATGCGGTTCACCGTGACCGGATTAGGCACCAGTTCTGCACCATCGAGTTGGTAGAACGTGCCATCGAAACGTACGGGACCTTTCTGGTGCAGCAGGCGCGTCACGACCTCCAGGGATTCCTCAAAACGCTGGAAACGCGCGTCCAGATCGAGCAGGTCGAAGCCCCACTCGTCGTGTTCGCGCACCATCCAGCCCGCGCCCAGGCCCAGGCGCAGGCGGCCCGGCGCCAGACCGTCGATCGCGGCGGCAGTCCAGGCTGCGATGCGCGGGTCACGGAAGGAAACGGGCGCCACCACCGGGCCGAAGGACAGGTTGCGGGTACTACTGGCCAACCAGGTCAGCGAGGTCCAGAGTTCGAGTGAATCAATGTGGGCGTCGTCCTCGGGGTTGGTGAAGTGGTCTGACACGTAAAGGCCGTCGTAGCCTGCGTCCTCGACGGTGTGGGCAATCTTCTGCCAGCGCGCCCAGTTCAGGCCGTCCTGCCCTTCAATCATCAGATTGACGTCAATCATGAAGCTCCCTCATGTTGGCCGGTATCGCACTGGTTCATTGTCTCGCATGTCACGACGGCGCGCGGGGCCGTGCAGGCTGGCCATCCCGCGCAGGTACAGGTACTAGTAGGAGATCAGGCTCACCAGGGGTACGTCGCCCAACTTTGCGCGCCCGCCCAGGTCTGTGAGCTCAATCAACACGGCCACGCCAGCCACCTCCGCACCGAGTTCCTCGATCAGGGCGACCGTCGCAGCTGCAGTGCCGCCGGTGGCCAGGACGTCATCGATGATGAGGACGCGCTGCCCGGGGGTGACCGCGTCGCGGTGCAGTTGGAGCGTGTTGGTTCCGTACTCCAGCGCGTAGTCGGCGCTGGCGGTGGCGCGGGGCAGTTTGCCAGGCTTTCGCACCGGCGCCATGCCAACGCCCAGGGCGTAGGCTACAGGCGCGCCGAAGATAAACCCCCGGCTTTCGATTCCAGCTACGACATCGATACCTGAGAACGCGCCCGCCAGGGCGTCGACGGCGGAGCGCAGGCCCTCCCCACTTTCGAGCAGCGGCGTGACATCGCGAAAGAGAATGCCCGGTTGCGGAAAATCCGGAACATCCACAATGAGACTCCGCCAAAGTTCGTCGCTTGACTCCGGCATTCAGCAACCCTCGATTCGGTCGAATTCGGCTCACGAACGTGCCTCGAATAATCCTGTACCACTCTATCGCTCTCAGGAGGTCAGTGATAGACTCGCGGAGTGCGGGGTAGTCCGCATGCGACGCGTATTTCGCGTCAATGGATGCACGGACCCTTCGCGGATTGGGGCGCGAAGCCGTGTAAGGGGGGTTGGTATGACTCAGCGATCGGTCGCCGGTGCGGCGCTCGCCGCAGGCAGTCTCGCGTTTGAAATGGCCAAAAAGTGGTGGGTGCTGCTACTGCGCGGCATTCTGCTCCTCATCATCGGAATACTGTCGTTCACCAACCCGCTCGTCTGGATTACCTTCGCCGGCGTGTATATGCTCGTGGATGGCATCGGACTGCTCTGGGCTGGATTTGGCCCGCAGCCAACCGGCCAGAGCCGGTGGCCGTTGCTGCTGGTCGGGATTCTTGGCATCATTGCTGGCCTGATCGTGCTCATCAACCCCGTGCTCGGCGGACTCTCGCTGGTCTGGGTCATCGGCGCGTGGGCCATAGTCACCGGCATCCTGGAGATCGTGTCCGCCATCGCCCTCCGCAAGGAGATTGACAACGAGTGGTGGCTGATCCTGACCGGCGTGCTGTCCATCATCTTTGGCATTCTGGTCTTCCAGAACCCGCTTGCCGGCGCGTTCGCGATTCAGACCATCTTCGGCGCATTCGCGGTCGTGGCGGGCATCTTCTCGATTGCCCTGGCGTTCCGCGTCCGCAGCTTCGGCCAGCAGATCGGGGCGGTCAGCTAGTTTGATTGTCAGGCCGGTTCGTTCCGGCACGTCGAACCAGGGGGCACGGCTGTTGCGTCGTGCCCCTTTGTGCAGGAGCTACTCCGGCGCCGCGCGGACACCGTTGGAGAGACAGGCATGATCGAGGCAGTGACCAGTCGCTGGTGGCTCTTTCTGGCCCAGGGCGTCGCCATGTTGATTCTGGCTGCAGTGGGCCTTACGCAGCCAGGCACCATCATCCAGATCATTGGCGCCTACCTGGTCATCGATGGCGCCCTGAAACTGGTTGGCGCGTTCACGAACAAGAAGGAAGATTCGTCGCGTTTGATGAACATCATCGCAGGCGTGATCGGCGTCATCGTCGGAATCTACGCTTTTACGAATCCGGCCGGCGCCGCCATTATTGTGACCTACCTGATTGCCATCTGGGTGATTATTCTGGGCATCATGTTGGTGATCTGGGGCGTCCAGTTGCGAGATCGCCTCTCAGAGTACTGGCTGCTGATCATCCTCGGTGTGCTGTCCATCATCTTTGGCATCCTCGTCTTCAACAATTTCCTGGCGGGCATGCTGACGCTTGCCTGGCTCTTCGTGGCCTACATGATTGTCGGCGGTATCCTGGCCATTGTGCTCAGCTTCCGCATCAAGGCGCTGGGCGAACGGTTGGGAACGCTGCGGTCGTAGCGGGACAAGGCAGGCAGGATGACAACGGGCTGCGTGCAATGACACGCAGGCCGTTATCATCGGCTCCATGACTGACCTGGGTGATCGCACACCGGGTTCGACGCGATGAGCTTGAGGCTGGGCGGCAGCGTGGACCCCACCAATCCCTCCTCCAGCGCAGGCACGGATCTCTCGGCCGGTATGGCAGCAGCGGGCCTGGCTCTGCACACGAACATGCAGGCGGGTCAGGCGGACAGCGACAGTGCAGCGGTCGGGGGGACGAGCGAACGCAGTTCACAGTCCAGGCCCCGCGCAATCACGCGGTCCCGCATCAAGCGCCGCCCGGCGCGCATCGACCGGCGGGCGCGCGCAGCAGCCGTGCGGATGGCAGCGACACCGCAGGCCAACGACAAGGTGCGCGACACCAACTCGGAGCTGCGCGACTGGCTCAAAGAGAATGCGTCGCTTCTGTCCAACGCCAGTCTGCTCATCAGCATTTCGGCTATTGCGCTGAAGGCGTTGCCGGCGGAAGGAGTCCTGAATCCCTACATTCAGGCATTGATCTTCGCGGCGGCCCTGACGTTGCTGGTGGAAATGCACCATCAGTGGCCCGACGACCTCCAGCTCCACATGTTTCGCCGGGCGGCCTTCCCGCGTAATCATTCGCGGCGCATGACCGCGTTTGCCGTGCTGATGCAATTGGCCACCTTCCTGTTCGCGGCCTGGGCAACGCTGACAAACCCGCTCATCCTGTTCCCGCTGGCGGCGTTCGCCATTTTTGTCGCATTTCGCCAGTGGTACTTTCTGCGCTTCCCCGGATGGCCGGCCCGCATTGTGGGCATCCTGATTATGGTGCTGGTGCTGTTGGTCAGTGAGTTGCTGATGGCGATCATGTGGGCCTCGTTCACGGGGGGACACATCACGATCGTTCTCGGCGGTCGCCCGGCAACCTAGACCGCCATGAAGCGCTTGCGGTCCGCCGGTCTCTGCCTCCTGCTCCTGATTGCGGCAGCACTTGCGCCGTGGCTAACCACCGTGCGCGCGGCTTCCCGGTGCGGCGCGGCTCCGGCAAGCGCCACGGGCCTGGTGGCTGTCCTCAGTGCGCCAATGCGGTTCGACGAGATGGTCGCCAACCCACAGGGGGAGGTGACACCGCCGGCAGAGCGCGCCCCGATGGGAAATCTGGTCGCGCAGTGGAGCGCCTGTCTGGCGGTGGGCGATACGCGCGGCCTGCTGGGTCTCTTCTCGGCGGACGGTGTCCGCCGATTGCTGAGTGAGCGCGCGCCAATGGTCGGTGGGCCGGGCGGACTGCGCGTCACCGTGCAGGCAGTTAACGACGTCGTTCGTCTGCCAGATGGCCGTCTGGCGGGCCGGGTCGTGATCGATCCATCAGGGGCCGGATCTGCTGCCCCAATGACCCTGACCATGATCATTGCGCAGGGTGGCGACGGCGTCTGGCGCATCGACGCGTTGACGGCGCTCGATACGGCAGAGGGGCAGGCAGGCACGCTCACGCCAGGCGGGCAGGCTGCGCCCCTTCTGCGACGGCCGATTGCGCCCGGTCCGGACACGCCGGTGGCAGCGCCCGGCCCGATGTCGCCGATGCGGGGCGGTGACCCGGCTCGCAGTGGCAGCCAGCCGGGGCCGCCACCCCCGGCTGCGCCGCCGGAGGCGTGGCGCGCACCGACCGGATGGACCTCGCGGGCGCAGCCGGTGGTGGCCCGAGGACTGGTGGCTTTTGGCGGGTTTTCGCTGGGCGGGCGGCAATCGGTGATCGAAGCGCTCGAAACTGGCGGCGGAGGAGTCCGTTGGCAGACCACCGCCCCGGTTGGGTGGGCGGAGGCCCCGGATACGCCGGCGCTGTCCGGCGACCTGCTCTTCGCGCCCATCCAGGCGCCGGTTTCGGGCGTAATGGCGCTGGTGGCCTGGACAGGCCAACCTGTCTGGTTCGCGCCGTTTGGGTTTACCTCGGTGACCGCCCCGGCGGCAGATGGAGACAGCGTCTACGTGGCAGGTTGGGGAGTGCGCAACCCCCGCGACCGCAGGCAGGACGACCCGGTTGGCGCCGTCTTTGCGCTGGACCAGAAGACCGGGCGCGAGCGCTGGCGTTACGTCGATGGCGCACGCTTTGGCCCGCTGGCCGTTGGCCGCGAGGTGGTCTTTGTCTCCAGCAATCGGGGACTCTTCGCGCTGGCGCGGGTAGATGGCCAGAAGCGCTGGCAGGCACGCTTTACGCCATTGCCGGGCGATGCCCCGGTTGTTATCGGCGATGCTGTCGTCTTTGCCGGGACGGATGTCACGACTGGATCCACCGGTGTTTTCGCACTTGACGCGGCGACCGGGGCAATGCGCTGGCAGGTGGAGCTTGACGCCTCGCTTTCCGTCGGGCTGGGAACTGCAGCGGCGCATGACACCGTTTACGTCACATGGTGGGAGGCTCCCACCGGCACTTCGGTGGGTGTTCCGGCCCTCACCGCATTCGCGCTGGCCGACGGCAAGCAACGGTGGGCCTACCGGGCCGCAGTGACGCAGGAGGAGCTGGCGGCTGCGACGGGCGCCACGATCACTGCACCCGCGATTGCCGGAGGCAGCGTGCTCTTCGGCGTGGCGGTGCAAGCGCCGCCTGATACACCGGCAACAGAGGCCAGCGGGATCTATGCCATAGACGCTGACACCGGTAAACCTGCCTGGCAGGTATCCGGGCTGCAAGTGGCGTCAGCGCCGGTTGTCGTCAATGAGACTGTTTACATTATGGGCGGCGGTTCAACTGGCGAGGGCAGGGGGAGCAGTATCATTGCCCTGCGGCCCGGATAGGTCAATTGACAACGTGAACTTCTGACGGAACGGTAGACGAGGCAGGTATGCCGGGCACAGATGCGGTGACGGGGCCGCACACCACGCTGCTACACAAGGTGTTGAGGCGGCTCCACGAGCGTGCGAACGCCACGCTTGTGTCAGATTCCACCGGCGCCAACCTGACTGGCCGGGAGACGCTCCTGCGCGCACTGGTGCTGCGCCGGCTGCTGCGCCGTGAGTTGAGAGCGGACGAGCGCAATGTGGGAGTGCTGCTTCCGCCCACGGTGGCGGGTGTCGTCACAAACCTGGCACTGGCGCTGGACAAGCGGGTCGCCGTCAATCTCAACTATTCGCTGACGCCTGAGTTGATCCGGCACTCGATCAATGAGGCCGGGATCCGCCACGCCATTACCTCGCGTGCGTTCCTGCAGCGCATGCCGGTGGAGATTGCTCCCGCCGAAGCCATTGTGCTCGAGGACCTGGGCCAGCGCGCGAACTGGCTGGACAAGGCCATGGCGGCAATAGGCGCGTACCTGCCGGCGCCGCTGCTGGAGCGACTGCTGGGTATTACACAGATTCCGGCTGAATCGCCCATGGCGATTATTTTTACCTCCGGCTCGGCGGGATTGCCGAAGGGAGTGATCCTGCCGTGGCGTAGCATCGAGGCCAACACGGGCATGGTCGATGCCCTGCTGCACCTGAGGCCAGACGACGTCATGCTGGGCGTGCTGCCTTTCTTCCATTCATTTGGCTACACCATCACGCTCTGGACGCCGTTGGCGCGAGGTATTGGCGCGGTCTATCACACCAATCCCCTCGAAGGACGTATCGTGGGCCGGCTGATCAGAGAGCGCAAGGCCACGATTCTGCTTGGCACGCCGACCTTCCTGCGTGCGTACCAGCAGCGGCTGGCGGCAGAGGACTTTGCCAGTATTGAGGTCGTAGCCAGCGGCTCCGAGCGGTTGCCGGCCGCCGTCGCGGATGCTTTCGAGGAAAAGTTCGGGGTGCGCCCGTTCCAGGGGTACGGGGCCACGGAGATGGGGCCGATCATCTCCTGCAATGTCCCGCCGAACCGCGCGCTGGATCACTCCAGTGCTGGCCTGAGAGAAGGCACCGTAGGCCGCCCGGCGCGTGGCGTGCAAATTGACGTGCGGGATCCGGAGACGGGCGAGCGACTTGGCCCGCAGCAACGCGGGGTGCTCTGGGCGCGCAGCCCCGGGATGATGCTTGGGTATCTTGACCAGCCGCAGTTGACCGCGCAGGCGGTGGTGGACGGCTGGTACAACACCGGGGACGTGGTCGAAGTCGATGAGGACGGCTTCATCCGCATCGTGGGCCGCGCCAGCCGCTTCGCCAAGATTGGCGGCGAGCAGGTGCCGTTTGCGGCTGTGGAAGAAGCGCTGGCGCCGTTGGTCGGCGCCAATGAAGACGGTATTCCGCGCGCAGTCGTCACTGCGGCGCCAAACGAAGCGACAGGCGAACGGCTTGTTGTTATTCACACGGCGCTGGAACAATCGCCAGACGACCTGGTGAAAGCGCTGGCTGCTGCGGGCCTGCCCCGTCTCTACATCCCCTCGCCGAAGGACTTCTACGAGGTCGAAGCCCTGCCCCTGCTGGGCATTGGCAAGGTTGACCTCAAGGGCGTTGACGCCATTGCCCTGGAGCGGGCGGCGCAGCCGGGCAAGGTCAACGCCTGAGGCGCGGGACTCCACCGGGCGCGGCAGCGAGCGCGACACCGGCCGCAGCCAGCACCAGCCCAATCCACGCCAGCGGGGGCATGGCCTCGTCCAGTACGAGCCAGCCGATGACAGCGGCCAGCGGCGGGACAAGGAAGAACAAGGCAGAAACGCGACTGACTTCGCCGTGGCGAATCATCAGCAGGAGCAGTGTCATGGCGATTAGCGAGTTGCAAACGATCAGGTAGGCGAGCGCCAGAACGAGCGGAGTAACCCACTCGACGTGGAGGTCTTCCCGCAGCAGTGCAAAAGGGAGCGCGACGCCCAGTCCAGCGGCGTACTGCACGACGTTGGCAGTTACGGGGTGATGCCCAACACCATATCGTTTCTCGTACATGGCGCCGGCGGTGATGCAGGCCAGGGCTGCGACCGCGGCAGCGACACCGATGGTCGATACGGCCTCGACCCGAGAGCGCGCCAGGATGACGAGCACAGCACCCAGCAGGCCCAGGCCCAGGCCAAGCCATGTTTGCCGGGATACCTCCTCTCCGGCCAGTTGCGGCGCGGCGAGCGCAACCAGGATCGGCTGAAGCGATACGATCATCGCGACGGCTGCGCTGGAGATGTTCGACGACAGAGCGACATAAACCAGCGCAAAGTAGCAGCCCTGGATGAGCACGCCGACAGCCGCGAGGTGCACCCATTGCGCCCGAGTCGCGGGCAGGGGCGGGCGCTTCCAGAGCAGCAGCGGCGCCAGGAGCAGCAGCACGATGGCGTAGCGCACGACGAGCAGCGTCATGGGGCTGGCATAGGCGACCCCAATCTTGCCCGCGGAGTAGCCACCGGACCAGAACGCCAGGAAGATGACCGGCGCAACCCGCAGCATCGACAGCTCGGCTGCTGAAGGCGCCGCAGCGCTCACGGCAGGGGAGTGGCGGCAGGCGTGCCTTCGAGCGAAGGTGGATGCAGGTCCAGCGGGACGTCGTAGTCACTGAACGTGTTCAGCATGTAGTGGGAGCGGGAAACCATCGCTTCCCGCAGGATATGCCCGGTCTTCGGATCGACCCACCATGCGTACCAGGCGGCCGTGCGACGCTGCGGCTCCGTAACCTCTGGCGCCAGGAAGCTGATGATTGTGGTTGGGACTCCGTGGACGTCTTCCTGGCCGAGAACCACAAACTGGGTTGCCCCCTCGTACTCCTCGCCCCATTCGGAAGGCGGAATGATGACCGCACCCTCTTGTCGCGTCCACCCCAGGTTGTTTGGCAACTGCACCCAGCGGACATCGCCAATCATGATCGCTTCCATGCCGCCAGCGGCGCGGTAGGCGAACTCTGGCGGCAGCGTGTCTGTCCCGCTGCTGACGCGGTGTTCGGAGATGGCGCCGTTGCCGCGTCCGTCAGCCATCCATTGTACGTAGTGGACACTTTGCAGGGTTGTGAGGGCTTCCAGCCCCTGGCGGTAGAGCGCCTCTGCGTCCGGGTCGGTTTTCGACGCGGGGACAGCACCGGGCCCGGCGATGTTCGGGTCTGGCACGATGAAATCGAAGGTCGCGGGGGTCTTGCTCGCGGAGGTCTCGACTGAGATCCGCCACCACCCGGCCTGCGGGAAACGGGCAACAGTGCTGGCGTCGCCCGATGCTGAGACCGCCAGGGCAAGGGGTTCGCTGGCGCCGCCGAGCGGTTGCAGGGAGGCGGCGGTAATCGTCGCGCTGGTTGCCGCCGCCGGCGTGGGGGTCCCTTGCCGGTTCTCGAGCCTGAGCGCAATGGGCACGTCGGTGTTTGCAGCCGCGGGCGCGAAGGTGAGCGTCACCCAGGGCGTACCTTCGTCAAAGGCGTCGCCAGCTGGCGCAAAGAGATCGAGATTCGTGGTTCGGTCCCAGTCCGGGACCGTAGTCCGGGCGAAAAACCACCAGCCAGCGCCGGCGGCGACGGCCAGCAAAATCAGCACGCCGAGGAGGGCCACTGCCACGCGCGGTGTGGTGAGAGAACGAGACATCGTCTTAGGGGAGTCGGTCATGATCTAGTGCCGATGTCCCGCATGAGCCAGGCGGGGCCGCAAAGGGCCAGTGGTGGCGCAGGTCGCGGCGGCGGCCGGGGCGTCCAGCGAGCAGCGATCCCATGCGGCCTTCGGTGAGCCCGCCAATTCCGGCTGCAAGGTGACATGCGCGATTTCGAAATTGTCACGCAGGATTGTGGCCAACTGGCCCATGATGTTGCTCCAGTTCTGCATGCTGGCGATCTCCACGTGGGCGGAGAGCGCGACCAGCCCAGAGGTAACAGTCCAGACATGTAGGTCGTGGACAGCGAGGACACCCGGTACGTCCTGCATCGCACGACGAACCTGCGCGACATCCAGGCCACGCGGCGCCGACTCCAGCAGCACATCCACCGATTCGCGCAGCAGGGACCATGCGCTGTAGACGACCAGCAGGCCGATCACTGCCGAGAGTATGGGGTCGGCGGCGAACCAGCCGGTAGCCTTGATGATCAGGGCTGCCGCAATGGTCGCCACGCTCCCGAAGAGATCGCCCAGTACGTGCAGGAACGCGCCGCGCTGATTCAGGTTGTGCTCGTGGCCGCCGCGCGACAGCACGAGCGCCGACGCAATGTTGGCGCAGAGCCCGGCGATAGCCACCAGCAGCAGCGTGTCGCTCTGAACTTCGGGTGGATTCTGGAGCCGCTCCCAGGCCTCGTAGAAAATGAAGATGGCGGCCACGATCAAGGTGATCGCGTTTACCAGAGCCGCCAGGATCTCGGCGCGCAGATACCCGAAGCTGCGCTCGGCGGTTGCCGGACGACGGGCGAGCGCGATAGCCAGCAGGGCCAGCGCGAGTGCTGCCACGTCGGTCAGCATGTGCGCCGCGTCGGCGAGCAACGCCAGCGAGTTCGAGAGAAACGCGCCGACGACCTCGACCACAAGGAAGACCAGCGTGATCGCCAGCGCGATAATCAGGGGCCGCGCGTTGACGCGCGGCGCAGCCGTTATCCCGTCGCCTGTGCCGGGTGACGCAAGGTTGGTGGCGTGATCGTGGCCGGGTTCATGCTCATGACCACTTTCGTGGTCATGGTTCTCGTCTGGAGTGTGCTGGTGAACCACGGCTGGCGCTGTCCTGTCGTGCTGCGTACAGGGCCGAATCAGGACCATGATAGCCCTCCTGCGAGCGGCATGTGGCCCGCCCGGGGCTGAGGGCGCTGACCTCGATCGTGGTACCTTTGGGGTTATTGTGACCGCCTGGTGCTCCGGCTTCGCGGTCAATTCCAGGCGGTGAAACTCGTGCCAGGCCTGAGGGCAGAATCCAGATTTTCGAGCTGGATAGCGCCACTCTGGATCCTGGCGCTGATTGGGCTCCTCTTCTTTCCCACCGAGTATCGCGGCGGAGCTTCAGCTCCGCACAGCCATGCGCTGCTCCAGCTTCTCATGGATGCCCAGGATGGCCAATTCCTGCACGTTCATGCGCAGCCGGGCGCCCCGGCTGGCTTCGCGTACGACTGGCTCGATCCCGCAGTCGCGGATTCCGCCGAAGGCGCCGCGCCGGCCCACCCGGATACCGGCGGCCAGCAGGAGCGTGCGTCGGCGCTGGCGATCATCACCTTTCTCGTGGTGTTGTCGCTCTTGCCGGCAACGCTTCGTGCTTTGCCCCGAATCTTCCCGACAACGCCGCGTCTCAATGGGCGCGTCCCCCGCGTCCTCGCTCCCCCGCCGAGGTTCGCTGCGATTTCAGCCTAACGAATCGCCCATCAACCGTGAGGTGGACGTTGCCGCCAGCCGGCAAGGTCCAGTTTCGACGAACACTTCGTCCGGGAGAACGCAACCATGACCACCACTCGTTTGCGCGCTCGTGATCGGGCCTGGGTGAACCTGGCCGCGGCGACTGCACTGGCTGCGGCAATGAGCCTGGCCGTACTCGGGAACGCTGCTGCTCACGCAGAACATGGTCACCCGGCACGTATCCACAAAGGCGCTTGCGAGAGCCTGCAGGGCGTGGCCTACCGTCTGAACGGGGTCGGGGGCAGCGTGGACACCGAGGGAGCACCGGTGGCGACGCCAACGGCGATCAATCCGAAGACCACGTATCAGGTCATGGTCAGCGACACCGTCATCGACGCGACCATTGATGATCTGCTGGCCAGCGACCACGCCATCATGATTTATGAGAGCGATGACGCGATGGAGGCCATTGCCTGTGGCAATGTCGGTGGCGCGTTGAGTGGCGACGAACTGATCGTTGGCCTGGGCGAAGCGAGAATTCCCGGTCACCTGGGGTTCGCGCTCTTCACGCCGGATGGTGATCAGACCGATGTGCTGGTGATTCTGGGGCACGCCATGGCGCCTGTTTCAGCAAGTAGCGGGGCTGCCAACCATGAGGATGAGCACGACGAGACGGACGCCCACGAGGACAGTGAGCCCAACCATGACGAGGAAGCGCCCCATGCCACACCTGCGCCGTAACGGCTTCGCACTTCTGCTTGTCGTCAGCCTGCTGACGGCCCTGACGGGTGCGGCGTCGGCGCACGTCGATGTCGACGTCGGTGAAGGCCAGTACGTGATGGAAGTTGGGTTCCGCGACGAGCCAGCGCTCCAGGGCCAGCCCAATGCGGTGTATATCGCGGTCGAGAAGTACGCGACGGGAGGCACTGAGCCGGTCGATGGCCTGGCCGGCACATTGCAGGCTGAGGTCTCGCGCGATGGCGAAACGAAAACCATTCCCTTCGTGCCGATGGGAGACGGAAAGTACGAAGCGCCGTTCGTGCCCACGGCCACCGGGGACTACACCTTCCGTGTGTTCGGCGACATCGAAGGCAACGCCGTCGATGAGAGCGTCACCTCGGGGCCGCAAACCTTCAACAGCGTCGATGCCTTGACGACACACGAGTTTCCAGCGGTGACGCCCGCCAGCAATCTGGAAGCTGATCTGGCCGCTGCTCGAGGTGCAGCCAGCCAGGCGCGCACCTTCGCGATCGTGTCGCTGGTCATCGGGGTCGTGGCGCTGCTGACCGCGCTGCTACTGGGCCTGCGCGGCCGGAAACCGGTGGCTGAGACGGCGCTTGTGCCCCCCACCGAAGCGCCAGGCCGGCTGATCAAGTGATGACCGCATCGTGAGCGGGGCGGACTTGCTCCTGTCGTTGACGCGCCGCGGCGCGGTTGTTCTGGCCATGTTGGCAGTGCTCGTGCTGGCATGGCCAGCGAGCCCTGCCCTGGGCCATGCGTTCCTGGCCTCCAGCGACCCGGCCGCAAACACTGTCGTGCCGGTGGCGCCGGGAACGGTGACCTTGACTTTCACGGAACCACTGGAAACGAGCTATTCCCGAGCCACCCTCTTTGACCAGACGGGCGCAGAGGTGGCCGGAGCGGCTTCCAGCATCGGACCGAACCCGAATGAGATGACGGTCACACTGCCATCGGGCCTCGGGAACGGCACGTATTCGTTGCTCTGGCGCACGCTTTCGACGGCGGATGGCCACACGGCGCAGGGGTATCTGCCGTTCACCATTGGCACCCAGGCTGACGTGCGGATCGTGTCGCCGCCCGCCACGAGCGACGTGGTCAGCGCCATCCCGCAGTGGACGCTGGCCGTTTCGCGCTGGCTGGCGTTGCTGGGATTGGCGGCGGTCGCAGGCATCTGGCTGACCTGGATCGCAGTGGTTCGCCCCGCCGTTACACCGGTCTGGCAACTCGGACCAAAGATCGCGCGTCGTGCCCGCAGGCTGACGATTGCCGCGTTCGTCTTTGCGCTGCTCGCGAACATCGTCGCCCTGGTGGTCCAGGCGTTTTCCATTTCCGGGTTCGGCAGCCCTGTCTCCAGCGTGGTGACGACGCTGACCCAGACGCGATACGGCACCTGGTGGCTTATCCGCGCTGGCTTGTTGCTGGTATTGGCCGCCTTGATGCTGGGCGTGTCCTGGTGGAGGCCGTGGAAGCACCGCGTCTTCACGTTGGGCGCAGTACTCGCATCACTGGCGTTGCCGATCCCGTTTTCGATGATCTCGCACGCCAGCGCTGAGCCGCAGGGGCGGGCGACCGCCATTGCCTTCGACTATGTTCACCTCCTCAGCGCCGTCCTGTGGATTGGTGGGTTGCTGACACTCGCCGTGACGCTCGGCCCCGCGGTCCGGGATCTGACGGCAGAGGGCCGGCGCGTCGTGCTGGGCCGCGCCATCCCGCGTTTCTCTGCGCTGGCCCTCATCTCCTGGGGTGCGCTGACGGTAACGGGTGTCTACGCGGGCCTGCTGCAGGTGGGAAACCTGACCGGGCTCACGACCACGCCGTACGGGCAGACCCTGCTCCTGAAACTGATTCTGATCGTGCCCCTGCTGCTGCTGGGCGCGTTCAACCTGCTGGTGGTGAATCGCAAACTGCGCGCGGCCCGGACGGTTGAGCGCGTGGAAGGGTGGAGCGGGCATTTCGTGACCGCGCTGCTTGCAGAGCTGGTGGTCGTCACGCTCCTGATCGGTGTGGTCGGGATGCTTGTTGGCACGCCGCCGGCGCGGCAGGTGATGGTGCAAGAAGCCGGGAGCATCCGCATTCCGCTTGCCGGCGATAGCCAGACTGGTTCCCTGATCATCACGCCGGGAACAGTTGGCCAGAACCACTATCGGTTGGAGCTTGGTACTGGCCACGAGGCGCACTTGCGCAATCCTTCGGTGACATCGGCGGTGCTTCGCCTCGAACTGCCGGCACAGGGGACCGGGCAGATCGATGTGCGGCTCTTGCCGTCGCCCAGCGGCGGTTTCGAGGCGCACGGGTCGGAACTGGCGATCCCCGGTGACTGGAACATGCAGGTCACGGTGGCGGTCCCTGGTCAGGCCGACTGGGTCGTGCCGGTCCAGCAGGAGATTGGCGCCGAGGCGCCAGAGGCCAACCTCCCACCCCCACCTCCGCTGTTTGGGCCAGCCGGTATCGGCGGGCTGGCGTTGCTGATTGCAGGTATCGCCGGGGTTGTGCTGGCAGTCCTCGACAAGGCTCCCCGTTTCCGCAAGGAGGCCGGCGGACTCGGCGCGGTTGCGCTCGTGGTAGGTGGCGTGCTGCTCGTGCAGGCATTGCTCCCGGTCGTGGCGACCAACCCGGCTACGACGACGGCGGCAGCCCAGTTGACGGCGCTCGATCCCGTGGCAGTCAGTCGCGGTGAGGCGCTCTTCGCCCAGAACTGTGTGGTCTGTCACGGCCCTGGCGCCAAGGGTGACGGCCCCGGTGCAGCCTCCCTGACGATCAAGCCGGCCGACCTGACGGGTGGCCATTCCCTGATGCACAGTGACGACGACTACGCCTACTGGGTGGAGAACGGCATTGCGGGCACGGAAATGCCGGCGTTCGGGGGCACACTGGATTCCGGCCAGATCCGGGATGTCATCGCCTACGTGCGGAGCTTGCAGCAGGACGCGCTGCTGGCGCGCAACGCGCCCGGTCCCGAGGCTTGCACCGTGACGCCGCGCACCCTGGACGAGATCGCGGTGCTGGCCCAGACTGCCGCGCCACAAGAACCGCCAAACGCCACCGAGGTGGACGGGAAGCCGGCCACCCCGGAGGAAATCGCAGGCATCACCAGCACCGTCGAGGAAATGGTGGCCTGCTCGAACGCGGGCGATATCTTGCGACGTTTGGCCGTCTACAGCGACGACCGTATTCACTTTGCCTATCCGGATGGCCCAACTGCGGCGCTGGAAGCCATGGCGGCTGATCCGATCCCGGTTCAGCCCTACGAACGCGTTGCCATCACGGCGATCGAGAATGTCACCACACTCCCGGATGGTCGCGTTTCCGCGCGGGTGGTTGTCGACAACCCGGCCGCGCACAGTCATGATCCGGACGTATCCCAGGCTGCTATTCAACAGGAAGCCGCCCGTCTCATCTTCGTGCAGGAAGATGGACGCTGGCGCGTCGATGAGACCCGTAGAGAGGATCCACAGACTCGTGGCACACCAATCGTCAAATCAACCGAAGACCTCGCCGGAGACGCCACTCCAGCCCCGTGACCCTGCGCGCTCCAGCGAACGCCGGCAGCGCCGGTCGGCGAGGAAAACGGCCGAGGCGCAGGCCATCAAGCGGCAACAGCGGACCATGCTCTTTGGAGCGGTTATTGCCGCAGTCGTGGTGGCGGGTTTCCTGATCTACCTGAACCGCCCGCAGGCGCCCGGTGCTGACATTGTTGTGGCGGAGCCGCTTCCGGCCAGCATCCCGGTAGCGGGGATGACGATGGGCGCGGCAGACGCGCCGGTGAAGATCGTGGAGTGGGGCGACTACCAATGCCCTGCCTGCGGCATCCTGGCGCGTTCGATCGAGCCTCAACTGGTCAGCGAATACATCGCTCCGGGCACGGCCAGCTTTGAGTTTCGCAATTTCGCCTTCCTTGGCCCGGAGTCACAGCGCGCAGCGGCCGCTGCCGTTTGCGCGGACAAGCAAGACGCCTTTTGGCCGTTCCACGACACGCTCTACGCGAACCAGCATAGTGAAAACCAGGGTGCGTTCTCGGATGAGCGGTTGCAGGCGATGGCATCAAAGCTCGGCCTGGACATGACGGCGTTCAACGCGTGTCTGGATGACAGCGCGACAGCAGACGCCGTTGCGGCTTCCACCGCCGGGGGGCGTGACCAGGGCATCAACGCGACGCCGTGGTTGACCGTCAATGGCACGCGGGTGCAGAACTGGCAGGACTGGGCAGCGCTTTCCGCCGCCATCGAAGCGGCGGCCCGGTGACGGCTACGGCGCCTGGCCGGCTGATGCGAGCCGCCGCTGTGCTGGCCGGGTTGGGAGTCCTCCTGGCAGCCTACCTGACCTGGGTGCATTTCAACACTGGCTCGCTGGTGTGTGGGCTGGGTGATTGCCACACCGTGCAGGCCAGCGAGTACGCAACGATTGGCCCGCTGCCGGTGGCGGTGCTGGGCCTTGGGATGTACGTGCTGGTCTGTGCGGCGAATCTGGCCGGGCTGGCGCAACCAGCGCGAGCGCTGCCGCTTGCGATGCTGGCTTTTGGCATGTTGCTGGCAGGGACCCTCTACGCAGCGTATTTGACATGGCTGGAGGTCGCGGTCATTCGTGCTATTTGCCAGTGGTGCGTTGCCTCGGCGCTCCTGTCCGTCGTGCTGTTGGCGCTCCAGAGCTCAGTCGTCTGGAAGCTCCTGCAGGGCCCGCTTTCGGAGCCGGAAGAAACCAGCGATGGGCCTCTGGCGTCCTAGTAACGAGTGTGCTGGAAGGGGACCAGCGGGCCTGTGCGTGCCTGCGCACCCACCGGTAAGATGGTTGTACATAACATTCGCGGGTCGTTGGGCTCGCTCGTCGCGTGTCTGGTCCTGAGTGGTCCGGAAATGCGTGAGTTTGCGCCTTCCGAGACGCAACGCCTGGGAGTTCTCTGCGTGCCAACGACTCTCGTGCAGCGACTGGTCATTTTCATCTGTATGCTGGCAACCGTCGGCGTGCCGCTGACCGGCGTCTTGCCCTCGTCCGCCAAGGGAAGCAACTACCGGTGGGCGGTCAAGCAGACTCCGTTCACCGTTATGGCTGGCGCCAACCTGTCCGGCGACTGGTCAGACATTATGTCGACGGCGGTCAAGCAGTGGGACAAGAACGACACCGTTACGATCAAGAAGGTGAGTGGCTCCACCAGCGCTCAGAGTTGTAGCCCTACGACCGGGCGTATCGAGATTTGCAACTGGAACTACGGGACCCAGGAAGGGTGGTTGGGGCTGACCCGGCTGTATTTCGATGACCGGGGAGATCGCATCGAGGCCGCCACGTTGCAGCTCAACGACTCCTTCTTCAACCAGAAGAATGGCCAGTACAACGATTACAACGCTCGCCTCCACACGATGTGCCACGAAATGGGGCACACCATTGGCCTGGAGCATGTTGACACCACGTCGTGCATGAATGACAGCCAGTACGCGGTTTTCCACTACGTGAAGCCGATCAACAAGGATTTCCGTGACCTGGCGCGCATCTACAAGAGTACGGACTCCTACACCACCGTGGACGGGAAGCAGAAGAACGAAAAGAAAGACAAGAAGAAAAAGAAGAAGAACAAGAAGCACGGAAAGAAGAACAAGAAAAAGCAGGACTCACGCGACAAGGCCAGGCAGCGCAAGAAAGAACTTCGCAAGAAGCGCGCGAAGTCCGAGGAAATCGGGACGCGGGAGACGGTGAACGTCGAGCGCATGGCCGACGGCACGACGGTAGTTACCTATATCACCTGGGCAGAATAGGGCAGCGTGCAAGAACGCCGGCCTGATGCGGACCGGTGCGCGGCGCAGCCGGGTGAAGTCTCTCTCGACACCGCTTGAGACACGAGGGGAACCCCGGCGGGCCAAGCAGTGGGTAGCGGCGAGCCGAACGCTTGCTGCTACCCACTTACGCCATTCTCGCGGGTCACCTCAGCGTACCAGCGACCGCTGCGCTTGATGATGCGCTCCTGGGTTGGATAGTCGACGTAAATGAGCCCAAAGCGAGGCGCGTACCCGTGCTGCCACTCGAAGTTGTCGAGGAGCGACCACACGTAGTATCCGGCGAGCGGCACGCCGTCGTTCAAGGCCCGGTGTGTCTCCAGGATATGCTCGTGCAGGAAATCCTCCCGGGCAGGGTCATCGACACGGCCACCGGCAAGGTGATCCGGGAAAGCCGCGCCGTTCTCGGAAACCAGGATCTGGCCTGGCGTGTAGTCCTGGTGTACCCGCATCAGGATGTCGTACAGGCCCTGCGGATAGATCTCGCGGCCAGTCCCTGTGAGGCGCGCTCCGGGGGGTACCACCAGCCGAGCCTGCAAGGGCAGGCTGGCCGGATCGTACGCCACCACGGCCCGCGAAAAATAATCGACCCCCAGGAAGTCCATGGGTTGGCTGATCAAGCGAAAGTCGTTCTCGCCAATCTCCGGCATGGCATCGCCGTACAGGCGGACGATATCGTCCGGGTATGTGCTCCTGTAGAGCGCGTCGAGGAACCAGCGGTTCTGGAAGCCGTCGAAGCGGTCGGCGGCTTCCAGGTCGGCGTTGCTCTCACCGGCAGGGAACGCAGGGACCAGGTTCAGGGCGATCCCTGCCAGATCACCCGGCTGGATCTCGGAGCGGAGGGCAGTCATGCCCTCACCGTGCGCCAGGAGCAGGTTGTGTGCTGCCTGGAGCCCTGCGCGTAAATCGCGGATGCCGGGCGCATGCTCCCCCGACCAATGGCCGAGAAACGCGGCGGTGGCAGGCTCGCTGATGGTGGTCCAGGTGTGGATGCCGTCACCCAGCGCGGAGGCGATGGTGTAGGCGTACTCGCCGAAGCGTGCGGCCGTGTCCCGATTCAGCCAGCCGCCGCGGTCCTGCAAGGCCTGCGGGAGGTCCCAGTTGTAGAGCGTTGCCTGCGGCGCAATGCCGGCCTGCGCAAGTTCATCGACGAGGCGTCGGTAGAAGTCGATTCCCGCAGCGTTCGGGCGACCCGAACCTGTGGGAAAGACGCGCGGCCAGGCGACTGAAAAGCGGTAGGCGCCCAGCCCAAGCTCGCGCATGAGCGCGACGTCTTCGTTGGCGCGGTGGAAGTGGTCGACCGCAATCGCCCCGGATTCCCCCTGGTGGGTGTTGCCTGGCGTCGCGGTGAAGACGTCCCAGATCGACGGCCCGCGACCGCCGGCCCGCGCGGCTCCTTCAACCTGGTACGCTGAGGTGGCAGCGCCCCATACCCAGTTTTCCGGGAACACGACGGACGCAGCGGCCATTGGGCTGGGCCAGTGGTGGCTTACTTCTCGGCGGGCAGCAGGCCGAGTTGCTGCCGAAACCCGAGGTTGTCCCAACCGTCAAAGCCGGCCACCAGCAGGCCATCCTTGAGATGATCGAGGCTCATACCCCCGACCTTGATTTCGACGCCAGTTGGCTCCTTGCCCATGAAGGGGCCGGTGTGCTTCCCGGTCAGCGTCCAGCGGGCCACGACCGTATCGCCTTCGGCAACAATCTCCTCGATCTGAAAGTGGAGATCGCTGAACGCCGACTGCCACTGCCGCCACTGCCGGGTGAACCCCTCGCGCCCCGTCCCGAAATCTTCATCGTTGCCGGCAGCGTCTGCCGCGAGATAGCGGGCAATGGCGGATTCGTCGCCCTGATTCCAGACTTCGTCGAAGAAGGCGCGAATCAGGGCCTTGTTTTGCTCGGGTGTGGACATGGTTCCCCCAATCTCACACACTGGCGGGGCTGGGCGTGCACCCAGCCCCGCCAGTGCCTGCCTCAGGCTTCTTTCACTGCGGTTGTCAGTTTCGAGAGCGAGTCCTTGGCGTCTCCGAGGAGCATCGAGGTCTTCGGGTTGTAGAACAGCATGTTCTCGATCCCGGCGAACCCGGCGCCGCGTCCGCGCTTGAGGACATAGATTGACTTCGCCTGGTCCACGTTCAGGATAGGCATCCCGTAGATCGGGCTGTTCGGGTCGTCGCGCGCCGCCGGATTCGTGACGTCGTTCGCGCCGACCACAATGGCTACATCCGTGTTCGAGAAGTCGTCGTTGATCTGCTCCATCTCGTACAGGTCGTCGTACGGCACATTGGCTTCTGCCAGGAGCACGTTCATGTGCCCGGGCATACGGCCGGCCACCGGGTGGATGGCGTACCGGACATCCACCCCGCGTTCCTGCAGGGCTTCCGCCAGTTCACGGGCGGCATGTTGCGCCTGCGCTACGGCCAGGCCATAGCCGGGCACGATGACCACCTTTTCGGCGTAGGCCAGTGGAATGGCGGCTTCCTCGGCAGTGGTCTCCCGCATCGGCAACTCGGGCTCGTCGCCAGCGCCGCCAGCGCCGCCAGCGGCTGTCGCCGCGCCCCAGGCCCCGAAGAGCACGTTGCTGACGGAGCGGTTCATGGCCCGCGCCATCAGGAGGGTCAGGAAGGCGCCCGACGCGCCAACGAGGATACCGGCGATGATGAGCGCCTGATTGTTCAGGACGAAACCGGTCAACGCAGCGGCCACGCCAGTCATGGAGTTGAGGACCGCGATCACGACCGGCATGTCCGCGCCGCCGATAGGCAGCACGGTCATGACCCCCAGCACCAGCGCCGCCAGGAAGAGGATGACGATGAGCGAGTGGGTGAGGCTGGTCTGCAGCAGCAAGGCGATGATGACGCCTACGGCAACCACGCCGATGCCGATAATGGCGTTGATCATTTGCTGGTTCGGGAATGAAATGCGCTTCCCGGAGATCAGGCCCTGTAGCTTGGCAAAGGCGACCATGCTGCCGGAGAAGGAGATGCAGCCGATGATCAGGCCGAGCACGATAGAGATGATCTCGCCGCGTCCGATGCTCTCCTTGTGCTGGAACTCAACCAGGGAAATGAGGGCGGCCGTGGCGCCACCCATACCATTGAAGATGGCGACCATCTGTGGCATGGCGGTCATCTTGACCGTTCGTGCCGGGAAAACAGCGATCACCGCACCGATGATGAGGGCGACGAGAATCAGCAACTGATTCGTCATCCCTGGCATGAAGAACGTCGCCACGAGGGCCACCGCCATGCCGACAGCGGCGATCTGATTGCCCCGTCGCGCCGTTGCCGGTGAGCCGAGCAGCTTGAGGCCAATGATGAAGCAGACCGCTGAGACCAGATACGCGACGTTGATCAGGACCACGATGTTTTCGGAACTCATTACTTGCCCCCCGACTTCGTGGCGGGCTTACGCTTGAACATCTCCAGCATGCGGTCCGTCACCACGAACCCGCCGAAGACGTTTGCCGAGCCGAGCACAACGGCGACAAAGGCGAGCACCTTCAGCGCGTTATCAAGCGTGGACTCGCCGTGGATGCTCCCCAGGATGATCATGGCGCCCAGCACGACGATCCCGTGGATCGCGTTGGTGCCGGACATCAGCGGCGTGTGGAGTGTTGCTGGCACCTTGCCGATCAACTCGAAACCGAGGAAGATCGCCAGCAAGAGTACGTAGAGCGAGAGCAGAATTACGGTCGCGTTTTCGCTCAGGGCCGCGGCTGCCGTTTCTTGCAGCAACACCCCTGGAAGCAGGACTGGCATTCCGGTTTTCCCCTTCCTTTCCCAGACCGATCAGATCAGGTCAAACTGCGTCGCACCGGCACTTTTCGTTGCACCGGGCGGTGGCTCTTACGTGCGGGATGCGCGAAACCCTGCTGCCTCAGCGCCTTCAGCGGTCGCAAAGCAGAACTCGGGGATTGTCTGGTGGTAGCTGCTACTCTCTGGTAGATGGTAAATCTGCGATTGAGCGTTTGCCTTGACTGGATAACCAGGCGGGCAATTGTGCGTGCCATCGCCCGGCACCGAGCCGCTCTCGCTGGCGTTCACGCGCAGTCCCATCCGGCTGCCCTGATCGCCAGCCTCCGCGTCTTCCGAGCCAACTGCGATTTCCTCTGCGGTGATCTCGTCGATGACCACCGCACCCGCGTTCGTCTCCGCAACTTCGATAGTCTCGCTGACAACGTCCACGACCGGTGGCGGCGCAGCGGCAGGTGGTGGAGTGGAAGCCGGCGGCGGCGACGAAGCCTTGCCCGCTTCGGCCAGGCGTTGCTTCGTCATTTCGTGGACCACCTCACCGTTGCGGGTGATCACCGTGCCCTTGACGATCTCGTCGTTGTAGTCCGGCGCAAACGCGCCCTGCTTGATCAGCAGTTCGAGCAGGTTCTGGATATTCTTGGCGTACATCTGGCTGGCGTGGACAGGCATGGTGCTGGGCAGGTTGAGTTGCCCCATCACGGCCACACCGTGGTGATGCACCGTTTCGCCCGCCTTCGTGACTTCGACGTTTCCGCCGGTTTCCGCTGCCAGGTCCACGATCACGGACCCTGGCCGCATCCGCTCCACCGTTTCCTTCGAGATCAGGCGCGGGGCCGCCCGGCCCGGCACGGCGGCGGTGGTGATGACCACATCTGACTTCGCCGCGTGGTCAGCGAGAACCTCCTGCTGTTTGCGCAGGGTCTCGGCCGAGACTTCCTTGGCGTAGCCGCCGGCAGTCTGTGTGTCGCTCGTATCAACCGGAATGTCGACGAACTTCGCGCCGAGGCTTTCCACCTGCTCCTTGACAACCGGGCGCGTGTCGTAGGCCTCCACGACTGCGCCGAGACGCCGGGCGGTCGCAATGGCCTGCAAGCCCGCAACGCCGGCGCCCACCACCAACACTTTGGCCGGGATAATCGATCCGGCGGCTGTAGTGAGCATCGGGAAGAACTTGGGCAGGTTGTCGGCCGCCATGAGGACGGCCTTGTAGCCAGCCACGGTGGCCTGAGACGAGAGTACATCCATGGATTGCGCGCGCGTGGTGCGAGGGATGGCGTCCATGCTGAACGAGGTGATGTTCCGCGCGGCGAGGTCGCCGACCAGATCAGGGTTCGTCATCGGCTGAAGCAGGGCGATGAGCGTGGCGCCGGAGCGCAGCATCGCCGCCTCGTCCGGCGTTGGTTTCTGAACCTTGATGACGAGATCGGCGCCATAGGCCTGCTGTGCGTCATCGACGATGCCGGCCCCTGCGGCGACATACGCGTCGTCACTGTGGCCAGAGGCTACGCCCGCGTGCCGTTGTACCTTGACTTTGACGCCGGCGCCGGTCAAACGCTTGACCGTGTCCGGGATCAACGCTACTCGACGCTCCCCAGGAGCCGTCTCCTTCGGCACGCCAACGGTCAGCGCGCCTCCCGATTGGCCTTCCATGTTCACCTCGCGCTCGCGGCGCTCTCCCCGGCAACCTTGTCCCGGGGTGATGTGCCAGACGCCACGACACCTGCGTGAGCGTCCGGCGCTGCTCATCCTGCGGCCGCATCGACCAAATACAACAGTGCCACGTCACGCGGTCAGGGCGTGCGTGGCACGGCGATTCTACACGGTACAACCCGCTCCCGCGCGGGCGAAATTCCACGGGATGGCAACCCTCAGCGGCGGCGGTAGGGACCGCTCACAGTGCCCCGGCGACGTACCGGCACCGGTACAGGAACTGGCTCGGGCCGGAAGGGCTGCAAGAGCCCGCTTACGACGCGATCCAGTAGATCAGCCAGTTTCTGGCCGAGCTTGCCGCCGGGGGGTAGCGATTGAGGCATGTGATTCGCTCCAGCAGGAAAGGGTCTTCAACCGAGACCTACCTGAAACCCTGGCATGGTCCCGATGTCATGAAGAGCATAGCGCATACGGTAAAGTTGCGCACGCGCACCGTCTTCTGCAGAGCCCATACCTTGGGCGCAACGGCCCCCGATCGGGACCGATGCCCGGAACCTGCTCCGGATCGTGGCGGTCAGGCCTCCCGCAGAGAAGGCACCCGGTTGCGGCGGGGTACCGTTGCCCGGCCTGGCTTCGCCAGAATCTCGCTGTTCTTCACGATCACCTCGCCCCGGGATATCGTCATTACGGGCCAACCGGTGTTGTTCCAACCCTCGTACGGGGTGTAGTCGCTCTTCGACTGGAAGTCGGCGGCGTGAATTACCTTCGACAGGTCCGGATCCCAGATAACGATATCCGCATCCGACCCGACCGCGATGACGCCTTTCCTGGGATAGAGCCCCAGCAACCGTGCGGCGTTGCTCGACGTGACCTGGACGAAGCGTTGCCGCGTGATGCGGCCGCTATTGACCCCATGCGACCAGAGCATGGGCAGCATGACATCGAGGTCCGCGACACCGGGCGGGATCGTGCGAATGTCGAGATGTTCCCCGACCTTGTCGGCGTACATCCACGGCGCATGATCCGTCGCGACCGTGTTGATTTCACCGCTGGCCAGCGCCTCCCAAAGAGCGTCCTGGTCAGCCTGGGTGCGCAGGGGAGGCTGCCCGAAGTACTTGCCGCCATCTGGCTCGGCAAAGCGTTCCTCGGTCAGGAAGAGATAGATTGGCCGCGTTTCGATCCAGACATCGACACCGCGCTCACGCCCGCGGCGCACCTCATTCAACGCGGGGATACAGGAGAGGTGCACGATGTAGGCCGAGGCGCCGGTTTGCTCCGCGAAGGCGACCGCACGCGCAGTGGCCGCGGCCTCGGACGTCTGGGGCCGGGAGCGCGGGTAATACTCAGGGGATAGCGTTCCCTGTTCGACCAGGGCGAGCAGGGCGTCCTGGAGGAGCGCCGCATCCTCGCAATGAATCAGCACCGGGACATCTGCAGCGCGGGAGATGCGCATGGCGTGAACGTACGGCGCCGGATCGCTCAGGTACTTGCCGAGCGACATGAAGTACTTGAGCGTGGTGTGGCCCTGCGCGGCCAGTTCCGGAATCTCACTGATTGGCTGGGTAGCCGGGTTGGTCAGCACCGGGTGGAACGCGAAGTCGATGATGCCGTCGCGTTCGGCCAGCGCCCTGTCACGCGCGATCGTTTCCCCGAGGGTTTGCGCGTACCACGGATAACTCATGTGTCCGACGGTGGTTATGCCGCCGGCAGCGGCGGCGCGACTGCCGCTGTCGAAATCGTCGACCCACGCCGGTTCGGGCGGTGCATCGTACGCCGAGAAGTGGACATGCGGATCGACACCGCCCGGCAGGACAACATGGCCGGTGGCGTCAATGACGTCACGGCCTTCCAGGCCACGCCCAATGGCCGCGATCTGCTCGCCACGAATACCAATGTCGGCGACGACTTCGCTATCTGCATTGACGATGACGCCGCCTTTGATGACCAGGTCAAAAGCCGTGTCGTTCATGGCAATCCCTCAAAGACACGAAAACAGGGGTGGCCGGCCCGGCCACCCCTGTGATCTTCGCATGTTGCGGTGACGCGCGAGCGCCTAGCCCTGCGCGGCGAGCGCAGCCGCGTAGCGCTCGGCCACCTTGTCCCAGTTGACCACGTTCCACCACGCGGCAAGGTAGTCCGGGCGGCGGTTCTGGTACTTGAGGTAGTAGGCGTGTTCCCAAACATCGTTCCCGAGAATGGGGTAGCCCGCGCTCTCGGCGATGCCAGTCATCAGGGGGTTGTCCTGATTCGGCGTAGAGACGACGGCCAGCTTGCCATCCGCACCGACGATGACCCAGGTCCAGCCGGAGCCAAACCGGCCCGCGCCAGCCTTGTTTACGGCGTCCTTGAGCGCGTCCAGGCCGCCGAAGGCCTCGATGGCGGCCGCCAGTTCGCCGCTCGGTGCGGCCGGGCCGCCCGGTGTCATGATTTCCCAGAACATGGAGTGGTTGTAGTGGCCGCCACCATTGTTGCGAATAGCGCCTTTTTTGTCGGCAGGCGCCTGATTGACGTTGCGCACCAGTTCATCGATGGACATGTCGGCGAACGCGGTGCCGTCAACCGCAGCGTTCAGGTTGTTGACATAGGCCTGGTGATGCTTGTCGTGATGCAGGTGCATTGTTTCGGTGTCGATCGTGTCATTCAGCGCATCGTAGGCATAAGGCAGCGGGGGCAGCTCGAAAGCCATAAAAGAAATCCTCCTCATTGGGCGGAAAATACACCGCCGAACGGCAGGCCGGATAGCCCGGCAGTCGGCTTCTACGGTACCAGAAACGGCGTCCGTTCGGGCAAACGCCGGCAACAGAGCCCTACGTTGCGAAAAGCCAGCCGCCCGGGGTTTCGCGTTCCAGTTGCGCCTGCACGCGTGCGTCAGGCGGCAGGTCCAGGGCGTCTCGGGCGGTCATCACTGCGCCGATGACTGGTTCCGGGCCGCCAGCACAGACAACGGCCTGCGGCAGGTCGGCGGACGTGTGACGGCAGATGGCTTTGCTGAGAAGCCGGGAGGGGTGGCGGAGCACCCCGCCTGACAGGACGAGCCGGAAAGACCCGCCGTCCAGGCCAACCGATCGCGCGGCCATTGCGGCGACGCGCGCGTTGCGCCGTCCGGCATTTTCGACAATTGCAAGCGCGACGGCGTCGCCGTTCGCGGCCTCATCCAGCAGGATCGGTGCGAGCTTCGCCTGATGCGACCAGTGCCGGTCGGTGTTACGCGCTGTGCAGTAGTGGAGCACGTTCTCGGCGCTGTCGGCATCGAAGAAATTCAGAACACCGTTGGTCAGTGACGTTTGCGGCCCCAGGCCCAGGTGCGCCTCGTAGATGGCCACCAGCGCCTGCTTGCCGAGTTCCACGCCACCCGTGGCGATCTCCCAGTTCCCTGAATACCATTCGCGGCCGTCCTGGTTGCGGGCTCCGATGGCAATGCCTGTGCCGCAGGTAATGGCAACGCCCACGCCATCGGGCGTACCGGCTCGTAGTGAGCCGATGGCGTCATTGACGATGACGATTCTGCGGCCAAACCCGAATCTGGCCATCCCTCGCCGCAAGAGGTCGACATCCTCCGGCCAATCCGCGCCCGCCATGCTGAATGCGCCGGCTGCCAGATCGGCCGCCGTGGCGCCTGCGGCTTGCAGCGCCTGATTTACCGCGCAAGCAATCTCCTGCAGGGCATCTTCTTCGGTCGGAGTGTTGTAAATGTCGGATCGCCCGGCCCGCCCGGCGCCCAGGATGTGGCCGGACGTAGTCGCCACGATGGCGACGGTCTTGGTGTTTCCGCCGTCGACGCCGAGAATGAGCGCATCCGGCTGTCTTGCTACGTGCTCCACGGTGGTGTACATGCTCTCCTGATTCACTGTCGTGCGCAAATCAATCCCGCAGGAGTCGCTCCGGCAAGTATTGGCGATGAGCGGCGGCGAGGGCATCGTAGACTGCCGGCGTTTTACGGAGATCGCGGCAGAGCGGATTGGCCAACAGCGCCTGGATGGCATCGCGCCGCGTGCCGTCCCAGGCTGCCGCCCCGGCGAGCAACTGGTACTCGGCCAGCGATTGCACCAGCCCGGCAACCGGGTGGGGGAGTGGGCCCAGCGCCAGCGGGAAGATGCCGGCGGCATCCACCTGAGCGAAGGTTTCCACTACCTGGTTATCCGGGAGGTCTGGAATTGCTCCCCGGTTCGGCACATTGACCGGGAGCACGCGGGCCTTGTTGTTGGCGATAGCCGCGATAACGTCCAGCGCCAGTTCCAGTTCGTTAATGCCGCCGCGGGATCGCGCAGGGTCAAGCTCCGGGCAGGGCAGTTCGGCCTGCTCGCGGTAATGCGACCAGTAATCAGGCACGTTGGCCATGATGTCCTGGGCCCTGGTGGTGGGCCGGGAGGAGAGATCGGCGAGGATTTCATCAGTATAGAAATAGTACTGGGCGTACTCGGACGGGACATGGCCGGTGGCGACGGCGATGTCCAGCATCCGTCGCACGCGCGGGGCCAGGTCGTCACCGTTCCCGAAGCGCGCTTTGGCCTCATGCAACAGCGGGAGCAAGTCCTCTCCTGCGTAGGTGTGATGCACCGACCACGAGGCGTGATTGAGACCAATGGACCGCACATCGAGCAGGTCCGGGTCCAGCCCAATGCCGTTGGCAAGCTCGGCCGGAGAGTAGAGCGGTCCCTCGCACAGCGCCACGAACGGAATGTCGGAGTGGGTGGTCACTGCCTGGGCGACGAGGTTGACCGGGTTGGTGTAGTTGACGATCATCGCGCCGGGCGCGACGCGCTCGAGGTCCGCGACGATCTCTTTCATGACCGCAACCGAGCGCAGGGCCATGAAGAAACCGCCGATACCCTGCGTTTCCTGCCCGATCAGGCCGTGATCCAGGGGGATGCGCTCATCGAGGTAGCGCGCTTCGAAGCCTCCGGGACGGAAGCTGGTTAGCACAAAGTCGGCGCCGGCCAGCCCGGCCGCGCGGTCCGTGGCGGTGGTGAAGGTGAGGTCGGCGCCACGGTGGTGTGCTAACCGTTGGGCCAGTTTCTGAACCAGCGCCAGGCGCTCGGCATCGAGATCGATCAACACGATCTCCGAGCCGGTGAACTGGTCTGCCTGGGCAATGAGCGAGGCCATAGTGCCGGGTGCGCGGGTGCTGCCGCCTCCGATGTAGGCGAGTCTTACCTGGGCCAATGGTTGGTCTCCGTGCGGGCGCCTACGCGTCGGCGTAGCCGTGTGCAATCAGGGTTCATCCGGTTGTCGCTTCGCCTCTCGGCGCGAAGGCGAACGCGCCAGCACCCTCGATCGCGATAGCTGGCGGATCCAGGTAGACGGCTGACAGATTCAGGCCGGCAAAGGGGTGCAGGCGAAAGGCGTTCCAGAGGTGTTGATGGGGGCGGTTGTAGCCCTTGATAAGGGGCGTCACCCACGCTGTGACTGCGACGCGCGTCGTGATGGGCCGCGTATCCCCGGTGAACGCCCGGTGGCGGGCGATGGCGTGACTCATCGCGGCCTCACCGATGACGAGCGCGCTCTCGCTGATGGCGTGGCTCATGGTGGCCTTGTCAATGATGTCGTCTGCCCCCGCCACGCGGAGCTCGATGGACACCTCGTCGCGTTCTTCCTGTTCCAGCAACTTGCGGGCGACGATGGTGGCGAAAATATCCTCGGCGGCAGCCGGATCAGCGTGCATCACCACATCGCCGTCACCGGTGTAGGAGGGGATGACAAAGGCGCCGGCCGGGTAGGCGTTCGGGTTAGCCCGGTCGAGCTGAGACTTCTTCAGCAGCAGCGCCGGGACGCGCGCCGCCAGCGCGTACATGGCGCCGATCGGGTATCCCGACATGCCCGGCACAAGCAGCAGGTCAGTGCTCGCTGCGATCAGATGGTCGGCTGCCTCTGCGATGTGCTGCGCCAGGTAGTCCGGGCGGGCTGCTGTTTTCAGCAGGCTGCCGTACTCGATGCCGACGCCGCCGCCAGGAAACTCACGAGTCGTGCCCACGCGCAGCAGGCCCCGGAGGAGCGCCTGCGCCCCGGGCGAGAGCGAGGACCCGGCAATGGCCGCATCACTTTCCGCGTAGGGCACGATGGCTGCCGCTGGCGGCGGTGGCGCCGGATACTCTGGTGGCCGGGTGTAGTGGCGCAGGCCCGTGCCCTGGCCGGGCGAAGTCCCCACGAGTGCTTGTCTCCCTCCGAGATCAGGTAAAGCCAACCGGCTTGCCATGATAGACCAGCCGGGCCGCAGTGCTGCAGCAGTGCGACGTGCTACCCGCGGTCTTCGCGCGTGTAGGAGCGGCCCAGAGCCGCCGGCGCGCTCAGGGCCCGGCGGGTTGCCTCGCGCGTCGAGAGCACCAGAACCAGGATGGTAAAGAGGTACGGCAGCATGTTCAGGAAGAATGGCGACAGGTCGACACCGGCGGTCTGCAAGCGAAACTGCCCCGCTTCGACGCCGCCGAAGAGGTAGGCGCCGATGGCGGCGCGCGCCGGGTTCCAGGCTGCGAAGATGACGAGCGCCACGGCAATCCAGCCACGGCCGGCGGTCATGCCCTCGGTCCAGCCCGGGTTCGTGCCCAGCGAGATGGCTGCGCCACCCAGCCCCGCCAGGGCGCCGCCTGCGATGACGTAGAGGGCGCGCAGCCGGGTGACGTCGATGCCCATGGCGTCGGCAGCTTCGGGACGCTCACCGAGCGCGCGCAGGCGCAGACCGGCGCGGGTGCGATAGATGTACCACCACAGAAACGCCGTCACGGCGAACGAGATGTAGACCAGGGCGGACTGCTGAAAGAGGATGCGCCCCAGGACGGGTATCTCCGCCAGCCCCGGGACATCAAGGCGGCGGAACGACTCCGGCGGCGGCACGCCAACGATATTGCGGCCAAGGAATGCCGAGAGCCCGGTGCCGAAAATGGTCAACGCGAGGCCGGAGACGACCTGGTTCGCGCGCAACCCGACGGTGAGGATGGCGTGAATGGAGGCCATCAGGGCTCCGGCCGCCAGGGCAGCCGCAGCGCCTACCCACGCGCTCCCGCTCCAAAGGCAGCCCGCCACACCACTCAGGGCGCCCATGAGCATGATCCCCTCGATGCCGAGATTCAGTATGCCCGCGCGTTCCGTGATCAACTCACCGAGGCAGGCGTACAGGAGCGCAGTGCCGGCGGCGATAGCGGCCGCGAGAACCGAGACGATGAACGCCGGGGTCAGGATGTCGCTCATGCCGGCTCGTTCTCCCGGGTGACTGCGGCAAGTGCGGGTGTGCGTTTTACCAGCCGGTAGCGGGTCAGGATGTCGCCGCCCAGCAGGAAGAAGAGGATGGTGCCCTGCAGCATCGGCGCAATAGCGGCAGGCAAGCCAAGAGACATCTGCAACTGGTCACCCCCGACCGTAAGCGCGGCCAGCAAGAACGCCACCAGCACTGCGCCGATGGGGTGCAACCGCGCCAGCCACGCCACGATGATCGCCGCATAGCCGTAGCCAGGCGAGAGATTGCGCTGTAACTGATGCCCGATGCCGGCGACCTCGCTCATGCCGGCCAAGCCCGCCAGCGCGCCAGAAAGCGCCATGACCAGGATGATGGTGCGCGCCATGGGCATGCCGGCGTAGAGTGCTGCCCGGGGGTTTTCGCCCATGACGCCGATTTCGTAGCCCCAGCGGGTGCGCCGGAGAAGGAACCAGAGCAGGAGCGCCGCCACCAGCCCGAAGAGCAGGCCGAGGTGGACCCGGGTCGTGCCCCAGCGGGGAAGCCACGCCGCATCCGGAAAGGCTGGCGTCCCCGGAAACCCGAATGCTTGCGGATCGCGCCAGGGACCATGAATGAGGTAATCGCTGAAGAGGATGGCGACGTAGTTGAGCATGAGCGAGGTGATGATTTCGCTGGCCCCGAAGTAGGCGCGCAAGATGCCGGGTACGAGGCCCCACAGGCCGCCGCCGACCATGGCAGCGACGATCATGAGCGGGACGAGGAGCCAGCCGGGCGCGCCCGGCGCCAGGTAGAGAGCCATCCAGCTCGCGAAGATAGCCCCAAAGTAGAGCTGCCCCTCGGCGCCGATGTTCCAGAGCTGCATGCGAAACGCGACCGCCACGCCAAGGCCCGCCAACAGGAGCGGTGTGGTCTTGACCAGTGTTTCCGCGACACCGTTCCAGTTCCCCAGCGCCCCGCTGAGCATGGCCTGGTAGATGGTGAGCGGGTTCTCGCCCGAAAGCGCCAGCACCAGCCCGCCGAAGATCAGTGCCGCCAGCAGCGACAGGACCGTAATGATGGCCACCGAGCCGCGTGGCGGTGACGGGACTCGCTCGATGCGGTAGCCGCGCAGCAATCCTGGCTCAGCCATGAGCAGTTGCCTCCGGGGCGACCCCCGCCATCAGCAATCCGATTTCCTCCGGGTCAGTGCCGCGCGCGGGCACGATGCCCATCACCGCGCCGTCAAACATGACCGCGATGCGGTCAGACAGCGCCAGCAGTTCGTCCAGATCCTCCGAGATAAGCAGCGTCGCAGCGCCGCGCGCGCGTTGCTCTCGGAGGGCCGCGTGGATCGCCTCGGTCGCACCGATATCCACCCCGCGCGTGGGATGGACCGCCACGATCAGGCGAGGCGCACCGCTGAGTTCGCGGCCGAGGAGCAGCTTTTGCTGATTGCCGCCGGAAAGCGTGCGCAGCCGCGCCCAACGCCCAGGCGCTTTGACATCATGGCGAGCAATCAGGCTATCGGTGAAGTTGGCGACGGCGGCGCTGCTCAGGAACGGCCCCTGGGCCAGGGGCGGCTGGCCGTACTCACGCAGGATCGCGTTGGCGCTGAGGTCCATGCTGCCGATTAACCCTGTCGCGAGGCGATCTTCCGGCACGTGCGCGACACCCGCGCGGGCAATTTCTCCGGCTGGCCGGTTTGTCACGTCCCGTCCGGCAACGTGAATCGCACCGGCGGTTGTGCGTCGCAGGCCAGTCACGACTTCGGCAAGCTCGCTCTGGCCGTTGCCCGCGACACCGGCAACGCCGAGTGTTTCGCCGGCCTGGATCTCCAGGGAGACCTGTTTCAGCGCTGGCACCCCCTTTTCGCCGATCGCGGTGACATTGCGCAGCGACAGGATTGTGTCCCCGGTGATGGTGGCCTCACGGGGGCTATGGGCCGGATCTTCCACGATTGGCGCCAGGTCTCGACCTACCATGAGCCGGGCAAGCTCGCGCCGGTCGGTGCCCTGGGCGGGCATGGTGGCAACGATGCGGCCCCGGCGCAGGATACTGATCTGGTCTGCAACTTCCAGCACCTCATCCAGCTTGTGGGAGATAAAGATGACGGTGAATCCCTGGGCTGCCAGCCCGCGCAGGGTGCGGATCAGGCTGTGGGCCTCCTGGGGCGTGAGCACAGCCGTCGGCTCGTCAAAGACGAGGATGCGCGCCCCGAGGTAGAGGAGACGCAGGATCTCCACCCGCTGTTGCTCCCCGACGGAGAGTTGCCAAATCCTTGCCCTGGGATCGACCTCCAGCCCGTAGGTTTCCCCAAGCTCAGCCAGCCGCTGTTCTACCCGGGGCAATTGCAAGCTGACGCCGCCCGTGCGCTCCCCCATGACGACGTTTTCCGCGACGCTGAAGGTGTCGACCAGCATGAAGTGCTGGTAGACCATGCCAATGCCGTGGGCAATGGCATCGCGTGGGGAGCGAAACTGCACGGGCTGGCCATCGATCTCGACGTACCCGTCATCCGGGCGATAGAGCCCGGCCAGAATGCTCATCAGGGTCGATTTGCCCGCGCCGTTCTCGCCAACGAGCGCATGCACCTCGCCCCAGGCAGCCGAGAAATCGACCTGGTCGTTGGCGACGACATTACCGAAGCGTTTGGTGATGCCGCGCATGGCAATGGCTGGCGCGGCGGAAGGCTGGCTCATGGGTTGCTGCCTGCGAAGTGCCGTGAAAGCAGCGGGCGGTTCTGTGCCCACAGAACCGCCCGTCACGATGGCGAGATCTAGTTCGGAATCTCGCCTTCGACGCCCTCAACAAACCAGTTCATGCTGAGGAGTTCTTCCGCGGTCATGGCCTGCCCTTCAGGAACCTTGACCTCGCCAGCCTGATCCTTGATGGGGCCGGTGAAGATGGTGAAGATGGTTTCCTCGCCACTGGCGAACTTCGCCTCTTCTCCCTCGATCTGAGTCTTGATGTCGTCGGGGATAAAGGAGGCGAGGGGAGCCAGGCCAACGACGCCATCCTCCCAGCCACCCCAGTACTGGCCCGACTTCCACGTACCATCCATGACTTCCTGGACAACCTGCTTGTAGAAGACCGACCAGTCCCAGATCACCGAGGTCAGGACCGCCTCAGGCGCTTGCGGCGACATGTCGGCGTTGTAGCCAATGCTGTAGACGCCGCGGTCCTGCGCAGCCTGCTGCGGGCCGGCGGTGTCCTGGTGCTGGGTCACGACATCCACGCCGCCGTCAAGCAGCGCCTCGGCCGCCGCGCGCTCCTTGGCGGGGTCAAACCAGGTGTTGGTCCAGACGACCTTGACCGTGGCCTCCGGGTTGGTCTTGCGCACGCCGAGCGTGAAGGCGTTGATGCCGCGGATGACTTCCGGAATGGGGAACGCCGCGACATAGCCAATCTGGTTGGACTTGGTCATGTCGCCAGCGAGCATGCCAGAGACGTAGCGCGGCTCCTCAATCTTGCCGAAGCCGGTCCCGACGTTGTCCGCTGTCTTGTAGCCAGAGATATGGATGAAAACGGTGTCCGGGAAGTCCTTGGCGACGTTGATGGTCGGGTCCATATAGCCGAAGGAGGTGGTGAAGATGATCTTCGCGCCGTCCTGGGCAAACTGTCGGATGACCCGCTCGGCGTCTGCCGGATTCTCGGGGACGCTCTCCTGGTAGACCGTTTCGACATTCGGAAACGCCTCTTCCAGCGCCAGCCGGCCCTGATCGTGGGCGTGGGTCCAGCCAAGGTCGCCGATGGGGCCGACGTAGACGAACGCCACCTTGATCGGTTCATCGCTTGTGGGCGTCGCGTCCTGGGCTCGCGCCCCGCCGAATGAAGCGGCCATGCCGCTCACCAGCAAGAGTGCTGTGAGCACTGCAAACAGACCGCGCTTGATCATGCTGCCACCCTCCATGACTCTCGAATTCTGCGACCGGCGCCGCGCCTGGGAACCGGGCGAAGTATGGCACTTTCAGGCTGTCGCGTTCCTGCCGCGAGCAAGCCTCGCGGTGTGCGCTGTTGACGCGCGCTACCGGAACGAGATATCCAGCGCGCCCTCCCAAAGGGTGCGTACCCCGGTCTCCCGCAGGTTCTCATTGCCGCTGATGACCGTGAGAAAGTGATTGCCTGCGAGTTGCCCCATTTTTGAGGCAAAACAACAGGCGCCATACGGGAAGAGAATCTCGGTCTCGCTGAACTTCCCGGGATAGAGGAGGATTTCGCCCGGAGCCGGGTAGCTGGTGGCATTCTCGATGCCGACGCCAAACTCCAGATCGCCCAACGGGATCCAGCAGGCCTCGCCGCTCCAACGCGAGTGAATCAGCTTGTTCTGGAACGGCGTTTGCGCCAGGAAGGCTGCGCAACTCTGCGGCGCCAGCTCCCATTCAAGGCGGGCGGTGAATACCGTGCCGCCAACGGCAATCGACAAGGTTTCCGGCCTGGCTGACGAATCGGACATGTCCACCTCCCACAGCATGACGGATCAGCGTTTCGTGTGTATCTGAAGAGCGAGTGCGTGGCAGTTTAGTCCGCAACGGGAAAGGACGGGCACATGGGCAAGAATGGCGCTGCGATAGTGGCAGGCGATGCTCCTGCGACGCGGTCGCTGATCGCGCTGGCAGTTGGTGCAGGAGCCCTTGGAGCCCTGGCGCTCGGCGCCCTCGCGATCGGCGCGCTCACCATCGGGCGAGCACGGATCAAGACGGCGACGATCACGAGGTTGGAGATCGAAGAGTTGACGGTCGGACGGCTGCGGGTGCGAAAACTGGAAGCAATGCCGGAGGCACAAGGGGCACAGGGCGGCCGTGCCGGATGAAGGCGCCGCCGCCCTGCCGTGGCGCCCGGCGCCTACTCCGGAGCCTGCGAATCCGGGGGTGCACAGAGGATGCCCGAACCTTGCGCCACGCAGACCGTGCCGGGTGCGCAGTCGCGGTAGACCCCGCCAAGGCAACTGCACGCTTGTTCCTGCTCGCTAGCGCAGCGCATCTCGCCGCTTTCAAAAGTGAGAAAGCCGGGCGTGTTGGTGGAGGGGCACGCCGCGTTCAGGTCCGCCTGCGTTTGGCAAAGCCCGCTGCAACAGGTCGTCGTTGCTCCACCGCACGACGAACCGCAATCGACGAGCTTGCCGCAGGATTTCCTGCTCTTGACCATGCCGCAGCGCCCCGCGCAAATCTTCGCCAGGGACTTGCGTTGACACCCCTTGTTCTGGCGACCGCCGCGCTTGCGCCGCTTGTGCCGTTGCTTGCGGCGGCGGCGGCGGTCCCTGGCGTTCGCCTCGTCTGCCAGGTTGCGGCCGAACGCGCCACTCAGCACAGGTAGGGCGGCGAACGCACCGAGCAGCGTACGGCGCGCACCTGGGGTGGATATCGCACGCAGTACGGCATCGAAGCTGGACGTGTCCACGTCAGGATCCCCCGTTGATTCTTGAGAAAGGCAACGACCGCGCCCGAGGAATTTGTGTCGCCGATGATACAGGATCGGCAAGGCGGGGAGCCCTGCGCGCCGCTGCCGGCGCGCGCAGAGGCATCAGGAGGCGCGGCGGCTCACGCCGGATCAGACAGGGCAGCCAGCACGCGTTCCGGGGTGAAGGGTTGCTGAGTCAGCCAGACGCCGGTTGCGTCGTGGATGGCTGAAGCGATGGCGGGCAGGAAGGGAACAAGCGGCATTTCTGCGACGCCACGCGCTCCGAACGGGCCCTGGGTATCCGCCAACTCCAACACAACCGGTATGATCTCATCCGGCATGTCGAGCGCTGTCGGGAGCAGGTAGGTGCTCAGGTGCGGGGTCAGGATCACACCGTCACGTGATTTGAGGTCTTCCAGGAGTGCGTAGCCAATGGCCTGGGCGAGGCATCCTTCGATCTGGCCCTCTACCTGCTGCATGTTGATGGCCCGGCCGACATCGTGGACGCTGATGACCCGGCACACCCGCACCTGGCCCGTCAAGGTGTTGACCTCTACTTCCACCGCCTGCGCCGCATAGCCGTAGCAGTAGTTCGGAATACCGGAGCCATCGTCCTCGGACAGCATGGTCGTCGCGGTGGGACGGAACTGCACCGTGGCCTCGACGTGCTCGTCGTCGCTGGCCCGGTAGCGGTCCATCGCTGCGGTCGCGGCATCGTAGACGGCGCGCCCGGCCATGAGGGTGAGGCGCGAAGCCGAGGCGCTGCCCGCGTTGGGTGCTTCCGCCGAGTCGTCCGTCACCATCTGGATCTGGTCCAGTGGCAGGCCGAGAACTTCCGCCGCGATCTGGCGCAGGATGAGGTGCGTGCCCTGGCCGACATCTGCCGCGCCGACCCGCACGATGGCGCTCTCGGGTTCGCCGCGGCCCCGGAGCTCGACGCTGGCGGTAGATTGCTCCGGAAAACCGAAGGAGTAGCCAAGGTTCTTGATGCCCGCAGCTATGCCCACGCCGCGCTTGAGCCAGGTTCGGGTTGGCAGTTGCTTGCCAAGGCGTGCGGTCGCCTCGGCCGCGCACCGTTCAAGGACAGGCAGTGCGCTCACCCCGGCGGGGAGGGGCTGCTGGGTCGGCTCGATTGAGCCTTCACGGTAGATATTGCGCCGGCGAAACTCGACCGGGTCCATGCCGATGGCGTGGGCCAGCCGGGTCATCATGACTTCGGACGCGAACTGGGCCTGCGGCGCGCCAAATCCCCGGAATGCCCCGGCGGGGATGTTGTTGGTGTAGACCACCTGCGCGACGACCGAGAGGTTCGGCGCCTCATAGACGCCCGTGGCGAAGAGTGCTGCGACCTTGGTGACCTCAACGCTGGTTGACGCGTAAGCGCCGCCATCAGCCAGTAGCTCGGTTTCAACCGCGGTGATCTTGCCTTCGCGGGTCGCTCCCCATCGGCAGGAGATGCGGAAGGGATGCCGCTTGTGGTGGGCGAGAATCGATTCCTCGCGGCTCCAGACGATGCCGACCCGGCGCTGCAGTTTCCAGGCCGCCAGGGCCAGCAAGTGCTGGACTGAGAGGTCCTCGCGGCCACCGAACGCGCCGCCGATGGCAGCGTAGCGCACGACAACCTGCTCCTCGGGGAGCCCAAGCATTTGTGCGATCTGCTTCCGGTCTTCGTGCAGCCATTGTCCGGCCGTCTCAATGATGACGCGCCCGTCGTCATCCACCCAGGCCACGCCCGCTTCTGGCTGCAGGAACGCGTGCTCCTGCCAGGTCGTGGCGAACTCGCCTTCCAGCACGACATCGGCGGCTGCGAAGCCAGCGGCAACATCTCCTTTGCGAATGGGGATGCGCGCAAGGAGGTTCGTGCCGCGATGCGCATGGACGAGCGGCGCACCGGGAACGAGCGCCTGGGTGGGGTCGGTGGCCGCAGGGAGGTCGTCATAGGTCACTGCAACCAGGGTTGCAGCGGCCCTGGCGACGTCGTCTGATTCCGCAATGACCAACGCGACCTTGTCGCCAGAGAATCGAACTTCGCTGCCACAGAGCACGGGTTGGTCGTGGTCGATGAGCCCGAAGGCGTTGTAGGGCACGTCAGCGGCGGTCAGAATGGCGACGACACCGGGGAGCGCGAGGGCCTCGGCGGTCTCGATGCTGACGATGCGGGCGTGAGGCCGCCCGGCGTAGACCACCTGCAGGCGCAGGGTGGCGGCATCAAGCAGATCACCGGGATAGTGCGCCTGCCCGGTAACCTTGGCCAGGGCGTCGTGGCGGGGAAGCGGCGCGCCGATGACGCTGGTGCGAGTCATGAGGCGCCTCCTGCCGCACGTACGGCGGCGAAAATCTTACCGTAGCCCGTACAGCGGCAGATGTTGCCACTGAGCGCCGTCTGAATCTCCGGCAGGCCGGGTCTCTGGCGCTCCTGCAGGAGTTTCGCGCCCGCCATCAGCATGCCGGGAATGCAGTAGCCGCACTGCACCGCGCCCTGGGCAACAAATTGCTCCTGCAGGGGGTGCAGCGCGTTACCCCGTCCCAGCCCCTCGATGGTGGTGACATGGGCGGCGTGCGCCTGTGGAGCCGGCACGAGACAGGCCATGACGGCCTGCCCGTTGAGCCAGACAGTGCACGCTCCACATTCGCCCTCAGCGCACCCCTCCTTGGTCCCGGTCAGCCCGGCCTCACCGCGGAGAGCATCGAGCAACGTGCGGCCGCTGGAAGCCGTGAGGGTACGCGGGACACCGTTCACGGTCGTGTGAATTTCGCCAGCGAAGGGCGCGGTGGAACACGACATATCCCAGACGGATGTTTCAAGCAGCACCGGCGCGTCCGGCAGGGTTGGAGAGTCTGGCGATGCCGCCAGTTCCAGGAGAGTTGCGGCAACGAGGTTGCGTAGCGTCTGCCGCCGGTATGGTGCAGTGGCGCGGACATCATCGATTGGCGAGGCCGCCGCCTCTGCGAGGTCGCCAGCCCGGCGGCAGACCTCGGGGGAAAGCTCCTGGCCGGCCAGCGCGGCTTCCGCCGCTTCTGCGCGCACGATTGTTGGCGCGAGCGAGCCGAGCGCGATACGAGCGTCCGCGACGCGGCCCTGGTCCAGTGTCAGGATGATGGCAAGATCAATCACGGAAATAGCCTGGGCGCGGCGAAGCCCAAGCTTGACGAAGCGGCCGCGTTGGGTCGGCAGCATGGCCGGAACGGGGATGGCGCGCACCAGCTCATCCGGCGCCAGTACGGTCCGGCGAACACCCAGGTAGAAGTCGCGGAGCGGCACCGTACGCTCGCCACGCACGCTGATCAGCGCTACCTCAGCTCCGAGCGCAATCAGCGGCGTGATCGTGTCATTTGCGGGCGATGCAGTAACCAGGTTCCCCGCGAGTGTGCCGCGACTACGGATCTGCGGCGCGCCAACCTCCCAGCACGCTTCCGCCAACGGCGTCAACCGCGCCCGGCACGACGCGGAACCCACGACGTCGTTATGCGTTGTCAGTGCGCCGAGGCAAAAGCCGCCATCACGTTCGCTGATGCCGCGCAGGTCGCTGACGCGGGTGATGTCGATCAACGTGGAGGTTGGCCGGATACCGCGCGAGAGCTCAACGACGAGATCTGTGCCACCCGCCACCACGCGCGCGGCGCCACCGTGCTCCGCCAGGAGATGGAGCGCCTCATCCAGCGACTGTGGTTGTAGATAGGTCTGCCACATGGTGAAACCCTGGCAGGCGGCCGCGTCTCAGTCGTCAGCGAGCGATCCCTGAGCCCCGAACCGGCGTAAGCAATCGACCCTGTGGGCGCCCAATGACAGCGCCATCCTGCGCGATCGTGACGCCACGCAGGAAAGTGCGCACCGGGCGACCCCGAAGAGGGTAGCCGATGAAAGGACTGACGCGATGTCGATAGCGCAAATCGCTGGCGGCGAGTGAGTACTCCTGCCCGAGATCGACCAGCACCAGGTCGGCATCCATCCCGGCCCGAATCTCGCCCTTGTGTGGTTGCTGGAGCAGTTGCGCTGGATTGCGTGTCAACATTTCCGAGACCAGCGCCAGGTCTGTGGTAGCCCCGGCGCTCAGAGCGGCGGACAGGAGCGACTGGCAACCGGCAATCCCGCCCCAGACCTGGAAGAAGTCATCGTGCTCCTTCATCTCTGGCGGCGATGGCGAATGGTCCGATGCCAGGATATCGACGTGTCTCCGGCCCACCTGATCGACCAGGGCCTCGCGCTCCTGAGGACGGCGAATGGGCGGCGAGCACTTCAGCGAGGCGCCCCGGTCAGCCACATCCTCATCAGTGAACAGGAGATAGTGGGGGCACGTCTCGGCGCGGACGCGGGCGCCGCGCGACGCTGCCTCCCGCACCAGCCTGACACCCGCCGCCGTGCTGATGTGCACGATGTAGAGCTCGCACCCGGCTTCGGTGGCGAGCTCTATCGCGCGCGCGATGGCAACCAGTTCAGCGTCTGGAGGACGGCTCGCCAGATACGCCAGGACGCTGGTTTCGCCAGCGGCACGGGCTTTCGCCGTCAGGCGCCTGGTCATGGTCTCATCCTCGGCGTGAACCGCGACCGGCAGCTCCAGGGCGGCCGCGCGTTGCATGCCCTCGCGCAACGTAGCATGGTCTGCGGCCAGAAAGTCGTCGATTCCGGAGTTGCACATGAAGGCCTTGAAGCCGATGACCCCGCGAGCGGCAAGGTCGCCCATGTGCTCCAGATTGACCGGGGTCAGGCCGCCCCAGAGGGCGAAATCCACGTTTGAAGCGCCGGTGGCTGCGGCGACTTTGGCGTCGAAGGCCGCAGCATCAAGCGTGGGCGGGCTGGCATTGAGCGGCATTTCAGCTACCGCGGTCGTCCCGCCTACTGCTGCCGCGGCCGAGCCCGAGCCCCAACCCTCCCAGTGAGCGCGCCCAGGCTCATTGAAGTGGACATGGACGTCCATGACGCCGGGGAAGAGATGGAGGCCAGATGCATCGATCTCGTCTCTTGATGCACCGTGGACCGGGAACCCCACCTCCTGAATACGGCCATGTGCGATGGCGACATCGCCGGTCTGCACGTTGTCGTGGGAGACGATGCTGGCGCCCCGAATGATGAGATCGTACGCGGGCGGCGTGGCGCGGGTCATTGCTGCCGGTCCTCAGCCAGCCCTGCCCAACTGGCTCGCCCCGCCAGGGTGTCCAGGATGATGTCCATGGCCTGTATCGCGGCTGCGACATCATCGACGTCGACCTCTTCGGCCGGGTTGTGGCTGATCCCCCCCTTGCAGCGGACGAAAAGCATGCCGGCCGGCGCCGCCGCAGCCATGGTTACGGCATCGTGCCCCGCCCCGGAGGGGAGGACAAGCGCGGGTTCAGCCATGGCGCCGGAGGCGGAAAGCCGGATGACTTCTGTGAGTGCAGCATCACACGGCGTGGCCTGATGGTCGCGCATGACGCGCCAGTCGAGATCCAGGCCGCGCTTCGTTGCCTGCAAGCTTGCGATGTCGTGCAATGCCCGGACGGCGCGGGAGCGCGCCTCGTCCAGCGGATGCCGAACATCGAGGGTGAGGGAGACGCTGCCGGGAATGACATTGCTCGCGCCCGGCTCAGTCACGATGCGCCCCACCGTCGCCAGCAAGTCGGGCGTCTCGCGCGCCATCGACTCGGCGGCAATCACGAGTTCGGCCGCGGCCGGCGCAGGATCATGGCGCATGGACATTGGCACCGTTCCCGCGTGGCCAGCCTCGCCAGAGTAACGCACGTTGATGCGCGTTTGACCGCAGATCGCCGTGACCGCAGCCAGGGCGAGATTCGCAGCCTCCAGGCGCGGACCCTGTTCGATGTGCGCTTCGAGGTAGGCGAACGCCTCACCGGGCTGGAGCTGTGCCTCCTCCAGCAGGTTGGGATCCCCACCGCACTGCGCGACTGCCTCACGCAGGGTCACGCCGTCATCGTCGCGTAGATCGAGCCAGGCAGGGTCAAACGTCCCGGCCAGCGCCGCACTCCCCAGGTACGTCGTCTGGTAGCGCAGTCCTTCTTCATCAGGGAAGGCGACGACCTCGACCGGGAACGGCAAACGCGTGTTACCACCAAGCCGCTCAATCGCCGCGATGGCAATCATCACGCCGAGAACGCCGTCGTAGCGGCCAGCATCGCGCACGCTGTCGATGTGGCTGCCCAGGAGCAGTTTGCGCCTGGCGTGCGGATCATCGCCAGGGTAGAGGCCGCGCAGCGTGCCGATCGCGTCGACGCGGGTGGAGAGGCCGGCCTGCACCATCCACTCGGCGATCGCGCCTCGCGCCTGGACCAGCGCCGGGGAGCCGTACGGGCGGGTGATACGACCTGGCTCCGACGTGAACCCGGCGATAACATCGCAGCGGGCCATGGCGCGGGCCGCGCGGGCGCCATGGTCAGGAGAGCCCACCTAGCTGCCCCGGTAGGTTGAGTATGACCAGGGGGTGACGAGCAACGGCACGTGATAGTGCGCTTCGGTGTCTGCGATGCCGAAGCGGATCGGCACCCAGTCGAGAAAGGTGATCTCCGCGTTGGCTCGCCCGGCGGCAGCGAAATACCCTCCGACCCCAAAGACGAGTTCGTATCTGCCTGCTTCGTAGTCGTCACCGCTCATCAGCGGATCATCAGTGCGGCCATTGGCATTCGTGCGGGCCGATGTGACCAACTCCCGGCTGCCATCTGGCAAGATGCGGAAAAGGTCGATGGCGACTGCTGCGGCAGGACGGCCCCGGACAAGATCGAGGACGTGGGTGGTCAGGCGACCAGGCATGGCGGGCTCCCAGGGTTCAACTCGGCCGGCGTACCGTGAGCGTTAGCCGCCCGTAGGCGGGGAACGGGTCGCTGTAGACGCGGATGTGATCCGCGTCCTCGCGCGCGCCGTACGGATCACGCGTGCGATTCTGCGCATCGAAGCTGATTTCCGCCAACTGCGGGAAGCGCGCCAGGGCGCGAATGCCCATTTCATGCAGCAGATGCTGAATCGACTCCGAGACGAACTCGGCAAATGTCGCGGTCAGGAGGTCATGCACCTGCTCGTGGGGCACGTAGGCCCCTCGCTCCAGATCGAGCATATCGGCGCTGTCCAGGTATCGCCACCCGACATCCATCAGGATATACAGCGGACGATCTTGCCGGTCAGGGAGCGTGGTGTAGTCATCCCGGACAAACGCCGTGAAGGCGCTGCCAGTCAGCTTCATCAGGGAAAGGCCGGCCAGGCCGCACGCATGGCCGGTAACCCGGACCTCCCCACCCTCACGTTTGAGGGAAACGGCGCCGTGAGCAACCGCGCCGCCCGTGCCCTCGAACAGGTTGTTGCTGACGACAAACCCGCCCGCGCCATCGGGCACGCTGCCACCGGCCAGAGGCAACTGCCGGCCCGACACCCGCAGCGTGTGCAGCTGGTCATAGGTGGTCGAGAACCCGGTCCCGAGGTGGTGAAGCAACCCTTCCAGCGTGGCGCCCTCAAAGCTCAATGACTCCCGGATGATGAAGTTCTTCATGCTGTCCGTAGCCACAATCATCGAGTTGTCACCGTGCGTGTAGGCGGGCAGGAAATCATCGCCGAACACTTCGAGGTCGATGGCGGCGGCCAACAGAGCGTTGGGCCGGCCGGTAAACGGCGATTCCGGAATTGGCGCCACGGCGAGCGGCTGGGCATGCACCCGGTAGACCGGTACGCCTTGCTTGCCGTAGGAGACCTCGAAGATAAGCGGCTTCGGTTCGTCCACGGCGTCCTCCTCGTCCATCACCACGTCCTGCAAGCGCCACCAGGCAATGCGCCCGATCTCGCGCAAGGCAGTCGTGATCTCGTCGGCCTGGGCCTGGCGCGTCCGGCGCTCAAGCTCGGCCAGGATGTCGTCTTTCTGATGATCCCGTGCGCAGATGACAAACGGGAATCCGAATTGCGACTGGTAGCGGGCGTTCAGGCGCTGAAACGCGGCAATCTCCTGGGGCGTAAGTGCACCGGGGTCCAGGCCGGCGGCACGTTGCTCCCCGGTGGACTCGCGCGTGAGCGTGCCGGCAAGCGCCGCGCGCCCGACAAGGTCCGGGTGGGCCCGGATGAGCGCAAGCTGCTGCGCGTTGCTGGCCGCGGCCACCGTGGCCAGCAACGCGGCGTGGAGTTCATGGACTGAGCGCCAGGGCCGGCTGGGCCACGTGTCCGCCACGATCCAGGGCGAGCCTTCGAAGAGGAACCCAAGCCGACTGACAAACGTGTCCTGGTTCCACGACAGAACCTCCGGGACACTCCAGCGAGGGGCAGCCACGCGGGACGCCCCTACGCCTGGTCCAGGTAGGGGTAGGCAATGAGCGTGAGGAACGGTGGAAACTCCTCGGTAAGAACCAGCGCATCCAGGATTTCGGCGGCCGCGCCGTAGCGCTGGGTCTCACGTCCTCCCAGTTTGCCGAGCTCTTCCTCCCGCAAGGTCGCGTAGCGTTCAGCCGTGATCGCCTCCCCATCGTTGGTGGACGCCCCGTTGCGAATCCACTGCCAGAGCTGGGCGCGGGAGATTTCGGCGGTCGCCGCGTCTTCCATCAGGTTGTTGATCGCGGCCGCGCCAGTGCCCAGCAGCCAGGCGTTGAGGTACTGCAGCGCTACGCTGATGTTGCCGCGCAGGCCAGCTTCGGTGATCTCGCCTCCGGGCACAGTCAGGTCGGTCAACTGCGCCGCGGTGACGTGGACATCGTCGCGCTGGCGTTCTTTCTGGTTTGGCCGCTCGCCAAGCACGCCGTCGAAGATTTCCGTGGCGACTGGAACCAGGCCCGGGTGGGCAACCCAGGTGCCGTCGAACCCGTCGTTCGCCTCGCGCTCCTTGTCTTCGCGCACCTTGGCAAAGGCAATGGCATTGGCCTCGGCATCCCGGCGCGAGGGAATGAACGCGGCCATGCCGCCAATGGCGTGTGCGCCGCGCTTGTGGCAGGTCTTGACGAGGAGCTGCGTGTAGGCGCGCATGAAGGGCACGGTCATCGTGATCTGGGCGCGGTCTGGCAGCACCCCGGTGCGGTCGGCCTGGGTGGTCTTGATAGCGCTGAAGATGTAATCCCAGCGCCCGGCGTTGAGGCCGGCGGCGTGTTCCCGCAACTCGTAAAGAATCTCTTCCATCTCGAATGCTGCCGGCAGGGTTTCCACGAGCACCGTGGCGCGGATCGTGCCGTGCGGGATGCCAAGCGCTTGCTCGGCGAAGGTGAAAACATCGTTCCAGAGACGTGCTTCCAGGTGGCTTTGCAACTTCGGTAGGTAGAAGTACGGTCCGGAGCCGCGCGCCAGCAGTTCCTGCGCGTTGTGAAAGAAGTAGAGCCCAAAGTCGAGGAGGCTGCCGGACATCGGTTCGCCGTCCACGGTGACATGGCGCTCGTCCAGGTGCCAGCCGCGTGGGCGCACCAGGAGCGTGGCAATCTCGTCGTTCAGCCTGTACTCACGGCCGTCGGGGTTCTGGAACGAAATCGTGCGCCGCACGGCGTCGGCCAGGTTCTGCTGCCCCTCGACCACATTGTGCCAGGTGGGCGACGAGGCATCCTCCAGGTCCGCCATGAACACGCGCGCCCCGGAATTGAGCGCATTGATGACCATCTTGCGGTCGCAGGGACCGGTAATCTCGGCGCGGCGGTCCTGCAGGTCGGCTGGGGCAGCAGCGACCTGCCAGTCACGTTCACGAATGTCCCGGGTGCTGTCCAGGAAGCCGAGTGTGGCGCCGGCGTCGAGCTCCGCCTGGCGCGCCACTCGCGCCGCCAGCAGCTCCTTGCGCCGGGCGTTGAACTCCCGCTGGAGCGCGCTGACGAACGAGAGCGCGTCGTCGCTGAGCACCGGAGCGAGTGCAGGCTCGACCGGGGCGAGGATCTCAACACCGTGGGACATGGATAACTCCGCGTGTGGCTGCGGGCGGGAGCGCCCCGGCGCGGTCTGCAGGTTCAGCCGCGCGAGCATAAAGCCGCGATGATCGTTCCAGCATCATAAACCATCATGCTGCGCCGGACGCGGCAAAGCCAACGGGGAGGAGCGTGCGCTCCTCCCCGTTGGCTTCCCTCCCCCGCGAAATGTCTCAGGAGATGTAACTGAGTGGATCGACGTCTTGACCCAGGTACCTGACGATGAAGTGCACGTGCGGGCCGGTCGACATCCCGGTGCTGCCGACATCGCCGATAACATCTCCCTTGGCGACTGCCTGCCCGATCGAGACGGGCGGTACGTCGGCCATGTGACCGTACAGGGTCTCGAAGCCATCGCCGTGGTCGATGCGCACGTAGTAGCCGAGCCCGCAGTCACACCAGCCCGCGTAGGTGACCGTACCCCCGTCAGCCGCGCCGATTGGGGTGTACATCGGGGCAGCGAGATCGATGCCGTTGTGGTAATTGCAGCCAATGTTGGAGTTCCAGGGCTCGAAGTAGTACGGGCTACAGCCAAAGCCCTGTGTGAAGGTCCAGGCCGCCAACGGGTAGCCGATGGCGCCAGTGGCGACTCCCGGTTGGGCCACAACCTTGGCCGGCGCTGCCGGTGCAGCGTCGCCCGGCTGCCCGGCGTTGGCGAGGTACCAGCCATTGACGAACCCGGTCACGTCGCCATTGGTGATCAGGTACCACGGGTTGCCAACGGGATCCCACATGGGCCCGTCCATCACCTGGACCACATCGCTCTCGGGCACGATGCCGATGCGTTCGGCGTCTGGTGCGCCGTCAGCACGGATATTCAGGCCCGAGCCGTCGTCGGTGTGCGCGGCGACATAGGAGCCAGGCGCGAACCAGCTCTCGACCTTGCCAGCCACCCCGGCGGTGTCGTCTGACGCAGTCCACTCATCGCCAGCGGGCTGTTGCCACGCCTCGGCCGGGCGCAGGTAGGCGCCGGAAATCCAGCCGAGGAGGCCGTCCACGCGCACGGGCCACCAGCGAGTTCCCTCCATGTACACCGTGTCCAACTCGTTGATCCGGAGTTCAACCACCGTGTCGAAGGACAGGCTGCGCACGGCGGCGCTGCTGGAGGTAGGCTCGGACCGGAGATTCACGCCCTCTGGTTCGGCCACAACGGCGACGGCGTTCGCAAGATCCTCCCAGGTCGCCTGGAACTGCTGTGCTGCCGTCTCTGCGGGCGTTTCTCCGCCAAGACCGGCGTCTGTCGGGGCAGCCAGGCTTTCCACGGGCGCCGGAGCGGCCACCTGATCCCCATAGCCATCGATTTGCAGGTAGAAGCCAGCGACCCAGCCGTCTTCACCGTTACTGCTGACCGGCCACCACTGGGTAACGCCGTCCGGATCGTACACAGTGTCACGTTCGTAGGTGCGCAGGCCCACCACGGTGCCCTGCGGCACCGTGCTCAGGACTTCGGCGCCAAAGCTGGGCTCGGCCCGCAGAAGCACGCCGTCGGCGCTATGGACAATCGTGCCCGACCCCGCGTCGGCCCGGGCTGTGCCAGCCCACCCGGGCGCTGCCGGGGCGAGCGCCGACCCGATGATCGTCATGGCCATGACAATGGCCAGTGCCCGTCTCCTGGCGAGCGCAGCAGCGCGGCTGCGTTTCATCTCCCGTCCCTCCTGCGCAGCGCAGCCAGATTGGCTGTGCCCGCGATGCGGCTGAACGCTGAACGCCGGGGTGGGGCGCCGGTTCAACCAGATCCGCGGCCCAGCCAGACGCTGCAAGCGCCAACACGCCGCGCAATCGCACACGATGCGGGGAGCAACACGGGGCGGCAGGGCCGTCGAGCGCGGTTTGCGGACGCCTGCCGAATTGCTGACGATGAACGTACATCTCCGAATCGAGCCGCGCAAGGGAAGGGGAAGCGGTGACTTGTAGTCACAAAATACGGCGAGCGTGCCACGAGGACATGATTCAGCGTGGCGTTTGCGTGGAGGTTTCTTGCCGGTCGCCAACTTCTGGCGTGGCGTGGGGCCTTTCGCTCCGGGCCGCGCGTTCGCGGGCCCGCTACAAGGTGTGGGCCGTGACTGGCCGTCGCCAAATCCTCTCGCGTGGGCATGAGCGGGACGCGACTGGAAAGGCGGCCCAACCCGGAAATGGGACCTCTGGGACCCTCTGCTATACTCGCCCGTTGGCACATTGCTGCGGCGCAAGGGGTGGCCAGAAGCCTCAACAGATAGTGTCCGCAGCCGTTCCGCCGGGATGACGATTGGCTCTGCATAAGGGGACGCGTACGCGTGAAGTTGACGATTGAGCGGCTGCCTGAAAGCCGCGTGCAGCTCGAGATTACCGCGGAAGAAGCCGAGACTGCGGCGGCAATGGATCGCGCCGCGCGCAAGGTCGGCAACCAGGTGGTGCTGCCGGGCTTCCGCAAGGGCAAGGCGCCGCGCGCCATGATCGAGCGTGTCTATGGCCCCGATGTCTTTACCGAAGAAGCAAACCGCTTTCTGCTTTCTGACCTCTACCGCCAAGCCATCGAGCAAGAGGATCTGCGACCCCTGGGCGATCCGGAGGTGGAGATATCGTCCACTGATCCCCTGACCTATACGGTCACGGTAGCGGTTTACCCCACGATCGAGCCCGGCGACTACGCCTCCGTGCGCATCGACCCCATCGACGCGGCGGTTGATGACGCGGCCGTGGATGAGATGATCGAGACATTGCGCAAGGCGCATAGTCCCTGGGTTGATCCGGAGAGCGAAGGGCTGGAGGTTGGCGCTGGGCTGGAACTGACGCCCAAAACGCGGACCCCGAAGGACGGCGACCAGATCACCATCGACTATTCCGTCCAGGAAGATGGCGAGGACGCCGAGGAGCCAGTCGCCGACGCCGTGTTTGTCCTCGGAGAGAGCGGGTTGCTCGGCGCGGTCGAGGATGCAATCCGCGGCCTGCGCGTGGGCGAGTCCGCCGGGTTCTCCGTGAGCTTTGCCGAAGACGACGAGAGCGTCGACAAGAGCGTGCGGGGCAAGACCCTGGCCTACCACGTTGCCCTCAAGGGGCTCAAGGAGCGCGATCTCCTGCCGCTGGACGATGAGTTCGCGAAGACCGTCGGCGAAGCCGAGACGCTGGCTGAGTTGCGCGCATCCCTGCAGGAGGAACTGCACCAGCGCCGGACGGCCGATGCGCGGGCGCAGGTGCTGAACCGGATTATCAGCAAGGTTGCTGAGGGCGCCGGGCTTGAACTGCCTGCCCCGATGATCGATGACGCGGTGGAAAATGATGTGCGCCGCATGCGCATGAACCTGGCCCAGCAGGGCGTTTCGCTCGAGGCCTACCTGCGCAGCATGGAGGCCTCGGAAGACGAACTGCGCGAGGAGTTGCGCCCGGCGGCCCGGGAGCGTCTCCGAAACTCGCTCTTGCTGCGGTCGATCGCTGAAAAGGAAGCGATCACTGTTGATGACGCGGAGCTTGATGCAGCCATTGCGCGCATGGCGGCGGCGGCGCAGAGTTCCACCCAGCCGGAGCAGGCCGCCCGGTTCGCGGCCAGCGACTACGTGCGCACCATGCTCCAGAACGAAATGTTCGACCGGCAGTTGACAGACCGCCTGATTGAACTGGCCACCGAGGGCCGGGGCGCTGTGGTCAACGGCTGGGTCGCGCCGGAGCCTGCCGAGGTTGCGGAGAGCGCGCCGGACGCTGAGACAACCTCGTTTGAGGCTGTGAGTGAGGCAGACGGGGACGCGGAAACGACCGAAGTGGAGGCATAGGCGCGGTCAGGGGGTAGACAGCACGGCTCGTTGCGTGACATAACTGTGCAGTGTGCGGACCGCAATGGTCCTGTTCCGGGTCTGCCGGGGGGCGTTATCAGGACGAACTACCCGGTTCCGTCGCTACCGTCCTCTCCGGCCCGGACAGTAGAATGCACGCACAGCAACGAGCCTGCCCCGCCCAGTGCCGCCGTGTATGGACCGGTCGGGTGTGCGGCGAGCAGGGTGAAAGAGGACCCGACCCCATGCGTATCCCTTCTGTTGACAACCTCATCCCGATGGTGGTGGAAAGCTCAAACCGGGGTGAGCGCGCGTTTGACATCTATTCGCGGCTGCTCAAGGACCGTATCATCTTCCTGGGCACACCGGTTGATGACCAGATCGCCAATCTGATCATTGCCCAGATGCTCTTCCTGGCCCATGAGGACCCGGATCAGGACATTCGGCTCTACATCAATTCACCGGGCGGCGTGGTCTATTCCGGCCTCGCCATTTACGACACGATGCAGATGATCAAGCCAGACGTTTCCACGTTCTGCATGGGCATGAGCGCCAGTATGGCGGCCGTGCTGCTGGCTGCTGGAACGCCGGGCAAGCGCTACGCCCTGCCGAACTCCCGGGTGATGATTCACCAGGGCTCGGCCGGTTTCCGTGGCGCGGTCCCGGACATCGAGGTGGTGGCGCGGGAAACCCTCTCGCTGACGACGAAGCTCACCGAGATCATGGCCGATCACACGGGGCAGACGTTTGAGAAAGTGAAGCGCGACACCGAGCGCGACTACTACATGACCGCGCAGGAAGCGAAGGAGTACGGCATCGTTGATGAAGTCCTGGAGCCATCGAAGCCATTGGCTGGGGTAACTCCCATCGGAGAAAACGCTGAAAACGGGCGCCAGAAGAGTTAGGCGGGAACTTCTCCCCACAGGCGCGCTTGCGCCTGTGCATATTCGGAGACGCCGTTTTCGCCATCATTGTCCTTTCGATTGCTATTGAGTGAGAGCGGCGGCATGAATACGACACGAGGTGGGCGGGTGCATTACCGTTGCTCCTTCTGCAACAAGGGCCAGGAGGAAGTCCGGCGTCTGATCGCCGGGCCCAATCAGGTCTATATCTGCGATGAGTGCGTGCAGTTGTGCCGCGAGATCATCGAGGAGGAGGAGCCAACCGCTCCCCGTGCGGAACAAAGCTTCGCGGGGATTCCCACCCCGCGTGAGCTTTATGACCGCCTGAACAGCTACGTCATTGGGCAGGACCGCGCCAAGCGCATCCTCTCGGTGGCGGTCTACAACCACTACAAGCGGATCAACGCCGGCCTCAACGGCGACGACGACATTGAGTTGCACAAGAGCAATATCCTGCTTGTGGGGCCAACCGGCTGCGGCAAGACACTGCTGGCGCAAACTCTGGCCAGGCTGCTGGATGTGCCCTTCTCCATTGCGGACGCCACGGCACTGACGGAGGCTGGCTATGTCGGTGAGGATGTCGAGAACATCCTGCTCCGCCTGATCCAGTCTGCTGGCGATGTGGCCCGCGCGCAGACTGGCATCATCTACATCGATGAGATTGACAAGATTGCGCGCAAGTCGGACAACCCGAGCATCACGCGCGATGTCTCTGGCGAGGGTGTGCAGCAGGCGCTGCTCAAGATCATCGAGGGCACGGTGGCCAATGTGCCGCCGCAGAGTGGCCGCAAGCATCCACACCAGGAATATATCCAGATCGACACCCGCAATATCCTGTTCATCTGCGGTGGGGCCTTCGAGGGCCTGGAAGAGATCGTCGCCAAGCGCATCGGCAAGCAAACGCCCATCGGGTTCGGCTCGTTCGAGGAGCGGGCGGTAGTGGAGAACCCCCTCCAGTATCTCACCCATGATGATCTGCTCAAGTACGGCCTGATCCCCGAGTTTGTCGGCCGCCTGCCGATTTCGGTGGCGCTGGACAACCTGACCCGGCCCGACCTGGTGCGCATCCTGACCGAGCCGAAGAACGCCGTGGTCAAGCAGTACGAGAAGTTTTTTGCTCTCGACAACGTCGAGTTGATCTTCACGGATGAGGCGCTGGAAGCCACCGCCCGCCAGGCGGAAGAGCGCAAGACCGGCGCGCGCGGCCTGCGCACGACGATCGAGGAAGTGCTCCTCGATGTCATGTACGAGATCCCCTCGCTGGAGAATGTGCGCAAGTGCGTTGTGGACGCCAACGTCATCAACAACCGCTCGCGCCCGCTGCTGATGAGCGTGAACGAGCAGGAGATTCCCTACGCCGAGACGGCGTAGCCTCCGTATTGGCTCTCCAGGCGCCGCGCGTTGCAACATGTGACGCGCGGCGCTTCTTTTTGCCAGACGCCAGCACCGGGGAGCGACATCCGGTGGGCGCCTCAGGCCTTGCCATCCTGCACCTACCGGGCCTGACCGGGATGCATGCGCTGGTGGACCCTGCATCGTGACAGGCGTGAATGCCCCGGCGGCAGCTCTGACTTGCCAGCGTGGGATCGTGGATCGAGGTTTCGCTGCCGACGCGGCAGACTCTCGATCAAGCATGCCGGGGGTGGCCGCATGGTGTGGACATCCCGACCGCGCGTTGCGCGAGATTCCCCCGTCGCTGCCCGACCTGTCGTGGCCTGAGCGAAGGCTACAGCGGTGTGCAAGAGTTGGGCCGACAGTCTCGTGTCTCGAGCGGAGTCGAGAGACCTCGTTCACCGGCACGCGGACGAGGTCTCTCGACTCGCTCGAGACACGGGTTTGTTGCCTGGCAGGTCAGGCTCTTTTGCAATACGCTGTAAGGACTACCGGTGTGTGGGTGAGGCGAGGGCCCTCGCCTCTCTCTGCCCGAGTCACGGGGCACAGGTTTACTGCGCAGACTGCGGCTCTGCTGCCTACCGGGCCGGTGAGTCGTCATGACCCACATGCGCACTGAACATCGCAGCTGCTCCTGAGCGCTTGCACCGATGCGCGATCAGGCCATCTCACTCATGAAGCCGGGCCGTCCCCACCAGGTGAACGACGTGTCGGACGCGGGGAGGCGATGTTGGTCACCCCTTCACGCTCCCGGCGGTCAGGCCGGCAATGAACTGGCGTGAAAGCAGCAGGTAGGCCAGCACAACCGGCGCCACGGAAATGCAGACGCTGGCAAAGATGAGCCCCCACTCCGTGGTGTAGGTGCCCCGGAAGGCCATAATGCCTACCGGCAGCGTTTGCGCTTCCTCACGCGTGAGGAGAATCAGGCCCAGGAAGAAGTCGTTCCACATCCAGACGCCATTGAGGATGATGGTGGCAGAGAGGGCAGGCCGCGTCAGCGGGAGCATGATCCGCCAGAAGATCTGCAAATGATTGGCGCCGTCAATGCGCGCGGCTTCCTCCAGGTCGCGGGGGAGCGCCGCGAAGAACCCGGTCATCACCAGCACGGCCAGCGGTATCCCGAGCACGGAGTATACGAGGACCAGGGACCAGATACTGCCCAGGAGGCCAACCTGCCGAAACAAGACGAAGATGGGGATGATGATGAGCTGGACTGGCACCACCAGCCCGCCCACGAAGAGCAGGCGCAGCGGCATCCGCAGGGCGAAGGTGTAGCGCGCCAGGCCGTACGCCGCCAGCGACGCGAGGATCGTGCTGAAGAGCACGCCCAGCACGGTGGCAATGAGGCTGTTCAGGGTGGCGCGTTGCAGGTTGGCCTCGTCCCATGCCTTGACATAGTTAAAGGGATCGAAGGCCTCCGGCAGCCCGTAGGGCGTGCTGAAGAACTCGGGAACGGTCTTGAAGGAACCCAGGAAGACCATGATGATCGGGACCAGCACAACGGCTGAAACGGCCAGCATCGTCACATGCCAGGCAACCTTGCCCAGCACGCGCAGCCACCGTGCGCTTCCGGAGACGGGAGAGACCGACATGTTCATCCGTGGATTGCCCGTTCACGACGTCCAAGGAACGTAATCAGGACTGCGGACATAATGGCCAGGAAAAGGAAGAGCGTAATGCCCTCGGCCATGGCGAAGCTGAAACGGGCCTGATTGTTGAATGATCCCTGCCCGAACGCATCGCTGTAAATCAGGACGCCCAGCACGAGCGTGGCTCCATCCGGCACCCCGGCCGGGCCACCCATGACGTAGATCAGGTCAAAGGCGCGAAAGATGAGGATGAACGAGAGCACCGTCACAATGGTGAAGGCGGGCGCCAGCATGGGGAAGGTAACGTCGCGGAAGACCTGCCACGGTTTGGCGCCGTCCACGAGGGCCGCGTGCCGCAGGTCATCCGGGACGTTCTGCAGCCCGGCCAGGTAGAGCACAACGGCCATGCCGTTCCACTGCCAGGCCTGCACCACCATGACGGTCTTCAGCGCCAACGACGGGTCAGATTGCCACTGCCGCTGCAAATCCCCCAGTCCAATGTCGGCCAGGACGGGGTTCACGACACCGATGATCGGGTCGAGCATCAGCACCCAAAGGATGCCGGTGGCGACAGCGGACATGATTTGCGGCAGGAAGATGATGGCCCGGTAGATGTGCGTCAGGAACGAGCGGCGATTCAGCATAACCGCCAGACCGAGCGAGACGGTGTTCTGGAAGATAAAGATGAAAATGAAAAGCTGGAGCGAGTTCCAGGCCGCCTGCCAGAAGCGCGGACTGGCGAAAACGTCACGGAAGTTCTGGAGTCCGATGAACTCCCCGATGGGGCCGCGGCCAGTCCAGTCGAAGAAACTGAGATAGAACGAGCGGACGGTGGGGTAGAGGAAAAGGATGCCGTAGGCGATCAGCGCCGGAATGATGAACCAGAAGTACGGCTGCTGCCACGGACGGCTGACCCGCCGTGATGGAATTCCCGGAGACAGAGCGGCCATCGACAACCTTGAACGGTATGAGCCCGGGGGAGTTGCCTCCGCCCGGGCTCCGCAACGTCGAGATTCCGGCGCCGGGTCAGTTTACGACCCGCTGGGAACCACCGCTGCCTGCTGGATATCGCTGAACTCCTGGGCAGAAATGCGCCCGGTCCAGAGGCCGCCGTGGTTGTCCTGGGTGGCAATCACGCTGCCATTCAACTCCGGTACGGCATACCAGACTGGCACATCGACGCCGGCAGAGGCGGCCACCGTCTGCTCGCGGATGGGATCGGTCGACTCTGTGACGTTCTTGTTGATGGAGAGCGAGATGGTGTCCATCACCAATTGCTGGGCTTCCTCTGTCGCCAGCCAGTTGATGAACTTGGCGGCGGCCGCCTGCTTCTCGGGCGTCGTGAAGGCGCTGGCGGTGTAGAGCAGCTCGAAGCCGGTCGTCGTGGCGCCCTTGCCTTCCTCCGGACCCGGCCAGGCAATGAAGGAGAGGTCAGCGTCAGGGTTCACCTGGTGATACCCGGTGAAGTCCGCTGTGCCAGCAACCATCATCGCGCCCTGGCCGTTGGCGAAAATGGCCTTGGCAGTGGTGTAGTCAGTCGCCTCGAAACCCTGGTTGTAGTAGGGCATCAGGTCGAGCAGGAGTTGCACGGCTGCCACAACATCCGGGTCGGCCAGGCTCTTCTCGCCCTTGCGGACCGCCTCGACACCCTCCGGACCGAGCACGGAGGAGGCAAGCCCGATGTACATGAAGTACGGGTGGACCCAGTCCTTACCGCCAAGGACAATTGGCGCTTCCACGCCGGCGGCCTTGAGCGCCTCGGCGGCGGCCTTCAGTTCATCCCACGTCTTCGGCGGCTCCACGCCCGCCTTGGCGAAGACCGGGTTGTTGATGGCCAGGCCGACGGTGTACGCCGCCAGGGGAACACCGTAGACCTTGCCGTCCACTTCCACCTGGCCCCGCGCGGTGTCGGTCAACTGGCTGACATCGACCTGACCGGTGAGGTCGATGTACGGCAGGTCGCCACCCTTGGGAACGTTGACGACGATACCGCCTTCCTGCTCGCCAAAGATATCGGAGGTCTGGCCGCCGGCGATGGCGGTCTGAATCTTGGCGCCGTACTGGTCGCTCGTAACCGCCGAGAAGTCAATCTTCACGTCCGGGTTCGCGGCTTCAAAGGCGGCGATCAATGCCTCCATGGCGTCCTTCCACTCGGGGTGGTTGCCCCACATGGTGACTTCCACCGCCTCCTGCGCGGCGGCCGGGGAGACCCGGAAGGCCGTGGGGCCAAACGCGGCGAGAGCGGCGAGGCCGCCGGCGCCCTGGAGCATGCGACGGCGAGACAACGATGCATCACGAGACATGGGGCAACTCCTTCCGTTGCAGGCCATATCGGCGTCCGCAGGATTCACAATGTCTTTCGGCGCCCGTTGCGCAACGGGCATTGAACGCAAGAGTGCGTGCACTATAGCATGTTCGCATCGTCAACCATTCATTGGTTGCTCGTTCGAATAATGAACACGCGTACGACTTTCAGCGTCGCGAACAGCGCGGCTATCATCTTGCCAGAAGCTTGGGAAATGTGCGGCAGGAGGCTGCTTTGAGCGTGACCATGCACTTGCGCGTCAATGGGAAGCAGCGCCGTGTGGTGGCCGCGGCGGACGCCATGCTTCTGGAAGTGTTGCGGGACCAGCTTGCTCTCACCGGCGCCAAGCTGGGCTGCGGCATGGGTGAGTGCGGTTCCTGCACCGTCCTGCTGGATGGCCGCGCGATCTGCTCCTGTCTGACGCTTGCCGTGGAAGCCCAGGGTCACGACATCACCACCATCGAGGGGTTGGCGCCTGTTGGAACATTCCACCCCCTGCAAACGGCTCTGGCCGAGGCAGGCGGGGTGCAATGCGGTTTCTGCACGCCCGGGATGGTGCTCGCCGCCACCGCGTTGCTGGATGCGGAGCCAAACCCGACCGAAGCTGACGTACGGCGGGGGCTGAGCGGCAATCTCGCCGTTGCACCGGGTACTCCAAGATTATCGAGGCGGTGCTGAACGCCGCAGAGCCACGAGGTAGGGCGATGCAGTTCACCCATCAGTTTTCGGTCAACGCTCCAGCCGAGGTTGTCTGGAACTTCCTGTGCGATGTTCCGCAGATGTCGTCCTGCATCCCCGGCGCCAGCAATGTGCGCGAGGCAGCATCGAATGCCTACGATGCGGACGTCAGCGCAAAGATTGGTCCAGTTGCGGCGCGCTTCGCGTGCCGTGTGACCATCGTCAATCTCGACGACGTCGAGCGGACCGGCGTGGTGGAGTTGAACGGCAAGGATGGCCGGCTCGGCGGCGGCGTCAAGGCGTCGATGCAGATGCGGCTGGAGAGCACCTTGCCGACCGACGTGATCATCACGTCCGATGTCGATGTGCTCGGCAAGATCGGGCAGTACGGGCACGGCATGATCTCGCGCCGGGCCGACGCCATGCTCGATGATTTTGCTTCCTGCGTCCGGGCGAAGTTGGAGAGCGGCGGGTAGCGACAGGCGGATGCGCGATGGACTTCGTAGTGGACAAACCGGTGGTGACCTACGCCGGCCCGGCCAGCATCAAGGATGCGGTGGACCTGCTGGCGTCGAATGACGATGCCAAAGTGGTGGCCGGGTGCCAGTCACTCGGGGTCTTCCTGCGGCAGCGGCTGATCGAACCGCAACTCCTGGTGGGTCTGAAGAACATCCCCGAGCTTGCCGGCATCGAGAAGCTCCCCGATGGGAGCCTCCGCATTGGCGCAATGGTTACCCAGCACGCGCTGGAAACCTCGGGCATCGTGCGCCAACTCTTTCCGGCGTTGGCCGATGCAGCAGCTCTGATTGCGTCGCCGCCGATCCGGCAACAGGGCACCATCGGGGGCAACCTCTGTCACGCCGACCCCACCGGCGATCCGCCGGCGGTCCTGATCGCGCTTGGGGCAGAACTTGAACTGGTTTCCAGCGGTGGCGCGCGGCGAGTGCCGGTTGAGGATTTCTTCGTCGATTACATGGAGACGATCCTGGCGCCAGAGGAGCTTTTGACCGCGATCTGCCTGCCAGCGCCTGTGGCGAACTCGGGGGCGGCCTACCTGAAACATCGGGTGCGCGGGGTCGATACCGCGCTGGTGGCCGCCGGGGTGGCATTGGCTCTGGCTAAGGACGGGGCCACTATCCAGGCGGCGCGCATTGGCCTTGCTGGCGCCGCCCCGACGCCGCTGCGGGCGCGGAGCGCCGAACTGGTGCTCACAGGCGCAGCGCCCACGGGCGAAACCCTGGCAGCGGCCGGTGCAGCGGCGGCCGAAGAGAGCGATCCGCTGGAGGACACCGAGGGGAGCGCCTGGTATCGCCGCGAGATGATTGCGCGTTTCGTGCAGCGGGCGGCAGCCGCCGCGCTGCGCCGCGCGCAGGGGGGCTGAAGTGGCGGAAGCCGTTCGCAATGACCTGGTCGGCAGCCGTGCCCTGCGGCTGGACGCCGCCGACAAGCTGACGGGCCGTGCTCGCTACGCCAGTGATTACTGCGTACCAGGAATGCTGCATGGCAAGATCGTGCGCAGCGACAGGCAGCACGCGCGCATCGTCAACATCGACGCCAGCGCCGCGCTGGAGTTGCCCGGCGTGGAAGCGGTGCTCTTCGGCGAGGTTGGCGGACGCTTCGGCGAGGTAGTCAAGGACCAGGCGCCGTTCGCGGTTGACAAGGTCCGCTATATCGGTGACCCGGTTGCTGCCATCGCCGCAGAGACGCCAGAGATTGCCGAGCAGGCGGCGCTGCTGATCGATATTGAGTACGAGGATCTGGAAGCCATCCAGGATCCGCTCATGGCTCTGGAGCCTGGCGCGCCGCTCCTTCACGATGTGCAGGCCTATGCCCAGCCGGAAGGGTTGCTTCGTGGCGGCAATGTGGCCGGGCAGGTGGTGCTTGCCCGGGGTGATACAGATGCCGCGTTCGCTGCGGCTGACCATGTGGTTGAGGGTGTTTACCGGTCGCACTCGGCGCATCAGACGCCGATGGAACCGCGTGTCGCCGTTGCCGAGGTGGATGCCGACGGAAGGCTGACGGTGCGGACGTCAACCCAGGCCCCTTCCTGGTGCGGCACCAGATGCACGAAGCGCTGAGTCTGCCGCCCAGCAGCGTGCGCGTAATGGCAGAGACGGTCGGCGGCGGCTTCGGCTCAAAGCTGGAAGCCTCGGTCGAGATGTACGCCGGGCTGTTGGCGCGAGCCACAGGCCGCCCGGTGCGAGTCGCGAACAGCCGCGAGGAGGACCTCACAACCGGCGCGCCGCGCCACCCGATGACGCACTTCCTGCGCACGGCCGTGGCGGCGGACGGCACGATCCTGGCGCGTGAAGCTCGGGTGATCATGGACGCCGGGGCGTACAGCGGCGCCAGCGCGCTGCTGACGTCGATCGCAGCCATGCTCGCGCCCGGCCCGTACCGTATCCCGAACATCAAGGTCGAGGTGCTGGCCGTTCACACAAACAAGATGTCGTTTGGCTCGTTCCGGGCGCCAACTGGCCCACAGACGGTGTTCGCCGTTGAGTCCCACACCGACGCCATTGCGCGGGAACTCGGGGTTGACCCCGTCGCGTTCCGGCTGCGCAACCTGATGGTTGACGGCGACACGGGGCACTCCGGGCAGACCCTCTCCGGCGTGGGCGCACGGGAGACGCTGGAGAAGGCAGCGGCGGCGATTGGCTGGGGCGAGGCGTCGGCGCCGAGTGCGCCGGGCCTGCTTCGGGGCAAGGGGCTGGCGTGCACCTGGTGGCTGACCGTTGCCGGGGCGGGCGGGTGCGCCATCCAGATGAACGAGGACGGTACGGTGGTGGTTCACACCGGAGCGACGGAGATCGGCACCGGTTCCGTGACCGCCGGCATCGCGCAGATCGTTGCCGGCGAGTTGGGGGTCGGCATGGACCAGGTGCAGGTTGTCTGGGGAGACACGAGCGGCACGCCAATGGACGCCGGGGCGCAGGGGAGCCGCACGCTGTTCAACACCGGGCAGGCTGCGCGGAGGGCCGCCGAAAACGTACGGTCGCAGATACTCAGGCGGGCGGCGGATCTCCTCGAAGCTGCCGAAGCGGACCTGGAGATCGCGGACGGGCGCATCAGCGTCCGTGGCGTGCCGGATCGGGGTACAACCTACGCGGACCTGATGAGCGGCCAGCTTTGGGCGAGCGGCCCCGTACTGGGCAACGGCATGTTCGTGGCTGAGCCGACACCATACGACAATGCCTCGATCAAGGGCGCGTTGTTTCCCTATTTCAACGCGCCGTCCTTTCATTGTCATGCTGCCGAGGTGGAAGTAGACCCCGAAACTGGTCACGTCCAGGTGGTCGATCTGGTGGTTGCGCAGGATGTAGGGTTCGCCGTCAATCCACTCTGCGTCGAGGGGCAGATGCAGGGCGGCGCCGTGCAGGCCGTCGGTTACGCGCTCACCGAGGAGATCGTGTTCGAGGGCGGCCAGATGCTGAACCCGAACCTGGCGTTGTACAAGTTGCCGACCACCCTCGAAGCGCCGTCAGTCCGCCCGATCATGGTGGAAAACGCCTCCGAGCAGGGCGCCTACGGCGCCAAGGGAGTTGGGGAACCGCCGGTTGTGGCGCCGGCGGCGGCAATTGCGAACGCGGTGGCTCACGCCATTGGGACGCCCATCCATACCCTCCCGCTCTCGCCCGAGCGCGTCTACCGGGTCATTCGGGAGGGATCCGCGGCGGCGATGCCGGAGCCGCCAGCGGGCTTCGAGCCACGACCGGGCGACGCAATCGCCAGCCCGTGACAGAAGAGCGGCATCGAAAAAGCGGTACGAACGCACACTTGTAGTGCATCCTTTGCAGTGCCCGCGATTTCGACGCTGCGGAGGAAATTGATGCACTTCAGGAAACGATCGGTCGTCGCTGCGCTTGCCTGCGTGGCTGTCGCAGCGACGCCGGCTCTCGCCCAGGGCGATGCCAGCATGGGTCAAACACTGACGGAAGGCCCGATGACGGCCTGGTGCGAACCCGGCCAACTCCTGCTCAGTGGCGGATACGAACTGGCAGGAGCGGAGCCGTATGCTCCCGCCGCGAGCGCCACTGACACCACCACCACGTCTGAGCCGCCCATCGTCTTCGTTGCGGCGTCGCATCCAACCTATCGGCTGGATGCAGACGGCAACGTTGCCCAGTTCGGCTGGACCGCCGTGCCCAATACCATCGGCGGGGTCGCTGGCCCGCTGACAGCCTTCGCGATATGTGCCGGGGACGCCTTCAGCTCGCCGCCAAACGAGATGATCCCGGCGCCGCCTCCTGTCAGGACGGCGATTCCGGCTCCGAGCACAGAGCCGGAGTTGACCCCGGTACAGGTGGTGGAAAAGGTGGGACCGGCAGTCGTCACCGTCATCAATGAGCAGCCGAATGACGACGGCACGGAGAACGTGCCGACCGGGTCCGGCAGTGGTTTCATCCTTGACAGTGAGGGCCACATCGTCACGAATCAGCACGTCGTCGATGGCGGCGTGGAGTTTGTGGTCGTACTCGCGGATGGGCGCGAAGAGCCAGCAACCTTGATCGGGGCAGACGCCAATGCCGATGTCGCCGTGCTGAAGATTGACTCCAGAGTCCCGGCGGTCGCAACGCTCGGGAACTCTGACAGCCTCTTGCCGGGGCAGGCCGTCCTGGCTCTGGGCTCACCCCTGGGCACCTTCACCAACACCGTCACCGAGGGTATTGTCTCGGCCCTTGGCCGCACGGTGCCGGATGAAGACGGCGGCCCTGAACTCCTGAACCTGATTCAGCACGACGCGGCGATCAACCCCGGCAACTCCGGTGGCCCGCTGGTGACGCTCACCGGCGAGGTGGTGGGTATCAACACCCTCGGCATCATCGACGCTCAGGGGCTTTTCTTCGCGGTGCCATCCACCACCGTCAGGACCGTGGCGGACAAGCTCATTGCAGACGGAGCGGTCGCGTACCCGTACCTTGGCCTGCAGTTGACGCAGCTTGATGATGAAACGATCCTGCGCTGGGGCCTCGATGTGGAAGAGGGCTTCTATGTCGCGGGCGTCGTGGCTGGCAGCCCTGCCGAAGCTGCCGGGATGCAACAGGGTGATGTGGTGACCTCCCTCAACCTGCAGCGGGTTGGCGAGCAGGTCTCGCTGGTGGGTGCGCTCTTCCAGTACCAGCCAGGCGATACCGTGCAACTCACGGTCCAGCGTGGCTACGTCAGCTTCCGCGTCGCGATCACGCTCGCAGAAAGGCCGTCTGATGCCTGACCAACCTGTGCGCACAATTCTCTGCTACGGCGATTCAAACACCTGGGGGTATGACCCGGCCTCCGGTACGCGGTTCCCACCTCAGGTGCGCTGGACCGGGGTGATGGCCAGCGAGCTCGGCGACGGCTACCGCGTCATCGAGGAAGGGTTGAACGGACGAACCACTCGTTGGGACGACCCAATGTCGCCGGGACGCAATGGGCTCACCTACCTGGCGCCCTGCCTGGAATCGCACCAGCCGCTGGACATGGTCGTGATCATGCTCGGGACGAACGATCTCAAGCAGCGCTTTAACCTCAGCGCTTCCGACATCGCTGAGAGTGCGGGCGGGCTGGCTGAAATCGCCAGATGCGTCGCGAGCAATGCAACCGGGCAACCGCCGCATGTGCTGCTGGCTGCCCCTCCGCCAGTGACGACTCTGACGCACCTGGATGAAATGTTTGCGGGCGCGGAGGCAAAGTCCCGGCTCTTTTCCCGTTGTTACCGGTTGGCTGCGGGGTGGAACGGCGCGTCGTTCTTTGACGCTGGCGCGGTGATTGCATCGAGTCCGCTGGACGGGATCCACTTCGAGGCGAAGGCGCACGGGATCCTGGGCCGGGCGCTGGCCCAGGAGGTGCGCGGCGCGTTCGCCTGACACCTTGCACGACTGAGAGGATCGTATGCGCCCCTTCATCATTGAGCCTGGCAGCCTGATTGACGACCCCGAGGAGGTGGTGCTCACGGAGGATGTCAAGATCGGGGACGAGCGCCTGCGCAAAGGCCGACGCCTGCAGGATGCCGACCTGACGATGCTGGCGCTGCTCGAGCACCCGGTTCATGCAATACGCCTTGAGCCAGACGATGTGCATGAGGATGACGCCGGAGGCCGGTTGGCGCGGGCGGTGGCCGGGCAGGGAGTACGGATCGATGGGCCCGCTTTCAGCCGGTACAACCTGGTGGCAACGCACAAGGGTTTGCTGCGAGTTGATTCCGAGGCATTGCTCTCGCTGAATCTGCTGCCTGGGGTCGCCATCTTCACCCTGGAGGACCGGGTGGCGGTCCTGCCGGGCAAGATCGTCGCAGGCGTCAAGGTCTCGCCAGTGGCGGTGAAAGAGGCGGCGATCCGGGCAGCGGAGGAGATTGCTGTCGTCTCCCCGGTGATAGAGGTTGTCCCCTTCCGCGCAATGCGCGTCGGCGTCGTCAGCACGGAGGGGCCCGATTGGCGCGTACGCGACGCTTTCCAGCGATCACTGGGGAGGAAGATCAGCTGGTATGGCGGCGAGGTCATCGCCTTCCGCGAGCCGGATCAGAACCCGGAAGCGATCGCCCGCGCGTTCACGGACCTGGCAGACGAGGGCGCGGATCTGGTGCTGGCTGCAGGCGGCAATACGATTGATCCCCTCGACCCGACCTACCTGGCGCTGGATCAGGCCGGGGCAGACGTGGTGCGATTCGGAGCGCCAGCGCATCCCGGCAGCATGTTCTGGCTGGCCTACCGGGAGGACCTGCCGATCTTCAACCTTGCTTCATGCTCCATGTTCTCGAAGACGACCATTGCTGATGTCGTGCTTCCCTGGATCATGACGGGCGAGCGTGTACAGCCCGAAACACTCGCGGCGCTCGGGCTGGGGGGACTCCTTGACCGGGGCATGGCGCACCGATTCCCACCGTACGGCGCCGATGCCGTGGAGGAAACGGGAGAGGATTGACCGGGTGACGCCAGACACAGGATCAGTCGATGCCGGGTCGCTCGGCCACTTCGACCTGATTGTCATTGGGGCAGGGATCAATGGCGCCGGCATCGCGCGGGATGCAGCGCTGCGCGGGCTGAAAGTCCTCCTCGTTGACAAGGGCGATGTGGGTTCTGGCACCACGTCGTGGCCGACGCGACTCATCCATGGCGGCCTCCGGTACCTGGAGTACGGTGAACTGGGACTGGTGCGCGAGTCGCTGCGGGAGCGTGAGCGGCTTCTGCACAACGCCCCGCACCTTGTTCACCCGTTGCCGTTGATCATCCCGATTTACGAGGGAGACACGCGCCGGCCGCTGACCATCCGCGCCGGCATGGTGGCCTACGACGCGTTGTCGCTGGACAAATCATTGCCACGGCATCGGATGCTCGACCGTGCCGCCACGTTGAGGCGCGTGCCGGGCCTTGCTCCCGGCAGGCTACTGGCCGGTGCGCTCTACTACGACGCCCAGGTCGAGTACACCGAGCGCCTTGTGCTGGAGAATGCGCTGGACGCCGTGGCGCACGGGGCGGTGCTCAAGACCTATCACAACGTGGAACGCGTCACAACCTGGGCCGGCAAGGTCACGGGTGTGGCAGGCGTTGATTTCCTGACCGGGCAGCCGTTCTGCGCGAAATCGACTGCAGTCATGAACGTGGCTGGCCCGTGGGTGGATGTGGTGCTGGCTGGCGTGGAACACACCTCGCCGCAGCGGCTCATGGGAGGCTCCAAGGGCGTTCATCTCATTGTTGATCCGTTTCCTGGGGCGCCTGCGACTGGCGTTTACGCTGAAGCGCGGCTCAAGCACCGGCCCTTTTTTGTCGTACCGTGGAACGACGCCTACCTCATCGGCACGACCGACACCCGCTACACCGGGAACCTGGACTACCTGACGGCGACGGACGACGAGATCGACTGGATGCTCCAGGAGGTCAACACGCTCTTTCCCCAGGCCGGGCTCACGCGTGTCAGTATCCAGTATTCGTACGCGGGGGTACGCCCACTGCCCCGAGCGCCCGGGAAGGCCGAAGGCGCCGTGACGCGCCGCCACATGGTGGTGGACCACGCGGCGCGGGGTGAGGGGAAGGGGCTCTTCTCAATTGTCGGCGGCAAGCTGACGACCTACCGTGAACTCGCCGAGCAGGCGGTAAGCATGGTCGAACGTGCGCGGGGCGCGACGCCCGGTCCCTCTGTGACGGCGACGGCGCCGCTGCCTGGCGCTCCGGTTGGTCAGGACTGGCAGGCCTTTCGCGCGCAGTTCCTGGCGGACTCCGCCCTGCCGTTGCAGACAAGCGAGCATTTGCTCCGCGTCTACGGAGCTCAGGCAACGCGCATCGCCGCCTACGCCAGGGAGCGCAGTCTGGAGGCAGTCATCGACGTGGACTCAGGGATGATTGCCGCTGAGGTCCCTGGGCATTCGAGCACGAATTTGCTCGTACGCTGGCCGATGCCGTGGCGAGGCGCACAATGACCGGCCTGGGGCCAACCGCTGGCGTCGGCCCGGACGCTTTGATCGCAACCGTGGCCCAGGCCACACTCGGCTGGGATCAGATACGCGCCGACCGCGAAGTGGCAGCGTATCGGGAGTGGGTGAGGCGGTATCAGCCGCGGGTGCTGGCGACTGCGACGGCATCCTCATAGGCCGTGGACGCCAAACTGGCGTTGAGGTCTGTCTCTGCCGAGAGAATCTGACCGTCAACCTGGATAACGAGCGCTGGACGAGGGAGTGGGCGTGGCTGCGGCGCGTCTGGGGGTGTGATGAGGCTGGCGACCTGAAGACGGCGTCGGCTCGCGGACGGCGCACAACCAACTTGTGACGGCCGTATCCGGCGTGACACGCGCATGTCCTGAGTCCTCCTGCTACGCTGGAAACCGCATCCCGTTCCGGCTTCCTCGCGCCTCCCGTCGGCACTGACATGGGTGGCCTATTCTCTTGCCGGGAATTGTAACAGTCTGTTAGCAAGAAGGGGAAGGCCCATTGGTCGCATCGTTCAATCCTGCGCAGGCGCCTCAGTCGCTTCAGGATCGCTACCGGGGGGTGCTGCTGGGCGTGGCCTGCGGCGATGCCCTGGGTGGTCCGGTCGAGTTTCAGGACCGCGCCGCGATCGCGCAGCGCTTCCCGAACGGCGTTCGCGAGTTCGTGGGCGGCGGCTGGCTCGACCTGGACCCCGGTGAGATCACCGACGATACGCAGCAAACGCTGATCCTCTGCCGTGCGCTGACGGAAGGCGGGCTCGATCTCGGCGCGTTCGGCGAGGGGCTGCTGGAGTGGTACCGCAGTGCGCCGAAGGATATTGGGAACACGACCCTGGTCGCGTTGCGCGCGTTGGCCGCCGGCACACCGCCATCAGAATCAGGCGAGGCGGCGCTGGCCGCACGCGGGGAGCGCAGCGCGGCGGCGAACGGAGCAGTGATGCGCTGCGCCCCGATTGCGCTGCGCTTCCGGGCTGACCCGGCTGCGCTGGTGCAGACGTCGCTGGCGAGCGCGAAGGTGACCCACGCAGAATCCAGAGCCGCGTGGGGCGCCGTGGCGGTGAACCAGGCGCTCGTGCACCTCCTGAGCGGAGGTGCGATTGGCGATGTACCGGCAGCGGCAGTAGCCGGGATTCCGGATCGGCGCGTGAGCGAGGCCGTGCTGGCTGCCGCCGACATGCCGAAGAATGATGTCGCAGCTGGTGGATTCGTCCTGGAAACCATCGGGGCAGCCTTCTGGGCGCTCGCCAACTTTCCGACCGCAGAAGAGGTTATCGTCCAGGCCGTTTCTCTGGGGGAAGATGCCGACTCCACCGGCGCGGTGGCCGGCGCGCTGGCAGGCGCGGTGTTTGGCGCACAAGCCCTGCCGAACCGCTGGCAGAATCACGTCCAGTTCCGGGAGGAGTTGGTTGAGCAGGCAGACAGGCTGCTGGGTATCTCCGGGGGTGCTGGCTAGAGCGGCGGCTCGGCCAACTTCAGGTAGCGCTGCACGCTGGCGCGGTTGCGCGCGTCGTTGGCGAGCCCCAGCACAGCGAGCAAATCCGCTTCCGTCGCGCCCGACAGGGCACGATCCACCGCGAATGTGTGGCGCAACGTCTGTGGGGTAACCTCTTTCTGGAGCCCGGCGGCCTCTCGTACGCGGTCGACCATGCCGTTGACCGCCTGCGGCCCGACCGGAAAGAGCAGATCAACGGGTGTGCGTTCTTCCAGGTAGGTGAGGTAGATGGCGCGAAACTCCTCGCCACCGGCCAGTTTGCGCTCCTTGCCGCGTTTTGCGGCATCCTCGTAGAAAACGTAGACGACTGGCCCGGCCGGGTCATCGAGGTCAACATGCGCCCGGCGCAGTGCCAGCAGTTCGGACCGGGCCAGGCCAAGGCGCATCATGAGCCAGATCGCGGGCAGGCTCCACGGCTCGTCTTCGGCGGCGGCTGCCAGGAATGCTTCCTGCTCTGCGGCGAACAGGGGAATCGGGGAACGCAGGGCGATAGCGTGTGGGTAGTGACCCTCGGTGGGATCCGCCTTCAGAACCCGCGCGTCGTCGATCAGGTACCGGAAGAAGCGGCGCGCCGACGTTAGCCGCCGCTTGCGGGTGGACCGGCCATTGGCTTCGCCCAGCAGGCGGGCAATGTCCTTCTGGGTAATGCGGTTGATTGCCTTGGGGCCGATCAGTTTTTCCAGGACCACCAGATCGTAGCAGTACGATTCAATCGTGTTCTCCGGGCGTTTGGCTTGCTCCAGCTCGCGGCGATACCAGGAGCGCGCCAGCTCCAGGCTGCTGCCAGCGGTGAGGGGCGGCAGGCCGCCGAGAGCTGGCGTGAGTGAGCCTGGCGGCCCCGGCAAGAAAAGCGGCAACTGATCTGGAGCAGCGGCCGCCGCCTTCTGCTCTTGCTGGAGCAAGCTCGGGCTGCGGCTGGGCGGCAGCTCACGCTCGTCTGCGGTGACGCCGTCACGACCAGCGAAATTCTTGCGTGGGTTGGGCGGCGGTTTTGACATCGCGTATGAACCCTCGCTTGCCAGCGTATGAGCCGACGCGCGCAATGTCAAGAACGCCCGTTCGCCTTTCGTCCTGTTGGGCCGCCGGTCAACTCCCATCGGTGCGGGGACCGGCGATCGGTGACAATTGCGCACACTTGACGGTATCGAGCCTTGGCGGAGAGGACGATCGTGGCAGAAGAGCATCCGGGAACCGGGGATGTGCAGTGGGTCAGGCGAGATGACGTTCACCCAATGTCCACCGCAGCGGGTGTGGAGATGCGCCCGGTATTTGGCGAGGGATTGTTAACCTGCTGGGTCACGTTGGCGCCGGGTGCAGTAGTGGCCCGGCACTCGCATGTCCATGAGCAAATTGGCGTGGTTACTGCGGGTTCGCTAACCGTGATTGCCGGAGGGGAAACACGCACGGTGGCAGAAGGCGAGGCATATCTGGTTGGGCCGCACGTTCCTCACGAAGCGTCTGCCGGGCCACACGGCGCCGAGCTTGTGGAAACCTTTGTGCCGGTGCGCGAAGACTTTCGCGCACTCTGGGAGCGTTCAAAACCGTCATAATTGCCGCTGCGCCGGGGTGTCTGGCACAATCTGCGATTGGTCCGCTGGCGGTTGAAAGCCAGGACGATTTCGCCACCGCACACTCTTCAATGTGGGAAGGATCCCCGATCAATGGTCAGCCCGATGCCAGCGCCGATGAGTGGCGAGGAAGTACGCCGCCGTTTCGTTGAGTTCTTTCAGGAGCGTCAGCATCGCCTGATGCCTTCCTCCTCACTCGTGCCGCACAACGACGCGACCGTGCTCCTCACGACTGCGGGCATGCAACAGATGACGCCGTACTTCCTGGGGCTCGAGCAGCCGCCGGCGGCGCGGATGGTTTCGGTGCAGAAGTGCTTTCGCACCGTTGACATCGAGGAGGTGGGTGATGACAGCCACTGCACCTTCTTCTTCATGCTCGGCAACTTTTCCGTCGGCGACTACTTCAAGCGTGAGTCGTTGAAGTTCTCCTGGGAGTTCCTGACGGAAGTGCTGGGTATCCCGGCCGATCGCCTGTATCCCACTGTGCACCCGGATGACGAGGACGCGCTGCGCATCTGGACCGAGGAAATCGGGGTGCCGGCCGACCGGGTGTTCAAGCTGAGCGATAACTGGTGGGGTCCTGTCGGCCCGACGGGCCCGAATGGCCCGGACTCCGAAATCTACTTCGATCTCGGTACGGAAGCCGGCAGCGGCCTGCCAGATTTTCCTCCTGGGGACGGTACACGCTACCTGGAAGTGTGGAACAACGTCTTCATGGAGTTTGTCCAGGCAGAGGACGGGTCGCGGACGCCGCTGCCGCGCCAGCACGTCGACACAGGGATGGGGTTGGAGCGCCTTGCGATGGTCATGCAAGGCGCACGTTCCATCTATGACACTGATCTCTATCAGGCCATCATCCAGCGTGCGGCCAGCCTCGCGGGCGTCACCTATGGCGCTGACCCGGACCACGACCGGGCGTTGCGGATTATTGCAGACCACTCGCGCGGGGGAACCTTTCTGATTGCAGACGGCGTGCTGCCGGGGAACGAAGGGCGTTCCTATGTGCTGCGGCGCATCTTGCGCCGGGCCATCCGGGCGGGCCGCAAGCTGGGATTGGAGAAGCCCTTCCTGGCGGAAATGGCTGGCATTGTCAGCGAGCAGTTCTCGGCCCACCACCCGGAGTTGATTGAGCGGCGTGGGCAGATCGAGAAGGTGCTACAGCACGAAGAAGAGAGCTTCGGGCGGACTCTCAGCGCCGGGATGGCGCGTTTTGAGGCGCTGGTTGCGGATCTCGCGGAGCGGGCGGCAGCGCAAGGCGAGACCGTTGCGTCGGTTCTGCCTGGCCGAGAGGTCTTCCGCCTCTACGACACGTATGGCTTTCCGTTCGACCTGACGCAGGAGTTGGCGCGAGAGCAGGGGCTGGAAGTCGACCAGGCGGGTTTCGAGCAGGCGTTTGCCGAACAGCGGGCGGCAAGCCGCGGCGGCGCTGCCGAGGCGTTCCAGGATCTGTCCCGGACCAGGGCCGAGATCTACGTGGCAATGGCGGGCGGCCCGACGACCTTTACCGGATACACCTCGACAACAGAAGATGCCACAATCCTGGGCCTGGCTGGCCCGGACGGCCCTGTCGAGGAGGCTGAGGCCGGAGACGTGATTGAGGTAGTGCTTGACCGCACGCCGTTCTACGGCGAGTCGGGCGGCCAGATCGGCGACACGGGGACGATCCGGACCGAGACCGGGGTCATCGACATTGACGACACGTTCAAGCCGACACCCGATGTCTTCGTGCATCGGGGGACGGTGGCCGAAGGCTTCGTGCGCGTTGGCGAGCGGGCGCGCGCGGAGATCGACGCGGCGCGGCGCCAGTCGATCCGCCGCAACCACACCGCAACGCACCTGCTGCATCGGGCGTTGCGCATGACGCTGGGCGAGGAGGTTCACCAGGCGGGCTCGCTGGTTGCGCCAGATCGCCTGCGTTTCGATTTCACCGCCCTGGAACCGATGTCTCCTCAACAGGCATTGAGGGTTGCCGAGATCGTCAACCAGGAGATTTCCCGCAACACCCCGGTGACCACCGAGGTCAGCGACTACAAGGATGCCGTGGCCGGCGGCGCCATGGCGCTCTTCGGTGAGAAGTACGGTGACACCGTCCGGGTGGTAAAGGTGCCCGGTTTTTCGGCGGAACTCTGCGGCGGTACTCATGTCGCGGCGACTGGCGAGATCGGGCCGTTCGTCATTACCGCCGAGGGGAGCGTTGCCGCCGGCGTACGGCGGATCGAAGCGCTCACCGGCGACGCTGCTATCGAGCGCATGCTGGCCCAGCAGCAGGTGCTGGAGGCGAGCGCCCGTGCCCTGCGGAGCACCTGGTCTGAGCTGCCGGCGCAGATCGAGACGCAGCAGGATCGCATCCGCAGCCTGGAGCGCGAGGCCGAGCGCCTGCGGGGACAACTGGCTTCGGCGCGGGCGGGGGATCTGCTCGCGCAGGTGGTGGATGTCAACGGGGTGCGTGTGCTCGCGACCAGGGCCGAGGTTGACGGCAAGGATGCCTTGCGCCAGATGGGCGACCGCCTGCGTGATCGTCTTGGCTCCGGGGTGATCGTGCTTGGCGCGGTTATCGAGGGCCGGCCAAGCTTGCTGGCGATGGTTACGCCAGACCTGATTGGGCGCGGCATCAAGGCTGGCGATATTGTGCGCGAGACGGCGACGTTCGTAGACGGGCGCGGCGGGGGCCGGCCGGAACTGGCTGAGGCGGGCGGCAAGAGCCCGGAGCGTCTGGACGATGCCCTGTCTGCAGTTGCTGCCATTGTGGCGCGCAGTGCCAGCAACTAGCTGCCTGGGGCGGCCACGAGAATGAGCGAGGCGCGCGCCGCGGTACGGCGCCCACCAGCGGTCGTAGTCCGCGACGACGACACGCTGGCGGAGGTGCTGGACCGCATCCGGGCGGCGGCGACGGGTGGGCACACCGTCCACCTGATTGTGCCGGTGGAGAGCCCGTTACTGCTGACTGCAAACGAGTTCCGCTCGCTCAGGGCCGCGCTGGATGACGAGCGGCTCCCGGTCATTGTGCGCACGTCCGACCCCCTGCGCCTGAAACTGGGGGAGCGGCTTGGGCTCCAGACGGCGGCCGCGCCGAGGCGCAAGGCGCCAGCGCGTCCACCCGCTGCATCGGCTCCGCCACCGCCGCCCGTGGTTGCTGAACCAGAGGTAGAGCCCTATTCCGGACCTGACCCTGTCCTGCTCTGGCCGGCTCAGGTGACGCCGGTCGCGGACGATGTCCCGGCAGTGGACGAGGACACGCCGGCTCAGGAGCCTGCGCGTCGCAATCCGCCACGTCGCTGGCTGCCGATGGCGCTCTTGCTGGCGCTCCTGGTCGTGGGCGCCGCATTCCTGTTCCGGGCGCTGACGCCACAGGTGATCGTGCGCTATGTCCCACGCACTCAGGCGATTTCGGCGGCGATCGTGTTCGACGCCACAACCGATGGTCAGCCACTCGATAGCGGCGCCGCTCTGGCCTTCCCGACGCAGCAGCGGCAGGTCGAGGTGACCTGGAGCGGGGAGACCGGCGCGACTGGTTCCGAGACGGCGCCGGACCGCGTGGCCAGCGGCCCGATTGAACTCCGCAATGCCAGTTTCTCCCCGGTGACGGTTGACGCAGGCACGAGCGTCTCCACCGAAGATGGCACGGAATTCACCTTTACCGAGCCGGTGGAGGTTCCGGCGGCGGATGCCGCGACTGGCGCGCCCGGAGCGGCCACAGGCAACGTGCAGGCGGTGGTTGGCGGGACTTCTGGAAACGTCGGAACGGGAGAGATCGGCGGACGACTGCCGAATGGCATCTACTACAGCAACCGTATGGAGCCCACCCATGGCGGCACAGACCAGGAGTTCCGTGTCGTCGCGCAGGGCGACCAGACGGGGCTGCTGGACCAGGCCAGCGATGCCGCCAGCGATCTGGCGGCCAGAGCGGTAAACGGCGGCAACGGAGACCAGGGGTTTGTGGTTACTGGCGTCAAGGTGCTGGATCAGCGGGATACCTTCAGCCATCGAGTTGGTGAGCGCAGTGATTCCGTGAGCCTGCAGAGCGTGATGACGCTGGAGGTGACCGTAATCGACCTCAGGCAGGCCGAAGCTGACTTCGAGCGTGACCTGGCGAACGAGTTGATCGCCAGCGCGCCGGCTGGTTACACCGTGCCTGTCAAGGAGATGGTCGTCAACCCACCCGTGGTGGAGCACACGGAGGACCGCGGCGCTCGCCTGCAGATTTCTGCGAATGTCGAGGCGCGCCAGGTGCTGGACGAGGCTCAGCAGCGCCAACTTGCGGTCAGCATGGCGGGGCTAAGCCCGGCAGAGGCCGAGGCTCTCCTGGCCGGAGACCCTGCAGTGGCAGGGGCAATCGTCGAGATCTCCCCCGGCTGGCTCATCAGGACCATTCCCGAGAATCCTGACCGTGTGGTGTTCGAGGACGAACGATGAGTTCGCGAGGACCTCGCGCCATGGGTCTCGATGTGGGCGAGCGCCGTATCGGCCTGGCGATTGCCGACGAGTTGGGCATGATTGCCTCGCCGGCTGGCGTCGTGCAGCGGGGCGACGGCGATCTGCAACGCATCCTGGACGCTGCGCGGGTGCAGGGCGCCGGCGTGGTGGTGATTGGTCTGCCGGTGGGGTTGTCTGGCCGGGAAGGGCCACAGGCGGCGACCGTTCGCGCCTTCGCTGAGACCCTGGCGAACGCCAGCGAGGAGCCGCTGGAAATTGTGTTCTGGGATGAACGGCTGACCAGCGCCGTGGCGGAACGAGCTCTGGAGGCGCAGGGGAGGAAGAAGAACCGGCGCAGCGGGGAGATCGACGCCATCGCTGCGGCGGTGATCTTGCAGGGATACCTGGACGCGGAACGAAATTCTTTTCGTCAACAGCCCCCACGTGGGCGCGAAGCACGGTAGTATGGTGCGGTACATCGGTCATGCGGCGGTGCGCCCGGTCACAACGCCAACCCCGGGGCATCGCTTTACCAACCCGACAGTGACTGGTTTTCGAGCGAAGAGCGGGCACTGGCGTACCTGTGAGGCACGGAGCGCATGAAGAAGCTGGTAATTGCCGTTATCCAGAACGAGGTCGCGGATGTCGTCGTCGATGCGTTGCTGGAAGCGGACTTCCGGACGACGCGGCTCGCCAGCACGGGTGGGTTCCTGCGTCGCGGCAACACAACGCTCATGATCGGCGCCGAAGAAGATCAGGTGAACCTCGTGCTCGACCTGATCAAGCAGTCGGCGCGCGCTGGCATGTCGCCCCACGAGTCGAGCGAGGGCTCACCTGCGTCAGCCGCCACAGTCTTCGTACTCGACCTTGAGGAGTACCAGCGCCTCTAGAACACGGGTCACACGGGCGGCCAGTCCAACATCCAGCCGCCATCAACGAAATAGGTGCCTCCGTTGCAGTAGGAGGCCTGCTCCGAACACAGGAACACCACCATGTGGGCGACGTCCGCCGGCAGGCCGGCGCGCCGCACGGCAATCTGGCGTTCTGCGTCGGCGAGGTAGTGCGCATCAGTCATCGCGCGCGCGTTCAGCGGGGTCAGGATCATGCCGGGCGCCACGTCATTGACGGTGATGCCCAGCGGCCCCAGTTCCAGCGCCATGGCGCGCGTGAGATTGCGTAACCCCGCCTTTGACACGCAGTAGGGGCCGTCGTTCGGCGTGTTGCATGCTTCCTCATGAACTGAGGAGATGTTGACGATGCGCCCGCCCGCGCCGCGGCGCACCATGCGTTGCGCTGCAGCCCGCCCGCACAGGAATGGCCCGTGCAGGTTGGAGCGCAGAAGACGATCCCAATCTTGCCACGTGGTCTCGTGAACAGGCCGGCCAGCCGAGCCCTGACCGGCGTTCGAGACAAGGATATCGATCTCTCCAAGCTCAGCATCGAACGAGGCAAACATCGCTTCGACCTGGTCCTCATGGCCGACGTCTGCCGGAAGCACGAGCGCCGCGCGTCCGAGAGCGCGAACCTGGGCAGCCGTTTCCTCGGCTCCCCGAACATTGTGCCGGTAGTTGATGCCTACGTCCGCTCCGGCATCAGCCAGCGCCACCGCTATACCGGCGCCAATGCCACTGCTGGCCCCGGTGACCAGCGCCTTCTTGCCGTCGAGGCGGATATCCATTGGCGCCTGTACCCCTTGTTTCTCGCTAATCGGCGGCGATGGCGTGCGCAACAGTCTCCACACGGGCCTGCCGGGAGGGAACTGTACCGGGTTTCGGATTCTGAATCAGCAGGGCAACGCCCGCGCCGAGCAAGCAGGTGATTGCGCCGATGGCGAATGTCTCATGCATGCTCAGGGCAAAGGCCTGCCGGACGCTGGCCAGCAAGACCGGCAGCAGGGCCTCGGAACCCGCCGGGAGCGCGGCCGGGATCGCCTCAACGCGACCGGTTGCGATGAGGTCACCCAGGGTGCTGCCCACGTCGGGATCCAGATTGCTGATCTGGCTCAGGGTCTCCGCCGCATGGACGCCGAGGCGCGACTGCAGGATGGAGCCGAGTACTGCGATGCCCAGCACCTGACCCAGGTTGCGCGTGGTGTTGAGTATGCCCGAGGCACTGCCTGCAATCCGGGGCGGGACCTGGCGCATTGCCGTCGCGGTCATCGGCGCGAAGGTCATGCCCATTCCCACGCCTGTGATGGCGAGCGGCAGCACAAAGGACCACTGCGTCGCGTCGGGCGAGATTTGCCGGATCATCGCAACGATGCCGACGGCCATCAGCGAGAGGCCGGTCACGAGAATCCAGCGGGCGCCGATCTTGTCCGAGAGGCGGCCAGCGGTGGGCGCCACGAACATGAGCACCAGTCCGTTCGGAAGCATTGCGAGGCCCGCTTCGAGCGGCGAGAGACCAAGCGCGCCCTGCAGGAACACGGTCATCGGGAAAAAGACGCCGAGCATGCCAAAGGAGGTTGCGAGACCGAGGATGTTCGCCACAGAGAAATTACGGATGGCGAAGAGTTCGAGCTTCATCATGGGGTCATCGGCGCGCGCTTCCCACCAGACGAAGAGGGTAAGCAGGATGATGCTGGCCGCAAAGCAGCCAAGAATGACCGGGCTTGTCCAGCCCAGGGCGTTCCCTTCGATAGCGGCGTAGACGAGGGCAAGGGTGCCAAGTCCCGAGAGCAGAATGCCGCCCCAATCAACCCGACCGGAGGCAAAGGGATCAATCGATTCGGGAACGATGGCGAGGGTTGCCAGAATTGCCGCGATGCCTACCGGGACATTGATCAGGAAGACCCATTCCCAGGCGTAGTTGGTGACCAGCCAGCCGCCGACGATTGGCCCCAGCACGGCCCCCAGCGCAACGACGCTGCCCCAGACGCCCATGGCGGAGCCACGTTTCTGCGGTGGAAAGGCGACGGTGATCAGGGACAAGGTCTGCGGCATCATCATTGCGCCGCCGACCCCCTGGAGCACGCGGGCAGCGATCAGCGCGGTTGCTGGCGGGATACCCGTAGCCTGCGATATCAACGTCGACCCGGCGCAGAGCGCTGAGGCCAACGTAAAGATGCTCATGCCTGTCACAAAGAGCTTCTTGCGGCCGAAGACATCGCCCAGGCGGCCAAAGGACAGAATCAGCACGGCGTACGCAAGGATGTAGCTGTCCAGAATCCACTGAATCTCGGAGAGATCAGTCTTGAGCGCGACCTTGATCTTCTGCTGGGCGACGTTGACGATCGTGGTATCCAGCAGCAGCATGAAGACAGCGCCGCAGAGAACGAACAGGATCAGCCAGGGATTACGTTCTGGCGCAGCCTGGTCGACCGGCTGGCGTTGTTCAGACATCTGGGAGGTTCCTTTCTGGCAGATGGTCATCCGGGACGCGGGGCCCGGCGACTTGCCGCAACCCGGAGTTCGTCGTGACTCCCGAGTTCTGCGATCAGCGCTTTCAGGGTGTGAACAGCGACCGGACGCTCCTCTGGCGGAAGGCGAAGCAGTGCTTTACGAACCTGGGTGCGCCGCAGTTCGACCAACCGGCTGATGGCAAGTTGTGATTCCAACGTCGCGCTCACGATCACGCGGCGGCGGTCGGCGGGGTCCGAGCGGCGCACGAGATGGCCGGTATCCACCAGCCGATCCACGATTTCGGACGCGGCTGGCATGGAGACGAAGAGCGCGTCGGCGAGATCGCCGACAGACATCTGCTCGTGGCGGGAAAGCTGAATCAGAACCTTGACCTGAGCCGGGGTGACGTCAAGTTCCTGGCCGAGCGTCGTGATCTCGCAGTGCATCGCACGAGAAAGCACCGGCAGCAGTTCGGCACACTGCTCAACCTGCTCATCAAGAGCAGTCCGGCAACCGAAAAGTTCACGATCCGAATTATTCATGAGCCGAGGTATTACCAGAGGCGAACTGCGGCGTCAATGATCAACGCCCGGCGAAGAAGCCGGGCGTTGGTAAGACTGACGACATTCCGGTTCGTGAGGTTCAGGCCGGCAGTAGCCCCTCGACCTTGAACAATTCTGCATTCAGGATAGAGGCGCCGGCTGCGCCGCGAATCGTGTTGTGGCCCAGGAGCACGAACTTCGTGCCCAGGAGCGGGCACTCGCGGACGCGGCCAACGGTCGTCGCCATGCCCTTTTCTGCATCGCGGTCCAGGTTCGGTTGTGGCCGGTTGCGTTCGCTGCGCACGATGATTGGGCGAGCGGGCGCAGAGGGGAGATCGAGTTCCTGGGGCCGGGCCCGGAACCTTGCCATCACGCTGGCCGCCTGGTCCGGCGAAGCTGACTCCCTGAAGCGGATTGAAACGCACTCGGTGTGGCCATCACGCACCGGTACGCGATTGCAGTGTGCGGTCATCACGAGATCAGCGGGTTGGAACGCGCCGTCAAAGCTGCCGAGGAGCTTCTTCGTTTCCTCGGTCATCTTCTCCTCTTCCGTGCTGATAAAGGGTACGACGTTGTCAATCATGTCCAGCGACGGCACGCCCGGGTAGCCTGCGCCAGAAACCGCCTGCATGGTCGTAACGGCGAGTGCGTCAATGCCGAAAGCGTCATGGAGTGGCTTGAGCGCCAGCACAAGGTGGATGGCCGAGCAGTTCGGGTTGGTGACGATGAAGCCGCTCCAGCCCCGATTCTGTTGCTGCACCTTGATCGCTGCGGCGTGTTCCGGGTTCACCTCCGGAATGAGCAGCGGCACGTCGGGGGTCATGCGGTGGAACGAGGTGTTTGAGAAGAGTGCCCGCCCCTCGCGGGCCATACGTTGCTCGATCTCCTCGGCGACCTCTCCGGGTAACGCTGAAAAGACGACCGGGCTGTCGAGTTGCGCGCTGTAGTCCTTGACTTCGAGGCCGCGGGCAGCCACGGGCATGTCCGCGCTCAACCGCCAGTCCGTGGCTTCAGCGTATCGCTGGCCGGCCGAGCGGTCTGACGCGACCACCTCAGCCAGTTCGAACCAGGGGTGATCCGCCAGCAGCTGCACAAACCGCTGGCCCACGCTGCCCGTCGCCCCGAGGACGGCGACGGGGATTCGCTTGCCTGATGACACAATAACCCTCCCTTGAGCCGCCAGCATGGCGGCCCGTCTATTCAAACGGGATGAGCGGGTGGCTTACCCGACGCGAAGACTCTCCGAAAGCATGGTTGTCCGGCGGGGCCGCTTGCCGCGCACGCTGGCTACCTGCGGCTTGATGAAGGCGTCGTGGAGCGCCTGGACCGCTCGGGCCGCATCCTTGGCGAAGACGGCGGCGGTCATGGCAACGTTGGTGACCTGCTGGCTGGTTGCCAGCACCGGGATGCCAGCCTTGCCGAGCACCGACAGCAACTGGGACAGGGCTTGCGGAATGGCCGCTGCTCCGGCTCCGACCGCCGCGACCAGCGCGACATCGTCATCGCAGGCCACCTCGGCGTCGACCTGCGCCACATCGAGCGCGGAGGCCATGCGCTGCTGTACGCGGCGGCAGCCGCCCTGCCCGGTGGCATCGACCAGGTAGGTCATGCGGCGGCGGGATGACGCCTGCGACGCGGCGACCACTTCGATGCGGTCATCGTGCAACGCGCCGAAGACGGCAGCCGACGCCGCCGCGAGGTCCTCCAGTTCCGGGACATCGACTGTGAGCAGCATCAGGTTCCCCAGGGCGGTGACGGCCTTGATGCTTTCACCCGGGGTATCGCGCGTGACGAGCGTGCCGGGCTCACCAGGCGCGAAGGTGGAAAGAATGCGCACCGGGATGCCGAGTGACACTGCCGGGCGAATGGTGCGCGGGTGCAGAACCTTGGCGCCAAAGTGGGCAAGTTCCTGCGCTTCGTCGTACGAGATGCCGGGGACGACGCGCGCCTCGGCAACCTGGCGCGGGTCTGCAGACAACACCCCCGGGACGTCGGTCCAGATCTGGACCTCGTCGGCGTCGAGCGCGCGCCGAGCAGGGTGGCGCTGTAGTCGGAGCCGCCCCGGCCGAGCGTCGTGGTTGTGCCGTCTGGCGCGTGCCCGATGAATCCGGTGAAGACAACTGTCTGGCCGGCATCGAGCAACGGCCGTACTCGTGCGTCCGCCAGTTCCCGCGTGCGCTCTCGCTGCGGGCGGGCGCTCCCGTAGCGGTTGTCGGTGGCGATCACCGTGTCGGCCCAGACGTGGGTGGCCGCTGTGCCGCGCGAACGCAGGATCGCCGCGAGCAGGGTGCTCATGGCTTTCTCGCCCGTGGCCACGATGCGGTCCGAATCACTCGCCGAGAGCTCGCCCGCGCGGGCGACGTGCGCCAGGGCGTCGTCGAGCGCAGCGTGAAGCTGATCGAGCGCGGCCAGGGTGGCGACGCGCTCGATCTCATCGGTGATTGATTCGGCGATTGATTCGTGGCGAGCGCGGATGTCAGCCACGAGGCGGGAACTGAAGTCGTCGCCATCCGTGGCTGCCGCGCGGGCGGCATCCAGCAGCAGGTTGGTGACGCCAGTCGCGGCAGACACCACGGCCACCCGGGGAAGGGGCTGGGCCTCGATGATGGCGGCAACCTGGTGAACGCGGACGGCGTCCCCGACGGAGGTGCCCCCAAATTTCATGACGATCATTGTGCCAGCCCTCGTTGCTCGACGAATCTCAACGCACAAAAAAGCGGGAGCGCTTCCGCTCCCGCCTGCCGATCCGTTTCAGTGGTCCGCGACCGTCAGTCGCGCCCCTCCGGACCGGCAGGCAAGATAGTCTTAATAATCTCGATAATCGAGATCATGGACATGCCGCTGGTCTGCTTGAGGCGCATCAGGTCGCTCATGCCGCGCATCATACGGCAGCAGCGCGCATTCTGCAACCCCGCGCCGGCACACATGAGACGTTGACAAGCGGCGGTGAACCCACGCACGAGAATGCGAACGTTGAAGCCAACGGTTGATGCGCCGTGCGAACGCACTGCGGCCGATGCTTCGACCCAGCCGAAGGTCCCCTCGGGCCCAAAGATCGGCAGGCCCGTTTCTGGCTGGACATCCCGGCGGGCCGGGCCTACGAGTACCCGCAGGATGTTGACCTCTCCGCGCTGGTCTGCATGGGCGAAGGGCAGATCGGCAGCTTCGCCATTCAGCAGAGTGGCGAACCCTCGATGTCCTGGTTAACGGGGCCACGTTTCGTTGTGGGATCCGCGCGCAGGTAACGAGTGCGTCGTGACCGAAGACATTCCGGCGGAGCGCGGACACCCGCTTCCACGATGTGGTTGCGGATCCGGAGGTCCGGGTCCTTACCGGGATGACGCACACTCCCTGGTGCTGGCGGACGTGAGTGTTTCCGCCGGGATGGACTTCACCCCCGATATCTCCCCGATGTGCCACCCGAACCTTGCGGTGCTAACGATCGCGCGCTGTCGCTATGACCCTGCCACCGGCAACCTTGTGTTCGACGCAGTGGTGCGGGATCCTGAAGGCGAAGGTGTTCCCGACGGCGTGGCGCTGGACGAGCATGGCGGCATCTGGTCGGCCCGCCGGGGCGGCGACGCACGCTTCCGTTTCTCGCCGGATGGCAAATTGCTCGGGAGCAAGGCGTTCCCGGCCCGGAAGGTGTCCAGCCTGTCTTTCAGAGGGGTGGGCTGGTCCGCCGTGTAGGTGACGCTGGCGGGCGGATGAGGCCGGGCCTACGATGGGGAGGGCGTTAGAGGCCGGTGTTTCGAACCTCGCTCGGCGTCTTGCGGACGGCCTCCCCTGCGCTCGCGCCTTCGGCAGCGGTGTTCGCTGCGGGCAGCTGATGAGACAGGAGTGAGCGCCCTCGACCGGTTGGAGCCGAGGGCGAATTCCCTACTTGAAGCGATTCACCTCGGGGTCGTCTGTCTCGTAGGGGATGTCCGCGATCTCGTCCCAAAGCGCGTCTGGAATCTCTGTCGTGAGGTAACGGATCGTGTCATCGATGCGGGACGCGCGGCTCATCCCGATGATGGTGGCCGTCGTGCGCGGGTCACGCGTCGAGAACTGCAGTGCGACTGCTGCCAGTGGAACGCCGTATCGCCCGGCAATGGCCTGATACTGGCGCACGCGATCGATCATCTGCTGCGATGCCTGCTGGTAGGCGTAGCGGGGATAGGCATCCGGCCCCTTGACGAGCATGCCGCTGCCGTAGGGCGCGGCATTGAGGATGGCCATGCCACGCTCGTGAGCAGCCTGGATCAGGGGCTCGGCCGAGCGATTCAGCAGCGTGTACCGGTTGTGGTGGATGAGCGCGTCGAAAAGGCCTGTCTCCACGAAACGCATCTGGTGTGGCACGGGCCCCCCGGCGATGCCGAGGTAGTCCACCACGCCTTGCTCCTGGAACGAGCGTAGTACCTCGACTGGCCCGCCCTTCGACATTGCGTTCTCAAAGGTCGTCCACTCGTGGTCGTGCAAGTACACGACATCCACGTGGTCCACTCCGAGCAGCTTCAGGGAGCGCTCCATGCGCCGCTTGACGGTTTCGCCGGAGTAGTCGTTGCCTTGAAGTTCGCGACCTTCCTTGGTCTGGAGCACTGCGCCTTCTGGCAGGCCGCCCGCTTCCCTGAGGGCAAGACCAACGCGCCGTTCGCTCTCACCGTCACCATAGTGAGCGGCGGTGTCGATATACGGGATCGGGCTATCCAGCGCGCGCAGGATCGTGGCGATGGCGTCTGCTTCAGAAACGTCGTAGCCGAAGGTGTCTCCCATATTGCCAATCGGCGCGCAACCGACGGCAATGGGGGGCACCATGAGCGGTGTCTTGCCAAACTTGCGTCTCGCCAGGGGATCAGCGGTGGTCACGCGGCGCCTCCTTGTTCAGACTGTTCAATCGCCGGATGCTATCCGACGACGCGCCGCCGGGCAAACGCGCGAATGACCCCGGGCCGCTACACTTGGCGGCAGCCCCGGCCGGGGTGGCGAAATGGCAGACGCGCCAGCCTTAGGAGCTGGTGGCCGCAAGGCCGTGCGGGTTCGAGTCCCGCTCCCGGCACTTCTCCCAAAGACAACGTTCCGTTTGTGTCTTTGCGTTCGCCTGTCGAGGCTCCCCGCAACCCGCGCAATTCCCGTATTGGGTACGGGTGTGGTTCAGCCGCATCCCCGGCACACTGCGCCCAACGTGATGTTCGCAGGGAGGCCGGCACGATCTGCCGGCAAGCGGGATTGGCCATGGACTGGGAACAGCCTGACTGGGTCAGGGGGCTAGGGTGGACCCTGATGTATGCGGCGCTGCTTGCACTCGCGCTCGGCACGCTGGCGCACAACATGCCCGGTTGGCTCTTGTCGCTCGCCGGACTCGCGGCCATCTCGACGTTTGTCCTGCCGCTCGTCGTCGGCATTCTTTTTCCCGAAGACAATTGGTGGTGGGGACCTGTCCTGGGGATGGCCATAGCACTCGTCGTACTGCTGGTGGTTCCAGCAACTGATTCCGCCAGGCAGACGGGTCTTGGGCTTATGACCAGGAAGGACGAGTTCATTTTCCTCCTGTTCTGGGGCGGCTATTTGCTCCTGCCCGTACTGTTGCTCGTCTACGTCGGATTGGCGATCGTGGGAATCCATGTCGGCAGAAACCGTGAGGCAAAACAGAACTGGGACAGCGATGCAAACTTTCGGAATATGTTTGTCAAGAATGAGCGAACCACTGATGAGTCGCCATGAGTGCATGCGGTGGCAAGCACTCTCCCTGATCTGGAGGTGGAACCTTGTCCGACGAGCAGTCCCGTCGTGAACTGGTTGACACCCTTGGTCAGCCGCGCAACAGGTAGCCCCGGAAAATCGACTCAGACCAATACTTTGCCAACCCGCCGGGTTTCGGGTTTGCCTGGTCTGTTGCGGCTCTTTGCGGTTTCGTTGTCCTGCTCGCCGTCGTGGTCGAACTCCTCGGCGATTGATCGGGAGATAATGGCAGCGCGTCCATCTGTGTAGATGGCGACATCGCGATATCGCGGGAGAGCCACCACCAATGAGTGAAACACACCGCGGCGGCAACCCTCCGTCAATCACCCGCCGCCGGTTCCTCCAGGGCGCCTCTGCGGGAGCAGTCGCAGCTGCATTCCCGCGGTGGTGGCGTCCCGAGACTGCGGCGGCGCAGGCCACACCCGTCCCGCCGGCCAGTGACGCCGCATGGGTTGACCTGGCGAACCGCCTTGATGGCCGGTTGCTCCGGGACGGCGATCCCATGTATGCCGCCGCCACGGAGATCAACGCGGCCCGCTTTTCGGCGGTGCGGCCGGCGGGCATCGCGGTTTGCGCCACGCCGCGCGACGCCGCTACGTGTGTGTCCTGGGCGAGAGAAACCGGGACGCCGTTTGCCGTGCGCTCGGGCGGGCACTCGTACGCCGGTTTTTCAACCTCACCTGGCCTGGTGATCAATGTGCGCGCCATGCGGGGCGCCAAGGTCAATCCCGCCGAGGGTACGGTTACGGCGGCAGCCGGGGTCAACAATGCGGATTTCGGCGACGCGGTGGACCCGTATGGCGTCTACGTGCCTGGCGGACGGTGCCCAACGGTGGGCCTCTCCGGCCTGACGCTCGGCGGCGGGTGGGGCTTCAGTTGCCGGCATCTCGGGATGACCTGCGATTCGCTGGTTTCGACGGATATCGCGCTGGCTTCCGGCGAAATCGTCACCGCGTCGGAGTCGGAGAACGCGGACCTGTTCTGGGCGCTACGCGGCGCTGCCGGCGGGAACTTCGGGGTGAACACCTCGTTTACCTACCGCTTCGTCCCCACGCGTGATGTCACGTTCTTCGAGGCGACGTGGAGTGGCGGCGACACTGCTGCGGTCGTCGCGGCACTCATGCGGATGCAGCAGGATGCCCCGCCGGAGTTGGGGTTACGACTGGCGGTGCGCTCGCAATCGCGGATGCCTCGCTCGGCGCCCGCACCCTTCATGGTCGATGTGATCGGCCTGCACTGGGGTGAGCCCGAGGTCGTGCGCGAGTTGGTGGATTTGGCGCAGGAAGTGCAGCCGGCAACCACGCTGACGATCGAGAAGATGGCATTCCCGGACGCACGCGGGAAGCTTGCGGCAACGACCCCCACCGGAACCTACCAGATCAAGACCGGCTTTGTGCGCGGAGCGCTCTCGTCCGAGGCGCTCGCCACGATGCTGGAAGGCATGGCGGCCATGCCCGGAGTACCCTCGCGCGGGCAGGAGAGCACGGTCGGCATCTACTGCTGGGGCGGCAAGGTTAACGAGGTCGCGCCGGACGCCACGGCATTCGTGCACCGCGAGGCCGACTTCCTCTTCAAGTCGGAGGTGCTGTGGGAAGCCACTGACGATCCTGACCTGATTGTCGAGAACCTGGACTGGATCGAAGCCTTCCACGCTTCCATGCAGCCATTTCTCGCTGGTGGCGCGTACCAGAACTTTATCGACCGTAGCCAGGAGAACTGGGGCGAGGCGTACTACGGCGAGAATCTGCCGCGCCTGGTGGAACTGAAGCGAAAGTGGGACCCCAACAACCTGTTCCGCTTCCAGCAGAGCATCCCGCTGTCGTTGTAGCTGCCGGCGCCTGTTAGTCCGGCGGCAGCTCAGAGTAGGCCGCGAGCGCGTCTGGCTTGAGCACCACGACGCGCTCACCGTCCCGCACGATGATGCCCAGGTCGACAAGACTATTGATGGCGCGGTTCAGCGTCGAGCGGGTGGTGCCGAGCTCGGCGGCAAGTTCGCTCTGGCTCCGGTTGAGCGCCAGTTCCAGGTGATCAGGGGCTTCGCTGAGGGGGCGTGCGCGGTCCAGCAGCCAGGCAGCCAGCCGTCCCGGCACATCCAGCCCGACGGCTGCCAGATGCCGCTCGTTGCCGGCGCGCACCATGGCTGCAAGCGTATGCAAGAGCCCCTCAACGGCGGTGGGCTCGCGGCGCAAGAGTGCGAGGAAGGCACTGCGGGGGATGAGTCGCACCCGGACTGGCCGCTGGGCAATAACGGAGGCGCTGCGCGGTTCACCATCCAGCAGCGCCAATTCGCCCAGGGCTGCCGGCGCATCATTCACGGCGAGGACAACCTCCACGCCGCCGCCTGTCGTCCGCGTGATGCGGAGCTGGCCCTCTTCCAGGACCAGCAGGGCGTCCCCCGGGTCTCCCTCGCTCCAGATCACCTGCCCGGCGGGGTATGTCCGCGTCCGTGAGGCATGGGCCAACTCGTCCAGCGCTGCCGGAGGCAAGCGCGCGAAAAGCGGCACGTCCGCCAGGCGGTGCGAAGCGCCTGGGCCAACGCTGGTCATGGCTGAGGTCTCCAGCAGATCGCCCGCGATCCGGGACAGGTGCAAGCGAGGGATGCCTCGAGTGGAATTCCCTCGCTCCATGGTCGCCGAAGGCGCTACCCCTTGTCGAGTTCGGTCAACAGTTCACGCAAGTCCAGGCGGCGCGTATACATCGTCTGATTGCCGTTGGCATCGACGGGCCATTCGCTGCGGGGTCGGTCTCGGTAGATCTCGATGCCATTGCCATCAGGGTCGTGCAGGTAAATAGCCTCGCTCACGCCATGGTCGGATGCGCCGTCAATCGGCGTCCCGTGGTCGACAAGCCGCTTCAGCGCACGGGCCAGTTCCTTTCGGTTCGGATAGAGGATGGCAAAGTGATAGAGTCCTGTGCTGCCTGCCTGTGGCGGTGAGCCGCCAAGACTCTCCCAGGTATTCAACCCCAGGTGATGGTGATATCCCCCCGCTGAGAGAAACGCCGCCTGCGTGCCGTAGCGCGAGGTGACATCGAAGCCAAAGTTGTCATGATAGAAGGCGATGGCCCGATCCAGGTCCGAGACTTTGAGGTGAACGTGACCGATGACGGTCTCGGGGTGAATCGAGGGTTCGGCCGGAGTTGTCATGTTCTGGTCGCTGATGCTCATGTTTGATGCTCCCGTCGCAATGGATCGCTAGCGTCCCACTGGCTCCGGAACGCGCAAGGGCGGGAGATTGGCGGCAATACTGTCGCGTTGGACCTCCAGCCACGGTGGGAGCTGCAGCGAAGCGCCGAGCGCGTCCGGCGCTTCGTCAACGTTCCAGCCTGGGCCCGCCGTTGCGAGTTCGACCACATGGCCGTCCGGGTCGTGGAAATAGATACTCTTGAAGTAGACGCGGTCCTTGACATCGGTCGTTGGCACACGGATATCGTTCAGGGTGTCTCGCCAGGCAATGAGCGCCTCTTCATCCGGGACCTGCAGCGCGAAGTGGTGCGTCATGCCTGCGCCAAGCCGGAAGGGCCGCATTTTGCCGTGCGGGTAGGCGAAGTAGGTGATGATCGTACCCGGCGCGGCGTCGCTGGCGGCGAAGTACAGGTGCGGCGAGTCCGGATTGTCGAAATTTACTGTCCGCTTCACCGTGCGCAGCCCGAGCGCGCCGGTGAAAAACGCCTCAGTCCGGCTGGCGTCTGACCCAATGGCGGTGATGTGATGCATGCGGCGCAGGCGCATTGCTGGCGTCGGCCGGGCGACCGGTTCTGGCCAGGTGTCAGCGGCGATGGTTGCCTCATCACGGTGGTGCGCAGTTGTCTCGACGGGCGGCAGCTTCACGGCCAGTCCGAGCCTGGCCTCGTCCTCATCGACTGTCCAGCCGGGGCCCTCGGTGGCGATCTCGATGATCAGGCCGTCCGGGTCGGTGAAGTAGATACTTTCGAAGTAGACGCGGTTGTATGGGCCAGTTACGGGCACGCCGCTGTCGGCCAGGTAACGCTTCCACTGGCGCAGGGTGTCGCGGTTGGCGGTGGCGTACGCCACATGGTGCGTCCCGCCAATCCCGTAGTTGCCGCGCGGCGCCCCCGGCCAGGCGAAGAAGGTGATTGCGCCGGGCCCATGCTCTTCGTCTGCAAAATAGAGATGATGCGAGGCAGGGTCATCAAAATTGACGGTTTGCTTGACGAGACGCTGGCCGAGCAGCGTCGAATAGAAATCAATCGTTCGCTGGGCATCAGCGGAGATCGCCGTGAGATGATGAATCCCCTCAACAGGGGCGAGCGTCGCCATTCGGCGAACATCCTTTCAGAAATCGGCGAGCACGTCGCCTTGACGTGGCAAGGAGCGAAAGCAACATGGGCATGCCAGCGGCCGACCCACACGGTCTGGACCAACTCTACGCAGCGGGAGCCACGCTGGATGACGCCAGCAGCGCCATCATCGCCCTTCATGGCCGCGGCGCCGACGCGGCAGACATCATCAACCTTGCGGGAGAGGTCGTTCCGCCTGGCGCCGCCATCCTCGCTCCAAACGCCGCCGGCCAGACCTGGTACCCGCATCGCTTTCTCGAGCCAATTGAGCGCAACGAGCCGTACCTTACCTCGGCGCTCAATCTGATACACCGGATCTTCCAGCGGCTGGGCGAGGCCGATATCCCGCCTGGCCGCGTGGCGCTGCTCGGATTTTCGCAGGGCGCCTGCCTGGCGCTGGAATACGCCGCGCGGAATGCGCGGCGGTACGGGGCGGTGGTCGGATTCAGCGGTGGCCTCATTGGCCCTGATGGAACGGCTTTCGCCTATCCTGGGTCGATGGAGGGCACGCCGGTCTTTCTGGGCTGCAGTGATGTCGATGCACACATTCCGGCCCGGCGGGTGGAGGAAACAGCTGAGGTCATGACTGACCTCGGGGCCGCGGTTGATCTGCGAATCTACCCCGGGATGGGCCACACAGTGAACCGGGACGAAATTCGGGCGGTGCGAACACTCCTGGCGCCGCTCGGATCTGATGGCTAGGCAGGCGCCGGGGCAGCGCGCTGCCCCGGCAGTCAGAGGCTAACCTTGGCGAACTGCCTCGACGGCGAGTTCGATCTTGACATCATCACCGACGAGAAAGCCGCCTGCCTCCAGCGGTGCATTCCAGTCAAGATCGAAGTCCTTGCGATTGATCTCGGTGTGCGCGGTCCAGGATGCAACTTCGGTGCCGAACGGGGTTCTGCCGCCGCCTTCGAACTCGGCTGTCAGGGTCACCGGGCGCGTGATGCCGCGAATGGTGAGATTGCCATTGATCAAGAAGTCGTTGCCACTGCGCGGCGTGATTGACGTTGAAACGAAGGTCAGCGTCGGGTTCTCATCCGAACCAAAGAAATCGTTGGTGCGCAGGTGACCATCGCGCTGGGGGTCATTCGTGTCAATCGAGTCCGCCTCGATCTGGACATTGACGGAGCCGTTCGTGAAGCTGTCGCCTTCTGTCACGATTTCGCCGCTGAAGCGGGCGAACCGGCCCCGCAACTTGGTGAACATGTGGCGCACGGTGAACGTGACGCTCGAGTGCGACGTGTCGATCTGCCAAACTGCGGTCGCGATTGCAGTCATCCTGGTTGCGGTTCCTTCCTGAATGCGTATCGGCTGGATCCTGGTTGCCCATCCGGTCGGGCCGGTCTCCGTTGCTGACGAAACTTACGTTAGCACGGTAGATTATCCATGTCAAGCATGTTACAAATAGTAAGTATGAGTGCACCGAGGCAAGGTATGTCCACCATGACGCAGATTTCCGATGACCCCACCGCAGCGCCGGCCTTTTGCCCGGCCTACCATCACGCCATCGAACTGATCGGACGCCGTTGGAGCGGCGTCATCATTCGCGCCATGATCCACGGCGCCACGCGCTTCAGCGATATCAGCGCGGCCATCCCCGGCATCAGTGACCGGCTGATCTCCGAACGGCTGAAAGAATTGGAGGCAGAGGGTGTTGTGGTGCGGACGGTGGTGCCCAGTACCCCCGTCCGCGTGGACTACGCATTGACGGAAAAAGGGCGCGCGCTTGGCGATGTCGTGGCGGCAGTCGCAGCCTGGGCCGAGACGTGGTGCGCGCCGGTTGCCGCTGATCGCGATGCCTGACGACCGCGACTTCCCGCAGAGGTCACGTTGCGGTGCGAGCCTGTTGGGCGGTTGCAGCCATCCGAAGTTTTCGATAGTCTCGCAAGAACTGGCAAGCTGATTCAAGGGGATGGGTCGTGACTCACCAATCAGATCCTCTGGCCTCCGGTGGGCAGCAAGTTTCCAGCCGGCAAGGTTCAGTCGCTCACTACAGTGGCCTTCCGCCTCAGGGGACGAGCGGTGGGTTCCCGGCCTATCCCGGGTACGGCATGGCTCCCTACCTGTACCCACAACAACCACGCGCCTTCTGGAAAACCTGGCTTGTTTCGCTTTTGCTCACCATAATCCCGCTTGTCGGATCAGCAATGGCGATCGTCTACATCTATACGCGTAGGCGGCCTCAGGAATACGAAGCCGGTCAGGCTGCACTAGCCGGTCTGATTTTCATTGTGAACATCATCATTTTGGCGGTCATCGTGTACGCGGCGATTGCGTTGCTCGGAGTGACAGTTCGCTAGGGCTCCTCGCGGTCAGCACCAAGTGACCTCTGGCACTCTCCATGCGATAGCGTAGGACGCCGGCGAAAGCTGCGACCCGGTGTGCCCGAGATCAGGCCACCAGGGGGTGGACAGGGCGAGCCGTGATGTAGTAGCTGGTCTGCATTAAACGGCCGTACGTACAGTCAAATCCGCTGTTACACTAGGGGTCCCGGCGAATCGGCCGGCGCGGGGACGGGAGGTTACGCATGGACGTAAACAGCAGTTTCGGGATCATCTCCTGGATCGTCTTCGGGGCCCTCGCAGGCTGGGTTGCCAGCATGATCTCCGGGGATAACGGCCGTCAAGGTTGGCTCGGCAACATCATCGTTGGCATTGTCGGCGCCTTTATCGGTGGCATCATTTTCGGATTCCTCTTTGGCGGCGGCCAGTTCATGCTTGGCTGGAACTTTGGCAGCTTCATCGCCGCCGTTATCGGCGCCATCATCCTGCTCGCGATTCTCCGGATGTTCGGAGCGCGGTAGCAACCCACCATCTCGCGAAACGAAAAGCGCCCGGCCGGTCCTCCGGCCGGGCGCGTTTCGTATTCCCAGGCCCGGGGGCGCCAGGCGCCGCGTCGCTTCGCCGATGTTACGCTAGCGACAGGCACAATGGGACGGAGCGACGCGGGAGGGCGCGAGTGGAGATCAGCAGTAGCTTCGGGTTCCTTTCCTGGATCATTTTTGGTGCGTTGGCTGGCTGGGCAGCCAGCCTGTTGACGGGCCGCCGGGATCAACAGGGGTGCCTGACGAACATCGTGGTTGGAATCATCGGGGCATTCCTTGGTGGGGCTATTATTTCGTACCTGACGGACAGCAACGGCTTCTACCTCGACTGGAGTGTTGGCAGCTTCGTGGCGGCAGTCATCGGTTCGCTGGTCCTGCTGGCCATTCTGCGGCTCGCTGGCAGGCCGTAGACTGCCGCGCCTGGAAACAGCGAAAGCGCCCGGCCGGATTTCCGGCCGGGCGCTTTCGTTGTCTGGCTCTGAGAAGTGGACGATCAGATGCCGCAGGCCGCCAGCCCGCCGTTGTACCCTGACCAGTAGGCGAGGACGCGGTCTGCCTGGTTGCCGTGCTCATTCGGTTCGCCCGGGGCCATCCACCACACATCTCCCGCCATCTGCGTAAGCTGCATGGATTCCGCGCCAATCTCGGGGCTGACCCAGCCGGAATCCACCGCGTACCGGATGAAGGCTCCGCCGAAGCAATCCGCCTGCAGTTCAGACTCCAGGACGCTGCTAACCCCGGTGTCGGTGAGGTTCTGGATATGATGTCCGAACTCGTGTCCCAGAATGGTCAACACGCCGGGGAGGTAATTTGGGTCGAGGAACTGCGAGGAAAGCGACAACGTGTTGCTTGTCGAGCAATAGCCGCCGATGACATCGTAGGCATCCAGGAACCCGCACATCTCCTGGCCGTAGTAGTCGACAAACTTGAACCTTGGCGTCGAGTAGGGGATGCCCCGCTCCGCCAGTTGCTGCGACCAGTAGATATCCAGGTCGGCGAAAATCAGGTCCGCACTGGACTGTGCGCGCACCAGATTCGGCGCAAGCAGGACTGCCAGAAGCGCCAGCGCGACGGCCAGCCTCTTGAACATGCGATGCCCTCCCTTTCCTGAAACGAAGCCTTCCCATGACTTGCCGCCTAGTCTACGAGGCATCCTCAGGGTTGAACAGGCCCGGCAGCGACGAAGCTCGCGGCCGGGTTGCCGGTTCAGATGGTTGTCAAACGTATACTCAGCACCGAATTGACGTAAGGAGCCGCCTGTAAAGATGAACTCTTCCTTGTCCAGCCGTCCTGCCTATCTCGACCTGCTGCGTGAGCGCGTCGTCATTTTTGACGGCGCGATGGGCACTTCCGTGCAGCGTTACAACCTGGATGCGGCAGGCTACGGTGGGCTGGAAGGGAGCAACGAGAACCTCGTCTTCCACAACCCGGGCATCATCTCCGAGATCCACGCCTCGTTCATGGAGGCGGGCGTGGACGTCCTGGAAACCGACACCTTCGGCGGCAGCCGCATCAAGCTGGAAGAGTACGGGCTTGGTGAGCGGACCTACGAGCAGAACCGCACTGCTGCTGAACTCGCCCGGCGCGTGGCCCACGAGTTTACGACCGCCAGTCACCCGCGCTACGTCGCCGGCTCTATCGGTCCGACGGGCCTCCTGCCAGCTTCCGAAGATCCGATGCTGGGCAACCATCGCTTTTCCGACGTGGTCGAGCTTTTCGTCGACCAGGTCAAGGGACTCGCGGATGGCGGCGTCGATCTCTTCATTATCGAAACGACGCAGGACATCCTGGAACTCAAGGCGGCGGTGCACGCAATTGTGCGCCTGCGGCGAGGAGACGGGGCTGTTCATCCCGATTCAGGCCCAGGTGACGCTGGACACCAGCGGCCGCATGCTGCTCGGCACGGATATTGCCGCCGCGCTCGCCGTGCTCGAATCGCTGCCGGTTGATGTGGTCAGCCTCAACTGCTCCACCGGTCCAGAACACATGCGGGAGCCAGCGCGCTACCTGGGCGAGCATTCGACGCGGCCGGTCGCCATCATCCCCAACGCCGGGTTGCCACAGAACGTCAACGGGCAGGCGGTCTATCCGCTTGAGCCGGATCAGATGGCGCGTGACCTGCGCGAAATGGTGACCGAGTTCGGCGTGGACATTGTGGGGGGCTGCTGTGGCACGACACCAGAGCACCTGACCGAATTGGTCCGCGCGATTGGCGCGCGCGCGGCGAGCACGCGCCCCTCCACGCCGCTGCCGTTCATTGCCTCCATGGTCCGGGCGGTCGATCTGCGGCAGGATCCGGCGCCGCTGATCGTGGGTGAGCGGGTGAACACCCTCGGCTCCCGCAAGGTGAAGCGATTTGCCCTGGCGGACGACTACGACGGCATGGTCGCTGTTGCCCGCGAGCAAATGGAGATTGGCGCGCACGCACTCGATGTGTGCATGGCCATGACTGAGCGCACAGATGAGCGCGAGATGCTCCGGCGGCTCGTCAAGAAGCTGGCGCTCAACGTGGAAGCACCGCTCGTGCTCGATTCCACCGAGGCGGACGTGCTCCAGGCCTCCCTGGAGCAGTTTCCGGGGCGCGCCATCATCAATTCTGTCAACATGGAGAACGGCCGGACGCGAATCGACGCGGTGCTGCCGCTGGCGCTCGCCCACGGCGCAGCGGTGGTCGCCATGACTATTGATGACCAGGGCATGGCCAAGACCGCCGAGCGCAAGCTGGAGGCGGCGCGAAAGATCTACGACATCGTCGTCACCGAATATGGGCTGGCTCCGGAAGCCCTGATTTACGACCCGCTCACCTTCCCACTTTCGACAGGCGATGAGGAATTTACGACCTCGGCGCTGGAGACGCTGGAGGGTATCCGCCGGATCGAGGCCGAATTGCCGGGGGTCATGACCATTCTGGGCATCTCGAATGTCTCCTTCGGTCTAGACCCGGTGGCGCGCAAGATCGTCAACGCCGTTTTCCTCTACCACGCCGTTGAGGCAGGCCTGGACCTGGCAATCGTGCATCCGTCACATGTCATGCCCTTCGCAGAGATTCCCGCCGACGAGCGCGAACTGGCGGAGGATCTGGTGCTGGCGCGCCGGCCGGATGCGCTGCAGCGCCTGATCGAGCACTTCGAGGGGCGCGAGGAAACGAAGGAGACGGGGCCAGACCCGACTCTTGGCATGACGCCCGAGGAGAAGCTGCACTACCAGATCGTGCATCGCCGCAAGGAGGGGATCGAGGAGCAGATCGATCTCGCCGTGGCGAAGCGCGATCCGGTGGATGTCCTGAACAACGTCCTGCTGCCGGCCATGAAAGAAGTGGGCGACAAGTTCGGCGCGGGCGAATTGATCCTGCCCTTCGTTCTGCAGTCCGCCGAGGCCATGAAGCGGGCTGTAGCACAACTGGAAAACTACCTTGAGCGGCAGGAGGGAACCTCCAAGGGGACCGTGGTGCTGGCGACCGTTTACGGCGATGTGCATGACATCGGCAAGAACCTCGTCAACACCATCCTCAGCAATAACGGCTACACCGTGCATGACCTGGGCAAGCAGGTGCCGGTGAACCGCATTATCGACAAGGCTGTGGAAGTCAACGCGACGGCGATTGGGCTCTCGGCGCTGCTGGTTTCGACCAGCAAGCAGATGCCGCTCTGCGTGCAGGAGCTCCACCGGGCCGGGCACCGCTACCCGGTCATCATCGGCGGGGCGGCCATCAATCGCGGCTACGCGCAGCGCACGCTCTTCGTGGACGACGCGACGCCGTACGAACCGGGAGTCTTCTATGCCAAGGACGCCTTCGAAGGCCTGGCGCTGATGGACCGCATCATCGACCCTGAGATGCGGGGGGATCTGGTGACCAGCACGATCGACACTGCGCGTGAGGCGCTGGACAGGCCGGGACGGCGCGCATTCAGTGTGCCGCAGGAAGCGGCGGTGGTGGCGCAATCGACAGTCAGTGAGGTAGAGCCGGTGAAGCCGCCCTTCTGGGGCGCGCGGGAGTTGACGGATTTCACCCTTGAGGATGTCTGGCCGCATCTGGACCTGAAAACGCTCTTCCGCCTGCACTGGGGCGGCAAGGGTCTCAAGGATGATGCCTGGGAGGCGTTGCTGCGCGAGGAGTTCGAGCCGCGTCTGGCCCGCATGCAAGACGACGCGAGGAGCGCCGGCTGGCTGCAACCGCGCGTGCGCTACGGGTACTTCCCGGCGAACCGCGATGGCAACGACCTCGTTGTGTTCAGCCCGGAGCATTCCAACCAGGAAATCGCGCGGTTCACGTTTCCGCGCCAGCCGCGCCGGGACCGGCTCTGCCTTGCGGACTACTATCTGCCCCTGGAATCAGGCAAGCGGGATGTCGCCGTGTTCCAGATTGTGACGGTCGGCGCCGAAGCGTCACGCCGCACCGAACGATTGCAGGCCAATGGAGACTACAGCGAGAGTTTCTTTACGCATGGCCTGAGCGTGCAATCTGCAGAAGGCCTGGCCGACTACGTCCACGACCGCATCCGGGCCGAGCTTGGCGCCGCGAAGGATCAGGGGAAGCGCTACTCCTGGGGTTACCCGGCCTGCCCGGACCTGAGCCAACATGGGCTGGTGAACCAGCTGCTGGACACGGCAGCCATTGGGGTGACGGTTACAGAGGGCTTTCAGTTCGAGCCAGAGCAGACGACCGCCGCGTTGGTTGTGCTGCACCCGGAGGCGCGTTACTACGCGCTGGCGCTGAGTGGGAACGACGAGTAGAGGTCGTGCGTCGGCGTACCTCATTCGTGCCGCCTCGACAAGGTCGAGGGCCCTCGAACCGGCGTTTGGCCGGTCGAGAGCGCTCGACGAACTCGAGGTACGGCGAGAGCGTCCTGCGGCAGGGTTGCTACATCTCCGGCACGAGATCGGGCGGTGAGGCCGGGAGTTCCGGCAGCCCGGGCCTCGCTCCAGGCGCCACCAGGTTGGCGAAGAGGGCGTTCACCACGGGAAGCTCTGCATTGAAAGCTTCAACCGGCACTTGCCAGGTCAGTTCCAGCATGGCCCCGCCGGGCAACTGCCGGCACTCGACGTACTCGACGCCACGGTAGACCACGCCATCTTCCAGCTTTGCGGCGATGCCAAAGAGGCGGCGCGCGCCCTCAGTGAAGCCCGTCTCCGGTAACGGACGATTTTCGAGCGGGACGACCTCGGTCACGAACTCACGTCCTGCGATCTCTGCGTTGGCATCTTCCAGACACGACGCCGGGTCCGAGGGGAACCCCTCGTAGGCTTCAATAAAGACTGAGGCTGCCGGAGTCCCGAGGCGCAGGCCGTCGTAGTCCCGCTCGATCTGTTCGGATTCCACAACCCACTCGTCGGGATCCCAGGTGATGCCGACGCCGAAGCTGGGCCCGAGCCAGGTGTTGCCGGTAATCCCGGAGCGGGGACCACTGATATCCACCTGTGGAGCTGGTGTTGCAATAGTCACAGGCGGTGGCGACGGCTTGGGTTCCTGAGACTGGGCCAGGCTCCCGGCCTGACCGGCCAGGAGCATACCCGTGGCGATTAATCCGACAGCGATCAGCGTTGCACTGGACTGCTTCAGGTGAGTACGCATGTTGCCTCCGGTGTGATGTGCCGGGGCTCCATCGTAGCAGGGTTGTCCAGGACGGGTTGGTTGGCTGGGTACGCCTTGATCAGGTGGTTGCCGTGAGGGCGTCAACCCAGGCCAGAGCGCGCACGCGCTCGTCGCGGGCAACACCGGGGTCGCCAGAGGCCTCTGCCACCAAGCGGCGGACCTGCCCGGCAAACGCGCCGGGGTCCGCAAACGTCCACCGGCGCACGTCTTCCAGGGCGTCCGCAGTTGCCCAGCCGCGGGCGAGAACCCAGTGCTCCCCCTGGTACTGACCCAGCAGGACGATGCCGTGCCCACGCCACATGTAGAGGCTTTCAACGGCTCTGGCGGTCTGCTGGCTGGTGTAATGCCGGGTGGCGTCGCTCATGGCAGGCCTCTGGTGCAGCCGCGCGGGTTGCGGCAAGGATGGAGCAGAGTGACTCACGTTCCATCCTACGCGGCAATAGCGCGGTGTGGTTTGGGCGCGCCGCACCAGTTGAGACGCTCAGGCTTGGCGTGCGGCAACGTCCGAGGCTATGGAAGCCACGATGTCGGCGCCTTCGGACTGCCAGGGCAGCACAGCGCGCACGAAGTGTTCCGAGATGAGCCGGCGCTCCAGGGTGGCCGGCGCTGCGCCATTGAGCGGACCGCCGTCTCCCGTTTGGGAGCGGTGGGCGCGAAAGGCGTCCTGCTTCTGTTGTGCCCAGCGCGTAACGTCAATCGAGGTGGTAATTGCTGAACGCGGCGTCCCCAGGTTGGCGCGAGCGCGCTCCGAAATGGAGGCCAACGGACTCCGCGGCCGCGCAAGCAGCTCCTCCAGATCCTCGCGGGGCGCGGTGGCAAAGTAGAGGTACGGCGTTCGCCAGGGAGCCGCCGATGCCGCCGCTCCCTCGCCTCGGCGCCCGGCATCAAGCACCGCTTGCTTGACGACATGGTGAAGGTGGACATGGTCCGGATGCCCGTACACACCATCCTCACCGTAGGTGACGATGGTGTCTGGTTGGATATCGCGGATCATCGTCGCCAGCCGGGATGCGGCATCTGCAACTGGAGCCTGCACAAACGCTTTCGGGTTGAGCGCTTCTGCTGAACCTTCCATGCCGGAATCGCGGTAACCGAGGAATCGCACGTCGTCCACATCGAGAACCTGCATGGCGGCGCGGAGTTCAGCTTCGCGGGCTTTCCCCAGGGTTTCCGGCGTGTCGTGGTTGGGGTCGCCGCTCTCGCCTGCCTCGCCACGCGTCGCGCAGATGAGGACGACGGTCTCACCGAGTTCGCGGGCCGCAGCCATAATGCCGCCCGCCGAGAAGGTTTCATCATCCGGGTGCGGAAAGATGGCCAAAAGCGTGGCAGTCATGCAAAAGCTCCCCATACGGTTAGAACCTGTTCAAGCGATTCCTGTGCCTGTCGGCCTTTCTGGTAGGCCGGGAAATCTGCCGGCTGTGGGACGTAGACGGCGCCGGCGGTCTGGCTCGTTTGGTCCCAGTCAGTGATGGTGCTGATGCCGCTTTCCACGGCGGCGAGCATGGCCGCGCCGCGTGCTGTCGTTTCGCTGCCGGGGTCGCCAGGAATGAGTGGATGTCCCAGAACATCCGCGATGATCTGGAGCCACGGCGGGGAATCAACAATGGCGCCGCCATTGACCAGGATCTGGAACTCGTCGTCCGCGAGCGGAGCCAGATGGTCGTAGATGGCGGCCAGGCGGTACGCGACGGCTTCCATCCCGGCTCGCAGCAGGTCGGCGGGCGTGGTGGCCTGAGTCAAGCCAAAGAATACGGCGGTGGCATTGTCGTGCCAGGAGGGTGAGCGTTCGCCCGCCACAAACGGGAGCATGGTAATCCCGGAGGCAGCCGCCGGAAGCGCCGCTGCTTCCGCCATGGCCCCGGCTTCCAGCGGTGAGTTCGTGGTCTCCCGAAGCCAGCGCAGAAAGTTGCCGCCGTTGGACAGCGCGCCGCCGAGCACCGCGTATTCGGCATCGAGCCGGTAGGCCCACAGCCCGTGCGGGACATCCCATGCAGCCCCGTGCTCGCGAGGCAGGATCATGCGCATGGCCGCGGAGGTCCCTACTGTCAGCGCCATGCGTCCCGGACCAATGGCATTGCACCCGACGTTGGCGCACGCGCCGTCGCCGAGGGCCGGATACCACTGGGCGCCGCGCAACGCTGGCCAGCGCTGCAAGAAAACCGGGCGGAGTGGCCCGGGAGGCCCCAGATTTGTCAGAGGCGACAGGTTCTCCGGCTTCAACCCAAGAAGATGGAGCAGTTCGGCGTCCCATTGCAGATGATGGACATCGAGCAGCCCGGTGCCGGAAGCCATGCAGAGCGTCACCGCCGCAACGGCAGGCTCGCAGAGGAGGCCCAGGGCGTACTCGGGAAAGGAGACCCAGCGGGCGACCTGCGCCACCAGGGTAGGCTCTGTTCGCTGCAGCCAGTGCAGCTTGGCCGGCCAGTAGGATGGGTGCAAGCGGCAGCCGGTGCGTTGCCAGACTGCGTGGGCATCCAGCACCCCCCGCAGGGCGAGCGCATCCGGGGCGGACCGGGTGTCGGCCCAGTAATAGACCGGCGTGCAGGGCTTGCCGCCGTGATCCAGCCCGAGCAGACTGTGCCAGAACGAGGTGACGCCGACTGCCTCAACCTGGGCCAACACCTCGCCTGCTGCTTGCTGCAAGCGGTCGATGGTCTCGATCGTGAGCGCGAGCAGCGCGTCTGCGTCAAACGTCGCGCCGCCATCAGGCGTGGTGTCGATGCGATAGGGCAACTGCGCTTCGGCGTGCTCAACCGCGTTGCCGCGCCGGTCGAAGACAAGCGCCCGCACCGACGAGGTGCCGGCATCAATGGCCAGGACGAACGGAGCGAGTGCTTCGGATGCGGGAACGACCGGCATGCAAACTCCCTCGGCGGTTGGCGCCACTGCCTCTGAGAGCGAGTATATCCACGGTTGTTGACTGGAATGGGTCGTCAGGCGGTGAGTAGAATCCCGGCATTATTCAGCCGCCGCAGAAAGGCATGGCGTGGAACTCCGGTCAGATGTGCGGGCGTTTCTGGACGAACCGCGGTTCGGCGTGCTCGCGACAATCAACAGCGACGGCAGCCCACAACAAACGGTGATGTGGTACCAGTTTCGTGGCGATGCGGTGATGATGAACACCGCGCGCGGGCGGAAGAAGGATCGCAATCTCCTCCGTGATGGCCGCGCATCCCTGTGCATCGAGGAGGGATATCGCTACGTCACGCTTGATGGCACGATCACCCTGTACGAGGATCAGGAGATCGCGCAGGCAGATATCGCTGCGCTCGCCCGCCGCTACCATGACCCGGCAGAAGCGGAGCGGATGATCCTCACGGCCTTTCAGCCGCAGGAGCGCGTTTCCCTCATTCTCAACGTCTCGCGCGTTGAGGCGCATGGTTTCGACGGCGAGGAATAAGCGCGTGATCGTCGTTCTCGCGGGTGGAGTGGGCGGCGCCAGAATGGCGCACGGCCTGCAGCAGGTGCTGCCGCCGGGCCAACTGACGGCGGTGGTGAACACCGCCGATGATTTCACCCACTACGGGCTGCATATCTCGCCTGACCTCGATACGGTCATGTATACGCTCGGCGGCATCGCCGATCCGGTCAATGGCTGGGGCGTGGCCGGGGATACCCGGCGCACGCTCGACGCCATCGCCCGCTATGGCCGCGACCCGTGGTTTCTGCTCGGGGATCAGGATTTTGCCACCCACATCCTGCGCACCGAGCGGCTGCGCGATGGGGCGTCGCTGACTGAGGTGACCGGTGAACTGGCCGCCGCGCTCGGGATCCCGACGCCGATTCTGCCCATCACCGATGATTCCGTTGCAACCCAGATTCTGTGCCCGGAGGGCTGGCTCGATTTCCAGGATTACTTCGTCCGGCGGCGCCAGGCCGACGATGTCCTGGATGTCCGCTTCGCTGGCATCGAGCGCGCCCGGCCGAGCCCGGCAGTCCTTGGGGCCATCGCGGCTGCCGATTGCATCGTGGTCGCTCCGTCCAACCCAATTGTGAGCATTGGCCCGATTCTGCAGACACCCGGAATCCTTGAGGCGCTGACCAGCGTCAAGGCGCCGGTTGTGGCCGTGAGCCCCATCATCGGCGGCCAGGCGCTGAAGGGGCCCGCCGCCAACATGCTGCGTACCCTCGGGCATGAGGTGTCGGCGCTGGGCATTGCGCAAATCTACCGGGACGTTGTCGATGGCCTGGTGATCGACAACGCGGACGCGGACCTCGCACCGGCGATCGAAGCGCTCGGCCCGCGCGTGCTGGTGACCAACGCGATTATGGGCGATGAGGCCGACCGGGCGCGTTTCGCGACCGAGGTTCTCGGATTTGCCGGCTCGCTTTCCCCGGAGCAGGCGGCCACGCGGTGAGCGAGTTGATTGTCGGTGTGGTCCCAATTCGCTCGTTTCGGGAGGGGAAGACCCGCCTTGCCTCCATCCTCACGGGGGATCAGCGCGCCATGCTGCTCCGCAAGACGGCCAGCCGCGTCGTCTGTACGCTGGCGGCTTCGCGGATCGTGGACACCGTGCTGGTTGTGAGCCCGGAGCACGAGGTGCTGGAGTGGGCGCGCGGTATGGGCAAGCGCATTCTGCCGGTGCTTCAGCCAGCGGAGCACGAGGGGCTGAACGGCGCGCTTGATGCCGCCCGCCTCTGGGCGCTGGAGCGGGATGCCGACGCGCTGCTCTCCCTCTTTGCAGACTTGCCGTTGCTGTCGACCATGGATGTCCGGGCGCTCGTCCGAGAACGGGCTCCCATTGTCCTCGGCGCTGATCGGCGCAGCGAAGGCACGAATGCCATGCTTCTGCGGCTTGCGGGCGCAGGCGAGGGGTTCCGCTTTGCCTTCGGTACGAACAGCCTGGAGCAGCATCTTGTCGAGGCCGCCCGCCTGGGGATGACCTCCGCAATCGTGATGGCGCCGGGGGTTGGCTTTGATCTGGATACCCCGTCTGACTGGGATGAGTACCAGCGCACGGAGCAACCTGCAGGGTGGCAGCGCGACTTCTGGCTGGCTCCTGCATTGCAGTGTGGAGTAGTACGTTCGTGAGCGACGGCGAATTGCGCGTCATCGGCATTGACGGCATCCCCGAGGTACAGGCCGGGGATGATCTGGCAGCATTGATTGGCGATGCCATCGCGGCGGGCCCTGGGCTGGAACTCGGCGATATCGTGGTGGTGACCCACAAGATCGTCTCCAAGGCCGAGGGGCAGGTCATCGACCTGCGCGCTATCGAGCCGTCCGCGCTGGCACAGCGAATCGGCGAACGGTGGGACAAGGATCCGCGCAAGACGGAAGTCGTTTTGCGTGAGGCGAAGCGCATCGTGCGCATGCACAATGGCCTGATCATCGCGGAGACAGAGCATGGGTTCATCTGCGCCAACGCCGGTGTGGATGCCTCGAATGTCTCGCTCGATCATGTGGTGCTGCTGCCGCGTGATCCCGATGCCTCGGCCGCTGCGCTGCATGGCGCACTGGCGAGGCGGTTTGGCCTGGGGCCGAGCGATGCGCCTGGCCTGATCATCAGCGATTCCTTTGGCCGGCCCTGGCGGCACGGCATCGTCAATGTGGCCATTGGCGTCTGCGGGATATCGCCACTCGCCGACTACCGGGGGTTGGAGGATTCCGGCGGCTACGAACTTTCCGCCTCGGTGCTTGCAGTGGCGGACGAGCTGGCGGCCGCCGCAGAGTTGGTGATGCACAAGTTGGCCGCGCGGCCGGTCGCGATCGTCCGGGGGTACGAACCGCCGTTGGTGGCCGCGCCGGGGACCGGGAGCGATCTGATTATGGGTCCGGAGCGGGACCTGTTTCGCTAGATTCAGGCGCAGTGCGCCGGGAGAATGGGACCATGGGTGGTCTGGGATACGCGGCGTCGATGGAGCAGTTTTCGCCGAGCGCCTTGCTGGGGTTCTGCCAGGAGGCCGAGGCGCAGGGCTTCACGTCCATTATGGCGTCGGACCACTTCAACCCCTGGGTGCCGTCGCAAGGGCAATCCGGTTTTGTCTGGGCGTTCATGGGCGCGCTCGGGTCGGTAACCAATCTGACCTTTGGTCCTGGTGTCACCCCGCCCGGTTTTCGCTATCACCCGGCGATCATCGCGCAGGCAGCGGCGACCCTGGAGGAGATGTATCCGGGCCGGTTCTACCTCGGGCTGGGCGCGGGGGAGGCCCTGAACGAGCATATCGTGGGCGACTACTGGCCGGAGGCTCCGGTCCGGCTCGAGCGGCTGATGGAGTCAATCGAGATCATCAACAAGCTCTTCACGGGCAAGAAGATCAAGCATCGGGGGCAGCACTTCAAGATGGAAGGCGCGAAGCTCTACACGCTGCCCGAGAAGGCGCCGCCCATCTACATCGCCACCAGCGGCCCGATCATGGCGTACCGCACCGGAAAGTTCACCGATGGCCTCATCACGGTCGGTGCGGCGGATGAGAAGCTGAAGATGCTGGTCGAGCGCTTCGAGACAGGAGCGCGTGACGCCGGCAAGGACCCCGCCGCCATGCCGAAGCTCCTCCAGGTGAAGGTCTCCTACGCGGACACGGTGGAGGCCGCGACTGAGGCCGCGGTGCGCGACTGGCCCAACGGTGGTATGGCGTTCCCGAAGGGCGACATCCGCGAGCCGGAAGACTTTGAGGCGATGGCCAAGCTGGTCCGCCCCGAGAACTACAAGAACCGCGTCCTGATCAGCCCGGACCCGGACGAGCACGTCGCGTACCTGCAGCATTTCGTCGACCTTGGCTTCGACGAGATCTATGTCCACAACGTAGGCCGGGAGCAGGCGCCGTTCCTCAAGATCTATGGCGAGAAGGTTGTTCCGGCGCTGAAGTGGCCAGCAACATCGAACACGGCGCAAATTGGAGCGAAAACTGCGAATTGACGCCGCGGTTCCCGGCGGCGTATGCTCTTGCACGCATAGCCTTCGGGGTTGTGGTGAGATCGACGAGCTATGTCGATCAAGTCCTGACCGGCGGTACAGCCCGCGAGCGAGCGCACGACGTGGCGCGAGCATGATCCGGTGAAATTCCGGAGCCGACGGTAAAGTCCGGATGGGAGAGGGCGAGCGTGCGGTCGTGGACGGCGGCGTCCACTACTGCCTGCTTCGCGCTACCTGAAATTCCTTAACGCCCGGGGGCGAGCCTCCGGGCGTTTTGTGTGCCCGGTGATCGTGGACCGTCCGGGCGCGTCATGGCGTATTTCATCCTCAATCGAATTCTGCATGCGGCTGCGGTGCTCTTTGGTGTGGTGTCGCTGACGTTTCTGCTCCTGCACCTGGGGGGCGACCCGCTGGCCGGGCTGGTTCCCCCTGGCGCGTCGCCGGAGGTTGAGGCACAACTGCGCCATGCCTACGGGCTGGACCGGCCGCTGCCAGAGCAGTATGCGACCTTCGTTGGCCGGGCGATGGTGGGGGACTTCGGGGAATCCTGGCGGCAGGGCAGACCCGCGCTGACCGCCGTCCTGGAGCGGCTGCCCGCCACGATTGAGCTCACCGTGGCGGCGACCGTCCTCAGTACGGCTGTTGGCTGTACGCTCGGCGTACTTGCCGCCGCACACGAGGGGTCGGCCTGGGACTGGCTGGCGCGGACGGCTGCCATTCTGGGCCAGGCGATTCCGGCGTTCTGGTTGGGCGCCATGCTCATCCTCGTGTTTGCGGTGAGACTGCACTGGCTCCCGGCTTCTGGCATGACGGGGCCGGCCGGGGTCCTGCTGCCGGCGCTGGCGTTGGCTGCGTGCCCCGCCGCAACGTTGACCCGCCTGGTCCGGGCAGCCATGATCGACAATCTGCGCGCAGACTACGTGCGCACGGCACGCGCCAAGGGACTGCCGGAGCGCGCCGTGATGCGCGAGCATGCGCTGCGCAATGCCGCGCTGCCCGCCCTGGCCTATGCCGGGCTCCAGGCGGGCTTCCTGTTCGGCGGGGCAGTCATCGTGGAAGGCGTGTTCGCGTACCCCGGTATCGGCAGCCTGGCGCTGGATGCGGTCTTTACGCGGGATGTGCCGCTGGTTGAGGCGTTTGTCTGGATCGTCGCCATCTTGATCCTTGTCGTCAACACCTGCACTGCCCTGCTTGCAACCGCCATCGACCCACGGCTTGCGCTGGCCGCCGATGCGCCAGGGACGGCTTCCTGATGGCAGTCGCGCACTCTCTGCCACATACGGCGCTTGCCCGGCGTCCGGGGCGGTTTCGCAGCGGGGCGCTGAGGGCGCCGTCCGCAGCCTCGCTGAGGATAACGCCCAGTGGTCTGCTGGGCGTCGCCATCCTCGTCCTCCTGGTGCTGGGCGCAGCCTGCGGGCCGCTGCTGTGGCGGGTGGACCCGCAGGCGCAGGACCTGGTCAATCGCCTGGCCCCGCCGCTGGGAGCCGGCGGAACGCGAGCTCATCCGTTGGGCACCGATACGCTCGGGCGCGACATGCTCGCGCTGCTGATTGCCGGGGCGCGCGTGTCGCTGCCGTTGGCCGCTGGCGCCACAGCGGCGGCCGGCGTGGTTGGCGTGACCCTTGGCCTGCTTGCGGGGTTCCGCGGCGGCTGGGCCAACCGCGTCGTCAGTTGGCTGGCTGACGTGCAACTGGCCATCCCGTTTGTGGTCTTTGCCATCGTTATGACGGTGGTGATCGGCAATTCGATCAGCAACGTGCTGGCAACGTTGATCGTGACCGGCTGGGTCGCCTACGCCCAGGTCGTGGGGCTTCAGGCGCGCACTCTGCGCTCGGCGGAGTGGGTTGAGGCAGCGCGGGCGGTTGGAGCATCACCCACGCGGGTGATGCTCCGTCACGTCCTGCCCAACGTGGCGGGTACGGCAATTGTCCTGGCGACGCAGCAGGCGGGCGCCATGATTCTCTATGAAGCGTCCCTGAGCTTCCTTGGGCTCGGTGTCGGCGGCAACACGGTGACCTGGGGCGGCATGGCGGCGCTGGGGCGCGACGCCATCTTCAAGGCGCCCTGGGTGGCCGCACTCCCGGGTTTCGCCATTGCTCTCGCGATTCTCGGATGCAACCTGACTGGTGATTGGCTCGCAACGCGGCAGCGCATCGGGCGCTGATGGCGTGCGAGCGGTGAAGATTCGATTGAGGGAAGGAAGAGGGACGTTGATGCACAAGGTTTCCCACGTGAGTTCCCGTCGCACCCTGCTTGGCGCAACCGCCG
>JAWKPJ010000004.1:0-293801 GCA_041390745.1 Thermomicrobiales bacterium | reverse complement strand
AGCGACTTTCACGGACAGTTGCCGCCGCTCTCTGCCAGTGCGGACCGCATTGACGCCGATGGCGCCGTTGGCTCCTCCTATCTGGTCGGAGGCGTGGCCGCGCTTGATCACTGGTTCGATCTGTACCGGGACCGTGCGCGCGGCCCCGTGCTGCTGGTGGCGGCTGGTGACTCGGTTGGGGCGACACCGCCGATTTCGACGGCCTTCGGTGACAAACCGACGATCGAGTTCATGGATGAAATGGGCTTCTCGGCGGATGCGCTGGGAAACCACAATTTCGATGTTAGCTCACAGTACATGTTTACCGAGCTCGCACCGCTGGCGGAATTCCCGTTCCTGTCCGTCAACCTGGTTCCCGCCCGTGATGACGCGACGCCGGTCGCCAGTGAGCCAGCCTTCCAGCCATCTGTGTTGTTCGATCTGGATGGCGCAAAGGTGGGCCTGATCGGCTTCTCCAACCCGGATATCCCAAGCCTGACACGCCCGGGCGCACTCGATCCGTACCGCGTCATTGATCCCGTGCAGCCGATCACGGACGAGGCAGCGCGGTTGCGCGCAGCAGGCGCCATGGCGGTGGTGGCGATGGGGCATATGGGTGCGCTCAGCGGAACCCTGACCGAGCCAGCCGGCCCGGTGGTGGACGTGGCGGACGCAGTGCAGGGCGTGGATGTCGTCATCGGCGATCACACGGATTTCCAGGTCTCGGCAGTGCGCCCGAACGGAGTACTGCTAACTGAGAATCGCAGCAAGGGGGTCATGTTCACCCGGGTCAACCTTGTAGTGAATGTGGACACGGGGGAACTGGTCTACGTTTCGACCGATTTCCATCGCCCGTGGGTGGTGGGGATCACGCCCGACCCGGCGATCGAGGCGCGTCTGGAAGCGTTGCAGGCCGAACTTGCGCCCACCCTGGGGCAGGTGATCGGCTCCGGGGCAATGGCGATTCCGCGCTCGGATTCCTGCGGTATGGAGACTGGGCGCACCTGCGAATCCCTGATCGGCGATGTGCTGACGGATGCCATGCGCACCAGCTACAACACCGATTTCGCGTTGACCAACTCCGGCGGCATTCGCGCTGCGTTGACCTGCCCGCCGGAGGGCGGTGATTTCTGTCCGGCTGACCAGGGTGCAAACCAGATTACGCGTGGTCAGGTTCTGAACGTGTTGCCATTTGGCAACGTCGCGGTAACGCTGGAGATCACCGGAGCAGAATTGAAGGAAATGCTGGAGACGGGAGTCTCGCGAATGCCTGAAGCGGCTGGCGCGTTCCCGCAAGTCTCGGGCCTGTGCTTCACCTACGACATATCCCGAGAGGCGGGCGACCGGGTGACTGGCGCGGTGCGCCAGGCCACGGATGGCTCCTGCACGGGTGAGGTGATCGACTTCAGCGAGAAGAGTTCCTACACGCTGACCACGAACGACTTCACGGCATCAGGCGGCGATGGCTACCCGAACCTCATGTCTCGCGCCAGCTCGCGCGATATCCTGGCAAACGTGCTCGTGGACGCTATAGCCGAAACCTCGGCGCTGGCCCTGCCGGGCGAGGCCCTGAACCCGCAGATCCAGGGCCGTATCATCTGCGAGGGGGAGGGGTGTCCGGAGGCGCTGCCGTAAGGCCGCCTCAGCGGGGCGACACCTCCCGCTGGATTCGCTCCAGCAGCATGGCCAGTGCCGCTTCTACGGCGGCGCTGGTCACCGCTGCGCGGTCGCCAGCCAGGTGTAGTTCGATCGCCGACGCTCCTTCAGTGTCCGCCAGGGCAATGTAGACAAGCCCAACAGGCTTGCGGGCGGTTCCTCCACCGGGCCCCGCGATACCCGTCGTCGAGACCGCGAGGTCGGAGCCGAGGGCACGCCGCGCGCCCTCTGCCATTGCCCGGGCGCACTCCGGGCTGACCGCACCCCGCGTTGCCAGGATCTCCTGCGAAACGCCGAGCAGGTTCGCCTTGGCGGCGTTGCTGTAGGACACAATGCCGCCCATCATGTAGTCAGACGATCCCGCTAACGATGTCAACGCGGCCGCCACCCCACCTCCGGTGCACGACTCCGCCGTGGCAATGGTCAGCGGTGATTTGCCGCCTGCTGGCGCGATGAGCAGTTGGTTAATGCGCGCGGCCAGGGCGAGGGCGCCTTGCGTGGAAGGGGTCATGATTCGATACGCTCCTGATGTGGCGACTAACGGCGACTGGCTGGATCACGAAACAGGATTGCGGCGTGGAGTGACGCCTGCACCCGTTGTTGCTCACCAGCTGCGAGACGTGCTGTTGCATAGCGTAGAGCGGCAACCCGCCTGATAGCAGTACAACGTGTCGGCGCTTGCACGGGGTCCGGGAGCGATTCCCGTTCTGGCCCGCCTGAGCGAGAGTCTGGCATCTGGTGCTGCGACCATCCGTCATGGACCGCCGTGGGGTGGCGTTCGGGAAGGCGACCATCCGGTCCGCCTCCAGTGCACTCGGAGCCTGGAGTGCTGAGTTGTCGATGAACGGACACCTGCGAGCCGGTCAACGCTGCAGGAAGTCTCGTTGCAAGCGGCGCCGGGAGCCACCGAGGTCCAGGCCGTGATGTCCGCGCCCGTAGTTCTTTGCCAGGTTTGTGGCGACGGGTCCGGCGATTGCGTGCGCCACACGTTCGAGCAACCCTCCGCGCAAGCGCTGGCGCCGTTGGCAGGCCCGTCCCGGTCGTGTCAGCCCGGCGGGCCCTCGGGAATGATCCACGCGGCGTCCGGGGGAAAAGCTGCGGTGACCTGGTCTCCAGCAAACTCGTGGGGTCCTCCAGATCCCCAGGCGCGGCGGGCCTGCAAACAGGGCCCACTGGTTCGCAGCGTAGTCAGGTCCCAGCCCGGCAGCGAAGTGACCGATTCCACCCGCGCGCTGAGCGCGTTCCAACCGATGGGCACGTTGTCGCCAGCGGGGATCAGGTGAATCATTCCTGCCGGCACCGTCACCTCGACCGGTGTTCCGACCGGCCGCACCGCATCACACGCTGCGAGAATGTGAGCGCCAGGCGCGATCTCCACGCTGCCAAATCCTTGCCTGAACGCAGTTACGCGGCCAGGGAGCACGTTGTCCACCCCAATGAGAACCGCCGCGCGGCGTGACGGCGGTCGTGTTGCCAGGATCCGGCTATCGCCGTCTGCGATCACCCGACCACTGTCCAACAGCAGCAGACGCGGCGCGAAAGCGAACGCCTCGGCGAGGTCATGCGTGACCAGGATTGCGGCGGCGCCGCGTTCCTGGAGGCGTTCTCGTAGCTCCGGGAGCAGGACCGTTCGGCTCGCGGTGTCGAGCGCGCTGAATGGTTCGTCCAGGAGCAGGAGGTCAGGATCGGTCGCGAAGGCACGAGCCAATGCAACCCGTGCCGCCTCGCCGCCGGAGAGTCCGCACGGAGCGCGGCGCGAGAGGTGCGCGATGCCAAACAGGTCCAGCAACTCGGTGGCGCGGCGTTCAGCCTGCGCGCGGGGAAGGCCGTGAAATCGTAGACCCGCCGCCGCGTTGCGCAGGACGTTGACATTGAAGAGGAGCGGGTCCTGGAAAACGACGGAGATGCGGCGACGCACGCTTGCTGCCGTGTGGCTGCCCACCACCTGCCCCGCGAACGAGATGTGACCGGCGGCTGCCGGGCGCAGGAAGGCTGCCGTGTGCAGGAACGTCGTCTTTCCCGACCCATTTGGACCGATCAGGGCGACTCGCTCTCCCGCGTCAAGACAGAATGAGGGGATGTCGAGCAAGGTCACCGGCCCCGACCGCACCTGCAAAGCCTGGAATGCGAGGAGCGGTGGCGTCATCTGCGCGCAGGTTGAGGCTGACGCTGGAGAAGGCCGAGCAGGAAGGTCACGAGGTAGGTAATGGCCAGCAGCACGAAGGAGAGCGCAAACGCAACATCGAAGTGACCACGGCTCACCTCCAGCACCGTGGCGGTGGTGAGCACGCGGGTTTCGCCCTTGATGTTGCCTCCGACCATCATGGCTGCGCCCACTTCCGAGATCACCGCCCCAAAACCGGCGACAACGGCGGCAATCAACGGTAGCCGCGCCTCCCGCAGCAGCCACCACGCCGTTTGCACGCGATTGGCGCCGAGCGCTGTGAGTTGCAGCCGGTAGCGTGGATCGAGCGCGTGAATGGCGGAGAAGGTGAGCGCCGCCACCACCGGGGTCGCGATGAGCGCCTGGGCGATGATCATGGCGACGGGGGAGTAGAGGAGCCCGAATGCGCCGAAGGGTCCGTTGCGCCAGAGCATGACGCTCACTATCAGCCCGGCCACGATCGGCGGCAGGCCCATTCCGGCGTAAACACCGCCAACCGCGAGCGCGTGGCCAGGAAAGCGCGTCAGGGCGAGGACCGCGCCAAGCGGCGTTCCCAGGAGCAACGCCACGCAGGTTGCGACAAGGGATACCCGGAGCGAGAGCAAAATGATGCTCCAGACTTCCGCATCGTTCCCGGCCAGCAATCGCCAGGCCTCACCGAGTCCGGAGACGAGGTCGCTCATCACGCGCTGCCGGAGATGGCGGCCAGGCGGAGCTGAACAGTGCTCACTTGCCGACTGCGGCCCACAATGTCACCGTGTCTCATCGCTGTCGAAACAGCTGGCCCTTTCAGCGCCAGGCAAGACAGGACTCGACCGGCGCGCGTCGCGATTGGGTGACTCTGGACGGCCAGGCGCATCGACTTGCGCGTCAGGATTCGGGGGTGGCTGCCGGTACGTCTTCAGGCTCGACCCCGCACGAGTTGTCGGCGCAGGGCGTGAAGAGTGGTTCGCCAAACTCCTCAACGCCGAACGTGCCGATGAACTCCTGCGTGGATGGCTCCAGCAGGAAATCCAGAAAGGCCTCTCCGCCGACCGTGTCGATATGCTGACCGTTGTCCGGGTTTGTCAGGATCACGTGGTAGATGTTCAGGAGGGCGGGGTCGCCTTCAACGAGCACGCCCAGGTCCAGACGGTCCTTGAGCGCGAGGAATGTACCGCGATCCGATATGGTGTACGCCTCGCGTTCGTTCGCGATGTTCAGCGTGTCGCCCATGCCGCTGCCGGCCTCGGTGTACCAGCTTCCGTCAGGCTCCAGGTCAATTGAGGCCCAGAGTTTCTTCTCCAGCGCGTGAGTGCCGGAATCGTCCCCGCGGGAAACGAACGGCGAGGCTGAGTCAGCAATGCGTTGCAGGGCGTCGCTGGCCCCGGTAGCGTCCGCAAGGCCAGCCGGGTCGCTCGCCGGACCGACGATGACGAAGTCGTTGTACATCACCGTCCGCCGTTCGACGCCGAAGCCTTCGGTCATGAACGCCTTTTCGGCGGCGGGGGAATGCACCAGCAGCACATCGGCCTCGCCCTTTTCACCCAGTTCGAGTGCTGCGCCGGAGCCAACGGCAATTGGCTTCAACGTGTATCCGGTTTCATCCAGGAAGACCGGGGCCAGGGCATCGAGCAGACCGGTGTCTGCGGTTGAGGTGGTCGTCGCGAGAAGAACATCGCCTTCCGTGCGAGGCGTGGCCTCCTGGGTCTCTCCGGCCAGCGGGAGCACGGCCAGGGCGACGGCAAGCACGGAGACGAAAGCGCCGCGCAGCAGGGAGCGCCGGATCCGAAAGCAATGGGAATGGTTCACGTCGTGCCTCCCTTGTGGCCGAGCGTTAGGCATGGCTGAGCATAACGCAGGCGCGAGTCGAGTCACTCTGACCCGTGAAACTCGGTCTGAAAGCGACGGGCGAGCACCTCCTGCACGCCGCTGGAAACGCGGCGAAAGCGGCGGCACGCCTCTCGCGCCTGTGGAGTGAGGTGGCTGCTGCCGCCATCCGCGCCGCCGCTTGCCGTCTCCAGCAGGCGAATGCCGAGCGCGGCCTCTGTGGCCTTGACCCGGTCCCACGCGGTGCGGTAGGGGACATCGAGGTGTTCAGCGGCGCGCCGCAATGAACCGTGGGCGTCAATGGCTTCCAGGAGCTCAACGCGCCAGTCCGAGAGGACGACCACGTCGTTCCGCTCGATCCAGATCTTGGACCGGATCATCAGCGGCTCATCGTGCCGGGAAGCTTCGTCGTGCATTGAGCCGCCCCCAGACCAACGTGTTTTCCGAATGTGGCGGCAACGTATCACAAGCACCCTGCGGCCACAAGGCGCACCGGCAATCAGGTGGCTGCCGGGTGCTGGGCCACGTAGCGCATCACCTCGTCACGCGTCAGCAACCCGGCCATGCGGCCATTCTCGAAGACCGGCAGGAAGAGCAGATCATTGGCGGACATCAGTTGCACAGCTGCCAGGAGGTCATCATCCGGGGCGACGCTGGGTAAGTCGTGGAGGGGCGTCATGAGGTCACCGGCGTTGCGCCTGCTCCACTCTTCGCGCGGGACGGCGGCAATGTCGGGCAGCGTGACCACGCCGGCCGGGCTGCCATTGATCGTGATGATGAACGAGGCCTGGCCAAGACCGAGCACATGGTTCTCGACCAGGCTCTGGATCAGGACATTCGAGGCAATATTCGGCTCCCGGATGATGCCCATGGCCGAGGAGACCGGAACGCCGACGAGTTGACTCTGCTGGAGCAGGTTCCGCCGTTCGGTGTTTGCGGCGCCGTGCAGGAAGAAGCCAATGAAGACCAGCCAGATTCCCTGGAAAATGTCGCCGCGTACGGCGAGGAAGAAGCCGTAGCCGATCATGACGTAGGCAATGAGTTGTCCGGCCAGGGCGGCAGCGCGCACACCATTCTCGAGCTTGCCAGTGATGCCCCAGACAATCGATTCCAGGATGCGGCCGCCATCGAGCGGATATCCCGGAAGCAGATTAAAGGCCCCCAGCATCAGGTTGATGAGCGCCAGCCACTGGGTTGACGCGCCGAGATATCCCTGGTCCCCAACCGTGCGATTCAAGGCGAAGAACAGCCCGGCCAGCCCGAAGCTGGAGGCGGGGCCGATGGCGGCCACGCGAAACTCGCCGCCCGGCGATCGCGGCTTTCCGGCAATCTGCGCGACGCCGCCGAAGATATAGAGCGTAATGCTCAACACCGGAATGTTCTGGCGACGAGCTTCCCAGGCATGGGCGAGTTCATGGACCAGGATTGACCCAAAGAAGAGTACTGCGGTGAAAAGTCCGGTCATCCAGCGTCCGGTAGTGGACATCTCCGGGTAGGCATTGGGCAGCAGGCCACCCGCAAGGCTCCAGGTGATGAGACCCAGGATAAGGAGCAGGCTCGGGTTGATCTGGATGGGGATGCCCCAGACCTGGCCGATGATGATGTTGCCCGTGTTGTCGCCGTTCGGCATCGAGGTGCTCCTGGCCAGTGGCGTGGGGCGGATATGACATGGACCCGGTCAGCGATCCGGGTCCATGGTAGCGAACGTGGTGGAATCGAACGGGGTCAGGCAGCGGATTCGAGTGCCACCCAGGGATAGGTCATGACCAGGTCGCGCGGGAGGCGGTAGCCACCGGCCTGGCCAGGAAGGCGCCCCGTGACGAACCCGTCCCGGTCATACCAGGTGATCTCGCCCTCAACCATTGCGTAGAGGCTGGTGGCGTCGGCAGCGTCATCCGGCTGAGGCAGGTGCTCCACCCAGAAGCCCGCCAGCCATTCGGCGAACGAGGCGGCAGCAGCGTCGCCTCGCCAGAGTGCGACATACGCTTCGGTCCAGGCCTGGGCCATGATGCGTGCCCCGGCGGTGTCTCCGCCGGGGAATCGGGTTGGTTTGGCAGTCATGCGCGTGATGAACTCCTCGGATTGAATGGCCGTGAAGGTTGACCTAGCGGTCATCGCGGCTCATGCCGGAGACCAGGCTGACGTAGTAGAGCAGGGAGAGCAGCGAGGTCGCGAACCCCGCGACGTAGGTCCAGGCGGCGGCGTTCAGGACGGAGGCAACGCCCCGGCCTTCCTGCCCACGCTCGAGGCCACCGTCAACCAGGCCCAGGTTTACCAACTGCTGCCTGGCGCGCTTTGACGCGTCGAACTCGACCGGCAGCGTGATGAGCGCGAAGATCGTTGAGAGCGCGAACAGCGCGACGCCTGCCCAGGCCAGACCGGTGATCTGCAGGAAGATGCCCGCAATCAGGACGAAGACGCCGAGTTGGGACCCGATGTTGACCGCCGGCACGATGGCGGTGCGGGCCTTCAGCGGCGCGTAGGCCTGGGCATGCTGCAGGGCGTGCCCGACTTCGTGGGCGGCAATCCCCATCGCCGCGATGCTCGGGGTGCCGTAGACACCGTCGGACAGAAAGAGTGCTCGCTTGCCTGGATCGTAGTGGTCCGTGAGCTCACCCCGCACGTGTTCCACCGGGACATTTTGCAGCCCATTCGAATCCAGAATGCGACGCGCCACCTGGGCGCCGGTCATGTTGACGTCGTTGCGGACCTTGCTGTACCTGGCGTAGCTCCCCTTGACGCGGCTCTGAGCCCAAAGCATCAGGATCACGCCAGGGATCATGAAAACGAAGTACATCGGGTCAAAGATCATGGTTGGTTACCTTTCCGCGGTCACGAACGTGAGTTCTGGTTCCGTGCTCGCCAAATGTGGCCCTGCGCCTGCAGTGTCCTGCCTGTGGGGCACGTCACCCGCGTCACTTCCGACCGTAACTGTCGTCATAACGCGTGATGATGGACAGGGGTTCCCTCTGTTGGACGACCAAACGAGTAAACCCCGGCCAGCCCGTGAACCGGGCGCAGCCAGGGTCTTACTGGGCCATGCACGGGTGGCATGATCCCGGGCCGGCGCTTGCGCGCGTACTGACGACTCCGGGGCCGCGCCAGCGAGGGCGCGACAGTTACTCCCCCTGTTGCGCTCAGGATACATACGGCGAGGAAAATGGCAAGCGACCCGCGCTCCGGGCGGGCTATGCCGTCAATTCCCGGGTGCGGTAGTTCAACTCGCCCTGCGGATCGACCTGGAGGGCCTCGGAGGCAATGCCGACGAAGAGGCCATGCTCGACGACGCCGGGCGTGGCCTTGAGCACGGCCGCCAGTTGGGCCGGGTCCAGTATCGGCTCAAGTGCGCAATCCAGGATGTAGTTGCCCATGTCAGTCAGGTACGGAGCGGAGTCAACGGCCGACGCCTGCCGCAAATGCGGCGTAAGGCCCAGGGCCTCCAGGCGGGTGGCCGTGTGCTTCCAGCCGAAGCGCACGACCTCGACCGGAAGAGGCATGCGCACCCCCAACTGCTCGACGCTCTTCTCGCTACTGGCCACCAGCACAAACCGGGCGCAGGACAGCGCGACCAGCTTTTCCATGAGCAACGCGCCGCCACGCCCCTTGACCGCGTTCAAGGCGGGGTCTATCTCGTCCGCGCCATCGAGCCCCAGATCGAGCGCCGCGACCTCGTCGAGCGTCGTTAGCGGAATGCCGAGGCAGCGGGCCTGCTCCTCCGTCCGTGAGGACGTGACCACACCGGTGAAGGCAAGGCCCCCGGCAACCCGGCGCCCGAGTTCGTCGACAACAGCGCTGGCAGTTGAGCCAGTGCCAAGCCCGACGATCATCCCCGGTTGCACCAGGCCGGCGGCAGCGACTGCCAGGCGTTGAAGACGTGCTTGCTCGTCCATTACGGCTGCTCCGCCTGCGAGAGGCGGGCCGCTGCCGCCTTGTCAACGAGCCATGTCAATGAGCCATCTGGCTCTGTCGGAGCAATGGATTGCGCGGGCCGTTCCTCAGGGTCGACTGGCCCCTCCAGCACGGTTTTCAGCATGGCCGCCTTGCCTGGGCCGCCGGCCAGGAACACGATGGCGCGGCCGGAGTTCAGGACCGGTCGGGTCAAGGTCAGCCGGATGGCATCGAGCTTTGGTACGAAGTTGGCAACTGCCAGCGGCTTCTCGGCCTGCAGCGCGGCGGTGTGCGGAAAGAGCGAGGCGGTGTGCCCATCGTCACCCATACCGAGCAGCACCAGGTCGAAGCGAGGCGTTCCCGACTCCTGGCCGAACGCGGAGCGCAGGATGACTTCATACTCCATGGCGGCGGCGGCGGCGGCTTCCGGATCAGTCATCCAGGGGTGGATGTTCTCGCGGGGAATGCCGACAAGATCCAGGTAGCCGCGCATTGCCTCACCCGCGTTGCTCTCGGGCGAGCCGAGCGGGACACAGCGCTCGTCGCCCCAGAATATTTCGACCTTGTCCCACGGGATGCGCGAGCGAAACGGTTCCCGGGCCAGCAGTGCGCCCATCTGCTTCGGCGTGCTGCCGCCGGAGAGCGCGACGAAGGCTTTGCCGCGCGCAGCTACCGCCTTGTCAACCGTACTGGCGAAAAGCTCGGCGGCCGCGTGGGCGAGTTCGGCGCTGTCATTCACGACCTGGACCTGGCCGCGCGGGCCAAAGTCCAGAACTGTTGCGGATTCGGTTCCGGTCATCGTGGTGCTACCCCTGTAAACCCTGATGGTGCGAGCCAGGCCGCGAAGAGCAATGCGGCTTCAAACACCGGGTCACGGCTGAAAACGCGAAGCTGATCCGCCAGCAGATCTGCCTGACCCGGAATTGGCGCAAAGACCGTGCGGATGATTGAGGCGGCGTCGGGCATGTCGCTACTGGTGGAGATTTCGTTTTCGTCGAGGCGGTCGATCTTGAAGACCCCTGCCTTGCCGCCGTCAGCCGCCAGCTTCACGTCGAGGAGGGTCGATGCAGCCAGCGGCCGCGCCGTGGGTCGCAGGGTTACCGACACCTCCCGCTCACGGCCGGATGACCCCGCGCGCAGCGTGGCGCGCCACACGTTCGGATCGCCACGGACGGGGAGCAATTCACCGGGCGTGCGCCAGCCGAGTCGAGAGCCGAGCCATCCGGCGTACAGGAGCGCACCGGAAAAGCCTGACCAGTGATGAGCAGAGTTCCCGTACGTGATGGAGACGTCGTCGATAAGGTCCAGAACGGGCAACGTCCCGGGCGCATCAAAGAACTGAGTCGTCAGGCGGCGCCAGGGTGACAGGCGGGCCCAGGCCAGGTCGCCGAGCGCAACGTCTTCCCGCATCTCGCCGGCGAACGAGCACAAGTGGCGCAGCCCGGCCGCAGTTTGGGTGGCCATTGCGCTGTCGATGATGAGCCGGTCGCAGACATCCACCAGTTCGGTGAAAAGCTGGCTCGTGTCGATCGGATCGGTGGCCCACCACAAGACGTCCGGTAGATCGGGCATCAGCAGCGGAGACGCAATCGAGGCGAGCTGCGCCTCGTTCTCAGCGCTGACATCGATGGTGATGCATTCGAAGACGGTGGCTGGCCGGCCCCGAGCTGATGTCTGTTCCAGGAGTTCGATCCGCACGTCCAGTCCCGATGCCGGGTCAATTGGGCCACTGGTATCGGAGTACAGGATCGTCGCGCGCGACGGGCGAATCTCATCGAGCGAGGCGATGGTTTCCCTGATGCGGTCAGCATCGCGACGGCTGCGGGCGGCGGAGATCAGGTTCATCGTGGCCGCGCGGGCGACCGGCATTGTCCCGAGGTCCGTTCCGGAGGAGGTCTGCGCAATACTCGCGGCGTTCCGTTCTGCGCCGTAATCGCGCCAGATCTGGTGCAACTGCGCCGAGACCTGGTTGGCGTCGCGCACATGGGCTTGCCAGGATGCCCCGGGCACCGGGGTGGCGACGGATCGGGCGGGATGCGTGCGCGCTGCGACCATGACACCTCCCTCCGCACTATGGCCTGCGCCAGGCAAAACCGGCGCTGGCAATCATTTCGTCCGCCTGCACCGGGCCCCAGGAGCCTGCGGGGTAGGGATACGGGAAGGGGGCGTCCGGCGCGCTCCAGACGTCGAGGATGGGCTGCATGATGGCCCACGCGGATTCCACTTCGTCGCGTCGGGTGAAGAGCGTCGGGTCGCCGCGAATAACGTCCAGCAGCAACCGCTCGTAGGCATCCGGGCCTGCTTCGCCGAAGGCGGCGCCGTAGGAGAAGTCCATCCGCACCGGCCGCACATTCGTCCCCGCGCCGGGCACCTTGGCGTTGAAGCGAATGGCGATCCCTTCATCCGGCTGGATCCGCATGGAGATGACATCCGGGGTCGGTTCCAGTTCTGCGCCGCCGAAGATCAGGTGAGGCACGCGCTTCAACGTCACGGCGACCTCGGTCACGCGGCGGGGAAGCCGCTTGCCGGTCCGCAAGAAGAAGGGAACACCATTCCAGCGCCAGTTCTCCACCTTGAGGCGCAGCGCGACGTAGGTTTCTGTCCGGCTTTCTGGCGAGACCCCCTTTTCTTCGGTGTAGCCAGGCACGGGCACGCCGCCGCTGAAGCCTGGGCCGTACTGGCCCGGCGTCACCCAGCGCATGACTTCGTCTGCGCCGACCGGCGGCACGACCGAGCGCAGCACCTTCACCTTTTCGTCGCGCACGGCATTGCCGCTGTAGCGGGCCGGGTGCTCCATGGCGACAACCGTCAACAGTTGCAGCAGGTGGCTTTGCACCATATCGCGCAGCGCGCCTGCGCTGTCGTAGTACCCTGCGCGTCCCTCGACGCCAATCGCCTCGGCCGCCGTAATCTGCACGTTGTCGACGTAGTTCCGGTTCCAGATCGGCTCAAAAAGAATGTTGGCGAAGCGGAACGCGAGGATGTTCTGGACGGTTTCCTTTCCCAGGTAGTGATCGATGCGGTAGATCTGGCGCTCCGAGAAGGCGTTCGCCATCTCCTGGATCAGGTCGCGTGCCGAGGCGAGGTCGCGCCCGAAGGGCTTTTCGACAACGATGCGCTGCCAACCTTCGGCTGGTTCGATGTAGTTTGCCTGCCGCTCGGAGACGCGAGCGTTCTCCAGGCCGCGAATGATGGGGAGAAAGTAGTCTGGCGAGGTCGCCAGATAGAAGATGCGGTTGCCTTTGGTGCCCCGCTCGACGTCGATCTCGGCCAGCTTCGCGCCAAGGCGCCGGTAGGTTTCCGGGTCATTGAAATCGCCGCGGACGTAGCTGAGCCCGTTGGCGAAGCTCTGCCACCCTTCGTCGGTGACGGGCGTGCGCGCACTGGCGGTGACCGCCTCCCGCATCTTCTCGCGAAAGTCCTCGTCGCTCCAGTCGCGGTGAGAGACGCCGACGATGGAGAACCCCTCGGGGAGTGAGGAATCGACGGCCAGGTCATAGAGGGCCGGCATCAGCTTGCGTGAGGTGAGGTCTCCACTCACACCGAAGATGACCATGGCTGCCGGCACGACGGCGCGGTCTGCCTGAGTCGATCGCAACGGATTTACCGACTCTTCGGCGCTCGTCCAGGCGTCGAAGGGCTGCGACCACACCTCGGAGTGAACATGGGTGTCGGTGTCTGTCATCGCCTCAGGTGGCGCCTCATCGCTCTCTCGCTCACGGTTCGGGGACTTCGACGCCTTCAGGCTCGTCCTGCCAGACGGTGTGGAAAATACCTTCGCGGTCCAGCCGCCGGTAGGTGTGCGCTCCGAAGTAGTCGCGTTGCGCCTGGATGAGGTTGGCCGGAAGCGACGACTGGCGCAGGGTATCGAAGTAATCGATGGCCGACGAGGTTGCGGGCGCCGGGACTCCCCAGGTGCGGGCGGTAATATTGGCGCGCCGCGCACCCGGCACGCTTTCGTCTGAAAGCCGGGCGATGTCAGGGTCGAGCAGCAGGTTTTCCAACACCGGGTTCTCCCGGAAGGCACGCATGATATCGGCCAGGAATGCCGCGCGGATGATGCAGCCACCGGTCCAGATGCGGGCGATTTCCGAAAGGTTCAGCCCCCAGGAATACGTGGCGCTCGCCGCCGCCATCAGCGCCATCCCCTGAGCGTATGACGAGATCTTGGCGAAGTACAGCGAGTGCTCCAGCGCCGCCAGCGCGGACTCGCGGCTGCCGTCGCCAAGCGCGGCCTCGGCGGCTGCGACATCGCCCGGGTCGGCAGGGCCAACCAGCACCTCGCTGGCGCGCAGGCGCAGCGCCCGCTGCGACGACAGCATGCGCGCGGTCACCGCAGCGTCTATCGTCGGCACCGGGCTGCCCAACTCAAGCGCGCTCTCGATCGTCCAGCGCCCGGTGCCTTTTTGCTCAGCAGCGTCGAGGATGAGGTCGACCAGGGATTGCTTCAATTCCGGATCGACGTAGCGCAGCACGTCGCGCGTGACCTCAATCAGGTACGAGGCCAGCGGTCCCTCGTTCCAGGCTGCGAAGATGTCGGCGATCTCGGCAGCGCCGAGGCCAAGCGTGTTGCGCATGACATCGTAGGTTTCAGCGATGAGTTGCATATCGCCGTACTCGATGCCATTGTGGACCATCTTGACATAGTGGCCGCTGCCGCCTGGCCCGATGTAGGTGACGCACGCTCCGTACTCGGTCTTGGCGGCGATGGCGTTCAGCATCGGCGCGATGATCTCGAACGCCTCGCGGTTGCCGCCCGGCATCAGGCTGGGGCCCCAGAGCGCGCCAAGTTCTCCCCCGGAGACGCCCATGCCGACGAAGCGGATGCCCTGGGCTTCCAGTTCGGCGGCCCGGCGCTCGCTGTCATGAAAGTTTGAGTTGCCGCCGTCGATGATGATGTCGCCCTGGTTCAACAGCGGGATCAACTCCGTGATGACGGCATCGACCGGCGCCCCAGCCTTGACCAGGAGAATGATCTGGCGGGGAGAGGCAAGGGAGGCAACGAAGCCGGCGAGTGTTTCCGCGCCAGCGATGCCTGTGCCGGCTGCCCGGTCCGCCATGAACGCTCTGGTGCGAGCGGTGGTGCGGTTGTAGACAACCAGAGGGAATCCATTTCGGGCAATGTTGAGGGCGAGGTTCTCGCCCATGACCGCCAGGCCGATCAGCCCGACGTGCGGTATTGCTTCGCTCACCGGCGCAATGTCTCCCCGCGCTTGCCTCGCGCGCTGCCACGGCACGCCATGCCGCGATTGTACCGCCTGACCTCGCGCGAAATGTCACGCCATCGCGCACACCATTTCGGGCGCCAGCCACGCTGGCGGCAGATAGGCATTGGCCAGCGACAGCGGCAGCACCTCCGGCTGCAGGGCAATGCCAAGCTCACGCTGCATGAGGGAGCGCGTTGCCTCGATGCGGTCCCAGAGTGCCGGGAACTTCTGCGCCAGTTCCTGGCGGAGCGGCGCGTCCGCCAGCACGATGGAGTCTTCGCAGTTGAGCGCCGTGCCGGGTGGCATGGGAGCCGGAATGATGTCGCACTGAAGCGCCATGCCAGACGTGAGCCGGATGGTGCTGCCCCGTTCGATAGGGGAGTGCACCCACTCGTCGTAGGAGATGAGATGGCCGGGGTTCAGTGAAGGCCGAAACGTAGCATTGGCGCCCGCGAGCGTGTCATCGACCGCTGCGAAGACCTCGCCGCCGGTGACATCCAGGCCGATGGTGGCGTACCAGGCTGCTTGCGCCAGGAAGTAGGGGCGCACGAATCGCTGGAAGAAGTCGTGGCTAACGGCCTCCTCGACCATGCCGGCCCGGCAGCAGAGTGAGCCCCAGTAGCCGATGCCACAAGAGATGCCGTCACCGACGGTAATGCGTCGCCCGCCTGGCGAGCGCAGCCCGTTGATGGCCTCGCCCGGCGCGCCACTGGCTACGATTGGGTGCATGGAGACGGGTTCTCCGGCCCAGCCGAAGTTCGCGGCGGCCTGCCGCTCGGACATGCCGGGCGAAAGGCTACGCACCACCTTGAAGACTGATTGGCTGGCGCGGAGGGCGGCCCAGGCGAAGACGGCGATCTGGTCTGCGCTGTTCTGTGTTCGCAAGCCATCGGAAGCGGACATCAGCACTGCCGTGACATCGACCGGCGCTTCGCCCGTCACCCGCCGCAGTGCATCCACGACATGCACTGGCGCCCAGCCCGGACGCCGCGTGTCGGCGTGTTCCGCGACGGTGAGGTACTTCCAGCCCACCACCCCGACGACATCGCCTGTTTCCAGCCCGGCGTCGCTCAACACCGCTTCCAGGACGGGAGTCTTGTCGCGGGGTTGCGCCATCAGGCTGAAACCCTGGTACAGGAGGACACTCGGCGCCGGGCGCGCCTCCACGGCGTGGATGATTCCCTCGTTGCCGACCAGCAGGCGGCGCTGGCCGTTGGGGCCGAGCAGGAGGAGCGCTTCCTCGAAGCGTGGGTCGAATCCGGTCAGGAAAAGCAGATTGGCGTTGTGCTCCCGGTCGCCATAGACGGCCACCCATGGCGTCCCGGCGCGGCGCAGCGTTTCCTCGCAGCGTCGCAGGTATTCAGCTTCCGGGATCTGCGGCGGCTCGTCATCAGCCGGGAAGGAGGGCAACGCGACCTGGCGGAGAATCACGTCGGGCACGGAGTGCGGATCCTTTCCTGACACGGCGCTGCCCGGCGCAGGCCTCTGCGCCGGGCATGTATCGCCTGTACGTCTGTTGGCTGGCTAGTCAGCGGGTGCGGCAGCAAGCTGGGCGCGCTTGGACGCGACCCCGCTGAGCAGGGAGTCGAAGCTCTTGATAAAGGCGGCGATCCCTTCGTCCTCCAGTTGGTCCGTCACCGCCTGGAAGTTGATGCCGGCCGCCTTGAGGGCCGCCATCGTTTCCGCCGCTTCGCTTACGCCAGTGTCGATGGTGCGCGCAACCGTGCCGTGATCGAGAAACGCGATGACCGTGGCGCGCGGCATTGTGTTGACGGTATCCGGGCCAATGAGTTCATCGACGTAGAGCGTGTCCGGGTAGCTTGGGTTCTTGACCGAGGTGGAGGCCCAGAGGGGGCGTTGCACCTTGGCGCCCGCAGCCGCAAGGGCTTCCCACTCGGGACCGGCAAAGATTTCCTGGAACGCCTTGTACGCCAGCCTGGCGTTGGCGATGGCGGCCTTGCCCTTGAGGGCGGCGAGCTCCGCCTGCCTGGCTTCGTCTGTCGTGCCGGCAATCAGGGCGTCCAGTTGCTTGTCTACGAGCGCATCAACGCGAGAGACAAAGAAGGAGGCGACCGACGCGACGCGATCGATCGACTCGCCCCGGGCCTGCCTGGCCTTGAGGGCCGCGATGTACGCGCGAGCTACCCGCTCGTACGCCTCGCCCGAGAAGAGCAGTGTGATGTTGATGTTGATGCCTTCGTCCAGCATTTGCTGGATCACCGGCGACCCCTCGACGGTGCCCGGAATCTTGACCATCAGGTTCGGGCGGTTCACACGCTTCCAGAGGCGACGAGCGTCGGCTGCTGTCAGTTCGGCGTCACGCGCACCGAGCGGGGAGACCTCAATCGAGACAAAGCCGTCGCCACCGTTTGACGTATCGTAGAGGTCGCGGAAGAGGTCACAGGCTGCCTGAATGTCGGCGACGGCGACCGATTCAAAGATCTCGGCGTCCTCCAACCCCTGGGCAACCAGTTCGCCGACGGACTCGTCGTAGGCGTGCCCTGCGGCGATCGCCTTCTCGAAGATGGTCGGGTTCGAGGTCAGGCCCCGGATGCCGGTTTCATTGATCTCACGGGCAATCTCGCCCTTGTTGAGCATGTCGCGCGAGATGTCGTCCTGCCAGGCGCTCTGACCCTCTTGCAGAAACAGTTCAGTGATGCGGTTCACGGCCATGACGATGCCTCCTGCCGGGCGCCGCTGCTAGCGGTCGTCCACTTCGTTTGCCTGGGCGTCCTTGCCGAGGACCCGCAGGGCTGCGGCAGCGACGTGCGCTGCGGTGAATCCAAAATGCTTGAGGACGGCGCTGCCCGGTCCAGATGCGCCGTAGCTGGTCATGCCGACGATGGCGCCGCGCTCACCGACCCAGCGCTCCCAACCGAGCGTCACTCCGGCTTCGACCGCGACGCGCGCCGTGCCCACCGGACCAAGGACCGACTCCCGGTACGCCGCGTCCTGGCGCGTGAAGAGCTCCCAGGAGGGCATACTCACCACGCGCGCGCTGATGCCCTGCGCGGCGAGGATGGCAGCGGCCTGGACTGCTACATCGACCTCGGATCCTGTACCGATCAGGACGACATCCGGAGCGCCGCCGGCGCCAGACAGGATGTACGCGCCGTTCGCCACCGAACCGATCGCCCCGGCGCGGTCGAGGATCGGGAGGTCCTGGCGCGAGAAGACCAGCACGGATGGCCCCTCCAGCTCCATCGCAACCTGCCAGGCCGCGGCCGTCTCATTGGCGTCGGCGGGGCGGATAGTGACCAGGTCCGGGATGGCGCGTAGACTCAGCAACTGCTCGACCGGCTCATGCGTCGGGCCATCCTCGCCAACCGCGATACTGTCGTGGGTGAAGACGAAGATCACCTTGAGGTCGGAGATGGCGGCCAGTCGCATCGGCGGCCGCATGTAGTCAGCGAAAACCAGGAAGGTCGCGGTGAAGGGGATGGCGCCGCCATGAGCCGCGATGCCGTTGGCGACGCTGCCCATAGCGTGCTCGCGAATGCCGAAGTGGATGTTGCGGCCCGCGTAGCTCCACGCGCCGCCGGTCAGGCCCTGCTCCTGGCTGACATCCGGCGTCGAACCGGGCATCTCGAAGTCGCCCAGGTTCTTCATGGCCGTGTTGGTGGACGGGTTCAGATCCGCCGATCCGCCGATGAAGGTCCGCACCTTGCTCGCGAAGGCGTTGATGACTTCGCCTGACGCCTTGCGCGTGGAGATGGGCTTGCCGCCCGCCTGCCAGGTCGGGATATCGGCATTCCAGCCGGCGGGCAGCTTGCCCGCGAACGCATCCTGGAACTCCTGCGCCAACTGCGGCTCTGCAGCCTCGTACTCCTTGAAGGCGCGCTCCCAGCTTGCCTGCGCCACGGCCCCGCGTGCGCCAGCCTCATGAAAATGGTCGTAGACAGCTTCCGAGACGTAGAAGGCTGGTTCGGCGGGGTAGCCGAGCGCCGCCTTTGTTTCCGCAACCCCCTCCGCGCCCAGCGGCGCGCCGTGAACGCCGAAGTTGCCGGCCTTCGGTGAGCCGAAACCAATGGTGGTCCTGGCGCAGATCAGGGAGGGCTTGCCCGTCTCCTCCTGCGCCGCCCTGATCGCGCCGCGCACGGCCTCGACGTCGTTGCCGTCGATTTCCAGCACCTGCCAGCCGAGCGCGCGGAAGCGGCCCGGGACATCCTCGGAAAAGGAAAGGCCAATGGTGCCCGCCAGCGTGATCTGGTTCTGGTCGTAGAGGTAGATCAGCTTGCCCAGGCCCAGGTGGCCGGCCAGAGAGGCAGCCTCGGCTGCCACGCCTTCCATAATGTCGCCGTCGGAGACGATCCCGTACGTGTAGTGGTCAACGATCTCGAGGTCCGGGGAGTTGAACGTTGCCGCCAGAAAGCGCTCGGCCAGAGCCATGCCAACGCCGTTTGCGAAGCCCTGCCCGAGCGGGCCAGTGGTCACCTCGACGCCGGGCGTGTGCCCGCGCTCCGGGTGGCCGGGCGTCATGGAGCCAAGTTGCCGGAAGTTCCTGATCTCCTCCAATGGCAGTGCGTAGCCCGTGAGGTGGAGCAGGCTGTAGAGCAGCGCCGAGCCGTGCCCGGCGGAGAGGACGAAGCGGTCACGGTCTGGCCACTGCGGGTCCTGCGGGTTGAACTTCAGGAACTCGGTAAAGAGCACGTACGCCATTGGCGCTGCGCCGAGCGGCAGGCCCGGGTGGCCCGAGTTGGCGGCCTGGATGGCGTCGATGGACAGGGCGCGAATGGCGTTGATGGCTTCCGTTTGCAGATCGTGCAGCGGCGGGGCGGACAAGCGAGCCTCCTCGAGTTCCGGCTCCATGCACACGCGGCGGGCCGGCGAAGCACCTGGACAGGGGACCGGGCTACGGTCACAGGGAAGTATCCCATCTCCTGCACGCACCGTGCGTTAGCAACCCGTGTACGCGGGAGTTGCAGGCGAATAGTTCTGCGACTATGTTACGGCTTGGGAAGGGTAGCTCCAGAATCCGTCACCTGAATCTGCGATGTGGCCGAGTTCAAGGCGCTGGCGGCGCGGTAGCTGCGCGTGTCCGCGTGGTCGATGACGTGCGGGTAGGGAATGTTCAATACGGCATTGCAACAGGCGTTGCGCGGCGGCTATCTCAAACCGGGGAACTGGCTCCCGAACATTGTCGCCGGGATTGTGGTCGGGTTGGTGGCCCTGCCACTGGCGATGGCGTTCGCTATTGCCTCGGGCGCGAATCCCCAGAATGGCATCTACACCTCCATTGTCGCTGGCATCGTGGCGTCGACCCTGGGCGGCAGCCGACTGCAAATCTCCGGCCCGACCGGCGCCTTCATCGTCATCCTCTCCGGGATAACGGCGCGATACGGCTTCGATGGGCTGCAGATCGCCACGCTGATGGCGGGCGTTATCCTGGTCATCATGGGCGTGACCCGGCTTGGTCGCCTCGTCAAGTTCATTCCCGACCCCGTTATTGTTGGGTTTACCGCCGGTATCGGCATCATCATCTGGACCGGGCAATGGCATTACTTCTTCGGGATCGACAAGCCCGAAGGCGATCATTTTCACGAGAAGATGCTCAGCCTCGTCCGCGAGTTGCCCCACCTTGACCCGGCAACAACGCTCCTGTCGCTGGTTTCCCTGGCCATTGTTATCGGCTGGCCGCATCTCCCACGTGTAAAGCGCGTCCCTGGTCCGTTGGTCGCGCTGGTGGTGGCAACGGCGGCAGTGGCTATCTTCAGATTCCCGACGGTCGCCACCATCGGGAGCGCGTTTGGCGGGATCCCATCGGGGCTTCCGGCGCCGTCGCTGCCGCAGGCGACCCCTGGCCGCGTGCTCGAACTCCTCGGGCCGGCGCTCACTATCGCCCTCCTGGGTTCGATCGAATCACTGCTGTCCGCCGTCGTCGCCGACGGCATGGCCGGGGGCAGCCGGCATGATTCCAATCAGGAACTGGTAGGGCAGGGTCTCGCAAACATTGCCTCCCCGTTGTTCGGTGGGTTTGCTGCCACCGGCGCAATCGCGCGCACCGCGACCAACATCAAGAACGGCGGCAATAGCCCCATCGCCGGGGTCGTGCATTCACTCGTGCTGATTCTGATCATTGTGGCTTTGGCGCCGCTGGCCGTGAACGTGCCGCTGGCCGCGCTGGCGGCCATCCTCTTTGTCGTTGCCTGGAACATGAGCGACGCCCGGCACATGGTCAGCATGATCAGGCGAGCGCCCCGGGCGGACGTGGCGGTGCTGCTGGTGACGTTTCTGCTTACCGTGTTCGCGGACCTGGTGGTTGCTGTAAACGTCGGTGTGATCCTGGCCACCCTCAACTTCCTGCGCCGGATGTCGACCTCGGTCGAGGTCCATGAACTCTCTCACATGCAGATCGAGCGTGAACTGCGGGACGACCGCGGCGTCACAGTTCCCGCTGGCGTGCTCGTCTATCACATTGATGGCCCCTTCTTCTTCGCCGCAGTCGAAACGCTGGAGCGCGTTCTGGAGCGTGCGGACGCAGACCCGAAGGTGCTGGTGGTCCGCATGACGGACATGCCATTTACCGACATGACTGGCCTGCAAACGCTCCAGGAAGCGATTCGACACTTTCAGCAGCGCGGGGTGCATGTCATCCTCTGCGAAGCAAACGAGCGGGTGTACCGCAAGCTTCAGCGCGCCGGGCTGCTGGTGGATGTCGGCAGGGACGGCTACGCGACCACCTTTGGCGTTGCCATCCGGCGCGCCGCAGAGATTGTTGAGCCACTGGCGAGGCGCGCGGAGCCGGGGCAGAACGCCCCAACGGGTGGCAATGCGCCACTGGGTGTTCCGGCGTAGGCGCCTCCGCGACCCCTAGTTCATGGTGACGCCGCGCGGCATGCCACGGACACAGGCCAGCGCAACCGTGAGCCCTGCAGCAACGACTACGAGACTCAGCCACGCCGCCTGGTGCTGACCCCTGCTGGCGACCGCATGCAGGTACAGCGTTGAAAGACTCGCGGCGCCAGCGGCACTGGCAAGCTGCTGCACGGCGGTCAGGGAGCCGGAGGCGCTGCCCGCTTCCCCCGGCTCGATATCCCCGAGGGCGACGTCAAAGACGGCGGCAAAGGCGGGTCCCGCGCCCACGCCAATGATGAAGAACGGCACAGTGAAATGGAGCGCGCCAAGGTGCGCTACGTCGGGTATCGCGACCAGGATGGCGATCAGGAGCCCCACGCCCAGCAGCACAACGCCAATTCCGGCGAAGACCAGGCGGCGGCCAAGTCTTGCGACAGCATTCCGCGCGAAGATCGACGAAACAACGATGCCAACCGCGATGGGCGCAGTGACGAGAGATGCTGCAAAGGGCGAGTATCCAAGGCCAGTCTGGATGAACAGTCCAACGACGAGCATCAGGCCGGTGAGTGCCCCGAAGAAGATCAACCCGACGATGAGGCCCGCTACGAAGCCACGGTTGCGGAACAGCGACTTCTGCAACAGTGGCGTGGCGGCGCCGCGCTGCTGGCAAACGAACGCGACGAAAAGGAGTGCCCCTGCGGCGAGCGAGACGAAGGTGTAAGCAGGCCAGCCGGCTTCTGCACCCTGGATGATGCCAAAAAGCAGCCCGAACAGCGATGCCGCCAGCAGCGCAGCGCCTGGAATATCGATGTGAACGGCTGCGTCACCCTTGTCCTGAGGCAGGAAAGTCAGTCCGGCGACAAAGGTCACGGCGCCAACGAGGAGATTGATCAGGAAGGCTGCGCGCCAGCCGGCGCCGGCGATGTTGGCGTTGATTAGCGCCCCGGCGACGACCGGCCCGGCCACGGCTGAAACGCCCAACACCGGGCCGAAGGCGCTGAAGGCCTGCCCCATCTGCTCTCGGGAGAAGGCCTGGCTGATGATGCCGAAACCCTGTGGGATCATCAGCGCGCCGAACGCGCCCTGGAGCATGCGGGCCAGGATGATCATGGTGGGGGTGGTGGCCAGGCCGCAGACGACTGAGGCAGCCGTGAAGCCGACGATGCCGATGAGAAACAGGCGTTTCCGGCCAAACTTGTCCCCCAGGCGACCGCCCAGGACCAGCAGGATGCCCATGCTCAGGGCATAGCTGGCGCTGAGCCAGGAGATCAGGCCCGCGCCGCCGCCGAGGGACGCTGCGATCGACGGGGCAGCAATCGTGGTAATGGTGGCGTCGAGGAGATCGACAACATCCGCGAGCAGGATAATTGCGAGAATGAGCCAGGGCTGCATGGGCCGGGTGGTGGCGGGGACGGCAATTTGTGACGTTCGGGCCATTGGTGACTCCAGCATTGACGAGGCGATGTAGCGTACAGTGATCGTAACGAACGGTGATCGTAGCGATCACTGTACGGGAGTGGTTGCACAGTGTCAACACACGAACCTCAACCGGCGCGGCCCGCGCCCAGGAGCCGGCGGGACCGGCCTGCCAAAGCGCCGCTGAGCCAGCGCGCCATCGTCGAGGCGGCAATGCGACTGCTTGATGGTGAGGGCCTGGACGCGGTGACGATGCGGCGGGTGGCGCAGGAACTGGACACCGGCCCGGCGTCGCTGTACGTCTACGTCAGCAATCGTCGCCATTTACTTGATTTGCTTCTCGACCAGGTCATGGCTGAGATCCTCGTGCCCAGTGACGGCACGTGGCAGGATCGCCTGATCGGGCTTCTGCAAAACAGTGTCGCCACGCTGGGCAAGCGCCGCGGCCTGGCGCTGGTGGCGTTCGGCACAATCCCCACGGGCCGGAACGCCATGGCCCTGCAGGAGCAGGTCATGGGGCTCTTGCGGGAGGGCGGGCTGGGAGACGCCGTCATCGCGTGGGCGGTTGACCTGCTGGCGTTGCTGGTGACCGCCTCCGCCGTGGAGGAGAGCATCTTTGACGTCAGGTTGGCCGAAGGCGAGGCGCAATTGGCAGTGCTCCAGCGTGTCGAGGACGCCTTCGCCACGCTGCCGCCCGAGCAGTTCCCGCTGATCGTCGCTCTGCGTCCGCTGATGTTCACTGGCTCAGGCGAAGAGCGCTTTCGTTGGTGGATTGAGGTGATCCTGAGCGGATTGGCGACTGTGCCGCCCCCGCATGCCGGAATGTCAGTCGATACGCCCAACGGCGGCGGGGACCGCCCGTAGCAATGCCATGGCGATGAGAACGACGAGCGTCAGGGCGACAAGGGCAGCGGGGCGGCCGAGGCCAGCCACCTGAGCGACGAACGTCCAGACCAGCGGGCCTGCAAGGATTGCGATACGCCCGGAAAGCCCGTAGAGGCCGAAGAACGTGCCGAGTTGCGCCGGTGGTGAGAGCGCGACCATCAGCGGGCGGTCCGAGGCCCATGTGCCTCCAAGCGCGAAGCCGGCCAGCGGCGCGGAGAACCAGAGCGAGGCGGTGGGGAGCACCCCGAGGCCGCTCGCAGCGATGGCCAGGAGCGCCGCACTCCAGACGGCGAGGACCGACAGCAGGGCGTTGCGAGGGCCAACGAGATCGACGACGCGGCCCCAGAGCAGCCCGCCCGCAACCGCCCCCAGAATGGCTGACAGCAGCAGACGATCCTTGTCCACGCTCGAGTAGCCGAGTTCTACCGTCAGGTAGACGGCCATGAAGATGCCGATAGCGCCCCCAGCCATCGAGTAGAGCGTACGGCAGAGTAAGAACCTTGTCAGATCCGGCAACGTGCGGGCGTGGTCAAGCGTGGCTGCAACACCGGCAAGCGCCCCGCGTGCGAGCGCCAACGGCGCACGCCGGACGACTGCCCGCGCTGGCTCCCGCACCAGGACAAAGCAGGGGAGCGCCAACAGCAGCGTGGCTACCGCCGTGAGGCGGAAGATCGCGTGATAGCCGCCGCCGCCAGAGAGCACCAGGCCACCGATGCCGAGGCTCAGCAGCGAACCGAAGTACCCCAGCCCGACCGCAAGGCCGTTGATCCTGCCCCGGTTTTCCTCGGTGCTCACGGCCGGCAGCAGCGCGTCGTAGATGATCAGGCTGGCTTGAAAGCACAGGTTTGCCGCACTGTAGACCACGAGAGCGAGCCGAAGATCACCTTGTGCAGACAGCGCAAAGAGGAGGGCAGAGGCCACGGTGGTCACGATCAGGACCGGCATGCGACGTGGGAGAAGATCCGAGACTGCGCCCAGCCAGGGCCCCAGCCCGATCATGAGCAGCATGATGATGGTGTTGCTGAGCGTCAGAAGACTGTCGCTGCCGCCCATCACGGCAACAACCCACACCGGAAAGTAGTTGGCGATCATCGTCTGCGACTGGAGGGTGTTCCCGAGCCCTTTCAAGACCCAGCCGGCAACCGCGCGGCGGGATATAGCCGCAGACTCAGGGGGACTCGCTGGCGCCCGTTCTGATCCGGTAGCTTTCTGCATGATCGCATCCTGGCTGGTGACCCGGTATGCTGTCGATCACGGGCGATGGGTGGTCTGGCGCGGCAACGTTTTTCGCTCGCGCAGATCTTCGCATGACCCGGCGCTGAAAACGCCAGTACCCGGTACGGGATTTGCCAGCGAGTGCGTATGTCGCGCACCCCTTGACACCGGGTTCTCGTCCGGATATAGTGTACGTACAGTCCCGAGGGGCCGAGCGTCAAGAACGCTCCCACCGGACGCTTCAAAGGGCGGAGAGCATCGCGGGGTACTCTCCTGCAACCGGAGCATGATGGGATCGCCGGGGAACGCGCGTTGTTGCGGGGCGCGCGCGGGAAGCGGCTGATCAGGGAGCGGGACGAGCGCAGAGTTCGTCGGGGCTGTTTCTTGCCTGGTGGCGGCGAGGCCCACAGCCCTCCGCGCCGGTGCAGGCGCCCACACACTCTCCCTGGGCCATGCGGACTGGCCCCGCGTTTTTGCTCGCGATCCACGCTTCTGCGAGTGTGTGCGGCCCTCATCCAGCAGTACTGAATCCTGTTGATCTTGCTCCCCTGCCTGGTCCTCGCGTGCGCGCGCTTGCGGCGAGACACGACGTGCGCGCGCAGCCTCCGCGACGCGAAAGGCACGACGTTTCGCGCCTTTGGGTTCAGGCTGCCGAGCGCAGCGGGATCCCCTACTGTGGCCGGCCAGTTGGGCATGCGCCACGAATCCGCATGATCCCGGCATGTGCTCCTGCCATAAGGTCCGCGCTTGACGTTCTCCAGGATGCTCTCTAGGCTAGGAGAAAAGCTGACTGAATCAGTCGGATATAACGGCGCGAGTGAAGTCAGAGTCAGGTCGTGGCCTGACCTGCTGTCGCAAGCAAGCGTTGCGTGTTTGGGGGATGGCGCGTGAAAAACGAATGGGTGAGTTCTTCAGCACCGCGAGCGTCACGTTTGTCGCGGCGTAGCCTCGCGCGAATGGCAGGTGGCGGGATACTCGGCGGTTGGGCGTTGGGCACAGGTCTGCATCGCGTGATGGCGCAGGCAGAGGCGACGCCGTCCGCCGGCCGGCTCACAATCTACTCCGGCCGGAATGAGAACCTGGTTGGCCCGTTCATCGAGGCGTTTACCGCTGCAACCGGTATTGATGCGGATGTGCGCTACGCGGGGACCGGCGAACTGGCGATCACGATTCTTGAAGAAGGGGACGCTTCGCCGGCGGATGTGTTCTTTGCCCAGGACGCAGGCGCGCTGGGGCTCCTTCAGGAGGCGGGCCTCTTCTCGGCGCTCCCGGAGGACCTGCTGTCAACCGTCGATGCCCGCTTCAGGTCCGACGCCGGGATGTGGACTGGCGCATCGGCGCGGGCCCGGGTGCTGGTGTACAACAGCGACGCGCTCACTGAAGACGAAGTCCCCGGAACAGTCGAGGCACTCCTCGATCCCGCCTGGAGCGGCAGGGTTGGGTGGGCGCCGGCCAACGCCTCGTTCCAGACCTTCATCACCGCATTCCGGGTGCTCGAAGGCGACGACGCCGCGCGCGCGTGGCTCGAGGGCATGGTGGCGAACGGGGTCGTGCCGTTCGAAGGCAATACAGATATCGTCATGGCCGTGGGCAATGGCGAACTCGACCTGGGCCTGGTCAACCACTACTACCTGTACGCCGTCAAGCGCGAGGAGGGGGAGGCGTTCCCCATCGCCAACCGCTATCTCGATGCGGCCGACCCGGGCGCCCTGGTCAACATCGCTGGCGTCGGTATCCTGGCCAGCGGCGCGCACCAGGAGGAAGCGCTGGCCTTCGCCGAGTACATGCTGGGTGAGGAGGGGCAGGCATACTTTGCCACGAAGACGTCGGAGTACCCGGTGGTGAGCGCAGTTGCATCACCCGATGGTTTGCCGCCGCTGGCCGACATCGGCAGTCCGGAGATTGACTTGACGGAGCTCGCTGACCTGGAAGGGACCGTCGCCCTGCTGACGGAAGTCGGTATCCTGTAGCGAATCGACGAACCCGGTCTCCCGGATGCGCTGTTCTCAGTGCATCCGGGTTCGTGCGTGAGGCACGTCTTGCGAACAGAGCACCACCAGTGAGCGCCGCCAGCCGGGAGTGGACGACAGGTCTTGACCGGGCCGGTTTCACTGCACCCGGTACAAGGAAACACCGGATCCGGCAAGGGTGGGCGGGGCGCCCGCCCTTGCTGCTGCTGGCGCCGGCAATTGCCGTGTCGCTACTGGCGCTTCTCCCACTGCTGTACCTGGTCGTGCGCGCCAGTAGCGATACGGCAGGCCTGATGCAGATCGTGTGGCGGGGGCGTACCCTGCAGGTGCTGCTGAACACGCTGTTGCTGACCGGCGCTGTCGCGATTGCCGCCACCACCCTCGCTGTTCCCCTGGCCTGGCTGACGACCCGCACCGATCTGCCCGGCCGCCCGTTCTGGACGACGGCGTTCACCCTGCCGCTCGTCGTCCCATCGTTTGTTGGCGCGCTGGCGTTTGTTGCCGCGCTCGGGCCGCATGGCCTCGTGCAACAGGTGCTGGAACCGCTGGGTGTCAGCCAACTGCCCTCCTTCTACGGGTTCTGGGGCGCCTGGTTGATCCTCACGCTTTCCACGCTGCCCTATGCGTACCTGACGCTGCGGGCAGCCTGCCTGGGTGTCGATGCCAGCCAGGAAGAGGCTGCCCGCAGCCTTGGGTTGAACGCGTGGCAAGCGTTTCGCCGGGTGACGTTGCCACAATTGCGGCCAGCCATCGCCCTCGGCGGATTGCTCTGTGCGCTCTACACCCTGGGTGATTTCGGTGTGGTGACGCTGCTCCGTTTCGATTCATTCACCCGGGCCATCTACACCAGCTATCGATCAAGTTTTGACCGTACCGCGGCAGCCGGACTCGCGCTGTTCCTGACTCTCATCGCAGCCGTCGTGCTGGTCCTGGAAGCACGGATGCGCGGTCAGGCGACCCTGCACCGGGTCAGTAGCGGCGTGCGCCGGGGTGCTCCAACCATCCGCCTGGGCCGTTGGCGGTGGCCGGGTCTTGTCCTGAGTTCAGTCGTGGTTCTGGCGGGGCTCGGGCTGCCGCTGGTCGTGCTCGGCTACTGGGGCGCCCGGCACGTCCTTTTCCGGCCGACGAGTGTGCATCTCTGGGAGGCCACCCAAACCTCACTCCTGCTCGGGACGGGCGCCGCCATGCTGGCCGGGGCGGCAGCGGCGCCGGGCGCCTTGCTGAGCGTGCGGTATCCGTCGGCCCTGACCCGCACCCTGGAGCGCTCCACCTATTTGTCCTACGCCATGCCCGGCATCGTGATCGCGATTGCGTCCGTCGCCATCACCGTACGTACACCGTGGTACCAGACGCTCGGCGTCCTGGTGGCCGCGTGCGCCTGCCGGTACGTAGCCCAGGCACTCGGCGCGACCCGCGTCTCACTCCTGCAGATCAGCCCGCGTGTTGAGGAGGCCGCCCGCAGCCTCGGAGCCTCGCTGCCGGTGGCTATGTGGCGAGTCACGCTCCCGCTTGCCCGGCCCGGTTGGTTCGCCGGCGCGCTGCTGGTGTTTCTTTCCACCATCAAGGAGCTCCCGATGACGCTCCTGCTGATCCCGGCAGGGGAGCGCTCCCTGCCGACGCTGATCTGGACGGCGGCCGGCGACGCCCGGTACGGTGAGGCGGCTATCCCGGCCCTGCTGCTGGTGGGTGTCACTGCTCTGCCAACCTATCTGCTCGCGCACCGGCGACAGGCGCTGGCCGCATGAGCCACGAGCAGCGGTCATCATGGCGGTGAGAGTCCACACAAGTTGGCGAAACGACAGTGGTTGATCGCCTGACCTCGACGTCGCCTCCGGTGAGATCTGCGCGCTGCTGAACCCAGCGGGTGCGGCAAGACGACGACCTTGCGCCTGATTGCCGGCTTCGAACAGCCAGACAGTGGCGCCATCGCCATAGGCGGCCGGGTCGTTGCGCAGGGCGGCCGGGGCCAGGCGTGGGCCTTGCCTCCGGAACAGCGCCGGGTCGGCATGGTGTTCCAGGACTACGCACTGTTTCCGCACTTGAGCGTGCGCGACAACGTCGGGTTCGGGTTGGAGCGCAAACACCGCCAACGTGCTGATGACATGCTCGCGTTGGTTGGCATGGACGGTGCTTGGCGACCGGATGCCAGGTCAGTTATCCGGCGGGCAACAGCAACGGGTGGCGCTGGCGCGGGCGTTGGCGCCCCGGCCAGACGTGCTCCTCCTGGATGAGCCTTTTTCCAACCTGGATGCCAGCCTTCGGGGTCGGGTGCGGGCCGACGTGCGAAACATCCTGCGCGCCGCCGGGGCGACTGCGGTGCTGGTGACGCACGATCAGGAAGAGGCGTTCACGCTGGCGGATCGCGTCGCTGTCATGATGCACGGCCAGATCGCGCAGATCGGGCCGCCGGAAGTGGTCTATCTGCACCCGGCTGATCGCGCGGTCGCGGACTTCCTGGGCGAGGTCCGGTATTTGCCAGGGACGGCAATGGGGACGCAGGTATCGTGCGTTTTCGGCTCGGTTCCTCTAGCTGCGCCGGCCTGTGGACCAGTTTTCGTCGTCTTGCGACCGGAAGCCGTTTGCCTGGTATCACCGGAGGAGGTCGGTGCGCCCGGAACCGTGCGTGGCGGCGTACGAGTTCTGGGCGCCGCCTGCCTGCTCACCGGTCACGCTGGACAACGGCGACGTGATCGCCGTGCGCACCGGTCCCTACGAAGCTCCGGCAGGTGGGTGACCGGGTTCATGCGAGGCTGCGCGGACCGGTCCATGTGCTGACGGGGTAATCAGGGATGCCGCCTCATGCCCAAGGCTGCTTCGCGGGTCACCACGGGACTTGCCGGCGTGCGCCGCTCAGCCATTCTTGCCTCCCAGACGGCGGACTTGCCAGGATCAGGAACGCCTCCAGGCGCCCGCCAGGCTGGCTGAGCCTCACGCGAGGAGCCACTGGCCTGATCCGGTGAGGCCGTGGCTCTATCCAGGATTCGCCCGATCGGTTAGGCTGACGACCGGTTGGGCGCGCGTTGCAAGACGTGCGCCTGTGGTGGTGAACCGCGGAAGAACAAGGAGCGCACGATGTCGTCTCAAGTACCCCAGGAAACCCGGCAACCCCGGTCCAGCCTGATTCGCCGCGCACAGCTTGGCGCATTGGCGCTGGTGCTGCTCGCCGGGGGGGCCGGTGTGGGAGCCTTCGCCTCGGTTCAGGCGCAGGGAGAGGCCACCCCGGTGGCTGACGCAACCAGCGCCGCGGTGGACGCCTGTCCGGACGAACTCTACGGCGCTGGATCAGAGCCCTGGGTACGTGGTGAGCTCTATTTCGGCACCTCAATGGATCAGGGTGTCGGCGTGATTCCCGACGATTTCGAAGCCTTCCTGGATGCCGAGGTTACGCCGCGCTTCCCCGATGGCCTCACGCTGCTTACCGGGCTGGGGCAGTGGAAGGGCCCCGACGACGTTGAGCCGAGCAAGATGGGGAGCGAAGTGCTGATCATTCTCTATCCGCAGGAGAGCGCCGCCGAGAGCAGCGCCAAGCTGGAGGAGATTCGGGAGGCGTACAAGGCGCAGTTCAACGCGCAATCCGTGCTCCGCTCCGATACAGCGCCAGTCTGCACGTCGTTCTAGCCGCGAGTCGTCGCGACCTGACCTGACGTCTCGGCCCTGGCGTTCTGGCCAGGGCCGAGCGTGTTTTCCAGCCAGGCCAACGTGGCGCAGTGCTGGCCGCCCGGCCCGGCAGTTTTGCCAACGGGTGGTTCGACAGTACGGAGCGTTCCAGCGGACCCGGCGGATGGCAGCGAGACTGACGAGGCGGGGGCGAGTCGGCTTCAGCGAGCGAAGCGCTGCAGGAGGGCTAGGGCCTGTCTGCAAAATCATAACCAGAGGAGGATGCAGGCGATGGTGAGCAAGGCGTGATAGGAGACGGCCAGCTTCTCGTAGCGCGTGGCAATGGCCCGATGCTGCTTGAGCCGGTTGATCAGGCGTTCGATCCGGTTGCGTTCGCGGTAGGCGACACGGTCGAAGCGGACGCCACGCCGGTGTTCGGTGCGGCGACGCGGGATGACGGCGCCAATGCCGCGCCGCCGCAAATACGCCCGCACCGGCTGGCCGGTGTAGCCCTTGTCGCCGACCACGCGATCCGGCCGCGTGCGGGGGCGGCCACCGTGGGGGCGCGCGACCACGCCGCCTTCCAGCAACGCCGGGGTCTGCGGGGCTTCATGGTGGTGTCCGGGCGTCAGGATGACGCAGATCGGCTTCCCTCCGCCTTCGGCCCGGAGGTGGATCTTGGTCGAGAAGCCGCCTCGGGAGCGGCCAAGCGCCTGGTCGCCGCCCCCTTTTTCGCGCCAGCGGCGTGCTGGTGGGCTCGCACGGTGGTGCCGTCGAGGAAATGCAGGGCCCAGTCCAGGTCCCCGGACGCATCGGCCTCCGCCTGGAGCGTGGCCAGGGCACGCTCCCAGACGCCCGCCTGCTGCCAGCGCCGGAAGCGCGAGTACACCGTCCGCCAGGATCCGAAGCGTGCTGGCAGGTCGCGCCAGGGCGCACCTGCCGCCAGCCGCCACAGGATCGCCTCCACGATCAGCCGGTCATCGCTGCGCGGGCGACCGCGACCCTGGGGCGGCGGGGGCAGCAGCGGACGCAGGCGCGCCCACTGCTCATCGGTCAGGGCATGTCGTTCCATGCCCGCAAGCCTAGCGCATTTTGCAGACAGGCCCTATCAAAGCGATGCACACGGGCAGATAAGGGGAGAAATTGCAGCGGTAATTCCCCATCCGCTATGGCTGCGAGACATCAATATTCGGGCTGGCTTAGTTGCTCTTGAACCAGACTGGCACGCAGAGATGGTGGCGATGGCACGCGGGAAAGACGTGAACAATCAAGCGCCGGGTGACGGAGCAGACAAGATATGGAACCGTCTACGGTTTCGTTCGTCTACAGAGATCAAGATTGCCGAAGCGCTGGACAAGAAAGGGGTACTGTTCTTCCCGCTATGCCGAGCCCGATTGAACGGCCCGCAGGGGCGAGTGATCCGCGAACCTGACTTCCTGATTTGCCATCGTGGGAAGTGGGGCATTCTCGAAGTAGACGGGGCACCGTATCACCCACGCCAGCGCACCACGCAGGATCATGAACGCGACCGGCTCTTTAAGCAACACGGAATCAGAACGGTGACGCATTACGACTCAACGGAGTGCTATTTCACCCCTGAGAAAGTGGTGAGCGAATTTCTGGCGATCCTCGATAAGGCGTACTAGCGCCGCCAACCTACAACCGCTGCAACCACGGCAGCACCAGAAACCTTGCCAGCAGAAAGCCCGATGCCAAAGGCGATAACCGCTGGCAGGTTGTCAGTCAGCAAGTGCCCACCCGCAAAGCGGCTCCGCAGGCGGATAGAGGCCCGCGTAGCGTTCGTTGATGGTGGCAAGCTGCTGCCGGGCATCGGCCAGTGCTGCCTCTGCCCGATCATGTAGCGGCTCACCTTCGTGCGCCCAGAGGATGTTGTTGGAGTCGCGCAGTAGGAACTGCACCACGTCCAGCCCGGCTGCCGTCATGGCCGGGAGCTGCCGCAGGATGAAACCCCGGATGATGGGCTGAAAGTGGATGAACTCGTTACGTACATCGTTTAGATCGGTGATGCACCTGTCTTGCGCATCCGTCGCCTCGTAGAAGTTGGTGTTCCCGTACTGATACATCGGCCAGTCGCGAGTCTTGATGTGCCCGTACAACTCGCCAAAGTTCGCTAACCTGACCGGGCCGAACAGGAACGCTTGCTCTGCTTCGTGAGCGGCCTGAGCATCACCCGTCCGCACCGCTTCCCGGTGCGCCCGCTGGGCAGTCAGCCGCCTCTTGCGGCTAGCTTCGTCATACGCCCCGAGACCGCTTGACCCTGCCAGCGCACAGACCATGAAGCCCTGCACGGCACCGTGTGCGGCGATGATGATCCAGCGCCACATGGACTGATCTTCCAGTACTAGCGCGAGAAACCGGGCTGTGGCTTCCAGCGCCCCGACAGCCTCCCGGCTTTCGTCGGAAGAGAAGTACGAACGTTCAGCCGGTTCTGCTTCGTCAGCCGCATCCATGCCACCCTCCCAGTGCCCCTCACCATCGAAACATGCGCCCACATTCTCGCACTGGGAGTGGGCACCTACTGCACGCGGAACCGCGTCACCTGATGCGCTTTGCCCGCAGTGCAGCGCGTAAGCAAATGTTCACACTGACCCTATGCAAGCGAGCAAAGACATAGAGCGGCAGACGATTCGGCAGCTACGCAAAGCGGCGTGGGGTCAGCACAGTGTAGGGAGAGGTGAAGGTGCCATCTGCCAAAGGACGGGTGGCTAGCGGATAGGGTTGATCACGTTCACAGATGGCACGCGCAAGACTTTGCAGAAAAACTGAGGCGAGGGCGCATGGGAGTCGAACCCACCAGTGAGGGGAGCACCCCCACTCACACAATTTTGAAGATTGGGGAGGCCACCGGGCCCCATCCGCCCCCAGGAGCGGGGCGAGTGTAACACCCGGTGGTTGGGTGGCGGTCAGTCGTCGGATGCCAGGTCGTGCAGGCGGACGGCCCCCTGTTCCGTGAGGCGGAGGACGGGGAACTCGCGCGTGCGGTCGTAGACCAGGGCGCCGTTGGCGACGAGGTCGTCGATGGCGCCGTCGATCTTCGACTTCTGGAGGTCGGCCAGCGCCCCGAAGAACGGGGAGCGGTCCGCCTGGATGCGGCTCTGGACCGAGCCTTCCAGCAGCCGGGTGAGCCCGGTCTTGCCGAGGGGGAAGGGCAGGTTGCCCAGGGCGCGCAGGATGGTGTCGATGTCCTGCTGCGTCGCCAGGTTGCGCCGCGTCGGGCGTTTCTCGCGCTGCGGTCTCGCGCGCCCGGTTTCGCCGAGGCAGACATCGCAGGCGTCGCCACAGGGTGGCAGGCGCTCGCCCAGGTAGGCCGCCAGCACTGCGTGGCGGCAGGTGCGCCCTTCGGCGTACGCCATCATCTGGTCGACACGCCGCCGGGCCCGCCGTGCGGCGGCGTCGATGACGCGCTGCAGTTTGGCGGCGGTGTTGGCCTCGATGGGGAGCAGATGCAGGCAGGGCAGGCGGTGGCCGGGCGTCGCTTCCCAGCCCGGCTGCGCGTCGAGGACGCGTGCCAGCGTCTCTGGCGAGATGCCAAGGGCGCTGCAGGCGGCCGCGGTGTCGATGCTGAAGTCCTCACCGAGTTGCGTTGGCAACGGAGCCCAGGCCGTGAATTGCTGCCAGATTGCCGCGTCTGCGGCGTTGTCAGGCGCCACGCCCTCGGTGTCCGAGGTGCGGCGCAGTGTCCAGGTCACCGGCGCGTTGGCGTGACGCTCCAGCAGGCCGCCCTGCTCCAGCAGCCCAATGCCGATACGCGGGTCGGGCGCGTCGTCCGGGTCGTCGCCGAGGTCGCCGGTGACCGCGATGCGCGAGGGATCGAAGATCGCCCAGGCGCCGCGCGCGTTGTCGCGAATGCCGGCAAAGACCTGGCGCAACTGCGGCAGCGTCATGGCGTCACGGTTCGCCAGCTTGGTCTGGTTGGCGCGGTCGCTCGAAGTAAAGAGCAGGATGCAGCGGGAGGGCTGGCCGTCCCGCCCGGCGCGGCCCGATTCCTGGGCGTAGGCCTCCAGCGAGGTCGAGGGGCTGAGATGGATGATGAAGCGGACATCCGGCTTGTCCACGCCCATGCCGAAGGCCACTGTGGCGACCACCACCCGCGCCGCGCCGCGCATGAACTGGTTCTGATTATGCTCCCGCAGGCCGCGCTCCAGGCCGGCGTGGTAGGCGACGGCGCTCACGCCGTTGTCGCGGAGGACGCCCGCCAGGTTGTCGGCGTCGCGGCGGGAGGAGACGTAGACGATGCCGACGCCCGGCAACTCCCGGCACAGTTCAATCACCCGCCGCGCCTTCTCCTCCTTGCGGTTCAGCCGCTCGGCGGAGTAGACGAGGTTGGGCCGGAAGGAGGTGGTGCGCACCACGTCCAGGTCCCGGTGGAACGCCTTGCTGATCGAGGCCGCGGTTTCCGCTGAGGCCGTGGCGGTCATGGCCAGGACGGGCGGGTTGCCCAGTTCCGGCAGCGAAGCGGGGATGGAGAGGTAGTCCGGCCGGAAATCGTGGCCCCAGAGCGAGATACAGTGCGCCTCGTCCACCACCACCAGCGAAACGCCGCCCTGACGCAGGGCGCGCAGGAAGGCCGGTTGGCGCAGCCGCTCCGGCGCGGCGTAGACAAGCGCTGCGCGCCCACTGGCGATGTCGGTCAGGGCAGCGCGCTGCTGATCCGGTGACAACGTACTGTTCAGGAGCACCGTGCGCTCGCGCAACGCCGGGGGGAGACCCTCCACCTGGTCCTTCATCAGGGCGATCAGGGGCGAGAGCACCAGCGTCGTGTGCGGCAGCAGCAGCGAGGGCAACTGGAACGTGAGCGACTTGCCCGCGCCGGTCGGCAGGATGGCCAGCGTGTCGCGCCCGGCCAGGATCTGGTTGATGACTGCCGCCTGGCCGGCCCGCAGCTCCGGAAAGCCGAAGACGCGCTGCAGGGTTTCCAGTACGCGCGGGTCGGCGATTTCCTGATCGAGCGGCACGGACGTCATCGTCGCGGCGTCGTCCACGGCAGCTTCGGCGTCCAGGACCTCGCCGGGCTGTGACCGGGCCGGGCGGGTGGTTGCCGCCGCGGGATCACGCGCCGCGTTGGCCTGGGGCGCCACGCGTCCCGCGCCATTCACGTTCGCTGCCTCGTCGGCGGGCGGCACAGGCGCTGCCGGGATGCTCTCCAGTCCAAGCGCTTCGGCGATTTCGGCCGCCAGGTGTGCGGTGCGTTCCGCCTCCAGCGCAACCAGCCGGCGCCGTAGCAGCTGGCTGCGCCCGCTTTGCCCCAGCATGTCCGCCAGGGTCGCGGCGGAGGCGACCTGGGCGGCGGTCAGCTTGGCCAGGTCCACGAGCGCGCGCTGCAACACGGCGCGCGCCTCGTCCAGGTCGCCGCCCAGGAGCGCGATGCGGCCCAGGGCGAGTTGCGGGGTGATGCGGCCGGGGTCTTGCGCCAGTTGCCCGGCCCAGAAGCTATGGGCGGTCGCGATATCGCCCTGCTGCAGGGAAACCTCGGCGTAGAGCGCGTGGGCGGTGGCCAGGCTGCCGTGCTCGGCCAGCAGCTCGTCCGCGATGTCTGCCGCCTCCGCGATTTCACCCAGTTCCAGCAGGGCGCGGCCGTAGCTGGCGCGCGCCGACGGCGCGGGGTTGCGGGCCAGCCGCTCTTCCCAGATTGAGCGCACCTCCTGCGCATCGCCACGCGCCAGGGCGAGCGCAGCGCGTTCATCCAGCAGACTGGCGCTCTCGCCACGCCGGTCGAGCGCGCAGGACAGGGCGGCATCGGCGGCGTCAAACTGCCCGCTGACCCGCAGCCAACTGGCGTAGCGCAGGAGCAGCGGCGGCGGCAACTGGCCAAGGGCATCGTCGTCCAGCGTGGGCAACGGCGAAAACGCGGCCACTGAAGCTGGTGGCGGAGCGACAGGCGTCAATCGAGGTCTCCATGGAAAGCGGATTGGAGCGGGGCCGCGCAGCTAGTATAGGAGTTCAAGAACCGGGTTCCGAGCCGGAACGCAGCCGAAAGCAGCCAGGATATCGCCGTGCAGATCTCGCGCGTGTTTTCCACCATCGATGCCCACGCCGCCGGGGAGCCGCTGCGCATCATCACCGCCGGGGCGCCGCTGCTGCCGGGCGACACTATCCTGGAACGGCGGCAGTACATGCAGGAGCATCATGATGACATCCGGCGCGTGCTGTTGTTTGAGCCGCGCGGGCACGCGGACATGTACGGCGCCATCCTGACCCCGCCAGTGACCCCGGAGGCGGACTTTGGTGTGCTCTTCCTGACGAACGAAGGCTACTCCTCGATGTGTGGCCACGGTGTGATTGCGCTCACCACGACGCTGCTCGAGATGGGGATGCTGCCGCGAGCTGGAGAGCGGGAAACGCCGGTGACGTACGACTCCCCGGCGGGGCTGATCCGGGCTGTGGCGACCCACGACGGTGACCGCGTGACGTCGGTGCGCTTCCAGAATGTGCCCGCGTTCCAGTACCAGCGTGGGCTGGCGGTTACGACGAGTGTGGGGCCGGTCACGGTTGATGTCGCCTGGGGCGGCGCCTTCTACGCGCTGGTTGAGGCCGCCGCGCTCGGCCTGGAGGTTGTGCCGGCGAACGCGGCTCGCCTGACCGGGCTTGGCATGGAGATCAAATACGCCGTGCAGGAACTGGACTACCCGGTCCACCCGGAGGAACCAGGGTTGCATGGCGTCTACGGCACGATCATCACCGCGCCGCCACGAACGAGCGAAGGTGACGGAAGGAACATCACTATCTACGCCGACGGCGCGGTCGACCGCTCCCCCTGTGGCACGGGCACCTCGGCCCGGCTGGCGAACATGTACGCGCATGGACAAATCGGGGTGGGGCAGCCGTATCGCCACGAGAGCGTGATCGACACGATCTTCACCGGCTCGGTGCTGGCAGAAACGAGCGTGGCCGGGCTGCCGGCGGTGGAGACCGAGATTGCGGGACGTGGCTTTGTGACCGGGCTGCATCAGTTCCTGGCGCAGCCGGATGACCCCACCTCGCAGGGGTTCCTGGTGCGCTAATGGGCAGCCGTGCCCAGCGCCTCTCGCGGCGGACGCTGCTGGCCAGCGCAGCGGCAACCGGCGCTGTAGCCGCCTGGCCACGCATCAGCCAGGCCCAGGCCCCGTCCGGGCCGTGGCCGACCAACGGCTGGAGCGTTGCCGAGCCGGGAGAGCACGGCGTCGATGCGGCGCTGCTGGCCGGCGTTGATGCGCGCGCCGTGGGCGAGGTTCCCGCGATCTCCGCGTTGCTGGCGGTGCGGCACGGCTATCTGGTCTTCGAGCGGTACTACAACGGTCTGATGGCCGAAGATCCGATCAACGTGCGCTCGGTGACGAAGAGTGTCACCGGCACGCTGGCTGGCGCTGCGCTGCGCAGGGGCCTGCTGAGCGGACTGGACGCCCGGACTGGCGACCTGATCCCGGACCGCATTCCGGCAAACCATGATCCCCGCGTGGAAGACACGACGCTCTGGCAGTGGCTGACCATGACCAGCGGCCTGCAGTGGGACGCCCACGGCGACTGGCAGCGGCTGCTGGCCGCGCCAGACTGGGTAGCCATGACGCTGGGCCTGCCCGTGGTCGGGGTTCCCGGCGAAACGTACGTCTACAACACGGGCGGCTCGCATGTGCTGGGGGTTATCGTGGCCGCCGCAGCCGGAAAGCCGCTGGAGGAGTACGCCGCGGAGGTGCTCTTCGCCCCGCTCGGTATCCGCCCGGGCGACTGGATGCGTTCGCCGCAGGGCGAGGTAAGCGCGGGCTCCGGGCTGGAGTTGACAGCCCGCGACATGGCCAAACTCGGCCTGCTCTACCTGCGTGACGGGGTGTGGGAGGATCAGCAGATCATCACGCCGGAGTACGTGCAGCAGGCAACCACCTGGCAGAGCGCGGGCGACTCGACTGGAGGGTGGGCAAATTACGGCTACCAGTGGTGGGTGACCGCCACGAACGCGGGCTACCCCGCCTACTTCGCGCTTGGCTACGGCGGGCAGCATATCTTTGTGGTCCCGGCGCTGGATCTCGTGGTGGTTGCCGGCATCGAGCGGCGCGTCACGGGGGATGAACTGCGCACCCCGCGCTACCTGATCGAGGCGATTGCGGCGGCCTGCACCCCGGACTGACGCGCGGTAGACTCGCGGCAGCACGCTGAGCGACCGGGGCGCCGTGTCCCCATTACCCACGCGGCTCGGAGGGGACTGCCAGATTGGCGGTCCCCTTGCCGTGTGCCAGGAGGAAGACGCGGGCGATGCAGGAAGCGGCGGCGGCAATCTTTCTCATCACGTTGGCGGTGATCATCAGCGAGAAGCTGAATCGCACGACCGTCGCCATGGCGGGGGCGATGGCCATGGTGGCAGCAGGCGTCCTCGACCAGGAGCAGGCGCTGGCGGCGATTGACGCCAACACCATCGGCTTGCTCATCGGAATGATGATCATCGTTGACATCCTGCGCCGCACCGGCTTTTTTGATCATGTCGCCTGGCGCGCCACACAGGCGCTGGGCAGCAGCCCCTGGCGGCTGATGGCCGGGTTTATGGTCCTGACCGCGATTGCGTCCGCGCTGCTCGACAACGTGACGACATTGCTGCTGCTGGCGCCGATTACGCTCTCGCTCTGCCGGGGTCTCGGCCTGGACGCACGGCCCTTCATCATTTCGCAGGCGATTGCCAGCAATCTCGGCGGAACGGCAACCCTGATCGGCGACCCGCCCAACATCATGATTGGCGGCGCGACGGGCCTCAGTTTCATGGACTTTCTGGTCAACCTGGGGCCAGTGGTGCTGGTGATCCTGCCCCTGACGATCGCCTGGTTCTGGTGGCTCTACGGGCGCGGGTTGGCCCCGGCAGCGCCACCCCCGCCGGGGGTGGCGCTGCCGGGTGCGGTGCTGGCTCCAGCCAACACTGGCAGTGGCAACCTGATGCGGGTTTCCCTGATCGTGCTGGCGGGCACGATTGCCGGGTTCTTCCTGCACGGCGTCCTGCACGTGGCGGCCGGGACGGTGGCGCTGATGGGCGCGGTCGTTCTTCTGCTGGTGAGCCGAATTGACCCGCACGATGTGCTGGTCAACGTCGAGTGGTCCACCATCTTCTTCTTCATCGGGTTGTTCGTGGTGGTTGGGGGCCTGGAGCGCTCCGGGCTGATCGAAGCGGTGGCCGAGGACGTCGTGGCGGTTGTGGGCGGCAATATCGGACTGGCGACGTTTGGCCTGCTCTGGTTCGCGGGCGTGGCGTCTGCCATTGTCGACAACATTCCGGCGGTGGCGACGCTCATTCCGCTGACGTTTGCCATGGCGCGGCTGCTCTTCCCGGACCTGGCGCACCTCGATACAGCTGCGCTTGCCGTACAGCCGGAGGTCATGCCACTTTGGTGGGCGCTCGCGCTCGGGGCGTGTCTGGGAGGGAATGGCACGCTGATCGGCGCATCGGCGAACGTCGTGGGGGTCTCGATTGCCGAGCGGCAGGGCCGGCACATCGGGTTCTGGGGCTTCACCCGGGTTGGTCTCCCGGTGGCGCTGGGCAGCCTTGTCGTGGCCTCGGTCTATATCTGGCTGCGTTACCTGTTGTGACCATGAGCGACCAAAGGCCAATCAACGCTAGAATGAGCGTGAAAGGCTTTCGCACAGTGATTGCCGCGCTGCGCGGTGGCGGCAGGGCGGCAACGGGAGACGGGCACGCATGGTTCTGAGTCGGTTCGTCGGCGCAGAGGTGCGCCGCAAGGAAGATCCTCGGCTCATCACCGGTTCGTCAACGTATGTCGACGACCTGAAGGTGCCCGGTATGGGCGTGATCGCGCTGGTGCGTAGCCCGCACCCGCATGCCACGATTGTGTCGATCGACAAGTCGGCGGCCGAGGCCATGCCGGGCGTGCTTGCTGTCGTGACTGGCGATGAGCTGGCCCAATTCTGCGGCTCGCTTGCCGGCGGTTCCGCCGAGGGCGGCAGCGGCGAGGAAGCAAACCCGATCGAGAAGGAAGAGGAGGCTGAAGCCTCCCCGCCGATTTGGCCGCTGGCGCGGGGCAAGGTCCGCTACGTCGGCGAGGCGGTCGTCGCTGTCGTCGCGGAGTCGAAGTACCAGGCGGCGGATGCAGCCGAGGCCGTCGAGGTCGAGTACGACGTGCTCGACAGCATCACCGATCCGGAAGCAGCCATGGAAGATGGCGCGCCGCAACTCTACGCCTCGCAGAAGAACAACATTGGCGCCCGCTGGGACCGTGATCACGGCGATATCGATGCCGCGTTCAAGGATGCGCCGGTGGTGGCAAAGGCGCGTATTCGCTCGCAACGCCTCTCAGGCGTGCCAATGGAAGGGCGCGCTGTGGCGGCGATGCCCGATCCGCTTATCAACGGCCTGACCGTCTGGACTTCAACCCAGGCGCCGCACTGGAACCGCGCCGGGATTGCCGCAGCCATTGGCCTGCCGTCCACCCGGGTGCGCGCCATCGCGCCGGAAGTGGGCGGAGGCTTTGGGGTCAAGATCGGCGCGTACCAGGAAGACTTCATCGTGGCGGCGCTGGCGTACAAGATGCAGCGCCCCCTGAAGTGGGTTGAAACCCGAACCGAGAACTTTCTGGCGACCAACCACGGCCGTGACCAGTGGGCCGACGTGGAAATTGCCGCCGATGAAAACGGCCGCGTGCGTGGCCTGCGGGTGCACGTGGTGCAGGATCTGGGCGGCTTCCCGCGCGGCACGGATCTGGCCGAGTTGACTGGCCGGATGTCCTGCGGTTGCTACGATATCCCGGCGCTGGAGTTCCGCTCCGTCAGTGTTTACACGAACAAGATGGCGCTTGGCGCCTACCGTGGCGCTGGCCGCCCCGAGGCGGCGTACTACATCGAGCGCGCGATGGATCTGCTGGCGGACGCGGCTGGCCTGGACCCGGCCGAGGTGCGCCGCATCAACTTCATTCCGCCTTTCGACAACGGGTTCACGACCAACGCCGGTGAGAAGTACGACACCGGCGACTATGAGAAGCCGCTGAATCGCGCCCTGGAACTGGTGGACTACGCCGGTCTGCGCAAGGAGCAGGCAGAGGCGCGCAAGGCGGGTCGCTACCTCGGCATTGGCCTGGCGTCCTACGTCGAGATCTGTGGCTTTGGGCCGTTCGAGAGCGCAACCGTTCGCGTTGAAACCAACGGCGATGTGACGGTGTACACCGGTATCTCTCCGCACGGTCAGGGCCAGGAGACCTCGTTCGCCCAGATTGTGGCGGACGGCCTTGGCGTTTCGATGGATGTGATCGGCGTGACCCACAGTGACACGCTGAACACCCCGCAGGGCAACGGCACGATGGGCAGTCGTGGCCTGGCCGTGGGCGGCGGCGCGGTGGTGCTGGCCATGAACAAGGTGCAGGAGCGGGCGAAGGCAATCGCTGCGCACCTGCTGGAGGCGGCGCCCGAAGATATCGAGATCGAGGACGGCTCTTTCCGGGTCAAGGGTGTGCCGGACCGGGGAGTTGCGATGTCGGAGATCGCGGCGGCGGCGTACGGTGGTTCCCTGCCGCCGGAGTTCGGCGCTGGTCTGGAGGCCACCGAGTTCTTCCGGCCTGAGGACGAAACGTTCCCGTTCGGCACTCATGTTGCCGTGGTGGAGGTTGACCCGGATTCTGGCGTAGTCAAGCTGGTGCGATTCCTGTCAGTTGATGACTGCGGCCCGATCATCAGCCCCAAGCTGGTGCGCGGCCAGGTGCATGGCGGCGTGGCGCAGGGGGTGGGCCAGGCGCTGCTGGAGGAGATCGTCTACGACGAGGGAGGCGAACTCATCACCGCGACGCTGAATGAGTACGCCATGCCAAAGGCCGTTGACTTCTGCGAGTTTGAGTCGCACCACACCGAGACACGCACCTACCTGAACCCACTCGGGGCCAAGGGGATCGGTGAGGCAGCGACCATCGGGTCAACGCCGGCGGTGGCCAACGCCGTGATCGACGCGCTGGAGCCGTGGGGCGTGACGCATCTGGACGTGCCAATGACCTCCGAGAAAGTCTGGCGCGCGATCCAGGAAGGCGCCGTGAGCGCTGCCGCCGACTAATCGGGGTACACACCACGCGGTTGAACCGGAACAGGCCGGGCCACATGGCCCGGCCTGTTCCGTGCGGGAGTGCTGCTTTCGCGTCAGATCAACCCTGACACGGGAACAACCCTCGGCCCGGCTGACTGTGCCCGGGTCGCAACGCGAGGATGGCTGAGCGTCAGGGTTGGTCGATAACGACGCCGCGCTCGGTTGCCCAGGCATCGATGAGGCGGCGGGCAATGCTGAGCTTTAGCGGGACAGTCGGCAGGTTCTCGCTGGTGTACCAGCCAGCTTCCGCGAGTTCGCCGTCCGCCAGAGAGATTTCGCCAGCGGCGTACTGCGCCCGGAAGCCAATCATGATACCGTGGGGAAAGGGCCAGGGCTGGCTGCCGAAGTAGGTGATGTCCCTGACCTCCAGGTTGACTTCCTCGTGGATCTCGCGCGCCACCGCTTCCTCCAGCGTTTCCCCCGGCTCCACGAAGCCGGCCACGATGCCGAAGCGGCCTGGCGCGAACTGGTGGCCACGCGCCAGCAGAATCTCTTCGCCGCGTTCGATGAGGACAATGATGGCGGGGGTGAGACGCGGGTAGGAGATCAGCCCGCAGGCGGGACACCGGCGTGCCCGTTCCCCGGGGACCGGCTCCATGCGGGAGCCGCACCGGCCGCAGTGCTGGTGATCGCGGTCCCACGCCACGATCTGGGCCGCCCGGCCGGCGAGCGCGAACACATCGTCCGGGACGCGGCCGTAAAGGGAGCGGAGATCGAGCAGGCTCAGGCCCGCCGGCGGCGTGAAATCCGCCGCCAACTCGACTGACCAGAGAGGCTCGTTGTCCAGATCACCGAGAAACTGGTTGCGCAGGGTCAGGAGATCCAGGCGGCGGAGATCGTCCCAGGTCGGAAAGTGGATCGCCTCATCCGCTTCGACGATCAGCAAATTGCCTCGCGCAAAGGCGAGGCAAAGTCCGGACGGCCCTCCCGCCGGACCAGCCGTGGCCTGGGCGTGCGGTTCAACTCCCGAAATGTAGGTTGTGTGCTTGACGGTGCTCATCCCTGTGGTGTGGCTTCCGGTGCAGGCGTGCCCGCGTTCTCTGCGTCATAGGTGGCAACCAGGGTCATGATGCCAGCGTCGGCCATAAGGGAAAGGTACAGCTTGCCGTCCCGAAAAACATGAGAGCGGACGAACCCGAGGTCCTCAACGAACGTGTTCGAGAGGGAACCTTCCGGGCACATGGCGCGAGTCATGCCGCCTATGCTGAGTTCCAGGTGGCTGTCCAGCGCGGACCATGTGCCGCTGGCCCGGTTGCAGTCCGCCTGGACGGCGAGCCTGGCCTCGGGCAGGAACGCGAGGGTGTAGCGGGCAGGTGTGGCCGGGGTAGTGACGGAGCCATCGCCGCCTTCGAACTGCGCCCACTGCCAGACGACGCCCTCCAGGCTCGCCCGGAGCGTAAGGTCGCCCGCGCTGCCGGTCAGGGTCAGGAGGCCGTCGTCAGCGAAGGCAAAGCCGGTTGCACCGTTGAGCGCAGCCATAAAGGCCAGGTCGTGGGATGCCGTCGGGCAGAGCGCCAGCGTGGCGATGCCCGGATGTACGGCCAGCTTGCCACTGACATACTCGAATGTGGCCCGGCCGCGGTTGCAGTCGGCCCTGATTACGAGCGAGCCGTCCGGCAGAAACTGGGCCGTGTAGCGGTCAGGATCGGCAATCTCGGTGGTTGCGCCTGACGGGTCGGTGATCGCAATTGCCTGCCACACAACCGGCGGGATTGTGGCGGCAGGCGGCGCCGGAGTGGCGGAGAGCAGGGGCGCCAACACGATGAGTGGCAGAAGGAGCGCAACCACGAGTGACATCGCCGACCTCCCAACGTCCTGACACTACGGGGTGACCACTACCGTGCCGACCATATTAGGATGGTAGACGCAGTAGTAGGGGTATGTCCCCGGGGTGTTGAATTCCCGGGTGAAGGTCTGGCCAAATACGATGGCGCTGGAACTCAGCGCCGAGGCGGCGTCTCCAGTGCCGGTCGAGGTGTGCGGCGCGTTGTCCTGGTTTGTCCACGCCACGCTGGCGCCAGTGGGCACCGTGACCTGCTCCGGGATGTACAGAAAGCCCTTGATCTCCACCGGAATGACCGCGTTGGCCGCAACGTTCCCGGACAATGGGGCTTCGGTGTGCACACTCAGGCCGGGCGTACCCTCGAGCTGCCACAGCGTTGCGGCGCCGCCGTCAACCGCCGCGCCTGGCGCGCCGGCAACCGGTGAGGCAGTAGTTTCCCGGGCTGCATTTCCGACAACCGCCATCAAACCGAAGGCGACGGCGCAGGTCACGACTGTGCGGAGGGCAATGGACATAAGCTGATCCTCTCCGTTCCACGATCTTTCACGCCACATGTGGCGTATCTCACTCATTCACCTGAGGCTGCAGGCGCGTAAAGATACACGTTCAAGCCCGGTGTTTTGTTCCCGAGCCGCAGGTTGTGGTGGCTCTGCAGACGGAGGACGGACGGTTCGGAGTTGGTTCTGGTCACGGCGAGGCAGGGGCACGAACCTGCCCAAAGAGACATGATGAGTTCGGTTCGCGCTGAGACACATTGAACCCGGGACGTGGTCTGCCGGTCAGGTGGCGCAGTGGTCAGAACGCGCGCCCACGAGCCCAGTGTGCGCTGCAGGCACACCCGCGCTGTCAGGCAAGATGTGAGTTTACGCAGCAGTCGAGGCTGACGCGGCTCGGGTTGAGGTAGCCGAGGTCACGGGCCAATACGGGCACTTCGCACAGGCCACTCCTGGATCGCCCGAATTTCCCCAATTTGCTTGTGTCCAACTGCACAAGCAGGCGACACAGAGCTGGTGTCCGTTGACAGGTACAGAACGCCGTTCATACAATCGCGCCACGCTGCGGGAAAAAAGTGGGAACAACGGCTGCACATGCCGTTGTGACGAGAGTAGCTCGCAGTCACACGTGCGGCTTGCGCACGCGGTGATCATCATGAGGAGGGGCTCGTGTCAAGGGAACTCGCCACTCGACGGCTAGTGGCTGATGCGTTGGCTGGCCGGCTTGATCGCCGCACTGTGCTGACGCGGGCGGCTGCGCTTGGTGTCAGCGTGCCCGTGATGGGATTGCTGGCCCGTGCGACCTCCACGCCAGCGCTGGCCAAGGATCCAGGGGTGTTGGAAATCACCTCGTATGACTGGCAGGCTGCGTTGCACCCGGGCCTGACGACGTACAACGAAGAGTTCAGCGCCACCATCCCGACGCAGGCGGAGATTGCGCCGTCGGCCAACTTCAGCGCCGACATCTTCCTCTCGGAAGCTGCCGACAAGGCCAGCACCTGGGATGTGTACACCGGCGTCACGCCGTTCCTGGAAATGGTGCAGCTCGTGTCCGCGGACGTGATCGAGCCGTGGGATCCCTATGTCCCCGAGGGTGTGCTGGATGACCTCTTCCCGCCGATCCGCGCCGAGGGTTCGTACGACGGCAGCTTCTACGTCTGGCCGTGGCTGCTGGACATCATTGTCAATGGCTGGAACGCCGATCTGGTGACGAAGGCCGGGCTTGACCCCGAAGTCGCGCCTGTGACGTGGGATGAGCTGCTGGCCAATGCCAGGAAGGTCATGGACAGCGGCGCCGCGCCGTTCGGCGTGACGTTTGACTACCACGCCTGGCGGTCGCTGATCCCGATCTCGCACTCCATCAGCCTGGATGTCTACGACAAGGACACCGGCCTCTTCATGTGGAACGGCGACGTTGCGGTGCAGGCGCTGGAAATCATGAAGCAGATGATGCCGCTGGCCAATCCGGACGTGCTGAACCCCGGCGCAACCGACGGCGGCGTGAACCAGACACCCGACGAGCAGGCGTTCGCCTCGCAGCAGGTGGCGTACTACGTCAAGTACCAGAATGCGCACCTGCGCTTCGCCAGCACCTGGCCCGACCCGAGCCAGGTCCGCTTCGGCGCGCTGCCGAAGACGGAGGATGGCGCTGGCGGCACCGTCTTCTGGACCACAGGCGCCGTACTCCTGAAGTACGGGGAGAACAAGGAAGAGGCCGGCCAGTACATGAACGGCCTCATCCGCGACCAGCGCATCTGGGAAAACTCCATCAAGGGCAACCTGCCGGAGAACCCGGCAGTGGGCCAGCTTCCCGTGCTGCAAAGTATGTGGGAGGAGTACGAGGCGAATCGCCCGGACTGGCTGGCGGACTGGGCCTTCGCGATCAAGGACGCCCTGCCGACCGCCCAGGCCATCACCCCGACCATCCTCTCGATCCAGCAGTTCGACCTGGCTGCGCCGTTCTACCTCGCGTACCTGCGGGGTGAAGAGGCCGACGCCAAGACCGCGCTGGACAAGGCCATGGACGCCGTCCAGGCTGCGTACGACGACGCGACCGCCTAGCGAACGCGTTGCCAGGGGCCGGCGATTCGCCGGCCCCTGGTGGTTTGCCTGATCCGCTCCACCGTAGCCATGACCGGGGAGCGACTGCCGCAGGGATCTCGAGGATCAGATGGCACAGCTTTCCGTTCAAAATCCAGAAAGGCCACCGTTCAATCCCGGCGTGACGGGCCGCCAGCGGTTTTCGGAGTGGATGGCCAATGTCGGGATCGGATGGCTGTTCCTCATTCCCGCGCTGCTGTTCTTCCTGGGCTGGCAGATTTTGCCCATCGTGCGCGTGGCCTGGTTTTCGCTGCTTGACTATCGCCCGATTCAGGCATCCCGGCCGGTTACCTTCGTCGGGCTGGATAACTTTGCGCAGGCCATAGCGGACCCGCTGCTGCATCAGGGAATCTGGCGGGCGCTTGTCTTCACGGCTTTCTTCGTGCCCGGCATGATCATCTTCCCGATGTTCCTGGCCGTGCTCATCGACCGGGTGACGCACCCGAAGGTGGCCGCGTTCTACCGCATTATCCTGTTGATTCCGGCCATGATTCCTGGCCCGCTGATCTTTCTGCTCTGGAAGTGGATGTACGATGGCTATATCGGACCGATCAACTACATCCTGACTGACGTTACTGGCTGGTTTACGATCCAGACGCAACCGCAATGGATGAGCAATCAGTTGGTGATTCCCGCGCTCACCATCATGGAATGGTGGTGGGGCCTCGGCTACCACACCATGTTCTTCCTGGCAGGCCTGGCCACGGTGCCGCGCGACCTTTTCGATGCCTCGCGGGTGGACGGCGCCAACGAGTGGAAGATGTTCTGGACCGTGACGTTCTGGCGCTTGCTGCCTGTGACGCTGGTCCTGGTGGTTCTGCGTTTCGGCACGGCCATGGCCGTTATCGACGAATACCTGATCATGGGCGGTTTCCTGCGGGACCGCCCGACATACACCTGGACCGTGTACATGTGGGACACGGCGTTCCAGGGGGTGCAGGACCGTGGATACGGTTCGGCAATTGGCTGGGTCGGCACCTTCTTCATGTTGGTGGTCGTCGCGATCCTGTTCCGGCTGTTCCGGCCACGAGACTAGGGGGCACGTACGCGAATGGCAACCATGGAAACGGCTTCCGAGCTTTCTGCCCCCATCCCGGCGACCTTCGTGACGCCGAAGCGATCTCGCATCAAGTGGGGGACGGTGGCGCGGCACGTCGTGCTGGCGATCTTTGCGATGATCATCGTCCTGCCGCTGGTCTGGGTGATTTTGCTTTCCGTGAAGTCGCTGCCGGACGCCTACCAGAACGATATCTGGCCCAAAACCTTCGACTGGACGCACTACGGGTTCTCGCTGACCAAGATTCCCACGCTGCCGCAGAACTACATGAACAGCGTGGTGGTGACCCTGGGCACGGTGGTGGTGGCGACCGTCCTTTCCGTGCTGGCGGGCTACGTGATGGTGTTCTTCAACCTGCGCGGAATGCCCGTAGTCTTCGCCGCGCTGGTGGCCTCGATGTTCTTCCCGACGCGCGTGACGGCGGTGATCGCCATCTTCGAAACGCAGAAGGATCTCGGGTTGCTCAATGTCCCGCCAGGATTGATCTTCCCGTACGTCGCGCTCTCGCTGGCCATCTCGATCTTCGTGATGCGCGGCATGTTCCAGACGATTCCGCGCGAGTTGTTTGATGCCGCGCGCATCGATGGGGCAGGGCCGGTGCGCACGCTGGTCGGCATCATGCTGCCGATGGTCAAGAACGGCGTGGTGGTAGTCATCATCATCAACTTCGTGGCGGCCTGGGGCGAGTACCTGCTGGCCAAGACGCTGAACACCAATCAGTCGGCACAGACGCTGCCGGTGGTGCTGGCGACCGCCACGGGCGGCATGGGCGCCTGGGTCTGGCCAAGGCTGGCCGCGGTGTACATCATGGCGATCACGCCGGGGCTGATCATCTTTGCCTTCGCCCAGCGCTGGTACATCAAGGGCCTGCAGGAAGGCGCCCTGAAAGCGTAGCGCCGAACCTCGTGTCTCGAGCTTGCCGGGAGACCCCGTTTGCCTGCGGTGAATAGAGTGGGTTCTCGACTCCGCTTGAGACATGAGGTTGCGTGCAGGGTCGGCTATTCCGTCGGTGTGCTGAACTCGAAGTAGTTCTCCGGGAGGCCCATCGCGTAGCCGCCATCCACCTGCAGCGATTGCCCGGTGATGAACGCGGCCTCGGGCTGGCAGAAGAAAAGGACTGCCGCCGCGATGTCCGCCCCACTGCCAACGCGGCCCACCGGTACAAACGGCTTGATCCCCTGCCAGAGTGCGCTGTCGATCGAATCGCCTGGCCGGTCGCCAATCGGGCCAGGCACAACACAGTTGACCGTGATGCCGTCTGGACCCAGTTCCCAGGCCATGTTGCGCGTCATCGCCTCCACCGCAGCCTTGGAGGCGTCATAGACCAGGGTGCGGCCGTGACAGACATGCGCGCCGATCGTGCTGGTGTTGACGATCCGACCGGCGATTCCTCGTTCTCGCATGTGGCGGGCGGCGTGCTGGGCCAGGATGAACGGTGAGCGGTAGTTGACGTTGGTCTGGGCCTCCCAGCTCTCGTCACGTACATCCCAGAACGACGCCTTGACACTGGCTCCGGCGTTGTTGACGAGGATGTCGAGTTGGGGCACGGCAGCGAGCACCTGCTCGGCCAGTGCGTGGGCCTCCTGGTGGTGGGACAGGTCCGCCGTGAAGCCGGCGAGGGTGATGCCAGCCGGCTCCAGTTCCCCGATGGTGCGCGCGACATCTGCGGCGTGGCGGCCGTGGATCACCACGTTCGCGCCGGCTTCGGCCAGCCTTCCGGCAATCACCCGCCCGATGCCCCGCGTGCTCCCCGTGACCAGCGCGGTCTTGCCCTGTAGTCCTGTCACCTGCTCCGCCCTTTCTCGTCCGGTCCATACTGTTCGGTGATGGTATCGCGGCGGGCGGCGCATTGCGCCGCAACCCGGGAGGCGGGATACTCGGTGCAGCATATTCTGGAGTTGTTTATAAAGAAGGAGAGAATGCGTGGCAACGCTGCGGGAGCGGCAGGCTCCACTGAAGCAACAATACCAGGATGACCCTACGAGCGGGAAGATTGTGATGACGGTGCGCAGCATCACGGCCGGGAACGACCCCACACGCTGCGCCATTGCGACCACCGACGCGAGCGGCAGTGTCGTGGCCTCGTGGGATGCCGCCGCCCACCCGATGGCCGGCGGCGAAGGCGACCTGCCTTGCTCAGGCGATCTGCTGCTGGCTTCCCTGGCCGCCTGCCAGGAGATCACCGTGCGCATGGTGGCATCCGCCATGGGGGTGGAACTGCAGGAACTGGAAGTGGTGGTTGAGGGCGACATGGACTTCCGGGGCACCATGGGCATCGACCCCGAGACGCCGGTGGGGTTCACGGCGATTCGCTCGACGGTGCGGCTGGCGGCGGATGTCCCGGAGGAGCGGCTGGCCAGGCTGGCAGCACGGGCCGAAAAGTACTGCGTGGTAGGCGCCACGCTACGTGAGGGTACGGCGCTGACGACCGATATTTCGGCCCGCAGCGTGAGTGGAGTGGCGGAACGATGACCTCCAGCAACGGGCATCATCCGGACAGCAGCAGTGGGCAGAGTGAGGATCGCGTTTTCGGTTTCGATACCCTCGCGGTGCACGCGGGGCAGCGGCCTGATCCCGTGACCGGTGCGCGGGCGATGCCGATCTACCAGACGACCTCGTTCGTCTTCGAGGACAGCGACCACGCGGCCGAGTTGTTTGCACTGCAGCGGTTTGGCAACATCTACACCCGCATCATGAACCCCACGACAGCAGCGTTCGAGGAGCGGGTGGCGGCTTTGGAGGGGGGGACTGGCGCGGTGGCGACCGCGTCCGGCCAGGCTGCCCAGTACATCGCGATCACGACACTGCTGGGCCCCGGGGATCAGATCGTCGCATCGAACGCTCTTTACGGCGGCACCTACACGCAGTTCGATGTCACCCTGCGCCGCTGGGGCGTGGATGTCGTCTTTGTGGACCCAGCTGATCCCGAAAACTTCCGCCGGGCGATCACAGACCGCACGCGGCTGGTCTACGGCGAGACGATCGGCAACCCCTTGATCAGCGTGCTTGATATCAGCGCGATTGCCGATATTGCCCATGAAGCCGGGGCGCCGCTGATGGTGGACAACACCTTCGCCACCCCGTTTCTTTGCCGGCCCCTGGAGCACGGGGCGGATATCGTGGTCCACTCCGCGACCAAGTTCATCGGCGGCCACGGTACGGCCATCGGCGGCATCATCGTGGAGTCTGGCCGCTTCGACTGGAACAATGGTAATTTCCCGGGCCTGACCGATCCTTCGCCGGGCTATCACGGCATCCGGTTCACCGAGACGTTCGGGGAGTACGCCTACCTGATGAAGGCACGCGTGGAAAGCGTGCGCGACATCGGCCCTTCCATCAGCCCCTTCAACTCGTTTCTGTTCCTGCAGGGGCTGGAAACGCTGCCGGTCCGTATGGCGCGGCACACGCGCAACGCTGAGCAGGTGGCGGCGTACCTGAGCAATCACCCGGCGGTGAGTTGGGTGAACTACCCGACCTTGCCGGGCAGCCCGTACCGGGACCTGGCCGCAAAGTACCTGCCTCAGGGTGCGGGCGCCATCTTCACGTTCGGCGTCAAGGGTGGCCGGGAGACCGGCGCCTGCTTCATCGAGCAGTTGCGCCTGATCTCGCACCTGGCCAACGTGGGGGACGCCAAGACGCTGGTCATTCACCCTGCCAGCACCACGCATCAGCAGATGACTGATGAGCAGCAAGTGGAGGCAGGAATTCGCCCGGACATGGTCCGGATTTCGATTGGCCTGGAGGACCCCGGCGATATCTGCTGGGATCTCGACCAGGCACTGCGCAAGTCGGGAGCCGTCGCGGACGCGGCGGTCGCGACGGGAGTTTCAGCATGAGCCACGCTGTCCGGCCCAACGCCACCATTCGCGCGACCAGTGGCGCACTGGAGCGCCTGCGCATCCTGCAGGAGAATCGCAGCATCGCGATGGTCGGGCTCTCGGCCGATCCGATGCGGCCGAGCCACTTCGCTGCAATTTACATGCAGTCTGAAGGGTATGACATCATCCCGGTCAACCCACGCTACGCGGGCCAGAAGCTGCTGGGACAGACTGTTTACGCCTCGCTTGAGGAGATTCCGCACCCGGTTGATATCGTGGATGTCTTCCGCAAGTCGAGTGAAACGCCAGCGGTAGCGCAGAGCGCCATCGACATCGGAGCCAGGGTGCTTTGGCTGCAACTCGGCGTCGAGAATGAGGAAGCCGGGCGCATGGCGCGCGCAGCAGGCCTGGACTTCGTTGAGGACCGCTGCGTGAAGATCGAGCACGCTCGCTTCTTTGGCGGCCTGAACCTGGTGGGGATGAACACCGGGGTGGTGACGGCGCGGCGCAAGATCGGGTAGCTGGGAGCAGAGCCTGGTCCCAGCGAGCAGCCCTCGCTCCAAACCCCGCTCCCGATACGTGGGAGCGGGGCTTTTCGCGTGCGCCGACGTTACGTCGCCCGGAAACAACCCTCAACGTGGTCATCGACCAGGCCGGCGCTCTGCATGAAGGCGTAACAGATGGTGCTACCGACGAAGCGAAAGCCACGCTTCTTGAGCGCCTTGCTCATCGCGTCTGATTCCGGGGTCGAGGCCGGGACATCGCTCAGGGTACGGGGCCGCGGGCCAGGCGGCGGCGCGAACTGCCAGATGTAGGCATCGAAGGAGCCAAACGCCTCCTGTGTCTGCAGAAACGCCTGGGCGTTCGTGATGGCCGACTGAATCTTCAGGCGGTTGCGCACAATACCCGGGTCAGCCAGCAGGCGGGCGACATCGTCGCCGGTGTAGGCCGCGATGCGCACCGGATCGAAGTTGTCGAATGCGGCGCGGAAGGCCGGCCGCTTGCGCAGAATGGTGATCCAGGACAGCCCGGCCTGGAAACCTTCGAGCAGGAGCAACTCGAAGAGTTGCTGGTCGTCGTGGCAGGGTACGCCCCACTCATTGTCGTGGTAGGCGGCGTAAAGGTCGGAGCCAGTGGACCACTCGCAGCGGACGAGCTGGCCGGGTTCGGTCATCACAACTGGTCTCGCGGATCCAGGGCGTCGCGCAGCCCGTCGCCCACAAACGTGAACGAGAGCGTAATCAGCGCCACGGCCAGACTCGGGGCAATCAGCAGCCACGGTTGGATGCGGTAGGCCGTTTGCCCAGCCTGAATCATCTGGCCCCAACTGGTGGGGAAGGGGGAATCCAGGCTGACATCGGGGCGCAGGCCGATGCCGAGATAGGTGAGGACCGCTTCGGAAATGATGGCGCCCGGCACGATGAACGCCCCGGCCACGATAATCGAACTGAGCGCGTTCGGCAGGATGTGGCGCGTGATCTGGCGCCACGCGTTCGCGCCGCTGGCACGGGCGGCCTCCACGTATTCCTTCTCTTTCAGGGCCAGGGTGTCGCCCCGGACAAGGCGGGCTACGCCGGTCCAGTTGATGATGGAGAGCGTGACGAAAAGCAGCACCAGCCCATTGAACAACCTGCCGACAGGCGTTTCTCCCAGTGAGATCTGCATGATAATGAAAAACAGGAGCGCCGGGAACGCATAGACAATATCGGTGAAGCGCATCAGGGCGTTGTCAACGCCTCCGCCGACGAACCCGGCAGTCAGGCCGACCGGAATGCCGACCAGCATGATGACCAGCATCGGAATGAAGCCGACAATAAGCGAAATACGCGTGCCATAGACGAGGCGGCTGAAAATGTCGCGGCCGTTGCCGTCGGTGCCCAGCGGATAGTCCCAGCTCCCACTTGTCTTGGGGTTGTCGGTGTGAATCCACGCGGCCTGGCGGTACTTGCCTGCCACCTTGAGGTCACTGACAACCGGGTTGTGTGGGGCAATCGTTGGCGCCAGGATGGCGACGAAGGCAAGAAAGATCAGAAAGATCAGACCAGCCATCGCCAGCAGGTTGCGGCGGAACTGCCGCCATGCGTTTGACCACAGGCTGCGTGGGGCGCGTGTCGCGCCGAGTGACCCGGCCAGGGTCTCGGGCGGCGCTTTGCTGGTCAGGGTGGCGGTTGCCTGGGACATTGGCGAGCCTCCTGACTACCGTTGCACGCGAATGCGTGGATCGACCAGGCCGTAGGAAAGGTCAACCGCGACGTTCGCCAGCGCCACGAGGACGGCATAGAAAATGGCCGTGCCCATGATGACGGAGTAGTCGCGCTTGGAGATCGACTCCACGAATTCACGGCCCAGACCGGGTGCGCCGAAGATGGATTCGATGATGATCGAGCCCGTGACGAGGTCGGCCGCCGCCGGGCCGAGAATGGTCACGATGGGGATCAGCGCGTTGCGCAGCATGTGCGCGCTGACGACGTTGCGGCTGGAGAGGCCCTTGGCGCGGGCGGTGCGCACGAAGTCCTGGCGCTTGATCTCCAGCATGCTGCTGCGGGTCAAGCGGGCGATGTACGCTGTCGTGCCCAGGCCGAGCACGATTCCTGGCAACAGGTAGGCTGGCCCGAATCCCACCCACTCCTCTGGCGAGCGAATCGGTGAGAACGAGAACGTCCGGCTGAGGAACAGGAGCAGCAACAGGCCACTGACGAAGGTGGGAACGGAGATCCCCAGGGTGGAGGTTCCGAGGCACAGATAGTCGATCCAGGTGTTCTGCTTCAACGCGGCCAGAACTCCGAGCGGAATGCCGACCAGGACCGAAAAGATGATGGCGACCACGCCCAGTTTGAAAGACGTGGGGAACTTGCGCGCAATCAGCTCCTGGACCGACTCCGCGCCCTTCGAGGCATAGGAGGGGCCAAGGTCGAAACGGAAAACGCCCTTCATGTAATTGAGGAACCGGCTGTCGGTGAACTCGTCCGCAAGGGTGAGCGGGTTCCTTACACCCGCTGCGCGGGCCTCCGCGAATGCACTGGGATTGATCCAGAGCGGCTTGTCCAGTCCAAACTTGGCATCCAGGGCCTTGACCGTGGCTGGCGGCAGGGTCTTCTCACGATCCCACGGGCCTCCCGGCGCGCGGTACATCAGGAAGAAGGTGACTGCAGAGACCGCCACGATGACCGGGATGATCCACAGCAGGCGGCGGAGCGCGAACTCAAGCATGCGCGTAACCCTGACGACGTGGAGCCAAGCGGGCGGGGGTGCAACAGCGCACCCCCGCCGGAACGTTTAGCTGGTCTTGGTGATGGTCATGAGCGAAGACAACTGGCCGGGCCATTCCCCCTCGGCGGGGGTCGGGTCATAGCCTGTGACATTGGGCTTGACCACAAAGTTGGCGGCCAGGTTCATGATGAACGGACCAGGCTGATCCTGGACGAGGATCTCGCCGGCCTGTTCGTAATAGCCCAGCCGCTCGGCCTGATCGATGGTGGTGTCCCCGAGATGCGTGAGGCGGTCAAACTCTTCGTTGCAATAGCCCACTCGCACGGCGAACGATGAGTCGCAGGTCCAGAATACACTCAACCAGTTCTGCGGGTCCGGGTAGTCCTGGGCCCACCCACCCAGCGTCACCAGTTGCGGGTGGGTGGCCGCGTCCTTGGTCAGGGAGATGAGTGTGGTTCCATCGGTTGGTTGCAGCGTGATATCAACCCCGAGGATGTCGCGATACTGGCCCGCCATCCACTCCGCGCGCTCGGTGGCCCCTGAGCGCTCGCCGTTGTAGTACATCTTGATCTCGGGCAGGTTCTCTGGTCCACCGTAGGACGACTCCGCAAGCGCCTGCACGGCAGCTTCCGGATCGAAGGCGAAGGCATCTGTTTCGATGGCGCCGGGTGTCCCCTGGGGGATCCAGGAGAGCGTCGGCGTGCAGTCGCCAGAGCGTACGTCTGCGCAGTACGTCTCGCGATCAAAGGCGTACGCAAACGCTTCGCGCACCTTGGGATCATTGAACGGTTCGAGCCTGGGCCAGGTTCATGGCCAGGTTGAACGTGGAGGCGCTGGGGTAGGAGACGAGCGCGGCGGAAAGATCCGGATCCGCCTCGACTTCCGGTACTTGCGGGGGCTGGATGGAGACGATATCGAGATCACCAGCCCGGTAGGCCTCCAGCGCGACAGAGGAATCATCGACGTAGACGTACTCGATGCCATCCAGCTTCGGGCGACCCTGCCAGTAGTTGTCGTTGGCCTCGAAGGTCCACTGCTGGTCCTCAGCGATCGCTGTGACCTTGAACGGGCCGTTGCCGACGTGGTTCTCGGCGCTCTTCCACCAGTTGTCCGGATCCCTGGCCACCATCTCGGCCTTCACCGGGAAGAAAACCCAGGTGTAGGCGAGCGTGTGCATGTACGGAACCGGGCGAACCATGTCGATCTGCAGGGTCAGGTCATCCACGGCGGTGGCGCCGAGGGCAGCACGCGCTGCCTCGTATTCCTCGGGGGTGTAGTCTCTCGCTTCGCCGTTCTCATCAAGCGCAAGACCCGCGAACTCGGCGCAGCCCACGATATCGAAGAGGATCGACTGGTATTCACCGGCCGTTACCGGGTCGCAGGTGCGTTCGATGGCGTAGCGGAAGTTCTCTGCCGTAAGCGGCGAGCCATCGCTGTATTTCAGGTCTGGCCGCAGTTTGAAGGTGATCTGCGTCGCGTCGTCGTTGTATTCCCACGATTCGGCAGCGGCCGGCACGGTGTTTTGCTCGGTGTCCAGCTTCGTGAGGCCCTCATACACGAGCGCCAGGATCGCGATTTCATTCGTAAAGGAGCTTTTCTGCGGATCGACGACATCCGGATAGACGATCTGATGAATGCGCAGCACGTTCCCATCATCCTGGGCTGCTACGCGCAGTCCAGGCAACAGGAGCGTCAGCACCATGAACAGCGCGAAGACACCCCGCGTCATGTGTTTCATGTGGTGCATGCCTCTCCCTCCTCGGGTGCAAACCGCCGATCGGAGTGGAACGTGGGCAGGGATGATGCGAAACGGTACTGGAGACTGAGATGACGGTCAATTGCGCACAGTGGCGCGGAAAACGAAAGAACGCGGCGTTCCCGCGTGGAACGCCGCGTTCATACAGACACTCAGCTCGCTAGCTGCTCTTCTCGATGGTCATGATGGAGCCCAGATAGCCGGGCCACTCGACCTCACTGGCTGTCGGCGTGTAGCCCGTGACTGCCGGGTTGACGACGAACTTCTGGGTGAGGTTGTACAGGAACGGCCCCGGCTGATCCTGGACCAGGATCTCGCCGGCCTGCTCGTAGAACTTGAGTCGCTCGGCGGGATCGACCGTCGTGTCGCCCTGTTCGATGAGCTTGTCGAACTCTTCATTGCAGTAGCCGACTCGCTCGGCGAACGTGGCATTGCAGGTCCAGTAAACGCTCAACCAGTTCTGCGGGTCGGGGTAATCCTGAATCCAGCCGCCGACGAAGAGGAGTTGCGGGTGGGACGTGGAGTCCTTGCGCAGCGCCGTCAGGGTTGTGCCGTCGGTTGGCTCGATGGTGACTTCGACGCCCAGGATGTCACGAATCTGGCCGGCAACCCACTCGACCTGCTCACCGCGGCCAGACGTGTCGCTGTTGTAGTAGAGCTTGATTTCGGGCAGGTTTTCCGGCCCACCATACGTGGACTCGGCCAGCGCTTGCCGGGCAGCTTCGGGATCGAAGGCGAAGGCGTCGGTCTCGATATGTCCCGCGACTCCCGGGGGTACCCAGGAGAGGGCCGGCGTGCAGTCGCCAGCGCGGAGGTCGGCGCAGAGGGTTTCACGGTCCATGGCGTAGGCAAACGCCTCACGCACCTTGGGGTCGTTGAACGGCTCCTGGGCCAGGTTCATGGCCAGGTTGAACGTGGAGGCGCTGGGGTAGGAGACGAGCGCGGCGGAAAGATCCGGATCCGCCTCGACTTCCGGCACTTGCGGGGGCTGGATGGAGACGATATCGAGATCACCAGCCCGGTAGGCCTCCAGCGCGACAGAGGAATCATCGACGTAGACGTACTCGATGCCATCCAGCTTCGGGCGACCCTGCCAGTAGTTGTCGTTGGCCTCGAAGGTCCACTGCTGGTCCTCAGCGATCGCTGTGACCTTGAACGGGCCGTTGCCGACGTGGTTCTCGGCGCTCTTCCACCAGTTGTCCGATCCCTGGCCACCATCTCGGCCTTCACCGGGAAGAAAACCCGTGTGTAGGCGAGCGTGTGCATGTACGGAACCGGGCGAACCATGTCGATCTGCAGGGTCAGGTCATCCACGGCGGTGGCGCCGAGGGCAGCACGCGGCTGCCTCGTATTCCTCGGGGGTGTAGTCTCTCGCTTCGCCGTTCTCATCAAGCGCAAGACCCGCGAACTCGGCGCAGCCCACGATATCGAAGAGGATCGACTGGTATTCACCGGCCGTTACCGGGTCGCAGGTGCGTTCGATGGCGTAGCGGAAGTTCTCTGCCGTAAGCGGCGAGCCATCGCTGTATTTCAGGTCTGGCCGCAGTTTGAAGGTGATCTGCGTCGCGTCGTCGTTGTATTCCCACGATTCGGCAGCGGCAGGCACCGTCTGCTGTTGATCGTCGAGGCGCGTCAGGCCTTCATACAGCAGGGCGAGGATCGTGATCTCCGACGTAAAGGAACTCTTCTGGGGATCGACCACGTCGGGGTACGTGATCTGCTGGACACGGAGGACGCTGCCGTCATCCTGTGCCGCCGTGCTGGTGGCCAGCGTCGGCACAATCAGGGCCAGCCCCACGATGAGGGAGGCTACCCTGACCCAGAGACGAGACGTGCGGAGCATTGGCATTCTCCTCTGTCGCCTATGCGCATATTCCCCTGTGGGCGGTGCGCCGTGAGATGGCATGAACTTAGTCCCGCAGCGCCCGGCTGTCAATCAGGAAAACGCTCGAGTATGCGCTTCAGCTCGTGATTGGAGATATGGGGCGCGCAGGGAGCGCCCCAATAGCCATGCGGCCGGAGCCTAGTTGACGACGGTGACCGGCGTCCCTACGTCCGCCCAGCCGTACATCCAGGCCGCGATATCCAGCGGCAGGTTGATGCAGCCGTGGCTCATTGGCGTGCCAAAGTTGTTGTGCCAGTAGGCCCCATGCAGGGCATTGCCGAGGTTGTCGAAGTACATGACGTTAGGCACATCCTCAACCTTGTAGTACTCGTCGCTGATGGTGCCTTCCATGGTCTGCACGTCGTACTTGGCCAAAATGGAGTGGAAGCCAACGGGGGTCACAGTTTCAGGCACATTGCCGGTGCCAGTGCTGACGAGCGAGGTAACGACCAGTTCGCCGTTCTCGTAGGCCCACATGCGCTGCTGGGAGATGGAGACCACGATTTCGCGCCACCCACCCTGCTGCGGGCCGGGCCCTGCCGACCAACCGCCGTCGGCTGCCGGCTCAGGTGTGGCGGGGGGAACCCAGAGATCCTCGCTGTAGGTGGGAACATCTTCCGGCTGCTGAATGGGCTTTGTGGCAATGCCAGCCTTGCTGGCCGCAATATCCCCGAGCGGCAGTGGATCAACGGTATCCGGGCCGGTCTGGCGGAGGATGCCGTTGTCGAAGTACTGCACGCGCGTGCCGTCCGGCGCGCGGAACGCTTCGGTGAGCGGAGAACCGAGGAGCGCGGCTGCTTCACCGGTCGTCCAGTACGTGAGGAACGGCTCCCGGACCGTGTGGCCGGAAGAAACCACGTTCAAGCAACCGGTTCCGGCCGGTGGGCAAACGGTGCGCTCCAGCGCCCGGTCCAGGGCGTGCGACGCGCCTGGCTCGCGCGCGGCGTCCAGCGCCTGGCGGCCAAGGTCGAGCGTCTGCACCTGGTTTTCCGGAGCTTCATCCGGGAGGTAGACCAGCGCGAAATGCTCGTAGTACTGGATCGTATCCGCGCCATGGACCGTGCTGAACCCACTGCGCGGCTTGAACTCTTCGGTGACCGGGTCCCCCAGGAGCGCGCGTTCCGCACGCCACACGTCAAGGAACAGGCCGTCGGTCGTGTGGCCCGTTTCCGGCACGAAGACGGTGCGGGGCGGAGCCCACTCCTGCGCCGCAGTTTGCGAGATGCCGAGCGAGAAACAGACCGCGAAAGCGGCGAAGAGCGCGAACGCCAACCGAATCCGGATCGACGCCGCCCGCCAACGCGCGCCGGGGTCCGAAGCCCCTTCCCCCATGCTGATTCCCCCGGTCCATGTTCCCCGGCGCGGCCTCCCCAACGGTGGCGCCGGGAGTCTTCCCCGCAGCCAGTATACTCACGGGTCCCCGCAGCTTCGTATGTTGCATGGGCCCCATTGGGGGATCGTCAGGAGCGGCATGTCGTTCAATTGGATTGAACCTGCCCCGATGCCGCCAGCGTTCCGCTCGGCGCACCCGGACCCGTTGATCGCCGCCATTCTGGCGCGCCGGCTCAGGAATCCGGCAGAGGTCGCAGATTTCCTCAATACCAGCCAGCGGCCGTCGCCTGACCCGTGGCTGCTCCCCAACATGGACCACGCCATCGAGCGGATCGCCCGCGCGCTGCGGCAGGGTGAACGCATCGGCGTGTTCGGGGACTACGACACGGACGGCGTAACGTCCACCGCCATCCTGACCCTGGCGCTCCGGGCCGCCAGCGGCGGCGTGCAGCCTCACGCCGTGCGCCTGCCGTACCGGGCGGAGGGCTACGGCCTGAGCGAGGCCGGCGTCGCCGACCTGGCTGCGGCCGGTGCGCAACTGCTCATTGCGGTGGACTGCGGCAGCAAGGACCACGCGGCGGTCGCGCTGGCCCGCCAGCGCGGCCTGGACGTGATCATCGTCGACCACCACCGCATCATCGAGGCGCCGCCTGAGGACGCCATCATCGTCTCGGCCCAACTCGATCCGGAGTCGCCCTACCTGGGCATGTCCGCGAGTGGGCTGGCGTACCTCGTGGCCGTGGCGATGGCGCAGGCAGGACTCGATGCCGGTGAGGGGCCGGGAACCGAGCCACGGTCGTTGCTGGACCTGGCAATGATTGGCCTGGTGGGCGACGTTTCGCCACTGGTCGGCGTGAACCGCGCCCTGGTGCGGGATGGCCTGCGGGTGCTCCGTAATGGCTGCGTTCGTCCAGGCTTGCAGGCGCTGGCGGAATCCGCCGGCATGGATCTGCACCGCGTCTCCAGCACCGAAATTGCGTTTCAGCTTTCGCCCCGGCTGAATGCGCCGGGGCGGCTCTCCGACCCGCTCCCGGCCTACAGGCTCCTGATCGCAGATGACCAGGCGGAGGCGCGCGCCCTTGCCGCGCTCGTTTCCCAGGCGAATCAGCGCCGGAAAATGGTGCAGCAGAGCATTCATCGTGAGGTGGAGGCGCTGCTCACGCGCGATCAGTCGCGCCTGGACCGGCGGTTCTTGCTGGTGGGCGGGCAGGATTGGGAGAAGGGGATTGTTGGCCTGGTGGCCAGCAAGTTGTCGGAACAACTGGATCGCCCTGTCGGGGTGCTCAGCATCGCAAATGGAGAGGCGCACGGTTCGGCCCGCTCGATTCCGGGCTTCGATCTGGCGGCTGCCCTGGCCGAGCACGATCATCTCCTGCTTCGTCACGGTGGCCATGAGCGGGCTGCGGGGTTGGCGGTGGCCGCGGATCGGCTGGCCGACCTGGAGGAGGCGTTGCATCAGGCGGTGATCGCCGCTGCCACGCCGCTGCCTGGTCCCGGCAGGTTGGAGATCGACGCCGATCTGCCGGTGGAACGGATGACCCTGGAGACGTTGGGCGAGATTCAGAAACTGGGGCCATTTGGCGAGGGGAACCCGCAGCCGGTGCTGCGAGTGCGGCGCGCATCACTCCGGGAGTACCGCACGATGGGGAATGAACGGCAACATCTGAAGCTCCAGATCGGAAGCGCCTTCCCGGGGGTGAGCGCCATCCTGTGGGGAGGCGCTCACCGCTCCCGGGAATTGATCGGGCAGCGGAATGTTGACCTGGCCGGGGTCCTCGAGTGCAACGAGTGGCAGGGGAGCCGCCGTCTGCAGATGCGGCTGATGGACTTCAAGGTTTCGGAGCCTGCTGGCTGATGCCGGGCGGCGCGCCGTGGGAGGGAGTTGTTTCGCACGTCGTCAATGGCGCGACGAGGCCTCCCACGCCTGGTGCGGAATGCCAACTGCGGGGGTATTGACGCCGCCCAGCCCTCACCTCAACCCGTCGCCTGCGCTTGGGCAGCGGGGCCGGGGTGTGGGCACGGCGCCGGAGCACTGCCAGTCCTGGGGTCGAATCCCTCTGCGAGAGCGATTTCACTTCAGGCGTTCTCGACAAGCTCGAGACGACTCACCTCGTTGTGAAACGAGACGCGTTGCAACTACAAGGTGCGGCAACCGCGTGGCGCGTTAGCTGCCCTGGGCGGTCGCTTCGCCGCCTGCCTGCTGCGCCTGAAGGTGCGCGGCGGCGACAGCATCTGGCTGCGCTGGGCCAGCCAACGGATTGATCTGGTCCACGAGACCGCCGACCACGGTGTCATCCAGCCGGAGAGCAGCGCTTATCACCTGGTCCATCGTCGCCGCGAAGATGAACTCCATCTCTTTTCGCACGGTTGGCGGCAACTTGCTGAGATCGCGCGCATTTTCCTGGGGTGCGATCATGCGGCGAATGCCGTGCCGGTGCGCGGCCAGCGCCTTCTCGCGGAAGCCCCCAATCGAGAGGACGCGCCCACGCAGGGTGATTTCACCAGTCATCGCCGTGTCGCCGCGTACGGGTTGGCAAGTGAGCGCCGAGATAAGCGCTGTGGCCATAGTGATCCCGGCGGACGGGCCATCTTTCGGGGTGGCTCCTTCGGGCAGGTGAATGTGCAGATCGAGGCGGGATTGAAACTCGGGGTCGATGTGAAGCTGGGCCGCGCGGGAGCGGGCGTAGCTGACCGCAGCTTGCGCCGACTCCTGCATGACTTCGCCGGCCTTGCCGGTGATGGTCAGCGTCCCCTTGCCGGGCATGGTGGCGACTTCCACCGGGAGCAGTTCACCGCCGATCTCGGTCACGCCAAGGCCAATCGCCAAGCCTACCTGATCGTCTCCCACGTGGAGTTCCCGCGTATAGCGCGCCGGGCCAAGCAGTTCGACAAGCCGCGCCTCGGAAATACGGAGGCGGCTGGCTTTCCCGCGCACCACGTCCCTCGCGAGCCGGCGGCAGATGGCAGCGAGTTCACGGTCCAGTTGGCGCACTCCAGCCTCGCGCGTGTACTCGCGGACCAGGGTCGTCCAGGTGCGTGCGGGGATGGTGACTGACCGCTCCTGCAACCCGTGCGCCACGATCTGCTTGTGCAGCAAGAAGCGCTTGCCGATCTCGATCTTCTCTTCTTCGGTGTAGCCCGGGATCTCGATCACTTCCATGCGGTCTCGCAGCGGGCGCGGGATCGGGGCCATGCTGTTGGCCGTGGTCAGGAAGAGAACCTGTGACAGGTCGTAGGGCATATCCAGGAAGTGATCGCTGAAGGTCCGGTTCTGCTCCGGGTCCAGCACCTCCAGCATGGCGGAGGCCGGGTCACCCCGGTAGTCCGACGAGAGCTTGTCGATCTCATCCAGCAGGAGCACCGGGTTGACCGAGCCAGCCTGCTTCATGGCGGAGATGATGCGCCCCGGCATGGAGCCGATGTAGGTGCGGCGGTGGCCACGGATCTCGGCTTCGTCGCGGACGCCGCCCAGGCTGACCCGCACGAAGTTCCGGCCCATCGCGGCGGCAATGGAACGCCCCAGGCTGGTCTTGCCGACGCCTGGTGGGCCGACGAGGCAGAGGATCTGAGTGGCAGTGGCTCCCGTTTCGGCGGTGAGCTTGCGCACCGCCAGGAAGTCCAGGATACGTTCCTTGACCGCCTTGAGCCCGCAGTGCTCGGCATCCAGCAGGCGTTCAGCCTCGAGCACATCGAGTTGATCTTCGCTTCGCTCGTGCCACGGCAGAGCCAGCACGGTATCAAGGTAGGTGCGGACCACGGTGGCCTCGGCCGAGACCCCTGGCATGCGCTCCAGCCGCGAAATTTCTTTCGTGACCCGGTCTGCAGCGGCGGCGGGCATGCCGCGCTGGGATACCCGGGCGCGGAGCGTGTCGAACTCATTGCCCTGCTCCCCGCCGAGTTCGTCGTGGATGGCCTTCAGTTGCTCACGGAGATAGTACTCGCGCTGATTGCGGTCAATCTGGTCACGGACGCGGTCCTTGATGCGGCGTTCCAGCCCGGCGACATCGATTTCTGCCGCCAGGTGAACGGCCACGCTCTCGAGCCGTCGCAGTGGATCGCAAATCTCCAGGAGCGCCTGGCGCCGCGTGACGTCGGTCAGGAGTTGCGTCGCCAGCAGGTCTGCCAGGTGACTGGGGTCGGAGGCCCGCTGCACCATGTCCTGCACTTCCACCGGCAGCGCGCCACGGGCATCGCCATAGCGGTTTGCCAGGTTCTGGACGTGAGCAATCAGCGCCCGCGCCTCCGACTCTGGCGCGTCAGGCTCCTCCAGCAGTTCGGTCTGGACGGTGTAGTAGCCGGGGTTGCTGATGAAGTCGCTGATGCAGACGCGGCAGACGCCCTCCAGCACCACCTGCACGTTGCCGGCCGCTTGCCGTTCGGAGGAGACGATGGCGACGAGGGTTCCGACGTGATGCAGGGCATTGGGGCCCGGTTCGTCGATATCGGCCTCGCGGTGCGCGGTGACGATGAGATGGCCGTCGCCCGCCAGCGCCTGCTCCACGGCGCAGACTGAGCGCGGGCGGCCAACCAGGAGGGTGACCACGTTCCGGGGGAAGATGACGACGTTTTTCAGCGGCAGAAGCGGCAACCGCTCCTGCACGCCTTCTCTTGGTGCGCCAATGCTCACGCCGGCCAGCCTTGCATACGAGAATGCCCCTCCAGGGGACGAATCGCGTGTGCCGAGCGAGCAACATTGGCAGGGCGCCCTCGCCGACTCCGTGTCGCGGGATAAAGATCATACTCGCAGTGGTGACTTCGGGGAAGGGTTCAGGGAAGCGGTCACGAAAAACGGGTGGCCGTGCGGCCACCCGTTCAGGATCCGTTGAGGCGTTGGAGACTACGGTCCCACATCCAGGCCGGAGCCGGTTGAGCCGAGCGAACCGCTGTTGTCCTGGAAGAGGACATCAAAGCCATCGCCCGGTGCGCTTGCATCAAGCGGCTTGGCCTTGATGTGGAAGCTCTCGTAGTCATTGAATGGCTGAGCTGTCTCGAACTGCGCCTGTCCCTTGCCGTCCTGACCGACGGTGAATTCGGACACGGGAACCAGCTTGCCGTCCTGATTCACCATCAACTCGTAGACGCCAGCGGCCTCTTTGGAGTTGATATCGACCTGCAGCATTCCGGCGCGTTGATCCGCCCCAAGGACGATCTGGCCCTCGGCCTGTGGCGCCGCTTCACCCGGCGACAACTGGTACGAGGTGGTGCCGGAGCCGAAGTTCGTGAGCTCCGACTGAAGATCCGCCACAGCACTGGACTGCGCAGAAAGCTGATCTCGCAGTTGCAGTCCCCACATTCCGGTGACAACCAGGGCGATCAGGAGTGGCGCCGAGATGGCCGAGATGAGCCACCCCGTACGTGATGGCTTCGGTTGCGCGGCGGCGACTGCGCCGCCGGCGCCAGTTGGGAGCACCAGGTCGTTCTGCGGGGTCGAGGCAGGCAGGGTTGGGGTGCGGAAGGCCTCCATTGAGGTCATGGGGAGCGGCGTGGCAACGGCCGCACGCTGGGCGTGGGCAACGCGGGCGAAGAGGGCGGCCTTGCTGGCGACCGACGGTTGCATCTGCGGCGCCATGTAGACGAGCATGCCGGCGGTCGCCAGCGCATCCTCAACGACTTGCTCACAGGCCGGGCAGGCCCGGATGTGTGCATCGACGGCAGCCCGTTCGGCCTCCTCCAGGGCGCCGAGCGCGTAGGCGGCGGCAAGATCATCCACGTGGCCAGTTTGCAACACTGCCGTCTCCGGCATCTCGCGCGATCCGGCAAGCCGGTAGGTGCGCCGAGGCGTTGGCTGGTAACCGCGGTTATCGCTCACGCCAACTGTGCTCCGTCACTACCGAGTGCGTCCTTGAGCTTCTGCATCCCAAGCCGCATCCTCGTCTTGATCGTGCCGAGGGGCTCTCCCAGCGCTTCCGCAATCTCGCGCTGGGTCATGCCCCGGAAATACGCCATTTCAATCGCTTCCCGTTGGGCGTCTGGCAGCTCCGCCAGGGCAGTCCCAATCGTTCCACGCAACGTGCCGAGCCAGACCTCTTCTTCAACATCGGCGCCGGACCCGGTATCGGGTACGGCGGCCAACACCTGCTCTGGCTCTTCGCTATCCGCCTTCTGCGGCCGTCGCTTGCGCTTGCGGATCTCATCGATCGACAGGTTGTGGGTAATGCTCAGCAGCCAGGTAACGAAGGAACCTTTCCCGGCGCTGAAATTACTGCCCTGCTGCCAGGCGCGGAAAAACGCCTCCTGCAGGATCTCCTCCGCGAGTTGCCGATCACCCACGATCCGCAGCGAAAAGGAGAAGACCACCCCGGAATACCGATCGTAGAGCACCTCCAGCGCTCGGGCATCGCCCTGCGCGGCGCGACCAATCAGGTCGGCATCGCTTGCTTCGATGAGGCTGGTTGCGAAGCCTGCCTCGTCACCGACCGGCATGGCCAAAGGTGCCTCCATGCCGGTCTGCCTCGATATACGGCGTGACCAGCGAGTTTGGATTCATCGAGTGCCTGGCGGATCGCTCACCGGCGGTCCACCGCGATTCGCCCTGGGACCTGCGGGTTGTGCGGGCGGGAAGGCACTGTGCACAAGTTTACCGTATTGCCCCAACACCTCTGGCATTCCTGCGGGTTCCATTCGGACTACGGCGCGCCCGTTCCGGCCAGGTGCGCGGCGTTGATGGCGGCCCATTCCCGGTCCGGTTCGGCCAGGCCCAGGGCTTCCCGTGCTTCCCCGGCGACGAAGAGTGAGCCTGTCACCAGCAGCGGGCTGCTTTCGCCTGCGAATCTGAGTGCCGACGCCACATCGGGGGCAACCAGGGTCGCGAAGCCGAGACCGTCGGCGATGGTCGCGATGGCCTCGGGAGAGGCGGCGCGAGGGGATGCGGCGCGGGTGGCGATGAGGCGGGCGGCGAGCGGCCGCAGTTCCGCCAGGAACGCGGCAATATCCTTGTCGTTACCCATGCCGATGATTACGGCCGCGGCCTCCACGCCGACCTCGGCGCGCCATGTCTCCACAAGAGCCCGGGCGGCGGCAGGCGTATGCGCGCCATCCAGCACGATTTCGACGTCGTTCACCTGCACACGCTCGAATCGTCCCGGCCAGCGCGCATGGCGCAATCCGGCCCGGATCGCGCTCTCCGGAATGGACACATCCTGCAGGCCCAGCGCGTACAGGGCTGCAATGGCGGTGCAGGCGTTCTCGACCTGATGTGGCCCGGCTATGCCGACGCGAAGATCAGGCCACGTTCCCCAGGGGCCGTTGGCGCTGAAGCTGCGCCAGTTGCCCTCCCACGTCCAGTCCTCGCCGCCCATTAGCAAGGGAGAATGCAGGTCTGCCGCAGCCTGCTGAATGGCGATCGCCGCTTCACGCGGCTGCGGGGATACCACTGCCGGCGTGTCAGGGCGCAGGATACCGGCTTTCTGGTGGGCGATTTCGGTCAGCGTGCTGCCAAGCACGGCGGTGTGCTCGTAGTCGAGGCGGGTGATGACCGACACCAGCGGTTCGATGACGTTTGTGGCGTCGAGGAGCCCCCCCAGCCCGACTTCGATGACGGCCAGGTCACATTGCTCCCGGGCGAACGCGAGGAACGCCATGGCCGTGATCATTTCAAACGTGGTGACGGCGCCAGGCTCCGGCTGCGCCGCTTCCTGGCGGCCGGCAGCCAGCGCGACCTGCCGCGCCAGGTCAGCGAACAGGTCGTCCGCCACCGGGGCGCCGTCGATGGCGATGCGCTCCGGAAAGCGGTGCAGGTGCGGCGAGGAATAGAAGCCCGTCTTCAGGCCCGCTTGCTGCGCGGAACTGGCGATGAATGCGCTCGTCGATCCCTTGCCTTTGGACCCGGCCACATGCACCAGCGGTACGGCCTGTTGCGGATCGCCCAGGTGCGCCAGGAGCGCTCGCATCCGGCGCAGGCCGAGGGCCGCGCGCTCTGGTCCTTCAAATGGATTGGAGATCAGCCCGCGCTCGTAGCTCGACCGTCGCCAAAGTTCTTCCAGCGCCTCGCGATAGGACCACTCTGCCACGTGTTTTTCCCGTGTTTTCGCGCGTTTCAGCGGCCCGAGTTGTGGCCGCGGGCAAGTATGGGCTTGCCCGGAGGTCACTGCATCTGGCATCTTGCTCACCTACACCAGTCGAGCAGGAGCCCCGAGGTCCTGCGATTGGTGCGCCAACGTGCACACTACTGTTGCGTCGAGGCCCGCGGAGGCGCACGTTCCATGATGATCGGTATCAGGTTGGCTCTCGCAATTTCCCTTGCCTGGCTTCGCCAGGAGGGCGGAGCAGCGTGATGGCGGGCCGGTTTGCCGGGCGGTCTCCGCAGCCAGAGGGCCCAAAGCCGTTCTCTGCTGAGTGGGTAGCTGCTCATGAACAACCGCCCACGGTGGCGGCGGCCGCGCCGCCACCGCGCACAGGGTTTCGCCTCCCCGGGTGGTTCCCGGGAGAGCGGGCGACCAGCGCCGGTCTCCTGGTCGCGGTGATCCTGCTGACGGTGTATCTCACCCTGCCGGCGGGCCGGGGAGGTCCGCTGATGCACTACGGCGGCCCCTCTGCGGGCGAACTGGCCGTGCAGTCGCTGACGGCGCAGGCGACGCTCGTGCCGGAGGCGACGCTCGCTTCCACAGAGGCCATGGCGCAGGCGACGCAGCCTGCCGAGTCGCAACCCACCGTGGCGCCTGCGGTCGTCCCTACCACTGCGCCTGAGATTGAGTCTGCACAGGCGCCGGCCGCGGCCGTTGCGCCAGCAGCGATGGCGACTCCGCCGCCCATGTCGCGCACGCCGTTGGCAGGCGCGTTGCTGCCGGAGTACCGCATCGTCGCGTACTACGGGCATCCGCACGACGCCAACATGGGCATTGTGGGCGAGATGCCGCTCGACGAGTTAACCAAGAAGCTGCGGAAGCAGGCGGCTGCCTTTGAGGCGGCCGAACCTTCCCGCCCTGTTGTCCCCGCGCTGGAGCTTATCGCGACCGTGGCGCAGCGCGACCCGGGCTTCGACGGCTCCTATATTCTGGACACCGACCACGAAACGCTGCGCGAGTACATCGACTACGCGGCCGAGCACGACATGCTCGTGATCCTGGATGTGCAGATCGGGCGGGGGACCGTCGCCCACGAGATTGAGAAAGTGCGCGACCTGCTGGAGCGGCCAAACGTCCATCTGGCGCTTGACCCCGAGTTTGCCATTGCGGAGGGGGAGACGCCGGGGGATCACATTGGCTCGCTGAACGCCGAGAGCATTGCCTACGCGCAGCAGGTACTGGCCGAAATCTCCGCCGAGCAGGGGATCCCGCCCAAAATGCTGATCGTGCATCAGTTTCGCGAGGACATGATCATTGGCAAGGGCGATCTCGCTCCCATGCCGGGCGTCCAACTGGTGATCGATGCCGACGGGTTCGGGGAACCGGAGTTGAAGACGTTTGTCTACAACTACCTCGTGCGGGACGAGCCAGTGGAGTTTGGCGGGATCAAGCTGTTCTACAATCAGGACAGCCCCCTAATGAAGCCCCGGGAAATTCTCGATCTCACGCCTGCGCCGGACGTCATCATCTACCAGTAACCCGGCAAACCTGGCGCAATCAGAAAGCGGACTGCACGCGGCCAATGGCCGCTCCCTCACACCCCGGAAGCTGGCTCGTCAGCCTCACCGCCCCGATTGCGGTGAGCCCGGTTGCCAGCCGGCACACCTTGTTGTGTCGCGCCTGACCCCCCTCGCAGTGGACCGGCGGTCGCTCAGCAGCCCGCGATCCAGGCTGGCGCGCGCCTCCATGCTACTGGCGCCAGGACATCACCAGGCGGCGAGTCGCCAATATACGAGACTTGATAGTTTCGGAACTACATAGTATCGTAATACAGTCGTCGCAACCGAAAGGAGGATGTGAAAGCCATGACGAGCGCTCGCCATCATCCCGTCCAGGCGGCTCACGAGGGGCGGGCGCCAGAGGATAGCGCCGGGCAGGAGGTCAGGCCCGGCCGCAAGCGCGATGCCTCCCGGGACGCCGATATCCTTGAGGCAACCCTCGACGTGCTTGCCAGGGTTGGATACTCGGGCCTGACCATGGACATGGTGGCTGCGCAGGCGAAGGCCGGGAAGGCCACTGTCTATCGGCGCTGGGCTTCCAGGGATGCGTTGGTGATCGACGCCATTGCCCACATGAGCCGGGGTATGGTGGATCGTGATCACCTCCCGGATACCGGCACGTTGCGCGGCGATCTCATCGCCCTGATCCGGCCGCAGTCTGTTGTGGAAGGGGAGTACCGGATCAAGGTCATGGGAGGGCTCGGGGCGCTGCTGGCGCAGGATCCGGGCCTGGCCGATGCGGTGAACGGCGCTGCCAACGAGCCATGGGTTGAGGCGCATGAGGTCCTGATTCGGCGGGCAATTGCCCGGGGTGAGTACGCCGAACCTGAGTACTTCTCGACGCTGACGCGGGTCGTATCCTCGATGGCCATGCACCGCGTCCTCATTCAGCGTCAGGAAGTCACGCGGGAGTTCCTGATTTCGCTGATCGATGGAGTGTTGCTGCCGGCGCTGCGCTGCGCGCCGGCCGCCAGGGCCGCGCGCGACGATGCGGCGGCAGCGGGCTGACCGTTTCCTGGCCAGTCCGGCTGTCAGGACGTGAAGCCCGCCGCAGATGATTTCTCGTGCAACCAGCTTGTGAATGGGTACGTCGGGGCCAGCTTCCTCGACGTGTGACCCGTCATGCCCAGTTTGGAGAGGAACCCACCGTGAGCGTGAACACTGTTGCCCATCTCAACTTCCGTGGGGATGCCCGGGCTGCTCTGGAGTTCTACCAGTCGGTCTTCGGCGGCGACTTGCGGATCGTGACCTACGGGGACATGGGAAATGTCCAGGAGCCGGCTGAGGCAGACCAGGTGGTCTGGGGGCAGGTTGCTACCGAGAGCGGCGTGTGCGTGATGGCCTTCGATGTTCCCGCGCGTTTGCCGTGGGACCGGGGCGAGCACTCCTTCTACATGTCCCTGCGGGGCAGCGACGCCAGCGAAATCACCGGGTACTGGGACAGGCTGGCTGTCAACGCGGCTATCGTGCAGCCGCTGGGCCCATCGCCATGGGCGCCGCTCTACGGGATGCTGCGGGACCAGTTCGGCATCACCTGGGTCGTTGACGTGGCAAGCGACAACAGCGCCGCCTGACCCGCACCCGGACAGGGCGCAAGGACGACCTTGCGCCCTGTCTGCGTCAGGAGGTCACAAGCGTTTCCCCCATCCACCGGGCCTGGTTGACCGCGCCGCAACAAACAGCGAACATCGCGCAAACTGCCGCAACTCGATGAAAGAGGGGTGGGCCATGGTGCGTTGGGGCATGATTGGCGCGGGAACGATTGGCCGGGAGTGGATGGCCGACGCGATTGCTGCGCAGCCAGATGGCGAGTTGCGGGGGATCGCCAGCTCCGACCCGGAACGGGCGCGAGCGTTTGCGCACGAAAAGGGTATCCCAATCGCCTACGATTCAGTTGACGCGCTGCTCGCGGATGGCGAGATCGACGCGGTGTACATCAGCACGACGAATGAACATCACCAGCCGCAGACGCTCGCCGCTGCCGCCGCCGGCAAGCATGTGCTCTGCGAGAAACCGCTGGCACTGACCCTGGCCGGCGCTCAGGAGATGGTCGCAGCGTGCGCCGCCGCTGGCGTGGTGATGGGCGTCAACCACCACCTGCGCAATTCAGCGACGCATCGCGCCATGCAGGATCTGGTAGCGTCCGGCGCCGTGGGGGAGGTGCAGGCGGCGCGTGTCTTCCACGCGGTTCACCTGCCGCCGCACTTGCAGGGCTGGCGCATCAATCGCCCGGAGGCAGGCGGCGGGGTGGTGTTCGACATCACCGTCCATGATGCGGACACGGTGCGCTTCATCCTCAGTGACGAGATTGCCGAGGTCACGGCCATGACCGCCGCGCAGGGGATGGGCGAGGGGGTAGAGGACGCAGTGATGGGCGTCATGCGCACCGCGCAGGGATGCCTTGTCCAGTTCCACGATTCGTTTACCTCCCGCCACGCCTACACCGGCCTTGAGGTCCACGGCACGGCGGGCTCGATCTACGGCCGCAACGTCATGACCCAGCAACCCGTGGGGACCGTGCTGCTGCGGCGGGACGGGCAGGACGAGGAAATCGTCGTCTCGCATGAGAACCTCTACGAGCGCTCGGTGCAGCGGTTCAACGCGGCGGTCAACGGCAAGGGTGAGCCAGCGGCGACCGCCCGAGATGGCCTCAGCTCGGTGGCTGTGGCGCTGGCGGTGCTGGAATCAGCGCGCACCGGTTGCGTGGCCAGCGTGCCCGTGGTCTAGCGCGAGGTGTCGCCATTGCGCCATCCCGAGCGCAGGCGAGGGACTTCGCCTCGTTCACTGGCCGGGAGGAAACGAAGTCTCGCAACAAACTCGAAATGACACGACAGGCGCATTCCGCAGTTGCTCCCGGTGGAAGGAGGGCTCATCGATGACTGATGAGGCAGGGTTGGCGCTTAGCCCCGGGCAGGCCCGCACGGCAACTGCCATCTTTGAGCGGATGTTCCCGGCCGATGATGTACCCGGCGCGACCGAGATCGGCGTGGTGCGGTATCTGGATCGCGCGCTGGCCGGGGCATACCGCGAGGATGCAGCACTCTACCGGCGCGGGTTGGCGCAGCTCGATGCGGCCAGCATGGCAGCGTACGGGGCGCCTTTTGACGTTGCCCCGCCGGCGGCGCAGGATGCGCTGGTGCACGCGCTGGAACGCGGAGAAATCGCGGGCTGGGCAGCGCCGGAGCAGATCAGATTCTTCCACAAGTTGCGCGCTCACCTGCAAGAGGGGCTGTTCAGCGACCCGGTCTACGGCGGCAACATCGACAAGGCGGGCTGGCGGGTGCTGGGTCACCCGGGTGTCTGGCTGGACAATAGCGCCGAGGAAAACCTCTCGCCGTTGCCCGCTGACAAGGGTGGGCGCATTCAGTCGCTGGCGGATGTGCAGGCGGACCTGGCAGCGCTCGCGCGGCGACGCGAGATTCCCGGGTCGGACCCGTTGCGCGGCGCGGCAGCGCCCCTGCCGGACGCCGATGTGGTGCTGGTCGGTGTGGGCGGGGTCGGTGGCTTTATCGCTCCGGTACTGGCGAAGGCCGGCCTGCGTGTGGTCGGGCTGGAGGCTGGGCCCTGGTGGGACCTGGCAGACTTCCACCCGGATGAACTGGGTCACGCGTATTACTGCCGCGCGGAATTGGGGCAGAAGTTCAAGAGCGAGACCCCGCGTTGGCGTACGCACGAGGGCGCGCCGGACCAGGAACTGACCTTCTCCCTGGGCCGGATGATGAATGGCGTAGGCGGCTCAGTGATCCACTATGGCGGCTGGCTGCGCCGTTTTCCGGCGCACAACCTGCGGCTGCGCTCTCACGCGCTGGAGCGCTGGGGGCCACACGCTATCCCCGAGGGCTGCACCACGCAAGATTGGCCGGTGACCTACGACGAACTGCGCCCCTACTTCACCGAGGTGGAGCGCCTCGCAGGGATCGCCGGCGATGACCAGGATCCGTTCCGCCCCAGGGACGCGGCGTATCCCTTGCCGCCCACTCGCCCGTTCCGCATGGGGGAGCTGTTCACCCGGGCCACGCGCGAAATGGGGTTGCACCCGCACGCCGCGCCGGTCGGAATGACCACGCAACCGTACAACGGCCAGCCGGCGATGACCTACACCGCCTGGAACAACGGCTTCGGCTCCTGGACCGGCGACAAGTGGCATCCGGCGCTGACGTCGGTTCCTGAGGCGCTTGCCACCGGGAACTTCGACCTGCGCACCAACTGCCGGGTAACCAGGGTGCTGACCGATGCCGATGGCCGGGCCTGTGGGGTGAGCTACATCGACGCGCTCGGGCAGGAGCGTGTGCAGAAGGCCCGGGTGGTGATCCTGGCGGCGTACACCTTCGAGACGGTGCGGCTGATGTTCCTCTCGGGGACGAACAAGCGCCCCGGCGGCCTGGGCAACAGTACCGGCCAACTCGGCAAGCACTTCATGACCAAGATGTTTGCCCACGTCGATGGCTACTTCCCTGACATCATCTTCAACCGCCACACGGGGCCGGCAGCCCAGGCCGTGGTGCTTGACGATTTTCTTGATGCCTCATTTGATTGCGGCGCATACGGCTTCCTGGGCGGTTCCACGCTCGGCGCCGAGAATCAGTTTCTGCCGATTCAGATCGCCCGTGAGGCGTTGCCCAACGATGTCCCCGGCTGGGGGCAAGGCTATAAGGATCACTTGCGGCAGTGGCAGCATTTCGGCGTGGTGCGCATGCAGCCGGAAGCGCTCTCCTGCCACGCCAACTTCCTGGATATCGATCCGCGTCACCGTGACCGCAGCGGGCTGGGCCTGCCGGTTGTCCGCGTGACCTACGATCTGCAACCGAATGAGCACCGCCTGGCAGCGTTCATGGAGGGCAAGTGCCAGGAAATCCTGACTGCGATGGGCGCGACGAAGACCTGGAACGGGCCGCGCTTCACAGGTGCGGGCAGCTCCCATGATTTGGGTGGGTGCCGCATGGGGGATGATCCGGCGCTCAACGTAACTGATCGCAACCTCCAGGTTCACGATACGCCCGGGCTCTATGTCTTCTCCGGCGCGGTGTTTCCCACCTGCGCCGGTGTCAACCCAACACTCACGCTCTGGGCGCTGACCCTGCGGGCGGCGCACAACCTCGTAGACCGCATGGGTGGAGGTGCTCGAGCATGAGTGAGGTCAACGGCACGGTCGAATTCCGGGTGGACAACGCGATCGGCCTGCTGACGCTCAACCGGCCAGAGAAGCTCAATGCGCTCAGCGTCGACATGCTGGGCGCGCTGGAGGGGCGCCTTGCCGAGATTGATCGGCGGCAAGACGTGCGAGTCGTCGTCTTGGCGGCCGCCGGGGAGCGGGCGTTTAGCGTCGGGGCGGATGTGAACGCCTGGTCAGCGCTGGAACCGCTGGACATGTGGCGCTGGTGGGTGCGCGATGGCCACCGGGTCATGCAGCGCCTGGCGTCCCTGCGGCAGCCGGTGATAGCAGCAGTGCAGGGGTTGGCCTTTGGCGGCGGCCTGGAGCTGGCAATGGCGGCCGATGTTCGCATCGCCTCGGCCGATGCCGCCTTTGCGATGCCTGAGGTCAGAATCGGGACGCTGCCTGGCTGGGGTGGAACCCAACGATTGCCGGCCCTGATTGGCGTCGCCCGGGCGAAGCAAATGATCTTCTCCGGCCAGCGTATTGATGCGGCAACTGCCGAGCGGTGGGGTCTCGCGAATGAGATCGTGCCTGCCAGCGAGCTGGCGGACCGCGTCACGCAGCTCGCGCAGCAGATCGCCGCGAATGCGCCGGTAGCTGTCCAACTCGCCAAGTCCGCCATCGATCACGACGTTTCGGCGCCCGAGGCGTTCGCCGGGGCGCTGGCGGCTGGCGCAGAGGACGGTCGGGAAGGCATGGCGGCCTTCCGCGAGAAACGGGCGCCGCAATTTCGTGGCGTCTAGTCCAGATGATGCAAGGAGTAACCGCGTGGCGAACTTCACCGTTGATGCGCCGCTGGAAGTACGCGCGGAGCAGGCGATGGCTTTCGCACAGGAGCAGGTTGCCGGCTTGATCACCGCGCACCCTGACTACTTTCCGCTCTACACGGAAGAGGGGAAGTGGCAGCACGGCAAGCAGTCGTGGACCAACTGGTGCGAAGGGTTCCTGGGCGGGATGATGTGGATTTTTGCCCGCCGCACCGGCGACCCGGTCTGGCGAGAGCGCGCCGAACATTACGCACGCCTGGTCGAAGAGCGCCAGCACGACACGAGTGTGCACGATCTGGGCTTTGTGTTCTGGTCGACGTGGAAGCGCTGGTATGACCTGACCGGGGATGCGCAGGTCAACGAGCGCGTTATCCAGGCCGGGCGCACGATGGGGCTGCGCTTCAATGAGAAAGGCAAGTACCTTCGCTCGTTCGTGGCGCCGGAGAGCTGCTTCATCGACATCATGATGAATGTCGGCATCATCTTTTACGCCGCACGGGAGCGCGGTGACGATGACTTGCTGCGACGGGCGACGGAGCACTGCCTGACGACCCGGCGCTATCTCGTGCGAGGCGACGGCAGCACCGCGCACGAGGGTATTTTCGATCTGCAGACAGGTGAGTTCCTGCGCGAGGACACCCATCAGGGGTGGCGACCCGATTCCTCCTGGGCGCGCGGTCAGACCTGGGCGCTCTACGGGTTTGGCACGGCCTATCGATTTGGCGGCGACGAGCGTTTCCTGGATGCCGCCGAACGCTGCGCGGACTTCTACATTGCGCGGACTCCCGAAGGCGGCGTGCCGCCGAACGACTGGGAGGAACCCAACCCCCGGCGAGAGTACGAGAGCTCAGCGGCGGCCATCGCCGCGAGCGGCTTGCTGCAACTCGCCGCGTTGACTCACGACCCGGAGCGCGCTGCCGGCTACCGCGCCTACGCCCGGGGCATCCTGGACACCCTGCTTTCACCCGTCTTCCTGGCGGTGGAGACGGCTGGCTGGGAAGGCATCCTGCGGCACGGCAGTTACCACGAGCGCCTGGACCTGGGCGTGGACGAGAGCGTGATGTGGGGCGAGTACTTCTTTGTCGAAGCCCTGGACAAGCTGTTGGGTGCGCCACCCCTGTCGTGACGCTGATCTGTTGACGCCTCGTGCACAGACAGGTACAACTGGCGACACACGTGAAACGATTTTCGTGATGTTTCCCCTGCCAGGCAGGGGCCGAGCATGAGCACGGCGCGTGCAGGCCGCGCAAGGGTGCGTGCCAGAACGCTGGTACCAGGAGGTTTTCAGTGGGGAACGTGACAAAGGCGTTCACGACCCGCGCTTCGCGGCGCGGCATGCTCAAGGGTGGGGCGGCCCTCGGCCTCGGCGCGCTGGGCCTCGGCTCTCTCGCACGCGGGACCACGTTCGCGCAGGATGAAACGCAACTCGAAGTCTTTTCGTGGTGGACTTCCCCCGGCGAAGCGCCTGCGCTGCAAGCGCTTTTCGATGCCTTCAGCGCAGCGTATCCTGACGTCGAGATTGTGAATGCAGCGGTCTCTGGCGGCGCGGGCGTGAACGCCATTGCCGTGCTGCAGACTCGCCTGCAGGGCAACGAGCCGCCAGACTCCTGGCAAACGCACGTCGGCCGGGAGTTGATCGACCAGTACGTCGTGCCCGGCTACACCGAGCCGATCACGGACATCTACCAGTCCGAGGGCTGGGCCGATGTCATTCCGGCTGGCCTGGTGGATCAGGCAACCTGGGAGAGCGAGCAGTACTCGATTCCGGTGGGCGTTCACCGGGGCAATGGCTTCTGGTACAACAAGGAAGTGATGGAGGCCAACGGCATCGAGGTCGGCGACACGCTCTCCTTCGATCAGTTCTTCGAGGCCGCCGAGAAGCTGAAGGCGGCGGGCATCCCCGGCATTTCGCTCGCCATGAAGGATACCTTCGCGGGCGCGCAGACCTTCGAGAACACGCTGCTTGGCGTGGTGGGCCCTGAAAAGTACGACCAGCTCTTCAAGGGCGAGGCCTCGTGGGATGACGACGGCGTGCGCCAGGCCGCCGAGACCTACGCGAAAATGCTCGACTACGTGAATGATGACTTCTCCGCCCTGTCCTGGGACCAGGCGACGGCGATGATCATCGAGGGGAAGGCCGGCTTCAACAGCATGGGCGACTGGGCCTACGGTGAAGTGGTGGCCAAGGACGCCGTGGACAAGATCGGCTGGGTCAACCATCCCGGTACCGACGGCTCCTTTGTGCTCGTGGTGGACAGCTTCACCCTTCCGGTGGGCGCGCCTCACCCGGAGAACGCGACAAACTGGCTGAAGGTGCTCGGCAGCAAGGCAGCCCAGGAAGCGTTCAACCCGCTCAAGGGCTCGATCCCGGCCCGAACGGATGTTGACCGCTCGCTCTTCTCGGCGTACCACCAGTGGTCAATGGACAGCTTCGCCAAGGACGCGCTGGTGCCATCCTGCGCGCACGGCCAGGCATCCTCCCCGGCGTTCAAGCAGGCCTTTTACGATGCTGCCGTGGCGTTCGTCACCGACCACGATGTCGATGCCTACATCATGGCGCTGACCGACGCGGCGGCGCTCGACGCGGAAGAGACCGAGTAATCGGTTGCGCCGGGGCCGCAACAACGGCGTTTCGGCCCCGGCTCTCTCCCGCTCAGAATCTTCCCAAAGGATGCATCGTGGCGGTTACTTCTCCAGCCATATCGCGTGATGTTGGCCACGCCGCACGGGCGACGCAGAAGCCAGCCTTCCCGGTCGAGCGCATGCTCTCCCCCGCGCTGTTGGCTCCGTCGGTGGTGGCGATCTTTATCTTCGTCTACGGGTTTATTGGCTACACGTTCTACGTTTCGCTCTCCAACTGGAAAAGCGCCAAGCCGAACATGACCCTGCGCCGCCCTATCGGCGCGGTCTATGCCGACCTCTTCTCGCAATCGCGTTTTCAGATCGACATGCGCAACACGGTCGTATTCACGATCCTGTTCCTGCTCATGGCGGTGCTCGGGGGGCTGGCGCTGGCGATCTTGCTGGACCGGCATGTGCCTGCCGGAGGGTTGTTCCGGAGCATCTTTCTGTTTCCCTACGCGCTTGCGTTCATCACCACTGGCGTGGTCTGGAGTTGGATTTTCAATCCGGAAACAGGCGTCAACCTGCTTATCAATGCTACCGGGATCAACACCGCACTGGCGGCGGCCGGGATGGAGCCGATCAAGCCGGGGTGGATTACCAACCCGGATGTCATCTGGCAACTGAACGGCCTGATTGCGTCCGTGTACCCGCCAGCGGCTGAATGGAGCCTGAAGTTGGGTGTGCCGGTGGCCATGATTCCGGTGGCCATTGCCGCGTCGTGGCAGCTCTCCGGGTTCGCGATGGCCATGTTCCTGGCCGGGCTGGGCACAATCTCCCCGGAGGTGCGGGAAGCTGCGGCGCTCGATGGCGCGGCCGACTGGCGCCTCTACAAGGATGTCATCATCCCGCTGCTGAACCCAATTACCATCAGCGTGCTGGTGATCCTGACGCACGTCTCGCTGAAAATCTTTGACCTCATTTTCGCCATGTCCGGCAAGGGCCCGGGGTTTGCGACGGATGTACCCGGCATCTTCGTCTACGAAATGATCTTCCGCGCCCAGCGCTACAACCTGGGCGCTGCCGCCGCTATCGTCATGCTAGTTGCCGTGGCGATCGTCATTGTGCCGTATCTGGCGCGCCAACTGAAGTCACTGTGATGCAAGCCCTGGATACCGTTCGCCCCCAGCCCGCCCGTCGCAAGAGCCGCGCAGGCCAGTGGTTGATCGTGGCCTTGCTTCTCCTGGCGGCTGCGTTCTACCTGATGCCAGTCTATGTAATGGTTATCAACGGACTGAAGGACAAGTCCTACATGACCCTGGGGGACATGTGGGCGCTGCCGCAGGTCTGGAACGGCGGTGGGTTCCCCCTCGCGTGGGAAACACTGCGCCCGAATATGTGGGCCAGCCTGCGTATGGTCATCCCCGCCACCATCCTCTCCTGCCTGCTCGGCGCGCTGAATGGGTACTTGCTTTCGAAGTGGAAGTTCCGTGGCTCGGACGTGATCTTCACGCTCGTGCTCTTCGGGATGTTCATCCCGTACCAGGCGATCCTCATTCCGCTGATCCGCTTCCTGGACCAGATCGGCCTCTACGGCAAGTGGCAAGGGCTGGTGCTGGTCCACGTCATCTACAGCATTCCCATCGCCTGCCTGATCTTCCGCAACTACTTTACGAATATCCCGAACGAACTCATTGAGGCGGCGCGCATTGACGGCGCGGGGCTGATCGCCATCTTCCGGCAGATCATCCTGCCCCTGAGCCTGCCCGCCTTCGTCGTGGTGGGCATCTTCCAGTTCACGAACATCTGGAACGACTTCCTGTTCGGGGTGACGGTGGTCTTCAACCCGAAAGATCAGCCGGTGACCGTGGCGCTGAACAACCTGAACGGCACCAACTCCGTCGACTGGACCGTGGTCATGGCAGCGGCGGTGCTGGCGGGGTTGCCGACGGCGCTGGTCTATATCTTCCTCGGCCGCTACTTCATCCGGGGCATGCTCGCCGGCTCGATGAAGGGTTAGCGCGGTGCAACCGTCGTGTCATCCCGAACATGTCGAGGGATCTCGCTGCTCGCACGGATCTCGGTCAGGCGAGGCCGCTCGGCACGCTCCAGCCGGCACGAACCCGGCCCGGTGCTGTGGCGTGAACGCAAGGGACAGATCATGACCGCCGCAGAGCACGCCGACGTCGTCATCATTGGCTCGGGTATGGGTGGGGGAACGCTCGCCTGGGCGCTACGTGATCTTGGCGCGCGGATCTTGCTGATCGAGCGGGGCGATTTCCTGCCGGTCGAGGCGCAGAACTGGAGCCCGGAGGCGGTCTTCATCGAGAACCGCTACAAGGCAAAGGAGCAGTGGCGTGACCGCCGCGGCAACTGGTTTTCTCCGGGCGTGCACTACTTCGTCGGCGGCAACACCAAGGTGTTTGGCGCGGCGTTTCCCCGCCTGCGGGAGGCTGATTTCGGGGAGATTCAGCACGAGGGCGGCGTCTCGCCTGCCTGGCCGATAACCTACGAGGACCTCGCCCCGTACTACGACCGCGCCGAACGACTGTACCAGGTCCACGGGCAGGCGGGCGCTGATCCCACGGATCCACCGCGGTCCGGCCCCTTTCCCTACCCACCGATGCCGGCTGACCCCTACATGGCGAGCCTGGCTGCACGTCTTCGGGCACAGGGCCTCCACCCCGCGCCATTGCCTGTTGGCCTGGACTACCAGCCGGGCGGCGCCTGTATTCGCTGCAAGACGTGTGACGCCTTCCCGTGCATGGTCCACGCCAAGGGCGATGCCGAGGTGCGGGCCGTGCGGCCGGCGCTGGCCAGCGGTCATGTGGATCTGTGGACCAACACCTGCGTGGAGCGCATTGTGACCGATGGGCCAGGCGTTCGGGCAACGGGTGTGGCAGTGCGGCGCGCGGGCGGCGAGCGACTGGTGGTGGAAGCCGATCTCGTCGTGGTCTCTGCCGGGGCGGTGAACTCCGCGGCGCTGCTCCTGCGTTCGCGCAACGACCGGCGCCCGAACGGGCTGGCCAACAGTTCCGGTCTGGTTGGCCGGAACTACATGGTGCACAACAACTCGGTGCTGGTTGCTATCGACCCGCTGCGGACGAACGACACGGTCTTCCAGAAAGTGATCTCGATCAACGATTTCTATGGCCCAGGCGTTGACCGGGAGTTTCCGTATCCTCTGGGCAGCCTGCAGCCGGTCGGCAAGTTGCAGGGCGCCATGATGCGGGGCGCCGCGCCCTGGGCGCCCGGCTGGAGCCGCGCGCTGGCCGCGCAGCGGAGTGTGGACTGGTGGGTGATGAGCGAGGACTTGCCCGACCCCAGGAACCGGATCACGCTCGACAGCCAGGGCGCCATCGTCGTGCACTGGACTCCCAACAACCTCACCGCGCATGACCGCCTGCTGCAGCAGGCGAAAGCCATGCTGCGCCGGGCCGGTTACCCGATCCTGCTTAGCAAGCGTATGGGGATCGAGACAAACTCGCATCAGTGCGGCACACTTTGCTTCGGACATGACCCGGCGTTGTCGGTGCTCGACCCGCTTGGTCGCGCGCATGACCTGGATAACCTGTACGTGGTCGATGGCTCGTTTTTTCCGTCATCGACTGCGGCTAACCCCGCCCTGACTATCGCCGCGCAAGCTCTGCGCGTTGGCGATCACCTTCGGGCCCGGCTGGGCGCCGCTGCCTGAGACGAAAGGACCCTTGATGACGGAAACACCGAGCCGCCTGGCGGGCTACCGCCACCGGCGCGATCACTTCTTCGGCTCTCACGCTCACTCACCGCTCACTGCGGAGCAGCGGGCGAGGTTCACCGGCCTGGATTACTTCCCCGAACGGGAGGACCTGGTGTTGGCGCTGGAGCTCGACGAAAGCGCCGATTCCGCTGGCGAAGAGGTGGTGCTGGACACCACGGACGGCCAGCACAAGCACTTCTTCCGGGCTGGGGTCGTGCGCTTCGAGGTGGATGACCAGCCAGTGGAGCTGACGATACTGCGCGATGAGCGTGGCGGTCTGTTCCTGCCTTTTCGCGATGGGTCAGCCGGGAAAGAAACGTACGAGGTAGGCCGCTACCTGGAACCCCAGCGGCTCCCCGATGGCCGGCTGCATGTGGACCTGAACTACGCCTACAACCCGTTTTGCGCCTACGGCCCCGGCTGGAGCTGCCCCATTCCCCCCGAAGAGAACCGGATCGAGGTCACGATTCCGGCAGGTGAACGCGCGTTCACGCTGCCCGCGTAGCAAGCACTGCGAGGCGCTACAGCACCGCGTTGGCCTTGACAGCCCACTCCACCAGGCCGCGCGCCGCGTTTTCCGCCTGACCCGGACCACTGGCGAACGTGCGCCCAAGCAGGGCGCCGGCTGCCTCGCGAGGCCAGCGATACGTGGTGCGGCGCACCTCCAGGTAGCGGCATGTGGTGGGGTCAAAGACCATTTCGGCCAGCACCCAGTTTCGCGGCTGGCCGTCCAGCAGCCACAGGCGGCGGCCATCCTGCCAGGTGAAGGGCGTGGTGATGGGAGCGACTGTGACGGTGCCATTGCCGCCGGCGCCGGGGTTGCTTTCAGATGGTGGGCATGCGCCGGTTGGCACTCGTGAGCTCCTGTCCCTACGGCACCGTAGAGAGCACGCCACAGTCTGGCTGTGGTCATGGCCCCTGGCAGTGGAGAACACGGGGTGCCGGTCGGTGTCGTTCTCCAGGCGGGGCGGTGAAATGCTTCCGAATCCGACGATAAGAGCGTAGCACCGCCTCTCGCGGTGTGCCAATTTGGCGATACCTGCGTTCAGGATGTCACTTCGATGGCCGATGATTGCGCGACCTGCCCATTCAGCGATATGGTGATTTCGTAGATCCCCGGCGGCCACGGCGTTTCGACGTTGCGGCTGAGCTGAAACGTGAGCCACTGTTCTGCTCGTGGTTCGGCGATGGTCACGGTGGTGGTGAACGCATCAAGCGAGGTGTTGTTGTAGGACCAGGTGGCAGTGACCTGGCTCCCGGCCGGGAGTACGTAGGCGGGGAGATTGGCGACGATTTGTGAGGCGCCACTCGGGAGCTGAGTGAGCCCTGCAGCGGGCGTGGCGGTAGTCAACGCTTCGCTGGACCAGCGGATCTCACCCAGGCCCGCCGGGCGCGGAACGGGCGTGGCAGGCGCCGGCGTTGGAGCATCCGGGGTAGCCGGCGCCACGGTCCCGACCGGCGGGGTGCTGGTGGCGGGCGCCACCAGCGTCGGGCCGCCCCCACAGGCGGTCAGCAGGGCAACGCATAGCCCCGCCGCCGACGCCAGGGCCTGCGCGCGTCGCGCTCTCGCCGATGTGCCAGGCTGGTTCCCCCAGTGCCCCAACGCGTTCCCCGCCGCTCCCTGCTCCACTCTCCCCGCCGTGAACTCTACACCTACCCGGCCTGCTTTTTGGTGCCGGGTCGCCGGGCGCGGCATAATGCCGCCAATGCATGCGCGAATGCTGCCAGGAAGGACGTCTCCCCGTGACGTATCGCCCATCAACGCGGGACGAACAGCGCCCGTCCGAGACGTTGACGCTACTCCCGCCCGTCAACGACTCAGGGCAGGGCGAGCGAGCCCTGCGCCCTGGCGCGCGTGAGGACGGCGTCCCGTACCTGAGCATCGTCGCCCCGGCCATGAACGAAGAGGGAAACATTGCCGATCTGTATGCGGCGATTGCGGCAGCCGTCGAGCCGCTTGGCGTGACGTGGGAACTGGTGCTGATCGACGACGGATCATCGGACGGCACCTGGCGCGTAATGAATGAGCTGGTCGCCAGAGACGCGCGCGTGGTCGCGCTGCGGCATCGCCGCAACTTTGGCAAGGCGCGGGGATTGGCGACGGGCTTTGCCATCGCCCGGGGCGATGTCGTCATCACCATGGATGCGGACCTGCAGGATGACCCCGAGGAGATCGCGCGCTTCCTGGCCATGCTCGACGAGGGGTACGACCTGGTGTCCGGCTGGAAGCAGCGGCGGCAAGACCCTCTGGGCAAGACCATGCCAAGCCGCGTCTTCAACGCGACGGTGCGCCGCGTCTCTGGCGTTCCCCTGCACGATTTCAACTGCGGATTCAAGGCGTACCGCGCCGAAGTGACCCAGAACATCCGCCTGTACGGAGAGCTCCACCGCTTCACCCCGGTTCTCGCGAATGCGGAGGGGTTCCGCGTGGGCGAGTTGCCGGTCAAACACCACGCCCGGCGTTGGGGCAGCTCCAAATACGGCTGGTCGAGGCTGGTCAAAGGGTTCCTGGACCTGCTGACGGTGACCTTCCTGACGCAGTACCGGCAGCGGCCGATGCACATGCTGGGCATTCCCGGCCTGGCGGCTATCACGGTGGGCGTACTAATCGGCCTTTGGCTAACGTCGGAGAAGCTGATCACAGGGGCAGCCATTGGTGGACGCCCGCTGTTGTTGCTGGCCGTGCTGCTGGTGTTGGTGGGTGTGCAGTTTTTCGGCATCGGCCTGCTGGGCGAGTTGTTGGTTCATGGTTCCCAGGCGCACCTGGGCCGCGGCAAGGCCACCCCACTCCGTGAGGTGGCCGGATTGGGGGCAGAACGACTGGAGCGAGCCGGGCTGTATGTCCCGGCGGCATCGTGACGGTTGCCCCTCCTCCCAACACCGAGCAGGTGAAGGCAGAGCCGGGGTGGCGGCGCGCTCTGCGCCCGCTGCTCTCAATCCCGACCCCGGTGCTCTTCGTCGTGGCGGCGCTCATGGCCACCTATGCCCTCTGGAGGCAAGGCAGCCTGGAGGCTGTGGCAAGTTCACTGCGAGAGGCCGATCCCCGCCGAATGGCCGCGATCCTCGTGGTCTATGCCGGGAGCATCCTGATCCTCGGCCTGCGCTGGGATGTGCTGGTGCGGCTGGTTGGCGGGAAGCCTCACTGGATGTCCTCTGCTGAGGTGTTCCTGACCTCGGTCATCGTGAACTACGCGGCGCCCATCGGCCTGGCTGTCCCGACCCGAGCGGCGCTAACCGTTCGTGATCTGGGGTTGACCCCGATGCAGAGTAGTGTCGTGGTCGGCTGGGAACTCCTGCTCGATGCCGGCGCCCTGGCCCTGATCGGGCTGGCCTGGATCCTCAGTGGGGGAGGCCCGCTGCTTGCGAGCATTCTGCCCGGAACCGGCGCCCTGGCGGCGCTCGTCGCCATCGGCGTTGCCGCGGGAGTGTGCGTGGCGCTGCTCGGGTGGAAGACGGCTTTCGGGCAGCGTATCGTCGCGCGGCTGCGGCCACTCCTGCTCGCTCCGGGGCAGCGGCCGGGGTTCGCGGCACTTGCGGTGGGGCTGACCATCGTGTTCTGGGGAGCCCAGAGCGCGGTAATGGCGGCTCTGGTCGCCCTGTTCGGGGTGACGCCTACCCCGAGCCTGATGCTGGGGCTGATGGGCCTGCCCATGCTGATCGGGATGCTCAGCCCGGTTCCCGGGGGTGCTGGCGTGCGCGAGGCGCTGATGACAGCGATGGCCGGCGTGGAGGGGCAGCCTGGCGCGCCGGTCTTGCTGGCGGCAGTGGCCTATCGTTTGGCGCTGTTTATCGTGACTCCGCTCGTGTGGGGCGGGTTGCGGCTCGTGAGGGCTACGACTTCACGCTCCCGCTGACGGTGCGACACCTATTGTGGAGAAGGCATGGATCTGCAGACGCACGCACGTGATTCGAGCAACTTTCGCAAGCACACCTCGGGGAACCCGGTGCAGCAGGTCCTGATTGACCGCTTCCATCGACGAATCGTGGACGAGGTCGTGCAACTCGCACCGCAACAGTTCCTGGACGCTGGCTGCGGCGAAGGCTTTGTCGCGAGGCTGCTGCTGCAGGCGCTGCCCAGCCTGCAGTTGACCGGCTGCGATCTTTCACCAGGCGCGTTGGCGATTGCCCGTGAAACGAACCCGCGCGGGACATTCGTGACCGGCAGCGTGACCGAGATCCCGCTGCCAGACAAGAGCGTGGATGTGGTCGGCTGCTTTGAAGTGCTGGAGCATTTGCCGGGCGACCTGCCGCGCGTGGCCCTCGCGGAGTTCCGCCGAGTCGCGCGGCGGGCGGTGGTGCTCAGCGTGCCGCACGAGCCATTCTTCTGCCTGGCCAACGCCGCGCGAGGCAAGAACCTCGACATCCGGCCGCGCGGGAGTGATCCGGATCACAGGCAGTTCTGGTCGCGCGCGGCCTTTGGGGAGATGGTGGGGGAGCAGTTCACGGTGACCGAGCTGACCGGCTCCTTCCCGTGGACGATCTGTGTGGCGCAGGCGCCGCGCCAGGTGAACCCTGGCCTGATACTTGGGGTAATCTGATCAGGGTTCGTTTCAGAGGACAGGAACCCACGTATGGAGACGCGGCCGCGACGATGCGTCGCCTGCTCTCATATGAACCCGCCCACTGCCGAGTTCTGTGCGGAGTGCGGGGAGTTTCTCGATCGCGTTACGCCGTCCGGGCTTGCCCGCGCGCGCCAGACGCAATTTACCCTGCCGGACTACCTGTTGGCGGCGCGCGAGCGCGAACGCGAGGAGCGCCGGCGGCAATTGGCGTACCAGACGGGGCAGGGCATTGGCGTCCTGATCACCGGCGCGCTGATGTGCGGGCTGGCCCTCTGGTTTGGCGGCGGCAGCCAGTTGGGCATGGCGGCGTTCAGCGTCGGGTTGCTGGCCCTGTTTGCCGGGCTGTGGCAACTGCGGCGCGACAGTCAGAACATGGCGCGCGTGGGCCTGGCCGCACTCACGATCTCATCTGTGGTGGTTGGCGCGGCCCTGATACAGACTATCGGGCCCATTGCCGCGCCGGAACCACTGCCTGCGCCACTGGTGACGGAGCCTGAGGCAACAACTGCGCCAGCCGTCGCAAACACGGAACCCTTTGCCGGCACAATGCCGATGTACCGGGGCAACGCTGCCCGAACGGGGCAGAACCCCGGGCCCGGTCCACTCACGCGGCCGTTGGTGGCGTGGAAGGCGTTTGTGGGAGGAGAGTCCTACGCCTCGCCAGTGGTTGGCCTGGGCGATGTGTTTGTCGCAACCAAGAGCGGGAGCGTGGTTGCTCTCTCGCTTCAGGATGGCAAGGAACAGTGGAGCGTTGATGTTGACGAGTACGTCGCGCGCAGCACTCCCGCCTTTGATGGGGAAACGCTGTTCGTGACTGGTGGCTACGCCATCGTGGCGATAGATGGCGCAAGCGGCCGCGAGCAATGGCGGAAGCCGCTGCGCTTTGCCGGAACTTGCTCGCCGCTGGTAGACAACGACCGCGTCTACGCCGCATCGCAGGAGGGGGCTGTTGCCGCCTTCGCCAAGGCTACTGGCGAGGATCTCTGGCACTATGCGGACGGAGACCTGGTGTTCAGTTCCCCGGCGCTGGCAAGCAGCAAGCTCGTCATTGCGGATGTTTCCGGGCAGGTAACCGCCCTGAATGCGGAGACCGGCCGCGAGCTCTGGCAAGCGCGGCTGAAGGCCGAGGTGCACGCGACACCGGCCATCGTGGGTGACCGTGTCTTCGTGGTGACGACGTTGCCGGAAACCATCGTTCTCGACCTGGAGACCGGCGCTGTCGTCTGGCGGGCTGAGGCAGGCGGCGCCGCGTCACCGGCGGTGGCGGATGGCATGGTCTTCATCGGCGGCGAAGATCAGGCCGTGCGGGCGCTCGATGCCGCCAGTGGCGAGGAGCGTTGGAGCACGCCGCTGGGCTATCCCATCGCGTCGTCTCCGGCCAGCGCTGGCGATCTGGTCTACATTGCCAGTGGGCCCACTATCACGGCCCTCGACGCCAAAAGCGGCAAAACGCGGTGGGGCCACGTGGCCGGAGACATTATCACGGCGGATGTCGCGGTGATAGACGGGATGGTTATTGCGAGCGGGCATGACGGGTACGTGTATGCGTTGCGCGCAAATGTGCGAGAATCAGGACCCACGCAGCCGGCCACCTGACCGGTGGAGGGGGTTTCCCTTCGCGCCATCAGGTTGTACAATGCGCTGGGCGTAACTGAGCGTCCGGCGAGCAGCGGTCGGGGGGCTGCCTGCACGTCGATCTAGGGCTCGGGGTGAGAGTCGCGGAGGGAAAGGTCATGAGCAACGTCTCGTTCAAGCGGCTTAGCGTCGCTTTGGTGGGCCTCGCGGTGCCGTTCGGATTGGTGGGCGCTGCATCGGCTGCCCCGTCCGCCGGTGAGGTCGCCAGTGTTCAGCTGGCTTGCCAGGCGTACTTCGACATCAGCACCTGCACGCACGCGGTGACCGATGGCGTGTACGATGTGGTCGAGGATGAGGTCAACGCTGGCCTCGGCGTCGATTACACCGTTGAGATTGGCGAGGCTGGCCTCGGTGAGCCGGGCAGCCTGGCCTACGACATCGCTGGCATCGCTGTGAACCCGCTGCCGTCGCTGCCGCCGATGATCCCGGTGCCGGCTGTACCGTACCAGTAGTCACTGAACAGCCCCGGGCGACTCATGCCTGGGGCTGGTTGCACGGAAGCCCAGGCGATCACCTGATCGCCTGGGCTTCGGTGTTTCTCGTCTTGCCCAGTTCGCGGCAATGCGCCAGGCAGGCCAGTGACTAGCCGGTGTTCTTAAGGCCGCCAGCAATACCGTTGACCGTGCGCAGGATGGTGCGCATCGTGTCGTCGTCTGCAGCGCCACTCCGAGCCCGGCGCAAGAGCTCCACCTGCACGAAGGAGATGGGATCGACGTACGGGTTGCGCCGGTCGATAGTGCGGCGCAAGACCGGGTCTCGTTCCAGCAGGCGATCCTGCTCGGTCAGCGCCAGGATTTCCGCGACCGCCAGCGCGTGTTCACCGGAGATACGCTCCCAGATACGATCGCGCAGGGTCGAGTCCTGCACGAGCGAGGCGTAGCGAGCCGCGACATCCAGATCTGACTTGGCGAGGGCCATCTCGGCGTTGCCGATCGTCGCGGCAAAGAAGGGCCAACCGCGCGCCATGGCCTTCAGGATGTCCAGGCCGAAATGCTCGCGCGCCACGGCCAACCCTGTTCCCACGCCATACCACCCGGGCAACAAGAATCGTGACTGCGTCCATGAGAAGACCCACGGGATGGCGCGCAAATCTTCTATGCGGTGCGTTTGCCGGCGTCGTGCCGGACGGGAACCGATTTGCAGGCGCGAAATCTCCGCAATTGGCGAGGCCTCCTCGAAGAAGCGCACGAAGCCGGGATCGCCGTAAACGAGATCCCGGTAGGCCGCGACGGAGGCGGAAGTCATTTCGGTCATGACCTCCTCGAACTGCGCCAGTTTCACGTCATCGGGCGTTGCCAGCAGGTCCAGGCTGCTGGCCAGCACCGCGCCAGTCACCAGCTCCAGTTCTCGCCGGGCAATTGGGGCCGTGGCGTAGCGGCTGGCGATGACTTCCCCTTGTTCGGTCAGCTTGATCCGCCCGTTCACGGAGCCGGGAGGCTGCGCCAGAATGGCGACATTCGTGGGTCCGCCGCCACGGCCAATCGCGCCGCCCCGCCCGTGGAAGAACTGCTGCCGTACTCCGGCCTCTGCGAAGAGGCGGGTCAGATCGCGCTGGGTGGTATACAGCGCCCAGGCAGAGCCGAAGAACCCGATCTCCTTGTTGGAATCCGAGTACCCAAGCATGACCTCCTGCACATCGCCACGGCTGGCCAGCGCCCGCCGGTACACCGGAAGGCCAAGCAGCTGGCTCATGGTGGCCGGCGCGTTACGCAATCCTTCATCCTGCTCGAAGAGTGGCGCGATAGACAGGCGGGCATTGCTGCCTCCGGGATCAGCCAAACCGGCGTCCTTCATCAGGAGCAGCACGGTGAGGACATCCGAGACGGTTTCCGCACCCGAGATGACGTACGTCTCGATTGCGCCACGATGCCGCCCGGAGATGGCGCTCTCGATCATGCGAAAGATCGAAACCACCTCGCGCGTCTCTGGAGAGAAGGCATCGAGGCTGCGTGGCGCCAGTGGCCGGGGATTCTCGATCTCCTGGACTAGCAGCGAAATGCGCTCGGGCTCGGCCAGCGCCAGGAAATCCGGCGTTACGCCGGAGGTCGCCAGCAGCTCGGTGACAGCGCCGGCGTTGCGCTTTGCGTGGTCGCGCACGTCCATGACGGCCAGGTGAAAGCCGAGAACCTGCACCGTGCGGATGAGGTCCCGCAAGTCGCCGTCGGCAATGCGTTGCGCACCCTGCTCCCGCAGCGAGCGGTCGATGAGCAACAGATCGTTGGCCAGGTCGCTGGAGGCCGGATACCCCGCCGGCCGGTTCTCGAGTGCGGCCCGCACCCGCTCGCGCATGAGCGTGAGTACCTGCCGGTAGGGCTCCCCGGCGTTGAGCCGCTTCACGGTGGCGGCAGTTTCGGGAAACAACTCGCCCAGCTCTGCAATCAACGGATCGAGCAGCGGCGCAGCCCCGGAGATGCTCTCCGCGACCGAGATTCGGCCGGAGAGCTCGACGAGCTTGCTCTCCAGCAACGCCAGGGCAGCGCCGCGCATGATATCCAGCGCCTGCAACGTGACGTCGGGTGTCACGAATGGATTACCGTCGCGGTCACCGCCGATCCAGGTGCCCGGCATGAGCAAGGGCGGCAGGTCTATCTGCAGGCCGGGGTAAAACTCCCCGATGGCCGCTTCCAGATCACGGTAGATCTGCGGCAAAACCTCCGCGAAGGTGGAGAGCAGATAGACGAGGCTGGTCCGCACTTCGTCCAGCACGGTCAGGCCAACGGCGCGCACCTCATCCGAGTACCACAGTTCCTCGATGGTGTGAGCCAGTCGCTGCTGCAGGCGAATGTGCTCGTCCTCTGTCAGGCTGCGCTCGTCCAGCTCGCGCAGAATGGCAAAGATGCGCGCGAGCTTGGCGATAATGGTTCTGCGGCGGGCCTCGGTGGGGTGTGCGGTGAGCACCAGGCGGATCTGGGCGTGTCCCAGGAGTTCCTCCAGCCGCTGCGCCGAAACACCGCGCTCGGCCAGGAGTCCAATGGCTTCGCGTACCGAGCCGCGCCGAGGCCCAGGTACACGCTTTTCGCGGGCGCGGATGCGGCGAATCCGCTCGCTGTCCTCAGCCAGGTTGATGAGCTGGAAGTAGTTGGTGAAGGAACGCACCAGCGATTCGGCTTCAGCGCCGCTCAGGTGCTGGACCAGTGTGTCCAGTGCTTTTCCAGCCGCAAGGTCACCGCTGCGGAGTGCCTTGGCGTTGGCGCGAGCCTCTTCCGTCAAGGCGAATGCGCGGTCGCCGCTTGAGGATTGCAGAACCTCGCCCAGCAGTCCCGCGAGCAAATAGATGTCGTCCGAGAGGGTTCGCGCCGGCGCCGTGTTGAGCGCCGGCTCGATCTGAGCCATCGGCGTATCTCCCGTATCGTCTTCACCGGGTAGCAGTGCCTAGTTTAGGCGGCTCGAACGCCGGCGTTCTGTCCGGTTTGCACAAAGAGCGGCGGAGATTGGCGTGCGGCATGGGCTCGGATATGATCCCTCGCACACACGCGCGAACGGGCGGGCGCGGCTGCGTTGCCGGCCTTGTTTCTGTACCGCCTACTGGAGGTTCACTTGTCCGCAACCATGACCCCGACAGCCGGGAGCGCAACGGCTGCGCCAGCGGCGTCTCCACTCACCGCCGCCGAACTGGCAGACCGGGAGATTCCGGCTGCTCCGACCGTGTCGCCAGACGGCCGGCAGGTCGCCTATGTGGTGCTTCCCAATGGCCAGAAAGGTGAGAAGGCTGCCCACGCAATCTGGGTCGCGGGCGAGGACGCATCCCCCCGCCAGGTGACGGCGGGTACCCACGCGGATGGTTCACCGCGCTGGTCGCCGGACGGCAAGCACCTGGTCTTTGTTTCAGACCGGCTGGAAAAGGATGACGACGGCAGCCAACTTTTCCTGTTACCGGTGGAGGGCGGCGAAGCAACGCCGCTTGGCGCGCTGAAGGGAAGCCTCTCCCAGCCGAAATGGTCTCCCGATGGCCGGTTCGTGGCTGTGCTGCGGACGGACCCGGAACCGGAGGAACTCAAGAAGCGCAAGAAGGATCGCGACGACGCGATCGTGGTGGAGGAGGATCCGTCCTTCACCCGCCTCTGGGCGGTTGAGGTTGCCTCGGGCAAGGCGCGCCTACTGACCACCGCCGACCGCGAAGTGCGTGACTTTGCGTGGCTGCCAGAGAGTAACGGCTTTGTTGTCATCACCACGAACGAGATCGGGTGGGACGCGGCCATGGGGCCCAGCCAGCTTTGGGAGACGCCGCTCAGCGGAGCCCGCTCACGCCTCATCGCCAACCTTGGCACCACGGGCTCGATGCCGGTGGTGGTGGACACAGCCTCCGGACGGAGGGTGGCGTTGCGGATCGACGGCCACCGCGACCAGCCGTCGGACTCCGTCTGGATCGTGGCGTTTGAAGGCGGCGAGGCGGTCAACCTTTTGCCGGACTTGCGCGGCATCGTCGAAGGGCTGGCGGAGTGGCCGGGGCATCCCGGAAAGATCGCGGCCCGCATCGTCGAGCGAACGCGGGCCCGGCTCTACAGTGTGGATGTCGAGACTGGCGAGATTGCATCGCTGACGCCGCCCTCCATGGCCGAAAAGGGGAGCATTATCGGCGGGCCGTCGTTCTCGCGCGATGGCAGCAAGGTGGCGCTGCTCTGGAGCGACGGCACGACGCCGGAGGAACTGTTTCTGGGCAAGACTGCGGGCGAGCCCACCCGGGTGACCTCGCTCGGCGAAGCCTTTGTGGGCCGCCTGCAACCCACTGAGCACGTGACGTGGCTGAGCGACGGCGGGGTCGAGGTCGAAGGGATCCTGACCTACCCGGCTGGCTACGAGTCAGGCAAACGCTATCCCCTGGTCGTCGAGATTCACGGCGGACCCTCCTGGCAGTGGGAGGACCGCGTGATGCTGGACTGGCATGACTGGGCGCAGATGCTGGCCAGCCATGGCTACGCGGTGCTGATGCCGAACCCGCGCGGCAGCACCGCGTATGGACACGACTTTCAGAAGCTGCTCCAGGATGATGTCGGGGGCGGTGAATCCCGCGATCTGGTGACCGGCGCGCTGGCTATGGTCGAGCGGGGCATTGCAGACCCGGATCGGTTGGGTATTGGCGGCTGGAGCTGGGGCGGCTACCTGACAGCGTGGACTATCACCCAGACCGACATCTTCAAGGCGGCCATCATGGGCGCTGGCCTGGCCAACCTCGTCTCGGATCACGGTCAGGACGACATCCCGCAGGCAAACCTGCTCTACTTCCCCGGCCACCCCTACGATCATATGGAGATGTACTGGGCGGCGTCGCCGATCCGCTACATCGCCAACGTTGTCACGCCGACCCTGATCCTGCACGGCGATGCCGACGCCCGAGTTCACCCGGCCCAGGGCATGGAGTACTTCCGCGCCCTCAAGGTGCGTGGGGTGCCGGTGCGTTTCGTTCGCTATCCGCGCGAGAAACACGGGATCAGCGAGCGAGCCCACCAGATCGACCTGATGGACCGCATTGTGGACTGGCTGGCGCGCTACCTGCCGGCGGGCGCTAGCCCAGCAGGCGCATGATGGTGTCTGCGTAAACCTTCGCCTGCGTCACGAGGTCGTCAATGAAGACGGCCTCGTTGGCGCCGTGCGCGTTCTCTCCGCCAGGGCCATACCCGACGGTGTCGATCCCTGCCTGGCGGTAGAAACGACCGTCGGTTGCGCCGGCCCACGCGACGAAATATTCCGGCTCCTCGCCGGTGACATCGCGAACGCTTGCCTGAACAGCCTGCACGAGGGGCGAGGTGTCTTCGGTGATGTTGGCGGGGATGAAGTCGCCATCCCGGATCGAGCGTCCGGGGTCTTGGCGGGAGCGGGGATCGCCGGCGGCAGCCCGTGCGAATGCCGCCTCGATTTCGGCAACAGCGCTTTCCAGCGTTTCCCCGGGGATCAGGCGACGGTCGATGGTAAACGTCGCTTCGCCCGGCACGACGTTGTGCGCCACGCCCGCCTGGATCGTGTTGATGCTGATGACCGGCTTGCCAATGGCCGGGTGGAACTTGTCGATGTCCTGTTCAAGCGCCAGAATCGCCTTGCTGGCCAGCATGATGGCGTTGATGCCGGTGGCGCGGGCGGCCGCTGTGTGCGAGGCGCGGCCATGCACTGTGACGCGGACTGCCAGCAGGCCGCGCTCCGCGTTGCGAACCTTCAGATCGCTCTTCTCCCCGATCAGGCAGTAATCCGGCCGGGGCAGGCGGCCTGCAGCCACTTCGTTCAGGACGAAGATGGTGCCGAACTGGCCGCCCACTTCCTCGTCGCTGACGACGTGAACCTGGACGCGTCCCTTGAGCGGTGTTTCCTTCAGGAGTTGCATCACGTAGAGCATGACGGCGACCGCGCTCTTCATGTCTGACGAGCCGCGCCCAACCAACTTGCTGCCGTCGGCGCTGAGCGTGGGTACGAAGGGCGGCGACTGCCAGGAGCCTTCATCGGAAACGGGGACGGTGTCCAGGTGACCGTTCATGACAACCGTCGGGCCTGCGTCGCCATTGCCCAACGTGACGATGACGTTAGGGCGCGCCGGGTCGAGTGAGACAACCTCGCAGGCAATGCCCTGCTCGGCGCACCACGCCACCACATCATCCATCACGGCGCGTTCCTCGCCGCTCGTGCTCGGCGTGGCAATGAGGCGGCTGGCAAGCGCAACGATGTCGTCGCGGTTGACTCGCTCAGTGGGCGAGCCGGTCATGCGGGTTCCTTTCCTGGCGCACAGCGCCACTCAGCGCATCCTGCGTGCGCCAGGACTGCCTATGACAGCAGGTGCTAAAGACGCTCGAAGCGCTCGACGTCGATGACGAACACCACCGCACCGCCGACTTCGACTTCGAAGTTCTCCGGCATGTACAGGAGCCCGGGCTCCAGTGCGGGGGAGTACGGAACCGCAACCTGCGTTCGCCTGCGGCAGGTCCGCCGCAGAATCGCCTGCACCGATGCGACCTGGTCGTCCGGGACGCCGATGAGCAGGCTGGTGTTTCCGGTGCGCAGGAAGGATCCGGTGGTGCTCACCTTGGTGAACCGGTGCCCTGCGGCAATCAGGGCCTCGGTAAGCGCCGACGTATCTTCATCCTGCACAATGGCGATTACGAGCTTCATTGATCTTCCTCCCGTTCAGGGGCGGCGCGTGAAACCGCACACGTCGCTCCACGGAGGCATCGCCGCGCCACCCTGGGCGCGGCCATCATAGCTGATACGCGCCGCGCGTAGCCCTGGCGATTGCACTCAAGCGTTATTTGGCTAGTCGTCAGGGAAATCACGCAGGACCGAAATCAGATCCTGATGCACCAACTGGTTGGTGGCGACCACCACCCGATCATGGGCATGGAACGGCCCCCCCTCGCGATCAGTCACCTGGCCGCCAGCCTCCGCAACCAGGATCGCGCCGGCTGAAACATCCCACGGCTGGATCCCGCGCTCCCAGTAGCCCTCCAGCCGTCCGGCGGCGACGTAGCAGAGGTTGAGGGCGGCAGATCCGGTCTGGCGCAGCGCGCGCACTCGCTCCAGCAGGCCGCACCAGGCAAGACCCTGGCGTCGGCGCTGCTCCAGCGTGTGCGCGAAGCCGGTTACGAGGACGGCGGACTGAAGGTGATCAATCCGCGACACATGGATTGGTTCACCATTGAGCGTCGCGCCGCCGCCCTTGATGGCACGAAATAGCTCGTTGCGCATGGGGTCGTAGATCACCCCGGCCACGGGTTGCCCGGCGTCTTCCAGGGCGATGGAGACGGCGAAGGTCGGCAGTCCGTGGGCGAAGTTGGTCGTGCCATCGAGGGATCAACCACCCAGCGGTAGCGCGCGCCGGTGTTCTCGCTACGGCTGCCCTCCTCTCCCAGCAGGTCGTGATCAGGGAAGGCGGAGCGTAGCCGCGAGGCGATCAGCAGTTCTGCCGCCTGGTCGGCCTCGGTCACCAGGTCGAGCGGGCCCTTGAGCCTGATGTCATGCGGCTGCCCGAAGCGGCCGCGCAGGATTGCGCCGGCGTCGAGCGCGGTGGCTACCGCTACATCGGCGAAGACCTGGAGCTGCGAATCGGTCACGCGGGAGACCCCTTCCGTGGTCGCTTGCCCATGCCCGGAACAGCACAGGTCAAGATCGGTTGCTCGCAGCATCTTGCCATGTTTGCCGGGGAGCGTCTCTGGCTATACCAGCGCCAGCCTCGGATGTACGTCCATTTCCCAGCCCGACTGGTTCCCACGGCGGATGACCCAGGCAGCCGCGCCGGCCACCATGGCGGCATTGTCGGTGCAGTAGGTGAGCCTGGGAAATGCGATGGCGACCTCCGGGCCAGCCCGTTCCGCCACTTCGCGCTGCAAGCGCTGCCGCAGGGCGCTGTTGGCGGCAACGCCGCCCGCCAGGACGACGGTTTGCGCGCCAGTCTCGGCTGCCGCCAGGGCCGTCTTGACCGCGAGGGGCTCTACGATTGCCTCCTGGAAGGCTGCGGCCAAATCGGCGATCGGCGCGTCCTCGGCGAAGCGCGGCGCCCGGTGTTCACGGAACGCCGTGCCCGGGGAGAGGGTGGGGGCAGTTTCTTCGTCTGGCAGGCGCAGCGGCTCGCTCAGTCGCAGGAGCGCGGTTTTCAGGCCAGAGAAACTGAAGTCGTGCGTCCCGGGGAGCCAGGCGCGCGGTAGCTCGAAGGCGCCGGGGTCGCCCGGCGCAGCGGCGCTCTGCACCGCTGGTCCGCCTGGGAACCCGAGGCCGAGCAGGCGCGCGCCCTTGTCGAACGCTTCACCCGCAGCGTCATCGAGTGTGCGCCCAAGGTGCTGAAAAGCTCCGTGCCGCTGCATCAGGATCAACTCGGTGTGGCCGCCAGAGACGAGCAGGCAGAGCACCGGGAACTGCGGCTCCGGGGTGGTCTCACCGGGCAGGGCCAGCCAGTTGGCGTAGATGTGGGCCTCCAGGTGATTGACGGCAACCAGTGGACGGCGCATGGCGTAGGCCATCGCCTTGGCGGCATTGACACCGACCACAAGCGACCCGGCCAGCCCTGGGCCCTGGGTAACCGCGATGGCATCGATGTCGTCCCGCTCGATACCTGCTTCGGCAATGGCCTCCTGCACCACCGGCACGATCGACGTGACATGGCGCCGCGCAGCGAGTTCTGGCACCACGCCGCCGTGGGCGCGGTGCAGATCGAATTGGGACGAGACAATGGAGGAAAAGACGCGGCGGCCATCCGCGACGATGGCCGCCGACGTCTCATCGCAGGAGGTTTCGATGCCAAGCACGATCATGGCGCGATCTCCGGATACGGCGCCGGGCGGGGCAGGGCCGTGAAGGGCGTGATGCCGCCAGGATCAACCTTACCCTGGAGACGCGCGTGCAGGGTCTCACGGTGAGCCTCCAGCTCGGCCTGAACATCCGGCTCGCTCAACGCCCGGGACCACATGATCAGGGCGTCCTCATTGTTGTCGCTGTAGTAGTGCTTGCGGACCCCGTGCACCGTGAAGCCGTACTTGCGGTAGAGCGCCTGGGCCGGCTCGTTGGTGACGCGGACCTCCAACGTGAGCCAGTTCGCGCCGCGTGCGAGGGCAGCATCAAACATGCTAAGCAACAACAACTCACCGAGACTCTGACCCCGATAGACCGGGTCCACCCCGATCGTCGTCACGTGCGCCTCGTCAAAGGACTGCCACATCCCGGCGAACCCGATGATCGGCGCTGAATTGGATTCGGGCTCATGCCGGCGGCCGAGGTGGAGCGGCAGCAGCGAGCGCCGGGGCAAGCTGCGCGCCGGGGCGTCGTCGTCGTGCGCGTCGCTGCCAGCCGGGACCAGCGCGCGCAACACCAGGTAGTGGTTCTGCTTCTGATCCTGGAGTTCCCGCCGATACGCGGAGGCGGGCCACGGATTCGGGAAGCATCGCCGCTCGACCCGGCCCACCGCCGGGACATCATCGATGGTCATGAGGTCCAGCCGGTAGAGAGGCACGGGCATGGGTTCAGATTGGTGGGTAGGTTGTATTGGCTGAAGCGAGTTCATGGGGCAGACGGTAGCACCGCGCTGTGGTGTGACACAACATCCTGGCGGGACTCATGGCGGCAAGGCGCGCGGTGTTACCGCGAGAGGTACACCGGCTCCAACAGCATGGGATCGGCCAGCTCCCGGGCTTGCCACTTGCGCCAGGCCAGCTCGGCGAGGGCGCCTGGCTGGCGGAAGCGCAGGGCGACCGGGGGGAGCGTGACGTTCGGCAGGGCAGCCAGCATATCGGCGTGCGCAGGCGCCAGCTCTCCGGCAACGACAATGCTCGCGTCTCGAACGGCCTCCAGGTCCGCCACAAGATCTTCACCGGTTCCGTTGCGGGGCTCCGAAAGCGGCTGCACGGCATCACCGGCGCTGCCAAACTGCTGCCAGACAAGCCGGCCTCGCCCGGCTGGCAGCGTGGCGACGATTCGCTGCCATGCCGCCGCGAAGGGGAGGGCTGTCGCTTCCAGCGTCGAGACAGCGATCAACGGCGTGTCTGCCGCAAGGTGAAACCCCTTGGCCACACCCATGCCCACACGAAGCGCGGTGAAGGACCCTGGTCCGCTGGTGACCGCCACTGCGGCCAGCGCGTCGCTGGCAATCCCTGCCCCGGCCAGGACATGGTGAATTTCGCCAAGGAGCGTCGTAGTGTGATTGCGGTCTGCAGGCCAGGTGCGCGCGGAAAGGCGTCCCCCATCGTAAAGCGCGACACTCCCCTGTGCGGTGGAGGTATCGATCACCAGGATATGGGTCTTGTCGGCCCCGTTGGTTGGCATGTGACCGATCTGGCTTCCCGGACAGGCACGCGATCGCGCCCGAGCCGTGCCAGTGTAGCGGAGGGAGGGGCGCGTCAGGCAGGCTGGGGCGTCGTCAGCGCAGCGTGCAGTGCCGGCAGGCGCTCCAGCCAGTCGGCAGCCGGTGCACCGCTGATGCGCACGTTCCGCCGCCCGTCTCCTGCGTAGGCGATCTCGACGAGCAGGTAGCGACCAGGCAACATGGCGCTGGCTCGCTCGGGCCACTCCACAATGGCGATGCCGTCCTCGGCGGTCGTGAGTTCGGCGAACCCGATGCTCTCCAGATCGGCCAGGTCGTTGAGCCGGTAGAGATCGAGGTGAAAGAGATGACCGCCGGGTATTTCGTAGTCGTTGACCAGGGCAAAGGACGGGCTCGAGACCGTGTCCTGCACACCCAACGCGAGCGCGATCCCCTTGGTCATGGTCGTCTTTCCAGCGCCGAGATCCCCATGCAGGAGCACGACATCGCCTGGCTGCAGCCAGGCGCCGAGCAGTTCACCCAGCCGTTTGGTCTGGTCACTGCTGCCGGTAACACAGTGGAATGCGGCTGCCAGAGCATCCGTCACTGCGCGCCGCCGTTGGATGCGGCTGGTTGGGCCAGGGAGAGGTTGTCGGCAGGCGGGACCGGGGCAGCGGTGGCCCACTGCGGCGGTGAGACGAAAGGCGGGTTGGAGTCGTACTTGATGGCGACTTCCGTGGCCTTCCGTTCGCTTTTCTTCAGGTCGAGCAGCACAGACTTGCCCTGGATATCCCACGGCATCGCCAGCAGGGCTGAGCCGTCGGGACTCCAGGTGAGATCGCCGGAGAGGGTTGAGGTGGCTTCAGTCCGGGCGGTGCTCCCGTCTGCTTCGACCACGGCGATGAGGTTTTCGTCGGCCGTATAGGCGAAACGCGTGCCGTCTGGCGACCAGACAGGCATCCCGGCGTGCTGATCCAGATCGGCGACGGTCGTCATCTTTCTGCTTGCCAGATCGAGCAGGCGGATGGCCGTTGAGGGCGGCTCATACCAGGTCTGGCCAAAGCGGCTGTACAGGAGCATGGTGTCGCCGAGCGGCGACCACGCCTCGTTCCAGACGTCATCGACCTCGCCTTGCGTCAGGTTGGTCATCTGCTGAGTGGCGAAGTTGTACAGATACACGTCGCCGGGCGCATGCTGGGGGCGGTCGTCGTTGCTCATATCTTTGGCGACGAACGCAAGGCGTTGGCTGTCGGGCGCCCAGGCCGGGTTGAACGCGAGTTCGAACTCGCTGCCAGTGAGGTCCTGCTCAATACCCGTCGCGAGATTGACCACCCGCACGCTGATCGCGCCGCCGCCTGTCAGAGGATCGTAGTCGGCGAAACTGGTGTAGGCGAGGCGCGTCCCGTCAGGACTCCAGGCGGGTGGCGCGTGGCCTGAGACACCGCTGCCGACGAGTCGCGGCGCAGCGCCGTCTATCCCCGCCACATAGAGATCGAGGTTGCCGGAGTCATCTTTCGGATTTGGGGCCAGGAAGGCGACCTGCGCGCGGTCCGGGCTCCAGGCAGGCCAGATGACCTGGATATCTGGCGCAAGCTGACGCTCCGTGGAACCTTCTGGCGACATCAGCCAGAGCTCGCGGTTGTAGCCGACCAGGAGCGGCCCGTGGTCACGCTGCAGGGACGCCAGGTCTGCACGGGCGCCCTGGTTCGCGGGGTCCAGAGCCGCCAGGTCTCGCAAGGTACGTTCGGCGGTCGTCCAGTCCCGCACGGAAAGGGCGGCATCGACCTCGCGCTGCAAATCCAGGCCGAGAAGCCGCCTGGCATCGCCGAGATCGACCGTGATGTCCCCAAGCGAGGGGACGGCCTCCGCCACCGGCTCCAGGAGCGAAACAGCCGCTGCGTAGTCGCCGCGCTGCATGGCCTCCGCCCGGCGGCATGGCTCGCCTCCTGTGGCGCCAGGAGGCGAGCAAGCCGGTCTGCTCGCTGCGAAGCGTCCCGGTAGCCGGGAATTGCGGAGAATGCTTCCCGCGCCTCAACCAGATTGCCCGCACTTTCAGCGGCGGCAGCGGCTGCGTACGCGGAGTCGAGCCAGGCTCGCTCGGACAGCTCGCGTTCGACGAGTGCGCCGGCAATGGCGAAGAGCAGCAGTAGGGGCGCCAGGCGCAGGACGCGAGCGACTGTGCGTCCTGCGCCTGAAGTCGGCGCTGGTGCTGGCAGGGCCGCCGGGGGCACGGTTATCGGCGCATGACACTGGGGACAGTGCGTACCATGGGGAGCGATGGGTGTGGCACAGGCGGTACAGAAGGTCATGCAGGCACCAGGCTGGGGGCAGATGGCCGCGCAAGCCGCAATTGTGCACCGGTGATGGGAATGCGATCAAACTCCCGGGTTGACGTGCTGATACGGGCGCTGCTGACGTTGGCCATTCTGGCGGCGCCTGTCCTGGCGCTGCTTTACAGCGTTCCTGCCGGGCTGGCAGTGCTCGGGATCGGCCTCTTCATCCTGGCGCACCTGCTCCATGGGGCACGAACCTCCCTGGAGCCGCAGGCGGTGCGGCCCATGGCGGCCCTGGTGGGAATCAACGTGGCGCTCGGCGTGGCCTGCCTGGCTGCCGCTGTGTGGGTGCTGACGGCAGGCTAGACCTCGACCGTGGCCGGAGCCTTGCGCCGTGGCCGGGTTGCCGGTTTCGCTGCTGCCTCTTGCTCCACCGCGTCCGCCTTCCTGCGTGTGGTGCGCTTGCGAGCCGGCTTTTCCGGGGCTGCTGGCCCGGCGGCCGCCTCGGGGGCCGCTTTCGGCTTGCGGCTGCGTGGCTTGCGCGGCGGAGGCGATTCCTCGCGCGCCGCTTCGAGTTCGGCACGGGCGATTTCTGGCAGTTCAATGGGCGCGAAGCCGAGCACCAGGGAGTGCTCGACGATATCACGCTTCAGCAGCGACTCGGCCTGGCGCAGCCGGCCGCGCAGCGGATGATCCGGATTGGCCTGCTGCATCATTTCGCCGACCTGCCGCAACAGGTCAATCGTCTTGTTGAACGTCATGACCAGATCGCCCTCGGAGAGTTCAATCTTGTCGCTGATGTCCGCCATGGTCGCGCCACGGCACCAGGCGCGCGCAGCGCCATAGAAGTTCGGGTTGTGGCCTTCAGAGATTGAAAGCCCCTCGCTCCGCTCCTCGCCCAACACCGCGTGCTCCACGTCCTCGATGCGGCGGCGCGCCAGGACCAGGCGGTCGGGCAACACAAAGCGATTGCCGTAGCGGAACTCCCGATCAAAGGAGAACCAGGAGAAGACCTCAGCCAGGTCTTCCGGAGGCAGGGTGTCCAGCACGCCCCGGTCTACCAGCTCACAAAGAATCAGGCCGTCGTTATCGAACACGTCCGCCAGCATGTCCGCCTTCTCGGTCGGGTAGCCGCGATGCAAATACCCGAAACGGTGCAGAACGTTGCGGATGCCGCGAATGACGTTGCGGAGCCGCTCCTCTTCCTGGTCGATCTCGTGCCCAAGGGCCTCTTCCAGTTCCCGCCGCTCCCTGTCGAGGCGGTCAACCCGGGCGAGATAGTCACGGTGCTCGTTGCGGCGGTCGCAGGTGTGGCAGGGGTGTTCCGTTCGCTCCTGCCACAGCGACCGGGCAAGGGCTTTGGCATCGTTCAGATCAGTTGCCAGCAGCGCCACCCGCGTGGCTGCCCGCTCGCTTTCGAGGGTGCGATGGGCGGCAGCCATCTCGTCCAGGTCAGGGAGATCGAGTGCGGCAATCGCCTGCCAGAGATTCTCCAGTTCGGCGGTTGCTGCCAGGTCGGTGGCAGCTGTTACGGCATCGCTCGGCTCGAAGAGCGCCTCCGGAATGACTACCCGCTTGTCCGTCAAATGATCGATTTGCCGGTACTCCGTGAGGAGGCGAATACTGCCATCTTGCAGGAGAAAGCGCCCGACCCCGCCCTGCTTGCCCTTGCCGAGCAGGATGGCCCAGCCGCCGTCTCGCATGTGCGCGACTGCGCCGGGGCGAGCCGCCCTGAGCGCGCGGCGCAGTGCCTGGCGGCCTGGTTCGCTCCAGGGCACAGAGCTTTCGACATCCCGCAGCACAGTGGATTGCTCTGATTCGAGGCGGCGCTCCTTATTCTGGGCTGCAGTCAGGGACCGGTTCAGGCGCCGGTAGTCCTCCAGCAGCTCGTCTCCGGCATCGAGCCCGATCAGGCACCCCTGGGGCACCTGCTCGATCTCTTCCCCCACGGCGATGATCTGGTCCTCAAGATCCCGGATACGCTGGCTGCTCTGGAACTGCCCCAGGCTTTGCTGCAGCAGGGCTCGCACACGCTCGCCGTGCGGTGGGTCCCACAGGTTGAGGACGGTGTTGTAGCGAATGGCAAAGGCTGACTGCACCGGGTGCAGTTCGCCGGTGGCGATATCGAGCGTTTCGCGGAACGTGAACCAGGGTGAGTAGGGGACCACGACGTGGCCGAAGGGATCCATGCCGCGACGACCAGCCCGCCCTGCCATCTGCTGAAACTCGTTCGGAATCAACATGCGGCGGCGGCGGCCATCCCACTTGCTCATGCGTCCGATGACCACGGTACGGGCGGGCATGTTGACGCCGAGCGCAAGCGTATCGGTCGCGAAAACCACCTCCATCAGTCCGCGCGCGAAGAGGATCTCCACGAGTTGCTTCAGGATCGGCAGCAGGCCAGCGTGATGGAAGCCGATCCCCTTGCGGGCGAGCGCAGTGATCGTTTGCACCTGCTCCAGTTCGCGGTCCTCGTTTCGCATTCCGGCAAGGACGGCGCTGATCGTTTGCTCGATCAGGTCTGCCTGGCGCGGCGTGACGAGGTTGGGACGCATGACGGCAAGCCGTTCGGCGTAAGCCTGGCAATCGGCCCGGCTGAACAGGAAATAGATCGCAGGCAGCATGTCCCGCGAGGCGAGCGCATCGACGATCTCGCGCGGCTGCGGCTCATCCATCTCCGGGGTGGCGCGCTCGGACTTGCGGCGGCCAAATCCGCCGCGCGCCGACTGCTTCCGCAGCTCGCCGCCGGTGTGCGGGAAGTCCTGAACGCGTTCGCCCCGGTGATTCACGACCAGATTGAGCTTGCCGTCGTGGAAGTAATGCAAGGCCAGCGGTACAGCGCGGTCGGTGTGGGTGATCAGGCGAATCGGGCGGTGAGTGCGACTGATCCAGTCGGCAATCTCGTCCGCGTTGTTGATAGTGGCCGAGAGGCAGATGAGTTGCACGTGGTCCGGGCAGAGGATAATCGCTTCTTCCCACGTGGTGCCGCGTTCAGGATCGGCGAGGTAGTGGATTTCGTCGAAGATGACGGTATCGACATTGTCCAGATCCCAGGGAGTCTGCAGCAGCATGTTGCGCAGAACCTCCGTGGTCATCACAACGGCCCGTGCGTCGCGGTTTTCGGAGACATCGCCGGTGAGCAAGCCCACTTCGTCGCCGTAGATCGCGCGCAGGTCACGATACTTCTGGTTGGAGAGCGCCTTGATCGGCGTGGTGTAGATCACGCGGCCCGTACGCTTGAAGGCGTCCCAGACGCCAAACTCGGCTACGACGGTCTTGCCGGTCCCGGTCGGTGCGGCCACCATCACCGAGTCGCCGTGCAGCAGGGTGCGGATTGCATCGCGCTGGAACTCGTCCAGCGCGAACGGATAAAACGCCTCGAACTGGGCGATCTCGGCATCAATCCGGGCGGTGGCTGGCGCAAGCGTCGACGCTGAAGGAGGAACGAAATTCGCCGGCAGGGCGTCAGAATCCGTAGTCGTTGCCATGGCAGGTTGATTCATCTTGCAAGATGACCGGAGCGTACGTCAATCATGGCCGGGAATCGTACCAGCCCGGAACGGTGCAATCTGTTTCCAGCGCTCCGTTGCACGTGCGCGCACTGTGAATTGCACAATGTCGCAAGGAGCTGGCGAGCCGGGAGCGAGCGGCGCTGTAGACAGTGGGGATGTGCGTGGACGAACGCCGCGTCAGTGACATTGGAGAGTTTGGGCTGATCGCGCGGCTCGATGCTGCCTTACCGGATGAGGTGCGGCGGAGCACCGCGTTGGAACTGGGCATTGGCGATGACGCTGCCATCTGGCGCCCCAGCCCGGGAGCCAGTGTGGTGATTACGACCGACAGCCTCGTCGAGGAGATCCACTTTCGGCTGGATTGGACCGACTGGGTAAGCCTCGGGCACAAGGCGCTGGCCGTGAACGTTTCCGACCTGGCAGCGATGGGCGCGGACCCAAAACTGGCTGTCGTTACGCTGGGCTTGCGCGGCAGCGAGCGCCTGGCGGACCTCGTGGCGCTTTACACCGGCATGGGCGATGTCGCGCGGCGCTACGGCGTGGCGATTGCCGGTGGGGATATCGTGCGCTCGCCCTTTGGCCTGGCCCTGCACATTACCGCGCTGGGAGAGCTACTGGGCGAAGCACGGCTGACCCGCAGCGGCGCCCGGCCAGGAGACATCATTGGCGTCACGGGGACGCTCGGGGCATCGGCGGCGGGGATGCGGCTCCTGGCGGACGCCGCTGCGCTCCGGCAGGCAGCGACGGCGGATCTGCTGGTCCAGGCCCACCTGCGGCCCGAGCCGCGAGTACTGCTCGGCCGGGTATTGCGCGAGCACGGCGCCAGCGCCGCCATGGACCTCAGCGACGGGCTGATGGGCGATCTCCCGAAGATTTTGGCCGCCAGCAATGTCTCGGCCGAGATTGATTTGCGCGCCATTCCGGTCGCGGCAGCGGTGCGCGCGCTCTTCCCGGAGCAGTGGCTCACGTTCGCGACGCGCGGCGGTGAGGACTACGAATTGCTCTTCACCGTGCCGGAAGACCGCTGGGCCGCGATGCGCGAAGCGTTGGCTGACGTGGGTGGCCAGGCGCAGGCGGTCGGGCGCATTTCGCCGGTCGAAGCGATGCCGTCGATCACCGTGATTGGGATGGACGGCGTTGCCCGGGAGGAGAAGCCCGGCGCGTTCGACCACTTCGCGCCAGGCGACTGACGTCTGCCAGCGGCCGCGATGCGCCGGTTCACGAAGGGCGTGCTATCCCCGCCGCGTGTTTACAGGCGACTCGGTGAGCGAAAGCGTGTGCGCCATGGTGTGAAAGAGATCGGTGTTTTCGACCACCCCGGCCAGATTCTCTGTGCCTGGCCCGATGGCCGTAATTGGCACCGGGGCCGAGGTGTGGCCGGTGGTTGCCCACCCCAGGACAAAGCCGTAATCCGTGCCGGCGACCGGGAAAGGGCCATCTTCGCCTGCCAGGAGCGTATCCAGCAGGCCGCCGCCTGGCTCGTAGGGGTACGGCTGATCGAGCGAACCGGCGACGGCCAGGCCGCCGCACTCGTGATCGGCGGTAACGATTACCGCCGTGTCCGGGTTGCGGCTGGCGTAGGCCAGGCCGACCTGAACTGCCCGGTCCAGCTCCAGCACGCCTTTCAGGGTCAGGGGTGCGTTGTTGCGGTGGGCCATGCGGTCGATGGCAGACTCCTCAACCATCAGGAAAAAGCCGTTTGGATTGCGGGAGAGCACCTCGATGGCCGCGGTAGTCAGGTCGGCCAGGGACACAGGCGGGTCGTAAGTCGCCCCGAGCCCTTCCTCGGTCTGGACGAAAAACTCTTCGCCGGAAAAGAGGCCGAGCAAGGGGCCATTCTCCCCGCTGGACCGTCGCCGCTCCAGGCTGGCGGTCAGTTCCTCCTCCGTCAGCACCACGTCGTAGCCGAGGTCCGCCGCACGAGCGACGAGGTCGCCCTCTTCGCCCACTCCGCGCCAACGCGCATCTTGCGTCAGGGCGGCTGGCAAGCGCTGCCCGCGCGGATACCAATGCACCGCGCCGCCGCCCAGGATGACATCGACCTGGGCTTCCTCGATGTACTGGCGGGCGATGGTGCTCTGGGCGGCCCGGAGCGGAACATGCGCCGCGAAGGCAGCGGGTGTGGCATCGGTGATCTGGCAGGTGCTGACCAGGCCGACCGAGCGGCCCGAAGCCTTTGCCAACTCCAGGATTGTGGGGCGCCGCTGGCCGTTGGCGTCAATTGAGACGCAGCCATTTCTCGTCTTGTGGCCGGTCGCAATCGCCGTGGCCGCTGCGGCGGAATCGGTGACGAACGTGGTGGGATCAACACACATGGTGCCCATGTGACCCAGGATGGGCAGGCGATCCATAGCCAGGCGGCCATCCCGCCCGGCGGCGAGCAACTGGCCCGCAAAGCGGTGGGCCTGGCCCATCCCGTCGCCGATGAAGAGAATCAGGCTTCTGGCCGCGGGCGGAGCAGTCGAAAGCGTGGACAATGTCAAGGCAACCTCTGGTCGGTCAGTCACGTATCGCCGACACTGCGGGCACGAATGCCGCGTCGGTGGGGCAAGAGCCGAACCGCAGTGGTTCACTGGCGAGTATCGGTGCCAGCGCCCGCACTGTCGAATGGAGCGAACGTGGCGCTGCTCTTGCGATACAGCGGGCGTGAGAGCCGGAGGAGACGGGTGTTACCATGCTTGGCGGTTTCAAATCCTGGGTGCGGCGGCGCCTGCAACGCGACGCCGATGATACGGAGGATGACCTGGACGACGAGGACGACGAGGAGCGTGACTACGGCGCGCTCGTGCGTAAGGGTGAGTTGGTTGCCCTGCGCCAGCATGTCCCTCAAAACCGGGAGGCATTTCAGCGGTGGTATGCCGACCCGGAGATCGCCTATCTGCTCCGGCATGACCTGGAACCGTTGACAGATTGGCAATCCCGCGGCTACTTCGATTCCTTCATCCTGCCTTCCTCGGCCCGTGGCACCTGCTTCGCCATCCATGCCCGCAAAGGCAAGCGCCTCCTGGGCACCACCGCGATTACCGACCGCTCCCGCACCGACGGCGCCACCTCCGCGCTCTTCCGGATCGTGATCGGCGAGAAGGACGCCTGGGGCCAAGGCAACGGCACCGAGGCCACCCGCCTGGTCATGGACGAAGCGTTCGACACCCTCGGCCTGGATGAAGTGCGCCTGGAGGTCTTTTCCCACAACGCCCGCGCCATTGCCGCCTACCAGCGGGTGGGATTCGAGATAACAGGTGAGCACGTGGAGTGGGTATCCCGGCGCCAGACCGAGTTGCGCGTCATCGAGATGCGGTTGACGCGCACGGCGTTCCTGGCGGCCTCGGGAACCCGCAAGCCAGGCAAGCGCGGTTCGGCCAACCGGGAAAACCAGTCGAAAGCCGAGCGGCAGGCGGGGCGCAACGAGCGCAAGCAGGCGCACGAGCAACGACGGGCTGCGAAGCGCGAGAAGCAGGAACGGAAACGTGGTCCAGGTCACAACACGGGAAATTCCGGACCTTCGGCGCCGCCGAAAGATTGACAGATGGGAACGCCCCCCGTACCATCCCGACGGGAGGCAATGGTTGCGGCAATCTCCGCCGATCAGCGACCTGGGAATCGCTGACGTCTGCCGCGACGTTGATGGGAAGACAATTCAGGGGGTGGGACCGCGTGACTGAGAACGAGCGCCGCGCGACAGATTCACTGCGGGCATCGGATCTTCTGGTGCGAGCCTTTGGGGCTGCAGGGCTTATTGCCGTCGCCTTTGTGCTGCTTCTGGTTCTCAATCCAGCCTAGACTTGTGCGGCGACTGCCGACGACGCTGGAATCAGTTTGATAGATCTGACAAGCCCGGCAGCGCCGGGTTTGTTGTTTTTCTGGAGGAGCCGATGCTGTTGCCGCGCCTGGTCCTGGTGTTCCTGCGGGTGATGCTCACTGCCCTGGTTGCGTCGGGCTCACTCCTCCTGGCGGGATCTGCCCCCGCGAGGGCGCAGGATGGCGCCCAGACGCGCGTGCGGGTCGTGCATGGCCTCGAGGGTGTGGGGCCGGTCGATATCTACTTCGATGGCAAGCTCGCCCTGATCGGGCTTGGCCCAGGCAATACCAGCGGCGAGCTTCGCATGGCCTCTGGCGATCATCAATTGGCCGTAGTCGCCAGTGGCGTGACGCCGGACCAGGCGTTGGTGGCCGGTGGCGTGACGCTGCGCGCCGGGCGCGAGCTGTACGCGACCCTGGTCGGGACAGCCGATGCCGCAAGCGTGGGGTTGTTCCTGGTCGACGACCGTCCGTTGGAGGCGGGGCGCGCCCGCTTCCGCGTCATCAACGGGTCGCTCGATTCCAGGCTTGTGCCAGCCTTTTCCGGCGGGAGCGCGCTGACCGAGGCGCTGGGTTTTGGCGACGCCTCCGAGTACGCGCAGATTGACGCGGGGGTCTACGATCTCGACTTTCTGGACGATGCCTCTCGTACCGCGTTAGTGTCGCTGGCGGGCGTCGAGTTCGCCGAGGGTACCGCGAACGACATCCTGGTCATTGGCCAGACCGCCAACGGCACGCTGGCGACCATCGTTGAGTCGCGGCCGGTCGAGGTGACGCGCCCGACAGGCCGCGCTGGCCAGATCGTGGCCGGGACCTGTGCCGAACCCGGCGATGTGGTTGCAGACCTGGGTCTGATCCTGCCTGGGCAGGGCGCTGCGGTGGGCATCGCCACCGCCGAGCCGACTTCGCAGGCATTTGCCTCGGCTGCGGTGCCATTCGAGACGCTTTCGTCGTCGCCACACTCGGTCATCGTGCGGTCGGAAGCCGGCGACCTGGTGGCGTGCGGTGAAGTCGGCGGCACGCTGACAGATACGGGGTCGCTGGTGATCGCGCTGGAGGGTTCCAGCGCTGCGCACGGTATCGCTGTGCTGGCGCCTGGGTTGGTTGCGCCGGACACCACGGGGGTCTCAATCTTCATGGTGGATTTCGCGGCCGAAAGCGCGCTGCCGGCCGCCGCAACGCCGGTCGCCGGTTAGCCCTTGTCGGATTGTGGCGCACTGGCCAGGTAGTCTCGCGCCATCGCCTCAGCGGTGACGCGATCGCCAGGTTGCAAGCGGCCATCGATGACGGCTTCGCGCAGATGCTCCTTGGTGACCTTGATCCACGGACCCGGAGGGCGCGCAAAGAGCCGCATGAGGTCGTTGCCGTCGAGCGGACTCTCCAGTTCAGCCAGCGATGCCTCGGCCGCCAGCCGGTTGGCGTGCGCGCGGAGGCCAGCCACGCGCCGCGCGGCTTCCTGCCGCTTGCGTTCGCGGCCCGAGGTGACATCGGCCGCCGCGAGGTCCAGGAGATCGTCCCAGGCATCACCGGCCTCCAGTGCCAGGCGGCGGACAGCGCTGTCGGTCCAGGAGGCATCGTAGGCAGCCGGGCGACCGTGCAGTTCGACCAGGCTTGTCACGCGGGAGCGCAACGCCTTGTCGGCTCCCAGGCGCTCCAGCATCGTACGCGCCATTTCCGCGCCAACCCGCTCATGCCCGAAGAAGTGGACTTCGCCGTCGAGCGCAACGCTGCGGGTCAGAGGCTTGGCGGCGTCGTGGAGAAACGCCGCCCAGCGCACGGCTGGACGTGATGGGGCCTGGATCACGACCCGGATCGTGTGGTCCCAGAGATCCTTCTCGCGAGCCAGTCGTCCGCTGAGGTCGATGTCTGCTTCGTCTGCCAACCCGGCCAACTCCGGGAGGGCGACCCGGAGCAGGCCAGTGCGGCGCAGCACATCCAGGCCATGGTCGGCCCAGCGGCCCGTGAGCAGCCGCGTCAACTCGGCCAGGATGCGTTCGTGGCTGATGCGCTGCAGGCTTTCGGCTTCCTCGGCCATGGCATCTTCCGTTTGCCAATCCAGGCGAAATCCAAGTTGCGCGACGAAGCGGGCGGCGCGCAACAGGCGCAGCGGGTCTTCCACGAAACGGGCGGCAGGATCGCCAACGGCGCGCACCGTTGCCAGGGCAATGTCCGCCTCTCCCCCCCAGGGGTCGATCACCTCGCCGCTCTGCGCATCGACGGCGATCGCGTTCATCGTGAAGTCCCGGCGCGCCAGATCGTCAGTCAGGGTCGCGTCGAAGGCCACGTCCGGGAAGCGCGTGGCGTCTGGATAGACCTCGCGGCGGTAGGTCGTGATCTCGATCTGTAGGCGAGCCTCTGGCTCGCCGAAGACGGCGCCAATAGTTCCGAAGCGCTCACCGATCGCGTAGGTGGATGCCGCGCCAGCCTGTTCCAGGAGTGCCTGGGTGATGGCGGTGGGCGCAGAGGTTGCGAAGTCGAGGTCTGCGGGGAAGGGAAGGTGTAACAAGGCGTCCCGCACGGTGCCGCCGACGAGAAAAAGCTCCTGCCCGGACTGGGCAAAAACCTGGGCCAGGTGCGCGGCAAGCGCTCGCTGCGGGGCCGGCAACTGCTCAAGTACTGACCCCGTCACCGTCTTCGCCCAACCCCTGCCGCATGCTGGCCACGACCGCTGCCAGGAGTCTACCGGACAGCCCACACGTTGGCACTGCTGATGTACTGCCCCAATCTGGAGTTGGACGAATTCTCAGGTATTCTTGAGGCTACGGCAGCGCGCATCAATTGGCAACACAAGGGCCAGCGCCAGTTCCGTTCGATTTTCGGAGAGGAGCCTTCTATTCGTACGTTGCTCGCGCTCCTGGCAGTGGTCCTGCTGGTGCTCGCCAATGGGTTCTTTGTCGCCACCGAGTTTGCGCTGGTTTCCGTACGCCGCACACGGGTTCAGCAACTTGCTGCTGAAGGGCGCCGCGAGGCAGAGAAGGTCCTCGCGGAACTCAATCACCTTGATACGTACATCGCCGCAACCCAACTGGGCATCACCATGGCGAGCCTGGCGCTCGGCTGGATTGGTGAGCCGGCAGTTGCCGCACTCATCGCACCGCTGATTCACAACCTCACGTTCATACCGGAAGGGTCACGCGACGCACTGACCCACACCCTCTCCTTCGCCATTGGGTTCTCGCTGATCACAACGCTGCACATCGTCATCGGGGAGCTTGCGCCGAAGAGCCTGGCCCTGCAGCGACCGGAGCAGACGGCGATGATGGCCGCTGGTCCGATCCACTGGTTCTATCTGGCGTTTCGCCCGGCCATCGTCGGGCTGAACGCCATCGGCAACGCGGTGGTGCGAGCCATCGGCATTGACCCGGCGAGCGGTCATCAACTGGTGCAGTCTGCCGAGGAGTTGCGCCTGGCCATCGACGCCAGCCGCGAGGCGGGGCTGGTGGAAGAATCCGCGCATGACCTGGTTGACCGCGCGCTGCTCTTTCCGGACCTGGAAGCCCGGCATGCGATGGTGCCCCGCACTGAGATAACAGCGGTCCCGCGCGATGCTGACCTCGAGCAGATCATGGCAGCGGCCACGGCCTCAGGACATTCCCGGCTCCCTGTCTACGTTGGCGATATCGACCACGTGGTGGGTGTTATCGATGTCAAGCGGTTGCTGCCGATGCTGCTGGCCAACGCGAACATCGCAAGGAACGGCGCGGCGCCCGATTTCAGCATGGATGAAACGATGACGACCGTGCTGGCGGTGCCGGAAACCGCTTCCGCCTCCGATCTCCTGCCCCGGCTGCGAGCGGCCGAGGCGCCGTTCGCCATGGTCATTGACGAGTACGGCGGCACGGCGGGCCTGATCACGCTGGTCGACCTGGTCGAGAGCCTGGTTGGAGAGATTTCTGACGAGTTCGCGCCCTCCTCCGAGAATGGGCGGCGCACGGCGGATGGCAGCTTCTCCCTTGATGGGTTGACGACTCTGATGGAGGCCAAGGAGTTCTACGATCTCGATCTCGAGGAAGACGATGTGGAAACCGTGGGTGGCTTCGTGTTCAGCGCCCTTGGCCGCCCGGCGGTGGTTGGCGACGAGGTTGTGACCGAGGAAGGTCAGATCCTGCGCGTCGAGGAAATCGACGGTCTCCGCGTGGCGCGTGTCCGGGTGGGGCCGGCGCGTGGCGAAGACGGTGACCCCGTCGCGACCGTCGAGCAAGCTGTGTGACCAGGCGCCCGCTACGGTCGCGCGGCGATCTCGCTGGCCGGACCCGGCTGCTTCTCACCGGCGAGCGAACCAGCCTGGCGAGGTTGCCGACCGGCCTGGCCGACGCGGATTCACTGTCCGCCGGAGTAGGCCCGGGATCTCCCCGTTCCGACGTCCGTGCAGCGCTGCCCTCGCTGAGTGGAACGATGCCCGCGGCCATCTGGCGCAGATGGGCGCGTCGTGTCTCGCAGCGCATGGACCCGCAGATGACGCCTGTTCGCGAGCGGAGATGTTGGTGACAGCGGTGAATGCCGGTATCCTCTGTGCCATGGCCATTCCGCTCATCATCGGGGTGCGGTGAGCATGTCTGCGCGCAAGGCGACCAGCGCCACATCGCCGCGCGGCATGACGCCGGAGCACGCCCTGCTGGGCGTGCTGGCCTCTGCGGAAAGCGGAACCGGGCATGGCTACGATCTGGCCCGCTCGTTTGCGCATGGCTCGCCGCTGGGCAGCGTGCTGCACCTGGAAGCCGGGATGATCTATCACCACGTCAAGAAGTTGGAAAAGCTGGGGTGGGTCCGGGTGATCAGCGACGGCGGACGGCGGCCCGGGCGGCGGACGGTGGCAATCACCGACGACGGCCGGATGGAACTCCATCGCTGGCTGGCGGAACCAGTGCAACGGACGCGCGAGGTGCGGCTCGAGTTTCTGGTCAAGCTCTATCTCGCGCTGCGGCTAGACGAGGCTACGGCACGGCGGCTGATCCAGGAGCAACGAGCGCTCCTCACCGGGGTACGGGACAGCCTGCGGGAGGGCTCTCAGCCCACCCCGGCCGGGGCGCCCGAGTTTGGAGCCCTGGTGCGCGACTTGCGAGCGAGGCAGACAGAGGCGGCCAATTCCTGGTTGGAGCAAGTGCAAGCCCGCCTGGATGACTAGACCATGATGATGGGCGGCCCGCGCGGCCGCATGATGGCTACCCAGCCTCCGGGCGAACAACGGCCGATCCAGGGCGCCACGGTGCGCCGCGTCGCGGGGTTCTTCCGCCCTTACCGCGGGCAGGTGGCGCTTACCGTTGTCGCCATCGCCCTGGTGGCAGCGATCGGCCTCGTCAACCCGCTGCTGCTCAAGCTCATCATCGACGACGCGATCCCGAATCGTGACGTGAGGGAACTCTCCTTCTACGTCGGGTTGATGATCGTGTTGCCGATCATCACGGGCCTGATCGGGATCGGTCAGACCTGGCTAAACACGCAGATCGGCCAGCAGGTGATGCGGGACCTGCGGAATGCGCTGTACGCGCACCTGCAGCAGATGCCGCTGCGCTTCTTCACCGCGACGCGGACGGGCGAGATTCAGGCGCGGCTCAGTTCCGATGTCAGCGGCGTGCAGCAGGTCGTCACCGACACCGCGACCTCCATCGTCAGTAATTTGGCGACAGCTCTCTCGACCGTTGTGGCCATGGCGCTGATTTCCTGGCAGATGACGCTGATCTCTCTTGGAATGTTGCCGTTCTTCCTGTACCTGACCTACCGGGTCGGCAGCATTCGGCGTGAGGTGCAGGGGGAAACGCAGGAGACCGTGGCAGACTTGACAGCTCAGACCGAGGAAACGCTTTCGGTCAGCGGTATGCTGCTTTCCAAGGCGTTCGGCCGGCAACAGCATGAGGTGGCCCGCTTTCGGGACGTGAACGCGCGTCTGACCGCGTTGCAGATCCGGCAACAGATGGTCGGCCGCTGGTTCTTCATGATCATCGGGACGTTTTTCTCCATCACCCCGGCCGTCGTGTACCTGTACGCCGGCTTTCAGATCATCCACGGCGCCCAGGATCTATCAATCGGCGACATAGTGGCGTTCACCACGCTGCAGGCCCGGCTGTTCTTCCCCCTGGGGCAGATGCTCAATGTGCAGGTGGAGATTCAGGGGGCGTTCGCGCTCTTCGACCGCATTTTCGAGTACCTCGACCTGCCGGTAGAAATCACGGATCGGCCCGGGGCGGTGGCTCTGGTTCCGGCAGACGTGGCCGGGCGCGTCCGCTTCGAGCATGTTTCCTTTGGGTACGAGCAGGCCATCAACGTAGAGGCCGAGGCGGAGGAGGGGGTGGACATGCCGCCCGACGCCACACCCTTCCACCTCGACGATATTGATTTCGTGGTTGAGCCGGGGCAATTGGCCGCGTTGGTCGGCCCCAGTGGCTCCGGCAAGACGACCATTGCCATGCTGACGCCCCGTTTCTACGACGTAGATGCCGGGGCGGTCTTCATCGACGGCCACGATGTGCGGGATGTCACCCTCGCGAGCCTGGGCGAGGTCATCGGGATCGTGACCCAGGAAACCTACCTGTTCCACGCCACGATCCGCGAGAATATCGCGTACGGCAGGCCGGACGCCACGGATGCGGAGATTCGGGCCGCCGCCCAGGCGGCGGCGATTGATACGCGGATCATGGAGCTTCCGGATGCCTACAACACGGTGGTGGGGGAGCGTGGCTACAAGCTCTCTGGTGGAGAGAAGCAGCGGATCGCCATCGCCCGCGTCATTCTGAAGGATCCGCGTATCCTGATCCTTGACGAGGCAACCAGCGCGCTCGATACCCACTCCGAGCGCCTGATCCAGGCGGCGCTCGATCCGCTGATGCGAGACCGCACGACGTTGGCGATCGCCCACCGCCTGAGCACGATCCTGGCCGCGGATCTCATCCTGGTCGTTGAGCGCGGCCGGATTGTTGAGCGCGGTACGCACGAGCAGCTTCTGGCCCAGGGTGGGCTCTACACGCGCCTGTACCGCGACCAGTTTGCGGTGCACCGCAGCGCCGGGACGGACCAGGAAGCGCCGCCCGAGGTCTTGCGCCAGGAGTGGCCCAGGCGCTCTCGCCTGACATAGCTGCCGCGCTTTGGGCACATTCGGGCGTGGCGCCGGGGGCGTGTGTTACCGTCCCTACAGGAATTGTTGATTGGGGAAAGGGCGGTTGCCATGCTGTGGCCGATGACCACAACACGCCATGGTTGAAATCATCGCCGCGCCATCCCCGTTGTTGCTGCTGGCAGTCGCGCTGGTCAGCGCGCCGCTGACGCTTCTGCTGGGATGGGGACGGCCACGCGTTGCCGCCGTGACGGCGGTTGCCTCCGCTGGTGTCTGCTACCTCCTGACACTCCTTGCCTGGCTCGGCGGTGGTGGGACGGCGGCGCTGGCCTGGGCGCCGACCTGGGGACTCAGCGCCCGCATCGAGTTCGATGGCGTTTCCGCAATCTACGGGTTGCTCGCCACCGGAGTGGGCACGGTCGTTCTCGTCTACTCGAGCGTGTACCTGCCCCGGCATCTGCACCACCATCACCGTGACGCAGGTGAGGCAACCGTTTTCTACGCGCTGATCCTGCTGTTCATGAGCGCCATGCTGGGCATGGTCATGGCGGATGACCTGCTGTTGCTCTTCATCTTCTGGGACCTGACAGCCATCACGTCCTACTTCCTCATCGGCTTCGACCGCGATGAACCGGCCTCGCGCCCGGCGGCGCTGATGGCGCTGCTGGTTACTGCGGGCTCCGCCATCCTGATGCTGGCAGGGGTGACGTTGCTCTGGGCCCTGGCCGGCACGACCTCTGTCAGCGAACTCGTGAGCCGCGGGGATAGCGGCTCCGCCTTTTCGACCGCTGTCTGGTTGATCGCCGTTGCTGCGCTCGCGAAGAGCGCGCAGATGCCGCTCCACTTCTGGTTGCCGCGCGCCATGGTCGCGCCCACCCCCGTGTCGTCTTACCTGCACTCAGCAGCCATGGTGGCGGCCGGGGTTTTCCTGCTGGAGCGTCTCCTGCCACTTGTGCACCGGGCCGCGTGGTTGCCGCAGACGCTGCTGATGATCGGGCTCTGCTCAATCATGATTGGCGGCATCCTGGCGCTGGGCCGCGATGACATGAAACGTGTCCTGGCGTATTCCACCATCGGCCAGTACGGCTACGTTGTGGTGCTGCTGGGCCTTGGCGGCGTCTACGGCGCAGTCGGGGCCGCGATGTATGTGCTGGCGCACGCGGCAGCCAAGTGCGCGCTCTTCCTGACGGCTGGCGCCGTTACCGAGGCGACGGGGAAGAAGAACCTTTCCGAGGTTGGTGGCCTTGGCCGGTCCATGCCGCTCCTGGCAATCGCCAGCGGCGTGGCAGCGGCGGCGATCGCCGCGCTGCCAGGGACCATGGGGTTCTTCAAGGATGAGCTTTTCTTCGCAGCCATGCATGACGCCGGAACCGGTTTCTCGGTTCTTGCCGTCGCAGCCGCAGCGTTGACATTTGCCTACATCGCGCGCTTCTGGGGGAGCATTTTTCTCGGGGAGTTGCGGGTTGCTCCGGGAGAGCTGCCGTGGCTGATGGCCGCCGCAATCGTGGTCCTGGCTGGTGTTTGCGTGATGTTCGGGGTCTGGGTGGGACCCGCCAACCAGTTGGCAAACGCCGGGGGAAGTGACGCGCTGTTCGAGCGAGTTTCGGTGGGACTGGCGTACCACCTGGATACGCGGCCCGAGAACCTGATGGCGCTGACTGCCTGGGCCGGGGGGCTGGCGATCCTGGCGACGCGGCGCTACTGGCAGGCGCTGTCGCGGGGCGTGGCGCACCTCGGCGAGCTCGTGGGCCCGGAGCGGCTGTACCGGCGCTCACTTGAGAGTCTGAACGCGGTCTCGGACCGGATGCACGGCTACGAGGTGCATGACCTGCGGAGCCGCGTGGCGACGGTGCTCCTGCCCGTTGGGGTTTTTGTGCTGCTTGGCCTGATCTTCACGCCCAATGAGGGGGCATTTCTGGCCGGTACCGTGGTGACTCGCGACCTGGTCATGATCCTGCTCCTGCTTGTGGTTGGCATGGCGGCGGTGACAACAACCCAGGTCACGGGGCACCTGACGGCGGTCCTGCTCGTTTCGGCGGTCGGGTTCCCGCTGGCGGCTGTCTACGCCTTCCTCGGCGCGCCTGATGTGGCGCTGGTCGCCGTGCTCATGGAGACGGTGTTGTCACTCCTGTTCATCGGATTTCTGGCGGCCATGCGCGACCGGCCGCACATATCCGGGTTCGAAGTTGACCAGCACGGTTCCCACCTGAATCGTGACCGCATCATTGGAGTGCTGGCTGCCGCCGCCTCCTTCGTGGTGGTCTGGGGCATTTTCAGCAAGCCAGCCTCTATCGAGAGTGTGGCCTCGCAGCAGATCGAACTCACCCCGTCGGCGCACGCCCGGGATGTGGTAACCGCCATCCTGTCTGACTTCCGGGGGTTGGACACCATGGGCGAGATTACGGTTATCGGGATCACGATGATCGGGCTGATTACGCTACTGCAGCGCCCTATGCAGCGGCGGGGGCGCGAATGACCCAGCGCATCACCCGGTTGCTCTTTGCGCCAACCTTGATGGTCGCTTTCGCGGTCCTGATCAAGGGCTACGCGGGCGCGGGCGATGGCTTTGCGGCGGGCATCATCGCGGGCATGGCGTTTGTGATGCAGTTCGTTGCCTTTGGCGAGCGCAATGTCCGGCGCAACCTGCACACAAAGTACGCTCCGGTTGTGGCGATGTGTGGCCTGGCCCTGGCCCTGGCCTGCACGTTCCTGCCCGTCTTGCGTGGCCAACCGCTGCTCACGCACTGGCCACCGCCCGACGCCGCAGTGCTGCATTTCGGCGCGGTCGAAGTGCTGACGGCTGTGGCGTTCGATATCGGAGTGTTCCTCCTGGTATTGGGCTTCACGGTCACGGCGCTGTCGCTGGTCTCCCGCGCCGAATCCCGGGAGCAGTTGCAGCCATGACTCTGCTGGTTTCCCTGGCCGTGGCTGTGCTGATCGGCTGTGGCAGCTACCTGCTCCTCAAGCACGACCTGATCCGGGTGGTGGTGGGCGTGCTGCTCATCTCGAACGGCGCCAACCTGTTCATCATGATGGCTGGTCTACGGCGCGGCGCTGCTCCGGTGCTGCCGGTCCCGGATGGTGTTGAAATTGCAGACCCGCTGGTGCAGGCGCTGACGCTGACGGCCATCGTGATCACGTTTGGCGTCACGGCGCTCTTGCTAAGTCTGATCTATCGCGTCTACCTGGCGCACGCGACCCTGGATACGGATACGCTCGCTGAGGCTGAAGCGGTGGAGGAGCAAACGGCCGAGTCCGACGCGGGAACTGATGATCCGCACGACGATGAGGCCGCGCTGCTGGAAGAGGGGAAAGCGGCATGATGCTTGTTGCCCCTCTGGCGACCTTCTGGATCGGAGGGCTCCTCCTGTCGCTTGCCGACGGGCGGCGGCGAGGGATTGCCATCGCTGCCGCACTGCTGCTTGGCGCCGGGCTGGTGGCCAACCTGATCCTGGCGCAGGCGGTGTTCGCCAGCGGCTCCCAGGAGATGGTGGCCGGTAACTGGCCTGAGGGCGTGGGCATCACGCTGCGTGCGGATGCGCTCGGTGTGGCGTTCGCACTGACGGCCAGCGCGGTGATCTTTGTCGCGTTCTGTTTCGAGATGGCCGGGGGCATCGAATCTCGTTCCTTCCCCGCGCTCTCCCTCTTCCTGGCGGCCGGGCTGACCGGGCTTTTCCTGACTGGCGATGCGTTCAACTTCTATGTGTTCTTCGAAATCGCCATGATCTCTTCCTACATCCTGGCGGCCTATGGTGAAGAACGGCGGCAGCTTCGCGCCGCGGTGATCTTCGCGGTCGTGAACCTGTTGGGTTCCGTGATCTTCCTGATGGGGATCGTTTCGCTCTACCACGTGACCGGCACGCTCGATATGGCGCGCATCGCGGCGCGTATCCCGGTGGTCGAGGAAAACCCGGCGCTTATCGCTGGTACCCTCCTCTTCGTGGCCCTGGCGGTGAAGCTCGGCATCTTCCCGTTTCACTTCTGGCTGCCAGCGGTTTACACAGGCGTCCATGCCTCTGTGGCAGCCATGTTCAGCGGCGCGCTGGCTACCATCGGTGCGTACGGTCTCCTGCGCATAGGGGCCGGCATGTTGCCACGTGAGTTGGCCCTGTCGGCGCGCGTGCTCGTGATCCTGGGTGTGGCCAGCATCATCTACGGGGGGCTGCAGTCGATTTCCCGGCACGAGCCATCGGCGGTGATTGCCTATTCCTCGATTGGCCAGGTGGGCTACATCCTGATTGCCGTCGCCATTGGCGGTCAGCCGGGTTTGACCGCCGCGGTGCTGTTCACGATTGTCAATTCCGCCAACAAGACCCTGCTCTTTCTCTCCGGGGCCCAGTCGGGGCGGTTCGCCGGGTTGGCGTTCGCCATCGGGGCGTTCAGCGTGGCCGGCGTTCCCCCGGCGCTCGGATTCTGGGGCAAGACTGCGCTCTTTCGGGCGACGATTCAGGATAGCAGCGAATCGGGACGGCTCGTCCTGACTGCCATCGTGATCCTGGGTGGGGTACTGTCGCTCGTCTATATGTTCCAGTCCTACGGTCGCATCTACTGGCATGCCTCGACCGCCATCGCGAATCGCCCGGAGGCTGTCCGAACCGGTATCGTGCTGGCGCTGGCGCTCCTGATGCTGCTTTCGGGGGTCTGGCCGGAGCCGCTCCTGGCCCTGAGTGACCTTGCCGCGGCGACCCTTATTCCGGGGGGACGCTGATGCGGACACTCATCGGGACGGTGTTGCTGGCAGCCATCTACTGCCTGGCGTTGGCGTCGGCTGATGCGTGGGACATTGCCCTGGGGCTGGCGCTGGGCTTTCTGGTCTTGCGCGGGTTCCGGGCCTTCATCTTTCCGGAGCCGTCTCCCGCCGCAAGCAACGTGCTGATGAGCCTCGTGCACGTCCCACGGCTGATCCTTGCTGTATTTGTCGAGATCGTGCGGGGCACCGTGAACGTGGCGCGGGCGGTGCTGTCCCCGCAGGCGCCGGCAAGCGACGGCTTCGTCTCGATTCCGGTGGGGGCGCGCAGCGCCAGGGGTGTTGACTTTTCCGGATTCCTGAACACGCTCTCGCCGGGAAGCGTCTACATCGGGCTTGATACTGACGCGAATTCCTGGGTGATTCACGCTCTGGAGGCCGAGGATTCCCAGCAGGTGACTGCAGACGCCCAGGCGTTTTACGAGAAGTACCAGCGGTCCGTATTGCCGTAACAGGAGCGAAGCACGGTGGATCTGAACGTGGTTGCCGCAGGCATGATCTGGATGACCTGGCTGCTTGCAGTGATTGTCATCCTGGCGATCCGCACGCCCTCGAATGCGGTGCGCATCCTGGCGCTGGACGCGATGACCCTGATCCTGGTTGCCGTGCTGGTGCTCTTCGCAGCATCGCGGCAGGAGGCGTACTTCATGGACGCGGCGCTGGCCCTGGCGCTGGTGTCCTTCGTTTCAACGGTTGCGGCGTCGCGCTGGCTGGCGGCAGGACGCGTTCTGTGATGCCTATACCTGTCGCAGAAATCATCTCCGATGCGTTCATCCTGCTTGGGTTGACCGTGATGACGATCGGCGTTATCGGGATCTTCCGCATGCCGGATGTGTACACCAAGTTGCATGCCGCTTCGAAGGCCGTCTTTCTCGGGGTCTGCTCGCTGCTGGTCGCGGTCTCGTTCAGCGGGAATCCGGAGATCATTGCCCGTTCGGTGCTCATTGGGATCCTGCTGGTCTTCACGACGCCGGTGGCCGCGCATGAGATCGCTCGTGCCGCCGCCAGGGAGCAGCTCGCCCGCATCGAGAACCACGGGCAGCCCCCGGTCGCGTAGCCCCTCTACGCCCGTGTGGCGATAGGGGCAAGCGGTACGTTGGCGCCTTCGGAGGCAATCGGGAAGCGAACCACGGCGACCGAGCCGTGTGCAGTGGGTCCAATGTGGAACTCGCCGTTGAGATCGGCGGTCACCAGCCGTTGCACGATGCGCATCCCCAACCCGCGACTCTCGGACGGATCAAAGTCCGTGGAGATTGCGACGCCGTCGTTCGCAATCTCGACGACGGCGTCACCGTTTTCCTCGACGGCAGTGATCGAGATGACGCCCCGCTGGCGGCCCCGGAACCCATGCTTGACCGCGTTCGCCACAAGTTCATTGATGAGTAACGCCAGAATCGTGGCCTGCTTCGAGGGAACCATGACGTCGCTTTTCGGGATGTCGAAGCGGACAGTCAGGCCAGGCGGTGTGAGTGAGCCGAATGCTTCGTCGGCGGCGTGCCGGGCGATGATATCCACCGTCGTGCCGCCGAGGCGCGACTCGTCGCTGAGCAGGTCGTGGACAGCGGCAATGGCCTGGACGCGGCTGATCGCCTCTCTCAGGTGCGAGGCCCAGGGCGCCGACTCGTGATGCCGGAGCTGGATCGAAAGCAGCGCTGCCACGGTCTGCAGGTTGTTGCGGACGCGGTGGTGCATTTCCTGCAAGAGCGCCGAGGCCACCTCCAGCCCGCGCCGGGTTTCTTCGTAGAGAGTTGCATTCTCGATCGCCATGGTGGCGGCGTCTGAGAACGCCTGGAGCAGGCCAAGCTGATCCTCCGGCAACTCCGCGTCCGTCGGCATCCGCAGGCAGAGCGCGCCAAACGGTTCGCGCGCGGAACGCAGCGGCAGGCAGAAGAGGCGTCCGGAGCCGTCGAGATAGTCCATCTCCACGGAGCGAGCCGCGTTCGTTTCCATAACCTGTCGGATGAACTCGTCCCGGCCGGGTGCGTCTACGACATCGCGCGCCCGGTCGACTCGGTAGCCGATGGTGAGCGGCTCGGTGGTGTGGCCCTCGCGCCCCGAGAAGCGGAAGATGGCGGCGGCCTCGACGTTGAAGAGGCTCACTGCCTGTTCTGCAATCAGGCGAAGGACATCCTCCAGATCAAGCGTGGAGGCGATGGTGTGCGAGACTCGCTGCATCGTCCCGAGTTCGGCAATTTTTCGCTGCAGGCGGGCATCAGTGCGGCTGTAAAGGCGCGCATTTTCGATGCCGATGGCCAGTTCCCCGGCGACGGTCTGGAGGAACGTGGTTTCATCTTCGGAAAACTCACGGCGGCCGACGGTGAACAGGTTAATGACGCCGACCAGCGTCTCCGGCTTGCCGGCGCGGCTGAGCACCATCGGCACGGCAATCTGGGTGGCGTAGACCCCCTCGCCCGTGGCCGGAGCCAGCGGGTTGATGGCGTGTGCGCCGACATCGCCGCCCGTGATGATGCGCCGTTCCGCTGCCGCCATGCCTGTGATGCCAGCCCCGGGGTGCATGGTCAACGCGCCGACGGCAATGGGGTTGAGGCCGACGGCAGCCCGGAGGGCGAGGGTGTCGGTCGGCTCGTCGTAAAGCAGGATGCCGCAGGCGTCGGCCCCGGTCGTGTCGGCCAGCACGCGCACCGCAGTCTCCAGGCGGTCTGTCAGATTGAGGTCTGCCGTGGCCGAGCGGTTGATGCGGCGTAGCGCCGCCAGCCAGGGAAGCGGCGCCTCCGGTTCAGCCTGGTCCAGCCCTTCGTTCAGCCGCGTTTCGTCGTGGAAAGCGGTGGCGAGCGCGGCGAGGGCGGTGCCCGCGGCAAGCGCCGTGCCGGCGTCGCTGCCGTGGCCGCCGGTGCGGTCGAAAAGATCCTGTAACGCCGCGACGGCGGCCGACATCGCCTCTTCGAGGCGAAGACCGGCGCGACTGGCTTCGGCGCCAAAGGCCGCGAAAAGGTCGCGCACCGGCTGTGCGCCGGCAGCGCCGGCGGCATACGCGGGATACGACGCCCGCAGGTCAAGGATCAGTTGATCGCCAAGGTCATGGATGGGTGCGGTTTTCACGATGACGCCTCGACACAAACGTGGCCGCCCGTCGGAGTGCCGGGCGGCCATTGCTGGTGCAACGTTGCAGGACCCCGCTAGTCGAGCGAGACCTTCTGGCTCTCAAGCCGGTTGAGGACCATCAGTCGCGGCTCAGTCATGTCCTCAATGGCGTACTTGATGCCCTCGCGGCCAAGGCCAGATGCCTTCACCCCGCCGTACGGCATGTGGTCGATGCGATACGTCGGGATGTCATTGATAACAACGCCGCCGGCCTCGATGTTTTCAAACGCGGCGAGCGCCTTCTCCAGATTGTTGGTGAATACGCCTGCCTGGAGGCCGAACTCGGAGTCATTGACCTTGCGGACTGCCTCGCCGAAGGACTTAACCGGGAAGATCGTCACCAGCGGCGCGAACGCTTCCTTCGAGCAGACAAAACTCTCCGGGCTTGCATTCTCGATGACAGTTGGCTTGAAAAAGCCCTCCGTGTCCTCGCCGCCGGTCAGGATCCTGGCGCCTTCCTTTTCGGCGTCATCGACCCAGTTCTTCGTTCGCAGCAGGGACTTGCGGTCGATCATGGGGCCGAGGTCGGTGGTGCGGTCCAGCGGGTCGCCCAGCTTGATGGTGTTGACGGCGGCGACCAGTTTGTCGCGAAACTCGTCGTAGACATCCTCATGGACAAAGACGCGCTGGACAGAGATACAGACCTGCCCGGAGTAGGCGAATGCGCCAACCTTGATGCGATTGACGGCGAAATCGACATCTGCGTCGCTATCAATGATGACGCCAGCGTTGCCCCCGAGCTCCAGCACGACCTTCTTCTGGCCGGCGCGGTTCTTCATGGCCCAGCCGACATCCGGCGAACCGGTGAAGGAGAGCAGCTTGAAGCGTGGATCCTCGACCAACGCGTCGCCCACCTCGCGGTCCATCGGCATGATGCTGACGGCGCCTCTGGGTACACCAGCAGCTTCGATAATCTCGGCGACGATGAGCATGGTCAGGGGGTCGCGAGACGGTGGCTTAAGCACGATGGTGTTTCCGGACGCAATGGCTGGCGCGATCTTGTGCAGCGCCAGGTTGAGTGGGAAATTGAAGGGTGAGATGCCGGCGATGGGGCCGATGGGGAAGCGGCGCACAATCGCACTCCGACCCCTGGAGGACGGCAGCAGATCGAGGGCGATAACCTCGCCCTCCATGCGCTTGGCTTCCTCAGCGGCAAGCGCCAGTGTGAAGACGCCGCGATCAACCTCGACCTCGGCGTCCCGGATGGGCTTCCCCGCCTCCAGCGCAATGATGCGGGCAACTTCGTCGCGACGCGCCTTCAGGCCTTCCGCCATCTTCTCAAGCAACGCCACCCGCTCGTAGGTCGGCATGACGCGCATGACCTCGAACGCCTGTTCCGCGCCAACGATGGCCTGCTCGAGTTGGTCCGTGCTTGCCTGGTAGGTCGTTCCCACGAGCTCGCCGGAGTATGGGCTGCGCACTTCCAGGACATCGTCAGATGTCTGCCATTCACCCGCGACGTAGATCGGATAGGTTTTCGCCGTGGATTCAGTCGTGGAGCCGGTCAGGGTTGTGGTTGCCACGGGGATGTCCTTTCGTACGTCGTGACGCAGGCAGCGGGAGACGCGTGGTTACGATTTGGAGACGCCCTGGCCATAGACGCCGGGGCCAAGCAGGTTCTTGCCGTCGCGGGTGCCGGCCCAGGCATCGGCGGTGCCGGTGAACTCGCCGGAGCCGCTCTCCCACCAGTTCGGGCGCTGGCCGCCGATGGAGCCCAGTTCTGTCTTTGTGTAGATCAGGCCGTCGCGGTCCATCACCGAAAGCTCATACTCATGGCTCATGGTGATGGCATCGACCGGGCACACCTGGGAGCAAAGCCCACAGAACATGCAGCGACCGGCGCGCAAAATAAACTCGCCCAGCTCACGGTCGCCCTCTTCCGACGGGACGACGTGCATCTCCAGACAGGAGGTCGGGCAGATGCGCGCGCAGAGGCCACAGGCCACGCAGAGCGCCTCGCCGGTCTCCGGGTCGGTGCGCAGGGAGGGCAGGCCCCGGAAGCGCGGCGACATGTGCCGCTTCTCCTCCGGGTAGTTGATGGTCACGTTCGGGCGGAACAACCGCATGAACGTGACCTGAAAACCCTTGATCTCATCGAACATCGTGGCGTTCTCCGCTGATCTAGCGCGATCCGCTCGTGCTGACCAACTGTGGCTTCAGGATCGATCCCGGCTCGAGGATTGGTGTCCCGGCGTCGGAGTAGGACATGGTCGGCACGCTAACGCCGCTGCGCTCCAGGCGTGCGTAGGTGATGCCGCCATAGCCAGGCGCCAGCCGCGCGATCTCATCCATGATGTGCGCGGAGTTCCGGTAGGTCATGGCGTAGCCCAGCCGGCGGGACAGGCGAGAGAGGACATCCGTGATGGTCTTTGCCTCGCCCATCGGCGGCGCGGCCGTGCGCAGCCGCTGCACCGTGCGGTCGTACGAAGTAAAGGTGCCGTCCTTCTCCAGGGACATGGCAAGGGGCAGGATGGCGTGCGCCAGCTTGCCGAGCGGCGTATCCGCATAGGCATCAAAGACGGCCAGGAACTCCAGGCGCGGCAACGCTTCCATCAGGTCCGGGTTGACCGCGTCGAAGCGACCGGCAATCGAGTTGCCAATCACCATCGCCTTAACCTTGCCGGCCTCGATGGCTGCCGGCAATTCGGCCAGTGTCAGCCCGGCATTGCCTGGCAGGGCGCGCACCGGACGGAAGCCGTTGCTGGTGGTTGCTTCTGCGCCCCAGCGCGGCATCCAGACCGATTCGAACCGCTGGCGGTGGGCCACGTCCGCGATGTCGAAACCACCGGGGAGTTGCGCCGGGTGTGCGCCCATCTCCAGCGCGCCCTGCGTGTTGGCGCCGCCGCGCGGGCTCGCCACGCCACCGCCCGGTCGCCCCAGGTTTCCGGTGATGATAGCCAGGTTAATGCAGGCTGCCGTAACCTCGGCTGGGTCTCCGTACTCGCTGGAACTCTTCTGGTGGGCCACGGTCTGGTAAATGAGTGCGGCCGGGTAACTGTTTTCGGCGTTGGCGCCCGCGCCGCCGGTCGCGTAGATCGTGGCTGCCCGCTTGATCAGGGCGGCGGGAATACCGGTGGCCTCGGCCACGCTCTCCAGGCTGTAGGCCGCCAACGACTGCCGGAAGCCAATCTGCGCCTGCCCTTCCAGGCTGGGACTGGCGAGGCCCGATTCGAGGATCTCGCGGGCAATGCCGTTGAGCAGCGTGGCGGTTGAACCTGGCTTCGGCTTCAGGTGAAGCGCGCCGCGCTCACCAAGCGGGTAGTCATCCAGGCTGATGACGACGTACTTGGCCTCGCGGTAGAGAATGGAGTGATAGAACCAGTACGAGGTGACCGGCGCGGTGGCTCCCAGATTCGGGCCGACGACCAGGCCCGCCTTCACGTCCGTGAACAGTTCCTGGACGTTGTTGGTGTTCCCGGTGTCCACGCCGAGGCTGCGCCGCGTGGCGTCCGCCACTGCAGCCTGCTGGGCATCGAGCAATCGGTCGATATTCGGGCTGGCCATAACCGCGCGCGTGAACTGCTGGGAGACGTAGGTCTCCTCGTTTGTCGCGTCGGGTGTGGCCAGGAAGGCAAACTGGTCGCCCTGGTAGTGCTGCAGGTTCTCCGCCAGGAACTCGATCGTTTCGTCCCAGGTTGCCTCATGGGCAAAGATAGAACCGTCTCGCTGGGGCTGGCGCAGGATGGGGTAGAAGAGGCGGGATGCGCTCTGCACCTGCTCGTGGCCCCACTTGCCCTTCTCGCAAAGGTAGCCGTGGTTAACCCCGCGCTCCCACAGGTTCGTGGCCCGGCGCACGATGCCGCGGTTGGATTCCGCGTTGATTGTGCACCCGCCATCGCAGAACCCGCAGATCGTCTCCGTGGTGTCCAGCTCCCACGGATGCATGCCAAAGTGGCGGTCGGTGAGTGCCCCGACCGGGCAGACGGCAATGCACATGCCGCAGGAGGTGCAAGCGGTGTCGGTGAGATCTTCGCCGTAAGCCGGGGTGATGGTGGCTTCCAGGGCGCGGTTGGCGCTTTCAATCGCGATCACGCCGATCATCTCGTCGCAGACCCGCGTACAGCGGTTGCACATGATGCAGCGGTCCCACTTGTAGTCGATCAACTCGCTGAAGTGGGTGTAGGGCTGGGCAAACTTGGGCCGCCGGTACGGGTTGGTGTGGATGTTGTGCAGGTAGGTGTTGTCCTGCAGGTAGCACTCACCCGACTTGTCGCACGTCGGGCAGTCCAGCGCGTGGTCGATGAGGTACATCTGCAGGATGAACTGACGCGCTTCCATCACCGCCGGAGAGTGCGTGAGCACCTCCATGCCGTCGCCGAGCGGCGTGGCGCACGACTCGATCAGCCCTCCGCGCTTGCCGAGAATCTCGACCGTGCAGATGCGGCATGATCCCCAGGCGCGCATCAAGGGTTGAAAACACAGGTTCGGGACCTCGATGCCAGCCATGCGAGCAGCTTCGAGGATGACAGTCCCGGCGGGAACGGTCACCTCCTGCCCGTTGATGACGCCGGTGACCATTTTGACGTCAGAACGTGTCGCGGTAACCATTGGTGGTATTTCAGCTCCAGCCGGAATTCGCGCCCCACGTGCGGGCGCACCGGGAACCGCAAGTGAGCCAGTCAAGCAGCCGCAAGTTTACCACGCAATCCGCCCGATTCCGCCGCCGCGCGCCCGGAAGGCCCTGCGCGAGGTGGTAGACTTCCGGGCCGTTCGCAAGGCTCCGGCCCGAGCAGACGGGGAGACACTTGGCCACCAGCGCACCAGTTCTTGAGCAGACCGCAACAGGCTTCGAAGTCGTCATCGGGCTCGAAGTGCACGCGCAACTTCTCACGCAATCCAAGATGTACTGCGGATGTTCGGCACGCTATGCGGATGCTGAGCCGAATACGCATGTCTGTTTCGTGTGCGGCGGGTTCCCCGGGGCGCTGCCTGTGATGAACCGGGCTGCTGTCGAAGCCGCCATGCTGACCGGGATTGCCCTGAACTGCGAGATACCGGCCCACTGCAAGATGGACCGCAAGAACTACGTCTACCCCGATTTGCCCAAGGGCTACCAGATCTCGCAGTACGACCTGCCGCTCTGCATCAACGGCAGGCTGGAGTACATCTCTGGCGGCGAGGCCCGGCGCGCGGGCATTACGCGCGTCCACATCGAGGAGGACACAGGGCGACTGGTGCACCAGGTCGATGCGAATGGCGTCCAGGTCAGCCTGGTCGATCTTAACCGTTCGGGCGTACCGCTGATGGAGATCGTCGGCGAGCCGGATTTGCGCTCTGCCGAGGAGGCCCGAGACTACCTGATCGCCCTGCGCCAGATCCTGCGCTATATCGGCGTCTCGACCGGGAATATGGAAGAAGGCGCGTTCCGCTGTGACGCCAATATCAGCGTGCGCAGGGCCGGTGATCCGCTTGGGTCCAAGGTTGAAGTCAAGAACATGAACTCGTTCCGCGCGGTGGAGCGGGCGCTCCTCTTCGAGCAGGAGCGGCAGTTGCAACTCATCCGGGACGGCCTGCCCATCGAGCAGGAAACGCGCGGTTGGGTGGAGGACCGGGGGATCACGGTTTCGCAGCGCACCAAGGAACAGGCGCACGACTACCGCTACTTTCCGGAGCCGGATTTGCCCCCGCTGGCCATTTCGCCCGAGATGGTGGCGAGCGTGCGTGAGCGGCTGCCGGCCCTGCCGGTTGAGCGGCGAGAACGGCTCCTCAGCATCTACGGCCTGGGCACAGCGGATGCTGATCTGCTGACGGCCGAGCGTGACACGGCAGACTTCTTCGATGCAGTCGTCGATGGCGGAGGACCAGACCGCGCCAAGGCCGCGGCCAACTGGATTCTGAACGACCTGCTGGCGCTCCAGCGGGCGCGGAGCCTGCCGGCGAGCGAGCTTCCGTTGACGGTGGAGCAACTGCGAGACCTGCTGGACGCGCTGGACGAAGGCCTCCTGACGGGCCGTGCCGCGAAAGAGCTTCTCCCGCAGATTGCGGAAGGTGAGATGCCGCGGGCAGCCGCCGCGCGCCTTGATCTACTTGCCCTGAACGATGAGGGGCCGGTCATTGAGGCTGCCCGCGCTACGCTGGAGGCGTTCCCGGCCGCAGTGGCAGACTACCAGGGCGGCAAGAAGGCCGCTATTGGCCGCCTGATCGGCGAAACGATCAAGCGCACGGGCGGCCGCGCCAATCCGGACCAGGTGCGGCGTATTCTGGAAGCGGAGCTCAATGGAAGCTGAACCCGCCACGCCTGCGCAAGGTCGTGCAGGTCCGCGCGAGAACCGCCAGGCGGCGCAGGGTCGCGCCTTCCGGGAGGGAGGAACACTCGTGGAAACACGTGCTTCAGGCGTTGGAGCGGCGGCGGCGGTTATTGAACCGGCGCACCAGCAGGATCTCTTCGACATCGCCGTCGAGCAGTTCGATATCGCGGCTGACGTGCTTGGCCTCGACGATGACATGCGGAAGATCCTGCGCCACTGCCAGCGTGAGATGACTGTCCATTTCCCGGTGGAGATGGACGACGGCTCGGTGGAGGTCTTTACCGGCTACCGTGTTCAGCACAATACGGTGCCTGGGCCGACCAAGGGCGGCATTCGCTACCACCAGAGTGTGACGCTGGCCGAGGTAAAGGCCCTGGCCATGTGGATGACCTGGAAGTGCGCCGTGGTCGGCCTGCCCTTTGGCGGCGCCAAGGGCGGCGTGGCCGTGAACCCGAAGCTGCTCTCCCAAACGGAGCTGCAGAACCTGACGCGCCGCTACACCACGGAACTGCAACCGATCATTGGGCCGAACAAGGATATCCCGGCCCCGGATGTCAACACGAACCCGCAGATCATGGCCTGGCTCATGGACACCTACTCCATGAACGTCGGCTACTCCGTGCCGGGGGTGGTCACGGGCAAACCGATCGTGCTCGGGGGCTCCGAGGGCCGGAGCGAGGCAACAGGCCGCGGGTGTGTCTACGCCATCGAGGACGCCTCGCGCGTGATCTCGCTGGATATCAGTACATCGAAGACCGTGGTGCAAGGCTTTGGCAACGCTGGCTCCGTTTCCGCACGGCTCATGGCTGAGTTGGGCTCGTCCGTGGTTGGCGTCAGTGATTCGCGCGGTGGCATTTACAACCCGAACGGGCTGGACCTGGCCGCTGTGGCCGCTCACAAGCAGCGCACGGGCACGGTGGTCGGGTACCGTGAGGCGGAGGCGGTCACGAACGACGAGTTGCTCGTGCTGCCCTGCGACATTCTGATCCCGGCGGCCATGGAGCACCAGATCACCGGCCTGAACGCCGGCGCGATTCAGGCCCGCCTGATCGCGGAGGCGGCCAACGGTCCGACCTTGCCCGAGGCCGACGAAATCCTGCACGACCGGGGTGTCTTCATCATTCCCGATATCCTGGCGAATGCTGGCGGCGTGACGGTTTCCTACTTCGAATGGGTCCAGGCGCTGCAGGCGTTCCCGTGGACGGAGCATGAGGTCAATGAGCGGTTGCGCCGCATCATGCACCGCTCGTTCCGGGCGGTGCACGAGACTGCCGTGAAGCACGACGTGCACATGCGCACGGCTGCGCTCGTGCGCGCCATCGACCGCGTCGCCGAGTTCACCCGCGTGCGGGGTATTTACCCATAGCTGTGCGCAGTTGCCTCTGCTGTGTCCATGAGCGCCGGGTGCCCGGTGATGGTTGCGCGGAGGCCCTGTGGCCGCGCTAGTGCCCCAGGAGCCCGAGGCTGCGCCCCGGCGCACCTGGGTCTGGCCGGCGTTGCTGGTTGGGTCAGTCCTGGCGCTAATCGCCGTGCTCAGCTTCGCGGGCGGCATTATTGCCGAACGGGAGTTTTTCTCAGCGGGGGCGCTGCGCGGCCCGGATAGCGACAACCCGGCGCCGGTAGACGCCGCCTTTCCGCGTCAGGCGGAAGTTCGCTCCCTGCTGGAGAGCGAGTATTTCTTTGTCCCGGCGTCGCCTGAAGCGCAGGCGACCTTCTGGGCTGAGACAGATCAGGCGGCGATGCAAGGCATGGCCATTGCCGCCGCGACACCGGTCGCCACCCTTGCCGAATACCAGCAGCAGCTTGACTACGGCGCTGCTCAGGGCATGATGGCCTCGATGCCGGACGCCTACACCGTCTTCCTGGAACCGCTGGAAGGCGCCCCTTTGCGGGAGGAACTGGCCGGGGAGTACGAAGGTATCGGCGTCTGGGTGGAACATCCCGAAGGGCGCTTCACTATCGTCTCGCCGATTGCGGGATCTCCGGCAGACCGCGCCGGGCTGCGGCCCGGGGATGTCATCGTCGCCGCTGACGGTACGGAGCTGGAGGGGCTGGAAAACGACGCGGCAATGTCGCTCATCCGCGGCCCGGCCGGGACATCGGTGACGTTGACCATCGCGCGCGAGGGCTCCGAGCCATTTGACGTGGAGGTCAGCCGTGAGGCTATCACCATCCCCGCTGTGGTCTACGAAACAGTCGCAGATGGCGCGATCGCCCATATCACCGTGGCCATCTTCGGGGACAACACAACCCAGGAACTGGACGCGGCCTTGAAGCGAGCGAAGGAGGATGGTGTTTCCGGCATCGTCCTGGACTTGCGTGGCAACGGCGGCGGCTGGGTGACCAGCGCGCAGGAGATGATCGGCCGCTTCGTTCCGGCAGATGCCGGGCCGGCGCTCTACCAGGATGCGCATCTGAACCAGGACGATGACCTGGAGGCGGAGCCGATCGAGGGGGGCGGCGAAGAGACCTTTGACACCCCGCTCGTGGTGCTGACCGACGGCGGCACCGCCAGCGCCGCCGAAATTGTTTCTGGCGCCATCCGTGATTACGACCGCGGGACACTTGTGGGCGAGCCGACATTCGGTAAGGGGCTGGTGCAGCGGGTTCACGACTTCGACGACGGCTCCTCCGCCAGAATCACCTTTGCGCGGTGGCTGACGCCGAACCAGACGCCGATCCCGGACGATGGCATTAAGCCAGATATTGTGGTCCCGTTCGTGCCGGACATCGAGCGTGATCTCCAACTCGACACCGCGATTGCCCTGCTCAAGGGCGAGCCGTTGCCGGCCATTCCGGCAGCAACTCCCGTCGCTCCCCCCATGGCAACGCCCCTGCCGTAGGCTGCGCGGCAAACGCTTTCCGAGATTTTACAAAGCGATTTCCGTCCGTTAACACGCGCCGGTTTACCGTTGCTGCGTGATGAATGATGCCTGGTTTTCTCCTGTCGCGGCGCCGGTGGCGCCCCCGCCTGATGCAGCGGAAGAGACGCATGTCCTGATCGTTGAGGACGATCCGGTCTTGCGCTCAACGCTGGCGTACGCCCTCACGCGCGAGGGATTCCGCGTTCACGTAGCCGCAACGGGCGAATCTGGCCTTGCGGTGGCCCGCAAGGAATTGCCGCGCCTGGGCGTGATTGTGCTCGATGTCATGCTGCCGGGCATGTCTGGCATGCAGGTCTTGCGCGCCCTGCGCAAGGAGACTCGCACTCCCATTCTGATGCTCTCCGCCCGGGGGGAGGAGCAGGACCGTATCGACGGTCTGGAACTCGGCGCAGATGACTACATCGTCAAGCCCTTCGTGCTGCGAGAGCTGGTCGCGCGGGTCCGGGCAGGCGCCCGCCGCAGCGCCATGCCGGCCGCGCAGCCGCCCCTCCTGCTGCATCGCGGCTCGCTCCGGATTGAGATCGACCGGCGGCGCGTATTGGCGGGCGACGAGGAACTGGCGCTGCGGCCAAAAGAATTCGGATTGCTGGTCACGCTCGCCATGGAGCCGGGCCGGGTCTTCGACCGCCAGTCACTCCTGGATGCCAACTGGGGTGAGGACGTGATCGTGGATGAGCGGACAGTCGATGTCCATGTGTCGTGGTTGCGCGGCAAGCTGGCGGACGCTGGGGTGAGTGGCATGGCGATTCGCACAGTGTACGGTGCGGGGTATCAGCTCGTGCTTGAGCGCGACGACGCAGTCGCACTGGACCCAGGGGCGGTCGCATGAACGTGAGCGGTTCCGGGGAACACCCGGTGTTGCGGAAGGCCCCAGGCGCGTGCCTGGCGGCCGGAAACCTTTCCAGAAAGGGAGTGTGAAGGTGAAGAGTTCGGGATTTGGGTCTCGCAGCCGCGGTGCTGCGGCGGCGATGTTGCTTGCCGGGAGCCTGATGCTCGGCGGATCTCCGGCGCTGGCCCAGGATGCAGACCTGAGCGCGCTGACCGGCAGCATCACGTCAGACGGTTCCTCGACGGTCGGCCCGCTGACCCAGGCAGTGGCCGAAGAGTTCATCGGGGCTGCGCCCCAGGTGGAAATCAGCGTCGATATCTCCGGTACCGGCGGTGGATTTGAGCGCTTCTGCGCTGGCGAAACGGATGTGCAGAATGCGTCTCGCGCCATTGCAGAAGAGGAAATCGCCAACTGCGCCGCGAACGGCGTCGACTGGTACGAGTTCGAAGTGGCCTACGACGGCATCACTGTGGTGACCAACAAGGAAAATACCTGGGCTTCCTGCCTGACGGTTGATCAGTTGAAGCAACTCTGGCAGAAGGAAAGCCCGGCTGTGACCTGGGCTGACCTGAACGCGGAGTGGCCGGCGGAGACTGTGAACCTGTACGGCCCGGGTACGGATTCCGGCACATTCGACTTCTTCGTGGAGACGATCCTCGGTGAGGACGATATCCGCGAGGACTTCCAGCCGAGCGAGGATGACAATGTCCTGGTCTCCGGCGTGGCCGGCGACGTGAATGCCCTCGGTTACTTCGGCCTGGCGTACTACGAGGCCAACCAGGATTCCCTGAGCGCAGTCGGCATTGACAATGGCAGTGGCGAGTGCGTCGCGCCGTCGCAGGAAACCGTGCGCGATGGAAGCTACGCGCCGCTTTCCCGCCCGCTCTACGTCTACGTCTCGGCCTCTGCGCTGGAGCGGCCAGAGGTTCAGGAGTTCACCCGGTTCTACCTCGAGAATGCGGCTGTGCTCGCGCCCGAGGTTGGCTACGTAGCGTCTCCGGATGATGTCTACGCCGCTGACATGGAGGCCTTTGAGGCTGACGTCGCCGGTGAGGGCGCCCCGGACAGCCAGCAGGCGTCGGCTACGCCTGCAGCGTAAGGCGCCAGGTTGGCCTGCGGCCGGGGTATCCCGGCCGCAGGTACCGCGTTCGTTCAGGCAAAAAGGCGGCGGGAACACGTCTATGGGAATGAGCTATGGCACTAACCTCAATGGGTGAACTCCAGCGGGCGCCTGTCACAGCCATGGATCTCTCTGGCAAGCGCTCACGATCAGCGTCAGAGTCAGTCATCGGTTTCATCCTGCTGTTGTGTGGCGCGATCTCGTTGCTGACGACGGTCGGTATCATCGCGGTGCTGATCCAGGAAGCACTGTTGTTCTTCCGGTCAGTGGGCGTCACGGATTTCCTGTTCGGTACAACCTGGACTGCACTATTCAAGACTCCTCAATATGGGGTGCTGCCTTTGGTCGGCGGCACATTGATGATCGCGCTGATCGCTATGGCTGTCGCGATTCCGCTCGGGCTGATGAGCGCGATCTACCTGAGTGAGTACGCGCCGCTCAAGGTGCGGGATGTGCTCAAGCCAGCCCTCGAGTTGCTGGCAGGGATTCCGACCATTGTGTTCGGGTTCTTTGCGGTCAACTTCATCCGCCCGGAGATTCTGAAACCGATTTTCTCGGGAGTTGGGCCGTTCAGTGCGTTGGCCGCCGGAATTGCAGTCGGCATCATGACCATTCCGCTGGTTGCCTCCCTCAGCGAGGACGCCATGCGGGCGGTACCGCGATCCCTGCGGGAGGGCGGGTACGCCCTCGGCTCCACCAGGCTCGAGGTCTCCACCCAGATCGTGGCGCCTGCGGCCATTTCCGGCATCATCGCCTCGTTCATCCTGGCCATGTCGCGGGCTATCGGCGAGACCATGATCGTGGCCCTCGCAGCGGGGTCGAAGGCGCAATTGAGCGGCAACCCGCTGGAACCGATGCAGACCATGACCGGGTTCATCGTTCAGGCGTTCTCTGGCGATGTCGTGGTCGGGTCTCCTGCGTATCTGTCGCTCTTTGCCGTGGGTCTGTTGCTCTTCTTCATGACGCTCGCGCTGAACCTGCTGAGCCAGTGGGTGGTGAACAAGTTCCGGGAGGTGTACGAATGAGCTCGCAGTCTGTGGCGCGGCCCAAGGCGGGCGCCTACGAGACCGTGGGTGAGAAAACGAACCTGCCCGGCCGCAAGACCGCCGCGAACATCATGGAGAAGGTGCTCTTCCTTGCCACCGCCTCCGCAATTCTGGTCTTGCTTGCGCTGGCGTGGGACATCCTCTCCTCTGGCGCGGGTTGGCTCTCGTTGCACCTGTTGACCGATGTGCCATCGCGCAAGGCGGAAATTGCCGGGATGCGCCCCGCCATCCTGGGGACCTTCTGGGTGATTGGCCTGACCGCGCTGATTGCGTTTCCGGTTGGCGTCGGCGCGGCGATCTATCTCGAAGAGTACGCGCCGAATAATCGCTGGACACGGCTGCTCAAGCTGAACATCGCGAATCTCGCCGGCGTACCCTCGGTGGTGTACGGTTTGCTCGGTCTGGGCGTTTTCGTCTCACTCCTCAACCTGGGCCGGACCGTTATCTCCGGGGCGCTGACGCTGGCGCTGCTGATCCTGCCGGTCGTCATCATCGCCAGCCAGGAGGCGATTCGCGCCGTGCCGTCATCCCTGCGGCAGGCGGCCTACGCGCTTGGCGCGACACGCTGGCAAGTTGCTCGTGACCATGTGTTGCCCGCAGCGACGCCAGGCATCCTGACCGGGATCATCCTCTCAATTTCGCGCGCCATTGGCGAGACCGCGCCTCTGCTCGTGGTCGGCGCCGCCGCGTATGTGACCTTCAATCCATCTGGCCTCACCTCCAGGTACACCGTCATTCCCATGCAGATTTACGAATGGGCTCGCCGTCCCCAGGCTGAATTCAGCAACCTGTCTGCGGCGGCCATCATCGTCCTTCTCGTCGTGCTGTTGTTGCTGAACGGCCTGGCCATCTTGCTTCGCCAACGCGCCAGCGCGAAGGTGCGCTGGTAGCCCGGGAGAGGCGGCGGGACGAAATGAAAGTGAGCGAGAGTTCCGTGTCAATTACCACGTTGGACCGAGACGTCGCAACGGCATCATCACTGGCTCAGCCCATCGTGTCCATCAAGGACCTGAATGTCTTCTACGGGAGTTTTCATGCGGTCGGCCACGTCACCTTTGACGTGCCGCAGAACCAGATCACGGCGTTGATCGGTCCTTCCGGCTGCGGAAAGAGCACCGTACTGCGCTGCATCAACCGCATGAACGACCTTGTGCCAGCGGCCCGGATCGAGGGCCGGATCGATTACCACGGCGTTGATGTCAATGCGCCAACAGTTGATCCGGTTGAGGTGCGCCGGCGCATTGGCATGGTCTTCCAGAAGCCGAACCCGTTCCCGAAGTCGATTGCGGAGAACATTACCTGGGGCGCGAAGATCAACGGGTTCAAGGGCAACACGAGTGAACTCGTGGAAAAGAGTCTGCGCCAGGCTGCGCTGTGGGATGAAGTCAAGGACAAGCTCAACGAGAGTGGTCTGGCGCTTTCCGGCGGTCAGCAGCAGCGCTTGTGTATCGCCAGGGCGCTCGCCATCAACCCGGATGTCATCCTGATGGACGAGCCATGCAGCGCGCTCGACCCGATTTCGACGCTGCGCATCGAAGACCTGATGCGTGATCTCGCGCGGCACTACACCATTGTTATTGTCACGCACAACATGCAGCAGGCCGCTCGCGCCTCTGACCAGACCTGTTTCTTCTCGCTCGGCGAGAACCGCATGGGTGTCCTGGTCGAGTGTGCTCCGACCAGGCAGTTGTTTACCAAGCCAGCCGATTCCCGGACTGAGGACTACATCACCGGTCGCTTCGGTTAGCCCCGCGTTCTGACGTCGCCTTGTCCTGAGCCGGTCGAGGCACGTCATCTGACCTGACCGGTCGAATCGACCAGAAACCTGCTACACGCTCGAATCAACCCCAGATCGGCGGCTGGCCCGGGCCAGTCGCCACCTGGCAGGGAGGGACCATGGTTCGCGTCGAGTTCAGCCTGGAACTGGAGAATCTGCGCGGCAGCGTGGTGGCCATGGCCAGCATGGCGGACAAGGCCATTGCCCGCGCCATGGACGCTTTGCAGCGGCAGGATGTGGCGCTGGCTGAGCAGGTCATTGTTGCCGACAGGCCGATCAACCGGCAGCGGTGGGCCATAGAGGACGATGCGCTGCGGCTGATCGCGACGCAGGGGCCCATGGCCGGTGACCTACGCAACATCGCATCCGCCATTCACATCGTGACTGACCTGGAGCGGATTGCGGACCACGCGGCTGGCATTGCCAAGATCGCGATCGACACCTCCGATGAGCCGCCGCTGAAGCCCCTCGTCGATCTCCCGCGAATGGCGGTGATCGGCCGCGAGATGCTCAGCGAAGCGATTACGTCATACATCGAGGGTGATGCGGAGCTGGCTCGGCGTGTGGCAGCGCGAGACGACGAAGTCGATGACCTGACGGATCAGGTGTTTCGCGAACTCCTCACCTACATGATCGCTGATCCCACCACCATCAATCGCGCGACGCGGCTGCTGTGGGTGAGCCATAACCTGGAGCGGATCGCCGATCGGTCCACGAACATCTGCGAGCGCGTCGTGTTTGCAGTCACGGGCGAGCTCGAGGAAATCAACGTCTCCACCTATTGAGTGCTACCCGGATGGGTCCGACTGGCGGCGCCGGGGAAACGCCGCGCCGCCAGCCGGGAAAGTCCGGCCAGCCCTGCAAGCAGGGAACCCCCGACCAGCCAGATCTCGGCTGCGGATCCAGCGGCGCCGGCCCCCGTGCGCGGCACCTGCGAGATGCGCGGATCCCGCGACGGCAGCGATGAGCAGGCAAAGCCATCGCCGTTCGGGTCGAGATTGAACGGGTCCGAGGGATCGCGGCTGTAGACTTCCTGGGCATCCTCCTGGAACTCGAAGTCAATGCAGTCCAGGTCCTCTTTCCCCACCGTGACCGGCGTATCGACGACGGTCTCCTCTTCAGCCTGCTGATCACGATTGCGCCGGTTTCGCCGCCCCTCGCGGTTGGATTTCTTGTCCGCAGCATCAGCCTGGGCGCTATCCGGCTCTGGCTCGGCGGCAGAGGGCAGCTCCGGGCAGGCAATGCCGCTGCCATCGGGATCAAGTCCGGCTTGCCCTTCAGGATCGTCATCGAACGCGGCCTGGGCTTCCTCCTGTGTGAAGAAGTCGTTGCAGGTGAGCGTGGCGGCGTTGCTGGTGTCCTGGGAGTTTGCGCCGGCGTCCTGCTCGCGCCTGGCGCGTCTGGCCGCCCGGCGCGCTTCGCGGTCATCCGACGCTTCCGCGTTGGGATCGGCCGTGTCCTGTGCATAGGCCACGCCAGCCTCGTCGGCCGAAGGGAGCAGCGCGCAGGCAATGCCATCCTGGTTAGGGTCGAGATTGTTTGGGTCACCGGGGTCGGCATCCAGCACTGCCTGGGCCTCTTCCTGGGTCGCAAAGTCTTCGCAATCGAGGTCGTCCGTCACTTTGGCGTCGTCGGCCCGACTGGCGGCAGGGTCAGGAACGGGGGAGTTGTCACGGGTTTCAAGGCCGAAATAGACCTCGCAGGCTTCGCCATCACCGTCGTCATCGATAGCGCTCGCGGCATCGGGCTGCTCTGCGTAGTAGGCATTGGCCTCGTCAAAGGTCTCGAACGCACGGCAATCCAGGTCGGCCTGCCGCGCCCAACCGGCGCCCGGCAGCGCCGGAAAGATCACGAGTGCCAGGAGCACAGCGGTGAGCAAACGAGTCATTATCGAGATGCTCCTGCCTTGCGTCATGCCAGACTGGTCTCCCGCACGAGCCAGTCACCGATTGGGACGAATGGCGCGCAGGACGCGTTCCGCCGCCGAGGTTGCAACGAGCACGTTGCCACGCCTGTGGGCCTTTGACAAGGGGTCAGTTCGGGTCGCCAAGGGCAGCGGCGTCGGCCCACGCACGGTCCGGATGTGACCGGCGCCACGTTGTGACGGTAGCCAGGAGCGTGGACGCGATCTCGGGCAGTTCTACCGGCGCCAGCAGCGTTGCGGCTGGATCCCCATGCTGCTGAATCTCCGGCGGTATCTCGTTGCTCTCGGCGGCAATAAGGACCAGGGGGATGTCGGAGCGCACGTCGCCGGTGGCGCGGTCAGAGCGCCCGCGCAGGCGCTGGACAAACTCCAGCGCGCCGATGCCGCCCAGCGCCGCATCGAGCAGGATGATGTCGAACGACCGCAAGCGGAAGACCTCCAGCGCCTGCAGGGCATCGGCGATGACGCTCGTCCAGAACCCGGCGTAGATCAGGCCTTCGCCAAGGAATGCCGTGAGGTCAGGGTCGGCGCTGACGATCAGCACGTGGGGGCGTTCCAGGGCGCTGGTCATGCTCGCTCTTCACCTGGCGCATGGGGGTAGGCTACGGTTCGACCCTGGCGAAGCGGCGCAGGCGACGTTCGCCTGCCGCCTGACGCTGGCGGAGGAGCCGTTCGTGGTTTGGGATGTTCACGATGCTGAAACTGATACACACCTGCAACGATACCTGAGCGACCTCGATCTCGGCGGACACACGCTGTGGGTTACGACTGAGCGGCGCACCTTCGAGCAATGGTTGGGCCGCAAGGTGAGAGCCGCTATTGGCGGCGCGTACACCTTTGATCCGCGCATGGACCGGCACCTGATCCTCATTAACCTGGCCCGCATCGACCGCACCAGACCGCGGTCGGTGGAAGTGGTTGTGGCGGAAGAGTTGGTTCACATGCGGGACCGGTTGGATGGAGACCTGCGCCGGCATGCGAAGCATGGTTACGACCGCGTGGCGCACCGTGTTGCGGCTCTGACGGGCGCCAGCCTGGAGGAGATTCGCAGCGCCACCGTTGAGCCAAAGCGACGGCCCGGCAAGTACCTCTATGCCTGCCCAGGGTGCGGCAATCGTGTGCCGCGCCGGGTGCGAGGCACGTGGAGTTGTGCCCGCTGTGCGCCCAGGTTCGATCCACGCTTTGTACTCCAACTTGTTTCCGTCGCCGGAGAATAAGCAGGGCAGCGCAAGATGCGTTACGCTATGTACGGACACGGCTGGGAGGCCGGTTCAACGACGTGCTGCCCGCGGCGTGAGGGAGCGGAAACGTGACCGGTTTCGGCAAGCCAGGAAAGTGGCAGCGCGCGATGATGGTCGCCACCGGAATCGGCGTGTTGGGCGCGTTCCTGACCGCTCCGTTGGCCGAGGCAGGGATGGTTGCGCCTGCCGCGCGCTACCCGGCGCTGCGCCTCCAGGATGAAACTCCGGCACAACCGAGCCAGGTCGGTGAAGGCGATGCCGATACCGAGCCGATGGACCAAGGTTCGCCGCCTGCCGCCTCCGGGGACGACATCGAGACGCTGGATCAGGGCTCTCCTCCGGCCGGCGTGCCAGTGCCCGTGGCGGATGGCACGGTGCTCAACGCTCCGGCCGCCACGCCCGCAACGACAGGGGCGGCCTATACCGAGCCAGCAGGGCCACAGTTGCCGCCGGGCTTCGGTGAGGGGCGGGTGCTGGTTTCGAACAACCCGCGCGGATTTCCCGTCGGCCTGGAACCATGTGAGGTTGGGGCTGTCACCGGACGAGCCTATGTTGGCGTGAAATGTGGGGATGATCGCGACCCGATTGTTGGTCATTCCACCTACGACGGTTTTCCGTGGGTGATCGATCCTGGCTTCCCGTTTGAGCCGGGCGCCGATGTGGTGACTGATCCCAGTTTCCCGTTCGATGAGGACAGCCCGTTCTTCGAGAGTTTCCTGGATCGCACGACCGACTCCGACGTCGTGGTTCTGGTTGCGCCTCGTGGTTTCCCATTTGACGACGATGACGAGGCACGTGCAGGCTCGTCACATGCCCCGGCAGTGACATCGGGCGGAGTCGTTTCCCTGGCGCAGCCCGCCCGCAAAGAGCGCAACCGCGAGCGAACGCGCGTGAATGGCAGCGCGTCATCCGGCGATGTCGCCAGCGATCCTGACACCAGCCGCACTCGCCGCTCGACTTCGAAGAAGCAAGGGGCGAAGGTGAGCAGCGAGAGCTCCAGCGGGAAGGCAACTGGCGGGAGGCATAGTAACAAGGCGAAGGCGAGCAAGAACAAGAAGAGCAAGCAGAACAAGAAGCAGAACCGCAAGGGCGAGCACAAGAAATCAAAGAAGCAGCGCGCGAAGCAGGGGAAGCGCAACAAGTAGGGAATCTCTCGCGCGGGTAGCCCGGCGTGAGTCCGGCCCCAGCCCCTCACCCTGTGCGCGGAGGCGGGAGCGTGCGGCTGTCGCGGAAGTCCTGCCCATCCGGCCTGCGCGCAGGTAACAGCGGTGTGCAAAGAAGTTGGGCCGCCAGGAATCCCCTCGTGTCTCGAGCGCAGTCGAGAGACCTCGTTCACCGGCGCTGGCGACGAGGTCTCTCGACTCCGCTCGAGACACGGGTTTGTTGCCTGGCAGGTCAGGTCTATTGCAATACGCTGTAACGACGATCGCGAGATGACACGTGTTGGCGCTTCCGCGCGCCTGGCGCCTGCTCTGCGTTGCCGCCCCGCCCGCTGTCTTCGCCTCCTCTGGCTCCTGGCTGGCAGCCTGTTGCTCCTTTCGGGTTTCGCGCTGGGCGCCGTCGTCTACCAGGATCGCGTGGTTCCCGGCGAACTGGATCTCTTGCGCTGGCTGCATCAGCCACCTGGCGCGCCGCTGGATCGCCTGGCCTGGTGGGCAAGCCGCCTGGGCGACGCCTACACCGGGCTGATGGCCGCGACCCTGGCCGGTGTGCTCTGGTGCGTCTGGCGCGGCCGGTTGGATCTGGCGCTCTTTCTGGCCCTGGCCTCTGCCTGCCGTCTCTTCAACACGCCCATCAAATGGCTCTTCGAGAGCGCCCGCCCGCCACTGGACCTGCACGCCGTCATCGAGTTCGCGGATGGCCTCGGCTACCCCAGCGGGCACACCTCCGGTGCGGTGCTGGTCTACGGCGCGGCCTTGCTCGCGCTGCCGCTGACGCTGCGCTCGCCCGCCGCGCGCCGGGCTGTGCGCACGGTGTGCCTTGTGCTGCTGCTCCTGATCCCGTGGTCGCGCATGCGCCTCGGCGTGCACTGGCCGAGCGACGTGGCCGGGGGCTACCTCTTTGGGGGCGGCATCCTGGCGGTGCTTTGGGCGCTGCTGCCGTGCCTGCGGGCATGGATGCCCCGGGGCCGCGATGGTGTTGGCGAGCAACGCTGAGCACGCGGGCGCCTGGTTGGCCCCGCCTGGCGCGAGGCGAGACGCGGTTGGGCCACGGGGCCGGCAAGCCGCTCGCCGAGGTTATGCGGGAAACCGTCGCCGGGCGGTCGCCGCCTGCTGGACGGGACGCGCGGCTCAGCCGGTTGGGTGAGCCGCCCGAGAGCCGCGCCGGCGGACCGGCCTGGGTGTGCTCACTGGATGCCCGTGGTCGTCCGTCTGCCAGGACTGCGTCTGGAAAGCCAGGAAGATCGCGCACCAGTGCCTGCCGGCGCCGGTCGAGAACATGATGGCGCCGTCGGCCCACGCGCCGTTGTCGTGGCGGTGCTCGTCGGTATTGCCCTGGTTCATGTGAATGTCGTGGATGCCGTTCCCCGGCGTGAAGTGAAAGATGTGGTCGATGCTGTCCGGTTCGGGTCCCCAGCGCGTGCCCCAGGCGTAGACCCGCGCGTCGGGGTCATTGATGGCGCGCGTCGCACGGCTGAGCAACTCGTCGCTCAGGTCATTGTGCGCGCCGGGGCGGCTGGCGGGAAGGCGCCGCATGTGTTCCGGCCGCAACAGGTGGCCGCGCTGGTAGTCGAGCGCCAGGCCATCGGGCGCGGACGGAATTTCGTAGATGCCGTCGGGAAGTTCGATCAACCGGTCGAGCAGCGGATGCTGGAAGTTGTCGTTCGCCAGGAAGAGCAGATCCGCCTCGCGCCCCTCGCTGGAGCCGGACCGCGTATTGATCGCCAGCCGCAGGCGTGTGCCGCCGCAATCGAGCAGGATCTGGAAATGGGGTGACTTACCGCCGCGTTCCTCCTTGTGGGAGAGCGCCTGCCCCTTGGCCAGCGTGTAAATGCGCGGCATACCCCGCCTTTGTCCAACCCGCAGCGTGCAACTCGCGACATGCACCACGAACTATCGCATGGGCACGGACTCTCCAGGCGTTACGTGGCGCGCTGGCATCCCACCTGCGGGACCAACGGCGGCACTGCGCTGGCCGGAGCCCGGCAATGCCGCTCTCTCCCGGATGCTCGTCGCGGGCTGTTTCCCACGCAGTCACGTCACCAACTGGTCCGGCCGCATGCAACAACTCATGGTCGGCGTGATCGCCGCCTGGCTCGTGATGGTGGCGCTGCGCGTGCAGGCGCGGGCAGCCAGATTGCCCTCACCCCCAACCCTTCTCCCGACGCGCGGGAGAGGGGAGCAGTTGGGCGGCGCGCCGGTGGAGACACGGCGTAACCAGGCAAAAACGTGCACCCGCATCCGGCGCAAAATGCCCCGCTCCCTGCGCACAGGGAGCGGGGCTGCGGGTGCGCGTGCTTCGGATCGCTAGTCGGCCACCCCCTGCGCCACGGCTTCGGCCTCCGCCGCCGCTGCTTCCTCCGCGCGCAGGGCCAGCGCCGCGCGCGGAATCACCAGCCAGAAGTTGCCCAACTCGGCGTCCCAGGTCTCCAGCAGCGCCGCGCCCCGGGCGCTGCCCGTGGCCGCAACGTGCCGCTCGATCAGGCTGCGCAGGGTATCCGCCGGGGTGCTGCCGCCCCGGACATGCTCCAGCAGGACAGAGTCGCCATTGATGCGCCGGGGGAAGTTCCCCTCCGGGTCGTAGACAAACACCACGCCGTTCGTCATGCCGGCCCCGAAGTTGTGGCCGGTCGGGCCAAGCACCACGACGGCGCCGCCCGTCATGTACTCGCAGCCGTGATCGCCGATTCCTTCCACCACGGCGGTCGCGCCGCTGTTGCGCACGCCGAAGCGCTCGCCCGCGAACCCGGCCGCGAAGTAGCTGCCGCCTGTCGCGCCGTACAGGTTCGTGTTGCCGGCAATCGCCTGCGGCGTGGTGAACGGCGCTTGCGCCGGGGGGCGAATGGCGATTTCGCCGCCAGACATCCCCTTGCCCACGTAGTCGTTCGCCTCGCCCTCCAGGTGCAACTGCATGCCGTTGGTGAGGAACGCGCCGAAGCTCTGCCCGGCGCTCCCCTGCAGCCGGATCGAGGCCGTGCCTGCCGGCAGGCCGTTCGGGTGGCGCATGGTGATGGCGTGAGCCACCTTCGCGCCAACCGTGCGGTTCTCGGTCCTGATCTCCATCTCGACCGCGAACGGCTTGCCATCAGGAATGGCTGCCCCGGCCAGCTCCAGGATGGCGTCATCGAGCGTCGCGCCCTGCGGCGTCACGTCGATCTGCTTCCGGCGCTGCGAATCCGGGGCGGGCTCCGCGAAGAAGCCGGAGAGATCGAGCATCCCGGCGCGGCCCGGCAGATTACGGGAAGCGAGCAGGTCCGTGCGGCCCACCAGTTCATCGATGGAGCGCGCTCCGAGGCGCGCCAGTTCCGCGCGGATGGCGTTGGCCAGGTGCGTGAAGTAGGTGATGACCTGCTCCGGGTTGCCGGTGAACTTGGCGCGCAGGTCCTCGCGCTGGGTGGCGATCCCGGTTGGGCAGGTGTTGAGGTGACACTGGCGGGCCATGTCGCAGCCGATAGCCACCAGCACCGAGGTGCCGAAGCCGAACTCCTCTGCGCCAAGCACCGCGGCCATCACGATGTCCTCGGCGGTCTTCAGGCCGCCGTCGGTGCGCAGCCGCACGCGCGAGCGCAGGCCGTTCTTGACCAGCGTCTGCTGCGTCTCGGCCAGACCCAGTTCCCACGGCGCGCCGGCGAACTTGATCGAGGCCAGTGGCGAGGCGCCGGTGCCGCCAGAGTGCCCGCTGATCAGCACGTAGTCGGCGCGGGCTTTGGCCACGCCGGCCGCGACGGTGCCCACGCCCGCTTCGGCGACGAGTTTGACGCCGATCTTCGCGCGCGGGTTGATCTGCCGCAGGTCGTAGATGAGCTGAGCCAGGTCCTCGATGGAGTAGATGTCGTGGTGCGGCGGCGGCGAGATCAGGGAGATGCCCGGCACCGCGTGCCGCAACTCCGCAATGAACGGGGTGACCTTGTGCCCCGGAATCTGGCCGCCCTCGCCCGGCTTGCTCCCCTGCGAAATCTTGATCTCCAGTTCCTCAGCCATCGCCAGGTAGCGGGCCGTGACGCCGAAGCGCCCGGAAGCCACCTGCTTCACCTTGGAGTGGGCGATATCCGGGCCTGGCTCGTCGTACCAGCGCGGGTCTTCGCCGCCTTCGCCGCCGTTGGAGCGCGCGCCGAGGCGATTCATGGCTGTCGAGAGCGTGCGGTGCGCCTCCGGGCTCAATGAGCCGAGCGACATGGCCGTCACCACGAAGCGCTTGATAATCGCCTCAATTGGCTCGACCTCAGCCAGCGGCGCCGGTGCGCCGAGCGGCTGCACGGTCAGCAGGTCGCGCACCGCCGTGGCCGGGTGCGCCGCGATGTGGTCGCGGTACGCCTGGTAGACCTCCGCGCTGCCGGTGTTGACCGCCTCCTGGAGAAGCTTGACCAGCGGCGGCTCGAACGCGTGCGCCTCGCCCTCCTTGCGGTAGCGGACAAAGCCCTGGTCGAGCAGCTTCGGCGCGGGGTCGGTGTACGCCTCGCTGTGGCGGCGCAGGATGTCCTCTTCCAACTCGGCGTACCCGATGCCGCAGAGACGGGCCGGGGTGCCGGTGAAGTGCTCGTCCACGATCTCTCTGGCCAGGCCCAGCGTCTCGAAGATCTGCGCGCCGCGGTAGCCCATGGCGGTTGAAATGCCCATCTTCGAGGAGATCTTGAGGAACCCTTTTTCCAGCGCGTGCAGGTAGTTGGCGCGCAGTGTTGGCGGCGTGAGCGCCTCGTAGCCACGAGTTCCCGCCAGGCTGGCTGCCTGCGCCAGGGCCACGTGCGGGTTGACGGCCGATGCGCCATAGCCGATGAGCGTCGCCAGCGCGTGGACATCGCAGACCTCGCCGCTCTCAATGACGAGGTCCGCCCGGCTCCGCAGCCCGGCCCGGATCAGGGCGTGGTGCACCGCGCCGGTGGCGAGCAGCACCGGAACCGCCGCGTGCCCGGCATCGATGCCGCGATCCGACAGGATGATGACGCCCGCGCCATCACGCACCGCCTGCGCGGCCTCGGCCACCACGCGGCGCAGTTCCGCCTCCAGCAGCGCGCCGCCCGTCGCCGCGCCGCCGCCGGGGATCGCGAAAATGGTTGAGATCGTCGTTGCGCGCAGCCCATCCTGGTCAAGGCCGCGCAGTGCCGCCAGACAGGCGTCGTCAATGGCGATGCTCGGCAGGTGAACCAGCCGCGCCTGCTCCGGCGACTCGGCCAGCAGGTTGCCGCGCCGCCCGATGAAGCTGTCGAGCGCCATCACCTGCCGCTCTCGCAGCGAATCGATGGCCGGGTTGGTGACCTGGGCGAAGCGCTGGCGGAAAAAGGCGTGAATGGGGCGTGTGCGTTCGGAGAGCACCGCCAGCGGCGCGTCGTCGCCCATCGACCACGTCGGCTCCTCGCCGGCAGCCATCGGGTTAACGATGAGGCGGGTGTCCTCGGCGGTGTAGCCAACCGCGCGTTGCAGGGCGACCACGCCGGGGTCCGCCTTGACGCGCACCGGGCTCGCGCCGTTGCCGGGCGCCGTGCTGGCGAGGTCTTCCTGACCGAGCGTGTCGTCACAACTTGCGAGATCGACGCGCCCCTGGGCCAGCCACGCGGCGTACGGCTGGCGGCTGGCGACTTCCGCCTTCAACTCATCGTTGTGCAGCACCACGCCGCGCCGGGTATCAACCACGATCATCTGGCCCGGGCCAAGGCGGCCCTTCTCGATCACTGTGCCCTGGTCGATATCGACCGTGCCCGCCTCCGAGCCGGCGACGAACAGGCCGTCCGCAGTGATGGCGTAGCGCAGCGGGCGCAGGCCGTTGCGGTCCAGCGTGGCGCCGGCGATCACGCCGTCGCTGAAGCCGAGCGCGGCCGGGCCGTCCCATTGCTCAATGAGGCCGGCGTGGAAGTCGTAGAAGGCGCGCCGGGCCGGGTCCATGTCCGGCAACTGCTCCCACGGTTCCGGCACCAGCATCATGAGCGCGTGCGGGAGCGAGCGCCCGCCGTGGTAGAGCATGCTCACCACGTCATCCAGGCTCAGCGAGTCGCTGCCATCCAGGCTGATCAGCGGCTGCAGCGCTTCGCCGGAGAGGCCGTCCGGGAAGGCCAGCTCCGGGGCGCGGGCCAGCATCCACTGGCGGTTGCCGCCGATAGTGTTGATCTCGCCGTTGTGCGCCAGGTAGCGGAACGGCTGGGCCATCGCCCAGGTCGGCAGCGTGTTGGTGGAGTAGCGCTGGTGGAAGAGGACGATGGCGCTCTCGTAGCGCGGGTCCTGCAGATCCAGGTAGAAGCCGGCCAGGTCGCGCGGCAGGCAGAACGCCTTGTAGATGATGGTGCGCGCCGAACTGGAGGCCACAAAGAGATCGGCAACGCCTGCTGCCTGCGCGGCTCGCATGCCAGCCTTGCGCGCCAGGAACAGTTCCCGCTCGAACGTGTCTTCCGCCATTCCCTCCGGGCGGAGCGCCAGCAGTTGCTCGATGCGCGGCATGGAGGCAATCGCCTGCTCGCCGAGGGCAGAGGGATCGGTGGGAACCACCCGCCAGGCCAGCGGCGCCAGGCCGCGGCTACGCAGGCCCTCTTCCAGCGCCGTGCGCGCGGCCTCGGCCTCGGTGTCGCCGCCGGGCAGGAAGGCCATCAGCACGCCAAGCTCGCCAGGGGCGATGTCGCTCGCGCCGGCGGCCGTCAATGTCTCCGCAAAGATGCCGAGCGGGATCTGGGTGAGAACCCCGGCGCCGTCGCCCGTGCGTGAATCCGCGCCCACGCCGCCCCGGTGGGTCAGGTTGACCAGGCCCGCCAGCGCGCGGGTCACGATCTCCCGCGAGGGGCGGCCAGCAATGTCGACCACCAGGCCAACGCCGCAGGAATCGCGTTCGTAGGCAGGACTCCAGAGGGGGGCGGTGAGCTCCACGGGGCGGGACGCGCTGAACATCGGCTTCTCCCGTGCCGGCGTTGGGCGACGCGCGGCGTTTCATTCCATCGGTGGCAACCTGGCCATGCAAACAGGAAAATCCCGACCCATCATCATCGGGGGCTTCCCAGCCTATCGGCTGGCGCCCCCCGTCCCAAGAGCCTCTGTGCATGGATCGTGCACAAGCGAGTTGTGCCGGAGTCACAAGATCGCACAGTTCCGTAACCCCGCATGACCGGGCCACAATGTGGGCGTGCCGGCTGCTGGCGGTGCTTGCATCGGGGCCGCATTGTCTTTGCATGAGGGAACACGCTACGCTGCGCATGCTGATTTTGGGCGCACCGCCCAAAGGCGGGCGGGTGCAGTCAGAGGATGTGCTGATCGTGAATGCGGTAATGGCGGAGCAGGCGTCGTTTGGCGACATGCTGGAGCGGGTCGCCCGGGAAGGCGTGCGCCTCGTCGATCTCCAGTTCAGTGACCTGGCGGGCGGGGCCCGCGCGATGACGATACCGGCTGATTTGCTGCCGGGTGTGCTTCGTCATGGCTACCGTTTCGACGGCGCAGCGGTCACTGGCGGCCAACGCGAGGTAGAGCTCGATCTGTTCCTGGTCCCGGACCCCAGCACCCTGATTACCTACCAGGAGATCGCGGGTTCGCAACGGCGCGCGCTCGTCACCTGCTCGGTGCGGCGGCGTGATGGGCACCCGTTCGCCGGTGATCCGCGGTCAGTGCTGGAGCGCAACCTCAAGGAAGCGCGCGAGGCCGGGTTCGATTACCGGGTGGGGATTGAACTCGAGTACTACATTTTCCGGCCTGATCCGGGCGGCACCGTTTCTACCCTTGATGCTTCCGGGTATTTCAGCATGACCCCGGGCCTGGCCAGGAGTGTCCGGGAAGACGTAGTCATGACCCTGGCCGAGATGGGGATCGGGGTTGGCGGCGCCCATCACGAGACGGGCCCCGGCCAGGAGGAACTCGACCTCCTGCCCACCGACGCGCTAACCATGGCTGATACGGTCCTGACCGTGCGCCAGGTGATCCGCTCGGTAGCCCAGCGCCACGGCCTGCGCGCCAACCTGATGCCGAAACCCCTGGCCGACGCGCCCGGCTCCGGCATGCACGTCTTTCAGCAGCTCTGGCGGGCAGAGGGCAGCGATGCCCTGCGTGGCGAGGGCGAGGCGCTGTCGGCGCTCGGCCGCTACGCCATTGCCGGGCAACTGCAACACGCGCGCGGCGTCAGCGCCATCATGTGCCCGGCGGTGAACTCCTACAAACGGCTCGCCGCTGGTCACCGTGCGCCCCGCCACGCGACCTGGGCGCGCTTCAGCCAGGCGTCGCTGATTCGGGTACCGTCGATCGGGGTGTCAACAGAACCAGCCATCGAACTGGAACTGCGCTCGCCAGACAATATGGCGAACCCGTACCTGGCGTTCTCCGTGGCGCTGGCCGGCGCGATGGATGGCATCCGGGCTGGCCAGGAGCCCTCCCTGGCCGTCGATGAAAACCTGATGCGTTACGACGATGCCGAACTGGTCCGCCTGGGCATCCCCATGCTGCCGCAAACGCTGGGCGACGCCCTGTACCAGTTGGCCGAAAGTGATCTCGCGCGTTCTGCGCTGGGGGATTATGTCTGTGACCAGTTTCTTCAGGTGAAGCGGGCCGAGTGGAGCGACTATCGCCGGTACGTCAGCCCCTGGGAACGCGACCGCTACGGGGACTGATAGTGGCGGTGACAACGAGCGAGAGGTCGAGGCAAGGCTGACCGTGCTAACCGTTGACGACGTAATCAAGCTGGCTCTGCCTGCTGGCACGAATGTCGTTGCCGGCCAGGCCGGGCTTGACCGCGAGGTCACCTGGGCAGCCCGCATCCGCTCCAGTCCCCCGGCGTTCGGGCACCTGGCGGGTGGCGAACTCGTGTTGCTGCCGGTCGCGGTGCTGGCCGAGCTGGATGAGCGCCTGCGGCTCGAAGAAGCCATCTCTCGCCTGGCGGCGCTCAGCGTGGCCGGCGTCGCGGTTCTCGGCACGATTGGCAAGGCCGCGCGTGACGCCGCCGATGCTGCCAGCCTGCCGCTGCTCGCCCTCCCGGCGAAGTCCGATGTCAGCGCCCTGGAGCGGGACGCCGCCCGCCTGATCAGTGACCGCCAGCGCGATGTGACCTACCGCGGGCAGGAAGTTCAGCGGCAGTTGATGGACCTCGCGATCGCCGGGGAGCCACTGGGCGATATCGTGCGCGAACTGGCGCGCATCAGCGACCGCCCGGTGGCCCTGGAAGGGCGGGATGGCCGCTTGCTGGCATACCATGCGTCCGGGCGGGCAGCGCCGGCGCGTGAGGTCATTGAACCGATGATCCAGCGGGATCGCCCGATTGTGGCGCGCTGGTTGCGCTCCACGGCGGAGGCCAGCCCGGCCGATCCCCCGACTGCGGTCTATGAGCTGGATAACGCCTGGTCTCGCATCGTGGCCCCGGTCATCGGCCGGGATGGCCTGCTCGGCAGCGTCTCGCTGATCGTGCCCCGGGGCCGGGTGAACCCGGAGGACGCCCAGATCACCGCCCGGGGCAGCGCTGCCTGCGCGGTGGTGCTGGCGCGGGAGCAGGCTGCCGCCACGGTCCGCCGCGAGGTGGAACTGCACGTTCTGGATGAGGTGCTGGATGGCGCCCTGCGCAGCGAAGCGACGCTGCTGCAACAGGCGCGGCGCCTGGGGCACGACCTGCAGGCGCCCTGCGTCGTCATCGTGGCGCGCATCGACCACGTTTCAGCCGGGCCTGTCCGCGCGGCCTCCGCCGAAGACCGCTGGGAGGGCCTGGAGGAGGCCATTGGCCGCCTGGGCTCGACGCGGGGTGGCCGCGTGCTCTGGCGCATTCGCAACAACGTCGCGGAGTTCGTCCTGCCGGCGGAAGCCGCCCGCGACGAGCGGACGATGGCGGAAACCCTGCGCGATGACATGCGCGGCATCCTGCGCCCGGGGAGCGATGCGGCGGTTTCGGTCGGGGTCGGCACCGTCCGCGAGGGGCTGCACGGCATCCGTCGCTCGCACGCCGAGGCCCGGCAGGCGCTGCTGCTGGGGCGGCGGTTGAGCGGCCCCGGCCACCTGACCCTTTTCGGGGAACTTGGCGTCTACCGCCTGATTTTTGCCGCCGAGTCGCTGCCGGAACTCGGCGACCTCTACCAGCAGACGCTGGGCGGGCTCATTGCCTACGACAAGCAGAATAACGCCGGGCTGGTCAGCACGCTCAACGCGTTCTTCACGGCCAACGGGAGCCCGAAGGAGGCGGCGGAGCGCCTGGGCGTCCATCGCAACACCGTCCTCTACCGCCTGGATCGCATCCGCGAAATCACCGGCTACGACCTGGAGGATTCCGGCGTGCGCATGCGGCTGCACCTGGCGCTCCACATTCACCTGGCGCTCGGCGAGGCCGTGGGCGCGCCCCTGGGCTGAATCCTCTCTCCCCGCAGCCACGCTGGTATCCTTCCCCGCTGGGCCCGCGCGTGAATGCCGCCGCGTGGTGCGGCACATCCACTCGCAGCGGCAGGCAGGGAGATAGCCCAACGCCATGGCAGCGTTGCGTCCACTGACGATCGCGGTCCTTATCAAGCAAGTCCCGGATATGAACGCGGCGCGCGTCGACCGGGCCTCTGGGCGGGTGGTCACCAGCGGCCAACTCGGCATCAGTTCCTATGACCGCTACGCCATCGAGGCGGCCCTGCGCTTGAAGGAAGCTGCCGGCGGCGGCGAGATCGTGGTCGTCGCGCTCGGCCCGGCCACGGTCAAGGACGCCATCTCCCGCGCGCTGGCCATGGGCGCTGACCGCGGCATCCACCTCGAAACCGCCGATCCCAACGAAGCCGATACCCTCGCGGTGGCGGCAGCCCTGGCGGAGGCCATTGCGCCCCTGAACGCCGACCTTGTCCTGGCCGGTCAGACCTCCGATGACTACGAAACGGGGCAGGTCGGGGCGCAGGTCGCGGCGCTGGCCAACCTGCCGGTGATCTCCAACGTGGTCAGCATCGAGCGCGAGGGCGATGAGGTGCTGGTGCGCCGTGATATGGAGGATGGGTACCAGCGCGTGCGGGCCGCTTTCCCCCTGATGATCCTGGCCTCCACCGGGCTGGACGAGCCGCGCGTGCCTTCCGTCAAGGGAATCATGGGCGCGAAGAAGAAGCCGGTGGAGGTGACGCCTGTCACGCTGCCATCAGCAGCGCGTCTCACCTGGGAAACCCCCTACGTTCCCCCGAAAACCACCAGCGGCATCATCATCCAGGATGTGCCGGCCAGTGAGGCGGCGCAGCAGTTGGTGGCCTGGTTGCAGGAACAGAAGCTGGTCTAGCGCGGGCTGCCCGCACCATGAGGAGCACACACATGTCATCAAGTGGAGGGGTGCTGGTTGTCGGCGAGGCTGCCGCGAACGGCGCGCTGCGCCCGGTTTCCTGGGAACTGCTCACCGCTGCCCGCACCCTGGCCGATGCGCTGGGTGGCGCCGTCACCGCAGTCGTGGCCGGGGTCGATAGCGCCACCGCGCAGGCCTGGGCCTCTGCGGGCGCGGACCGCCTGCTGCTCGCGGACGACGCCAACCTGGCCGGGCTGCTGACCGGACCTGCGGCCGCCATGGTGCAGCAGGCCGCTGCCGTGGCGCAGCCTGCCGTTATCCTCGCGCCGGGCACCACAGCCGGGCGCGACTACGCGCCGGTGGTCGCTGCCCGGCTTGGCGCAGGCCTGGCGGCGGATTGCACGGAGGTGACGGCCGAGGGTGGGCAGATCTCGGCCCTGCGCCCCGTCCTGGGCGGGCGAGCCGTCTCCCGCGTGCACGTTGCGCCCGGGCAGTTGGCCGTCGCCACCATTCGCCCCGGCAGCTACGCGCGGGCTACAGCCGGCGCTGCCAGTCCCGCCGCCGAGCCGCTGGCCGTGGCCCTGTCGCCGGACGATCTCCGTGTCTCGCTCGTCGCCACCGAGGCGAAGGGCGGCGAAGGCTCACGCCTTGATTCCGCCGAGGTGGTGGTGGCCGGTGGCCGTGGCCTGAAGGAGCCGGACAAGTTCGCGCTGGTCGAGCAACTGGCAGCCACGCTCGGCGGCGCGGTCGGCGCAACCCGGGCGGTGGTGGACGCAGGCTGGCGCCCGCACCACGAGCAGATCGGGCAGACTGGCCGCACCGTCTCGCCGAAGCTGTACATTGCCGTCGGGGTGAGTGGGGCTGTCCAGCACAATGTGGGCATGCAGGGCTCCGACGCCATTGTCGCCATCAACCGCGATCCGGATGCCCCGATCTTCAAGCTGGCGTCCTTCGGCATTGTGGGTGATCTGTTCGAGGTGTTGCCGGCGCTCAATGCGGAACTCGCCCGCGCGAAGGCGTGACGCCCATGTCTGCTTCCGAGCCAGCCATCCCGGTGCGCCGGGAACTCTGGATCCTGCCGGCTACGCCTGGCGGCCGCTTCGGGCTGGGCCTGAAGTGCGCCGTCTTGCGGCGCTGCCCGTACTGTGGGCATGGCAACATCTTTCAGAACTACTGGGTCTTGCGGGATCACTGCCCGACCTGCGGCGTGGCGTTTGAGCGGGAAGATGGCTACTTTCTCGGCGCGTACGTCCTCAACCTGGTCGTGGCGGAGTTCCTGGGGCTTGGCCTGGCGCTCGTCCTGATTTTCATGACCGGCCTGCGCAGCGCCGATTTCATGGTGCAGTGGGTCGTCATCGTCGCCCTGGCGGTGATCTTCCCGGTGCTCCTCTTTCCGTATTCCCGGAGTGCCTGGATGGCCCTGGACCTGGCGCTCCACCCGCCATTCAACGCCGCCGAGCGGCAACTGCGCGGCAACCTGGCGCGTTACGACGACCCGCCGCGCAGGGCCTGAGCCGCGCCAACGTTGTCCTGCGCGGGAACTGAGGGGTACGCATCTCAAGGGTCGCGCTGGCCCGGGGCGGTTTGCACCCCGCGGGCCGTACCTGACGCAGCTCGAAGGCCCTCGACCCGCGCCAGTTGGGTACAAGGCGGCGGCCACCCGCGGGATGACAGCGCAGGGTGGACGGCACAGGGCGCCGGTACTGACATCGGAGCAGCCACTACAGCGGTGTGCAAAGAAGTTGGGCCGCCAGGAATCCCCTCGTGTCTCGAGCGCAGTCGAGAGACCTCGTCGCCAGCGCCGGTGAACGAGGTCTCTCGACTGCGCTCGAGACACGGGTTTGTTGCCTGGCAGGTCAGGTCTTTTGCAATACACTGTATTCTCGGCCTGCGCGTCATCCCTTCGTCGCGCCGGCAGTGAGGCCGGAGACGTAGTTGTCCACCAGGAAGGCGTAGGCGGCTGCCACCGGGACGGAGCCCAGGATGCCGGCGGCCATCAGCGCGCCCCAGAAGTAGACATCCGCCTTGATCAGGTCACTGACCACGCCGACGGGCACCGTTTTCATGTCGCCGGAGCCCATCAGCACCAGCGCGTAGAGGAACTCGTTCCAGCTAAGCGTGAAGCAGAAGATAGCGGCCGAGAGCACCCCGGGAATCGCCAGCGGCAGCACGATCTGCGTCATGGCCCGTAGGCGGGTCGCGCCATCCACCAGCGCCGCGTCCTCCAACTCCTTCGAGATGGTGCGGAAGTACCCCATCAGCAGCCAGGAGGCGAACGGGATCAGGAAGGTCGGGTAGACCAGGATAAGCGACCAGTAGGTGTTGTAGAGCTTGAACCCGGCCACAATCTGCGAGAGAGGGATAAAGAGCAGCGTCGGCGGCACGAGGTAGAGCAGGAAAATGGCGATGCCAATGGTGTTGCCGCCCCGGAACTGGAAGCGCCCCAGCGCGTAGCCGATCAGGATGCTGCACGCCAGCGAGAGCAGCGTCGCGCCCACCGTCACCACCATCGTGTTCCAGATCCAGCGCGGGAACTCCGTCTCCGTCAGGAGGTAGCGGTAGTTGTTCAGCGTCACGCTGGTCAGGGCAAACGGATTGCGCCGCGTATCGAGCAGAAGCTGATCCGGCTTGAGCGAGACAATCAGCATCCAGGCGAAGGGAAAAAGCAGGAACACGCCGTACAGCAGGAGTGGAAGCCACAGCTTGAGCAGGCGCTGCGTCAGGACATTGCTGCCAACCACGAAACGCCTCCTCTAGTCCTCTTTGCGAATTTCACGGAGCAGAATCGCGGCGAAGATCGCCAGGAACGGCAGCATCGAGAGCGCGATGGCCGCCGCTTGCCCGAGGGCCGAAAAGCCCATCGTCTGGTATGCGTAGGTGCCGAAGACATGCGTTGAACTGGCCGGCCCACCCTTGGTCAGCACGTAGATCAACTGGAAGTCCGAGAAGGTGAAGATGATCGAGAAGAGCGTGGTGATAAGGATGATGTTGCGAATGGTCGGCAGGGTCACCGCCACGAAGCGCTGCCAGGCGTTGGCGCCATCCAGCGCAGCCGCCTCGTGCAACTCCGGCGCCACAGCCTGCAGCCCGGCCAGAATGGAAATCGCAAAAAAGGGCAGGCCGCGCCAGACATTGGCGACGCAGATCGCCGAGATGGCGTTCCAGCGATCACCCAGGAAGTTGATGTTGCTCTGGATCACTCCCCAGTCCTTGAGGACCCAGGAGACAGGGCTGAGCACGCTGTCGAAGAGCATCAGCCAGGCCAGGCTGCTGATGGCGGTCGGCACGATCCACGGGAGCAGGAGCCCGGCGCGCACAAAGCGGCTGAAGCGAAAGGTCTGGTTGAGCACCAGCGCCAGGCCCAGACCCAGCACCAGCTTGAACGGCACCGTAACGAAACTGTAGATGAGCGTGTTCGCTACTGTGCGGTGGAAAACGGGGTCGTCCAGCAGAAGCTGGTAGTTCTCCAGCCCCACGAAGCTGAAGTCCGCAAAGCCGACCATCTTGTCGGTCAGCGAGAGATAGATTCCAAGGAAGAACGGGTAGCCCATGAACAGGAGCAGGATGAGCAGCCCCGGGATCATGAACAGGTAGGCAAGCGGGGCTTCCCGGTCCCAGAAGCGCGCTCTTGCTCGTCCTGCCGTTTGCTGCCCGGGATCGGGCTCGGCTTTCGCCGTGACGACGCTCATCAGCGACTCCCACGCGCCCACGGTCAGGCACGACGTGAACATGAACGCCGGCTCCTGGCGGAGCCGGCGCGTACCTGGCTGAGGCGTCTACCCGTAGATGCGGCGCAGCTGCGCCTCGGCCTGGCCCACGGCGCCCGCCGCATCGCCAGATTGAATCGCCTGCGCGAAGGTGTTCACCACCACGTAGCGCGCAGAGGATTCAGCGGCCTTCTGGTTCGCCGGGCCCGCGTAGCCACGGTTGCGGCTGTAGTCAGAGACCTCCGGGTACGGCGCCAGCGCCGGGTTCCCGGTGTACATCTCATCATCCGCATAGCCCGGAGCCATGGGAATGATGTAGCCGCCCTGCGACTCCAGCCACGGCAGGAAGATCTCCGGGCTGAAGAAGTAGTCCAGGAACTCCACAGCCGCATCCGCATTCGGCGAATAGTTCATGGCGGCGTAGGAGCGGCTGCCGAGCACGTTGTACCGTCCGGCCGGGCCTTCCGGGTAGCCGGCGTGCCAGATATCATCCGGGTCCACCTGCACCTCATAGTCCAGGGTGGATTCGCCAGCCTTGGCCGCCACCGCCGCCAGGTAGACACTGCTGCCGTTGAGCGTCATCGAGATCTGGTCCGAGAGGAAGGCGCGGTTGTTGGCGCCGTCATCCCAGGAAAGGCCCGTCTCGTCGAACGCATCCTTCCAGGTCTGCGTGAAGGCTTGCAGCGCCTCCACGAACTCCGGCTTGTTGATCGCGGGGGTTGTCCCGTCTTCCTCGACCTCCATGCCGCCGTAGGCCCACATGTACGGATAGGCGAAGCTGGGCGGGTCGCCGAGGCTCTGGCCGAGCGCCTGACCGATGGGCTTGCCCATCTCCTTCAGGGTCTTGCCGAGGGTAAACAGTTCTTCCCAGGTCTTGGGGAAGTTGTTCTTCGGGTCCTCGATCCCGGCCTCTTCCAGCAGGCTGATACGGTAGGCGAAGGCCGAACTGGAGGAACCATGGGGGATGCTGTACCACTGGCCATCGACCGACGCGGTCTTGGTCACCCACTCGTAAAAGCCGCCGTACTGCTCGCTGACCTTCTCGGCCAACTCCTGCACCGGCACCATCTTTTCCTGGTAGAGATACGGCCAGATATCCCACATCTCGATCACATCCGGGCCGGAGCCGCCTTCCACCGCCGCCGCGATGCGCGGTTGCAGGTCAGGCCACCCGATGTAGTCGGTCGTGATGGTGACGCCGTTCTGGCTTGCCCAGTCCTCGGCGACCTGGGTGAAGAAGGTCTGGCCTTCCGGCACGAAGTAGGTCGCAGCCAGCGTGTTCATCACCCGCTCCTGGATGAACACCGCCGCTTTCGGCGCGGCCTTGGCGTGACCAGTGGCGGCCAACACCCCACCCAGGGCTCCCGCGGAAATGCCGAGCGCGGAGGCGCGGCGCATCACACTGCGGCGGGAGAGGCGCATCTTCATCGCTTCGTCGATCAGTTGCGTGGCACGGGGATCCGTCACGTCGTCCTCCTCATCGAGTCACGAGCAAGTACAGCCTGCCCACGGGCGTGAGCAGAACCTTTCGCCCTGACGACTTCGTCCGGGGCAGAGACCTCAGACTAGACGGGAGGCACGCGTTCGTCAATGCCAGCCTTGCCCCCGGGCCACGCGAGCGCGCAACACCCTGTGCAAACCGCACAGGGTGCACGCGCATCAGGGAGCACAGGCGCGGATCAGCGCCCTCTCTCCTGGACCGGGTCCGGGTTGCCGAATGCCGCACCCATGCAATCAACGTATCCCTGCGCCTCGCACTGCGCCATGAACTCGCAACACTGGCTGACCGTGGCCTCGCACGACGCCGGGTCCTCTGTCCTCGCACAGAATTTTCTGCCCTCTGCGAGGCAGGGATCGAACTGCCGGCCGCACGTCTGCTCGATCTTGCGGTTGCAGGCATCCTTTCTCTTTTTCTTGCGCTTTCCTTTCTTGCCTTCGGTTACTGTCGGCTGCCGCAGGCCAACCAACGCGGCCAGCCCCAACGCGAAAGATTGCCGGCGGGATTGCACGGACCGATTCAGGGAATGTTGCATGTCACGTACTCCGTAGGGTTGGGCTCCTCCAGGCGCTGGCGGCAGACCGAGGGATCGGCCAGGCGGGAGGGGGATCGGATGGTTCCGTCGACCGCGACAGATGGTGATTCAGCCGTGCGGGGCGCATTCCCCGGCACACCACATTGACGCTCCGGCGCGATGCCCTCTTGCAGAGGCTCGTCCTCGCGCCAGCCTGACCTGCCCGCAGTGCAAGCGCAGACGCAGCCTCAGCGGCCAGGGTGGTCGTCAGTTTCAACGGTGTCAGTGCCCCGGAACGGCGTCCGCGCGCCTAGACCAGCGCGCTGAAACAGTTTGCCGCCCCTGCGAAGTCGCAGTCAGCCATAGGTGCGCAGCAGGTGGCGACAGTCGCCTGGCACTGTGCAGGATCTGGCGTCCCGGAGCAGATGGTCGCGTAGAACGCCTCACACTGGTCGACCTGGGCGCCGCACGCCTGGTCGACCTTCTGGCGTGACTTCTTCTTGCATGACTTCTTCTTGTTCTTCTTTGCGTCAGCCACAGGGGCATGCGCCAGCCCCAGGAGCGCCGCCGACCCCAGCGCCAGCGAGGCGCGCCGCGTCGCCACCGCCGTCGCGAGCTTGTCAATCGCCATGTTCATCGTCTTTCCTCCCGGGCCTGCGCCCTGGCTGGTCGCCCTTGCCACATGCGCGACCTCTGGTTGGGGGTGATACGAAAGTGCTGACTTCCTGGTGGTGCTCATGAAACTCCTCCGCTAGAGCGACATCGTGAGATCGAAGCCAACTGGTGAATAACGGAGCGGCCACCGGCCGAACCGGCTGGCCTGGCAGCAAGGCGCCCGCCCCACCTCGCCGCGCACGACACCACCGCGCGAGCCATGTGCCTGAGGGCGCAAAATCGGGCGACCCAATGCATGGGAGCCAGCCCCTGGCGCCGGCGAGGTGTAAGCCAGTCTTGCCGCACGGCGTGCTGGATTCGCGATTCGCGTTCACTCCAGCCTGGAACCATGGTTGCCCTCCTGGTGTGTTGCCTGAGGACCGAGGACATGGGCCCCGACGTAAGGCCACGTCGAGCGTGCCAGCCGGAGCGGGTCAACACCACGCAACGCACTCGCAAAGCACTCGCAATCCGGCGTGATAGGATGAAATGACCGTGATGCCGCATCGCGAGTCGTTGGTGAGGACGCCCGGTGACGACCAGCCACGAACCAGCTGCCACGGAAGCGCTGCGTGCCTTTGGCCAATTGCTGCGGCGACTGCGCCATGCCGCCGACCTCACACAGGAGCAGCTTGCCGAGCGCGCTCTGGTGAGCCCACGTTCCATCAGCGAACTGGAGCGCGGCTCAACGCATTGGCCGCGTATCGACACTATCAACCTGTTGGCCGATGGGCTGGAGTTGGCTGGCGCGGAACGGGCGGCGTTCGTGGGGCTGGCCCGGGGGCGCTACGCACCGGACGCGGCGGCTGTCCCGGAATCCCCGGCTGTTCGATTGCGGGCGCCCGCCCCGCCCACGCCAATCATCGGCCGGGAGGCAGAGCGTGCGGCAGCCCTGGCGGCCCTGCGTGATCCGCAGGTGCGCCTGTTGACCCTGGTTGGCCCCGGCGGCGTCGGCAAGACCCGCCTTGCGCTGGAACTCGCGCAGCACGCCGCGCCAGCGTTCCCCGACGGCGTGCAGTTCGTGGACCTGGCGCCGCTCCGCGACCCGGCGTTTCTCTACGACGCCATCGCCCAGGCGCTGGAGCTGCCCCTTGACCCGGCCATTCCGTTGCAGCGCGCGCTGGCGCAGACGCTCCAGGAGCGCGCCATGCTGCTTATCCTTGACAACTTCGAGCAGATCGCGCCGGCCGCTCCGGCAGTTGCCTACCTGCTCAGTGGTTGTCCGAGACTCCGGCTGCTTGTAACCAGCCGCCTGCCGCTGCGGGTGCGGGCCGAGCACGTGTTCCCGGTCGAGCCGCTGGCTCTGCCTGATCCCGGCGCCGATCCGTCACTTGCTGACCTGGCGGACGTCCCCGCAGTCGCCCTGTTCGTCAACCGGGCGGCGGCCGCCAGCCCGGGCTTTGCCCTGACTGCACAGAACGCGCGGGCAGTCGCCCACATTACGCAGCGGCTGGATGGCCTGCCGCTGGCCATCGAGCTGGCGGCCAACCGGATCAAGGTCCTGTCGCCGACGGACCTCCTGGAGCGGCTGGGCGCTCGCCTGCCGCTCCTGACGCGCGGTGCGCACGATCTCCCGGAGCGGCAACAGGCGCTGCGCTCCACGCTGGCCTGGAGCTACGACCTGCTGGATGACGACGCCCGGCGAGTGTTCCGCTTCCTCTCTGTGTTCGCCGGCGGTTGCACGCTCGAGGCCGCCGAGTGGATCTGCCAGGCGCTGGTCAGCGACGAGGACCGGGCCGCGCTGCCCGCCACGCACGCGCTCGATCTCCTGACCGATCTGGTGGAAAAATCCCTGCTCTTTACCCGGCCCGACCTGGGTGACGCCGTACGGTTCAGCATGCTGGAGACCATTCGTGAATATGGGGGAGAACGGCTCCTGGAAGCTGGCGAAACCGAACGCGCGCGCCGGGACCACCTTGCCTGGTGTCTGCATCTGGCGGAAACGGCAGACCCCCTGCTCCTGGGCACGGAGCAGGAGTACTGGAACAACCGGCTCAGCATTGAGCACGACAACCTGCGCGCCGCCCTGAGCGACGCACTGGCGCAGAGCGACCCGGAACCAGCCCTGCGGCTGTGCGCCTCGCTCTATCGCTTCTGGGCCAACCACGGGCGGTACGAGGAGGGGCTGCGTTGGCTGGAGCAAGCCACGGCGCGCGCCTCCCAGGCCGCGACGGCGCCACGGGGCCACGCCCTGGTTGGGCTCGGCGTGATGCTCTTCTTTCAGGGCGCCTACGAGCGGGCGGCCAGCGTCTGGAACCAGGCCCTGGCGCTTTTCCTTGAGCTGGGCGATGTGCGTGGTCAGGCCTACGCCCACGGCAACCTCGGCCTCGTCGCTGACGCCGCAGGCGACTACCCGCGCGCCCTGGCCGAATACGAGGCCGCACGGGAATTGTTCCGGGAACTCGACGACCGCACCTACATGTCGTACATGACCCACAACAGCGGGCTTATCGCCTACTTCCAGGGGAACTATGCGCTTGCGCGCCAGCTCTTCACCGAGTCCCTGGGCATGGTTGCGGATGAGAACAGCCGCTCCCTGACGCTGGGCAACCTCAGCCTCGTCGCACTCGCGGAAGGGCGCCTGGACCAGGCCCTGGCGCTGCAGCAGGATGCGTTCGCCCACTGGCGCCGTGTCACCAATCTCCCCTGGCTGCCTCGCGGGCTGGAGCACTTCGCGCTGATCGCCATTGCCAGCGGCGACGCCGCGCACGGCGTCCGCCTCCTCGGCGCGGCGGCGGCGGAGCGCGCGAGGATCGGCGGCAGCCAGCCCGACAATGACCGCGCCATCAACGAGCGCTACATCGCCGAGGCGCAGGCCGCGCTCGGCGCGGCTGCCTACGCTGCCTGCTGGGCCGAAGGGGAGGCGCTGGCCCTGCCCGAGGCAATTGCCCTGGCCCTGCGGTAGGATCGTGCGCAGTCCATCCGCCGAGTTCACCCGGAGCGCTGTTTCGCATGACTGAGCCTGTCTCGCTGCTTGTTTCCGGCTTCGATTCGCCCGAAGGCCCGTGCTTCGATACGGAGGGCAATCTCTATTTCGTGAACTGGCTCAGCAGCGCCATCATGCGGCGCACGCCCGGCGGTGACGTCAGCGAGTACTTCAACACCGGCGGCATTCCGGCCGGGCTCGCCTTTCACGCAGACGGCTCGCTGTTCGTCGCGGACGAGGGAGACAATATCCACGGTATCCTGCGCATCGTCGACGGCCAGGGCGAGATCGTGGTCAACGCCTACCAGGGGCAGCCCCTGAACGGGGCGAACGACCTCGTCTTCGACGGGAAAGGCGTCCTCTACTTCTCCGACCCCTGGCGCTCCTCGGCCGCCAACCCGGTCGGCGGCTTCTACCGTCTCTTCCCGGATGGCGAGCTGGAGCAGATCGACAGCGGGCTGCAGTTCCCGAATGGCGTAGCCATCAGCCCCGGCGGGGACGCGGTCTACCTGGCAGAGACGATCCCGAACCGCATCCTGCGCTATGCCATTGGTCCGAACGGCGCGCTCGGCCCGCGCCAGCACTGGGCGGATATGCCAGCCGTCCGCTTCCCCGGCGACGCCGACGATGGCCTGCCCACGGGCGGCCCGGATGGCATGGCCTTTGACGAGGCCGGGAACCTGTACGTCGCCTACTACGGCGGCGGCCGGGTCGTCATCTTCGCGCCGGATGGCTCGCAAGCCGGCGAAATCCTCGTGCCAGGCGCAAACGTGACCAACATCGCCTTTGGCGGCCCAGGGCGGCGCACGGCGGTCATCACAGATGTCGCCACGGCGTCGCTCTACACCACCAAGGTCGAGACCCCAGGGCTCCGCCTCTTCTCCGGCGTGTAGCCGCGAGCGCTCCCCGTTCAGCGTTTGAGCGCCCACCCCTCCGGGTGGGCAGAACCACCCTTGCGCCGCGTGTCATGAACACTCGCGTGGCATATCCTCTGCGTCAGGAAAGCATGAGTCGGCGGGTCGCAGCAGGAGGATGGAATGGGCCGGCGCACATCGTTCGCCATTACACGGGAGCAGACGTGGGCGATCACCGCCGCCAGCGTCGTGCTCTTTGTCGTCCTGAACTGGCTCTTCGCGGACGGCATGTTCGGCATGCCGCTCTGGAATGCTGAAGAGTGGATCTCGTCGCCGATCATCACCTACGTGATGATCGCCCTGATCATCCTGGCGGGATGGCGCCAGGCCACCTCGCTGCCGGCTCAGGGCATCACCATGCGCCTGGGCGGCGGCGAAGTGACACCGGGTCAGGTGGAAGACCCGCTCATCTGGCGCCTGTTGCTGGGCAACGTCTTTGTCGCGCTCTTCTGGATCCCGATCCGTTTCTTCGTGGGCCGCGAGTGGCTCACCGCTGGCCTGCACAAGATCACCGACCCCGGCTGGATGGACGGCGGCGCGTCGTTGCAGGGCTACTGGACGAACGCCGCGGCGATCCCCGAGGGGGCCGTGCGCCGATTACCTACGACTGGTTCCGCCAGTTCATCCAGTACATGCTGGACAACCAGTGGTACACGTGGTTCGCGAAGCTTGTCGCCGTGGGCGAAGTGCTCATCGGGCTCGGGCTCATCTTCGGGGCGTTGGTCGGGATTGCCGCCTTCTTCGGCACGCTGATGAACTTCAGCTTCATGCTGGCGGGCACCACCTCGACGAACCCGGTGCTGTTCGGCCTCGCGGTCTTCCTGGTCCTGGCCTGGAAGGTGGCCGGCTACTGGGGCCTGGACCGCTACCTGCTGCCGGCGCTCGGCACCCCGTGGCACGAGGCAGGGACGGCCACCGCACCGGAGGCCGCAGTCCCGGGCGGGCTCTCGGCCGGGAGAAGGTAACGCCTCAACTTACTCTTCGGGCATCACTCCGCCACAGGCTGTTCGGGCTTCGGCCCGGGCAGTCTTGTTTTCTGGCCTTCCCCGTCCAGGGGCGCCAATGCTCCCGTGGGTTACCTGCATGTCATTGCGGAGAAGCAGAGGGGCCGTCTGAACCCGTTGCAGGCATCACGAAGCAGCCCCTGTTGGACACTGGCGGGGGTTTCTCCGGCCTTCGCAGGTCAGGCCCTCATGCGCCCACCGAGGTAGATTGTTTCAGAATGCCGGAGCATCATCACCGGGCAGGCCATCACGTGGCGTACAGCATTGCCTGTGGCTCAATCAACGCGGATGCGCGAGCAAGGCGGGCACCCGACCACACCACTCGCTGATCAGCTTGCTCACCGCGCAACTGGTCCGGGTGGAGGGGCCGCAAGGATTCACGGAATTGCAGTCCCGGGCTTCCGGGCAGACGGCGCGGCTGCGCTGGTGCTTCGATGAGGTCCAGCGGTTGCCTGATCTGGCGCAGATTCCGGAAGCTCCGGCGCCAATCCAGCACCCTGACCGGCTGTGGTTCCCGGAGAGATATCCGCAGCCCGGCTCATTCCTCCTGCCGTGATGCCTCGCCCAATCTGTTGGAAAGTGCCGGGCGGTTGGCCGGCGTGGCCCACCCGTGCCCCTTTACCCATCCCCTCTCCTGCCGCATACTGCCGGTCTCAGGTGTTTCATCAGGTTCGTGTAGAACCCGGCTGCCGCAACGGACGCGGCGAGAACTGGCCGCCCCGTTGGCGGCAACGCAAGGACGCATCGTGAACGCACCGATTCTCGACGTACGTGACCTGCGGGTCCACTACGAGACGCCACGCGGCGCGGTGACTGCCGTCAACGGCGTCAGCTTTTCCCTCCGTGAAGGTGAACGGCTCGGCCTGGTTGGCGAGTCCGGCTCCGGCAAGTCCACCATGGCGCTGGCGCTGATGCGCCTGATCCGCCCGCCGGGGCGCATCGTGGGCGGCGACATTATCCTTGAAGGGGATAACCTCGCCACGTACTCCGACGAAGCGATGCGCGAGGTGCGCCTGGCCCGCATCGCCATGGTGGCGCAGGGCGCCATGAATTCGCTGAATCCCGTGCTGAAGGTCAAGAAGCAGATTGCCGATGGCCTCGCCGATCACGGCGTCAAGCTGAGCGGCAAGGCGCTCGACGACCGCATCCGCGATTTGCTGGAGAGCGTGGGCCTGCGCCGGGACGTGGCGGACATGTACCCTCACGAGCTGAGTGGCGGCATGAAGCAGCGCGTCTGCATCGCCATCGCCATCAGCCTGCGCCCGAAGCTGATCATCGCTGATGAGCCGACCAGCGCCCTGGACGTCGTGGTGCAGCGGCAGGTGATGGACACCCTGCTCAAGGTACAGGAAGATCTCGGCTGCTCCATCATCCTCATTGGGCATGACATGGGCCTGATGGCGCAGGTGGTGGACCGCGTCGGCATCATGTACGCCGGGAACCTGGCCGAGGTCTCGGCCGTACGGCCCCTCTTTCGAGCGCCGCTCCACCCGTACAGCCAGTTGCTTATCGCCAGCCTGCCGACACTGGACGTCAAGGGCGCCTTCCAGGGCATTCCGGGCCTGCCGCCCTCGCTGCTGCACCGGCCGCAGGGGTGCTCCTTCCGCGCGCGCTGCCCTCAGGCGATGGAGCGCTGCGCCACCGTCGAGCCCGTGCTGCGCGAGGTCGAGGAAGACCGCCGCGTCTCGTGTCACCTGTACTAGGATCAGGGAGTCCTCATGCCCCCATTGCTGGAAGCGCGCAACGTCTCCAAGGTATTCGGCGGCGGCCGGTTCAACCGGACGCCGGGCATGGTTGCCCTGGACGACTTCTCGTTCCGCATCGACGACGATCCGCCCAGCATCACCGCGGTCGTCGGTGAATCCGGCTCCGGCAAGACCACGCTGGCGCGCCTGCTGCTGGGTCTGACCGCCCCCACCAGTGGTGAAGTGCTCTACCGGGGCAAGAACCTGACCAGGCTGGGCGGCGCCGAACGCAAGCAGTTTCTGCGGGATGTGCAGGTCATCTTCCAGGATCCTTACGAGGTCTACAACCCCTTCTACAAGGTGGACCACGTCCTCAGTACGCCAATCGAAAAGTTCAGGCTGGCGTCTACGAAGCAGCAGGCCCGCGCCCTGATGGAGGAAACGCTGAACGCGGTTGGCCTGCGCCCGGAAGAAACGCTGGGGCGGCACCCGCACCAGCTCAGCGGCGGCCAGCGGCAGCGCATCATGGTGGCGCGCTCGCTGCTGCTGCAGCCGCGCCTGATCATCGCGGATGAACCGGTTTCAATGGTGGATGCGTCCCTGCGCGCCACAATCCTGGAGAGCCTGCGCCAGATGCACGTCCGCTACGGCATCTCCATTCTCTACATCACGCACGATCTGACGACGGCGTACCAGGTGAGCGACAACATCCTGGTCATGTATCGCGGTGAAGTGGCGGAAGCGGGCAGCGTGGAGCCAGTGGTGAAGCGGCCGGCTCACCCCTACACCCAACTGCTGATTCAGTCGATTCCGCAGGCCGACCCGGATCACCCGTGGACGCACTACGAACTCCCGGCCGATCCCGCCCGACCGGTGGTGACTGCCGCCGAAAGCTGCAAGTTCGTGAACCGCTGCCCGCATGCCATGGACATCTGCCGCACCCAGAGCCCGCCGCTGTTTCGCACGGAAGACCACCGCGCTGCGACCTGTTTCCTGTATCAGGATGCCCCGGAGCTTCCCGGCGCCGACCTGGACACGGTGTTCGTGCAGCCAGAGCGAGCGAAGGCAGCGGTGTAGGGCGCATGACCCTCCACTCGCCCGCTTCCCTTGCCGAAGCCTGACGCCAGGAATCGCCCCAAGCCCCTCTCCCCCACCTGCTGCGCGGGAGAGGAGCTTCAGTTGGTAGCGGCCAGCCGGGCGCGCCTACTGTGCCAGGCTCGCCGCCTGCGCATGGTGGCAGAGTTTGGCAGGATGGTGTTGCGACAAAGGTGAGCCGCTTACAGGGATGTGGCGTCGCCTGTTGTCAGCCACCGCCTCGTGTCGTCTTGCAAAAAACCAAGGTCCTCTTGACCGACCCGGTCGCGACAGCCTACCGTGGCGGCCCCGGCACGTGTCAACGTGACCTCGGCCGGGCTCCCGTTCCCGGCCACTTCGTTGTGAGGAAGCCGCCTACCCTCACGTGTCATCCTGAGCGAAGTCGAAGGATCCCGTTCCTGGCAACGACAGCGGTGTGCAGAGAAGTTGGGCCGCCAGGAATCCCCTCGTGTCTCGAGCGCAGTCGAGAGACCTCGTTCACCGGCGCTCGCGACGAGGTCTCTCGACTGCGCTCGAGACACGGGCTTGTTGCCTCGCAGGTCAGGTCTTTTGCACTACGCCGTATATAGCGGCGGCTCCTGGGCGCGGCCTCGCGGCCTGCGGGCAATCAGGCCGAGATCTCCCGGCAAAGCCGCAGACGTGCGGCGGGGCGGCACAGGGGACCGCCGCTCCGGCAACATCGTCACAGCACGCGGCCGCGTCGCGATCAGGCGTTCCCTCGCCCCTACCCCACCGGCCCGCGCCAGTGTCCCCGCGCCGCCTGCGTCCGCTCCCGGTAGAAGGCGAAGCCCGCGTCGTAGAGCGAGGCATAGTCCCGGCGCGGCTCAACCACGCCCTCCGGCCGGGTCCAGGCGGCATCATCCACCGGCGCGCCCGCCGCGTGCATGGCCGCAAGCGCCGCGCCGCGCGCGCCGGGCTCCGGTTGGCGGCCCAGGAGCAGGGGCCGCTGCAGCACGTCGGCCAGGATCTGACGCCACCCCGCCGAGCGCACGCCGCCGCCGCCCAGGAAGACGCGGCTGCCGGGACGCAGGCCCGCAGCCTCCAGGCAATCGCGCACCGCGTAGGCAATGCCTTCGCAGACCGCGCGCACCAGGTCTTCCCGGGTGGACTCCAGACTGAGCCCGATCGCTTGTCCGCGGGCGAAGGGATCGACGAACGGGGCGCGTTCGCCCGCGGGGGCCAGGTAAGGCAGGATCACCACCCCGCCCGCGCCGGGTGTGGTCTGGGCCAGCGCCGCATCGAGGTCCTGGCGGCGAAGGCCCGTAACGCCAAGCATCCACTCCAGCGAGGGCGTGCCAACCATCGCTGGCATCACGCGCACCCAGCGGTCCGGCTCGCGCGTGCAGAGCAGCATCCCCGCCGGATCGCCGTCTGTACCGGGGTCATCCACCAGCACCGCGCAGCCCAGGGTGGTGCCCAGGATAACGAGCGCATCCCCCAGCGCCGTCACGCCGGCCCCGAGCATTGTGGCGGCCAGATCGAAAGGCCCCGCGTGGATCGGGGTTCCTGCGGGAAGCCCGGTCAACGCCGCGCCTGCTTCAGTCAGCGGGCGCAATGGAGCAGGCGTGGGATCAATGGGCGGCAGCAAGTGGCGCCAGGCCGCGATACCGTAGAGCGCGAAGGCGCCCTCGTGGTAGCTGCGCAGCCGCGGATCGCCAAAGGGCAGCGAGGCGTCCGAGAGGTCTGTGACACGCGCGCCGGTCAGCCGCTGCAGGATAGCATCCTTGCAGTACCCCGCCGTGGCCGCCGCCGCCAGCGCTGCTGGCTCATGGTCCTGGAGGTACGCCAGCAGCGGTGCGGCGGCGCCCGGAAAGAGCACACTCCCGCAAAAGCGGAACCCCTGCTCGGCGACGCCATTCCGTAGCCACTCCGCCAGCACCCCGGCAGCCCGGGCATCGGACCACAGAATCGGGGGGCACACCGCGAGCCCGTCAGCGTCGAGCAGCCAGAGGCCGTCCCCCTGCGCCGTGATGCCCACCAGCCGCGGCGCCTCGCCCGCGCTTACCTCGCGCACCACCTCCCCGACGGCGGCGATGACCTCCTCCAGGTCCTGCTCCGCGTGGCCCGGCGCGGGCGTCAGCGTGCGTGTGGGCCGCGCGGCCACGCGCAGCACATCGCCGTTGTCCGCAAACGCGACGGCCTTGACGACTGATGTCCCGGCATCAACCCCGATGATCACCAGCGTCTACTCTCCCGCAATCGACGCGGGGTTCGCGACATGGGCCAGCTGCTCACCGCGTACGTAGCGCGCCACCTCATCCGCCGCAATGCGGCAGGCGCGCTCCGCCGTTTCCCGGCTGGCTCCGGCCAGGTGCGGCGAAAGAACCAGGTTGGGTGCGCTGAACAAACAGGAATCGGGCGTGGGCGGCTCGGGGTCGTAAACATCGAGTGCGGCGGCGCGCAGCTTGCCACTGCGCAGCGCCTCGCAAAGCGCCCCGGTATCGAGCAGACCGCCGCGCGCCGCGTTGACCACCACCGCGCCGTCGGGCAGCGCGGCGATGGCGTCGGCGTCGATCAGGTGGTGGGTTTCGGGTGTCAGGCGGGCGTGCAAACTGAGGATCTCGGCGCGCGCCAACACCTCATCCATCGGCAGCAGCGTCGCGCCCGCTTCCTCTACCACCTCGGCGACCACGTACGGGTCCGCCACCAGCACCTCTGCGCCGAACGCACGCAGCACCTTCGCCACCCGGCTTCCGACGGCCCCAAAGCCGATCAGCCCGGCGGTCTTGCCCTCGATCTCGATGCCCGCGACGTCGTAGGCATAGAGATCACCCCGCCACGTGCCGCTCAGCAGGTCGCGGTGTCCTTCGGAGATGTGCCGCATGGTGGAAAGCAGCAGGCCGATGGTGTACTCGGCGGTGGCTGCCGCGTTGCGGGCCGGGGAGTAGCAGACGGGGATGCCCTGCTCTGTCGCGGCTTCCAGGTTCACGTTCACCGGGCCGCCCCGGCACACCACGATCAGCCGCAGATCCGGCGCGTTCTTGATGACGTGGCCTGTCAGGGCCGCCATCTCCGTAACGATGATTTCCTGCCCGGCCAGCGCGGCGATCAACTGCTCCTCAGTCCCGGCTGCCTCCTTCACCTCCGCGACCGGCCCAAACGGATCTCTGGGCCACTCAAAGGCGATCTCGGAAAACGCAAGCTGGTCGCCCAGGTTCTCGGTCAGCGCCGCGCGCAGGAGATCGTTGCGCACGAACATGTCTCCCGCCAGCAACGTGCGCACACGCGGCTGCGCGGCCCCTACCTCGTCATCGGCGCTGGAGCGCTCTCCCATGGCAATCGTTCTCCCGTCGCGGTGTCGAACAGATGGGTTCTCGCCAGGTCGAATTGCAGTCCGACCGTCTCCCCCGGAACCGCCACCATATCATGATGCGTCTCCACCACGAGACGCTGGTCCGTCCCAGCCAGGTTGAGCGTCAGGCGACCAAGCTCCTGCAGTGGCTCGAAGGCAAAGACCGTGGCTGGCAAGGTCCTGGCTGTCCCGCGTGCTTCCACCCGGATATCCTGCGGCCGGATACCGAGCGTGATCTCCTGCCCATCCAGCCCAGCCCCGGTGGTCCGGCCCAGCGCCACAGCGGCATTCGGCCCCAGCGCGGCCACCAGGCTGCCATCGGCCTCGGTGCGCAGCCGCCCGGGCAGCAGGTTCATGCGGGGTTCCCCCACGAAATCGGCGACGAAGAGGTTGGCCGGGCGGTCATACACGTCATCCGCCGTGCCCACGTGCTGGAATGTCCCGTCGTTCATGACCGCGATACGGTCCGCCAGGGAGAGCGCCTCGTGCTGATCGTGCGTGACCAACACGGTGGTGAACCCGGTCTCTCGCTGCAGGCGTTTCAGTTCGCGCCGGGTAGCGTCGCGTTCGGCAGCATCGAGGTGAGACAGCGGTTCGTCCAGCAGCAGCACTGAGGGCGTACGCACAATGGCGCGGGCCAGGCTGACGCGCTGCTTCTGGCCGCTGGAGAGGCCTCCTGGCTTGCGATCCAGCAGGTGCTCGATGCCCAGTCGCTCGGCCACGTCGCGTGCGCGCTGGCGCGCGTTCAGTTCTCCACGCGCGCGCATGCCAAAGGTGATGTTCTCCTCGACGGTCAGCGGCGGGAACAAGGCGTAGTTCTCGAAGGCCACCGCCACGTTCCGCGTGTGCGCCGGCAACCCCACAACCGAGCGCCCGCCGATACGGATATCGCCGCTGGTTGGCTCTTCCAGGCCGGCGATCATCCGCAGCGTTGTCGACTTGCCGCAGCCGGAAGGCCCCAGCAACCCGAGCAGCTCGCCATCGCCAACCGTGAGGTCGATCCCGTTCACGGCGTACACGGGCGCCTTGCCGCGCTGGAGAAAGGTCTTGGTCAGCCGTTGCAGGACCAGGTCGTCGACCGGCCGGTGCCGCTCAGCCATGCGCCGCGATCCCGGCAGTGGCATCACCCGGCACGTCATCACCAACCGCCGACATGCGCGCACCTGTTTCGGCGTTGAAGAGCAGGAGCCGATCAGGCGGCGCGGAGATAGTGACCAGGCTATCCGGCACGACGTCCTCCTGCGGCGTCACCAGCGCCACGCGCTGTCCGCCGATCTGCACAGTCACTTCGCGTTGGCGGCCAAGTGGTTCGACGACGTAGACCTGCCCGCGCAGCGTGGCCATTCCCGGCATCTCACCCAGCAGGAGATCGCGCGGGCGCAGACCCAGTTCAACGGCTGTGCCCGGCGCGAGATCCCGCCTGCCGAGCGAGAGTCGCACCACGCCATCCTCGGTCGCAAAGAGCGTGTCGTCGTTCTCCCGGGCAATCACGCCGCGCAGCAGATTGATCCGGGGTTGCCCGAAAGCGGTTGCCACGAAGGTGTTGACCGGCGTGCGCCACAACTCCTCCCGCGAGCCGACCTGGACCAGTTTGCCGTCGCGCAGGATGGCGATACGATCCCCCAGGGCCAGGGCTTCCAGGTAGTCGTGGGTCACGTAGAGGCTGGTGGTGTGCTGCAACTCCCCCAGCGACTTCAGCTCCGCACGCATGGTGGCGCGCAGCTTGGCGTCCAGGTGGGAGAGTGGCTCATCGAGCAGCAGCACGTCTGCCGGGCGCACCATCACCCGCGCCAACGCCACGCGTTGTCGCTGCCCCCCGGAGAGTTCGCGCGGCATCCGCTCCAGCAGATGCCCAATCCCCAGCGTCCCGGCCACCTGGGTTATCAACGCTCGCGCCACGTCGGGTGGTTGGGCGTAACGTTTCGAGCGGAGCGGGAAGGCGATGTTGTCGTAGACCGTCTCCTGCGGATAGAGCGCGTAGTTTTCGAAGGCCATCGCCACCCGCCGCGCGTTCGGCTCTACCTCGGTTACGTCGCGCCCGCCGATCTCCACCCGTCCGGCCGTAGGCGTCTCCAGCCCGGCTACGCACTTCAGGGTCGTGGTCTTGCCTGCGCCAGACGGGCCGAGCAGCACGAAAAACTCGCCGTCGGCGACCTCCAGGTCGAGCCCGGCCAGGGCCACGGTTTTGCCGTACTCCTTGCGCACACCGCGCAGCGCCAATGTCGCCAAGATCTCCCCTTCCCTACCCCTTCACCGCGCCGAATGTCAGACCACGCACCAGGTAGCGCTGGATGGAGAGGGCAAGCAACAGCGGCGGGATCAGCGCGATGAGCGCAGCGGCGGCGGTCAGGTTGTAACGCGGCGTAGCGCCGCCCATGAACGAGAGCGCGCCGACGGTGACCGTCTGCGCCTGACTGCCGGTAAGGACAAAGGGGAAGATGAAGGAGTTCCAGGCAAAGATGAAGGCCAGCAGGGCGGCAGCGGCCATACCCGGCTTGACCAGCGGCAGCGCCACTTTCACGAACGCCTGCGGCCGGGAATAGCCATCCAACAGAGCTGATTGCTCCAACTCTGGCGTCAGATCCTGGAAATAGGAGCGCAGGATCCAGACGATCAGCGGCAACGTGATGAGTTGGTAGACCCAGATCAGGCCGAGGTGGGAATCGAACAGGCCGAGCCGCTGGTAGATGACATAGATGGGGATAATCACCATCAGTTCCGGGGCAAATCGAAATGAGAGCAGCGTGAACAGGAGGCTGTCGCCGCCCTTGAACTGGTAGCGGGCAAACGCGTAGGCTGCGGGCACCCCCACCAGCAGCGAAATAAGCACCGCGCCGAAGGACACGATCAGGCTGTTGATGAAGAAGCGGACGAAGGGAACGCTGCCGCTGGAGTCCAGGCCCAGCACCGCGCGGTAGGCATCCAGCGTCGGAGTGAACTGGAAGTAGGTGGTAAAGAGCTGGTCCTGCGACTTCAGGGAGAGCAGGAGCATCCAGACCAGGGGGAAGAGCGCGAAGATGAAGTAGATGATCGTCGCGCCATCCAGCAGGATATCGCCAATTCGCACACCACGACGCGGCGCTGGCGCTGGCGTAGGTAGCGCGTCGGGTTGCACGCCCATCGTCGTCTCCTTGCTCATATCCCGGCGGCCCGGCTCTGGGCCTTGCCCAGGACAGAGATGAGCACGCGGGTCGTTGCGTAAACCACCATCCAGAGGATCAGCATGTAGGTTTGACCCAGCGAGAAGTTCGAGAAGGGGATGGCGTCCTGGTACGCCTGCACCTGCAGCGCCATAGTGGCATCGCCCGGGCCGCCGCCGGTCAGGGCGAAGATGACATCAAATACCTTCAGAGAATCCATGAACCGGAAAATGACGGCCACCAGGATGTACGGCCAGAGCATTGGCAGCGTCAGGTTGCGGAACGTAAACCAGTAACTGGCGCCCTCCACAGACGCCGCCTCGTAAGGCGCGCGCGGCAGGGATCGGAGCCCCGCCAGCACCAGCAGCGCCACGAAGGGCGTGTAGATCCAGACATCGATCAGGATGACCGAGAACATCGCCATCGTGGGCGTATCGGTCCACGCCAGATCGCCGCCGCCGAAGGGGCGGAGCAGGTAGTTCAGAATCCCGACGCTCGGCTGCATCATCAGCCGCCACATGATGGTGGCGATGATCGGCGCAACCATCAGTGGCAGGATCAGGAAGCGCTCCATGGTCCGCCCGACCAGGCTGCTGCGCGCCAGCAGGAGGGCCACCGCCACGCCGAGCACCGTTTCCACCACGGTCGCACCAATGGCAAAGGTGGCGGTGACCCGCACACTGTGCCAGAAGCCGTCGTCAGTCAGGATGCGCTCGAAGTTGCGGAAGCCGATGAACTCCGGGTTCGGACGGGTCGCCTTGTAGTTCTGGAAGGCGTAGATGGCGCCCTGGACAAAGGGGTACAGGATGCCAATCGTGAGCGCCACCGCTGGCAGCACCAGCAGGTAGGGCCGCGCCGACCGTCGCCAGGGCGGCAACAGGCCGTCGGTTGGCGTTGCGTCGGGGGTACCGGGTGTTGCGGCGGTCATCGGCTCCTGCTCAAGTGGGGTGGCTACGGCAGATTCATCGTCTCATGCGGCCCGCGCCAGATGAGCCACCATCGCAAAGGTGATGCACAGCCCCGGCGGTTTCCGTGCTCGCCGTTGAGCACGGGCCGCCAGGGCCGCGCGGAACGCGACTGTGTTACTCCGTGGCTTCCATGATCTCCTCGACCAGGGCATCCAGCGTAGCTTTGGCGTCAGCGCCGCCGTAAATCTCCTGGAGCGCCCCGGCCCAGAGGGTCGTGGCATCGAAGAACTGCGGCTGCGGCATGAAGAGGATCTTGGTGTCCTCGATGATGGCGTTGAAGGTATCGAGGTAGTTCAGGTTGCTGTTCATCTTCTCCTGGAACTCGGGGTTCTCCACCACCGAGGCCCGCACCGGGTTGACCATGTTCCCCTCGATTGCCGCGTAGGTGAGGTGGTCCTTGCCCGTTGCCCACTGCAGGAAAAGCCAGGTTGGCGACTTCTGCTGCGATTTGGCGTTCATGCCCAGCGACCAGATCCACTGGTTGGTCAGCAGCGAACCATCGGGACCCTTCGGGCCGGTGTGCCAGGCGAACTTGCCGGCGTTGGCGCTGCCGCCTGGCTGGTTCTGGAAGTAAGCCAGGATGTCGGCGTCGTAGATCATGGCTGCCTTGCCCGCACCCAGGTCCGTGCCGACCTCGTACCAGTAGTAGTTGGTCCAGTTGGCCGGGCCGGAATCGCGCATCATGGTCGCGAACTTGTCGGTAAAGGCCACCGCCACATCCGAGTTCATGACCGGCGCCAGCACGTCGCCCTGCAGCTCGAAGTCCTTGCCGCCCTCGCGGGAGTACTGGGTCATGAAACCGGGGTGGATCGTGGCCCACTGGCGCGCGCCACGGGTGGCGATGCCGTACATGCCCTCGTAGCCCGTGCCAGCCGCGTCGGCATCGAGCTTCGCGGCCAGCTCCACCAGCTCGTCCATCGTCTCGGCTGGCTGCACGCCCAGCTTGTCGAACACGTCCGTGTTGTAGGCCACGGTGTTGGCCTCGAAGCCCCACGGCAGCGCGTACTGCCCGCCGCTCCCAAGCGGCTCGCCAACGACCAGGCTCCAGTTATCGGAGGTGCGCAGGTTGGGATAGATGTCTTCCCAGTCGTAGTCCGGGTTGGTAGCCGAGGCGTTCTCGATCCAGGGATTCATGTCCTCCAGCCAGCCCGGAGGGCCGTACTGCCAGACCATGTACGCCCCGAGCATGAAGGCGTCGTAGGCGCCCTGCCCCGATTGCAGATCCACCGTGAGTTTGTCGAAGTAGTTGGTTTCGGGAAAGGTGTCATGCTGGACGGTGATGCCGGTCAGGTCCTGGAACGCCTGCAGGTTCGCCTTCAGGGCGTCGGAATAGGGGTGCTCGTTGAGCAGCACCTTGATGGTCGTGCCGTCATGCCGCTTCCAGTCGAAGTCGCCAGTCACGTCGGCGGCAGCACTGTCCTGCGCTCGCGCCGGGGTCCAGCCGCCAAGCCCGGACATGGCGAGCGCGCTGGCGCCGAAGCCGGCCTGCATGGCGCGGCGACGCGTGAAACGACGGCCCGTGAGCGAGTGTGCGAAGCGCCCCATCTGAGACTCCTCCCAATTCCCGGCCCGGACCACCATTGGCCAGCGGGCCGCCCATCGAACGGGGTACCGAAGACTCCACGACGCCAACATTGGCGCCGATCTCACAAACGCGTGTGATGTTTTCACTCTATCATGGGGCATTTCAAAGGGCAATGGGCTGTTCCCGGTGCTGCGCGTTTCCCATCCGGTCGGCCTCTCCGGAATAAATGGCGAGATTACGGGAAAACTCTGCAAGGCGCCTGCACACAGGTGATATGATGCAATCACACCACAACGTGTGATATAGCCATCATGCAGTGGCGATATGAGTGAGGCGAAAGGCGAATTCGTGGCCATGGCGGACCTGAACGCCGCAGAACACGTCCTGGCTGGACTCGCGCCAGATGACCGGCGGGAGCAGATCGCGGCCATCGTGCTGGCCAATGCCGCCACCTCCGCCCGCGACCTGGCGACCCGCTTCGCCGTCAGCCCGATGACCATTCATCGCGATCTTGACGAACTGGAGCGGCGTGGTGTTCTGCGTAAAACGCGCGGCGGCGCAACCGCGCAACCCTCCAGCCTCTTCGAAAGCAATGTCCGCTACCGGCTGACCAGCGCCACGCGCGAGAAGGAAGCCCTCGCCCACTACGCGCTCACCCTGATCGAGCCGGGACAGGCGGTCCTCCTCGACGACGCCACGACCACGCTTGCGCTCGCCCGCCTCCTGCCGGAGTTGGCCCCGCTGACGGTGATTACCAACTACCTCGCCACCATCCAGGCGCTCCACGCCAGTCCGGGCATCCGGCTGATCGCCCTGGGTGGGGAATACTTCCCCAGCCACGATTCGTTTACCGGAATCGTGTGTGAGGGGAGTATCGCGGCCCTCCGCGCGGACATCTTCCTGATGTCCACTTCCGCCGTCTCCAACGGTGCGGCCTATCACCAGGAGCAGGAGATCGTGGCCGTGAAGCGCGCCATGCTGCGTGCGGCAGCCCGGCGCGTGCTCCTCATCGACCATGGCAAACTCGGCAAGACGGCGCTGCACCGCCTGGCTGATCTCTCGGAGTTCGACCTGATTGTGGTGGATGATGGCGTCGATGCGGCAGGTTTGCGCGTGCTGGAAGACGCCAGGACGGAGTACGCGATAGCGCCGCGTTAGGATTGGACGGAGCGGAGCACTTGGGCGAACCGGGGGAAGGCATTGCGTTCATGACCACTTCAGCGGCGATCTTCGAGGCCGTGATCTTCGATATGGATGGCGTACTGGTCGAGTCGGAACACCTCTGGGAGGAGAACTGGGTCCGCTACTCCGGGATGCATGGCTACACGTGGCTCGCGTCGGACACCGCCATGGTGCAGGGCATGAGCGTGCCGGAGTGGGCGCGCTACCTGGTTGGCCGGATCGGGAGCGACGACCCCGACCATATCATGGAAGACATCGTCGCGAACATGATCGCCTCCCTGCACAACGGGCGCGTGGAACTGCTCCCCGGCTCCTATGAGATGGTGACGACCGCCGCCGCGCGGGTCCCCGTGGCTGTGGCCTCGTCGGCCTCATTTCGCTTCATCGAAGCCGTGCTGGAAGCGACCGGGCTGCGCCCCAGCTTCAGCGCGGTCGTCAGCAGCGAGCAGGTGCCAGGCGGCAAGCCCGCGCCGGATGTCTACGAAGAGGCCGCGCGCCGCATCGGGGTCGATCCCCGAAGGGCCATCGCAATCGAAGACTCCAGCAACGGCCTGCGCGCCGCCGCTGCTGCTGGCATGCACGTCATTGCCCTGCCCAATCAAACGTACCCCCCCAGGCCCGATGCCCTCGCCCTCTGTGCGAAGATCGCCACATCAGCCGATGATGTGCGGGGGTATCTGGTGGAGCACCTGCCCCCGCCACGCTAGACCGAACCATCTCACGCAACACGCCGGCAGGCACATCAGCCGGAGAGAAGGAGCAAGCAATGCAGCGGTTGCTCAACGAGGCTTCACAGTTCCGCGAGGAGATGATTGGCGGCTACACCGCCGCCTATGGCCGCTACCTGCGCCGCGTTCCTGGCGCCAGCGGGGTCATTGCCAACGGCGCCCCGGCAGCAGGCAAGGTCGGCGTGGTTGTGGGTGGCGGCTCGGGGCACTACCCGGCCTTCTACGGGCTGGTGGGGCACGGCCTCGCGTCTGGCGCGGCTATCGGGGACATCTTTACGTCACCTCCCGGCGAACATTGCTACCGCGTCGCGAAGGCGGTTGAGGGCGGCGCGGGCGTACTGTTCACCTTCGGCAATTACAGCGGCGATGTCATGAACTTCGGCATGGCCGAAGCCCGCCTGCGCGCTGATGGCATTGATGCCCGCACCGTGCTCGTGACCGATGATGTTCTCTCCGCGCCGCCCGAGGAGACTGACCGGCGGCGCGGCATTGCCGGCGGCTTCTACGTCTTCAAGACCGCCGGGGCCTCCGCCGCGCGTGGTGATGGCATCGCCGACGTCGAGGCGCTGACCCGCCGCGCGAACTCCCGCGTGCGCACGGCCGGCGTCGGGTTTGCCGGGTGTACCGTGCCAGGGCAGACCGAGCCGCTCTTCACCGTCGCCAGCGGCAAAATGGAAGTAGGGCTCGGCATTCACGGCGAGCCGGGGGTGCGCATCGGCGACCAGGTCCCGGCGCGTGAGCTGGCCGCGATGCTGGTCGATACGCTGCTGGCCGAAGCGCCAGCGGACGCCGGCAGCCAGGCGGCAGTGCTGGTGAACGGTCTCGGCGGCACCAAGTACGAAGAGCTGTTCGTGTTCTACAACGATGTCGCCGCGCACCTCGACCGCCAGGGTTTGCAGCCGTACAACCCACTGGTCGGCGAATTCGTGACCGCGCTGGACGCGACCGGGCTCTCGCTCTCGCTCTACTGGCTGGACGACGATCTGCGCACGCTGCTGGACGCCACGGCCTCCTCCCCCGCCTTCACCAGCATCGGGCCAGATGTGGCGGCAGCGGCCGGGGCCGCCAGCGCCGCCCGGGAGCTCGCCGACAGCACCGCCGGAGAGGCAGCTGCCGCCGAGGATGACGGTCCCGGCGGCGCCGCCGGGTCGCAGGCGCGGGCGGCGCTGCGGCAGGCTCTGGCGGTGATGGAAGCCAGCGAACAGGAACTGGGCCGCCTCGATGCCGCCGCTGGCGACGGCGATCATGGCGCGGGCATGGTGCGTGGCTTCCGCGCCGCCGTAGATGCCATCGCGGACAGCACCGGGACCGCCCGCCGCTCGTGGACCCAGGCCGGCGCCGGGTTCCAGAACGCCGCCGGCGGCGCATCGGGCGCGCTGGTCGGCGGCTGGCTAATCGCCATCGGCGGGGCACTGCCGGCAGACGACGACGCGGTCGACGCCGCCGCCATGGCGCGCGCGATCGCGGCCGCCACCGAAACGCTGCAGCGCATGGGCGGGGCCCAGGCCGGCGACAAAACGATGCTGGATACGCTCATTCCCTTCAGCAAGGCTCTGGCTGCCGCCGCGAACGAGGACGCCTCGGTGTCAGTTGCGTGGGCCGCCGCGCTCCCGGCAGCAGCGGCCGGGATGCTCTCGACGGTGGACATGATCAGCCGCCGGGGGCGCGCCTCCCGCCTGGGCGAGCGCTCACGGGGCACGCAAGACGCAGGCGCCACCTCCATGTACTACGTCCTGCAGGCATTCGGCGACGCCTTCAAGGCTTGATGCGGCTCACGTTCGAGGAGACCGACATGGCGAGCACGACGGATCAGGTCATCATTGCAATCGGCGCAGACAACGCTGGCGCCGACCTCAAGAACGCGCTGAAAGCCCAGTTGCAGGCTGACCCCCGCGTGCGGGAGGTAATCGACTTCGGTGTACCGGACGCGCAAGACACCACGGCCTACCCGCACGTGGGGCTTGACGTGGCCCAGGCCGTGGCGCGCGGCGACGCGCGGCGCGGCCTGCTGATCTGCGGCACAGGTATCGGCATGGCCATTACCGCCAACAAGGTGCCTGGCATTCGCGCTACAGTCGCCCACGACTCCTACTCTGTTGAGCGCTCGGTGCTCTCCAACGACTGCCAGGTGCTCACGCTCGGCGCCCGTGTCGTGGGGCCGGAGCTGGCCAGGCGGCTGGTAAACGAGTGGCTAGGCTACGAGTTCGACCCTGCCTCGGCCTCCGCCGAGAAGGTAGCGGTGATCACCGAGTACGAGGAGCGCGAGGGGAGCTGACGCGGCGGCAAGACAACCCGATTGAGAACATGGGACATCACGCCACGCGGTGGCGCGGCGTGATCATTTCGGGGTCGTGTCAACCCAGCCTGACGGACGTTGTCAAACAATGAGGAACACAGCGATACCCTCGCCTGTGCGGAGGCAGGATCACGTTCTGGTCCTGCGGACCAGACAGGATGCTTTTCCCGTCTGAACGCCTGTGGCCCAGCCTTCGCAATCCTCGTGCGCCAATAGTTGACATATATCATGATTTCGGTATGCTGGACAGGTGTGTCCTCTGGCGGGCAGCCGGCATGGCCGACGAATGAGGCTGTGGGGCCCGACGCTTCGGAAAAGCTGTAGACACGACGAGACTGGTCACGTTGTGACCGGGAGTTGGCGCGACGATCACAATGCTGACGATGCGCCACCACATATCTGCATCGCTCTGCTGGCAGGCCACGACTGGCACACACCGTGAGTGACGCGCGAATGATCGGTCAGGCGGCGCGTAGTCCTGGCCTGAGAGCCAGAGCAAGTATCGACCCGAGGAGGTTCAGTGGAGCCGTCCACCTTCGATACCCTGGTGAAATCCTGCACGCAGGGGAAGACCCGGCGGCGAATCGTGGCGCTGCTTGCCACGCTGCCGCTGGGCCAGATGCTGAGCATCACCCGCGAGAACGCAAGCGCCGAAAAGCCGCACGAGCGTCTGCGACGGCGCAACAAGCAGCGCAAGCGGAAGCAGCGAAACCGTCAGCGCCGGAACAAGAACCAGACGACCAACGGCGGCGGCGGTGGCCGCCTCGGAGATTCCGGGCCCTGCACGCCGCAATGTGCGGGCAAGACGTGCGGTCCAGACGGGTGCGGCGGTTCGTGTGGGACCTGTGCCGCCAATTCCATCTGCCATGATGGCGCCTGCCATGCTTGCGATGTCTGCCCCACCTGTAGCTTCAAGAACATCCAGGACGCCGCGAACGATAGCGGATCAGACACCATTTACATCTGCCCTGGCATTTACTATGACACGCTCACGATCGAGCGCGACTGCACGCTCATCGGTGCTGGGCAGGGGGAAGGCCCGGGCGACACGATCCTGGATGGTATGCAGGTTTCTGTCGCAACGGCCTTTATCTATGCCGAATCCAGTCTCACCCTTCAGGGGCTGCGCATCAGGAACACCCGACCCGAATTCGGCGGGACGTATCCCTCTGGCGTCCTGGTGATGGAAGGCGGCAACCAGACGCTGACGATGATCGACTGTACGATGACCCGAAATACCACCAATGGCTATGCGCCTGTCTATTTCCGTTCAATTGGCGGCAAGCTCCTGATGACGGGCTGCACTATTTCGAACAACTCGAACCAAACGTATCCCGGCCCACCGCCGACGGCGGTTGCCGCCGCTCAGGTTGGTGTACCGAGCCCCGGAGCCATCTTTACGGCCGCCGATTCAACGCTGACGAACTGTGTTATCTCAGGAAACGTCACCCGCTCGGAATACCAGACCTCCAATGGAGGTGGCATCTGGTACATGGGCGGCAACCACACGCTCGATAACACGAGCATCACCGGGAACAAGGCCTACGGGGAGGGTGGCGGAATCTACAATGAAGGCGGCACGGTGACCTTGCAAAATGGCGCCAGCGTGACCGGCAACAACCCGACCAATTGCGAGGGTGCGGCTATCGCGGGCTGCAAGGGCTAGCGACAGCAAGCTCTGGGACTTCGGCATGCCGAAGTCCCAGGCGCCGGCATCGGGTCGCCTGGACGCTCCGGCCCTCAGGGGACGTTGTCACGCGCTCACTCCACCCGGGGGCTTTCTGCAGACCGGGTCCGCCTTGCCTCCCAGTTCCACGCCGAAAGCCGCGCTGGCTCCAGCTTTGGAGAAGGCTTGCCTGCTCCTTGCCAGAACGGCGACTCCAGCGATGCGGGACTTGTCGCTGCTGACCCACGCACATACACCCACCCCTGTTCCTGAGCCTGGTGAATTGCCAGGAATGGGACCCGGGGCGCGTCCTGCGCCCCGCGGGAAGGGGGAATCAGCCTGGTGCTCTCCAACACGGTCGGCTACCGCACGCAGGCGCCTGGCCTCGTCCTGAGCAACGGGCTGCCCATGTCCGCGACGTACGCGCCCAGGCGACACGCTCCCGCCCCGCTTCCCTGCGCTGGCCAGCCGGGCGGAGAGTGGCTGCTGCCCGGCGCCAGGGTTTCGCAGCATCCGCATATCGCCATACATCGCAGCAATGTGACGAACAATGTGTCCAAGGTCTTGCCAAGGAGGCTTCTGACCGTTAGGATCAGGGGAGATTGACGCAGAGCTTCACCGGAGCTTTGCCATCGCGGGCCAGACAGGCCAGAGCTGTCCGGCCATAGCCCCTGGGAAGGCAGGTTTGTCTTGATGATTGCCGCTCACCCCGAGTCGGAGCGTGCATCCCGCGTCAGCCAGGTCGTTGCTGAAGCATTGGTCCGCCGGCAGGGTCCCCTGCGGGTCGCCGTCCGCGCGACCCGCCTCGGGTGTTCCCCGACGCTCACGCGCACGCTCGTCGTGGCGTGCAGCGCGACCGCCCTGGACACCGCTGGCGTAGCCTCTCGCCGCGAGGACTAGCGGCGCCGCCGCGCAGCATCTACAGGCGTCCCCCTGACGGACGCACGTGGCACGGCGCCTGGAGGATCGCTCCAGGCGCCGTGTTCCTGCCCCGGAACCCTGCCACAAAGAACGCGCCTTCGAAGACAAGCCATTGACGCGCTGTCAGCCACAATGCTATGATCGGCTGTCCTTCCGCCCCGGCGTGGGACGCATTTCCTGTGCCTGTACTTGCGGCGGCCAAGGCCGATACTGGCACCTGGCGTCGCGTGTCATATATGCACGCAACTTTGACTGAGTGTTTGCCGTGGGCCGCGAGTGGACAGGCGCCACGGGCAACAAGAGGAGCAATTCCGCGTGGTCAAGCTTCGCCTCCGGCGGATGGGCGCCAAGAAGCGCCCCAGCTATCGCATCGTTGCGGCCGACAGCCGCTCCCCGCGTGACGGTGACTTCATCGAGACCGTCGGGTTCTACGATCCGTTGACTGAGCCTTCGACGATCAAGGTGGATATTGAACGCGCTCGTCACTGGCTCTCCGTTGGGGCGCAGCCGACCGACACCGTGCGTTCGCTGTTGACCCGCGCCGGTGTCTACGGCGAGGCCGAAGTGGCTGTTGCCGCGGCCGAGTAGCCGCAGCGTTCAGCTACGACCAGACGACGCGGAGACAGAGAGGCGGCCCTGACCGGTCGCCTCTCAACGCATGTATTCGCCGCGCAGCCACACGAGGAGCAATCCGCATGGACAACGTCAATGTCGATGTCAGTGACGAAGTGGTGGCCGACGAGTACGAAGACATGCTGCCGGCCGAGGAAGAGTTTGCCGCCGCCTACCCGGTTGATTCAGATGCGGCAGAGCGGCTACGCGGCCTGATCGTGTACCTGGCCACCAACCTGGTTGATGATCCCGCCACCGTGGAAGTGGAAGCCCGGCAACGCGGCGGGAGTGTCTTTGTCAGCCTGCGCGTGCCGGAAGAAGAACTCGGCAAGGTCATTGGCCGGGGTGGGCGCATTGCCCGCGCCATGCGCACGGCGCTGATGATCTCGGGGTCCCGGAGCAACGTACGTGCCTCCCTCGACATCGAAGACTGAGCACCCGCAGCGGCCGCAGCAACCCCGCCTGCAACCGCCACCGGCCCCGCCGGACGTAGCGGGGCCGGTCGTACCGGTCCCGGACCTCGCAGCCAGCGGCCCGAACGACCCGTTGCCGGCTGCCCCCCGCTCCAGGCGGCCAACCGTACGCCGCGCCCCGCGCCCGCCACGCACTCCACCGCGCCTCGCGGACACGACCGGGCCCGACCCGGCCACGCCCCTCTCACGGGCCCGCCTGGTGGTCGGAACCATCCTGGCGCCGCACGGGTTACGCGGCGAATTCAAGCTGCGGCTGCAGACAGATGACCCAGAGCATCTGCTGACCCTGAAGCGGCTTTACCTGGGCGATGAGCCTGCGCCGCGCACCGTGCTGGGCGCGCGTATGCACCAGGGCAACGCGCTCCTGCGGATTCAGGGCATCTCCTCCCCGGAATCCGTCGAACGCCTGCGCGGGACCGCGCTTTCCATCCGCGCGTCGGATGCCCGCCCGCTCGCGCCGAACGAGTATTTCCTGTTCCAGATCATCGGGCTGGAGGTCTTCACGGAAACGGGCGAACGCCTGGGCACGGTCACGGACCTCATGGAAACCGGCGCCAACGACGTCCTGGTGGTCACCCCGGCGACAGGCCCCGACATTTTGCTGCCCAGCCACCCGGAGGTCGTCCTGAGCATGGACCCGGCAGCGGGCAAGGTGATCGTGCGGCCCCTGAGCTACTACGGAGAATAACCCCCTCCCTCGCCCGCGGTGTGGTCACGATGCGCCTCTCCGGTCGCGGGTCATCCTGGGCGCAGTCGATGGATCTTGCTCCCGGACGCGAAGGTCTTGTGCCTTGACGAAGGTTGGGTGCGCGGACTGGCTGGTCTGACGCCTCATGTCAGTTCGAGGCTGGGCCGAGATCCTTCGCCCGAGGGTCGGGCCATCGCCGGGTGGGCACAGCGGCCACCGCTTACGCGTCACCCAGCCGCGCCAGCAGCCGCAGCACCAGGTCGGCAGAGCGGCGACCGACCTCGGCGGCCGGGAGGACCTCACCCTGATCCACCAGGTCGGAAACTTTGTGAAACTCGTTGTTGGAGACGTCCTTCACCGTCATGAAGGGCACACCGTGGCGCACGCAAACGTGCGCGATAGCGGCGGCCTCCATGTCCTCGCAGAGTGTGCCGTGCCTGGCGACCAGCTCGTCGATGCGGCCGTGATGCTGCGTCCAGATATCGGCGGAGCCGACCCGACCCACATGGACCTGAGGCTCGCGCTCTGCGAAGCCCTCCGGCAGGTTCAGCCCTTTCGGCCACGGATCGGGCTGCCAGCCATCAGCGGCAGCAACCGTCTCCCCGATCAGCGCAGGGTCACTCACAAGCTCGGTGAGCGCCACCTCTTCACCCTGGAACTGGTACTCCAGGCCGGGGAAAAACGTCTCGCCGCTGGCCAGGATATGCATGGCCCCGTGGTTCACCGCGCCACTGCCGATCACCACATCCCCGGGCAGGATGTCGCGCCGGTGCGCGCCCACGCAGCCGAAGTTGATGATGGCGCGCGGCGCGTACGCAGCGATCAGATGCTCCGTGCCTGCTGCTGCGTTCACCATGCCGATGCCGCAGCGCAGCGCGATCAGCGGCACGTTGCCTGCCAACTCGAAGCGATCCAGCCAGGGCCCGCGCCGTTCCTCGCGCACGGGCGTGGTGTGGTTCAGCAGGTGCTGCAGTTCCGAGGCCATCGCCACCACCACGCCGATGGGCGCGGGTCCATGTTCCGTCATGCAACCAATCCTTCGTGAGCTAGCGGAGCAATGAGAGCGCAATGCTGGCGCCCAGGATGACCAACACGATCAGGGAAAGCAACGCGTAACGGCGGTCACCCAGCCGCAGGAACCCGAGCGCCACGGCAATCACGGTCACGACCGGCGTGGCCATGAACCAGAGTATCGCCAGGTCGATAACCCCCGAGGCCTTGCCCGAGAGTATGGCGCCAGGGATCTCCCCCAGCGGGTCCGCGATGTCCTTGATCGAATCGCCGGTGACAATGGTCAACAGCACCCCCAGCACCAGCAAGGCCGCGCCGATGCGGAAACCCCAGACGAAGATGCTGCGCGAGAGGTCGTAGAGCGGCGCCAGGAGATCGGTGCGCCGCATCAACTCCGCTGTTTCCTGGTCAATTGTCGCCTGTTCGCTCATGACTGCCCCGGAACCTTGATGCCAACCGCTCGTAGCAGCAGGGAAACGCCCAGATACAGCAGGATCACCGCGAAAATGACCGACAGGCGTTGCGCCCGGACGCGCCGCGTCAACCGGGAGCCAACCTGCCCGCCCAGGAAGACCCCGATAATCGCTGGCACGACCAGCGAGGGGTCGATCTTGCCGCGCGAGTAGTAGACGAACGCCGTCGCGACCGAGGTAATGCCGACCATGAACGAGGACGTGCCCACGGCCGCCTTCACCGGCACATGCATCAGCAGGGTCATCGTGGGCACCATCACCACCCCGCCCCCGACGCCGAGCATGCCGGAGATGATGCCCGCTCCCGCGCCGACGCCCATCCCCGCCGCCGGGCGGACAGGGATGTAGCCGACATCCCGGCCAATGGCCGGATCCCGAAATGCCGCGCCGAGATCGAGCGCATCGGTGGCGTCCGCGATCGGAGCGCTGCCTGCCCGGTCACGCCGCAGCACCATGGAGACGGCGGAGTAAACCAGCACTGCGCCGAAGACGCCGTAGATCACGCGCGGATCGGCGCCCACGCTGTAGAGCGCGCCCGCGATAGCCCCGAGCGCCATCGAGACCTGGAGCAGCATGGCCAGCCGCAGATTGGTGAAGCGGCTCTTGAGGTGGTTCGTGGAACCAACGACGGAGTTGGTGACCACCACAATGGCGCTCGCGCCAACGGCCAGTTTGGGATCGATGCCGAAGAAGAGCGTCAGTATGGGCACCAGAAAAACGCCGCCGCCCAGCCCCAGCATGGAGCCCAGGATGGCGGCCACCGCCGCCACCGCCCCGATTTCCACTGCGTAAACGATATCCACCCCGTGCCTCCCCACAGGGCTTATAGCACACTGGCAACCGGAATTGACGGGGCTTTTCACCAGGCGCCACACTCCGGGGGTGGCCGATGTGCCGCGCAATACAAGAGCGTTCAAGCGGGGGAAGGCCCACGCCGCTGGAGAAGCCGGTGCAATTCCGGCGCTGTCCCGCAACTGTGACGCCACGTGTGGCGAAGCCAGATCACCAGTCCACCGCGTCCAACGCCCTTCGCGAGAAAGGGAAGGACCCCCATGCCCCTGTTCCGGGATCTTCGCGCCAGCCTGCACACCCTGCTGCTGGTCGCCCTCGTGAGCCTCAGCCTGTTGCCTGGCGCGGCCGCAGCGCGGCAGGCCACGCCCGCTGCCGTGGCAGCCGATTCACTGGCGGCAGCCACTGCCTGGCTGCTGGCGCAGCAGGACGCCTCCGGCGGTTTCCCCGGGTACTCCGGCGAACTCGACGCCGGCGTTACCACCGACGCCGTGATGGCGCTCGCCGCCGCCGCGGACACTGACCCCGGCGCCGAGGCGGCGATTGAGAACGCCATGACGTACCTGGCGGCAAACGGCGAAGCGTACGCCCGGACCGGCGCGGGCCAGGCGGCCAAACTGGCGCTCGCGGCGGTCGCGGGCGGGCGTAATCCGCGCTCGTTCGTGGGCGTTGATCTCTTTGACGCCATGCAGGCCCCGCCGACATCATCCGTTGAGAACCCGATTGCGGGTATCTGGGGCGACAGCCTCTATGCGCATGCACTGGTGATGCTGGCCTTCTCCGCTATGGGTGAACTCCCGCCAGACTCGGCATTGGAACCGCTACGCGCCACGCAGGGCGCGGACGGCGGCTGGGCCTTTGACGGCAGCACAGCGGCGGGCGCGGCAGATTCCAACACGACGTCGATGATCATCCAGGCGTTGGTTGCAGCCGGCTTTGGGGATTCGGACCTGATTCCCCCGGCCCTCGCGTTCCTGGAGACGCTCCGCGCGCCAGACGGCAGCGGCTTTGCCTACGGCCCCGGAGCGCCCCTGACTGCCGACAGCAACTCGACCGCGCTGGTGGCGCAGGCGCAAATCGCGGCCAACGAGGACGCGAGCAGCGCGCTGACGGCGCTCGCCGCTTTTCAGTTGCCTGATGGCTCACTGCGCTACATGACCGCCGACACGGATCCGAACCTTCTGGCCACGGTGCAGGGCATCCCGGCGCTCGCCGGCAAGGCATTGCCGGTTGTCACAGGCTGCCCGGCCGGCGGCGAAGCCACTGCAGACTGCGTGCTGCTCGCCGCCTAGTCCGCGATGCCCGCGTTTCGCGAGTTCCTCCGCATCTGGCTCCTGGTCTCGCTGGCCACGTTGCTGGCGAGGTTGCTTCTGAACCCGGCTCCGGCGCAGGCAGAGGACTCGTGGAACCACGCCGGTCTCATCGTGCGTGACGGCGACGGCCGGATCACCTACGCCTGGGTGCCCTTCCGGGAGGACGAGATCGACGGGATCACCCTCCTGCAACGGAGCGGCATCCCGGTGGTCACGGTCGGGTTCGGCGCGCTCGGCGAAGGGGTCTGCGCCATCGCGGGACAGGGCTGCGGTGTGGACGAGTGCCGGCGCACGGTTTGCCAGGCGTCCGGCGCCAATGCCCCATACTGGCAACTGTTCCAGCAGGATCCGGCAGACCCCGCAACCTGGCGCTGGCTGGCGCTCGGCGGGAGCGCGACTCGCGTCCACGATGGCGATATCCTCGGCTGGAGCTGGACCGGCGACGATCCGCACCTGCCCGCCGTCACACCCGGGGAACTCGCGCAATTGGCCGGCGCGGGCAACGGCGCCGGCCGTGTCGCCAGCTTTCGCACCTGGCTCCCCGAGGGTGTCGGGCCTGCGGTTGCCGCCACGCCCCCTGCGCCGCGGGCGGTAGCCGCCGCCTGCAGCGTGCTCTGCGCCATCGGCCTGGCCGGGTTCGCGCTGGTCCGGCGCGCTGCGCGCATCCGAACGGGTAGCCTGCTCCTGCCCCGGGACGACGCCGAGCCGGACCCCGCCCGCCCGCTCGATCCACGCGCCTGGCTGCTCTGGGCAGCGGCTGCAGCCGTACCACCGCTGCTGGGACGGAACCCCTGGCCCATCGCCGCAACCCTGCTGGCCGTCACTGGCGTCTGGGCAGTCTGGAGTCCCGGGGCAGCTGGACGCCGCTGGCGGCCGCTCTTGCGCCTCGCCGCCGTGTTCGGCCTGGTCAGTGTCATCTTCAACGTGCTGACGGTACGGTCCGGGGACGTCGTGATTGGGCACCTCCCCGATTCCTGGCCGATTATCGGGGGCGCGCTCACCCTGAATGCCCTTGTCTACGGCCTGCTGGGGGCGCTGGCCATCTTCACGCTGGTGGCCGTGAGCGCTACGCTCGGTGTGGTCCTCGACTGGACCCTGGCCATCCGCCTGTTGCCCGACCGCATGGCGCCGCTGGCGGTCGCCGGTTCGGTAGCCTGGGCATACCTGCCGCAAACCACGCGTGCCCTCGGCGAAATCCGGGACGCGCAGGCGGCGCGCGGCTTTCGCCCCCGCGGGCCACGCGATGCCCTGCCGCTCCTGATGCCGCTCCTGGGTGGTGGGCTGGAGCGCGCCATGATCACCGCCGAGGCCCTGGAGGCCCGGGCGTTTGGCGCGACCCTTTCGGCGGAGGCGCGACCCGGCTCCTGGCGGCTTTTCACCCTGCTGCTCGGCCTCACTGCCCTTGCCACCGGGGTCTACGTCCTGATTCTCGGCGCACTCCCGGCCGGGGCGGCTCTGGCAGCCGGCGGGGCGCTGTGCCTGACCGCCAGCGTGGCGCACCGGCCCGCTCCACACGCTGCACGGCGCACACATTACCGTGACCCCGTGTGGGAGCGGCCAGAGTGGGCTGTCGCGGTCGTTTCCGTGGTCGTCCTGGCAGTCCAGGTGGCATTGCTGGCGCGTGAGCCCGGCGCATTCCGCTATGAACCCTATCCGAGCCTGGATCTACCGGCCGTGAACCTGCCACTGCTGGCGCTTCTCGGGCTCCTGCTTACACCCGCTGCGGTGCGGCCGTGAGCCAGCTCGCATGCCGCCCCCGCTCGCCGGGGACTCGCGCGCACCAGCTCATCGTCAGGCCGGGAAACCCCTCGTGGCGGAGTTGCCCGGTTCGAGCATTCCTTTCACTGGTCATTCTGAGCCCGCAGGCGAAGAAGCTCGTTCTCCTGGTCATGCGAGGCGCCGAAGAGCTTGCCCAGGTCCCGGAACTGAGTGTTGCGTCTGCACATACCTGCCCAGTCACCTGCCTGGGCCAACCGACGAGATTCTTCGCCTGCGGGCTCAGACTGGCCGGCGCCAGGAGGGTGCTGGCCGGACCACGGATAGCCGGTGAGACGCGCGGACCAGCCCGATGACCACAGCCTCGCTCGTTACCTTCACCGATGTCGCGTACACCTACCCGGAGCAAGCCTTCCCGGCCCTGGCCATCCCGAACTGGCAGATCGCGCCCGGGGAGTTCATCACGCTGACCGGGCCATCAGGAAGCGGGAAATCCACCTTGCTGCGCTGCCTGAACGGCCTCACGCCGCACTTTTCCGGCGGGGCGTTTGGCGGGGTGGTGATGGTGGACGGCCAGGACACGCGGTATCACACGCCGCGCGACCTGGCCCGCACGACCGGGTTTGTGTTCCAGGACCCGGAGGCGCAAATCGTCTCGGCGCGGGTGGCCGACGAACTCGCCTTCGGCATGGAACAGCTCGGAGTGCCGCCGCTGATCATGCGCAAGCGCGTGGAAGAAGTGCTCGATCTGCTGGGCATTGCGGCGCTGCGCCACCGGGATATCAGCACCCTCTCCGGCGGCGAGCGGCAGCGGGTGGCCGTCGCCTCTGCGCTGGCCCTGCAGCCGGCCATCCTGGCGCTGGACGAACCCACCAGCCAACTCGATCCCTGGGGCGCAGAAGAGGTGATTGCCGCGCTGGCGCGGCTGAATGAAGACCTCGGCCTGACGATCGTGCTGGCGGAGCATCGCCTTGACCGCGTCGTCAGCCAGAGTGACCGCCTGACGCTTCTCGCGCCCGGCGGGACCATCTCCCGGGATGGCCCGCCGCGCGAGGTGCTGGCCAGCGCGGACCCGGCGTCCTTGCCGCCGCTGCTGGCGCTGGCCCGGAGCCGGCACTGGTCGCCGCTGCCCCTGACCATCAAGGAGGGCCGGGCCATGGTGCGGGCGGAGGCGGCCGCCGGGTTTCACCCCCCTCCCCCCCTCCCCGATGCCCCGCGCCCCGGCGGCGCGCCGGTTCTCCGCCTGGCTGGAGTCAGTGCGGGCTGGGATCAGCGGCGTGTCCTGCGCGAGATCACCTTCGATCTGTACCCCGGCGAAGTGCTGGCCCTGATGGGCCGCAACGGCTCCGGGAAATCTACCTTGCTGCGCGTGATCAGCGGCCTGCACCGGCCCACCAGTGGCCGGGTCTTCCTGCGCGGCCAGGACACCAGCCGCCTGCACGCCGCCGATATCGCGCAGACCGTCGGCTACCTGCCGCAGAATCCATCGGCGCTCTTCTTCGCCGAAACGGTGGCGGACGAACTTGCCTTCACGCTCAGGCACCAGGTTGGCCCCACCCGCGACCCGCAGGAGGTGCTGGATACGCTGGGCCTGGGGCACGCCGCCAGCCGCCACCCGCGCGACCTGAGCGGCGGCGAGCGCGAGCGCGCCGCGCTGGCGGCGGTCCTGGTTGGCGCGCCGCAGGTGCTGCTGCTGGACGAACCGACGCGCGGCATGGACGCAGCCCGGCGACGGCAACTCATTGCCCTGCTGCGCCAGCTGCAGCACGACGGCGTCGCCGTGGTCCTTGCTACCCACGACGTGGACCTGGTGGCCGAAGTCGCGAACCGCATCGCCCTGCTCGGGGACGGTCAGATCGTGGCGGAAGGCGCCCCACGCGAGGTGCTGTCCGGCTCCCTCGCCTTCACGACGGCCGTGAACAAGCTCTACGGCAACGCCCTGCTTACTCCGCAGGACGTGCCGGGCAGCCGTGACAACCGGTGAGCGGGCCTGGGGCTGGCCACGCCGGCGTGGCCAACCCCCTATCCCAACGTGCTGGCCGTGCCCTGCAGAAACGCCGCACAGGTGCGCAGGGCGTGGTCACGACCGAAGCTGCCGGCCTTGGTTGCTACGGGCAGGCCGGGCATTTCGCCGCCGATCAGCCGGCCCCAGGGCTGTCCGGCGTAGATCTCCCCGCCGAGGGCGATGCCCTCGGCGTGGAGCGCGCCACAAACGGCGGCAGCCACATCACCGCCAGTCAACACCATGCCCCCGATCTGCTCCCGGATCAAGGGGGAAGTGGCTATCTCCGCCAGCCGCGCCGCCACCGTGCGCTCCGCACTGGCCGAAGGGTTCAGCCCGGCCGTCGTGACGGCGGTGGCGCTGCCGGACGCCAGACTGGCGCCAACAGTCGCCAGGGTCTCCGTCAGCGAGCGATCGGGATGGTCAATGACGTCCTGGGGAAGCTGGACGACCGGCATTCCGGCGTCGGCAAGCGCCTGCAGCTGGCGCATGGTGGCAGCGTGCTTGCTACCGGCCACAATCAGGATCGGCTGAGTGGCATTTGGCCGCACGTGCTGGCGAGGGCCCTGGGGCAGCGCCAGCGCCAGCCGCCGGGCAAACCCGGCCGCGCCGCACAACACCTGCAGGCTGGAACTGGCTGCGGCCCGGGCCAGCACATCCAGATCATCGTCGGTCTCGGCGTCCGCCACCAGGATTCCGTCCTCCCCGGCCCGCAGCCACTCGCAGACGGCGTTCGGGTGCTGGCGCACCAGGCCCAGCGGCAAGTGGATGACGGGCAGGTCACGGTCGTTGGCGAAGATATCCAACAGGGATGTCGTGCCGCCCTGACCGCCGAAGGCGCTGGCCTGGAGCGGGAGGCCATTGATGAACTGCCGGCCGCCGCGTGTGGTGCGCCCCTCGGCCGGCAGAGCGGGCGCCACGAGCGCGCGGCGCGTGCCGAGCGCGTTCATGGCCGCCAGCAATTCCTCGCACGGGTGACCACGCAGCGCCGAATCGACTTTCTTGTAGAGCCAACGCGGCGGTGTGTGCGCCGCCATGTTCAGGATGGCGCGGTAGACGGCGTCCGCCGCCTCGAACTCCGCCAGATCCCGGCTTTCGGTACTCACGGCGAGGACATCGACATCGCCAGGCGCACTGGCGGCAAAGGAGATCGCCGTCCGCCACCCGGCGTCGGCAAAGCAGGCGCTGGTGTCTGCCGCGCCGGTGAGATCATCCGCAACGATGGCGAGCATGGTCATGAAGACAGGCCCGCCGCTTTCGCGCCAACCATCTGCACGGCGACGTCGATTGCCGCCAGCATGCTCGACTCGCTGGCGATCCCCTGCCCGGCGATGTCGAACGCGGTGCCATGATCGACCGACGTACGAATTACGGGAAGTCCGTAACTAACATTCACGCCCGAGTCGAATGCCAGGAGCTTCATGGGGATGTGCCCCTGGTCGTGGTACTGCGCGACCACGATGTCATAGTGCCCTTTGGTAGCCCGCAGGAACACGGTGTCTGGCGGCTGCGGATCGCTCACATTCAGGCCACGGGCGCGGGCAGCGGCGATGGCCGGGACGATGCTCTCCGCCTCCTGGTTGCCGAAGAGGCCGCCCTCGCTGGCATGCGGGTTCAACCCGGCAACAGCGATGCGCGGCTCGGCAATGCCGAGTGAGCGACAGGCGTTGTACGCCAACTGGATCACCTCGTCCACACGCTGCGGCGTGACACGGGCAATCGCTTCGGACAGCGCAACATGGGTGCTCACGTGCACTACCCGCAACCCCGGCCCAATCAGCAACATGCTGACGCGCGGGGCGTTGGTGCGCTCGGTGAGCAACTCCGTGTGCCCGGCGTAGGCATAGCCTGCGAGGTGCATGGCGGCCTTGTTCAGCGGCGCCGTGACAATGGCGTCGACTTCACCCGCCATGGCCAGGTCGCAGGCGCGAAACACGTAGTCTACGGCCGCACCGCCCGCCACAGCGGACTCCTCGCCAACCTGAAAGGTGGCCGGATCAGCGTTGGCCAGATCGAGCACGGTGACCGTGCCGGGGGAGTAGACAGCGTCCCGGACGTCCGTGACGGCCTGAATCTTCAACGGCAGGCCGAGGGCGGCGACTGTGCGCTCCAGGACCCGACGGTCCCCTATCACCAACGGGTCGGCCCGGGTGTACACCTCATCGTGCGTCAGGGCCTTGACCACGACCTCCGGGCCAATCCCCGCCGGGTCTCCCAGCGTGATTGCCAGCCGTGGACGCTCTGTTCCCGCCATGCAACAGCCTCCATGCGCTCCCTTGTCCTCCGGGCTGATGGTACGGCATGGACGCTTCGCTCGCTCGCCATGGTGGCCCGATTTGTCAACATGTCATGAGCGCAAAGCGTGCGGGGCCCAGCTTCGCCGGCGACACACGCGATGCCGCCTCGGGGTGCTGGTCACCCTCCCCTGTCGTTCTGGGCCCGCCGGCGAAGCATCTTGTGCGCTCCTGCCGGCGCCCGACCCGCCACCGCGCCACCGCGCCCCACAGGTGTCATCCCGAGCGCGGCTGTGGGATCTCAGCCTGGCTCACCGGCGCCCTGCGATGCTCGCACCCGAGCATCACCGCACGACCTCGTGACTTTGGGACGAGATGCTTCACCGCCGGACTCAGGATGACGGGGCAGGCGGAAGGCGCCTCGCGGCGTAGTGACCGGGAGCGAGATCCCTCGACTGCGCTCGGGATGACGCGGGAAGGAGATGCCACATCGAAGCTGGGCGACCCGGGAATGCGTTCTCTCGCCCTCGCTCAGGAGGACGCGCAAGCGGGGGCTTCACGCCAGACCACTTCATGGCCAAACGTTCGCGAGCATGCGGTACGTCGTCAATCGCCAGCGGCGCCGCCCACGAGAGAATCGGTGAGCGCGCGGCCTCAGCGCGATGAGGGCGCAAAGGCGCCGGGAAGCCGCGACAATACCCGCAACCTCACGTCGCCGCGCAGCAGAAAGCCCCTCTCCCAACGTTCGTGCGCGGAAGAGGGGCCGGGACAGGGCTGCCAGCGGGAGGGCGACGGCTGCCGCTCCCGCCCCTGCAGTACACCCGGGTGGACTTACGCGGCCGGGGTCGCCTCCGCGCCGCCCTCGACCGGGAACACAGTGTCCTGCAGCGTAGCCTCAATGTCGTTGACGTTCTCAGGGGTGACCAGGATCGTCGGGACTTCCGTCTCCTTCTCAACCTCCTCCCCACGCAGGGCCTTCAGGCCGACCTCCATCGAAATACGGCCCATCAGCACCGGCTGCTGCATGGAAGCGGCCACCAGCTTGCCCTGCTTGATCAGCTCCACACTTTCGGGGCTGCCGTCGAAGGAAGCGAACACGATGTCATCGGCGCGGCCCGATTCCTCGATTGCCGTCAACGCGCCGAGCGCCGCCTCGTCGTGCTGGGTGAAGAAACCGCACGCCTCCGGGTTGGCGCTCAACATGTCGCTGGCCTGCGCCTGCGCTTCCTGCCGCGTGTAGTCTTCGCTCTGCAGGAACTGCACAATCTTGCTGCCTGCCTCCTCGACCGCGCGGGTGATGCCCTTCGTGCGGTTCTGGCCATTCAGGCGCGCCTGCGAGATGGTGATCATCAGCACATCGCCACCCTCGCAGCCCTTCTCCTTCATCTTCTCCATCATGACCTTGCCGGCTTCGTAAGCGCCTTGCTCATTGCTGGAGATCACGAAGGAGACGTACTCGCCCTCATCCGTCCCGATATCGGCGATTACCACCGGCACGCCCGCTTCCTGGGCCGCCTCCAGCACCGTCGGCGCGGAGGAGCTATCTGTCGGGGAAAGAATGATCAGATTCACGCCCGCGGTGATGGCGTCCTGGGCGTTCTGCAACTGCGTGCCGGCGTCGTTGCGGGAGTCGTAGTCGGTGACCGTGATGGTCGCGCCGGTCTCGGCCGAGTCCTTCGCGGCCTGCTGCTTGATGCCGTCCGAGAGGTACTTCCAGAATGGCACGTTCAGGCCAGGCGTCAGGTACGCCACCTGATACGTTTCGTCCTGCGCCATGGCGGCCGGCAGGAATGAGCTGAGCGCAGGAACCGCCAGGCTGGCGGCAGCGGCGCCACGCAGGGCGCTGCGACGGGATAGCCGGCCGCGCATCAGGCGGTCAACCGGGGTCTCGGCCATGGGGTATCTCCTTTGACACTGCCGGCAACGCACCGATTCTCCCGCGAGAATCATCCAGGCGCCGTTGCCGGAATTCGTCCACGGTCCATATCGTGCCACAACGCGCGGCACATTGTGCGATGCTGCTAACTGCGGCGGGACATGCGCTCCACGAGGACGGAGAGGATGATGACCACTCCGACTGCCGTACCCTGCCAAAAGGCATTGACGCGCAGCAAGTTCAGGCCGTTGTTCAGGAACCCGATCAGGAAAACGCCGATTAATGTGCCGTACAAACTGCCCTTGCCGCCGAAGAGGCTGGTGCCGCCGATGACGACGGCGGCGATGGTGCGCAGTTCCAGGCCCGTGCCAGTGTCCGGGTCAATGGCGCCCAGCTTGCCTGAGAGAATGATGGCAGCGATGGCGCAGAGCACCCCGGTAATGGCGTACGGCAGCATTTTGTAGACGCGCACGTTCACGCCAGCTAACCGCGCAGCCTCCTCGTTACTGCCGATGGCGTAGATAAAGCGCCCCGGCTTGGTGCGCGAGAGAAAGACCTGACCGGCGACAAAGAGCACGACAAACGTGATCAGGTAGAGCGGGATGCCCATAACCTCACCACGTCCCCAGTACCGGTACGCATCCGGCAGGCCGGTGATCGACTTGGCGTCCGAGATGACGTAGGTCAGTGAGTTCGTGATAGAGAGCATGCCGAGCGTGACGATAAACGGCGCCAGCCGCCCGTAGGCGATGATCACGCCGTTGACGGCGCCAGCCAGCAGGCCGATGAGCAACGTCGCGATGATGCCCAGCGCAACCTGTTCACCGCCGTTGGCCGTCATCAGGAGGCCTCCGGCCATGGCTGAAATGGCCGCAATGCCGCCGACAGAGAGATCAATACCGCCGGTGAGGATCACGAAGGTCTGGCCGATGGCGATAATGCCCATGGCCGTCACCTGCCAGAGGACGTTGCGCAGGTTCCCTGCCGTCAGGAAGTTCGGGGCGATCAGCGTCAGGATGATGCACAGCAGGGCCAGTGCGCCCAGCATGGCCAGTTCAACGCGGTACTCGTCCAGAAAACGGCGCCCGCGTTCGCCGCGCTGCGCCGGCAGCGGGCTCGCATTCGGGGCAACAGGCACAGCCTTGGCCATGGCGGCACTCTCCATCCCGTGGCTGGCGTCTCGGCCAGCTTCCTGTATTCAGATACGCCATCGTACCGCTTCTGCAAGGATGCTTCTCACAGCGGGCGAAGCGCAACAGGTTCACGCCTGCCTGCCAGCGAACTGCCGGTCTTCCCTCTCCCAGGCACAAGCCAGAGGGTGACGGGCAGTGTGCCGGACCAGGCAAGGCAGCGGCCACTGGTCAGCCGGCTTGCCCGCAGCGGGCAGTGCCTGCATCACCCTGCCATACGGCGCGGTGGCCGTAGATCATCACCCGGCTCGCCTACGAGGTTTCCAGGCAGTGTCCGGCGGCATTCGCGTCACCTCACCCGCTGCCGTCACCCACTACCCTGGCCAGTTCTGTGCCCGAGCAATCCGGCGCAGGCAGATAGAACGCCACGCCACGGCGGCTTCATTCTTCCCGTTCTCGCAGGTACAGCGGTGTGCAAAGAAGTTGGGCCGCCGGGAATCCCCTCGTGTCTCGAGCACAGTCGAGAGACCTCGTTCACCGGCGCTCGCGACGAGGTCTCTCGACGAGCTCGAGACACGGGATTTCGTGCCTTGCAGGTCAGGTCTTTTGCAATACGCGGTAAGGTCGGCCCAATCCGGCGCGCGGGCCCCGACCCGCCTCGATCATGACCCGCGCGGTGCTCGTCGTTGCTGCTCCGGCGGATGTCGCGAACTGGCCCCAGGCCGATCTCAGGCGGCGGCGCCTGCTATCTGGCCTACTGCATACGACAGGATGGCTTCCTCACTGGCCTCAGCGTGCGGCAACTCTGCCACGATGGCGCCATTGCGCATCACCAGCACCCGGTCAGAGAGCGCCAGGATCTCCGGCAGTTCTGAAGAAACCAGCAGCACGGCCTTGCCGCGCGCGGCGAACTGATCGATCAGCCGGTAGAGTTCGAACTTCGTGCCGATGTCGATGCCGCGCGTCGGCTCATCAAGGATCAGCAGATCGGGGTCCAGCGCCAGCCACTTGGCGATAACGACCTTCTGCTGGTTGCCGCCAGAGAGGCTGCTCACGCTCTGCCAGAGACGCGGAGCCTTGATCTGCAGGTCGTCACGCATACGGTTCACCAACTGCCGGGCGCGGCGGGGCTGCAGCCAGAACCCCCCGTTAGCCGCCAGGTCAGCCAGCTCAACGTTATCTTCTATGGGAAGGTCGATCAGCAGCCCCTGCCGCTTGCGGTCCTCCGGAACCATGGCCGCACGCTGGGCGATTGCTCGTTGCGGCGAGCGCACCAGGCCCACCGTGCCATTCAGCGTGACGTGACCGTGAGCTGCGCGGTCTGCCCCGAAGATGGCGCGCACCAGCTCCGTGCGCCCGGCGCCCACCAACCCGGCGATCCCGACAATCTCCCCCCGGCGCACCTGGAACGTGGCCGGGGCACTCTCGCGCGTCAGTGTCAGCCCCTGCACGCCGAGCACCGTCTCGCCGGGGGGCTGGCGCTGCCGGATGGCGTAGAGATCGCCCAGATCGCGGCCCACCATCGCCCGGATGATCTCCGCCTCGTTTGTCTCCGACGTGGTGAACGTGCCCGACAGCTCGCCATCTCGGTAGACCGTGATGCGGTCCGCCAGCGCGAAGACTTCCTCCAGGCGGTGCGTGACGATCAGGAAGGACGTGCCGCGCTCCTGCAGCCGGCGCACCAGCGAGAAGAGGACATCGACCTCGTGGGGGCTCAGGGTTGCTGTCGGCTCATCCAGGATGACCAGCCGCGCATCCAGCGAGAGCGCGCGCAGAATCTCCACCATCTGCTGCTCGGCGATGGTGAGGTCGCTGACCTTCCGGGTGGGGTCCAGAGGGAAATCCCAGCCCAGCCTGGCGGCGAGGTCCAGGGTACCCTGGGTGACGGCAGCGCGATCCAGCCACCAACCGCCGCGATAGGCGTTGCGATGCGCCAGAAACACATTCTCCGCCACCGAGAGGTCCGGCACCAGGCTGAGTTCCTGCAGCACGATGGCGATGCCGGCGGCGGCGGCGTCCCGCGTGTCCCGAAAATGCGCCTCCCGCCCGTTCCAGATCATGACGCCGCCGTCTGGCCGCTCCACGCCGGCGATGATCTTCGCCATCGTCGATTTGCCGGCCCCGTTCTCGCCCATCAGGGCCACCACTTCACCCGGGTGGACTTCCAGACTAACGCCTTTCAGCGCATCGATGCCGCCGTAGCGCTTGCTGATATTCCGCGCGTGCAACAGGGGGTCGGTCATCGGCTGCTCCGCTGGTTGAGGTAATCGGGAACGATCATCGCATGTTGTCCGTTCCGGTGCTGGGCGGTACCCTCCGCCCAGGTATTGTGCACCGGCGTCCGGGCGCCAAGAGACAGGACCATGATCTGCCGCTACTGCAAGAGCGCACTGGCTGCTGACGCGCTGGTCTGCACCCAGTGCGGCGCGCCACAGCCCGCGCCCGCGCCGCAGGCTCCCCGGTCGCGCCGCCGGCAGATGGAGGTCCGCGTGTCGTGGGGCGAGCCAGCCCATGACCTGCTGGCGCATCCGCCGGCCGCGCCGCTGGCGCCTCCCCCACCTCCTCCGCCCTACGCTGCGCCAGCCTTCTACGCGCCTCAGGCGCCCTGGCATCAGCAGCCATACTGGACACCCACACCGCGCATGCGCAGCTTCCGCTGGCAGGCGTTCTTTGCCCTTCTCCTCTACTTTCCCTTCTTTCTGCCCGGCCTGATCGCCAACATCATCTGGTGGAACCAGGCGCGCAACCTGGAGTCTGCCACAGGGATCGCACCGCGCGGCAAGGGCTGCCTGACCGTGCTGCTGGTCTGCGGCGTGATGATGTTGTTGTTCTCGATGGGCATCGCCGGGTTTTTCTAGCGCGGCGCAAGGCAGGCGACGTGTCGTCTCGAACATGTCGAACGATGTCCGCCAGCCGGTATTCATCCGGGAAATGCGCACCAGGCCGCCTCAGCATGCGCGGAACAGCGCCCTTTCGGCATGATAGTCTGGCTGCTGGACGCTAGCGCCGGGAGACCGGCACAGGGAGCGCGCATTCGATGTCCGGGGTTGTGGTCTTCCTGGCAATCGCGCTGCTCATTGTGCTGGGGTCGCTGGCCGGGTTGGCGCTCGTCCGGCATTTTGTGCCGCCTGCGCGGCTGGCCGGGCACACGGATGTGGCGGGGTACATCTACGCCGTCATTGGCGTGCTCTACGCGGTGATCCTGGCCCAGGTGGTGGTGGCTGCCTGGGGCGAGTACCAGGATGCGCGCACAGCTGCGGCCAACGAAGCCAACGCGGTCCTCAACCTGCAGCGGCTCTCGCACGAATGGCCCGCTGCCGATCGCGAGGCGGTGCGCGCTGGTCTCATGGACTACGCGCTGCATGTGGTCAACGTTGAGTGGCCCGATCTGGCGCAGGGCGAGCTGCCTTCTGCGATCGACCCGTCACCCACTGATCGCCTTTGGAGCATCTACGACCAAATCGGCGCCTCAACCAACGGGTCCATGCCCACATTCGCGGCTTCGCTCGATCAACTCGACGCCCTGGATGAAGCGCGGCGCACGCGTTTCCTGCTGGCAGCTTTCGGCTTGCCGCTGGTCATGAGCGCCACGCTGCTCATCGGTGGCATCGTGACGGTCGGCTTTTCCTATTTCTTCGCGGTCGAGAACCGCTGGGTTCATGTCTTGCTCACCGGTAGCCTGGCGGTGATGGTGTCGCTCCTGCTGCTGCTCGAATACCAACTGGAGACACCCTTCGAGGGCATCGACGCCATCGAACCGAACGCCATGCAGGTGGTGATCGCAGAACTGGAGCGCTGATGAGCCCGGATATCGTCTATCTGACCACCGCGCCGAACGAGCCCATTGCCGGGCTCTGGCAGTCGATCCTGGAAGACGCGGGAATCCCGGTCCTGGTGCAGCCGCTCGGAGCCGGCTTCGGCGCGTGGGGCTCGGCCTCGACCTTCGCGCACCGCCTCTCCGTGCGAGCGGTCGACCTCGCCCGGGCGCAGGAAATCCTGGCCGAGGAAACAGCTGGCGTCTGGGACGAAGAATAAGCCGGTCCCCGCCCGCGTGGCGCAAACCCTTTGTGTGACAAGGTGGTGGCGCAGCTCAGGCCGTGGGCGAACCGGCGCCTGGGCCCGACCCTCTACCCCAGGCGGCGAAGCGTGACACGCAGCCGGCTTTCCTCCGGGGTTTCCTCGGCCTCCACGCTTCCGAGCCGCTCGAACGAGGCAACCGGCGCGGGATACTCCTGCGGAAAGAGATAGCCCCAGGCCACAAGCCCCTCCCGGCCCCGCTTCAGGACGCCATCCAGCGCAGCCACTTGCATGGGACCATGGACGGCAACCTGCGCCGCCAGGTCGTCCAGAAGGTCGCCAAAGAGCGCGGCCAGGGAGTCCCCCTCACCGCGCAGAGGGACTACGGGTCCAGGCCCGGGCATGGGCTGTTCCTCCTCACCCTGCATCAGGGCAAGGGCGCCGTCCAGACCCGCTTGCAGCGCCGCGCGCCGGTCATGCCCCCAGGCTTCAAGCACAGCGGTCTGCTCCGGGGTCCAGGGCGAAAGATGGAAACGTGTCATCAACATCTGGATCAGCTGCTCCCCGGCGCCTGGGCAACCCCCGGAACCGCCATAATCAACTCCACCCGGGTGGAACCATCGTTCCACGTGGAACCCCCGCCACGACGCCAGATCCCCCCGGTACGGACACCCCGGAAAGCCAACATGCTATCCTCATCAGGTTCCCCGGCGTCCCGCACCGCCAGCCTTCCCGCACCGCGAAACGGATGCCGTTGACGGCGCGTTTCAGGGTGCGGAAAGGAGCATCGGATCGCCGGATGGAACTCTCGATACCGTGGACCAATGCGCAGCCGGTGGCTGTCGAAAAGCAGCTGCCTGTACGCAGGAGCCAAGGGTTGACCTCGGACGATCCAGATCTCGTCGGGCGTGCCCGCGAGGGCGACCAGGTCGCCTTTGCGACACTGTTCGAGCAGTATCACGCACCAATCCTGAACTATCTGCATCGCATGGTCGGCGACCGTGCGATGGCGGAGGACCTTACCCAGGATACGTTCATCAAGGCGTACAACGCCCTGCCGTCGACGCGGCCTGATCTGGCATTCAAGCCGTGGCTCTACCGCATCGCCACCAACACGGCCATCAGCCAGCTGCGGCGGCGCAAGATTGTGCAATGGATTCCCTTCCTGCCTGGGCACGATCACGCCAGCGACCAATCGATCGAGCGCTCGGTGGGACGGCGGCAGGATATCGAACAAACGCTTTCCAGATTGCCGCAGCACTACGCTTCCGCGCTTCTTCTGCGACACTATCAGGGACTCTCGTTAGCAGAAACCGCCGATGCCCTGGGCATCACGGAAAACGCAGCAAAACTGCGCCTCTTCCGCGCTCGCAAGGCATTCGCCGAAATCTATGGCAGTGTCGATGCACTTGATGCACCCCGCGAGTGGGAGGCAAGGTGATGATCTCCCACGAACGCGCTGAAGAACTGATTTCCGCCCGCATGGATGCCCCGCTGACCCCTGCGGAGCACTACGAGTTACAGTCGCACCTGGCGGCCTGCCCAACGTGCCGCGTCTTTGTCTCCCAGGCGGATGACATCGCGCGGGGCCTGCACGGCTTGACCCGGCTACCCGCCAGCCCGGCGGTGTCGCGCGCCGTCATGAGCGCCGTGCGGGAGGAGCAGACCGGCTGGGCGTGGCTGAGCCAGGCGCTGCAGGCGTTTTCATCGCCGGGGTTGGCCGCCGCGGCCAGCATGGCGCTGGTCGTCGCGCTGGCTGGCGTGCTGTACGTCGCCATCAACGCTCCGGGGCGTGCGCCAGTTCCCACCATCAGCCAGGGCGCCGGGCCGGTAGAGACGATCTCCGCCGTGGCCGAGGCGCCACTGCCAACGGCCATCCCGACCCAGGCCGCGGAAACGCCGAAGCCGGAAGCACCCACGAGCCAGGCGCTTGCCTCTGCGCCAACCAAAGAGCCACAGCCTACTGCCACGCGCGAGCCGCGCTCCGTGGAACCGGCAGCGACCAGGGAGCCAACCGTCGCGCCGACGCCCGCGCCAACGACCGCCCCTGCGGTAGAGCAGGATCAACCAGCCATACAGCCCGTGGCTGATTCGCCGGTGATTGAGCCGGTCTACGAAGAGCCAGCCGCCGAGGAACCCACTCTGGCCCTGGCCGATGCTCCGGCTGAGGACACGGCGCCCGTCGCAATCGCCCAGGAGGCCGCGCCGGAAGAAGCTGCCAGCCAGGAAACGGTCGACACTGTGCCGGTCGAGGATGCGGCGGCGGCGCAAGGCGCTGAGCCAGAGCCGGTTGTCGAGCAGCAATCTGACATTCCGGCGGACACCACGGAAGACGATGGACAGGGCGGGAAGAAGGATGGCGGCTCATCTGGCGGTGAATCTGCCGCGCCCGAAGCCACCCGCCCGGTCGGCCCGGTGCCGCTGGAGGCGATTGCCGCCCTGGAGGGCGCGGGCCAGGCCCCGGATTTCAACCTGCCTCCCGCTCCGCTGAACCCGACGCTGCCTGACCAGTCCTTCCTGCCGGTCACGCCGACTCCGGTCACGGATGGCACGCCGACTCCGGAACAAGGCCCAGGCGAAGGCACGGGAGACCCGACCGGCAGCGAAGCGCCGCAACTGGCCGAGGAGTGGGATGGCGACCCGGGTATCGCGGCGCTGATCCCGGAGGGTACGCTGGATGACGCGGCCCTGGCCGAGGCGCAAACAGAAGTACCCGAAGACACGTGGACCGAGACCACGGACACTCGCGACCGGGACGGCAAGAAGGACAAGGACCGCAAGAAGGGCGGCTCGCACCAGAATCAGCAAACGGCCTACGTTGACGAACCCCTGGCCTGGACGGGGTTGGACAACCCGCTCCTGCAGACCGCCCCGGCGGCTCTGCAGCAGGAAGCTGATGTTCCCGCCGCGCCACTGCCGGAACCGGCAGCGCCCATCGAGCTCCAGCAGGAAACGGGCTATCCCGTGGAAGGCCAACCGGTGTCTGACGACGGGACTGGTTACGACGACTCGGCTGTCTACGATGACGGGTCCGGCTATGACGACACGGCCGTAAGCGATGACGGCGCCGGTGCGACGGGCGACGAGAACGCCACTACCACCGAGGAAACGCCGCAGATCGACCCCGCCACAGGGATGGAAATCGACCCGGCCACGGGCTACCTGATCGACCCGACCACGGGCTACCTGCTGGACCGCGTCCATGGCCGCGTCATCGACCCGCGCACCAGCTACGAAGTCCATCTGCAAACCGGCCTGCTGATTGACCCGGCCACCGGCGCGCTGCTCGATCCGAACACGCTGGCAGTCGTGGTGCCGGCAGGCTTCGGCAGTGGCTCCCCGGCCTATGACCCCGGCAGCCCGGAGATGCGCGGCCAGATCGAGACAGTGGTGGATGACAATTACAACAACGCCTCGATCCGCATGGAACCGGCGACAGACGGACCGGTGCAGCCGATTGGGGAGATCGTGGTGCCGACCGAAACAGGCGACGCCGTCGAAATCTCCTGAGTCACGCGCTCACTGACCGCTGGCCCCGCTCTCGTGTGCGCGAGAGCGGGGCTTGTTGCCTGTCACAGCGTGACCCTCTGGCACATCTTGGCGCGAGGGTTTGTGCCGGGTACGCTGCAAGCGCCCCACCCCGAGAGGACGCCCGTGAACGAGGCCAGGCTGCCAGTTGAGTTCCCGTTCGGCCGCACCGTTGTCACGGTCGCGGTGGGGGATTTGTTGGCGCAGGGCGCAGAAATGATTGTGCTCCCGGCGAACCGGCGGGGCGTCCTTGGTGCGCTCGCCACACCAGGCCTGATCGGCCTGCGCTCGCTCGGTGGCTCCGAAATCGAGCGTGAAGCGATGGCCCAGGCGCCCCTCGATCTGGGCACGGCCGTGATCACCGGCGCGGCCGGGCTCTCCCAACGGGGGGTGGCCGCCGTCATCCACGCGGCCGTGCATCCGGCCCTGGGGGAGCGGGCCAGGCCGGAGTATGTGCGGCGGGCGGTTCCTGCCATCCTGAACGTGGCCTCCGCCGCGCCGCACTTCACGCTCGCCTTGCCGCTGCTCGGCGTCGATTCCGCCGCCAGCCCGGATGACACCCAGGCCGCCATTGCGACGCTGGTCAACGAACTTATCGCAGCCATGCGCCGCTCCTACCCCCGCATTGACCGCATCACCATCACCTGCCGCTTCGCATCGCAGGCGGTCCTGGTGCGGCAGGCCCTGCAAAACGCGCGCGAGCGATCCTGGACACCCGCATCTTGAGCGACGAGTTGCAGCCACCCCTCATCCCGCGCCGCACAACGATTGCCTGGGGCCTGGCGTCGCTGGCGGATCAACGCCGCATGAACACCTACCTGCGCTTCTTCGGCGCGAGCGGGCTGCCGCTGATCAGCAGCGGGCGGCTGGCGGCCATGGACCTGCCAGCGGATCTCACCTTGGCCACGCTGCGGAAGATCCGCAACCTCGCGGACTGGGACCTGGCCTGGACCTGGGCGGCGCAGCGCTTCCTGAGCGAATCTCGCACGCACCAGCGCATGCGCCGCCGCGCCGAGTCGGCACTGGCCCAACGGCATGCGGCGCTGGCCTACCACATCGCCAGCATCCTCGTCTTCGACGACCTGCGCAAGGTGCGCACCCTGCGCGATGCCTGCTCGACACTCTACGCACAGGCTACGCGCGTGCTACAGCCGGATGTGCGCCGGGTCGAAATCTGGTGGCGCGCCGCCAGGCTCCCGGCGTACCTGGCCCTGCCGGAGGATGCGGTCGGCCCGTCGCCGCTGGTAGTGCTCCTGAATGGTTCTTCGACCTGCAAGGAAGAAACGCTGCTCTGGGCTGCGCCGCTGCGGGAGCGCGGGTTCGCCGTGCTCGCGCTGGACTGGCCGGGGAGCGGCGAAAGCGCGTTGTCCGTGGAGCCAACCGCCGACTGCGACGACCTCACCCACGGCCTCTTTGCCTTTGCCGAACTGGACCCGGCGCTCGACGCCAACCGGGTAGCCCTGCTCGGGTTCAGCCTGGGCGGCGCGGTTGCCGCGCGCGCGGCCGCGCACGACCGCCGTGTACGCGCGCTGGTTGCCGTCACCCCGCCCTACGACCCACGCCCCTGGTTCGGCCGCACCACCCCTCTCATGCAGCGCCACATTGCGGCCGTCGCCGGCGGAATGGAGGAAGCACGCCAACTCTGCCGCGAGTTCGCGCTGCCGGGGATCATTGAGCACACCTCCGCGCCCGTGCTGGTGCTCGGCGCCGGGCGCGATCTCATCGTGCCGCCGGAGGAAGCGCTACGCTACTGCGCAGCAGCAGGTTCACGCGGGACGTTGCTCTGGTATCCCGACGGCGCGCACGGGCTTTATGACGAGTTGCCTGACTGGCTGCCGGATGTCGCGACCTGGCTGGCCGGGCACGCAGGCATGGGACCGACCTCCACCCAGGTGGACACCGGGGCACAGCCGCTGCGTGAAATCCCGACGTCTTGACGTGATTCTGGCGGCTCCCTACACTCGCCGCGCTCCGGGTACTGCGCACGGACCGGGGACGGCCAGCACCAACGCACCTCGGCCAGCCGGGCGCCAATATGTCCACCGGGTCACCCTCTGGCCCCGCGCAACACGGAGTGACGATGGCCACGGATGAGCTGCTCGAAGAGATTCGTGACCTGATCTCCGAGCGGGAAGAACTCGGCATTCGCGGCCTCACGGACCGGTTGGGGCCGTCTGACTGGGCCGACATCCTGGTGCGCCTGGATGACGACGAAGTCGCCATCCTGCTCGAGACCCTGCCTCCGGCCGAGCTCCCGGAGGTTCTCGAGGAACTTGACCCCGCCAATGCGGCGGCGATCCTGCGCCTGCAACCGCGCGAAGAGGCGGCCGATCTCCTCGAAGCGATCGACCCCGATGACGCGACAGACATCCTGGCCGAGATCCCGACCGAAGACCGCGAGCAGATTCTGCGGGCCATGGCTCCGGCGGAAGCCGCCGAAATCCGCGAACTCTCGGCCTACCCTCCGGACACTGCTGGCGGGCGCATGACCCCGGCGTTCGTGGCCATTGCGCCGGATGTGCGCGCGGACGACGCCATTGTCCTCCTGCGGCGCGTCGCGGAAGAAGCCGAAACAATCTATTATGTCTATGTACTCGACGAAGCTGAACACTTGCTCGGAGTGCTCTCTCTCCATAACCTGGTCCTGACGCGCCCCAACACGCCGGTGAGCGACGTGATGGTGGAAGATCCGATCCGCGTCCGCGCCGATGCCGACCAGGAGACCGCCGCCAACCTGCTGGTCGACAAGAACCTGCTGGCCCTGCCCGTGGTCGATGCCGAAGACCGCCTGCTGGGAATCATCACCCAGGACGACGTGGCCGATGTTCTCGAGGAAGAGACGACCGAGGACTTCGAGCGCATCGGTGGTTCGCAGCCGTTGGACATGCCGTACCGGTTTGCCGGCCCGCGCCTGCTGGTGCAGCGCCGCATCGGCTGGCTGCTTTTCCTTTTCCTGGCCGGGTTGCTGACCAGCCAGGTGCTCCAGCACTTTTCCGAGCGCCTGGAGGGTGTGCCGATCCTGGTGGCCTATATCCCCCTGATCATCGGGATCGGCGGCAACGTCGGCAGCCAGACGGTGACCACGCTGGTGCGCGCCATCGGGGTAGGGGAGGTCCGCCTGAGCGATGTGGGCTGGGTATTGGCCAAGGAGATGGCGGTCGGGCTGACCGTGGGCCTGATTATGGGCATTGTCGGCTACCTCCGCGTGGGGTTCCCCGAAGGGTTCCAGGTCGGCCTCGTGGTCGGCGCCACCATTGTCTGTGTCTCCCTCTGGTCAGCGACCGTGGCCGCCATGCTGCCCCTGATTCTCGACAAGCTTGGCGTTGATCCCGCCGTCGTCTCCGCGCCGCTCATCTCGACGTTCGTTGATGCCACCGGGCTGCTGATCTACATGACCATCGCCGGGTTGCTCCTGTCGCAGATTTGAGGGGGCGTCAGGAACTGGCGAGGTGGTCAAAGGTAAGGAGCAGGGTTGCCTTTGGGCGAGAGAACGAGATTCTTCGCCGGTGAGCCCGGTAGTGCGACCACGGGGAGGTGTCGGGCCTGCCGCACCCCTCCGGCTGTCATTCTGAGCTCGCAGGCGAAGAATCTCGTCGTCAGCTACCGGCGCACCACCTGCCAATTCCGTTCAGCACCGGTACGGGAAGGCACCTGATTACTGCACCGTCCCCGATCCCCCTACAGCCAGTCGATCTTCTTGAAAACCAGAAACTCCGCCACCCCGATCACCGCCATCAGGCCCAGCGCGAAGGCATACCCAAACCGCCAGTCCAACTCCGGCATGTTCACGAAGTTCATCCCGTAGATGCCTGCCACCAGCGTGACCGACATCAGGATGATCGAGGACGACGTCAGGCGCTTCACGACCACGTTCAGGTTATAGGAAACCATCGAGAGGTTTGCGTCCAGCACGCCAGCCAGCATGTCACGCGTCAAATCCACAGAGTCGATGATACGCAGCAAGTGGTCGTAGACATCCTGAAAGTAGGCAATCTCTTTCTTCCCGAAGTAGGGCGGGTCGCGCCGCACCAGGACATTCATCACATCGCGCTCCGGGCCGGCAACGCGGCGAATCATCAACAACTCACGCCGGAGCGCCATGATGTCTGCCTGCAAGCGGGGCTCGCCACCGTTCAGGACCTGTTCTTCCAGTTCCTCTGCCCGCTCTGTGATTTGGTCAATCACCGGAAAGTAGCCATCGACCAGGGCATCGAGCAGGGAGTAGAGGAGGAAGCCGGAGCCACGGTTTCCAAGCGCCGCCACATTCTGCCTCCAGCGCGTCGCCGTTTCGTCGATCACGGGCAGCGCGCTGTCGTGGCAGGTCACCATGTAGTTCGAACCGATGAAGATGTCGACACTGTGTGAATGGCAGCCTGCTACGGAATGCGTCATCCCGTAGAAGGCGATGAAAGCGTAGCCCTCATACTGGTCGATCTTGGGCCGGATATCATCGGCCATCGTGTCTTCGAGGGCGAGCGGGTGAAAGGAGAACACCTTGCCGATAGCGGCGATCTCGTCCAGCGTCGGATCAGTGAGATCTACCCAGAGCATGGAGTGCTCCCGGGCCACGATCTCTGGCAGTTCCTCCACCGGCGCGTCAATGATCGCCTTCTGGTCGTTGTTGTGGAGGATGACCTTGATCACACCGCGCTCCCAGGTTCTGTGCCGCGTACAGCGGGCGGTAGGGTAGCAGCCCGCCGGTACGGGATCAGCCGCGGCGCACCGGCCTCAGGACGCTGCGTACCACGTGCCAGATTCCCATGCGGGTTGCGATTTCCAGGATGAACATCAGCAACGCCAGGCCCACAGGGAAGCGCCAGACCGCCCGGTGTTCGCGTAGCTCACCCCCGGCGGGCGGGGGCGCATCCCAGACTGCGCCGGGGGCATCCAGGGAGAGCAGGCGCCCTCCTGTGCGTTCCGCAATCGACCGTAACCGTGCCCCGGCGCCGGGATCCGGCAACCGCTCCGGTGAAGGCGGCACCGTCACGCTGGCCAGTTCGGAGACCACGCCGTCGGGCCGCTCCTGGCGCACGTCCACCGCGTACGCACCCGCGTCCGGGGCGTGCAGTCGCAACGTGTATTCCCCGGGGCCGGACGGTACAAGCGCCTGCGACGCGATGGTTTCACCTGTTGCCGAGCGCACGGTGGCAAAGGTAGGCAGGCTCTGCGGCTGGTCCTGGGCAGCGCCAGTTGCGCTCACCGTCAGCACGACGTCCTCACCGGAGCGAGCCGAGGAGACGGTCAGCGGGCGGCGCTCGGGGTCTGGCAGGGCCCAGCGCACCATGGCGGCCCAGAACGCGTCGTTGTCTGCCCAGTTGGACCAGGGAGCCGCGAGATCGCTGCCATCGTCCGCGGTCCAGGCGACAACCCGCCCCAGGCCGTACTGCCACTTGGCCAGCACCGGATCTTCACGGTCGGATGTCAGCACCACCTGGGCGTCGGGCTTGGCCTCGGCGAAGTCATAGCCCGCCAGGTCTGGCAGCGTCGCAGGGTCAATGCCGGCCAGGATCGGGCTGGGCGCCGTCTGGATGGGACGGAAGCTGCCCCGGATCACCGACTGGCTGCCCGCGCTGCGCGCCTCCTGCAACGTGAGCACGGGGATATCCTCATCCCGAGTCGCAAAGTGGTAGCGCCCGCCGGCCTCATCAGCCAGGAAGTTCAGCAGGTCTGTATCTGCATCCGCGCCGAGCGCAATCGTCGAGAGGGTTGTGCGGTCCGCGAGCACGTCATCCAGCAGGCGCTGGTAACTCTCCCGCGTCCCGGTCCGCGCCTTGCCGTCGGAGAGCAGCACAATGTGCCGCGCATCGGCGTCGGCGTTGCGAATGGCATCCAGCCCAACCGAGAGCGCCGGCAAAATCTCGGTGCCGCCGTCCGGTTCCAGTGTCTCGATGCGGCGGTTGATTTCCTCCAGGCTGCCGGCGCCTTCAATGGTGGCAAAGGGCACCAGCCACTCCTGACGGTCGTTGAAGGCAATCACCCCGATCTGGTCGCCGGGCGCCAGCGCCCCGGCCGCCAACCGCGCGGCCTCCTTGGCCATCTCGATCTTGCCCCGGCCGTTCGCGGGGTCGTAGCCCATGGAGCCAGACTTGTCGATGATCAGCAGGAGCGCCACACGCTGCCGCTCGCGGCCGTCAGTAACCTTCACGGTCACGGGCAGGGCGTCTTCCAGCGGGGTGCCCGCGTAGGCGCCCGGCCCGTAGGACGAGGTGCCGCCAATCACGATCATGCCCCGGCCCAGGGTGCGCGTGGCTTCGCGCAGGCCGCTGATTTGATCGTAGGTGAAGGCGGGCGCAGGGACATTGTCCAGCACGAAGCCATCCCAGGCGCCCAGCTCGGAAATGCGTACCGGCACGTCTCCCGGCGTGGCAACGGTGACCTCTGCGCCGCCGCGCACGAGGATGTCCCGCATGATCCCGGCGTCATTGCCTTCGGCCGAGATCAACAGGAGGTGTGGGCGATCCCGCACGACCACACCCAGCGGCATGGCATCGTCGTCCTGGCTGCGGTTGGCAGCCGCATCACCCAGGACGCGCACCGAGATGGCGTGAAAACCCGGGGCCAGGTCATCCAGCGTGAACTCCCGCGAGTTGAGCCCTGCCTTCAGCGTGACCGTTTCGGTCGATTTCACCTCGCCATCGACCACGATCTCGACCGTGGCAGGCCCAGCCTGGCCCGTCTCGATGCCAGCCAGCAGCGAGATCGGCTCACCGCCCCAGGCCGAGGCCGGGCCAGAAAGCCCTTCCACCCGCAGGTCGGATTCACGCACGCCGGGCACGGGGACCACATCAATCGGCATACCATCGGAGGCGGCCTGGGCGGCCTCGGTAATCGCCGAGCCCAGGTTCTCGGCGCCGTCCGAAATCAGCACCACCCGCTGGCCGCCGCCAAGGGGCAAGGCTCGCGCCAGGGCCAGGCCCGCGCTGATGTCGGTGAAGGCCGGGTCGATCCTGGCGTTGCCGTCGCTGGCTTCCGTCATGCTGCGGGCGACGCCGGGCGGTGTTGTCAGCAGGGGCTGCGCCCCAAAGCTGACGATGGCCGCCCGTCGGTCGCCTGGCGCTGCCGCCAGCGCATCGTTCAGCCAGCGCTCCGCCGCGTTCTGGGCAGCCATATCGACACTGGAGGAGCGGTCGATAGCGAAGACCACGCCACCCGCGCCCGTGCTGGAGGCGAGCATCGGTTCGGCCAGGCCCACAATCAGCAGTGCAGCGACCACCAGCCGCCAGGCAATGGCCTGACGCTGGAAACCGCGCTTGCCCGCGCCAAAGATGAGCGCGCTGAGCAGGACCACCGGCAGCACAAGCAGCAGGGCCAACGCCTCCGGGCGCGCCCAGACAAGGCCGTTCACGACGTTGCCGCCGTCGCGCGGCGGACCCGCGCGCGAGCCGCCCAGAGCGCCCAGAGCCACTCCAGAACAATCACCGCCAGCGCGGCCAGCGCCAGCAACGGCCAGAGATCAACACGCTCCTCACGCAGGCCCGTGGTGCTGACTCCGGTCGCCGTCGCCAGCGCCGGCGCCAGATTGGGATTGATCCGCAGGTTTGACTCCTGGCGGTGCCCGGCGTTGACGACAAGGCGCGTGGATCCCAGCGGCAGATCGAAGGCGTCATACTCGGTCACGGTGTAGATGCCAGGCTCTCCGGTGTCCGTAAAGACAACGTCGCGGCCGCTCTGATCGCCCCCGGGCACGGCCAGCTCCGTGGGGTTGCCGTGCGGCGGCGCCACTTCAACGCGGGCCGTCGCGGCGCGCGGGGTGTAGACCAATGATTCCCCCAGCGGGAGAGCGGCAGCAATGCCATCCGGCGCGAGGGCGCTGACCAGGTTGGCAACGAGGATCGGGAACGCCACCCGCTTCGGCAGGTTGGACGCCTCGGGATCAGTGGTCAACACGAGCGCCGGCTGTGCGCCGACCCGGGTCTTGTAGAGTAGTGGTCCACCGGCTGATCCGACGATCTCGGTGTCGTTCGGGCCCAGGGTGAACGTGGCGGTGGGGCCAAAGGTCACCCCCGCCAGGTCAACGCCCTCCAGCAGTGGATCACCCGCGCGGACCCGGCTGGCTTCCGGCTCGGTCACCTCCTCGGTGGTGGGGAAGGGGCCATCAGCGGGCGGCGCAACCCAGAGCGAGGGCGCGGGCAGGTGGGCTACCAGGTCCGCTGGCGGAGCAACACGGTCGAAAACGACGAGATCATAGTTGGCGGCGCTGATGGCGGCCACGTTGTCTGATGGCTCGACGCTTACCTGCACGTTGTCCAGGGACATCAGGGCCCGCGCCAGTGATCCTGGGAGATCGGACACCAGCAGAATGTGCGGCGCAATGGGCCCGCCTGCCGCGTCGCCGGTCAGCGGCAGGATGGTGGCGATGTTGTCGGCCGGGAGTTGATCGGCGGCGTCGATACGGACGCTGATCTCACTGACACCAGGCGGCAACACCCACTGCAGCGCGGCTGGTTCACCGCCCGGAGCCAGCGTTGTCTCGCCGCGACCAATATCGAGGCCATCACCAATGACCGTGACCGACGTTTCGGCCGGCTCGGTTCCATAATTCGCCAGCGAGGCAAACAGGGTCAGCGTCCCGCTGCCATCCGTTGCTGGCCGCACCGCAATCTCGGTTACCGCCAGGTTGCCGCGCCGGGCGTCCTCCAGGTTGCCGCCCGGCACGACCAGCGCAATGGGCGCGCCGGTTGCCGCCGCCACCTCGGGATCAACCGTCGCCGCGCCGTCGCTGATCAAGACGAGTGTCCGCTCCAGATTCGGCAGGCGCAGATCCGCCGCCAGCGCCAGCGCAGCATCGAGATCAGCGCGCCCTCCGGGCAACGGCAGGTTGGCGAGTCGCTGCCGCAGCGAGACAAGCCCCGCATTGCTGGAGGCAGTTTCCGTCAGCGGCCGAGCGCCGAGCAGCATGAGGGTGACGACGTCGCCTTCCCGCAGGGGCGCCAGGCGGGCCAATGCCTCCTGCCGGGCGCTCTCCCAGCGACTCTGCGTCGCGCCGGGCGGGGTAGCTGCCATGCTGGTTGAGCCATCCAGCAACAGGAGCAGGTGCTGTGGCTCGCCGTGCAGCCCCGGCGTAATGGCCGCGAGCTGGCTGGCCGTGGCCGGGCGCGCCAGCGCGAACGCCAGCAGCGCCACCGCCAGCATCTGCAACAGCAGCGGCACGCTGAACGGCGGGCGACGCAAACGGCGCTCCTCGGCGGGCCGGGGATCGGCAGCCTGCCAGAAACGGAGGGAGGCAACGGGGAGCCGGGGCGGCGTGGTGTGCCGCATGTGGAACAGGACGATCAGGGGCACGCCGAACAGCGCCAGCAAGCCGAGTGGTGCGAGCAGGCTCATGCCAGCACCCCCTGCTCATGGAGGAGCGCGATGGTGCGATCTCCGAGGTCCCAGGCTGCGGGCAGGCGAGCGTAGGCCGCGCCTTCGGCCGCCACGGCGGACTCCAGCGTTGCGAGCCAGGCGGCCACGGCGCTGTGGTAGCGGTCCACCAGGGCCGGTTCAATCGTCATACGCAGGACGTCGCCGCTCTCCTGGTCAATGAGTTCCAGGGACGGGCTCCCCGCGCCGGCAACATCCTGCCGCAGCCAGGCCATGGTCGCCGCAGGGTCGATCTCCGCGTCATCGACGACGTGCAGCACGGCGGTTTGCCAGCCCCGGCCTCGCAGGTCGTGCAGCGCCAGTTGCAGATCGTCTGGCTCGCCACTGAGCAGGTCAGAGACGAGCAACAACAGGCCGGGACGCTTGCGGGCGCGGGCGTAAGTGGCAATGACCGGCGCCAGCGAGGTTCCGCCCAGCGGCTCCAGGCCTTGCAGGTAGTGCAGCGCGCGGGTGACCTGCGTCCGACCCTGCACCGGACCAAACGGCGTGCCCAGGCCTTCGGCAAAGGGCACGATAGCCAGACGGTCGAAGCGCCAGAGGGAAATACAGGCCAGCGCGGCGGCGAGGCGGCGCGCCGCCGCGAATTTGGTCGGGCCCTGTGGGTCGCTGCCCCAGTTCATGGAGGCGCTGCTGTCGAGCAGGATGTGGACGGGCAACTCCGTCGTGACCTCACTCAGGCGCACGAAGAGACCGCCCAGCCGGGCGTAGGTGTTCCAGTCGATGCGGCGAAAATCATCCCCCTGGGAGTAAGGCTTGAAGTCTGCGAATTCGGGAGATGAGCCGCGCCGCCGGGAGCGATGCTCCCCGGCCAGTCCCTCGGTGCGGGCGCGCCCGGCGCTGAGCGAGAGGCGACGCAGACGGCCCAGCGTCAGTTCGTCGAGCAGCGGCGGCTCCGGGCTGGGCGCCAGCGCGGGCGCAGGCGCTGCCTGGCGGAGCGCCTGCGCGGCGCGGTTACGCAAGGAAGCGAAGCGGCCGGTCGTGGCGCTCACGGGTTGCCTCCCCCGAAGTAGCGTTCGACCGTGTCGCGGTGTTGCGGCGGCACGCGGTTGGAGTCCGGTCCGGCCTCGCCTACCTCGCCCTGGGTCGCGAACCCGGAGCCCGCCGTCACCCCCGCGCCCGAGCCGCGCAGGGCGGAGCCGCCGTCGGCCGAGGTTTACACGCCCTGCGAACCGGTGGTGGAGGGGAGTGCGATGCGTTCCAGGTTGCCAGTCTGCGGGCCGCCAGAGAGCCCTTGCCCGCTTCCCTTGCCGTCGGTGCTTGCCTCGGTGACCTTCGGCGCGGCCGGGGCCTCGCCCGCCCGGTTCTCGGTCGCGGAGGTCGATGCCCGGCCAATCTCCTGCGGCTGCTCCGAGGCTTCACCCGTTCCGGCGCCGCCGCCCGGCCGCGCGGTCCGGCTATCACCGGCGCCGTCCGCGCCGGCCGCCGTCTCGTCGCCCGGGGAGCCCCGGCCACCCTCGCTGTTCTCGCCGGGGCCGCCTGACTGCCCTTCGCCGGGTGAATTGCCAGACCCGTTCTCGCCCGCGCCAGCCTGCTGCCCACCTGCTTCGCTGCCCTCGCCCCGGGAGCCGCTCTCGTTGCCGCCTGGCTGCTCCTGGGCGCTGCCGTCCTGGCTGCCATCGCTTCCGGCGCCGGCATCCGCCCCGGCGCCCGGGTCACGGCTGCCGGCGCCTGCCTGCGCGCCGCTGGCGGAAAGTTCGCTCTGGTCGCCGCTGGTCTGGCTGCGGCTGCCTGGCTGGCTGATACCGTTCTGCGTAGGTTGAGCCTGGCGCGCACTGCGCATCTCCGAGGCCAGATCGCTCTGGGAGACCACATCCTGCCCGGCGCGCTCCACAGCGTCGGCCAGGCTGCGCATCCCATCCTTGGCGGCAGCCGGGTCCTGCTCGAGCCCCTGCGCCGCATGTTGGGTCGCCTCCTGCAAGCCATTCGTCGCCGGGTCCATGCCCTGGGAGGCGGCGCGCAGATCCTCCGCCAGCGCCTGCCTGGCCTCGGGGGAAAGATTCGCCGTCTGCTGGGCAGCCTGGCGCAGGTGCTCGCTGGCGGCGGCGTACTCACCGGCTGAAATGTCGGCAGCGGCCTGGCTGGTCGCCGCGTGGTCCGAGAGGGCCGACGCAAGCTGCTGCAGATCGCGCCGCGCCTGCGCCGAACGGTCCTGCCGTTCCAGCACCTCCTGCACCGTCGGCGGGGCAGCGGCGGCGGCCACCTCCGCCTCTGTCGGCCGGGGCGGCTCCGGGCGCTCGATGGCCGGGGTAAAGACGGGCACCCGGGCCGTCGCCAGGGCCGGCAGGCCGCCGCCAAGACCCCGCGCGAACGCCAGCACCGTCAACAGCAGCGCGAAGATAACGATGAGCGCCAGTTCCCGCACCGGCAGCGCCGAACGTAGGCGATGATCGGCGCGCAGCATGGCGACCGCGTTCGCCGCGTCCGCCATCTGCAGGTAGACCAGTGGCGCGCGGACGCCCGGCTCGGGAACCCCCACCCCAAGGTCATCGAGCGCAGTTGCGAGGCGCTCATGGAGTTGGAAGGAGCGGTCCAGCATCTGGGCGGTCCGCCGCCGCCCCGGCTTGCTCAGCGCGGCCAGGATCGCCCCGCCCACCAGCAGCAACGCGCCGAGGCCTCCCGCCGCCTGCGGATTGAAGACCGGGCCGCCGAGCAGGTCGATGAGCATCAGCGCGGCGGCCACGAGCAGCCCGAGCCAAATGCCCCGGCAGATGTAGACCGCCGCGTGGCTGAGCCAAAGATTGCGGCGGATACGGTCTATCCCGGTGATCACCGCCTGGCCGGCGAGGCCAATCTGCTCGGGGAGGGGAGCATCGGCGGTCGCCAGCTCGGGCGCAGGGGCGTCCGACCAGGTCCAGTACGGCCGCCAGCAGGTGCGCCAGAGGTGCTCCCGGGCGGAAGGTGCGCCCGGGAGGGCCGGCAGGGCGACGCGGCGGGCAGGCTGGGGGAGCGTTGATTGCATCAGCGCCCCCAGTCCAGCGGTGATTTGCCCCGCGACCAGAGCCAGAGCCCCAGCCAGGCGACAGACAGGAGCGTGAGCCCACCCACCAGGAGCACCAGCCGCAACTGCCGCTCGTCGAGCGCCCGTATTATGGCGGCCGAACGCTCGTAGCCGGTGGCGTCACCGAGTTCCGCATACGCCGTTCCGGCGGTCAGCGCGGCCTGCCGGGCCAGGGGGTAATCGGCCCAGCGCCGGGAGAGGGCGCGCGCGCGCGCCAGGTCCTGCTCCGCGTGTAGTCCCTGCTGTGACAGCTCGGCGTAGACCGCAATGGTTTCGTCTGGCGCCTGCGCCCCGCCCAGCCGCTCGAACTGGCTCCGCGCCTGGCCCAGCAAATCCTGCGCCCGGTCGTAATCGTGCAGCTCCAGTGAGGCCTGGGTCTGGCCCATCAACGTCTCGGCCTGGAGGCCGATATCAGTCTGCGCCATCAGGTCATTGATCTGCTCGATGCCTTCCTCATCCCCCAGGTCAGTGAAGAGGCGCAGGGATCGCTCCAGTTCGCGCCGCGCCGAGGCGTAATGCCCCCTGGCGATCAGGTCGCGCGCAGGCTCCAGGTCAAACCCGGCCAGCAGGTTGGTGCGCCAGCCGCCTGTGGTCCAGCGGGGCAGGCTCTCCACCCACTGGGCTTCCAGTTCCGCCGGGGCGCGGTTGTACGTCTCACGCATCACCGCGCGCCAGTCTGGCTCGCTGCTGAGGGCGGCAATGTACTCACCGAGCCTGCCGGCGCCGTCGCGGTCGATCAGGTAGGCCACCATCGCGTAGGCGTGGGCCATGATCTGCGCAGGCTCGGCCTCGGGCGGCAGCGGGCGGTTGAGATCGGACCAGGTCAGGAGGTCGCCATTCGCGCGCGCGTTCTGCACCAGCGCCGCGTGCCGCGCCATCCGGGCAGGGACAGGCTGCTCGAAGTAGGCAGCGAGCCCCTCATCGAAGCCGCGCGGCGCCCGCCCGCGTGAGGCCTCCCGGATCGCAACGTGCGCCATGCCATGCCGGAGTGCGTTTTCCGCCTCCAGCGGCGTGGCCCGCTGGAACGCAGCGAGATCAACCGCCAGGTCACCGATCCCCGGGTTGGCCAGCACCGGGCCTGGCTCCAGCTCCGGCCAGCGCGCGTTCGCCGTTGCCTGAGCGAAGGCGCGATCGTTCGGGTAGACATAAATATCCACCTTGTCGCGGAAGGGCGGCAGAAACGCATCGAGTTGGTCCATGCCGTCGTCGATCAGCAGGCCCCAGTCCCGCGCGAAGCCGTCGGCATCCTGCGCGCTGCCCGGCGCGACGTGAATCCGCGCCCGCGCGGTTTCCGCGCTGGTGAAGCCCCGGGGAACGGTGGCTGGCGGAGGAGGGGGCATTGGCAGCGAGGCGGGCGCCTCCGGCATCCCCTGCGCATCGACGCCAGGTTGACCCACGCACAGCAGCACCCAGCCAGCAACCAGCAGCAGGACAGGCTGCACCCATGAACACCAGAGGCGGAGCGTAGACACGGGCGGAAGCATGGGCCTCTCCCGCGCCGGAGACTGAGCAAGAAGACCACTCGCGGACGGTCATCTCCGGCGCTGGCGTTTCGCTCGTCTCTGGCACTGGCGGGCGGGCGTGGGTGGGGAACGAGCGAGTCCCGGAGTATAGGAGTGAGGGAGCGAGCTTCGCCACCAAGGGAAGAGGACGAGCGCTGCTGGGCCCTGCGGACCCCAGCGAGTGGGGACTACGGGGATCCAGGAGCAGCGCTGGCCAGATCCCCTTCGTTCCGCGAACTTCCGTTCCCGGAGCGCCGCGCCCTCGCTAGCAGGCCCGGTACTTGTACGTGCCCGAGCCTGGCTGGGTAACGTTGATGTCGCGCAGCACAATGGAAAGACGCTTGCGCAGCTTCTTGTTCTGGCAGTCCTTCCTGAAATCCTTCTTGCGGTACTCGATGACGTAGACCAGATTGCCGTAGTTGGCGCGGTAGCGGCCGCACTCCTTCCAGCGCCCACACTCCTCGGCAATCGCGAAATCGAACCCGATCTGCGTCCGTGCCTCGGTCTTGCTCAGTTCAGCGGTGTTCTTCTGGGCGGCCGCCAGGCCGGCGGCGTGCGCGTCTGCGACCAGCAGCGTCGCGTAGGCCACGGCCTCCGTGCGGCCAAAGGGTGGCTGCGAGGCAAGCGGGGAGTCCTGGAAGCGTGTCCAGGAATCGAGGTTGTCGAACTCCACGGCCTGGAAACCCTTCGCGGCGCACGCCTCGGTCATCGGCTTCACGTAGGCAGCGGCCTCGGTGCGCTTCTCCGGCGTGGAAAGGTCGATCAGGTACTCGCCGTCCCAGTTCGGGTCATCCCCGAGTTCGGTGAGCACCAGGTGAGCGGGCCAGTTGTCCTTCTCGTCCGGGCGGTCGACATCGGGCTCATTCGGCTGCGTCTGGAAGGCGTTGACATAGCAGATGCCGTATACGCCAGCCGGGGCCGTACCCGCGAACCAATCGCGCGAGACCACCTTGACGCCCTTCGGGAGCGCGTAGTCGCCACCGATCTGGTAGTCGAACTTGCCGTTCGCTGGCGGCAGGGTCCAGTCAGCTGCCGCTGGCAGGGCCGCCAGCAACAGGCAGAACACCGCCAGCCCGGCGCGCCCCAACAAGGTGACCACACGTCGCATTTATCATCTCCTCCAGACATCGTGCCTGTGACAAGGGTACGCCATCAATGGAGATCGACCATGTGCGCTGCCAATCCGACGAACGATGTGCTCATCGTGGGGGCTGGCCCGACGGGCCTGACCCTGGGCATCGAGTTGGCGCGGCGCGATGTGCCCTTTCTGCTCATTGAGCGCGATGTGGTCCCACCGGCCACCTCACGCGCAATTGGCCTGCAAACACGCACCGCCGAAATGCTGCGGCTCCTGGGTATACCCCGCAGCGCCCTGACGCCGTCGCTGCAGCCGCGCGCGCTCTGCCTGGAAGAGGGGCGGCGCACGCTGGCCTGCATTACGTTCGATGCCGCCAACAAGGACGGCGTAACCCTGACAGTTATTGACGAGACGGACACGGAGCGCATCCTGACAGCCCGGCTGGAGGCGCTGGGCGGCGCGGTGCTGCGCGGGACGGAGCTCGTCTCCTGGCGGGGTGACGGCGACGGCGTTGCCGCCACGATCCGGGATACAACAGGTGAGCGCGAGGTGCGGGCGCGTTACCTGGTCGGGGCAGATGGCGCGCACAGCCTGGTCCGGCGGATGGCGGGCATCCCGTTCGAGGGGGCGGCCTACGCGGAGCAGTTCATACTGGCGGATCTCGACATTGACTGGGATCTCCCGCACGACATCGCGCATGTCTGGATCGGCGGAGACCACATTGCGGCGGTGCTCCCCTGCCGGGCGCGCGGCGGTACCGGACAATTCTGCCGTTGGCGAAAAACGTGGAGATTCCGGCCAGTGCGACCGAAGCCCAGATCGGCGCGCGCGCGATCCAGGTCCTGCGCGAGCGCACTGGCCTCCCGTTGCAGGTACAGGGCACGCCGATCTGGGCGTCGGCCTTTCGCATCAGCCGTCGCCAGGCAGCGCGCTACCGCAAAGGTCCGGTTTTCCTGGCTGGCGACGCAGCGCATGTCCACAGCCCCGTGGGCGGGCAGGGGATGAATACGGGCATCCAGGATGCGTGCAACCTGGGGTGGAAGCTGGCGCTGGCAGTACGCGGGCAGGCCGCACCCGGGCTGCTCGATACCTACCACGCCGAGCGGGCGCCCATTGCGCACGACCTGCTGCGAAACACCGACCTCGCCACGCGCGCGGTGCTCTCCCAGAACGATCTCATGCGGGAAGTGCGCCGCCACCTGATCCCGCTGCTCGCGGAGCAACCCCGTGTCCGGCAGCGTCTGCTGCCGCTGCTGGGGCAACTGAACATCAACTACCGGGGGAGTTTCCTGGCCGTGGACGCCGGGTCGGTTCGGCGCCAGCGTTCGGGGCTGCTGGCGGGCGACCGCGTCCCGGACCAGGCAGTGCAGACCGTCGAGGGCAAGCCTGAGCGGCTGTACGACCTGGTTGCGCGGGGCTGGACGCTGCTGCTCTTCGCGGGGGCCGAGGCCACGCCGGAACGGCTTCGCGCCCTGCACGACCTCGCGGCCACCAGCCAGTCCATTGCCGGGGATGCGGTGCACGTGGTTCGGATTGCGCCTGCCTCCAGTGATGCGACTGCTGGCGCAGTCACGTTGCTGGATGCGCAACAGGCGCTGGCAACCTGCTTCGGGGCCAGCGCGGGTTTGGCCGCCCTGATCCGGCCGGATGGCTACCTCGGGTACCGGGGCGCTCTGGAGGATGCGGGCGCATTCGCCTCGTACCTGGCCCGGGTCTTCGCCATGCGCATGGTGGGGTAGGCGGCATTAGCCGCGCTGCGGCAATTCCTGCAGCGCCCAGGTGTTGCCGTCGGGATCGGTGAAGTACACGAAAGAACCCCAGTCGAGAACCTCGACCTCGCTGACCGGCGCGCCCCGTTGCAGGAGTTCCTCCCGCGCGGCGTGGGCATCCTTCACTACCATCTGCAAGCCCTTGACGGAGCCAGGCGCCATCTCGGTCAGCCCGGCTCCGATGGCAATGGAGCACGCCGAGCCTGGCGGCGTGAGCTGCACGAAGCGCAACTCAGGGTTGACCTGGAAATCGTGGTCCGCGTTGAAGCCGATCTTCTCAACGTAAAACGCCTTCGCCCGGTCCACATCCGTGACCGGCACATGAACCAGTTCCAGCTTCATTTCAACCATTGGGAACCTCCGGGCATAGGGAAGACGGCCTCCTGGCCGTAGGGAAGACGCGCTCACGCGCTTGGGGAATAAGGGAATGAGGAGTTTGCATCTCCCGTCGTTCCTTACTCCCTTATTCCCTTACTCCCCAAGCGTAGCGTCTCCCCCTGAGGCCCGCAGGCCGTCTCCCCCTCGCTACACCTTGTCTCGCACGCGGGGGTTGGCGACTTCGTCCATGCCGACGGCAATAGTGAAGAGGCCGATGAAGAGGATGGCGATAACCAGGATGGGAGGCACCCACCACCAGTACCAGCCGTTGATGATGGCCGCGTTGTAGTTCACCCAGTAGATCGTCATGCCCAGCGTCGGGGATTCGAACGGGCCGAGGCCCAGGACTTCCAGCCCGATAGAGGCCAGGATCGCGGCCGAAACCGAGCCAACCAGCGATGCGCCCAGGTAGGGCAGCAGATTGGGCAACAGTTCCTTGACGATCACCTCCGGGTTGCTCATGCCCGAGAGGCGGGCGATCTGCACATAGCCGCGCTGTTTCATGGTCAGCACTTGCGAGCGAATGGTGCGCGTGGGGTACAGCCACGCTAACAGGCCCACCACCAGCGCCATCTGATCCACCGTCAGGCCGCCACGCACCCGCATGGCAATGATGATCAGCACCAGCAGGCCCGGAATGGTGAGGCCGACATCCACCACCAACCGGATGATGGCGTCAGGGATACCCCCGTAGTAGCCGGAGATGAAGGCCAGGATGGTCCCGATCGCCAGCCCGATGACGCCGGCCAGCAGGCCAATGCGCAGAGTCAACGGGGTGCCCAGAACCATGACCGCGTAGAGATTGCGCCCCTGTTTGTCACTCCCGAACGGAAGCTCCCACGAGGGCGGCTGCAACGGGCGCACCGAAAGCGGCCGGTACTGCGACGTATCGACCGTCAGGTGGCCAATGATGACAAAGAGCAGGAGCGCCAGCAGCAGGAAAATGCCGACGCCGAGGGCCGGATTGCGCCGCGTGTAGCGGCCAAATGACCGAATGCCCTCAAGGCGAGACTCGCGCGCGGACGCCAGGTCCATGGTCGTCGCCATCTGCGCTGCACTGTTCATGACTAGCCCCTCTTGTAGGTGATGCGTGGATCAAGCAGCGGGTAGATGAGGTCCAGGATCAGCGTTGCGAGCCCAATGGAGAGAATCAGGATGAAGATGATCCCCTGCACCAGGAAGAAGTCTCCGCTCTGGATGCCCTGGAAAAGCACGTTGCCGATTCCGGGGTAGGAGAAGACCACCTCCACCAGCACCGCGCCCGCCACCAGTTGACCGAGCACCAGGGCCAGCGCCGTGGCTTGCGGCAGCAGCGCATTGCGGATGGCGTAATCCGCAAAGATCGTGCGCCCCTTCAGGCCCTTGGCGTCGGCGTAGGTCACGTAGTCCTCGCCGCGGGTGGTGACCATCATGGCGCGCATGCCAAGCGCCCAGCCGCCAAGGGAAACCAGGATGATGGAAAAGGCCGGGAGAACGGAGTGCCAGAGCGCATCTTTGAAAAAGGTCCACGAGGCGGAGGGGAAGGTGCCGGCGGTGTAACCACCGAAGAGCGGGAAGAACTTGAAGCGAAAGGAGAAGAGATAAATAAGGATCAACCCAAGCAGGAAAAAGGGGATCGCGTTCAGGGAGAGCAGCGGGGGCACCAGCACGGAGAGCCACCTGGGCGCCCGTGGCCAGCCCATGAACGCGCCAAGCAGGGTGCCGAGCACCCAGGAGATCAGCGTGGTGGTCGTGAGGAGAATCAAGGTCCAGGGCAGGGCGCGGACAATGATGTCAATCACTTTCTGGGGATAGCTGGAAATCGAATAGTTGAAATCAAGACGGCTCATGTCGCCGAGATAGTTCAGATATTGCTTCCAGAGCGGCTGATCGAGCCCGAACTTGGTGTTGTATATGTCGATCATTTCTTCCAGACCGGTCTGGACACTGCCGCCAAGCGCGGCCTGCGCAATCATCTGCTGGCGAATCGGGTCCTGTCCCCCGAGCCGGGGGAGGAAGAAATTGATGGTTGCCGCCAGCCAGATAACCAGGAAAAACATCCCGATCCGCTTGGCCACGTATGACAGTTGCACGGAGAACTCCTCTGATCGGCGAGGGAGCACCATTGCTGATGCGGCGCCGCCTGCGCCCCGGCGTACCGGGGGCGCAGGGTGTGCAGCCTGGAAAGGCGGCGGTTCTAGGCGGAACCGGCCTTCTTGAGGGAGTGCACGACCATGGGCCAGGTCAGGTGCCAGTGCGCCGTATTGACGTACGGGTTCTCCTGATCGGGCCAGTTGGTCCAGTAGGTCGTGTTGGTCGGGAGGCGGTGCAGGCCCTGGGAGATCTGGATGTCCGGGTATCCGGGCAGCCAGAGCGCCATGCACTTCTTCCAGATGTCCATGACCTTGTCCATCTCGGTCGGGCTGATGCTGTACAGCTCATCGACCAGCTTGTCGTACTCCTCGTTGTTCCAGCGCGAGAAGTTGACGAGGTGGCCTCCGGGGATCTTCTCCGAGGCGGTCTGGTAGAGACGCAGCGAGTAGTAGATATCCGAGCTGTAGCTGCCACCGTGCCCGAAGAGCGCCCCGGTGTAGTCGCCTGCTGCGAACCGCTCGAAGAAGTTCGGCGGCTCGGAGTAGGTGGATTCAATGCCGGCGCGCTTCAACTGCTCGACGATGACCGGGCCGACGGAGGTGAAGTCGAAGAAGCTGATGATCTCAATCGAGATCGGCTCTCCGGTTTCATCCGTCCACATGCCGTCGCCATTCTTGGTCCAGCCCTTGGCGGTCAGGAGCTCATCGCCCTTGGTCGGGTTGTGCTCCAAATAGGGGTACTCCTCGATCAGGTCCGCCACGGCCTCCATGAAGGGTTGCAGCGGCGGGTAGTCCGGCACGAAGAGCGTGGAGGGGAGACTGGCGCCCATCCAGGCGATGTCGATGATCTGCTGGCGATCAAGGTAGTAGCTGAGCGCCCAGCGCACATTGGGGTCGTCGAAGGGCTTGACCTCGTTGTTGACGTAGAAGGAATGCGGCCACCAGTCCACGTAGCCGAACGGAGACTCCTGCCCGGTCCAGGTGGTGACCTTGTCGTTCCCCGCGAACACCGTCGCGAAGCCGGCCGGCTGGATGCCGGTGTCGATGTCGTAGTTGTTGGCGATGATGCCCGAGATCAGGCCCTGCTCGCCCGGGTCCGGCAGATAGATGAAGCGCTTCGCCTCCGGCAGCTTGTCGACGCCGGCTGCGACCCCCCACCAGTCATCGGCGCGGTCCATGATCTTCTGTTCCTGGCCGGAGTAGACCACGCGCCACGGACCCGTGGTGACCGGCCAACCCTTCTCGATATCGAAGAAGGTGAACTCGGCGAAGTTCTGATCCTTGAAGATATGCTCCGGCATGATGTACACGCCGATATCGAACTTGTAGGTAACGAAGTCGAAGAAGCGCGGCGCTGGCACCTTGAAGTTGCAGACGAGCGTGTTCTCGTCGGTCACTTCGGCGGAGTCCAGGAACTGCTGGACATCCGCGCCCCACTTGACCGCCGGGCCAACCTCCACCAACTGGTTGAAGGTGTAGGCCACATCGTTGGCCGAGAAGGGCTCGCCGTCGCTCCACGTCACGTTCGGACGGGTCTTGATGGTCAGGGTCTTGTAATCGTCGGAGTACTCGTAGCTCTCGGCAAGCCACATGGTGGTCTTGTCCAGGAACGCGCTGTAGAAGGCCAGCGGTTCGGACGTCATATGGGAGCCAAGCTGGTGGTTGGAGGCGGGCAGGAACGGGTTCCAGATCTGGTACTCGTCGAACTTGCCCTTGACGCGGCTGCGCACCGCAACCAGCGTGTCCTCGCGGGCAACTTCGGCCACCTGCGCAGCGGCGCGCTTCGCGATCAACTCGGGCGTAAAGGCGGCGTTGGTGGCGGCAACGGTGCCGACCTCGCCACCCAGCGCGGCCCCGGCGCCGGCGGCTGCCATGCCAAGCGCGGCAGCGCGCTTGAGGAACGAACGCCGGTCGATAGCGCCCGTGATGAGCGCCTCGTTCAACTCGCGGATTGGGTCTTTCTTGCCCATCGTGGAGAACCTCCTCCATGATACGGGCGGCAGTCCGTCCTGCCGCCAACCGCACAAACACTGTGCATCATCGGAGCCCGCCTGCGGGCGTCCTGCAGATTCCCTTGTGCCGCTCCTCTGACTCCGGCATTTTGCACGAATCGTGCAAGTTCGTATACCCGCCTTTTCAGATTGCTGTCAACGCCCGCCCGGGCTGCCAACAGCCTCACCGCACTCTTGACAAAAAGAACATTTGTTCTATGATAAGGCGCGAAGCATGCCCACCGGGCCCAACGCGCTGGCCTCCCCCGGCGGCGCACGGCGCAGCCGCGTTTCATCCAGACAACGCTGCGTTCCGAAGCATGATTCAGCCGCCAGCGGGCCGTGAGCGTTCATGGCCCGCTGGTGTTTCCCCGCTCTGGTTGCACTCCTGTCCGCCCAGGGAGCAGGTGATCGGTAGAAGGAGATCCAGTCTCATGCAGTCCGTGATTCCCACGCTGACCGTGCCGGACATCGACGCCGCCATGAAGTTCTACGAGGATATCCTGGGGTTCACGCCCACGTTCACGATGGCCGGGCCAGATGGCCGCACCGCGCATGGCTCCATGAAGCGCGGGGCTGTCGAGCTTATGTTTTCCCTCCCGTATGGAGACAACCCGCACGATCAGCCGCCGTACGGCCACGGCGTGGCCCTGTACACCACCATCGCTGACGACGAAGATGTGGACGCGCTCTTCCGCCACGCCCGGGACAAGGGCGCGACGATACTCTGGGAGCCGACTGACCAGTTCTGGGGGCACCGGGACTGGGGCGTGGCGGATCCCAACGGCTACGTGACGATTGTCTCCAGGGTCGTCCGGGAAGTGACCGAAGAAGAGATGCGCAAGGGCGCGGAGGCCATGGCCGGCGTCGCTGGCTAGGCTGAGATTACCCTCGGCACCAGCCTCTCGCCCGCAATGGGCGAGAGGCTTTCCGTTGCTCCGATTGGGTCTGGGCCCAGGCCACACACCCTTTGCCTGGCGGCGAGCGGCTGCTGTCGCGCCGGATCTACTTCCCCGGCCTGCCGAGCGACTTGACGATAGCTGCGGTCCAGGTCTCCGCCGGCGGTATCCCCGGCTCGATCTCCACGTTCAGCACACCCGCGCCGGGAATCCGCAGCGCCAGCGCCTCGGCGTTCCATTGCTCGGCGTTGCGACTGTTGCGGCGCACCAGCATGGTGACCGGGGTGTGCACGGCCGCCAGCGTCTCATCCGCGGCGCTCTGGCCGAGAGTGGTCAGCAGGGCCCCCAGGCTGGGCGCAGCGCGACGGATGGCGCCCAACCGCGCTTTCGGGATGTGGTCACGCCAGCCCGTGCCCCAGCGCACCCCCGGGTACAGATCCAGCGCCCGGTCGGTCTGCCCCTTGTAAGCCGCATCGGCGGCCTGCGCGACGGCTTCCAGGTGCGCAGCGCCGTACTTCCGGGCTTCCTCGTTGGGGTGCCCCGCCAGCAGGGCGGGCAGGTACGGCTCGACCAGCACAACCCCCGTCACGCGGTCCGGGAAACGGGCGGCCAGTTCCAGCGCAATGAGCGCACTCCAGCCAAAGGCGACGACCCGGGCCGCCGGGAGCCCCTCGGCCTCGAGGACCACGATGGCGTCCGCAGCCAGCTCGGCCGGCGGGTAGCCCGGCCCGGAGATGAGGGGAGACGCGCCGTGGCCGCGCACGTCGGCCAGCACGGCCTCCCACCCGGCGTTCGTGAGGGCGTCCGCCAGATCACGCAACTGGCCCCGCGCCGCCAGCAGATCGTGCAACACCAGCACCGGCGGGCCCCCCGGCGCCCCACGGGATTCGTAGCTGAGGCGATGCTCGCCCCGCTGCACAAAGCGCGAGACGCCGGGGCCGCCTGGAACACGAGGGAGGGGATCGCTCACACAGTTACGCCTTCATTTGCCAGTGGGGGACGATCGGCCTGGGCAAGGGGAGACCGCCGGGCCCATGCGACGCGGCGGGCAACCAGTTGCCAGAGCACCCCGAACACCAGGCCGCCGCAGACCGCGTTCGCCACGAGAACCGGCAGGAGATAGCGCGAGAAATCGGCCCGCATGCCGGCGATCACCAGTGCCACCTCGCCTGCCAGCACCAGCAGCGCCAGCGACCAGCGGCTGCCCAGCCCGTGCCGCGCCGCCAGCCCCAACAGAATCACCGCGCCCATAACCGCCAGCGCCAGATCGAGCCACATGGGGCGGAACGCGATCCCGAGCGGTTGGGTAACGTTCCCGATAGCTTCCCCGGTCACGGAATCGACAACGCCCAGCCAGTTGTAAATGCGGCCTGCAGCATCGACCGGACCATCGATTTTCAGGTCGCCCCAGATGTTGCCCTGGTTCGTCATTTCCAGCGTACGGAAGCGCAGCAGGTCCAGCGTGCGGCCAATGGGATCGGGCCAGAGAAACGGGTACGAGGCAATGAATGTCGCCGCCGCCACGGGCGGCAGCGCCAGCAGCCGCCAGCCGAGCTCGCCGTCGTGCTGCGCCGCTGCATCCATGCCGCGCCAGCCGCGCCAGATCAGGACCAGCCCGGCAGCGGCCAGCGGCGCAACCAGGCCGAGCGGGCTCAGCTTGGCCGAGCCGCCCAGCCCAAGCAAGACGCCCAGCAGCACCGCGCGGGCCCAGGTCGGGCGTTGCGCCAGGAACATGGCTGCCAGGGCCGCCCAGGCCACCAGCAACGCCACGATGGCATCGGACCCCGCCAGGCTGGAGAGATACACGGAGAGTGCGTGCGGAATAAGGAGCGCCGCCCCGGCGAGCCCGGCAACCGGGTTCAGCAGTCCGCGCCCAATCAGGTAGATGGTCATGGCGATCAGCGCACCCACCACGCTGTTCGTGCGGCGAGCGGCTTCCAGATCGAGCGGGTCTGGCAGGTTGCCGTGGCGGGCGTTCCAGTCCTGCCCGTAGTGGAAATCGTAGTACCCGTTCGTGTGCAGGTCGCGACCCTGCAGCAACAGCCCCAGCCCCATCAGGTAGGAACCCAGGGGCGGCTGACCGATAACCAGTTCACTCTCACGCCAATACGGTCCCGTCGGGTTCGCCGCCTGCTCCAGGAAGCGCGCCCGGTGGATCCAGCGCGCCTCGTCCCGGTGGAACTCGGTGGTAGGCACCGAGTGCAGGTTCACGGCCAGCGCCACCACGAAGACGAAAGCAGCAAGCAGCGCGTCCCAGCGGGAGTACATGCCAGGCGTGCCTACGGCGTGGCGGCGTCGAGGACGTCGAAAAAGCGCGGGAAGGTCTTGGCGACGCAGCCGGGATCGAGCACCTGGATGCCCGGCGCCCGCAGCGCGGCAATTGCGAAGCTCATCGCCATACGGTGGTCATCATAGGTGCGAATCGCGGCCGGGGTGATCGGGCGTGGGGTAATGCGCAGGCCATCGGGGAACTCTTCGACCTCCTGCCCCAGCTTGCGCAGTTCCGTCACCAGCGCCGCCACCCGATCGGTCTCCTTCAGCCGCGCGTGGGCAACGCCGCGAATCGTGGTCGGGCCATCAGCAAACGGCGCGATAGCCGCCAGCGTCTGGGCGGTATCGGAAATGGGGCCCAGGTCCAGATCGACCCCGCGCAGGTCGCCGTTCGGCGGCCCCTGAACCTCCGTCGCGTCATCCCCGACGGCGACCTCCGCGCCCATGGCGCGCAGCACCTCGACGAAGCCGAGGTCGCCCTGGGTCGAGCCGCGTCCCAGGCCCTCCACACGCACCCGGCCACCGGTGACAGCGGCCGCAGCGAAGAAATAGGATGCATTTGAAGCGTCCGGCTCGATCTGGTAGTGACGCCCGGTGTAGCGCTGCCCCGGCAGCACCCCGAGCCGGGCCCAGGTGGCTGTATCCAGATCTGCCTGCACGCCGAAGGCGGCCATCACAGAGGTCGTCATCGGCAGGTAGGGCTTGGAGACGAGGTCGCCAATCACGCCGACTTCAACGCCGTCGCGCGCGTACGGCGCTGCCATCAGCAGGGCGCTGAAGTACTGGGAGGAAAGATCCCCGGCCATCTCGGTGCTGCCGCCCGGCAGCCCCCTGGCGTTGAACACGATTGGCGGACAGCCGGTGCCCATCTCGCTCTGCGCGTCCGCGCCAAGCGCATTGAGCGCCTCGAGCAGCGGCGCAATTGGGCGCAGGCGCATGCGGGGCACGCCGTCGATGCGGTAGCGCCCCTGGCCCAGCGGCAGCGCGGCCGTGAGAAAGCGCATGGTGGTGCCGGAGTTGCCAACGAACAGCTCTGCCTCGGACACGGGGAACGTGCCTCCGCCCCCCTGCACGCGAAAGGTTGCCGCCTCCGCATCATGACTCACAGGCACGCCGAGCGCGTTGAGCGCGCCGGCCATGTAGAGGGTGTCGTCGCTCTCCAGGGCGCCGGTGAGAACGCTCTCGCCCTCAGCCAGCGCCGCCACCAGCAGCGCGCGGTTCGTGATGCTCTTGGACCCTGGCGCCGCCACCGTTGCCTGGATCGGGCCCGACGCCTGCCGCGGGGTCAGCACCGGCGGGTAGCTGCGGTCAATCGTGGTGGAAATGGCGCGCCTCCTGGACAAATGCGGGTGGAATCCTCACTGTTTGCGCCAAGGGTACCAGCAGCCGCCGCGCAAGCAGGCATCCGTTCCCTGCGTATCGTTCGTACCAAATGCAGGGGAGTGACGGGGTTGTGTCGCCCAGGCGCACCGGGGGTCTGCGCGCCCGTCGCTATACTCTGGACGGGCCGATGGGCCAGGGATGCCCTGTCTGGCCGCACGCACGCACACCTGAGGGCGCCTCCACGCATGGAACCACGACCGCCGCGACCACGCTCGTCGCGCCAGTTTGACGCACAACCGGCGCCTCCCAGCTCGGGCATCGGGGACCGCCTCTACCCCGCACACCATGAGCCTTCGTACCACGGCAACGCGACGGGCGACGCCTATGCGCCCGGCATGGCCGGCGAAGAGCCGTTGCTGCCGCGCCAGCAGCGCCGCCAGCGCAGCGCCCTGCGCGGAGTGCTGGGCACGCTCCTGGCGGTAGCGGCCCTGGCGGCGGTAGCGTGGTACTTCCGCGCGCCCTTGCAGAACCTGATCACCCCGGCGGAACCAACACCGACGGTGGTAGCGCAGCCCGTCAGCACCGGCGAGGATCCGAAATCCCTGTTGCGGCGACTCCCCGGGCGGGCGGTAGCCGCGCCTGAATCGGCTGTCCTCCCGAATGCCCTGGCGACCGTCACACCGACGGCTGCGCCCCAGGCGACGAGCACTGTCCCGATTCAGGTCGAGGATCAACCCGCCACGGTGGACGTGACCCCAACGCCCGCCGAGCCGGATCGTGACATCTCCGCGCAGACCCTGCCCCTGCTCGACTTCCTGCCATCGCAGGCTCAGGTGCCATCCGGCCTGGTGCTCGCGGACGAGGCCGAACGCAGCAAGCAGGATGTGGCGGCGGCGCTGGGCGGCACCGACGAGGCGTACCAGTTGCTGGATGACTGGGGCTGGAGCGGCAATGCCTTCCGGGATTTCGTGCTGCCGCAGGACGCCGAGCCGGGTCCCGGCGGAACCACCTTCCTGAACGTGAGTGTGCACCGCTTTGCCGATGCCGAATCGGCGGCCAACGCGCTTACCTACTTCTCCGACCAGGTGGTAATCGGCCAGGGCCTGCAGGATGTCGAAGCCCCGGCAATCGGGGAGAGCGCGCGGCTGCTGGTCGGCGCGCCCGATGGGGTGCCCCTGACCATCTTCTACGTGCAGGACGGCCCGATCCTGTACCGCATGGGCGGCTCCAGCGCGAACGTGGACAGCGACCCCACGGCGGATGTCCTCGCCGTCGCGCAAGCCCTCATTCCGGGGCAGACGTAAACGATGCTGGACCGCGAGAACCTGCCTGGCGTCATCCTGCTCGCGCTCTGCACCGTGGTCGCGGGCGTGCTGATCTACAGCATTGTCACCGGCACGCGCTTTGTCTGGACCGGCCCGGGCTGGGTAGCCCCTGTGCTGGCGGTGATCTTCATGGGCGCGACGGCCTGGGGGTTCTACCGGCAGCCGGGCCGGCGCTGGCGCTGGCCGTGGAACCGGGATCGGGACTGACGACGATGCTGGTTGGCATCCTGCCGCCCAACCTCGCGTGGCATCCTGAGCTTGTCGAAGGATCTCGTCCCTTACTACACGGTTCGAGGAGCCAGTGACGTTCAGGTGTCACCCCTGTCTCCGCACACGGGTAACCAGTGCTCCCGGTCAGTACAGATCCCCAATGTGACCCGCGTAGGCGAGTGCCATCTCCAAACGAGTTGGCCGCGAAACGAGGTCCTTCGACTGCGCTCAGGACGACACGCGTGAGAGGATGCCTTCACGACCAGGCGTTTCCCTGAGACGCACGACTGAACCTGTTGGCGCTGCGGCATTCGAGGCGCTTCGGTTGAACGAACAGGAGGGGCCTTCACCCTCTTGTGGAAAATCGGACTCGGGTGTCCGTACACTTCGTGTTCCCGCTCTTCCCGGCTGCATCGGTGAACACGAAGAGGGGGACGGGGCATGGCCGAGGCGACAGCTATACTCGACGACGACGTGGACACCTCCCCGCCTTCATGGCCCTTTGCTTCCCCCGAACCCGTGGTTACCCTCCTCCGCGAGGAATCGTCGCAGCACCCGTTCGCGCTGGCCGTGGCCGCCGCCTGGAGCTGCTACGGCGGCAAGCCCGGGCGCGTGGAGACCGTACGCAAGCTGGTCTATGACCCGGCCCCGGAGAACCTGAGCCCCGTCAAGGCCGCCGACCGCGCGCATCGCCGCGAGCGCGCCATGAAGCTCTACGCCGACCTCTTCGCTGCCGGGCACCACACCACGCTGCAGCACGCCAACTTCGTCTTCATCCTGGACAACGTCTCCCGCCTGGCGATCTGGAGCTTCTTCCACGCACACCCCTTCTACAACTCGGAGCAGGTTTCGCAGCGCTACCGCGAGGTGAGCGGCGAAACGATGGCAACCCCGGCGCTGGAGCCAGCGGCGCAGGCCATCTACACCCAGGCCATCCAGCGCGCGCTGGCGGGCTACCGCAACCTGACGGAAATCCTGTCGCCCGACATGCTGGCCCGCTACAGCGCCGTTTTCCCCGGCCGGGCGCGGGCGAAGACGCCCGAGGCCGAACGCAAACTGGCGGACGCCATCCAGAAGCGGTCGCAGGAGGTGGCGCGGTACGTGCTGCCACTGGCGACGCCCGCGCACCTCTACCACACCGTCAATGGCCTGACCCTGCTGCGCTACCACGTGCTGGCGAACCAACCGGATGTGCCGTCCGAAGTGCGGTTCATCGTTTCGCGGATGATGTCCGAGGTGCTGGCCGTCGATCCGTATTTCCTCGGCGCGCCGGGGCACCCGCTCGATTTGAAACTGCTCGAGACCGAGGACACGCTGGAGGCGCAGGCGCTGGCCTCCTGGCGCGAGGCCGGGCAGCGCGGCCCGGCGGCAGATGCAACCCGCGCCGCCTTCGATGCCCAGCTCGGCGAGTACGAAAGCCGCCTGGTTGGCTGCGAAGCGGATGCGGAGCACATCATGGCGGAAGCGGTGCGCACCGTGCTCGGCGTGACGGCAGAGACCATGAGCGATGACGCCGCCCTGGCGCAGGTGCTCGATCCCACAAAGAACCACTACCTGGGGCACCCGCTCTTCCTGGGCATGCAGTCCAAACTGATGCAGACCATGAACCACGTGCCGTTCACCTGGGCCAAGCGGATCAGCATGGCGGAAGACGCCCAGAATCAGCGGCACCGGGGCACCACCGGCTCGCGGCCGGCGCTGCTGGCCTGGAACAGCCGGGAATCGGATGTCATCGTGCCGTGGGCCATCCGCCAGAACCCGGCGGCCCTGGCGGAGTACACCGCCACCATCAACGCCCTCACCCAGGCGCGGCAACACCTGCTCGATCTTGGCGCGCCGGACGAAGCCATTCACTATCTGTTGCCGAACTCCCAGCGCATCCGCTTCTACGAGAGCGGCACCCTGCTGGACTACTACTGGAAGTGGGTGAAACGCCTCTGCTTCGACGCCCAGCGGGAGATCTTCGAAACGGCGCTGGATGAAGTCGCGCAGGTGCGCGAACGCTTTCCGCGCATCGGGCAGTACGTGGATGGGCCGCCCTGCGTGATGCGCTCCCGCGCCGGCGTTGCGCCAATCTGCCCGGAAGGGGAGCGCTTCTGCGGCATTCCTGTCTGGCGCAACCACCGCTTCGAAGACCTGGAAGCGAAGCGGGTGATATGAGCGACCTGCTGACCGTCTCCCCGGCCTGGCGTGCGGCGCACCCCGGGGCCACCTACGGGCTGATTGCCTTGCGCGGCGTGGAAAACCCGCCGAACCACGCGGGCATCAACGAAGCCGCCGCCAGTTTGGAACGCACCCTGCGCGAACGGTTCTCGGCCGAAGATCGCGATGCGCTGCGCGCCACACCGCCCCTGCCAGCGTACGCGGCCTACTACAAGCGCTGGGGGCAGCGTTACCATGTCGGGATGCAACTGGAGTCAGTGGCGCTGAAGGGAAAGCCGATCCCGCGCGTGGCGGCGTTGGTGGAGGCCATGTTCGTCTCGGAACTGGCCAATCTGCTGCTCACCGCCGGGCATGATCTGGATCAACTCTCGCTGCCAGTAGTGCTGGACACCGGCGCCAGTCAGGAGTTTGCCGCGCCCAACGGCGCTCCCCAGGTGGTCAAGGACGGCGACATGTTCACGGCGGACGCCAAGGGCCGGGTGCTCTCGGCGGTGATCACAGGCCCCTCCGGCCTTGCGCGCATCTCCCCGGACACGACCAGCGCCGTGTTCTACGCCTACGGGCCGCCGGGGATCTCGGCGGAGGCAATGAGCGCGCACCTCGACGCCATCGAGCGGAACGTGCGCCTGATCAGCCCGGGGGCCATCACACTCGCCCGCGAGTTCATTTCCGCGTCCTGAGCGTGCGAATCGCCGTCTGCGGCACGCATGCCACCGGGAAATCGACGCTGGTGGCGGAACTGGCCGATGCGCTGCCGGGCCACGTGGTAGTTCCGGAACCGTACGAGATCCTGGAGGAGCGGGGATATGCGTTCGCGCATCCGCCCACACTGGATGACTACGTGGTGCAACTGCGGCAGTCGCTGCTCAGCCTGCGCCGCGCCGCGCCCAATCTGATCTTCGAGCGTAGCCCGCTTGACCTGGCCGCCTACATCCTGGCCAGCCCGGACGCAGACCGCGTCGATCTCGATGCCTGGCGCGCGCCGATCACCCGCGCCCTGGCCACTCTCGACCTGATCGTGACGCTCCACCCCTCCCCGGCGCATGACCCTGGCCTACCCCCGGACGAGGCGAGGTTCCGGGGCGCGGTCGATGACATCCTGCGCGACCTGGTCAACGACGACGAGTTTGACCTCGAAGGCCGGGCGGAGATCCTGACGCTCGACGGGCCGTGGGAGGGCCGGCTACCGCGTGTGCTGGCGGCGATCCCCGGCTGAGGCAATCAGATCGCCACCCGCATCGCCCAGGTCCGGTGCATCGGCCCCGGTCAGCTACCTTGCTCGGTCATCCCACGCCGGTTTGCAGAAGACTCTGCCCACGCTGCACCCTCTCGTGTCTCGACTCGTGTCTCTCATCGTGTCTCCGGCTGCGGCGCCTTCCTGTGCCGCCCAACCCGAGTCGTCCACCTCAGGTGTCGCCCTGGACGAAGTCGCAGGATCTCGTTCCCCACAGCCCAGGGGCGACCTGCCACCCATCTTCAGGTGTCATCCCGGCGCAGGATGGGACCTCGGCCGTACCAACCGCCACGGTCCGACGTGACCGCGAAGCAGGGGTCCGTGCATCGTCTCCTGGAGGTGGCGCAGGCCGAGATCTCCCGACTGCGCTCGCGATGACACGCATGGTTGGGCGGTGGAGTGGGGACAGGCTGAGCGCGAACAGAAAAGGACGAGATCCTTCGTGCCTCAAGATGACACGCGAGAGTGGATGCCACCGCGAACCTGGTTGGGTGCGGGGCGGGGTCCTTCGACTTCGCTCAGGACGACACCTGAAGGGGGATGCCACGTCGAACCATGCTGGCTGGGCAACAAGATCCTGCAACACTGCCCAGGGTGACACGCATGAGGGACACCCTCGACACGCGCGTCCCCTGAGGCAGGGCGACCTCGGGACCAGCCACACGTGCGATTTTCCGACAGGTCCGGGAAACTGCCTTACCCTCGCTCGCCTACGACTTCGGGCGTAGCGCCTGAGCCAGGCCGTCGCCAAGGAGACCGAAGCCCGCACCGAGAATGAGCACGGCGATGCCTGGGTAGGTCATCAGGCGCCAGTCGCGCAGAAAGAAGTCGCGCGCTTCCGCCACCATCAGGCCCCACTCCGGGTTCGGCGGCTGCTCGCCAAGGCCGAGGAAGGAAAGCGACGAGGTCACCAGGACGTTGAGCACGATATCCGCCATGGCGAAAACAATGGCGGCGGAGATGACGTTCGGCAGAATGTGGCGCAGCATGATGCGGAACTCGCCCATACCCACCACGCGCGCGGCTTCGACATACTCCAGGCGGCTCGCCACGAGCGTTTCCGCGCGGACGATGCGGGCGTAGGCCACCCAACCCACGATCCAGATGGCGTAGACGATATTCCAGACGCCGGTGCCGAGGATGGCGACGATGGCAATCACCAGCACGAGGTAGGGCATGGTCAGGAAGAAATCGACCAGCCGCATCAGGATATTGTCGAACCAGCCGCCGTAGTACCCCGCCATCAGCCCGAGCACGGTGCCCACCACCAGCGTCACACTGGTGGCAGCAAGGCCAATCAGGATATCGGTGCGTCCACCGTAGGCCAGGCGGGTCAGCGTGTCCCGTCCGAAGTTATCTGTACCCAGCGGGTGCGCCCAGCTTGATGGCGCAAAGGTCGGCTGCAGGAAATCGGGGTCGCGCGGGTTATAGGGGCTGACCAGCGGGTAGATGACGACAAAGAGTGTCAGGAGCAGAATCACGATGCCGCCCGCAATCAGCAGCGGGTTGAGCACCCGCTGCAACGTGCGTTTGCGGTCGCTCGATTGACTCACAGCCGCCGCGCTCAACGGCGCGGAGCCCACAGCCAGCGTTGCTTCAGCAGCCATCAGTATTTGATCCGGGGGTCGAGCACGGCGTAACTGAGATCCGTGGCCAGGTTAATGAAGAGCACCATGATACCGACCGCCAGGGTGACACCCTGGATGATCGGGTAATCACGGTCAAAAATGGCCTTCACGATCAGCGAGCCAATACCGGGGATGGCGAAGATCGACTCGATAATGACCGTGCCGCCCACCATGAACGCCAGGTTCACCGCCAGGATGGTGGCCGTGGCCATGGCCGAGTTGCGGAGCACGTGCCAGGTGAAGACGGAGCGCCCGCCCAGCCCCTTGGCGCGCGCGGTCCGCACGTAGTCGGCGCCCATCGTCTCGATGATCGAGTTGCGCAGGCTGCGGATCAGGATGGAGGAGACGGCCAGCGCCATGGACAGCGCGGGCAGGAAGAGCGACTCCAGGTGCCCGAAGAACCCTTCGCCGTAGCCTGCCACCGGGAAAATATGGGACTTCACGGCGAAGAATTGCAGCAGCATCATGCCGATCCAGTAGGCGGGCATGGCCAGCGCCAGGAGCACATACAGGCGCACCACCTGGTCCACCCAGGTGCCGCGCCGGAGTGCCGCCACGGTCGCCAACGGGGCGCTAAGCAGGACCGAGAGGATGCCCGCGTAGGCCACCAGGAAAAGCGTCGCCGGCAGGCGCTCGCCCAGGATATCCATCACCGGCCGCTGCTGCCGCAGGGAATCGCCCAGGTCGCCGCGCAGCATATTGCCGACAAACGTGCCGTACTGCACCCAGAGCGGCGCATCCAGGTGCAGCTTCTGACGTAGCGCCGCCACGTTCTCGGGCGTGGCGCGCTGCCCGAGCATGATGGTGGCCGGGTCTCCCGGCACCAGCCGCACCATCATGAAGACGAAGAGGCTGATCAGGAGAAAGACCGGAATCATGTACGCCAGGCGGCGCATGACGTACGCGGTCACCGCTCACCTCCTCGTGGGCCTGTTCGCGTGTGGCGGGAGCGAGCGCGGGCAACCCGCGCTCGCTCACCATTGGACCACTGAAACTGCACGATACTGTCCAGCTTCAGAATGCTACTGATCGGTCCGCCACACTTCCTGCAGGCGGTAGTTGCCGGTCGGGAGGATGTGGAAGTTCTGGATGGCGGCCTTGGCGCCGGTGCGGCCAGAAGGGTAGTAGAGGAAGAGGAACGGCGCGTCCTCCGCGTGTTGCGCCTGGATCTGCTTGTAGAGGCCCATCCGCTTCTCGACATCCATCTCGGTCTGTGCGGCCTCGATCCAGGCATCGACCTCATCGTTCTGGTAGCCGGTCCAGACCGCGTCGGAGCCGCCCTTACTGTAGACCGCGAAGGCGGTCAGCTCGTCCGGGTCGATGATGTCGGTCGTGTAGTAGGTGAGACTCAGGTCGTAGTCCTGCGTCTGGGTGACGCGCTCCGTGCCGATACCCGGCTCGACCTGCTCGATGTTGACCGTGCCGCCAATCTGCTGCAGGGATGCGGCCACCAACTGCGCCACCTGCGAGCCGACTGCATCGCCCACCTGGGTCAGGATGCCGACCGTAAAGCCATCCTTGCCAGCCGAGTCCGCCACCAGCGCCTTGGCCTTTTCCAGGTCAAAGGGGTAGCCCACGGCGTCGGCGTCATGGCCGAGCATCAACGGCAGGTAGGTGGTGGCGGGCTGACCGGCGCCGAACAGGATATTGGCGACGATCAGGTCCTTGTCGATGGCGTAGTTCATCGCCTGGCGCAGGTTCTTGTCATCCAGCGGGGGGCGCTTCAGGTTGATGCCCATATAGACGATCTTGGCGACCGCGTCCGGCACCAGATTGAAGTCCGGGTTGGCGCTGAGGGGCTCGATCTGGTTGAAGGGCACATCGGTGGCGATGTCCAGTTCGCCGCCCTGGAGCTGGAGCAGGCGCGCGTTGGAATCGATGAGCACCTTGAAGACGACTTCGTCCAGGTAGGGCTTGCCCTCGTCCCAGTAGGTGGGGTTCTTCTTCAGCACCATCTGGGACCCCTTGTCCCAGCTATCGAACATGAACGGCCCGGTGCCAATGGGATGCTGCCAGAGCTCTTCACCCTGTGCCTCGAAGGCGGCCTTCGGGAAAATAGACGCGCCGTACAGCGCCAGGTCGGCCTCGAACGGGGCCCAGGGCTGCTTCAGCGTGATGACCACCGTGTGCTCATCGGCGGCCTCAACCGTGTCGACAGCCGAGAACAGGAAGGCCCAGCCGGAATCCTCCCCCTGGATGACGCGCTCAAGGCAGAACACCGCGTCCGCCGAGGTCAGCGGCGTGCCGTCGTGGAAGTTGGTCTCACGCAGGTGGAAGGTGTACGTGAGGTTGTCCTCGCTCACATCCCACGACTCCGCCGCGCCGCCCTCCAGGGAGAGACCATCCGGGCCAACGCGGATCAACTGATCGTAGATCAGGAGCATCGTCCAGATCGACATGTTGTCGAACGGCACGATTGGGTCGAACGAGGCAACGTCATCATCCGCCAGGCTCATGGAGACCGAGCCGCCCATGACCGGCTCGTCCTGCGCAGCGGCGACGGCCTGTGGCCGCGCGGCGAACACGCTGCCGGTCAGCGCCAGCGCGCCGGCGGCGGCGCCAGCCTGGCCGAGGAAGCGGCGACGGGACGAGCGCCATTGCGCCCACTGCTGCGCTGCCAGTGCCGTGTCAGCTGGCTTGACTCGCGACCCGAACAGGGATTCTCCGCTGTGCGCCACGTGTATCTCCCTCCTCACAGTTGCACGCTCAACTCACCGCGAGGCGTGGCGGGGCAGGCGCCCACACTCCGTGCAACTGTCTGCGTGTATGGATCGTAAGCGGTGACTGCCCACCGCACAAGCCGCTCCTGACATGTCACGTGGCTGTCAGTGCTCATTTTCTGCCGCGCGGGCCACCGACGCCGGCAAGATGGCCGCTCCCCCGATCACGAAGTCCGCTATGATCCTGCCGCACCGGAAACTCGCATGGGGTTCCGGATTCGCTGCGGCCCCGCTTCCATGGTTGATTCTGCCGCATGTCCTGATGCGCCCACTCACCCGGTGAGTGGGCAAAGTGCTGTGTGTTCACAGCCGGAGTTGTCCCAGATGCCTGCCACCCCGCGAGATCGCCTGCTCGCAGCCCTCAGGGCCCAGAACGAAGCGCCGTTCAAGCAGTTTGAAACGGGCATCCCGATGCGGGATGGCATCGAACTCGCGGCGGATGTGTACCTGCCGGACGAGGCCGAACTTCCGGCGCCAGTCGTGGTCACCATGACCCCGTACGACAAGAGTAGCTGGCTCTCCGCGCCCGAGGCCCGCCTGTACCAGGAGCGGGGCTACGCCTTCGTGGCGCTCGATGTGCGCGGGCGCGGCAAATCCGAAGGCGAATGGCGCGCGTTTGTCCATGACGGGCCCGATGGCCATGACGCCGTGGAGTGGATCGCCGCGCAACCCTGGTGCAACGGCAAGGTGGGGACGACCGGCCTCTCCTACATGGGCTGGACCCAGTGGGCCACCGCCGCCGAGCGCCCACCCCACCTGACCTGCATGATCTCGACCTCCGCCGCCGGGCGCTGGCAACAGGAGATTCCCTACACCGATGGCTGCTTCCAGCTCTACTTCGGTTGGTGGGTTTTCGCGGTGCGCCGCCGCATCTCCGAGCTGTACGCCATCGACCAGATCGACTGGGATGAGGTACTGACGCGCTTGCCCCTGGAGGCAATCGGCGAGTTCATCAACCCCAGCGGCCAGACCTGGCGCGACATGATGGACCATGACACGCTGGATGACTTCTGGACCGCCCTGCGCTACGACGACCGTTACCACACGATCGATGTCCCCTGCCTGCACGTAACCGGGTGGTACGACCTGGAGGATCTGTTGGGCGCCTTCCATCACTACGAGGGGATGATGTCCGCCTCCCCGGCGCGCAACTCGCAGCGCCTGATCGTAGGCCCGTGGAGCCACGGCAACTCCCGCAACCCGCACTCGGCCTACGGCGGCGTCGAGTTTGGGGCAGAAGCGGCGCTGGAGATGGACCAGATCCACCTGGCGTGGTGCGACTACTGGCTGAAGGGAATCGACCATGGCGTCATGGATTCCCCGCCGGCGCTCCTCTTTGAGACCGGCACGAACCGCTGGCGTGACGCTGCGACGTGGCCCCTGGCGACCGGCGAATGGTCGCTCTACCTGCACGGCGCGCCGACCGGTGGGGAACTGGTCGGCACGCCCCGGCCAGAGCTGACCTCGACCACCTACCGCTACGATCCGCTCAACCCGGCCCCGACGCAGATGGATGTGCGCAGCTACCCGCTGGAAGATGTGCCGATCATCATGAACCCGGTGGAGGCGCGCAGCGATGTGCTGGCCTACACCAGCGAGCCGCTGGCGGAGCCGGTCACCATTTCCGGCTGGCCCCAACTGGAGTTCTGGGCCAGCAGCGACCGCGACGACACCGAGTGGCACGTGAAGCTGACTGATGTGGATGAAACCGGGCAGTCGGTGAAAGTCTGCCAGGGGTGCCTGCGCGCCTCCTACCGCAACTCCCTGTCCCGGCCGGAGCCGCTGACGCCCGGCGAACCGCATCATTTCCGCGTGGAACTGTGGCCCGCGCACCACACCTTCCTGCCGGGGCACCGCATCCGCGTCACCATCACCAGCAGTGACTTCCCGTGGTTCGCGCGCAGCCTGAACCAGTTCGGGCCGATCAAGAACCAGAGCCAACCGCTGGTGGCCACGAACACGATTCAGCACGGGCAGGAGTTCCCCTCCCGCATCCTGCTGCCAATCGAGGTAGCGACGGCGGAGACGGCCTGACGGCACGAACATAGCGCACGAATGAGTGACCCGGTTCGCCGTCGTCGGCGAACCGGGTCCACCGCGCCCTCGCGTATCGTCCTGGGCGATGTCGAGTGCTCTCGTTCCCAACCGCAGCGGCTCGCCGTGTCATCCGCCTTCAGGTGTCATCCTGAGCTTGTCGAAGGATCTCGCTCCCCAGCCGCCCAGGTAAGGGGTGTACCCATCCTCAAGTGTCACCTTGAGCCCGCAGGCGAAGCATCTCGGCCCAGCCTGTTCCCCCTCCACCGCCCAACCACGCGTGTCATCTCGAGCGCAGTCGAAAGATCTCGGCCTGCGCTACCGCTGCAGACCGATGCCTGCACTCATGCTTCGCGGGGACCTCACACCCTCGTGGCCAGGGACCGGGATCCTTCGCCTGCGGGCTCAGGATGACACCTCAGGGTGGCCGGCACGGGAGAGCGGGCTCAATACTCCGGCGACGGGCAGTTGTCAGATTCGCACCCCCCTCGCCGGTCATTCTGAGTACTGCGCCCGCGAGACGTTTTCAGGTGAGATGTTCGGTCAGGAGAACGAGATTCTTCGCCTGCCGGCTCAGAATGACCGGCGAGGGAGGTAGGCGACCCCGACCGTTGCTCGTGGACGCTGTCATTCAGGATGACAGGGCAGGGCGGGCGAAGGCTGACCCGGGACGATGGATGACACCTCGCTCCATGGGCGGTCGGACGAGTTCTCTCGACTTCGTTTGAAACACGTGCGATTGCCTGGCAGGTCAGGCCTTTTGCTACCCGCTGGAACGGCAAGCGCCAGCCACAGGAGTGGCGAGTCGTCCTACACACCCGCCTCCGCCAGCAACGCATCGACATAGGGCGATGGCGTCACCGCCTGCTCTGGCTGCCACTGGCCGGGCCACCAGTACTCCAGCAGCACCCGCCCCACCAGGCCATTGATGACGGCGGCAGGGTGTTCGCTACGGTAGGTTTCATCCGGGCCGGTGTCACACACCACGCTGAAGGCCATCAGGTGGGTATCGCCCACCTGGATCAGCCCAACGTCCGCGCGCAGGCCGCCATTGGCGCCCGTCTTGTTCATGACCCGCAGCAGGCGCGGCTGCTCGTTGTCCTCGGCGTAGGGGAGCAGGGCAAGGTAGCGCGGGAACTGGTCGTGGTCGTGCTGCCCGGCCAGGATGGCGCGCATCTCCCGCGAGGCCTCCGCCGAAACCAGGCTCCCCTCGGAGAGCCTGACCGCCAGCCGCATCATGTCCTGCGGCGCGGCCTCGGCCACTGGCCCGCGCGGCGCGCCGCTGAAGACCAACCGCCGGTTGATCACGATGGAGGGCAGCCCCAACCCGTGCATGGCGGCGTTCACTGCCGCTGGCCCGCCGATACGGTCCAGCAGCATGTTCGTCGCACTGTTGTCGCTGACCACGATCATCAGCGTTGCCAGGTCGCGCAGCGTCGGCTGCACCCCCGGCTGGAACTCGCGCAGCGTCCCGGAGCCGCCCACCTGATCGTCCGCCAGGAGTGGCGCGCGTTCGTCAAGGTTCAGTTTCCCGGCCTCCGCCTGCGCGAAAAGTTCCGCCAGTACGGGGAACTTGAAGGTGCTGGCGGTAGGCATCACGCGCTCTGCCTGCCAGGCGATCTCCTCGCCGGTCTGGAGGTTGCGCGCCGCCACCCCGAGCGTACCCTGCGCACGGACCGCGAGCGTCCGGAGCACCCGCTCGACCTGCTCCCGCGTCCTGATCTGCCTGGTATCTGCCATCCGTTGCCAACGCCTCCTGCGCACCCGGGAGTTCTGACGCTGCTCCCGGCCCGAATGCGCGACAATCGCGCACAGAGCATGTGTGATGACGAGTTTGTCATATCAGGAGAACCCGCCATGGACTACGCCGCGCAGGCCCGCGCTGCCCTCGACCAGATTGCCTCCAGCAAGCCGCTGGTGCACCAGATCACGAACATCGTGGTCGCCAATGATTCCGCGAATCTCACCCTGGGGTTCGGGGCGCTGCCGGTGATGGCCTACGCGCCGGAGGAGGTCGCCGAGATGGCAGCCATCGCGCAGGCGCTGGTGCTCAACATCGGCACCCTCTCGGAGGAGGAGGTGAGCGCCATGCTCATCGCGGGGCACGCGGCAAGCGAGCGGGGGATCCCGATTATCCTCGACCCCGTCGGCGCAGGCGCCACCAGCTTCCGCACCCAGAGCGCGCTGCGCCTGTTGCAGGAGTTGCCAGTCACCGTGCTGCGTGGCAACCGGGGCGAAATCGGGGCGTTGGTCGGCTCCGGTGAAGTGCGCGGCGTGGAGGCGACCGGCTCTGAAGACCCACGCGCCGTGGCTGAGGCGGCGCATCAGTCGTTCGGCGTGACAGTCGCCGTCACTGGCGCGACGGATGTCATCGTCGGTCAGGACGCAACCTACCTTGTCCACAATGGCGCGCCGCTGCTGGGCATGATCACCGGTTCCGGCTGCATGGCAACCGCCGCCATTGGCATCTTCAACGCCGTCGGCAGCGACCCCGCACTGCAAACCGCGCTCGGCCTGGCCGCCTACGAGGTTGCCGCCGAGCGCGCCGCCGAGGGCAACCCCGGCCCCGGCACGTTCCGCGCCCGCCTGCTCGACGAGGTGGCGGCGCTGCAACAGGGCGGCGACGTGCCGGTGCGGATTACGACGGGGTAGATAGCGCGGCTTCCGCAGCGTAGTCAGCACCAGTGCCGTTCATGCTCACAGTGTGACTGGCAGATGCCCCGGCAGCCTGACCAGGCGGGCGAGACGGGAGGCCGTCTCGCCCGCTCTCGCGAACCGTGATTTGCTGCCCCGGCTCAGTCAGGCAGCTGAGCCAAAATCGGTGGTCCAGCGGGTGATGCCATCGCTGTCGGTCGCCTGCCCGATGCCGATGCGGGTGAAGTTCGTCGAAAGCATGTTGGCGTTGTGACCGTCGCTGTTCTTCCACCAGGTGAAGGCGGCCTGCGCCGAAGGATCGTTGGGGGCGCTCTGGTAGATGTTCTCGCCCCAGTAGCCACTGGCGGGATAGCCCACGGCGTCGAGGCGGTCACGGACGCTACTGCCATTCGAGCCGGTGTGGGACGAGAACTTGTGGGCCGTCATATCGTCTGAATGGTTCTGGGCGGCCTCACTGAGCCGATCATCCCAAAGCAGTGGCGCCCGCCCGTCGTCGTCACGGTGCGCATTGATCAGTTCCAGAAGCTGCTCCTCGACTGATAGCGATGGGGGAGGTGGGGGAGGCGGGTTCGTGCCGCCACCGTTCCCGTTGCTGCCCTTCCCATTGCCGCCTTTCTTGCCCTTGCCCTTCTTGCCTTTCCGGCCCTTGCCTTTGTGACGCTTCTTCTTGCCCGCCGCCGGCCCGGCGCCAGGCAGCGTCGCCAGCCCGGCGGCCAGGACGCCGCCGAACAGGGCAACGAGGCCTCGTCTGGACGGTGTGGCCAGCTCCGGCGCGGGCAATGCGGCGACGGGAGAGACGTGATCGGTGCTGATGTCCATAATGTGCCCCCTGCGGTCTGGTAACCCGGTGATCCGCTGACGCACGGACCGTGCGTCGTGGGGTCATTCTGGGTACCGGCGCCAGGGGTCACATCCGTACAAGTACGGACTTTCCGCTGGGTGCAAGGGAATACGCAGGTCGCGCTGCCCAGGGCATGCGGCACGGGCTGGCGGGGGCGCCCGTGGCCACGCCCAACGAGCCAACCCGCGGTGGCGGCCCGGCGCGCCGCTGCAACGAATGTCGGACGAGGCGGAGGGCCAGCCGGTGCGTTACCCGGCGATGTACCGGAACAGGAAAACACCGCCGACCAGGCCGGCGGCCAGGCAGAACAGCGCCGCCCGCTCGTGGTGCTCATCGTGGAAGACGTTCTCCACGATCCAGAAGAGAATGCCGGCAATCAGCATGCCGCCCACTACCCCGCTGGCGACGGGCGCGGGCACCGGGAGATGGATGGCGAGCAGTGGCGCGGGTCGGTTCATGAGCACGGGCATAGCGCCCCTCCCTTATCGCCGGTCTTGCGGCGTTGCCGGGAACGTATACCTGTCTGCAGACGATTCGTCCATGGTTTGTACGACCTTTCGCCCGTGGCGCGGAACAATCGTCTGCCCTCTGCACCCTGCCAGGCCTCGCGGTCTGGCCGCAGCGCCGGAAGGCGACCCATGGCCTGGAGTTCCGGGAGGCGAGATCCTTCGACTCCGGGCACGACGACACCTGGGAGTCGCGGCGTCCTCGAACCATGGTGGGTGTAAGCAAGGTCCTTCGACTTCGCTGAGGACAACACGCGGGGGCGGGCGCCACCCCGCCCCCGCCCCGCGCGAGACAAGCCTCCGCGCCATCGCGCTCGCCTGACACCCGTCCCCGTCACCCCTGAGGGCGTAGCCCGGCGCCGCCTGAGCGAAGCGTCTCCCCCTCGCCTAGTATCCCCGCGCCTTGTCGACCACGTTCACAAGCGGTTCACCGGCGGCGTAGTTGATCAGGTTCTGGCGCAGAATCTGCACGCAGCGCTGCTCCTTCTCACTGGAGTCTCCGGCGGTGTGCGGGGAAATGATCAGGTTCGGGGCATCCCAGAGCGGGCTGTCCGCAGAGAGCGGCTCCACCTCGGCCACATCAATGCCCGCGCCCGCGATCGTGCCAGCCTGGAGCGCCGCCGCCAGGGCGTTCTCCTCCACAATGCCTCCGCGCGAGACCACGATCAGGTACGCGCCCGGCTTCATCAACGCCAGTTCCTGCGCGCCCAACAGGTGGTGCGACGCATCTGTGAGCGGCGCGGAAATCACCACGACGTCAGACTGCCGCAGCAGATCCGGCAGGCGGTCCATCCCCCAGACCTCGTCCACGTACGGCGCGTCCGGGTCCGGGTGGGCATCGACCGCGAGCACGTTCATCTCGAACCCGAGCGCACGCCGGGCGACGGAGCGGCCGATAGCGCCGTAGCCAATGATGCCCATCGTGCGCTGGTAAATCTCGTGGCTGGTGTAATAGATATCGGCCCAGGCCCAACGCCGCTCGCGCTGCCCCTGCAGGCAGCGATCCAGATGGCGGGTCAGGGCAAAGAGGAGCGCGAACGTGTGCTCGCCAATGGAGGGGCCATGCGCGCCGCGCGTGTTGGTCAGGACGATTTCGCTCTGCACCAGTTCGGGCAGGTTCTGCAGAAAGTTCACCCCGGCGCTGGGGGACTGAATCCACTTCAACGCCTTGCCCTGCTGCAGCACCTCCGCCGTCGGGAAGCCGTAAAAGACCTCCGCGTCGCCGATCTCCGCTGCCAGTTCTGCCGGGGTGGTGGTCTTCACCAACTCCAGGCCAGGGATATCCAGATCATCCAGCAGCCCGAAGTGCTTGTACCCTTCCGTCTTCGTGAGCACGACCTTCATTGCGACCTGCTTGCTCCGTGATGAGGCGCTTGCCCCCGCGTTGCCCGGCTCCAGCGGCCGGCGGCTCCGGCGCGCAGGGTACCGCGATTTGCGACCTGGTGCGCGGCGCGCTCCGCCCGCACCCGCACACCAGGAACACGGGAGGCTCACTCTGCACCGCATCCTGAACCCCTGGCTCGAGCGCTGGCAACTTGTCCCCGACGGCAAGCCGTTCGCCACGCACACCAGCGCCCTTCTGCCCGTGCTGGCTGGCGATCTGCCAGCCATGCTGAAGGTCGCGACAGAGCCGGAAGAGGCGCGCGGCGCGGTGGTTCTGGCCTGGTGGCGCGGGGAGGGCGCGGCCCGCGTCCTGAAGCTGGAGGGAGACGCGCTGCTCATGGAGCGGGCCGTGGGCGGCCGCTCCCTGGCGCAGATGGCCGCAGCCGGTGAAGACGACGCCGCCACGCGCATCCTCTGCGCCACCGCCGCGAGGTTGCACACGCCGCGCCCGGCGCCACCGGCCAGCGCCGAACCACTGGCGATGAGGTTTGCTGCGCTGGCGCCCGCCGCCGCGCGCGAGGGCGGCATCCTGGCCCGCGCCCAGGCAGCGGCCACGCCCCTGCTGGCGACCCCGCGCGAACCGGCGGTGCTGCACGGCGATCTGCACCACGGGAACGTCCTCGATTTCGGCGGGCGCGGGTGGCTGGCCATCGACCCCAAGGGGGTGTATGGCGAGCGTAGCTTCGAGTTTGCCAACATCTTCTGCAACCCGGATGAGGCGACCGCCTCTGCGCCGGGCCGCCTGGCGCGGCAAGCGGATATCGTGGTGGAAGCGGCCGGCATCGACCGCGCCCGGCTGCTCACCTGGGTGCTCGCCTACGCCGGCCTGTCAGCCGCCTGGTCCCTGGAGGACGGCGACAACCCCAGCCTTGCCCTCGCCGTAGCTGAATCTGCCGCTGCAGAGCTTGCCGGAGCGCACGGGATCCACTTCTAGAACCCGGGGATCAATAAAATCAATAGGGATATTGACATCCTTGATCTTCGGACGTACATTATTGACGCGCACCGGGAATACCTGGTCGCCCGCGTCGCGCATGCGCCGTCTCCGCAGCAGGGAGGACACCTATGCTCCGCAAACACCGTCTCCGGGGGATCTCGTGAACACGCACCCGGTCCTGGGCCGCTGCCCCGTGTGCAGCCACGAACTGAGCGTGACCCGGCTGCAGTGCGGCAATTGCCAGACGCAGGTCGAGGGGCGTTTCCACCTCGGGCGATTCCAGCGGCTCTCGCCGGAGCAACTCGCCTTCATCGAGGTCTTCGTCAAGAATCGCGGCATCATCAAGGATGTTGAGGCGGAGCTTGGGATTTCGTATCCCACGGTCCGCGCCCGCCTGGATGATGCGCTGCGCGGCATGGGCTTTCCCACCGGCGGCGACGATGACCCCCGCGTTTCCCCGCGGGACGCCCGCAACCAGGCTCGTGAGGAGCGTCGCCGCATCCTGGAAGCGCTGCAGAACCAGCAGATCAGCCCGGAAGAAGCTGCCCGCCGCCTGGCTGGCTGATCCTCTCACACCCATCCGACAACCTGGAGGCTACTGATGGACGCGAACACCGTCTACCTGGACAACAACGGCCAGGCAAACATTCCCATTGATTCGTCTCTTCCCCTTACCCTGCGCATCGAGAGTCCGAACGGCAACATCACCGTGCGCGGCGAGGAGCGCGCCGACGTCCTGGTCAGTTCCGACGATTACGATGTGGATGATGACGAGGTTCCACTCGTCTCCATCGAGGCGCGCGGCAACGTGATCACCATCAAGCCCAACGTTGCGCCGCCCGAACACCCGGTCGACCTGGGCGGTGACCTGGAAGGGATGCTGCGGAAGGCGGCTTCGTGGCTTGCGCGCTCCGCCCTGCGCGGTCGGAACTGGCCTGATTTCAGCGTGGCGATTCCGCAAGACCTGGTCTGCCATCTCGATGCGCACGCGGCGTCCGGAGACATCGAGATCGAGAACGTCGGTGGGACGCTCACGGTGCGCTCGGCTTCCGGCGATATGCGCCTTGCCCACCTCGTGGGCCAGCTTACCGTGCAGAGCGCCAGTGGGGATGTCAACCTGTCAAACGCTGTGGTCGCGCTTTCGGCGCGTACGGCCAGCGGCGATCTGCACCTTACCGGGACAGTACTGGACGGAATGCATCTCCAGACCGCCAGTGGCGACTGCTTCCTGGAAGGCACACTGCGGGGAGGGCGCAACGCGCGCGTTGAGACGGCCAGCGGGGATGTCCATCTTACGCTCCAGCAGCCAGAGCACACCGGCGCCACGTTGACCTTTCGCACCGTGGCCGGCAGCGCGAGCGTCGATGAGCCCTTCCGCCGCGTCGCGCCGCGCCGCTGGCAACTCGGCCATGGCGAGGGCCCCCAGATCGACGTGGCTACGGTCGCTGGCGACCTTAATGTCGAAGCCTCATTCAGTTCACGGTTGCTCCACGGCCAGGAGGTCGCGCGGTATGCCGAAATGGCTCCGCCGCCCGTCGCGCCCGCCGCGCCCGCCGCACCTGCCGCGCCGGCTGCCCCGGCAGCACCGGCCGCACCGGCCGCACCGGCCGCACCGGCCGCACCGGCCGCACCGCCCGCGCCGGCTGCATCGCCGGTGTTCACCTCGGATGACCCACTGGCCTTCGCGCCGCCCGCGCCGGGCGCCGCCGACTTCCTGGACTCAACGGCCGGGGATGATGCCCCGGCGCCGCAGCGCTCGCCGCAGGAGGCCGCCCGCATCGCCCTGCTGGAGGCCGTCGCGCGAGGTGAACTGGACATCGAGGAGGCCCTGCGCCAGCTCGATGCCGCCGAGGCTCCTGACGCCTGATGACCGGTGAGCGCCCGACCACGGGCTTCTCACTGAGGAGTTATGCCATGAACCATTCGCCGTGGGAACTCGCGCTCTATAACCGCCACCGGCACGACGAACTGCGCGCCGAGCGCCGGGCATGCGCCGACCTCTCGTTGCTCCAGGTCCACTCGGCCCCGGTTGCCCTTCGCCGGATGGTCGGCCTGCGCCTCATCGCCGTTGGCCGCGCCCTGGCCGGGGCCGACGCGCTGCGTGAGGCCAAGCGGCCGATGCGCCCCGCAGTCCAGAACGGGGTGTAGCCCCGTGTCGTCCTGAGCGAAGTCGAGGGACCTCGTGCGTGGAAGACGTTCGGCAAGGCCTCCTGTCCCGCGTCCCCCACGTTCGCGGCGTCATCCACCCTCGCGTGTCATCCTGAACGGAGTTGAAGGACCTTGGCCCGGGTTTCCCAGATACGCGATGTCATCCGCGTTACCCTGTCATCCTGAGCCCGCGGGCGCAGGATCTCGCCCGCAGGCGCCCCTGCTGCGACCCGGCAGCCCCTCCTCGCGGCGGGGCAGCCCGGCGGCGCTCGCAGCATGCACTGCCTGGCTGGGCTACAGCGTATTGCAAAAGACCTGACCTGCCGGCAACAAACCCGTGTCTCGAGCGCAGTCCGAGAGACCTCGTCGCGCGTGCCGGTGAACGAGGTCTCTCGACTCCGCTCGAGACACGAGGGGATTCCTGTCGGCCCAACTTCTTTGCACACCGCTGTAATGCACCTCGTATCCCGTAGGCCGGGAAACAAGGTCTTTCGAACTCGCTCAGGACGACACGCGCGAGGGGAGCGACGCCTCGATCCGCAGCAGTCTGGGGCGAGGCCCGGCGGCGGCGCGCGAGGCGGCGCCTGGATGTGAGCGGCGGCATCGCAGCGCCGCGCGGCCTACGCCGGTTTGGTATCCCAGCGGAAGAAGCGCACGGCGACTGCCATGGCAGCCACGAAGAAGAGGAGCAGCACCGCCAGGTCCTGCCAGATAGCGGCGAAACCGCCATCGAATGTGATTGCCTCGCGCAGGGCATTCACGAGGTAGGGCAAGGGCAGGACTTTCGTGATCGGTTGCAGCCAGGCAGGGGCGTTTTCCATGCTGAAGAAGATGCCGGACAGGAAGAGCATCGGGAACGTGATCAGGTTCGCGTAGCTCGCCGAGGTCTCGGTGTTCGGGGCGATACCGGAGATCGCGAACCCGATGGCCAGGAACGCCAGCGCCCCGACCAGGATCGCCACCAGGGTCACGACAAGATTGCCGCGCAGGTGCAGCCCAAAGAGCGCCCAGGCCATGCCGAGCAGAATCACCGCCTGCAGCAGCGCAATCAACAACTGCGAGATCACACGCGCCAGCAGGAACGACGTGAGCGGGAAGGGCGTCACCCGAATGCGCCGCAGAATCCCCTTCTCGCGATAGGTCACGAAGCCGGTGGCCAGGCTGATCACCCCGGAGTTCATCAGGCTCATGGCCAGGATGCCCGGCGCAAAGACATCCATGAAGGAGACCTCGTCGCCGGTTACCGCCTGCTCCGTGATCTGCAGCGGCGGCGTGCCGCCAGCGGCGCCGGTGAGCACCTGACGCATCACGCCCACGGCCACCTGGGAGACCGGGCCCTGGGTGGCGTTGTAGTAGATCGTCACCGCCGGCAACTGGGCGGCGGAGCCGCTGTCGGCAAAGACCGCAACCACACCGCGTGAGCCGGTGGCCAGAGCGCGCAGTTCCTCATCCTGGCTGCCCTGGGAGACCGTAAACGTGGGACTCTCGCTCATTGCCTGCACCACGCGGTCGCGGTAGGCAGACTCTGCGCCAGTGACGCCAACGTCGAAATGCACGCTCTCGCCGCGTCCAAAAACGACGCCGAAGATAACGATGAAGAGGGCGGGGAAGGCCAGATTCCAGAAGAGCGCGGCCCGGTTGCGCAGGCTCATCGTGATGTTGGCGCGCACCATTGCCAGCAACGCCGTCATGGAGTTCCCCTTCGTCTCTACCCGTTCCCTGTACTCCGCTACCCGCGCCGCCGGCGGCCACGACGGCCCCTTGCAGATTCTTCGTTGGGGGGCTCGGGCGCGTCCTCGTACTGGCGGCCCGTGCGGGCCAGAAAGACATCCTCAAGCGTGGCCTGGGCCGATCCCAGGCCAGAAAGCGCTACGCCCAGGCTGCGCGTCAACTCCAGCAGTGCGATCAGCGTGGCCTGCGCATCCGTCGTGCGCAGTTCCAGCAGCTCCTGCTCACCCCGGGTGTGCATCTCCGCGCTCACCACGGCGGGCAGCGCAGCGAGTTGCGCGCGGGTCAGGTCGTTGCCCTGGACCTCCGCCCGGATTGTGGCCTCCGCGCCCAGGTCCCGGATCAGCGTTCGGGGCGTCTCGCACGCAACCACCCGGCCCCGGTCCATGATGGCAATGCGGTCGCAGAGGAATTCTGCTTCTTCCATATAGTGAGTCGTCAGCACCACCGTTGTGCCGGCCTCGCGGATATCCTGCACCGTTCGCCAGAGCGTACGCCGGGCGGTGGGATCGAGACCCGTGGTTGGCTCGTCGAGAAAGGTGATGCGCGGGGCGTTGACCAGGGCGAGGGCCAGGGCCACACGCTGCTTCTGGCCACCGGAAAGCGCATCGATCCGGGCGCCTGCCTTTTCCTGCAGTCCCACCAGCGCCAGCAAGTCCTGCACCCGTTGCGGCGAGGCGTCAGCGCCGTAGAGGTTGGCGAAGAGCGCAATGATCTCCCCGGCGCTGAGGTAATCGAACAGCGCGGTCGATTGCAGTTGCACGCCAATAGCCCGGTGAACCTGCTCCGCCTGGGTGACCGGGTCAAAGCCCGCCACCCGCAAGCTGCCGCTGGTGGGTGCGCGTAACCCTTCGAGCATTTCAAGCGTCGTGGTTTTACCGGCCCCGTTCGGGCCGAGGATGCCGAAGATCTCGCCCGGCCAGACCGTCAGGTCGATCCCGGCGACGGCCGTGATATCGCCATAGCGTTTGACAACGTCATGCATGGCGATAATCGGTTCGCGGTTGAGTACGGTTGCTTCAGATGTGCTGAATACGTTCGTCTGGATCAGCCTTTCGCGTTTTCTCGCCCGAGATTGTAGCGCCGGGCGAGTTTGGCGGCAGCATGGCTGCGGTGGCGAGTACGCTGGCGCAGGCATCCCGCACCACGCATTCGGAGCGCCCATTCCCCCGTACCGGCGCCCGCACCAAGGAGTAGGTATGCCTTTGTCCTCCACACCGCGCCAGGTTTCCCCACGCTCGCGCATCTTCCAGCGTCACAGCACGGCCCTGGCCTTCGTGCTCGGCGGCGCGCTGATGCTGGCGCCCGCCGCAACCTGGGTGCTGCCCATGCCGGCGGCGATGGCCCAGGACGACGACGCCCGGCAGGCGACCGGGTCGGAGGTCATTGCCCAGGGCGTGACGAAACTCCCGAAGGGGAACGTGGCCTGGCTCATCAACAAGGACGGCGTGCCCGGCGGTGACGGCGCGCCGGTCGCCACCTTTCCCCTCGGCTTCGGGCTGACCGACGATGGCACGGTCGAGGTCCGGGACGAAGGCGGCGCCACGCTTGCAGTCCTGGGCCGGGGCGAGGGGGTCTTCCTGCCGTCCGGCAAGGGTGGCAGCCTTGTCAGCCGCACGGCGGATGACGCCGGCTTCTTCGTGTTCCTGCTCGTTTCCGGGGAGGCCGCCGCGGGCGGGACGCTGCCGGGCACGGTTGTCGGCGAGCCCTTTGCTGCGCCGGAAACCCGCGATGTCGAACTGGAGTTGCGGCGCGGCGTGTTGCGCAACGACGACGAGGCGTTTGTTCCGGTTGCCGCCTCCCGAACTCCCAGCCTGCTGGTCGTCACGAGCGGCACGGCGCAACTCACCGGCCCGGATGGCCAGCCCGTGGCGCTCGGCGAAGGCCAGTTCGCGCTGCTGACCGGTGAGGTCACGGTACGCAGCGCCGATGGCTCCCCGGCGGAGTTCGCCGTGGCGAGCATCGGCGACGCTGTTACGGCGGGCAAGGGCGCCGGCGGCGACAAGGAAGGTCAGGCGAAGACCCGCACCCGGAGCAACAACGCGGGCGCCACGGCAGCTGGCGGCTCATCCGGCGGTGGGCGCGGCGGCGGGGGAGGCGGTGGCGGCGGTGGCGGTGGCGGCCGCGCTACCGGTGGCTCAGGTGGCGGCGGCGGCCAGCAGGGCGGCGCAACGACCGACGCCGCGGCTACGCCAACCGTGGACAAGAAGGCGGAACGGGAAGCCAGGCGGCAGGCGCGCGAGGAACGCAACAACCAGAACCAGACTGAGGGCACCCCAACGCCGGTTGAGACGCCGCAGGATGTCACGCCAGCCACGCCGTCCCCGGTCGTCGATGACACGCCGGACGACACTGTGGACCAGGACGACGACGACATCGTCATCGTGGATCAGGATGACACCGTCGTCGAAAACACCGATACGCAGGACGCCAGCGACCCCGGCGTGGATGACGAAACGCCGGTGGTGGAAACGCCAGTCACAGAGGCGCCGCCCACGGACGACGGCACGACCGATGCGACCGAGCCCGCGGGGGAGACGGCGCCGGAAACGCCCGTCGAGGAAACGCCAGCCACGGAAGACCCCGTGGTGGAGCAGACCACGAGCGATGCGCCTGCCGCGGACGAAACGCAGCAGGTGGATCCGAATGCCGTCACGCAGGATCCGGCGGTTGAGCAGACAGATGCCGCCCCCGAAGAGGCCGTGGTCAATCAGGCGGCTGCGGAGGACGTCGTGGTGGATCAGGCCGCCCCGGAGGAGGTCGTGGTGGAGCAAACCGCGCCGGATGCCGCCGCGGCTGCGGACACGGGCGAAACCGCGCCCGCGGCGGACACTGCGACCCCGTAACACCGGGCGGGCAACAGGGCGCGCCCGCGGCCCTGTTGCCCTGCCACGCGTTCAGCGGTACGCTCGCACAGCCAATGAACGAGTAGAGACACGACGATCGACGGCAGGGGCATGGCGAACGAGACGCCAGCGGACACTGACGCAGAGCCACAGAGCGCGGATACGCCGGCGGGCCATCGGCACGGCCGGCGCCGGCGTGCCCGGGTACTGCACCGGGTGGCCTGGATTCAGGCCATGGTGCTGCTCGTGGTCGTCGTGATTGCACTCCCCATCGCGTTCCGCAGCATGGGCGTGCAACTCAACGACAGCCAGGTGCGGACGCTCTACACGTTCCCGGAAGGCGCCCCGCTCACGGCCCAAACCGTGATGGACGAGAGCAAGTCCGAGAGCTTCTACAACGTGGCCGCGATCAACATCGACGAGGGGGCCGGCACGATGACGCTGGCCGTCTCCGGGCAGCGGACCTGCAGGGCAACCTGCCCCACGATGCAGTTTCACCTGGTCTCACTGGATGACGACGCCGACATCCGGCGCGCATTGCCGCCTTCGGTGCCAATGGAGGTCGAATCCAGCGACCAGATCTTCAGCGGCACGGCGGAACTCCCGCTCCGTGGCCAACCGAGCAAATATCCCTTCGACGACTACGTGCTCTGGCTCGGCATCTACGGCACCCGCACCGACGGCGGGGTAACCAAACGCCTGACGGAAGAGAGCATTCGTGGCCACGCCTTCCTGACGGTCCAGAACCAGCTGCGGGACTTTACGATGCGCACGCCCATCGAGATCGATCCCGACCGCGTCCAGGCCAACACAGATGTGTACGATTTCTTCGGTGTGCAGGAGTTGCACTTCGAGCGCCCCATTCACATGAAGATTCTCACCGTCCTGCTGCTGCTCCTCATCACGGTTTCCGCGCTGACCGCGGTCGCCATGCGCGATGTCAGGGACCTCATCGTTGGGGTGGGTAGCCTGGTCATCGGTATCTGGGGGGTCCGCTCGATCCTGGTGCCGCAGCCGATCCCCGTCGTGACCGGTGTCGACCTGTCGCTTTCCGTCGTGATCCTGTTTGTGCTCCTCGGGCTCCTGTTGCGCACCGCCCAGCACTTGCAGCGCACGGCAGAACTGCCGCCGGACCTGCCGTTTGTAGGGCGCCACGACCGGCCATCCTGACGCTGCGCCTCCGGGCCAGGAGCAAGACCGCCAGGGGAGCGCGGAAGGTTGAACGCAACGACGGACGATGCAGCGGATGGCGTCCACAAGGCGAACGGCATGGGCAGGGTTCTGGCGTCACTCCGGCTGCGCCACGCCCACCTTGTGGCCACGAATACCGCCTACGCCATTCTGGCGGGGGTTGTGCAGGGCTTCCAGCGCCATGACCCATCGTTGCTGGCGCGGCAGTCAGCTTATTCGCTGCTGTACGCCGTTCCGTCCGGGCTGATCATGATCCTCTCGCTGGCGGCCATCGTGGATCAGAACACCGGGGCCAGCGTCTCGGCGCCGCTGCGCGACTTCATCTCCGAGGAGGCCCCGAAAGACCTGCAACCATTGCTGGATGGCCTGGTCGAGTACGCCCTGGTGGAAACCAGCCAGAACACCGCTGTGGTGGCCGCGCTGCTGGCGCTGGGCGTCGCGATCTGGAGCGCCGCCGGCGGGGTGGGCGCCATGATGTATTCCATCAATACGGTCTATGGCATCAGGGACGCGCGCTCCTTCATGAAGGGCGCGCTGATCCGGGTTGGCATGACGTTCCTCAGCGGCGTGATGATGATCCTCGCCTTCATTCTGCTGGCGCTGGGGCAAATCCTGCTCGAGGAACTGCCGAGCCTCGGCGTTGATCTCGGGGTGATCTACGGCTTCCTCTCCTCGGGGCCCGTCGTGGCGTTCCTTCTCCTGTTCGGCAGCCTGCTCCTGCTCTACAAGGTAGGGCTGGATGCCCCGGCCGCCGTCTGGTGGCTTTTGCCGGGCACGCTCCTGGCCAGCGCGGCCATCGGCCTCCTCGTGATCCTGATGGACCGTATCCTCTCGTACACCAATCCGGGCGCCGCCTACGGCGTGGCCGGCAGTGTGCTCATTCTGCTCTGGTCGCTCTACATGGTCAGCCAGATTGCCGTGATTGGGGCCATCGTCAACGCCGTGCTCGGCAAGCGCTACGACCACCGGCTCATCGAGGCGCTCAACCACCGCCCGGCGAAACCTGCCGCCAGGGAGGGCAGTGCGGTCTCAGCCAATCACTAACCATCGTCTCACGGTACCGTGGCGGCAGCCGCGTCATCCTGGGCGGAGTCGAGGGGACTTGTCTGGCGCGCCATTGCTTCAAGAGGGAGAGACAGGGTGAAACTGGGTCTTGGACTGTACCGTGGGATGCTGACACCGGAGAACTTCCGGTTCGCGCGGCAGGCGGGCGCTACGCACATCGTGGCGCACTGGGTCGATTACTTCAGCAGCGGCCCGCGCATCCCACAGTCGCAAACCCGGGACCAGGGCTGGGGCGTGACCCAGAACCAGGGCAAGCTCTGGAGCGTCGCAGACCTCACGGCGCTGCGCGAGGCGGTGGAGGCCGCGGGGCTGACGCTGGCCGCCATCGAGAACCTCGACCCCTCCCACTGGCACGATGTGCTGCTGGATGGCCCGCGCAAGGCAGAGCAACTGGAGGATGTCAAGACCATCGTCCGCAATATGGGGGAAGCCGGTATTCCCGTGCTTGGCTACAACTTCAGCATCGCCGGGGTCTGGGGACATGTGGTGGGGCCCTGGGCGCGTGGGGGAGCGGAGTCGGTCGGGTTCTCCGCCGCCAATGGCCCGGCGCAGGCGCCGATTCCGCACGGGATGGTCTGGAACATGACCTACGACCCCGGCGCGCCGGACGGTGATATTGGCGAGGTGTCGACGGAGCAACTCTGGGCGCGCCTCGCAGATTTCCTGCACGCCATTGTGCCCGTGGCCGAGGAGGCCGGGGTCACCCTGGCTGCCCACCCGGACGACCCGCCGCTGGATAGCCTGCGCGGCGCTGCCCGCCTGGTCAACCGGCCCGAGCTGTACCAGCGGCTGCTCGATATCTACCCCAGCCCCAATAACGCGCTGGAGTTCTGCCAGGGCACCATCGCCGAGATGCACGGCGAGATGGACGTCTACGAAGCCATTGACCGCTACAGCCGGCAGGGGAACATTGCCTACGTCCACTTCCGCAATGTGCGCGGCAAGGTTCCGGAGTACCACGAGGTCTTTGTGGACGAGGGCGACGTGGACATGGTGAAGGCGCTGCGCATCTACCACCGCAACGGCTACAACGGCGTGATTATCCCGGATCACACGCCGCAAATGGCGTGTGGGGCGCCGTGGCACGCGGGGATGGCCTACGCCCTCGGCTGGATGCGCAGCGCCCTCCGCTTCATCGAGGCGGAGCCGGCGGCGTGAGGCGTGGCGGGCGCCGATTGCGCCCGCCTGCGCTCACTACCTACGGGGCAGGGGCGCCTTCTGGAGCACCGCCCAGCGTCCCGCCCGGGGCAAGCACGAAGATCATGCCCTCGGCCGGGACGTCACCGTCGTTGCGAATCTCACCGGCAACGTTGCCGGGGACGTACGCCACGTCGCCCTCGGACAGCGTTGCCTCCTGCCCGGCTGCGATCATCTCGACGTACGCGTCATCGTCCATGGCTCCGGAGGCCATTGCCTCGGCCAGAACCTTGCCGCGCGTCACGGTCCACGAGGTGGTGGTGTTCACCACAGTAAACTCGCCGGACTTCACATACAGCATGCCGCTCGAAGGGTCCGAATCGCGGATCTTCGAGACAGCGCCTGGCTCCAGTGTGACGTCTACCAGGATCAGATCACCCGGCGACGGCAAGGCCACACCCGCAGCAAAACCAAGCGGAGTGAAGGTGACCCCTTCTTCCTCGGGCGGCGGCCCCGCAGCAGGGGTGCTCTCTTGCGCCAGCACCCGGTGCGGACTGGCCAGGGTAGCGAGTGACACAAGGACGAGCGCAAAGACAGCCAGAAACGATGCCATTCGCCGCATGACGGCCCTCCACGATAGCGCACCAGAGCCAGGTTGGCTCACGCGCATCATGGCGCCAGTCTGCGCAGATTCCATGGGTAAAACTACGAGTTTTGCGAGTGGGGTACGCCGGTTCCCGGGCTGCCCCTGGCGCACGACGAGGGGCTGGTCTCCTCGACATCCCGGGACGACTCACCTGCGGCACATTGCTCGAGCGAACGCGGAGGCGAGGCGCCTCAGGAGGGCGCCTCGCCGGGCGCACCGGAAAGGAGATCTGAATCTACTCTTTTCCGGCGGGAGCACTCGCCTGGTACACCGCATCGAGCCGGTCCAGCAGCCAGTCGGCGCTGCCCGTGCCGTCCGCCAACCACTGATGGACGAGCTTGCCCGAGTCCTCCTGGCACTCCATGAAGCCGTGGTAACGCGGGCGGAGGTAGGCATTGTCCAGGTTGGCCAGGGTATCGCGGAAGAAGTCGCTGGCGGCCGCATTGACGGCATCATCGAGCCAGGCCGCGCGGTGCCCCGGCTGGCCGCCGCTGGCGAAGTAGACCCCGCGCTGCACCTCCGGGCTGGCGACAAACGCCGCGAACTCTGCCGCCGCTTGTGGGTGCTGCGTGTGCGCGGAGATCGCGATGCCCGCGCCGCCCAGCACGCCGCCGCGCGGTTCGCCCCCGCCCATCGTCGGAACACCGGTGAAGCGCACCAGGCGGTCGCGAAAACCGGGGCGGCTGTAGTTCGAGTAGCCAAACAGCAACGGGATGAACGCGACCTCATCCGTACTGCTCATCAGGTCAAGGGAGCGCGGTGGGTTGCGCTGGAGCGATTCCGGGTGAGCGGCGTCCACGAGGGCGCGCAGCGTGCCCAGCACCTGCCGCCCCACGCTGCGCGAGACAATCCGGTCATCCTGCTCATAGGCTGGCTCCCCGGCGGCGGCGCAGAGTGACAGCACACTCATGATGGCGTCAATGGGTATCAGCGGGTGGAGCACCTGCGCCCGCGTCATGCCCCGGCGTGCCCCGGCCAGGGCCAACACATCCTCCCAGGAGCGGGGGAGTCCGCCGATCTCCTCGATCAGATCCGGGCGGTAGGCGGCGACATGTCCGGCGGCGTCCGTCGCCAGGCCCCACTGGTGGCCGGCGTAGCGGTAGCTGCGGTGGCTGGGCCCGACGCTGTTCGCCGCCTGTTCCGCGAAGAAGCTGGCGGGCAACACCGTATCCAACGGCAGCAGACAGCCGTCATCCGCCGCGAACCCGGTGAAGGGATGGTCAATAATCAGCAGATCGTACGTCTCGGCCAGTTTCTGGATCGGGAAGTCGCCGAACGCCTGCAGGCTGCGCGTCTGCCAGGTTATCCGCGTCTCCGGGCGCAACTCCGCCCAGGCGGCGGCGGCGGCCACCACGCAATCGTGCCCACGCGGATGGTCCCAGCTCACGCCGCGCAGTTCAATGACCATAGGGCACCCTCGTTGACGTGTGACCTACTCGCGGACGCGCGCGTTCCGCCCGTAGACGAAGAGCATGAGCAGGATGATCAGGCCGTACAGGATCTGCTGACCCGCCGGCTTGATGCCGACGATTTGCAGCACATTCTGCAGCAGCACGATGGTAATCGCCCCGGCGATGGTGCCGATGTAGCCGCCCGAGCCACCCAGGATCGAGGTGCCCCCCACGACGACGGCTGCAATGGCGGGCAACACGTAGGCCTCGCCCATCCCCAGGTAGCTCTGCTGCGAGTAACCGGTGAGCATGATGGCGCCGATACCGGCGCTCAGGCCGCAGAGCGTGTAGGTCGCCACCAGCACGCGGCGCACCGGCACGCCGGAGAGGTATGACGCCTTGACATTGTTCCCGATAGCGTAGAGCCGCTTGCCGTAGATCGTGCGCCGCAGCAGAAAGACGAGGCCAAGGCTGAAAAGCGCCCAGAAGACAAGCGCCCAGGGCAGCGCGCCGCCGATGCGCCCCACCGCCAGATCCCGCGCGAAATCCGGCGCTTCGCCTTGCGGCGTGCCGTTCGTGAAGACGAGGGTGTAGCCCGCCAGCACCGCGTTCATGCCCAGCGTCATCACCAGCGAGGGGATGCGCAGGTACGCCACGCCCAGGCCATTGATCAGCCCGACCAGCGAGGCAGCGCCCAGAGCGATCAACGCAGCGGCTGGAACGGGCATCTGGGTACTCAACTGTGTGAGCAGGATGGCCGAGAGGTTCAGGTTCCAGGCCACCGAAAGGTCGATGCCTCCGGTGAGAATCACCAGCGTCTGGCCACCGGCGATGACGCCCAGGTAGGAAGCCAGCACCAACTGTTGCGTCAGGTTGCCCGGCGACACGAACCCCGGCGCACGGATAGCCGCCGCCGCCAGCAGGATAGCGATCAGCAGGTACGGGACAAGGTAGGCGCGGTTCTGCGTGAACCACGATGCCTGCCTCGCGGCTGTATGCGCCCCGGTCTCGGCGGCTGCCGCGCCCTCCATGGTCGTCGTTTCCGGCTGCGTGCTCACAGGCGATCCAGGCGGTTGCGTACGCGCAGGAGCCCGATGGCCCCCAGCGCGACGGCGATGAGCAGGATGGAACCCTGCAGGAGATCCTTGTAGAAGCTGCTGACGCCGTAAAACTGGAGCACGCTCGGGATCACCGCAATGACATAGGCGCCGGCCAGCGTGCCCAGGAAGGAACCGGCCCCGCCAGCAAGCGCCGCACCACCAAGGACAACTGCGGCAATCGAGTTCAGCGTAAAGATGGCGCCGCCCAGCGCGTTGCCCGTGGATGTCTGCCCGCTGTTGATCAGCCCGGCGACGCCCGCCGCCAGCCCGGCCAGGGTGTACGCCGCCAGGATGGTGCGCTGGACATTGACGCCGGAGAGATACGCCGCGCCCTCACTGCTGCCCACCGCGTAGATGCGTGTGGCCAGCGGCGTGCGGCGAAAGAGCAGCCAGAAGATCACCATTCCCGCGATGATGAACGCGGCCCTGGGAATGGGGATGCCCCAGCTCAGGCCGCCCGGCAGGGCAGCCGGTTCCTGGAACGCCGTGCCGGAGATGAGCGCGCCAAAATCAGGCGGGATATACCCGCCGGGTGAGGGGCGGATGTAGAGCGCGATCCCGGTCCAGATGGAGCCGGTCGCCAACGTGACGATAATTGGCTGCAAACGCCCGTACGCCACCATCGCGCCGTTGATGAACCCACCGAGCGCCCCGACAGCCAGCGCCGCGAGGGCAGCCTTGACCATGCTGCCGTTCGGGTTCTCCTTCTCGGTCGTGGCCGAGGCGATGCTGTTGGTGAGGCTGACCATGGGGCCAATCGAGAGATCGATGCCGCCGGTGAGCACCACCATGGTCTGTCCCAGGCTGGCCGCCGCCAGGGTCAGGCCGGAATTGGCGATCGTGCGCTGCTCACGCGGGCGAAACTGCGGCACCACCGAGACGTACGCCAACAGGATGGCCACCAGCAACGCCCAGGCAAAGAGCACCCGGCCGTTGCGCATCACGAAGGAGCGCGGCCGCACCACGCGGTCCTGCCCCGCCCCGGGCGGTGGGGCGCCAGCCTCAATGCTGGCCATCATTCGTCTCCACTCATGCCAGAACGGCCTCCTGCACCTCGCCGATTCCGACCGCCGCGCTCACCAGGTTCGCCTCGGTCAGCGCCGGGCCGCTCAGTTCCCGCGCCACGCCGCCCTCATACATCACCAGGGCGCGGTCACAGAGGCCAACAACCTCGGCCAGGTCGGTCGAGAAGAAGAGGATGCCATGCCCGGCTGCGGTCAGGCGGCGCATCAATTCGTAGATCTCCTGCTTGGCGCCGACGTCAATGCCGCGCGTGGGGTCGTAGAGCAGGTAGACATCGGCGTCAGTGAGCAGCCACTTGGCGATAGCCACCTTCTGCTGGTTGCCGCCACTGAGGTAGCGCACCGGAACCTCTGGCCCCGCCATGCGAATGGAGAGGCTGTCCCGCATCTCCGACGTCACGCGCAGAACCTCGGTGGTGGAGACCACCCCGTTGCGAGACACCTCGGGCAAGGTCGCCAGCGTAATGTTTTCATCGACGGGCAAAGGCAGGATCAGTCCCTGCGTCTTGCGGTCCTCCGGCACCAGCGCCAGGCCGGCGGCCATCGCCGCGCGCGGGCCCACCAGCCGCACCGGCTTCCCCTGCAGGGAAACGGAGCCCGTGGTCCCGATATACACCCCGAAGAGTGCGAACAGGAGATCCCCCTGGCCCTGGCCCTCCAGCCCGGAGAGCCCGACGATCTCCCCCTTGTGGATGGTGAAGGAAACATCGCGCAGCCGGTTCTCCCAGCCCAGGCCGCGCACCTCCAGCAAGGGTTCCTCCTGCTCCGGGCGCGGCGGCCGTGGCGGGAACGCCTCGCGCAGCGGGCGGCCAATCATCATCTGCACAATGGCGTCGTCGCTGGCCGTCGCCACATCGACTGTGCCCACGCTCTGGCCGTCGCGAAAGATGGTTGCGCGGTCGCAGAGCGCGCGCACTTCATCCATGCGGTGCGAGATGAAGACGACCGACACGCCTTCCTGGCGGAGCCGGCGCACCACGGCGAAGACCTGCTCGACCTGCCGCCGGTTCAGCGCCGAGGTCGCCTCGTCCAGAATCAGGACACGGGGGGAGCGGCGCAACGCCTTGGCGATTTCCACCAACTGGCGGTCTGCCAGCGACAGATCGCGCACGATGGCGCGCGGGTCGATAGCCGAGAACTCCAGCCGCGCGAAGAGCGCGGCGGTCTCGCGGTTCATGCGGCGGCTGTCAGTCAGACCAATTCGCGTGCGCGGTTCCTCCCCCAGAAAGAGGTTTTCGGCCACCGTGAGGTCTGGCACCAGGGAGAGTTCCTGGAAAACGGGCACGATGCCTGCCGCCACGGCCTCGGAGGGGTTGCGGAAGCTGACCGGCGCGCCCGCAAGGGTCAGTTCTCCCCCGTCTGGCGCGTACACCCCGCACAGGATCTTGACCATGGTGCTCTTGCCCGCGCCATTCTCGCCGAGCAGAGCGTGAATCTCGCCCTGCTCGCAGGCAAAGTCTGCCTGGCGCAGCGCCCGCACGCCGCCGAACCGCTTGTCAATGGAGGTAGCGCTGAGGAGGGGCATCGCCCGTCAATACTCCGTCAGGGGAGGTACGGCAGGAGCGGCAGCATGCTGCCGCTCCTGCCCCGCATCGCGAAACCCGGGAACTAGACCTGCTGCGCGTCGACCTCCTCGAAGGTCAGGTTAATGCCGCAGGCAGGAATGGTTGTCGCCGTGAAGAAGTTGTCTGGTGCATCCGGGAAGACGTTGACGCCCGGCACCAGTTCGTCCGTCGTTGCCATTGGCAGCGGCACGGACACGGCAGACGGCACCGGCTCGCCCTGCAGCAGGCTCAGGGCTGCGCGCATGGAGGCCGCGACCAGACCCGGGGTCTGCCCAATGGACAGGCCCTTGAACTCGTCCTTGTACTCCAGCATCTGCTTGCGGAAGCCGTTCTCCGCCTCGCCGGCAATGGGCGGAATGGGGATCCCGGCGTCCAGGAACGCGCGCACCACACCATCCGTACCACCCTGGCACCACACGCCCGCGAAGTCGGGGTTGGCGGCAAGCGCGGTCGCAGTTGCGGTCTGCGCCTTGCCGGGATCCCAGTCGCCGACGACCTCGACAATGCTGATGCCGGGATTCGCGTCCCAGACTTCCTGGGCGCCCGCGCGGCGCTCGGTATCGACGCCCGTGCCCTGGACGCCGTTGACCATCAGGATCTTGCCCTCGCCGCCCGTTTGCTCGACCAGGAACTGCGCCAGCAAGCGGCCCATCTCGACCTGGTCCTCGTTCACGGTGACGCCGGTGTCGATGGATGGATCCGGCGGCTCCGGGTGAACCGTGGTGTCGAAGGAGACGATAACGATGCCGTCGGCGCGCGCCTGCTGCACCGTCTGGACCAGGGCGGTCGGGGTGTTGGCGAGGATGACAACAGCCTGCGCGCCGTTCGAGATCATGTTCTCGATGGCAGCCTGCTGGGCGGCGTCATCACGGTCATTGGTGACGGCCGTGAAGAACTCCTGGTCGATCAGGTCGGCAACCGCCGGAGACTTGGCGTAGGCGTACGCCATCTTGATCATCTGGGTGCGCCAAACATTCCCGATGTAGGAGTTGGAAACGGCAATCTTGTACGGCGGGTCGGCCAACTTCTCGTACTGCACCGTCGTCGCGCCAGGGAACGCCTGGTAACACGCCGCTGCATCAAAGGAACTGGCGGCCGGAGTGGCATCCTGCGCGCGGGCAATCTGGCCGTAGTACCCGACGCCGCCCATGCCGAGGCTGACCGCCCCGGCGCCAATGGCGGCGCCACGCAACAGGCCACGACGATCAACGGGACGCCGCATGAACCTATCCATCAAGACCTCCGTCTGACACTGACGGTCAGCGTGTCACCCCTTGACACGCACCAACATCCCAGCGTCCGGGCTGGCGGGCAAAATGGACAGGTGTTGGCCGCCGCATGGTAACAATGCGAGTGGGGGTCGTCAACCGCAAGGTTGTCACTCACCCCGGAGCACTCGTCTCCGAATTGGCTTCGGGGCAGGGCGTTGCGCAGGCTTCGCGGCTTTGACGTGAGATCAGCAGCGCTTCAGGCAGGCCGGACCATCGAGCGCGACGTTGTGGCCGTCTGGATCCGCATCGAACCTGGGGTTGCACACCTCGTCCGCCGTGCAACAGGCTCCGCGTTGACCAGGGGAGCCGCCACAGGGGGTTTCCCCAGGACGGCAGCAAACCTTCCGGGCAGTGCAGACGTATCCGGTGATGCAGGCCACTTGCGGGGTTTCTGGCCAGTTACAGGGGGAGTCTTCGGCCGTAACCTCGCCACTCCTGGTCACGCCGCCAGTCGCGAGCTGAGCTGCGGCCTCGCGCTCAACGCACGCCTCCGACGCACTCGTTGTTCTTGCAGACATACCGGCTGTTACAGCAGGAACCATTGCAGTACTGGGCCGCCGGACAGCAAGGCCCACCGTTGGTGGTGAACCCTCCGCCTGGAATCGCCTTCGTGCCCGCTCGGCAGCAACGGTTCACCCCCACGTGGCTGGTCCAGATGCGATCCCTTTTGCAACAGGTGCAGCCAGCGCCATCTTCCGGGAAGACGAGCGCTCCCGCCGTGCCGTTCTTGCAGCATTTGCCTGCACAACGGCTCTTGCATTGCTTCTTCTTTTTCCGCTTGCCCTTCTTCTTTTTCTTCCTGGCTTCAGAGCCGGTGATACCGGCGAAGACCGATGACACGCCCAGGGCGAGCGCGGTCAGCGCCGCACGACGCGATCCGGCAAGCCGGCGCGTCATGGCGTCGAACGCAAACGGGTCCATGACTCTCCTGCAGGCTGGAGAAGTAGCTCTAACTACTCTCAATTCGAGCGTTGGGATAAGACTATAGCGTATTTACGCGCACTGAAGAACTTGAATCAAAATCGTTTCAGCAAACTCGTCTCATATTCGTCAATTGCACGCGACTGATACACGCGGTTCCGCCACGGCAAACGCCGCAGCCACACCTGGGGTCGATGAGGCTGGCGGCGATCTCCGGACCGCCAGCCACGCGGAAGCCAACACCCTGCGCCGCGCAGTGCAACGCGCCAACGGTGCGCGCCGTCAGGTCAGCGCTGCCCCGGTTGCCTTGTCGAAGAGAAACGCATCGCCCCAGTCGAAGCCAATGGCAACCGGCTGGCCAACCTCGAAGACCTGGGACGTGGGGGTCACTGCCCGCAGGATATGCTCGCCCGCCTTCAGCTCGTAGAGAATATCGGTGCCCAGGATCTGGCGCGTGTACACCTCGGCCAGCAGCGTGCCGTCGCCGCCCTGCCCGCCCGGCGCCAGCGCCACGTGCTCGGGCCGCACGCCAACCAGGAATTCCCCCTGCGCGGGGAGGCGCTCCGGCAAGGCCTTGCGCCAGCCGCTGCTCCCCAGCAACGTGGCGGCGCTCGCGTCGCGGCGCGCCTCGATCACGTTGATCGGGTGCGAGCCAATGAACTGCGCCACCCAGAGGTTGCGCGGATGGTTGTAGACCTCCAGTGGCGTGCCCAGGTGCTCGATCTGCCCCGCGTTCATGACGGCGATGCGGTCGGCAATCGCCATCGCCTCCTCCTGGTCGTGCGTCACGAACACCATCGTCGTCTCGACATCTCTGTGAATGCGCGCCAGTTCCGAGCGCATCTGCCGCCGCAAGGCAGCATCCAGACTGGAAAAGGGTTCATCCAGCAGGAAGAGGCGCGGCCGGCGCACCAGCGCCTTGGCGATGGCCACGCGTTGCCGCTGCCCACCGGAGAGCTGGTGAATGCGCCGGTCCAGAAGCTGATCAATATCCAGAATGTGCACGACATCATTGATGCGTTCGTTGATCTCGGCCCGGCTCCTGCCCCGAGTCTTGAGCGCGAAGCCGATGTTTTCCCGCACGTTAAGGTGTGGGTAAAGCGCGATTGACTGGAACACCATCGCAATGTCGCGCTCTTCCGGCGGGACATTGTTCATGGCCTGCGAGCCAAAGTAGAGGGCGCCGCTGGTGGGCTGTTCCAGCCCGGCCAGCATGTTCAGGGTGGTGGTCTTGCCACAGCCGGATGGGCCGAGCAACACCAGAAGTTCACTGTCGCGAATCACCAGGTTGAGATCGCGCACGGCTTCGAATTGCTCAAAGCGCTTGCCAACGTGCTCAAAGCGGATTGCGCCAGCCGAACTCGCTGCGTCAGCGGCGGGAAGCGTTGCCGTCGTTGCCATCGATTCGTTGTCTCCTGGACGTTGCGTGGCCCACGTAGCTGCCGGTCATGCCTACAGCGGATCGACGAGATTCACGCTGCGAATGCGCTTCTGGAAGAGGTACGCCAGAATGGCCGGCGGGATGATGGCGATGATGGACGCTGCCGCCATCTCGCTTGGCTGCGAGACCTGGAAGAACATGGTCGAAAGCGCCGGCGGAAAGGTTTGCGCGGTGGAACCCGCCGCCAGGATCTGCGAGAACGTGAACTCGTTCCAGCAGATCAGGAAGCTGATCGCCGTCGCTACGGAGATACCAGGCCAGGACATGGGCAGAATCACCCGCGTGAACGCCTGGAACCGGGTGTTGCCATCGACCCGCGCCGCCGCCTCCACGGTGCGCGGCAGCGAACCGAAGAAGCTGGTCATCACCCAGACCACCATCGGGACGGTCAGGGTCAGGTAGATCAGGATCAGCCCCTGAAGGGTGCCTTGCAACCCGGTCTTTGAGTAGAGGAAGAAGAACGGGACCACGATGGAAATCGGCGGGTACGAGCGGGAGGCAATGATGCCGAAAAGGAGGGCGGCGCGCCCCCGGAACTGCAGCCGGCCAAGTGCGTACGCCACAGGCAACGCCACGATCATCGTCAGCGCCGTCACGGCGACCGCCACAATCGCGCTGTTGACAAGGCCACGCCGGATACTGGCCGCCTGGCCGATTGGCGGCAACTCGCCGCCGGGCCCCATGGCCGTCGCCCCGAACAGCCGGGTGTAGTTGCTGAGCGTCGGTTCATGCGGCCAGAGATGGGTGGGCACCGAAAGGAGTTCCGGCTTGAACATCAGCGACATGTTCAGAAGCCAGTAGATAGGGAACAGCGTCCAGATCACCAGGATCACGGCCGCGACGTAGGTAAAGAACCGGCGCACCGTCATGACGCTCCCTCACGCTTGCGGCGGCGCTCGTTGCCAAAGAGCAATATGAAATAGATGGTTGTTATGATGAAAGTCAGGATGACGAGGAGCCAGCCGACCGCTGCCCCGGAACCCAGGTCGCGGTTTACGAAGCTGCGGCGGTAGATATCCCAGGTCAGGGTGGTGGACACATCACCCGGGCCGCCGCCGGTCATGAAAAAGATAATGTCAAACGCGCGGGCCGCCTCGACCGTCACCAGCACCGTCACGATGGCGAGCGGCGTCTTGATGTAGGGCAACACCACATGGCGGAATCGGCCGAAAGGACCCAGCCGGTCCACCTTCGCCGCCTTGTAGAGATCCTGTGGAATGATCTGGAGCGTGGCGAGGACAAAGTAGATGCCCAGCGGAGCGATTTGCCAGGCGTGCGCCACCGCCATCGCCGGCACCGCCCCTTTCTCGGAAAGAAAGAGGACGGGATCCTTGACCAGGCCGGTCCGGAGCAGCAGGGCGTTGAAGAGTCCCCATTCAGGGCTGTAGATGTACTTCCAGACGATGGCCGTCGCGTACAACGAGACCGCCCACGGCAGGATTACCAGCGCCATCACGAACGCGCGGCCCTTGAACGTCTCGTTCAACAGCAACGCGCCCCCGACCGCTATGGCCACTGCGAAGATTGTCACCAGCGCCGTGTAGTAGATCGTGACGAAGGTTGCGTGCCAGAACTGTGGGTTGGCAAGCGCCTCCTGATAGTTGAGCAAGCCGACCGGGAAGGTCTTCCCGAAAATCAGGTCGATATCTTGCAGGCTCATCCACAGCGAGTACAGGGTGGGGTACCCGACAATCGCGAGCAGAACCAGGATGACCGGCAGCGCCAGCAGCGCGGCGAACTTTCCCTCGCTCAGTCGTGATGAACTCCAACGCCCCGGTGCAGACGGCGCCGTGCTCGCCATGAACCCCTCCAGCCATAGCATATGCTGGGGCTGGCTGCGTCACATTCCGTGACGCAGCCAACCACGGCGTACGGTTGAGATGCACGGGGAGGAGGAGCCTCCTCCCCAAGCGCCAGCTAGGAGTAGCGAGCGGCAAGGTCCTCCGCCAACTTCTTGAGGTTGGCGTGGACCTCCTCCACCGGTGACTGGCCGAGACAGGCCTTCGGCAGCTCCGTCATGGCCTGAGCATTCCACTCTTCAAACCAGAACGTCTGCCACACCTTCGGGATAGCGCCTGCCGCCATCAGGGCGTTGATGGTGTCGAGCATCGAAGGATCCGGCAACCAGGAGTTGTAGGCCTCAATGACCTCCGGGTCCTCCAGGATGGCGGTGTAACCGGAGTTGAGCGCCGCCTCAATGGCCCAGCGCTTCGCGACGTACAGCTCGCCGCCCTCGATCTGGTCCCGATAGCCGAAGAACCCGGCCAGGCGGTAATCGCGGGCCGTATGATCCTCGGACTGATTGCGGTTGGCAATCGCGTAGATGCCTTCGTCAATCAGGCCCCACGGCTGATCGACCACCGGCACCGGCGCCACCTGCCCGGCTACCTGGGACTTGTTCGGGTCGTTGAAGACCTTCAGGTCGTAGATCTGCTGCGGGCTGAACGCATAGGTGCCCTTGGCGAAGGCATCGATGTAGTCAGCCTCGCCCATGGTGAAGACGCCTTCCGGAACGATCTGCTCCTCAACCAGCTTGCGCCACTCCTGCAGCACCGCCAGCGAGGCGTCATCAAAGACCGGCGCGTTGTTCTCGTCGAACAGGATGGCGCCCGTGTTCATGCACTCCAGGATGTACCCCCAGGAGATACCGAACCAGACGCCAGCCGCAAACCAGTGCGGCAACAGCGGCGGGCCATCGACGGCGCCGTCCGCCTTGAGTTGGCGGCAGATCTCATACAGCTCGGCCCAGGTCTTGGGGTACCCGGAGGCGTCGATCCCGGCCTTCGAGAGCACCGCATTGTTCGCCATGATCGTGCCGCGAATCGAAACGAAGTACGGCAGGCCGTACAGCTTGCCATTCACCGTCATCGAATCGAGCACGCCGGGGTACATCTCGCCCCTCGCGGCCTCGACGTTCCACCAGGGCTCGAAGTCCTTGACCCAGCCCGGAATTGACCAACGGAACAGCGTCGACGGGTTCGAGTAGCACATATCCAGCGGCTGGTTCGCGATATGGAAGTTCTCCATGATCGGAATGTAGTCGCCGGTAATGGTCTGGTAGTCCACGTTCTCGCTGTATTGCTCGTTGAACTTGTTGGTGTTGTCCTGAACGATCTCCGGCATGTAGTTCCAGCCGCGGAAAACGAGCGCCTGCGAGGTGTCGATACCCTCGGCTGGCGGGGCCATCGTCGCCCCCTGCGCCATGGCGCGGGTCAGGCTGAAGCGGTTGTGGCTGGCCGGCACATGCGCGGCCGCTGCCGGGTTCGCGAGGTAGGCCGAAATGACCGGCGTGGTGGCGCCGGCGGCAGCCGCTCGCTTGAAGAAGGTGCGCCGGTCAATGCGCCCCTTCAGCAGATCATCGAAATGCTCGTGCACCGGCTTCATGCGTGACTCTCCGTTTCCGCGCGACTGTGCCGACCATGCGTTTGCGTGGGGTCGGTCGCCCTATGCGGCGGCCGTGCCACGAGCGTTACCCGCGCGACACTCCCACCGCATCCCGTTTGCAAACTGCATCTGTGCGTCACTCTATCACTGGTGCACGCTGGCGTGCATGAGCGTTTTTCGCCAGCCTGCGCGAATCACGCGTGGCGACGGCCCGGCAGGGGTGTCAGGGTGATTCCGCGAGCAGAAGCAGCGAGCGGGCAGGTACCTGCACCTCCTGCCCGGCGGGCCAGGCGTAGCCCCCGTTGTCGGGCGGGGCGTTGGTATCCACCAGCGTGACCCACTGCGTACAGGCGTGCTCGATGTGACCACAAAGGGAGAATTCCACTTCGTGGACGTAGGCATTCAGGAGCAACGCCAGTGTCTGCCCCACGACCGGCTCCCCGCGCGGGCCCGTCTCGTTGAGGGCGGCGCCGTGCAGAATCAGGCCCAGCGCATGGAGCCCGGGGTCCTGCCAATCCGCGTGCAGCATCTCGCCGCCGTCTGCGCGCAACCAGATGATGTCGCGCGCGCCGATAGCGCGCAGGCGGCTCCCCTGCAGAAACCGCCGGCGGCGCAGCACCGGCTGCGCGCGCCGCACCTTCAGAAGATGCCTGGTGAAGGTGAGGAGTTCCTCCTGCCAGGCAGCGAGGTCCCAGTCGTACCAACTGATCTCGTTGTCCTGGCAATACGCGTTGTTGTTGCCCCGCTGCCTGCGCCCGAGTTCGTCACCACCGAGGAGCATTGGCACCCCCTGGGAAAACAGCAGGGTGGCCAGAAAGTTGCGGCGCTGCCTGTCGCGCAGGTCAAGGACGCTCGCGTCGTTGGTCAACCCCTCGACCCCGCAGTTCCAGGAGCGATTGTTGTCCGTACCGTCCCGGTTGCCTTCGCCGTTCGCCAGATTGTGCTTGCGGTCATAGGAGACCAGGTCGGTCAGGGTGAAACCATCGTGCGCGGTGACGTAGTTGATGCCGGCAAACGGCCCCCGGCCATTCCCCTGGAACTGGTCTGAAGACCCGGAGAGCCGGTAGCCCATTTCAGCGACGTAGCCATCGCTGCCGCGCCAAAACTCCCGCGCCGCATCGCGAAAGCGATCATTCCACTCCGACCACCCGGGAGGGAAACGGCCCAACTGGTACCCTCCGCCCCCGACATCCCAGGGTTCGGCAATCAGCTTGACCCCGCTGAGCACCGGATCCTGCGCGACCGTATCGAGGAATGAGCCCCGGTGGTCGAAGTCGCTCTCCTCGCGGGCCAACGTCGTCGCCAGGTCGAAGCGGAAGCCATCGACATGCATCTCGGTGACCCAGTAGCGCAGTGAATCCATGACCATCCGCAGAACCATGGGGTGGCTGAGGTCGAGCGTGTTCCCGGTGCCCGTGACATCGACGTAGAGCCGGGGGTTGTGCTTTTCAAGGCGGTAGTACGTGCGGTTGTCTATTCCCCGGAAGCACACCGTCGGCCCCAGGTGGTTCCCCTCCGCCGTGTGGTTGTACACCACATCGAGGATGACCTCGATCCCGGCGGCATGGAGCGCGCGCACCATGGCCTTGAACTCGGTGACCTGCTGCCCCAGCGTGCCGCCCACCGCGTAGCGGGAGCTGGGCGCAAAGAACCCGATCGAGTTGTATCCCCAGTAATTGGTCAATCCGCGGTCCACCACGCTCTGCTCATCCAGCCAGTGGTGCACCGGGAGCAACTCAACCGCCGTGATGCCAAGATCTTTCAGGTAGGCGATGCTCGCCGGGTGCGCGAGGCCCAGAAAGCTCCCGCGCAAATCCGGCGGGACAGCGGGCAGCCGCTCGCTGAAGCCCTTGACGTGGACCTCGTAGATGACCGTGTCGCTCCATGAGGTACGGGGCCGCTGGTCATCTTGCCAGTCGAACGCGGGATCGACCACGATGGAGCGCGGAACAAACAGCGCGTCATCCCGGGTGCTGCGTCGCAGGTCATTGGACTCGTCGCTCTGCGGCTCGAACCCCTTGACCGGTCCACGGAAGTCGAGCCGGCCGTGAATGGCCCGGGCGTAGGGATCGAGCAACAGTTTGGCGGGGTTGAAGCGATTGCCGCTCTCCGGGCGGTACGGGCCATACACGCGGTAGCCATACGCCTGGCCAGGGCCGAGGCCCGGCAGGTAACCATGCCAGATCTGGTTGGTCGTCTCCGGCAGCTTGATCCGCTCGGCCTCGTACGGGTCATCCGGGCGGTCGAACAGGCACAGTTCGATTGCCGTCGCGTGCGCCGATGCGATCGCAAAATTGACGCCGCTCCCGTCCCAGTGCGCGCCGAGGGACGCTGCGGCTCCGGGCCACGCGCGTGGTTGCGTGGGCTCCCCACGGAGAGTGTTGCTCATGATCGAGGTGATCTACTGCTCCCGTTGGCTCGTGACAGGTACCCGGGGCAGCGTGACAGGTCAATGGCCGGGGGTCAAGTGACGGCCCTCGCCCGAACGGCCCGCTCTCACGCCAATGGTGACGCACCGTAATTCATCTTCAATAACACTCCAGCTTCCCAGCCACGCACGAAGGCACGACAGGGGACGGGAGGCCCGGTTCGGCATTGGCGGCGCCAGCCCAGCCAGACCCGGCGGCCGGCAACTCGACGCCGGGCGCAGCCTGTCCTGCCTTCTGCTGTTTGCCCGCCGGGGAGGGCGTCCCGGGCCAGCGCCGCGCGGCGCTGGCCCGGTCAGGGTCAGGGCGCCGGGTGAATCTGGAAGCGGAAGAGGCGCTCATCTTCGGTGTCGCTCTCCCGCTTGACCACAAAACGGAACTTCTGAATGGTTTTCTCGAACGACATCCCGACACCCATCTCTCGCAGGACGACGTCCGATGTCGTATCGACCCGGCAGTGATCCTTGCTCAGTGTGCCGCCGTGCGACAGTTCCACGAAGGGGAAGCCATCGTCAGGGTCTTGATCGTAGGCGCCAAAGGTGTACTGCACATCGTCCTCATCGTAGATGAGGCCATTGGCGTTCGGGGTCCCCGGGGCAAACGTCGGAGCCGTGTTGGGCTCAATCGTGAGCAGTTCCTTCGTCGGGCACCGGCGATCATCGGTCACGATCCAGCCCCGGAAGTAGAGCGGGCCTGCGGTGAGGTTCTCCGCGATCAGCCGTACATTCGTGTGCTCCACGCCGCTGCCTGGCGGGTTGTCGTTTCCGCCCTTGTTCTTGCGCCGCCGCCGGGCGCGGCGCTTCTTGCGGCGGCTCTTGCCTTCTGCCGCAACCTGGCGAGCCGCAGCCTCATCAACCGTAGCCGGGGGAAAGAGACCCGCAGCGGCCAGCGTTAGCCCGGCCACGGCGCCGTGCAACACAGTCCGGCGAGATGGCTGCTCCCGTTCAGTTCCCTCGGATGTCCCAGGCATCAGTGGCTCCTCACGCATGTCTGACGTTCCTCCGGTTCTCACATGTCCTGCCCCGCAGGCAGCGGGGCCTGGCAGACTCCTCGCGGTGCGCGCTCACGGCGTCGCGCACAGCATAACAACGGACCTTGCGCGACGGGGGTTTGCAAACGAGCCCGGAACCCGGGTTCTGTAAGCTGGCGAGAGCCTCATGGAGCAACGCCACGCAAGGTGGTTGTCCCCGGCCGCGTCCGCCAGGTCACGGTGCGCCAAAGCGTTCGGCAGGGAGGTTCCCCGTGCGCTCCAGGTGCGCGTAGTGGCGCATGGCCTCGCGCTCCGACATCGATGCAATGGTGTCTGCCACCCGGCGCAGATGCGCAGCATCGTCAGGCGGCGCGCCGATGGGGCGCCGCCAGCCGGCGTCGCCCACAACCGGATGATGACGCGCTGACGCGGCCAGCGCCAGGAAGAGTTCGCGGACAATGTGACGCTGCCCGGCACGGACTGGCGCGAGCATTGAGCTGTCGATCACGTAGTGCCAGGTCAGGCCCTCGGTGAGCATGATCATGGCGTGCTGCTCGGGGGCCGTGTGTACGGCCACGGAATCTCCGATGCCCAGCCGCACCCCGCCAATCGCGTCGTCCACCAGGTGATTGGCAAAGCAGCGCAGCGCAGTGCGGAAGCGGCGGGGGTCTCCGCCAGGCACGGGGCAGGCGGTCACCAGGCGGTCCAGCACCCGGGCGTACAGCTCGTGCTGGCTGGCAGGAACGCGGCGCCGGGCGAACACGAGGTCCAGGAGCCACTGCCGCCCGGCGCGGCTGGCGCGCAGATCCGCCATGGGGATATCCCCACTGCGCACGAAGTCCTCGAAGTCGTAGACCGCGTAGGCCAGCAGGTCGGCCCAGTCCATGATCCGGGCCTCCAGGCTCGGCCGGCGCGCGTCTCCCGCCGCCCCGGCCCGAACCCAGTCAAACACCGCCTGCTCTGAGAGATAGGCGCCCCACTTGCCGGGGTGCGCCGCGCTTCCGCCCCGGAGCCACGGGTACTTCAGGATGCCGGCCAGCGTCGCGCGGGTAAGGTCCAGGCCGCTGGCTGCCCCCGCGCCCGCCAGCGCACAGACCACCCGGAAAGACTGCGCGTTCGCCTCGAAGCCATCCGCGACGCCGGCGGCTGTCAGCAGGTGGTCCAGTTCATCCTCGGCGTCGTGGCCGAACGGCGGGTGCCCCAGGTCGTGCGCCAGCGCAGCGGCTTCCACCACCGTCGGGTCCAGGCCGCCTGCCTGCTCCGCCGCGCGACGCGAGGTTGGGTCGCGCCGCAGCGTTTCCGCCAGGGTGCGGCCAATGCGCGCCACCTGCAGGGAGTGGCTGTGCCGGGTCTGGAACTCGCCGGGGCCGCCAGGCGCCATCACCTGGGTCACGTCACGCAGCCGGGCGAACTCCGGTGCAGCCCGCAGGACATCGCGGTCACGCCGGAAGCAGGCAGGCGCCGGCTGCTCAACGCCGGCGCCCCGCCGCTCGGTACGCAACAGGCCGGAAATCGTCGGGGTGAGGGGATCGGCAATCGACACGGGCGAACTCAATGCGAGCGCGGGCAGAGAAGCCACGCGGCAGCCAGCCGCAGGATCAGGGTACCTACCGGCCAGCTGCCCTGTCGATTCCCTGCGGCGGCTATTGGTCCCGGCTGTCAGGCCGCAATGCGGTTCCCCGCCGCATCGAAGAAGTGCAGGCTGCCGGGGTCCACCGTCAGGCCCACGGCGCCGCCGACCTCGTAACGGCGGGTGCCCGGCACGCTGGCGCGCAACGCGCGGTCGCCGGTCATGACATCGAGGTACGTGACAGGCCCGACCGGTTCGATCAGTTCGACGCGCGCGGTCAGGTCGCCATCGTTGGCGGGCGCCAGGGTCAGGTGCTCCGGGCGGATACCGACGGTCACCTCGCCCGGGTGGCTGGCCGCAATGGCGCGGACAGCATCGCCTGGCAGCGACATCTGGAACCCACCCGTGTCCAGCACCGTGCGGCCTTCGCTGGCGTGGAGCGTCCCCTTCAGGAAGTTCATGCGTGGGCTGCCGATGAACCCCGCCACGAAGGTGTTGACCGGCGCGTTGTAGGTCTCGTCCGGGGTGCTGTACTGCTGCAACACCCCGTCGCGCATGATGGCGATCTTGTCCGACAGGACCATCGCCTCTTCCTGATCGTGGGTCACGAAAATCGTGGTCTTGCCCAGTTCCCGCTGCAGCCGTTTGATCTCCGTGCGCGTGTTCACGCGGAGAAGAGCGTCCAGGTTGGAAAGGGGCTCATCCATCAGGAAAACAGTGGCGTTGCGCACCAACGCCCGCCCCAGCGCCACCCGCTGCCGCTGGCCGCCGGAGAGTTGGGCGGGCCGCCGCTGCAGGAAGCGGTCGAGCCCGAGCAGCGAAGCGACATGCGTAACGCGCTGCTTGGTCTCGCTGGCCGGGGTCTTGCGCATCTTCAGGGCAAACGCCAGGTTGTCATAGACCGACATGTGCGGGTAAAGCGCGTAGTCCTGGAACACGAGCGCTGCGTCGCGGTCCTTGGGCGACATGTCGGTCACCGGGTGGCCATCGAAGTAGATCTCGCCGGACGTCGCTTCCTCCAGGCCGGCGATGCAGTAGAGCGTCGTGCTCTTGCCGCAGCCAGATGGCCCGAGCAGCGTCACAAAGCTGGCTTCGGGGATTTCCAGCGAAATCTCGTCAACAGCCTTGACCGGGCCAAAATGCTTGCTGAGCCGGTCCAGTGTTACACGCGCCATGTACTCGCCTTACCTCCAGAAATGTCCGAGCTGTGGGATACCGGGACCCGGTCCCGGGGCGCCAGAGCACCCTCACCCCCCCCTCTCCCGGTGCGCGGAGCGGGGAGCCGACCGGCAACCCGGTTGCGAAAGCTGGCGTCACCACGCCGAATCTGGCTCCCCCATCCGGGGCGAGAGCCCTCTCCCGCGCACCGGGAGCGGGGTTGGGGTGAGGGCCATTCGGCGCGGACCAGCACGCTGTGTACATCCCATTACCCCTTGACCGAACCTGCCGTGAGTCCCTGCACCAGGAAGCGCTGGAACACGAAGGCCAGGAAGACGGGCGGGATGATGGCGATAATGCCGGCCGCGAAGAGCGTGCCGTAGTTCTGCGGCCCATACTGGATCACCCCGAAAATCTGGGCGATGACGTAGGTGACCGTCATGGAGTCCACGTCCTGCGCCAGGATCAGCGCAAAGATGAACTCGTTCCAGGAGGCGATGAAGGCGAAGAGCCCCGCCGCAATCAAGCCCGGTACCGCCAGGGGCAGCACCACCCGGTACAGCGTCTGCAGGCGGCTGCAGCCATCGATGGCCGCCGCTCGCTCCAGGTTGGTGGGCACAGTATCGAAATACGTCTTCATGATCCAGAGCACGAGCGGCAGGCAGAAGCTGACATAACAGATAATCAGGCCCTGCTTGGTGTTGGAGAGTCCGAACGTCTGGAACAGGATGAACCAGGGCACCAGAATCGCCAGGTTCGGGATCATGCGCGTCATCATCATGCCGAGCAGGGTAGGTTGGAGGAACTTGACGCGACTGTAACGGGAGAATGCGTATCCGGCCAGCGAACCCAGGATCAGGCAAATCACCGTGGTGGACAACGCCACGATCGTGCTGTTGACGATGGCGTTCGGCAACCGCTGCGCCACCAACGGCACGCCAGCTGTGTTGGCCGTGGATGCGCCGGTAAAGACGTTGCGGTAATTCTCCAGAGTGACCTCCGGCGTGAAATCCGGCGGCTTGCTGAGCAGGGTGGTGAAGGGCGAGACGCTGCAGATGAAAAGCCAGACCACCGGCGCCAGCGACCAGAGGAAAATCGCCGCGACCGGGATGTAGATCAGGAACTCCCTGAGGCCGCGCGCCTGGCGAGAGGTGGTCCAGCCCTGCGCCCTCGGCTTGAACTCGCCGGAGCCCGAAGCCCGGCTGAGTTCCGCCAGGTCCAGGGTGAATTGGGCAGAACGGCGCTGCAGGTCGGCATCGAGGTCTTCCACGCTCGCCTCGGCGGCGCCGACGCCCGCGCCGTGGTCCTTCGGCTTGCGGTCCAGCATCCGCATGTAGACGAAGGCCAGGGCGAGCGCGACCACGGTGAGCAACAGCAGAATGGCCGTGCCCTGCCCGAACTGGAAGAACCCGAAAATGGTGTTGTAGCCAAGCCAGGAAATGACGGTGGTCTCCAGACCGGGGCCGCCCCGGGTCAGGAAGTAGATGAGGTCGAAGGCCATGATGCCGCCGATGGTGGCGAGAATCAGGACGAGCTGCATCGTCGGCATGATCCAGGGCAGCGTGATGTGCCGGAACCGCTGCCAGGCAGAAGCGCCGTCCATCCTGGCCGCGCGGTAGAGATTATTGGGAACCGCCTGGAGCGCCGCGAGAAAGAAGAGCGCCGCCATCGGCGCGCTGTTCCAGACAAAGGCAATAACCACCAGATAGAGGGCTGCCTGCCCCAGGATCGGAATATCGAAGTTGGCCAACCACGGAATGTAGGTATCGATAATGCCAAGCTGATAGAGGACGCCATTGAGCGTGCCGTAGCCGCCGTCGTAGATCCACGCCCAGACCACGCCGACGACGGTGCCAGACATGGCCCATGGCACCAGCAGCACGCTGCGCATGAGCCCGCGCCCGAAAAAAGGCTGGTTCAGCACCAGCGCCATGCCCAGCCCGAGCAAAACGGTGAGGATGGTGACGGAGGCCGCGAAGCGAAAGGTGACCGCGGCTGCGGTGCGGAACTCTTGCTGCACGAAGACATTGCGGTAGTTATCCAGCCCAACCCAGGCGTTCATGCCCATGGCCGGGTTGATCATGTGCAGTGAGGTCCAGACCGCGTAGGCCACCGGGTAAATGCTGACGCTAATTACCACCAGGAGGGTGGGCAACACCAGCCAGAAAGCAAACCGGGCGTCGTCCCGCTCCGCGCGCGACTTCCGCGCGGGCCGGGCTGGAACAATCGGTTGGTTGATCACCACCGGGTTGGTAGCCGCGAGCGTCCACGTCTTCCATCGAGTATCGATACGTCCGCGAGACCGTGGGCGCCGCCGTGTCATCCTGGCCGAAAAGCCCTCACCCCCAGCCCCTCTCCCGATGCGCGGGAGAGGGGAGCCGATTGGCGACACTGGTGCGGGTGTCGAGCGCAACCAGGCCGAGGCGGACATGCCCATCCGGGCAGCGAGCCCCTCTCCCGCGCATCGGGAGAGGGGTTGGGGTGAGGGCTTCGCAGCCAGACGACCCGACGCCGACGTGCGCTAGAACGTCGGGTAAAGCTGCTTGGCGCCGTCAAGGTTTTCCTGCATGGTCTTGAGCGTGGTCCCAATGTCGCTCTTGCCGAGCACGAAGTCCTCGACCAGGGCGAGCGTCTTGAACTCCCACTCCGGGTACCAGAGCTGCTTCTGGACGTTGCGCGGCTTGCCCAGCTCCAACTGCTGGTTGTAGAGGTCGACGTCGCGCCACTCGGCGAAGGAGGCCACCACGTCCGGCATGTTCATAACGTTGGTGTCGATGGTGCCGAGCCCCTCTTCCAGGACCCAGCGCAACGCCACGTGGTACTCGCCGTCCTTGTAGGCCGCGCCGTAGAACTGGGCCAGGTCGTCCTGAACTTCGCGCGGCGTCTGGACATTCTTGCCGAAGACGTACATCGGCGAGATGGCCGTCGTCTCGTGCGTCTTGCCCGGGTTCAGCATGTTGTGCGCATGCCCGGCAATCTTGGAAACCGATGGGTCGTTGTTCTTCTTGTGGCTGTAGTCGTCGTTCGCGCAGAAGGTGTGATCGCCGGTGTTGAAGCGCACCGTCGGATCACCAATCTGGAACGAATCCGGCGGTACGATGCCGGTGTCGTACATGCGCTTCCAGCGCTCGAGCATCTCGCGGAACGGCGTGTCGCCATCCGTGACAGTGAGGTTGTACTCATCGTCAAAGATGTAGTCGCCGTCAGAGTAGGACTCCACGAACAGCGACCAGCCGAGCGCCCAGAAGTCATGCCGCCAGTAGGGAATGTACGGGTTGGCGATGCCAGCGCCCTGCAGCGTCTTGCACTGATCCTCAAACTCTTCCCACGTCTCCGGGGCCTTGTCGATGCCGGCCTTTTCGAAGTGCAGGTCGTTGTAGATCCAGTATTTGGTCCCGGCCCAGTAGGGGAGGCCGACCATCTGGCCATCGACCGTGGTCATATTTTCGATGCCCCACGGGCGGAGGTGCGACTTCATGTCCGCCACCCACGGCAGGGCGTCGAGATCATCGCGAATCCAGCCGGCCTTGTACCAGCGGTTCACCTGGTCGCTGTGGCAGTACATCATGTCCAACTGCTCGCCGCCCAGGAACTTGGCGGCGATGACGTTGGCATATTCGTACACGCCCGGGATGTCGGCGAAGGTCGGCGTCGGCTGGCCGTTCATCTCCGCCCAGATGTTCAGGTTATCGACCACGATATCGGGGCGATAGGTCCAGACCACCACGTTGGCGCCCACCGGGGAGACTGGCAGAGGGGGAAAATCCGCCGCTGCGGCCTCCGGCGTGCCCTGGCGGGCAGACGCCTCGGAGAGCAGGTATTCACGCACCGGGCCGGGCGCAGCCGCCGCGGCCGCCAGGAAACCGGAGCCCAGCCCGGCCTTGGCCAGCGAGCGCCGCGAGAAACGAGAAGAGGCCATGACTCCCCCTTGTCTGCTGTAACTCGTACCCCGGCACACTGCCGGGAACTCCAATTGTGGCAGGCGCTCACGTTAGCAAATTGCACACCGCCGTGCACAGGGCGCCAGCGCCCAATACGCGAGTGCGGCGTGCGAGCCAGCGGACTTTCTGGCCGGAGGGGGCCGCACCACCGTGCCTGCCGACGGTGACGCGGGGGTCAACTCCCGATGCTATGCTGTAAATTCTGCAACGCGACCTCTTGCGCACGGGGAGTTTCATGCGAGTCTCGCAGTTCGACGCCTTGTTGCGCGCCGTTGGCAATAACGTCAGCCGGCGCAGCGCACTGGGGCTGCTGACGCTTGCGGCCAGCCTGTTCACGCTCGATACGGCTGACGCTCGGAACCGGAAGCATCGCAAGCGGCGCAGGGTCAGGTCGAGGCGACGGCGACGGCGAAAAGACCAGAGGGCGAGAAAAGGGGCGGTCTGCCAGCGTGCGGGCAGCCGAGCCTGTGAACTGGCCCAGGCCGCTCCCGGCCAGGACCTGCGCAACTGCAATCTGGCCAACGGCGCGCTGGTCTGGGCGAACATTTCCGGCGCGAAAGCCAGCCGGGCGAATCTCTCCGGCGCCCACCTCCTTGGCTCGGAACTCGACGGCGCCGATATCTCCCGTGCCTGCATGGCCGGCGCCACACTGCGGAACGCCAGCCTGCGCGGGGCGAACCTGGATGGGGCCGACCTGGGCGGTGCAGATCTCTGCGGAGCAGACCTGCGCGGCGCCCAGGTGACAAACGCCCAACTCTCGTCCGCCTCAGCCTGCTGCAGCACCCGGCGTTCCGACGGGTCATCAGCGGCGCCATGTTCGCCCGGACGGACCTGCTGCGATGGCGGCTGCATTGACCTGACGACCAGCAGCGCCAACTGCGGCGCGTGCGGGAACACGTGCGCTGCCGGCCAGGTTTGCTGCGAAGGGGCGTGCGTCGTGCCAGGAGGCGGCCAGCGTTGCAGCACTCCCGATCCCGTTTGCATCCCGTCCTCGCAAGATCTCCAGCAGGTTTTCGATGAAGCTGAGGACAATGCCACAATTCACCTGTGTGCTGGAACCTGGCAACTGACCAACACCCTCCTGATCGCCAAGAACCTGACCATTCTCGGGTCTGGCGATGGTCAGGGAACGGTGCTGGATGGGGGCTGGGCTAATATCCAGATCGTGGGAATTCGCCAACATGCGACGGTGGAGTTCAAGAACGTCACCTTCACGAATGGCGTGGCGGATGAAGGCGCAGGACTCTTCAACCAGGGATACCTGACCCTCTACAACTGTCAGGTCACCAGGAACAGCGCGCGCCAGGGCGGCGGCGTATACAACGAGGGTACAGTCCGCGTGTTCTACGGCAGCTTCGCCGACAACATCGTGACACCGGGCTCGGCCCCCTTCAATCCCGACTATAGCGGCGGCGCCATCTACAACGATGAGGGTACGGTCTACGTTGAAGGCACTGCCTTCACGCATAACCTCGCGAATGTCGCAAATATGGATGATGGAGAAGGGGGAGCGATCTTCAACTACTACGGCCAGGTCACGCTCAGCCCCGGCACACAGGTCACCGACAACCACGCTATAGACTGGGGTGGCGGCATATACAACGACGGCGGCAGGTTGGTCGTACAGGCGGGCACGTCCATCACCAGCAACGCGGCAGGCAACGGCGGAGGCGGCATCTACGCAGATGGCGGCAGCTATGAAATTGCCGCTGGCGCCGTCATCAACAACACCCCGGACGACTGCGACGGCAGCCTGAAACCGAATTGCACCTGAGATCGGCTGCCAGGGTTCCCCGGCGCCGGGAGCGTTGATCGCGCCGACCCGGCGCTCGCGCTCGTGCGTGGTCCTGCTGCGGGTAGTCACGCGGGAGGTTGCGACCAGGTTGCACGACGACCCCGCGTCCTGGTTCAGGTCGGCGGCCGCCCGCCGCGACGATGACCACCCGCGCGGTGAGGAGGCAGCTGCCGCCTGTCTGCTGGCCGGCCTGGCCGGAGCACCCGGGTCAGGAGCCCCTCTCCCGCGAAGGAACCCTCAGCCCCACCCCCTCTCCCGGTGCGCGGGAGAGGGACGGGGGTGAGGGTCGTGCGGCGGCGTTGCCCCTCGGTTGGTGTTTCACACCAGGAGTGTTATCCCTCGTACACGGTCTCGCCCCCGATGATCGTGGCGCTCACCTTCAATTCCGCCAGTGCCATGGGATCCACTGTGCGGGGGTCGTGCTCCAGGATGGTGACGTCGGCCAGCATGCCGGCCTTGAGCTGGCCCTTGATACCCTCCTCGAAGGTCGCGTAAGCGCCGGCAACGGTGTACATCTCCAGCGCCTCCTCGACCGTGACCGCCTCCTCCAGCGCGTACGACTGGCCGGAGCCGGTGCGCTCCGTGACTGCCGCCTGGATCGACTTGAGCGGGGCAAAGTCGGAGACAGGGCAATCGGAGGAGAAGACCAGCCGGATGCCGCGCTCGAGGAAGGAGCGGAAGGGGTAGGTGAGCTGGCTCCGCCACGGACCCAGGTGACGGATAAAGCCGTCGCCGTATTCGATGATAAAGACCGGCTGTGAGACCGGGATGACGCCGAGGCGCTGGATGCGGTCGAGAATGTCCGGGCGGCAAATGCCGCAATGCTCGATGCGATGACGATGGTCTCGCCGCGGCATGGCGGTGAGCGCCTTTTCGTAGGCATCGAGCACCCAGTCGATGCCACGATCACCGATCGCATGCACGGCGATCTGGTAACCGGCGGCGTGCGCCTGCATCACGTAGTCCTCGAACTGCTCCTTCGGCATCATCATCAAGCCCAGGTTATCCGGGTTTGGATCGTCCAGGAAGGGTTCGGTGACGGCGGCGGTGCGGCCGATGAGCGAGCCGTCAATGAACATCTTGATCGGCCCGACCCGCAGCCGGTCATTGCCAAAGCCTTGCTCGATGCCGAGTTCGACCAGGTGCGGCAGCAGGTTCTCCCGGATCATCATGCTGGTGCGCAGCTTGAGGAGCCCGTGTTTCACGGCCTGCTGGTACGACCTGAGGTCATCAGCCGAGTCGGACCCGGCGTCCTGCGAGCTGGTGATGCCGGCACGGACGTAGGCGTCGTTGGTTCTCCGCAGCGCCTGGACTTGTTCATCGACGGTCGGCGCGGGAATCAGCGCCCGGATCTGTGCCTGAGCCGTCTCGTGCAGCACCCCGGTCGCCTCGCCGTGCTCGTCGCGCACGAAGTGCCCGCCCACGGGGTCTTCGGTGTCACGCGTGACGCCAGCCAGTTGGAGGGCGAGCGAATTGACGGCCGAGAGATGGCCGGACCCGTTGATGATGATGACCGGGTGTTCGGCAGTGCCCTGGTCGAGGTCCTGACGGGTCGGGTGACGGCGCTCCTCGAGCTTGTTGTCGTCATAGCCGCGCCCGATAATCCACCGCCCGGCAGGCGTGGCGGCAGCCCGCTCCCGGACCGCAGACACCATGTCGCGGATGGATTTCACCGCAGGAAAGCTGGCGTCGATATGTTCCAGCATCAGGCCGTAGCTGATCATGTGGTTGTGTGCTTCATTGAAGCCCGGGACGGCGCAGCGCCCGGCGAGATCGACAGTGCGATACCCGCGCGGCAGGGCATCCTCGACGAGGCGACGGTTCCCGGCCGCAACGATTCGGCCATCGATTACGCCGAAGGCTTCCACCTCTGGCTGCGCAGGATCCATCGTCAATATCGTCCCGTTGCTCACGAGCAAGACATCGGTCACGGTTCTCTCCTCCTGCCGGCAACCGTGCGCTCAACACGTCCTGGTCGGGTACCGGGAGTTTCAACAGCCCTGCGTGAACTGGCAGCAACGCATCAGCCAGCCTACTTGTGCCTCCAAGCTTACATGCCTCTACCCTGTCGCTGAACTGGCAAGCACTGCGTTGGCCTTCGCTCGTTTGTTGCCATCAGAGAGACCCCTCGGTGGCGGGCATGGTCGCCTTCCCCCACGCGGGCTGATCCAACACGCGTGCGGGCAGACACCCGGACTCTGCGAGGAGGCGCCGTCGCTCCCTGCCCCGCTTCATACAATGGATATCGATGCTTTCGCCCCAGCCAGGAGGTTCCCCTGTGCCCCAGTTCGACCCGGCGTCCTTCTTCGGCCCGGAGGCCGCCCGCCGCTACGACGATCAGCCGCGCGGCGATGAAGCGGACGCCGCCCGGTTGCTGGCGGACCTGGCGGGCGCCGGCCCGGCCCTGGAGTTCGCCATCGGCACCGGACGGATCGCGCTCCCCCTGGCCGCGCACGGCATCGCGGTGTGTGGCATCGAGCTATCGCCGCACATGGTCGCGCAATTGCGCGCCAGGCCGGGCGGGGAGGATCTGCCGGTAACGCTGGGCGACATGGCCCACACGCAGGTCGACGGCAAGTTCCGGCTCGTCTACCTCGTCTACAACACCATCTTCAACCTGCCTACGCAGGATGCCCAGGTCGCCTGTTTTCAGAATGCCGCTCGCCACCTGACCGACGACGGCGCGTTCCTGATCGAGGCCGCCGTGCCCAGCGCCTGGATCGAGCCACCCAGCTACGTGCGGCCAGAGTGGATTGCCGCCGATGGGGTCGGGTTCGACGTGGCGCGCTACGACCCGGTAACCCAGATCCTCGACGAGAACCACGTCCGGCTCACGGCCGAGGGGATCTCCTTCAGCCCCATCGTCTGCCGTCTCGCGTGGCCTGCAGAACTGGACCTGATGGCGCGACTCGCCGGGCTCACCCTTTGCGAACGCTGGGGCGGCTGGCACAGACAGCCGTTCACAGCGGACAGCCTGCTCCACGTCAGCGTGTATCGAGCAGGCGATTTCAGCGGCTGAGATCTGGCCCCGTACGGCAACGTGACGCACTCGCATCGTGACCGGCGCAGACCGGTCGTGCGTCAGCTTCTGACAATCTCCCTCGCGACCGGAAGCACCGATTCCAGGCCAGGCCCATGACGCCATACCGCGGGCAGCCCGGTTGCAGGGTCTGAGCCTCATCGCCACGGCCGGGCAAAACGCCAGGCGTCATGCCGGGCGTGCCGAGCCCTGGTGACGGCGCACGGTGTCGTGGAGCCCCGGCCCGGAGCGACAGGCCGGGAGGCACGGCTACGCGGCGTCGCCGGTGCTGGCGTTGACGCGTTGCTCCGGCTCGATGCCATCCGCACCACCGTTACACACCGACAGGCGTCCACGCCGTGTGTGCTGATGACATTGCTGAGCGAGCCGCGTTCTCCGCCTCGGTTGGCTTCGCCCCGCGCATTTCAAGGTCGTACGCGCGCTACCTTCCCCCGGCCAACGCGAGCGGCCTGCTCAAGAGCGAAAGGCTTGCCTCAGCGGCTGAGACAATCGGCTGGCCCGGGGTTTGCAGGTCCGCCTACGAATGATGTCCGAACTCGCTCACCACAGCGAAGGAAGGTTTCCCTTGCGCTCTGCCCTTCTGGTCATCTTGCTGCTCGCCCTGCTCGTGCCACTCGCCCTGCCGGGCGGCGCGGCGCGCGCCCGGCAACCTTCCCCCGTGGCGGAGACCGGAGACCTGACGGGGATAACGCCGCTGCCGCTCACAGGAGAGCGGCGGGCCGAGTTTGAGGCGTACGTGGCCGAGGCGCTCGTGCGCTTCGATGTGCCAGGCGCTGCCGTGGCCGTCGTTCAGGACGGCGACGTGGTCTACCTCAACGGCTTTGGCGTGCGCGCAGCGGGCGGCACGGCGCCGGTCACGCCAGACACCCTGATGATGATCGGCTCCATCACGAAGCCGCTGACTACGACCCTGGCCGGCTCGCTGGTGGACGACGGGCTGCTCGCCTGGGACACCCCGCTGGTGGACCTGCTGCCCACCTTCTCCGTTGCTGACCCCGAACTGACGGCGAACCTGACGATTCACGACGCATTCTGCAACTGCTCCGGCATTCCCGGCCTGAACATGGAATCGACCTTCGCAAGCAGCAATCTCACACCTGAAACGGTGGTGACCTCACTGGCGGATACGCCGCCCGCCGCCCCGTTCGGCCAGGCGTTCATCTACAACAACCTGCTCATCGCCAGCGCGGGGTATGCCCTGGGCGTCGCGAACGGGAGTGGTTCCGGCGATATCGGCCAGGCCTACAACCTGGCCATGCAGCAGCGGGTGTTCGCGCCCCTGGGCATGACGCGCACCACCTTTGATCCTGATGCGGCCATCGCTACCGGCAACTACGCCCAGCCACACGCCACCAACCTCGCCGGCAAGCTGCAACCCGTGCCCCTGACCGCCGAGCGCGTCTTGCTGCCGTACCGCCCGGCCGGCGCACTCTGGTCGAACGCTCGCGACATGTCCCACATGCTCCAGATGGAGTTGGCGACGGGCGTTGCCCCGGGTGGCGCGCGCGTCATCTCGGCGGCGAACCTGGCGGAAACCTGGGCGCCAGGCGTAGCCGTCCCCAATGTCTATGGTGGGCCGCCCGAAATGGCGGCCACCATGAGGCACTATGGGCTTGGCTGGATGGTCGGCGACTACCGGGGCCTGCGCATGATCAGCCACGCCGGTGGGACCACGGGGTACACGTCGCAACTGGCGTTTCTGCCGGATGCGGACCTGGGCATCGTGATTCTCTCGAACGCCTTCTCCCTGCGCCCCTTCCCGCTGGCCTTCGAGTACGCCGTCCAGATGCGTCTCTTCGAATTGCTCTTTGACCAGCCGGCAGACTTCGACGCGGCCATCACGGCGCTTGCGGCGTCGGCGCCCGCGCCAATCGCCCTGGGACAGGTCGATCCTGCGGCGCTCGCGCCACAGCTCGGCGCCTATGCAAACGCCAACCTGGGCGAGGTCACGCTCACCCTGCGCGACGGCCGCCTGCTGCTCGATACCGGGGAGGTAAGCTCGGAACTGCTCCCACGCGCAGACGACCCGGCCGTGTTCCTGCTCGCCGACCCACCGCTTTCGCTCTTCTCGGAAGCGTACGGCGCAACCGTCGGCTTCGGCGCAGACCAGATCATCATCGCCATTCCCGCCAGCATCACCGGGCCGGAACAGCGGTTCGTGTTCGCCCGTGTGGCGGATGCCCCTGACAGCCAGGCGGCGAAACCCCGGCGTGTCGCGACGCACGACGCGGCGTAGGAGATTCTCCGCGAGGTTCCGCGAATTCGGCGCGTCTGGCCGCTGCCTGCCGCCGCGCCAGACCGCACCGCTTGCCGACGGCATGAGGCGGCGCACCAGGGTTCGTGATGTGCAGGTTGAAGACCAGGTTTGGGTCCGGGCTGCTGGAGGCAAGCGGGCCGTGGGCCCGGCCGCAGGGCAGCGTGCCGCTCCCGTTGCCGTCGACATTCCAGCATACAGCGTATTGCAAAATACCTGATCTGCCAGGCAACAATCCCGTGTCTCGAGGGGATTCCCGGCGGCCCAACTTCTCTGCACACCGCTGGCCTGGACCTCTCCGGGGCGCCGCGCCGGCATGGCGGGACCTCCGTTGGTCTGGCGCTGCCCGGTGAAGACAGCGCACCAGTCGGGCCAGATGCGATGCGGGTCAAGCACCCGCGGCCCGGCCCATGCGAACGACCAGGCCGCGGCTTTCTCGCCGTCGCGCGGCATGACATAGCGTCGATACATCACGCTAGATGAGACCAATCCGGAACGCCGCTCTGGCGGCATCCCGCCGATTGGCCACGGCGAGCTTGCTCAGGATATTGGACACGTGATTGCTCACGGTTCGGCGGCTGAGGAAGAGCCGTTCTGCGATTTGCCGATCCGTTTCACCCCGGGCCACGTGAAAGAGCACCTCGGTTTCGCGGGCGGTCAGGATGCGCGCTCCCGGCAGGATGGGATGGCGCTCGCGGTCCAGATCCAGTGGTTGCTCTGTCCATTCAGGGTGCGGCGACCGGCCGCTCGCCGCCGTTCGCCAGCGGTGGGACGCGATTTTGCGCAGGACCGGGTGTTTCTGGCGTGGGATCATGAGACTCCCTTTCTGGCAAAGTGTTCACCGCAGCCGTCCCGAGCGCCGTGCTTGCGCTATTCAGGGCATCGCGATGACCGATCAGGACGTTGTCGGAGACTGACCGCAGGAGCACCGTCTGACGCTGCTATCGTGTCAGACACCGGGCACGCCCGCATGAGGGAAAACTACGTAATTTTTCGGGTCGCCGGTGCGTAGTCTCGCGTCGCCGATGCTTGCCGGATCAGGCCGAGAGCGCCTGACTGGCGCGCCGGGACGCGCCAAGCGCGGCTGCCGCACGGCGATTCTTCACCTCGAGCTTGGCGAGGATGGAGCCAACGTGCCGCTCTACCGTGCGGTGACTGAGAAAGAGCTGCTCAGCAATCTCGCGGTCGGTCTTGTATTCGGCGAGCAGCACGAAGACCTCGCGCTCCCGCGCCGAGAGCTTCTCCAGCAAGTTCACGGGGACGTCGTCCGCCGACCGCTTGACCAGGCGCAGGGCAGCGAGGGCCGCTTCATCGAGGGACATGGCCGCCCCGGCCTGTCTGGCTTCTTCAACTCGGGGCGCGTCGAGGCGATCAGCAATAGCGGCCCACGCCGACTCAATCACGCGACGCTCCATCCACGGCGGAACGATGCCAATCCTGGCGCGATACGCCTCCGTCGCCGCAAGCAGGCGGGTGGCGACTGTCGCGTCGCCGCGTGCGGCGGCCACAGCCGCAATGCCATCCACATTGACCACAATCCCGTTCGCGCTGGCGAGCGCGTGCCAAAGCGACAGCGCAGCATGGAACAGCTTCAGGGCTTTGTGATCGTCCTGGGCAAGCCATGCACAACAGGCCATGGCGTACAGGGCGTAGGCCTCGCCGCTGCGGTCACCAATCCGCGTGAACACCTCCAGACTCTCGCGCAGGAACTCGTTCGCCTGGTCCAGGCGAGCGTCAAGGCTCGCGACGTGCCCCAGGTAGTACAGGGCATAGGCGGCGCCATCGACGTCGTTCAGGCTGCGACGAAGGGCCAGCGCTCTGGAGAAGGAGCTTTCAGCCGCCTGCGTATCTGCGGCCGCAATCTCAACGGTGCCAAGGTTGAATTGGGCCAGGGCCACGAACGCCTCATTGTGGAGTGAGGCCCAGATGTCGCGCGCCTCCTCAAAGCGCGTTGACGCGCTGGTGTAGGCGCCGGTTTCGCGATCAATCAGGCCCAGGCCGTTGAGCGCGTTGGCGATGCCGTCGCGATCTTCCGTGCGCGCCCAGACGTCGTAGCACTCCGTGAATGCCGCACGGGCAGTCTCAAAGTCATGCAGTTCGAACGCCAGGTTGCCGAGATCGTACACAGCATTTGCTCGCTGGCCTTCGTCCACAGGACCAGGCAGCGCCAGCGCACGCTGGAGCAGCGTGTGCCCATCGGCCAGATTGCCGCGCTGGGCCCAGATGAGCCAGAGGATGGTCCTGAGGCGCAGGACCATCCCGGGCTCATTGGCCTGAATGGCCCACTCGCACACCGCGCGCACATTGCTGCGCTCGGCGTCCAGCCGGTCGACCCACGGCTTTTGCTCGGGGCCGCCGATGGCTTCCCACGCCTGATCGGCCAGCCGCGCGTAGCCAGCGCCCAGGGCGCGGTACGTTTCACCCTCTTCATCGCGGGATCGCAATTGCTGGAGGCCAAACTGCCGGATGGTCTCCAGCATGCCGTAGCGTGGCTCCGCCAGTGGATCGGTCAGGCGGGTGAGCAGGCTGCCATCGACCAGAGACGAAATATGCTCCAGCGCTTCCAACTCGGTCTGGTGCGCTTCCAGCCCAAGCATCTGCGCGGTGGCGAGCGTGCAGCCCCCCGGCAACGCCGCCATACGGCGAAAGAGCGCCTGGGCCGGGGGCGAGAGCAGCTTGTAGCTCCAGTCAATGGCATCGTGCAGCGCCTGATGCCGGGGGGGCCGGTCGCGCGGGCCATCCACCAGCAGGCCAAAGCGATCTGCGAGCCGCGTGGTCATGGCGGCCAACGGCAGGTGGCGCAAGCGGGCCGCCGCCAGCTCGATCGCCAGAGGCAGGCCGTCCAGCGCCCGGCAAACCGCCACAACATCCGCCGCATTTTCGGGCGTCAGCGCGAAGGAACCGGTGGCAGCGTTGGCTCGCTCCACGAACAGGCGGATGGCCGGGAACGCGGCGAGTTCTGCGGCCGCGCGCACACTCACCTGCGCCGTGGGCAGGGCGAGGGGGTCGATGGCGACCCGGTGCTCGCCCGTCACGTTCAGAACGGACCGGCTGGTGACGACGATGCGCAGCGAAGAACCCGCCTGCAGGAGATCCGTCAACAACGGCCCGGCGGCGCTGACCTGCTCAAAGTTGTCGATGACCAGAAGCGCCCGGCGCTGGGCGAGATCGTCACACAGTGCCGAGAAGGGCGTGCTCCCCGCCGGAACCTGGATGTCCAGAGACGACGCCAGCGCGGCGGCCACCTCTGCCGGCTCATGCACACTGGCCAGCGACACCCAGATACTGCCCGCCGGAACGTGCCGTGAAAGCCGGTGCGCCAGTTCGAGGGCAAGCCGGGTTTTTCCGATCCCCCCGGGTCCCGTGATCGTCACCAGGCGGGCCGGTGTGCGGCGCAGAAGGTTTTCGAGGCCTTCGAGTTCGTGGTCTCTGCCGATAAGCGATGTCAGCGGGACAGGCAGGCGCCGGGTCATGACGCATCGGGCTTTCGGGACGCCCCCCGGAGCCAGGCCGCATTGGGCGGACCGGGGTGGCGTACAACGACGCTGGCTCGGGAGCCAACGCGACTATGGGCGACGCCCCGAACAGCCACTTGCGCAGCCGGGAATGACGATGTCGAAGACATCGTAGGGGCGGATAGACGCCACCAGGACAGTTGCCTCAGACGCACTGCTATTCCGAAACCCCACCTGCGCGCGGTTTTGCAGCGTGACCCACTCGTCTTCATGAACCGTAATGGGGCCAGGGAGCGTGAGTTCTTCGGCCTCGGCGTCACCCCTCCAGATCCAGCCTTTGGGGTGCGGGGCATCATCTGGACCACCGTATCCCGGTTTGGCGTAGATCTCCATGGTTCCCGCCGTGACGGTGATGATGCCTGCGGGATAGAAGAGCGACGTAAACCGGCACGAGTTCGGTGGAAGGGTGAGAAAGGTCAGGCTTAGCCTGTCCGGGAACTGCGTCGCCGCCTCAGGGTCCTCGACATCCATGGCAATCGCGACGCCGGCCAACTCGGGATGGAAGACGGCCGCCGGGGTATCTGCCGGCATGTCGTCAAACTCCGGGAAGGTTGCCTGCTCCTCAGCCGTGTACCCACGCAACTGCTGCTCACCTGAACAAAAGGCAATTGCCGGTGAATCAGACGGAGCCGGAGTAGCTTGCTGTGCCTCCGCATGCGATGGGTGAAAAACGGCGCCAGAGGCAGGGGCCAGGAATCCGCACAGAAGCAACATGGTCAGCCAGCGCATAGGGCCTCCTCGGTGACGACGGCGTCGGGCAAATGAGAGGAGTGTGCGTCGCAGTTTGCTGCGACCCGCAGCTTATCAAGTCTCCGTTGATTTGGCCAGTCGCCGGGCACGTCTCGGACGCTGTTTCGCATCCGGCCCGGAAGCCGGCGCGTGGGTCAGCAGTCCGGCGTTGTCGCGCCTCGCCCCAACCTGCCGCCGTTCTCCTGCCCGCGCCACGGGTCAACTCGGACCACGCCGGCCGGTGGGGAGGATGGCTTCCTCGCCGGGGTGGCCCTGGAGGGCGGACGGAAATCCGCGCCACCATGGCCACGGAGCGAGGGCCTGCGCCACGCGCCAGCGGCGAAATCCGGAGGGGATAACATCGATGCTGGCGTTCTGCAGCCGCAGAACGCCAGCCAACAGGGACCCCGCGTGAGCCTGACGGTGAGGGCGACCGGCGGCGTCGCGGCGGGAGTGGCGGGCCTACGCCGGGGCAGCCTGCTCGCCGGCGCCCGTCGCGCTCTTGCCCGCCGTGCTGCCTGCGGCCCGCGCGGCGGCGCGGGTAGCGGCCAGTTCGGCAGCCTCCGCGCGGCGGCCACGCTGGTGCTGCGCCTCGGCCAGGAAGTAGCTGCCGAAGACAAAGACGACGGCGATGAGCTGGGCGACAAGCCCCTGCCAGGTGCCGTGAATGCCCAGCCAGACGCCGATCCAGGTGGGCCAGGTTTCCGCGCCCCTGATGGGAGAGATCGGCAACCAGCCGACCAGTTGCAGCGTGTGCACCGTCTGCCCGACCATCGTCACCAGTACAACGGCGATCATCACGCCGGTGACGATCAACATCTTCTTGTGCGGCAACTTCTGCTGCAGCACCAGGGTCAGCACGCCGACCACGGCGGTCGCCGCCAGGCCGAGCGCCACGCCCTGGACCACGATCCCGGCGCCGGCGTCCAGCACCAGCGCCTGCAGGAAGAGCACCGTTTCCGCGCCCTCGCGGAAGACGCTGGTGAAGCCGAGCGCCGCGAAGCCGAGCATTTGCCCCGCCACGCCGCCGATCAGCAGTCGCCGCCGCTGCTCATGGTGTTTGGCGATCCACTTCGTCCAGTAGACCTTGTGGAAGAACCAGTTCATCACGATGAGCAGCACGCCGATGGCCAGAATCGATACCACCGCCTCGATCTGCTCGCTGTACTGGCCGAAGGAGAGGAGCGCGTTCTGGACCAACACGAAGAGGATGGCGGTCACCACGAGCGCACCAAGCGCCCCCAGCGCCAGCGGCCGCTTGAACTGGCGGTTTACGCCAATCATGCTGGCCAGCAACGAGGCCAGGATCAGGATTGCCTCCAGGCCCTCGCGGAACACGATGGTGGCCGCGTTGAAGATAATCGCCTGCGGCGCTGTGCCCGCCTTGAGTGCCGCCTGCGCGATCTCCAGTTCGCTATCCAGGGCCGCCCGGGAGGCGCGGATATCCTTCACGCTCGCCTGCTCCGCAAGCAGCCGGTAGAGCCCGGGCGTCGTGCCATCACCCTCCCAGAAAAGGCGTTCCACCTTCAGCGCGGCGTCGGGCGTAAAGGCCAGCAGGCGCTTCTCCGGGCCTGTCTCAAAGATGGCGTAGGCCTCAATGCGGGCCGACTCTGCCTGCTGGTATTCGCCGGCGGCAGCGGCAGCCACCATCTGGTCCAGCAACTGGTTCACGATGTCGAAGTCAGAATCGCCGCTGGCCTGCAGCCACGCCTTCGGCAGAATCGCGTTCAGGCGCTTCGCCGCGTCATCGGCGTCCGCCGCAATGGCGGCCGGATCGGCAATGGCCGTGCGCTTCGACGTGCCAAGCAACCCCTGGTCCAGGCGCGCCAGGGCAGCATCAACCGCCGCCGTTTCCTCCGGGTCGATCTGCTGCAGCGGCAGGCGCAGATCGTTGAAGGCGGCGCGAGCGCCGTCAAGGAACGCAATTGCCTCTTGCACCTCCAGGTCCAGCAGGACCTGGCCATCCTTGACGCCGCGCCCGTACTCCATGGGGATCAGCGAGAGGTAGCGCAGCAGTTGTCCCGCGCGGCGGGCCTTGTCCGCCTCGGAGAG
>JAWKPJ010000003.1:0-343074 GCA_041390745.1 Thermomicrobiales bacterium | reverse complement strand
CTTGCGCCAGCGTTCTCCTGCATGACGGTAGCGCCTTATACGCCAACGCAGGTCAGGAAATCATGAGCTTCGGCGGCAACCAGTGATCCAGCGGCGCAGACCGTTCGTATTGCCTGCCAGAACCGGCGCTGGACCGCCGGAGCGCGATGTTCCCTCCCGGCGGAAGTCCCGATCAGGCGGGGAATCCGGAAGGACACACTGGCCATGATCGACGACCACGCCTTGAGCATCCCGGCACTCGACGCCGTGCCGGTGGCCGGCGCGCGCCCTGCCTGGGCGCGCGGGCTGGCGCTGGCGCTCGTGGGGGTGCTCTCCGGCGCAGTGGCGGCGTTCGCCATGCTGCTGCTCATGCTGGCCGGGCGCACCTGGCTGGGCGTCTCCCCGCCCTTCGAAGCGCTGCCGGATCGCTTCGCTCCAACCCTCGATATCTCCACCTTCTTCTCCCTCTTTGGGCGCTTCGGCGGCTACAACGGCCTGAAGCGCTTCGGCATCCTCTCCGGGCTGGTCGGCCTGCTGGCGCTCGGCGTCCTCTTCGGCCTGGCGTACGGGCTGGTGGTGGAGAGCGCCGCCTCCCGGCGCATGGCCTGGCGCCATGGCGTCAGCCCGCGCGGCCTGGCGTTCATCGCTGGCGCTGCGGTGGTGCTTTGGCTCGGGACTGTCGCCATCCTCTGGCCGGTGCTCGGGGCAAACTATCGTGGCCTGCCGCCGGGAGCGGCGCAGGGGGCCAGCATGGTGTTTCTGGCGGTGGCCTACGCGCTGTTCGCCGCTGTCCTGGTCCTCAGCTACCGGTGGCTGGCGCCCCGGCCAGCGGCCCTGCCTGCAGCAACGCCCGCGCCGGTCGGGGAACCGGTCGGGCGGCGGGTGGTGTTGGCGGGGGCGGTGGGCCTGGTGCTGGCCGCAGCCTCCGGGGCGCTCCTGCGAGCGCTCAACGCGCGGGCGGCATTCAGCTACGACGGCCTGGCCTACAGCGGTCCCGGCGTGCAGCCCATTGCCCCGGCGAACAAGTTCTACACCGTGACCAAGAACGTGGTGGACCCGAATGTGCTGCCGGACGTCTGGCGGCTGGAGATCGGCGGCATGGTTGAGGAGCCACGCAGCTACGACTTTGCCGCGCTGCAGGCGCTGCCTGGCATCGAGCAGGAATCGACGCTGATGTGTATCAGCAACCAGATTGGCGCGGGCCTGATGAGCAACGCGGTCTGGACCGGGGTGCGGTTGCGGGACCTGCTGGAAGCAGCCCGGCCCCTGCCGGGCGCGGTCGAGGTGTTCCTCCACGCGGCGGATGGCTACACGGACACCTTCTCGATCGACAAGGCGCTGGAGCCGGAGACGCTGGTGGCGTACGCCATTAACGGCGAGCCGCTGCCGCAGCGCCACGGCTTTCCGGCCCGCGTGGTCGTGCCCGGCCTGTTCGGCGAGAAGAACGTGAAGTGGGTGACGCGCATCGAGGTGGTCGACCACGACGCCAAAGGCTTTTACGAGCAGCAGGGGTGGGGACCCAGCTTTGTGATTCCCACTCGCTCCGATATTTTCGGGCCGCGCTGGGTGCGCAGAAAGGGGGATGCGTTTGTCGAACCCTTCGCCGTGGGTAAGCAGGCCACCATTCGCGGCCGCGCCTTTGCCGGCAACCGGGGCATCCAGCGGGTGGAGTACAGCCTGGACGGCGGCGAAACGTGGCGCGAAGCCCGCATTGACTACGCCGGCACGCACCTGACCTGGACCTTCTGGTCGTTCGACTGGGTGCCAGACGCGCCGGGGGAATACACCATCGTTTCGCGGGCGGTGGACGGTACGGGCGAACCACAGATCGAGGAGCGGCGCAGCATCGTGCCGCAGGGCGCAACGGGGCTGCACCGCGTCGTGGCCACCGTGGCCTGACGCTCCGGACGGGAGAGGAACGCACGTGGCTGAAGGCAAGCGCCAGACGGCGTTGGTCACAGGCGGCGCCGGGCTGATCGGCTCGCACATCGTTGATGCTGCCCTGGCCGCCGGTTGGGATGTGCGCATCCTGGACAACCTGCAACGGCAGACGCACCGCCACGGCAAACCCGCCTGGGCGCCCGCAGACGCCGAGTTCGTACAGGGGGACGTGCGCAACCGGCGTGTCTGGGAACGGGCGCTGGATGGTATCGATGTCGTGTTCCACGAGGCCGCGTACGGTGGCTACATGCCGGAAATCGCCAAATTCATCGACAGCAACGGCGTGGGCACCGCCCTGCTGCTGGAGACGATCCGCAACCGCAACCTGCCGGTGCGCAAGGTGGTGGTGGCCTCCTCACAGGCCGTTTACAACGAGGGCGCGTACCGGTGCCCCGAGCATGGCTCCTTCTACGGCACGACGCGCCCGGTCGCGCAATTGGCCCTGGGCGACTGGGTCATGCACTGCCCGGTCTGCAGCCAACCCGCAACGCCGATCCCGACGGACGAGGCTGCGCCGGCGGGCGGTGAGAACGTCTACGCCATCTCCAAGATGATCCAGGAGCGGCTGGTGCTGAGCTGGGGGCAGGCCACGGGCATCCCGGCGGTGGCGCTGCGCTACTCCTGCACCTACGGCCCGCGCCAGTCGCTGTTCAACCCGTACACCGGGGTGATCGCCATCTTCTGCACGCGCCTGGTCAATGATCTGCCGCCCATTGTCTACGAGGATGGCGGTCAACAGCGCGATCTCATCTACGTTGAGGATGTGGCGCGGGCGAACCTGCTGGTGGCCGACGATGCGCGTGCCGACGGCCAGGTCTTCAATGTCGGAACCGGACAAGCCGTGGCGATTGGCGATCTGGCCCGGGTGCTGGCGGCGAGGCTGGGCAAGGCCATCGCGCCGCAGTTCCCCGGCGAGTTCCGGCCCGGCGAGATGCGCGCCCTGATTTCCGATGGCTCGCGCATTGGGGCGCTTGGATTTCAGCCACAGACGCCGCTGGAGGAGGGGATTGGGCGCTACCTGGCCTGGGTGCGGGAGCAGGGCGCGGTCGGCGAATACTTCGGGGCAGCGCAACGTCAGCTGCGGCGGCGGCGCGTGGTGAAGCAGGCGGCGCCCGCGTGAGCAGCGGCAACGACGCGCGGCCCACGCTGGCGGTGATCATTCCGGCGCTCAACGAGCAGGAGACGATTGCGGACCAGGTGGCGGAGGTGCTGGCGGTGGCGGCAGCGCCGGACCTCCCGGCGCGGATCGCCCGGGTGATCGTCATCGACAACGGCAGCGACGATGCAACAGCAGAGCGGGCAGCGGCCGCCGGGGCGATGGTGATCAGCGAGCCGCGCCGGGGCTACGGCCGCGCCTGTTACAGCGGGGTGCTGGCGGCCGGTGATGTCGACTACATCGTGCAGATGGATGGCGACCGCAGCGACCGCTTCGCGGAACTCCCGTTGCTCCTGGCCCCGATCCTGGCTGGCGAAGCAGACCTGGTGATTGGCTCGCGCACGCTCGGCAGCCACGAACCCGGCTCCCTGCAGCCGCAGCAGGTGTTCGGCAACTGGCTGGCGGCCCGAATGCTCGGCGCACTGTACGGCGTGCGGGTCACCGACATCGGCCCCTTTCGCGTCATTGACCGCCAGAAGCTGCTGGCGCTGGGGATGCGCGAGATGACCTACGGCTGGTCGGTGGAGATGATCGCGCGGGCGGCGCGGCAAGGATTGCGCGTGCGCGAGGCGCCGGTCACGTACCGGCAGCGCGCGGGCGGCCAATCGAAAGTCAGCGGCAACTTGCGCGCCTCCGTGCGCGCGGGCGGGCGCATTGTCGGCACGATCCTGCGCTGCCGCGCCGGGGCGACGGCGAGGACGCGGTGAGCCAGGCGCCGCCTGCCCTGGCCCAGGGTGATGCCGCAGCCACGGCTGTCGCGGCGCCGCCCTCTGTCACCTGTCGACTCGTGGCCTGGCTGCGGGAAACCTGGCCTCTGCTGACGGTGCTGCTGGGGTTTGCCCTGACCACCGTGATCGTGCCCACGCTGGCGCCGGTGGCCACGACGGACGACTGGGCCTACAGCCGCTCGGCGCAGATCCTGGTCCAGGAGGGGCGGCTGACCATCTTCCCGGTGGTGGCGGCCACGTCCGTCGTCCCGGTGCTCTGGAGCGCGCTCTTCGGCTTTCTCCTGGAGCCAACCCTGGGCATCTTCCGCCTGGCCACGGTGGTGATTACTGCCCTGGGCGGCGTGGCGCTCTACGTCCTTTGCGGCGCGCTTGGTGTCTCACGCGGCAGGGCTGCGCTCGGCGTCGCGGCGCACCTGGCCAACCCCCTGACCTTCGTCCTGGCCTTCACGGTGATGACCGACGCCCATTTCGTGGCGATGCTGCTGGTTGCCAGTTGCCTCTTTGTCCGCGGTATCCAGGGTTCCTGCGGCGAACTCAGCCTGTTCTCTCACCTCCGCCCCCAGCCAGCCGTACTCCGGGAGCGGGGAGGCGGCCTCGCTGGCTGGGGGCTGGCCGCCGGCTCGCTGGTCGCCGGGCTGGCGTTCCTCTGCCGCCAGCAGGGCGCCCTGATCGTGCCGGCGGTGGTGCTCTACCTGCTGCTGGCGGGCCGCTTGCGGTTCAACCGGGCCAGCGGGCGCCTGCTCGCCCAGGCCGTGGCGCCGGTCGCGCTGATCATGGCGGGGTACTACCTCTGGCTGCGCAGCAGCAGCGTGTCGCCGGCGGTGCAAGCTGCCTTCCTGCAGGAGGCGCTGGAAGAAGGGTGGCGCGGGGCCTGGTGGCTGCTGCGCCGCCTGACGTTCGTGGAAGTGATCTACCTCGGGTTCTTCACGCTGCCGATCATGGCGGCAGCGATCCCGGCGTCGCGCACCCTGCTGCGCCAGCCACGCGGCGCAGGGTTGCTGCTGACCGGGCTCTGGGGGGGCGTCGCCATCCTGGGGGTTGCGCTCTTCTGGCGGCAGGGCGCGCTCATGCCCTACATCAGCCAGTTCTTCGGCGCTGGTGGCCTGGGCCCGCCCGATGTTCTCGGCTCCCGCCCGAAGCTGCTGACGCCGGAGGTGCGCGGGGCGCTCACCATCGCCTGCCTGGCGGCCACGCTGCTGCTGGGCCTGTGCGCGGGCCGGGCGGTCAACCGGGCGCGTGCGGAGCGCAAGGGGCCGGGGACTACCCGCGAGACGAGCGTGGCTGGCCTCGTCCTGTGCATTTTCCTCGGGCAGGTCGCCGGAGTCTTGCCGCCGTCATACCACTACATCGGTTGGACAGCGGGGTCGCTGGACCGTTACCTGCTGCCGCTTGCGCCGCTGGCCATTGCCCTGGCGTTGTGGAGCGTGCGGGACATCGCCCTCGCGCCGCCGCCGGGGTGGTTGGTGGTGGCGGGGATGCTCGTCTTCTCCGTGGCGGGCACGCGCGACTACCTCGCCTATCTGCAAGCCGTCTGGCAGATGGCTGATGTGGCCGTGGCGCGCGGAACTCCGCTGGACCGCCTGGATGCGGGCGCCGGCTGGGATGGCTACCACCTTTACGAGGAGGGGGCGGCCCGGCGCGTGCGCTCCCACACGCCGAAGGGCGGCCCGTGGTGGGTGTACTTCTACGGCCCGGCGACGGATTCCGCGTACATCGTCTCCAGCACACCCCGCAAGGGGTACCACGCGGTTGCACGCAGGGAGTACGACGCCTGGCTGCAGCGCGCCCCTGCCACGCTTTTTCTGCTGCGCCGCGCCACGGTCCCCTGGCCGCCCGCGCCAGACCCGGACAGCCCGTACCAGCGCCGGGCCGCCGATGGCCGCCCGCCGCCGGTATCCCCGTTGCCCGCCGCATCACCGTCGCCCGTGGCCCTGGTTGACGCTCCTTGAAGGAGACCCGCGCATGACGCACTCCAGCACACCCATTGTTCGGCCCCGCAACCGGGATCTCCTCCTGATTGGAGCCCGCACGCCAGTGCCAGGCACATGCAAGACGCGGCTCGGCAAGCGTATCGGCATGACGTCGGCAGCGACGCTCTACTGCGCGTTCCTGGTGGATCTGGCGGCGCGGTTCACCGGCTGTCCCGGCTGGGAGCGGCGAAGCTACGACGTGGCCTGGGCCTACACGCCGGAGGCTGATTTCGCCGCTGTCCTGCGCGAGTGTGGCTGCGCCGAGCCGCTGTCACCGGTCGATTTCGTGCTCCAGGAAGGCGAGGGGTGGGGCGCGCGCCAGGCGAACCTGCTGCGCTGGGGCGAGGGGCATGGCTATGCCCGCACCGTGCTGGTGGCGTCGGATGCCCCGCAACTCCTGGAAGACACCGTCATGCAGGCGTTTGCGGTCCTGGACACGCGAGATGTGGTGCTTGCCCGCTCGCTGGATGGCGGATACTCCCTGATCGGGATGCGCGGCTACCACGACGTGCTGAGTGGCGTGCCCATGAGCACCAGTTCGGCGGGTGATGCGCTGGTCGCGCGCGCACAATCGCTCGGCCTGCGCGTCGGCGAAACCGACGCCGTCTTCGATGTCGATGAGGCCGAGGACCTGGACCTGCTCGCGGACGCCCTCGGGCCGGATGGCGCGGCGGCCCCGGCCACCTGGGCTGCGCTGCGTGCCCTGGGACTGCGCCTGGCCGCAACCGTGGCCGGGTGATTCCCGGCGTGGCACGCGACAGCGGTGGGCATGAATCGCGGCGGCCTGAGCCTGTCGAGAGACCCTGGCTTCGCCCGGGACGGCGCCAGGTTCGCATTCCGCCTTAGCGTGGGGTCGGCAGCGGGCTGAAGGCCGTGGTGCGGAAGGGCGGGTCCCAGCCTACGGGCCGCTCCAGGGTGACCTCCAGGTAGAGGCCGTCCGGATCGAGCACATTCAGGCTGTACCCGTAGGGCGCCGCCACCACGGCGGCATCGGTGTACCCGCCGGCCATCAGCCGCTCCCGGATGCGCAGGAAATCCTCCGGGTCCTGGGCCTCCAGCGCGAAGTGATTGATGGACCCGACGTCGTACGGCAGGTCATCGTGGCGGCGGGCACTCTCGACCGGGACCTCGTACAGGTGCAGCACCGCGCCGGGCGCCACCTGGAGTATGCATTTCCAGGGTGGATTCCCGGTGCTACTGACGACAGCGCAGCCAAAGACATCGACGTAGAAGGTCGTGAGCCGGGCGAGATTGGGCGTCATCAGCGCGATGTGGCCGATGCGGGCCACACGGGTGCGGCTGTGGTGAACATCGTCGTTCATGGTGCGCAGCGTACGATCTGGATGGTTCGCTGTCCATGTCACACCGTCGCGCGTGCGTGGTCCTTCCATCAGCGAGAATGCCGGAGGTTGGTCCGGCGTCCCCAGGAGAAGCCATGCGTATCGGAGTTGTTTTTCCGCAGACCGAGTTCGGGAACGATCCCATTGCCCTGCGTGACTACGCACAGACGGTCGAAGGGCTGGGCTTTACCCACTTCCTGGCCTACGACCATGTCCTGGGCGCCGACACATCGGTGCGGCCCGGCTGGTCTGGCCCCTACACCTCGCAGACCCCCTTCCACGAGATCTTCGTGCTCTTTGGCTACCTGGCCGGGCTCACGACGCGGTTGGAACTGGTGAGCGGCGTCCTGATCCTGCCGCAGCGGCAGACTGTGCTGGTGGCCAAGCAGGCGGCTGAGGTCGATGTGCTCAGCAACGGCCGCCTGCGGCTGGGCATTGGCGTCGGCTGGAACGACGTTGAATACGCCGGGCTGGACAAGGCGTTCGGCAATCGAGGCGCGCGCAGCGAAGAGCAGATCGCGCTGATGCGCGCGCTCTGGACAGACCCGGTGATCACGTTCAACGGAAAGTGGGAGCAGATCGAGGCGGCGGGCATCAACCCGCTCCCGGTGCAGCGCCCGATCCCGGTCTGGATCGGTGGCTATGCCGACGCCACCCTGCGCCGGGTCGGCGAGATGGCTGACGGCTGGTTCCCGTGGCGCGAGCCGAACGACGCCATGCGGGCCGCTCTTGCCCGCATTCATGAGGCAGCGCAGGCGGCCGGGCGGGATCCGAACAGGATTGGCCTGGAGCCGCAACTGAACGTGGGCCGGGGGACATCGGCCGGGTGGGCACAGTTCGTGCAGGGATGGCAGGCGTTGGGAGCCACGCACCTGTGCCTGGGCACGATGGGGAATGGCTTTACCACGCCGGGCCAGCACCTGACGGCGCTGACACGCGCGGCGAACGAGCTGGGCGTCGGCTGGGCCAGCCGCGACTGAGGGCGCGAAGGCGCCCCGGCTTGACTTGACAGGAGATGCAAAGATGCGGATAATCGCATAGTGTTATTCAAGTGAAACGAATGCGCGATGAGGCGCGTTAGTACCTACAAAGCACCTCGGTCAGATCTGGCGCCGCTCCGCCAACTGGCCTGCACCTCAGGAATCCTCATCAATCCTCCAAGCTGATCTTACCCGGTGGCGCGAGCGGCGCCACCGGCAGCAACTCTCCTTCCTCCTGCCCCTTCCCTGAACCGCGTTGCCCGCACGTAAGCATTGCCGCGTCCTCACTCGTGGCCGGAAATTCGGGTTGCTCCCGGTTTGCGGGGACGCGTCATGGCGGACGACGGCCCCGTTCGTGTTGGCCGGAAAGCGGTGCGCCGGGCTTCCCGCGGGCAGGGTCCCCGCGGCCTCATTCGGTTCCTGACGGGCTGCCCACGCTCTGGCCCGGTGCGCGGTAGGATTGGCGACCGGAACAACCGGGCAGTGCGCGGCAGGCGGGAAGAGGGCAACAGGTCATGTCCACAGGCGACGCTCCGCTGGACGCGCCACCCGAGAATCTGGAAAAACCGAACTTGCGCGGCATCATGCGCGACTCTGGCGTGCGTGCGCTGCTGGTGTCCCGCTTTGCCACCATGCTCGGTATCGCCACGCTCTCCTATGGCCTCATGGTCTACCTGGCCACCGCCGGGGCCTCGCAGGCCACCGTCTCGCTCATCGGCGGCATGCGCTTCTTCGCCGCGCTCCTGTTTGGCATCGCGGGCGGCGTCATCACCGAGTCAATGTCCAAGCGCGGCGCCATGGTCTCCGCCTACGCGCTGCAGGCAGCCATCTGCTTCATCCTGCCCATCCTCTGGGGCACCTCGCTGCCCGCGTTGGTGGTGCTGGTGTTCGTCATTTCCGCGCTCGCGCAGGTCGTGGCGCCCGCCGTGAAAGCCGCCACGGCGCTGGTTTCAACGCCCGCACAGGTGGCGGCAGTTGCGGCCATCATTTCGCTGGCGGCGGGCCTGGGCGCCGCCTTTGGCTCAGCGTTCTTCGCCCCGTTCCTCATCAGTTCCGGTTCCCTGCGTCTGCTCATCTTCGCCTGCGGGTTCATCATGGCCTTCGGCGCGTTCCGGGCCCTGGCGGTGCCGGACGAGGAGGGGCAGTCCACGCTGCGCCAGGCGGTGCGCGCCATGGACTGGAAGGCCACGACGCCCACGCTCTCCCGCACCATGGACTGGATCGTCACGCACCGCGCGCTGGCGTCGATGGTGCTGGTTGGGGCGCTGGCCACGGGGCTGTTCGAGGGGTTCAACACCCTGATCCCCATCTACATCCGGGATGTCCTGGATGCCAACCCGGCGCTGACCGTGTTCATCCTGGCGCCGGGCGGCCTTGGCGCGTTTCTGGGGACCGTGGTTGGCCCCAATCTGATGCAACGGCGGGGGGAGCGCTACGTGGCGCTGGTGGCGCTGGCCTTGCTCACGCTCAGCTTCGCACTGTTCGGGGTCATCGACCAGGTCGCGCCGATCATCTCGCAGGTCAGCCTGTTGCGGCTTATCAGCTTCGCCGGGATAGAGCTTAACCCGCTGGTGGAGGCGGCAGGCATGATCTCCATCCTGACCTCCTTTGGCTCCACCGGGGCTGCGGCGGCCGTGCAGGCGTACATCAACCGCTTTGTGTTCCTGGAGCGGCAGGCGAGCACCTTCGGAATGCAGAACGTGCTTGAAAGCGCCGTGTCCCTGCTGGCTGTACTGGTGCTCGGGGCGCTGGCCAGCGTTGTCGGCTCCCAGGCGGTCTTCATTATTGCGCCGATCTTCCTGACCGTGGCGCTGGTCCTGCTGATCCGGTTCGGGGTGCGCTGGACCCAGCAAGGATCTGTGTCCACCCGCGTAGTGATCCACGAACTCTTCGGCGCCAGCGGGCCAGCCCAGGCCGAACCGAGCGCGGCGCAGGCTCCCGGCCAGGCGAAGCAATGATGCCCGGAAAGGCGGCAGGTTGATGGGCTGGCGGTCGATCAAGCGCGTTGTAAGTCTCATCCTGCTGCAGGCGGTGCTCCTGGGGCTGCTGGCCCTGGTGCTGCCGGGGTTCTGGTTCTCCGACCCGCTGATGGTGATCCCGGCGGCCCTCGTGATCACTGCCGCGCAGGCGCTGCTCTGGCCGCTGATTTACGGGGCGGCCTCCCGCTTCGGACCGCTATTCTTCCCGGTGCTCAGCTTCCTTCTGACCGGGGTGCTGATCTACCTTGCCGCGCAATTCGAGGTCGTGCTCGGGGTCGGCGGCGTCGAGGTCGATTCTGCCTGGACGGGTCTGCTGATTGCCCTCGGGCTGAGCGTCGGGAACACGGTCCTGGCGGCCGTCTTCTCCATCAACGATGATCGCACGTACGACCGGCTCGCCACGGCGCCGCTGCGCCGCCGCTACCGCAATGCGGAGCGTACGGACGAGCCGGGGTTCCTGTTCCTGGAGATCGACGGCCTCTCGGAGCCGGTGCTGCTGAAGGCGATGGCGGCGGGCTACATGCCGACCCTGAAGCGCTGGCTCGATGAAGGTAGCCACCGCCTCATGCAGTGGGATCCGGACCTGTCGTCGCAGACCTCGGCCAGCCAGGCCGGTATCCTGCTTGGCTCCAACGAGGGGATCCCGGCGTTCCGCTGGTGGGACAAGCCGCGCCAGCAGTTGATGGTCTCCTCGAAGATGGGCACCGCGCACGAACTGGAGTTGCAGCTCTCCACCGGCAACGGGCTGCTGGCGAACGGCGGCGCCGGGCGCTGGAACGCGTTCTCCGGTGACGCGGCGGACAGCATCGGGGTGTTCAGCGTCTTTGGGGATGCCAGCCGGGGTTCGGACAACACGGTCCTCGGGTTCCTGTTCTCGCCCTACCTGCTCTCCCGCATCCTGACCCTCTACATCTTGGACGTATTCCGGGAGTGGTGGCAGTCCTGGCAGCAGCGGCGTCAGGATATCCGGCCGCGCATCGACCGCCCGTGGAAATACGCCTTCGTCCGCTCGGGCACGACCACCGCCATGCAGGAGGCGAGCCGGGCGCTGCTGACGGCGGATATCCTGCGCGGGACGCCGGAGGTCTACAACACGTTCTTCGGCTATGACGAGGTCGCGCACCACTCTGGCATCCTCAGCCCGGACTCCCTGAAGGTGTTGCGCACCCTGGATCACGTTATCGCGCACCTGGAGCGCGTCACGCACGAGGCTCCGCGCCCGTACTACATCTTCGTGCTTTCCGATCATGGGCAGAGCGAGGGCGCGACCTTCGAGCAGATCTACGGGGTCAGCCTCGGTGATGTCGTGCAGAAGCTGATCGAGCCGCACCGCCCGACCCGGTTGACCGAGATCACCGAAGACGATGAAGCCATGGGCCACGTCAACGCTGCGCTGTCCGATGTGGTTGCGGGCGATTCGACCACGGCGCGCACCGTGCGCCGCCTCTTGCGGAAGCGAACCAGCGATGGCAAGGTCAGCCTGGACCGCAAGGACGCCGCCGTGCCGCAGCCCTCGCCGGGGGTGACGGATGTCGTGGTGCTGGCCTCGGGCAACCTCGGGGTGATCTCCTTCCCGGAGTGGCCGCACCTGATGACCCTGGAGGAACTGGACGCCGCGTTTCCGGCGCTGGTTCCGGGCCTGGTCGACCACCCCGGCGTGAGCCTGGCGCTGGTGACCAGCGCCGAGCACGGGCCGCTGGCCATCGGCAAGACCGGGGTGTATTACCTGGAAACCGGCAGGGTGGAGGGGCAGGATCCCATTGCGCGCTTCGGGCCGCATGCGGCGCGACACCTGCTGCGGGAAGCGAAGTTCGTGAATGTGCCCGATATCGTGCTCATCGGCGAGGTGAACGAGCAAACGGGCGAGACGCCCGCCTTTGAGGACAAGCTGGGCAACCACGGCGGCCTGGGCGGGTGGCAGCGCGAGGCGTTTGTGATGTTCCCCGCCGAGTTCACGCCAGCGGTCGAGGAGATCGTGGGCGCCGGTCACCTGCACGACCTGCTCAAGCAGTGGATGGCCGAGAGCCGGGCAAAGGTGGCCGGCGGTGTTGCTGCTGCTGATGGACTGCGGTGAAATGCGGTAGAACGCGGCCTCAGTGCGGTATGGCCACCTTTGGCCCTTCGGCCCGGGGCTTCGCCACCGCGATTGGCTCAATGCAATCCCCCACGCGCAGCTCGCCGCCACTGACGATGCGGGCGCGCAGGCCACCGCGCCGGGCCAGGGGTTTCAGCAGCGGCTTGCCCGTGAGTTCGTCGAGGTGATTGCAGGGCGGGCAGGCGCGGACGCCCTCGCAGATCACCTCGCCTATCCGGAACTGCTGGCCCAGCAGCGCATCGACATCGATGCCGCGCGTGGTGATGTTGCGCCGGTGCTCGTGCAGCGGGATCGGGATGCCCGTTTCGATGGTGACTTCCGCCAGCGCTTCTTCCGCAATCAACGTCAGTTCCCGTGCGCCGGGCGTGGTGGGCGTTTGGGAGTAAAACCCGGCGCCGGTGCGATAGCGGTCGCCGGCCAGCCCTTCGCCGGCACAGGCCACGGCGCTCTCCAGGCCGCGCATCGGCTGGCCCGCGCGGTCCGTGATGTGAATCGCGACAACTTCTCCGGGCATCTCGGTGTCCCCTCGTGTATCGTGCCTGCCCTCGCCAGGAGCGTGCCGGCTTCAGGTGACGCCGGGCTTGCCCGGCGACATTGTCCGGGGTAGCCGGTGCGCGTGGCAAACAGGGTCGCTTCTCGAGCCTGGCGAGCGGCGGTAGGTCGTCAGTATGACGCGCCGGGACCCCATTGCCGTCGCTCGCCAGGCCACAATGACGGCTCGTTCCCGGGACGCGGGCGTTTCTGCCGCCCGGAGGCGTGTGTCCGGGCGCAGCGAGTGGAGAACATGAATATGGACGCCGAACAGTTTGACGCTCTGGTGCGCGGTTTCGGGCGGCGGCAGTCGCGGCGGCAGTCGTGGCGCGGCCTCGCCGGGGTGGCGGCAGGCGCAACTGCCCTCGTGTCGAGCCCTGGCGCGCACGCCCAGGACGCGACCCCGGATGTCTCACCTGCGGCTGCGGCCAGCCCAATGGAGACAGAAATCGCCTGGATGCCGGAGTGGACGGTGAAGTCGGGAACCTACGAGGCTGTCCGCGGGCTGCTGGACGAGATGGAGGCTTCCGCCCGGAATGAGGCCGGGACGCTGAGCTACGCCCTGTATGTCAGTGAGGACGGCCAGACAATAACCTTCTACGAGCGCTACGCCGATGAAGCGGCTGTGCTGGCGCACCAGGCCACGTTCAGCGAACGGTTCGAGGCGCGCGCCAACGACGCGATGGTTTGCTCTCGCATCACGGTCATGGGCGCTCCGGGTGAGGAGATCCGGCGGTCGATCAGCGGCTGCAACCCGGTCTACCTCACCCCCCTCAGCGGCTTCCCGGCGCGCTGAGTGACGGCTCAGGGAATGACCGGCGTGGCGTCGAGCATCTCCAGCGATAGCTCCAGGTCCGATGGCACGAGGCGTTGCACCCGCGCATTCGCGATCTGGTCGCCGGGGATCATGTAGGCGACTGGCCGTGTGCTGGCCGGGTAGGGCTGACGCTCGACAACGTAGAAGATGCCGCCCCGTGCAATGACCAGGAGCAGGTCCTTCCGGGCCAGGCTGTCCAGTTCCCCGGAAGGATCATCGAAGGTAATGGCGACACTGGAGGAGGACAGGCCGCTCATCAGCAACTCGGCGTCCTGGGCGGCGCCGTGGGCCGACGCGATCAGGGCATCCAGCAGGTAGAGCATGCCCAGCAGGGCAATCGGCGTCCAGCGGTGGCGCCGGAGTTCTCCCAGGATATCGCGGCGCGCACTGAAGCTGAGCCAGAACACATAGATCAGGAGCAGGCCGCCAAAGAATTGCATCAACTCATTGACTTCGCTGACCACCGACGCGGACATGATCGAGAGCGGATCGATCATGGCGCGCGCCGTGGCCAACAGCAATGGCGAGACGACGATCAGGTTGATCAGGAGCAGAAAGACGCGACCCATGCGGCTGTGCAGCCAGGCGTAGGCATCGTGCACCCGCGCCATGCGCCGGCGCAGCAGCCGGTACAGGCCGATCAGGAGGCCCAGAGTAAGGGGGTATTCCAGCAGGCTGGGCAGGACGTGCATGGCCTGAAGCGCCACGAATGGCGGCGCCAGATCGAGCGATGCGGCGTCTATGGACATCCGTCCGTAGTAGGCGTCGGTGTAGACCGAACCGACGAGGTAGAGGCCAGTCGAGGTGGCCGCCGCCAGGAGCACCGATTCCACCAGCCGCTGCGCCGTCCCGAAGCCCGGGACGGCGGGCAGCGACTCTGCCAGCGACGCGATGGATTCGGGTGGCGGGGGCGGTTCGCTCACGAGCCGTCCTGCATCCCGGCGTGGCGCAGCAGGAAGCCGCCATCCACCAGCACGGTTGTGCCGGTGATGTAGCTGGCTTCATCCGAGGCGAGAAACGCGACGAGCGCCGCCACCTCAGCCGGGGTTCCCGCGCGGCCGAGGGCAGTGTTGCGCTGCTGCGCGGCCCGCTCTTCCGGCGAGAAGAAGTCCCCGCCCGCGCCCTGGGGATCGACGATGGGGCCAGGGGCCACCGCATTGACCCGGACGTTGAAGCGCCCGAAGTAGAGCGCCATGCTGCGCGTCAGCGCTTCGATGCCCGCCTTGGAGACGTCGTAGTGCGGGGTCAGGGCGTTCGGGACGTGCGCGTGGACCGAGGAGACGGAGATGATGCTGCCGGACCCCTGCTCCCGCATGATTTGCCCGGCGACGTGCGAGGCGTAGTAGACGCTGGAGAGGTTGATCTCCATCACTCGCTGCCATTCCGCCAGCGGCATATCGGGCACGGCGGCAAACCCGATGCGGCTCATGGCGGTCAGCGCGGCGTTGTTCACCAGCACATCGAGGCGGCCGAAGGTCTCGTGCGCCTCGGTGATAAAGGCGGCCACCGCCTCCGGGTCCGAGACATCCACGACGCGGGCCATGGCTTGCCCGCCGCTCGCCACGATCTCGCTGGCCGTGGTCTCGATAGCCGCCGCCTCGCGCCCGCAAAGGGCGACCGCCGCGCCTTCCGCCGCCAGCCGCCGCGCAATGCCACGGCCAATGCCCTTGCCGCCGCCGGTCACGACCGCAGCCTGATTCTCCAGCAGGAGCCTGTTCACACGCTCTCCCCATCCGTGATTTCCAACCGCGCATAGGTTCTCACGAAATGCGTTTCGTGGCGCGTATAGTGGCGGTGTGAAACTCCTTGCCCCGTCCGATTCAGTGGCCGCCGACCCGTTTCCCGTGGCTGCTGCCCCTCCCAACGCCGAACGCCTGCGCGCCGGATTTCTCTGGGGCTTCGTGGGCGTGCTGGCCTTCAGCTTTACCCTGCCAGCCACGCGCGTGGCAGCGCCGGAGTTCGGCGGCACGGTGGTCGGGTTGGGGCGGGCGATCATCGCGGCGCTGCTGGCGGCGGGGTTGCTGGTCGTCCTGAAGGAGCGGCCGCCGGAGCGGCGCTACTGGGGCAGCCTGGTCACCATTGCGGCGGGCGTGGTGGTGGGCTTCCCGCTGCTGACAGCCTACGCCCTGCAGCAGGTTCCGGCCGCGCATGGCGCCGTGGTGGTGGGCCTGCTGCCAGCCCTGACCGCCGTGATGGCGGTGCTGCGGGGCGGTGAGCGCCCGCCACGCGCCTTCTGGTTCGCAGTAGCAGCGGGCGTGGTCGCCGTGTTCGTCTTCGCGGCGGTGCAGGGCGCCGGGCAGCCGCAATTCGCGGATCTGCTGCTGCTCTGCGCGGTGGCGTCGGCGGCTGTGGGCTACGCGGAGGGTGGCCGCCTGGCGCGCGACCTGGGCGGCTGGCGCGTGATCTGCTGGGCGTTGATCATCTCCGCGCCGGTGCTGATCATCCCGGTGGCGCTGGCGGTGGCGCAGCAGCACGGGCTGCACGCCAGCCCGCGCGCGTGGCTCGGCCTTGCCTACGTGTCCGTGATCAGTATGTTTCTCGGGTTCTTCGCCTGGTACCGGGGTCTGGCGCTGGGCGGCATCGCCCGCGTCGGCCAGATTCAGCTCGTGCAACCGGTGATGACCATGGCCTGGGCCGCCCTCTTCCTGGGCGAGGTCATCGACCTGCCCACCGCCCTCGCGGGCCTGCTGGTCGTTGCCAGCGTCGCCCTCACGCGCCTCTCGTGGCGGCAAGGAGTGCGACGGGGCGGTGAACCAGGTCGGACTTCGGCGGTACGCTGGGCGTACCTGGCGGTGATGGAGGCAGAGGCGCCGAGTTGACGCGCTTGCTGGCTCGGCAGTTCAGGAGACGCCTGCCCACCGCGGAACCAGGCAAGGAGAGCGAACAATGGCGCTTGCGGAGTTGCTTGACGGGCGGCAGGCGGTCAAGTCCGCATCACCGGGGGTACCGGCGTTCCTCGCGGCCCGCAACCCTGCGCCAGCGGCAGGGCACTGCTGCTGGCGCCGACGCGCGACCGGGCACAGTGTACCTGGCGCGGCCCCCACGAAGGACAGCGCGAACTGGGAACTGGCTACAGCAGGGGGAAGTTACCTGCCGACACCGCCCGCTGGAGTTGGACAACGTGACTCCGGTCTCGGACGTTTCGACCGTCCGCACGTGCGCTGGGCACGACAGCCGTAGACCCTACCTCGCAGGGAAGCCTCACCGCGCAGACCAGTACGCCGTCCTTGCCCAGCAGCGGACACCCCAGGTGGAGCGCGTCAGAAAGCCGCCGCCCGAGGGCTTCTGGAGATGACCGCCGGCAGGAGCCGGAGGTGTTCATACTCAACTTCATGTTCGATGGGGAGTTTGACCTCACACATGTGGCCTCGTTGCCCAGGCCACCACACAGCATCGCGCCGAAGGTCGCCAGGACACTTGCGGAACGAGCCGAGCGGTGGAGCGTGCCCAACAGGCAATGATCATACTGCTATATCAATTCGCTTGCCATGCCGCCTGGCGGGCCAGATCAGGCGGCCCTACACACGCGGGGGCGGCGGCTTCACGGGCTGCCAGGCTGCGGCGCCCTGCCGCTGGATGCGGCGGCGGTACAGCTTGCCGTGCTGGGAGGCGATCAGCCAGTCACGCTGCGGGCCCCCGAAGGTTACGCTGGAGACCCGGCCCGGCTCGGGCGCATTGATGGTTTCGCGAGTGCGGCCCGACTGCGTGACGAGGGTGATGCCGCTGGCGTTGGGGATATAGAGGTCACCGGTCGTGTCGATGGCGATGGCCGCCGCCCGCAGCGTGGGGTCGGTCTCATCCGGGAGCACGCGGTAGAACGGCTGCCCGTCGCGCGGCTCGCCCTCCGGCGTCACGTAGAAGGACCACCCCCAGACGCCTGTGCGGTCCAGCACGGCCAGGAAGACCTGGTCTGGCGAGAGCGCCAGCGTGCCCGGTTCGCGCAGGCCGTCGCCGCGGAAGTCGCGGCGCGTGCCGTCCGGGCTGAACACAGAGACAACTCCCTGGGCCGGGTCGGTGGCGATAATGAGGCCGGAGGCGGTCAGGGTCAGGGCGTGCGCCGCGATCCCGGCGGCGACCGTGGCCGTGCTGCCGTCGGCCCCGTAGGCGACGATGCGCTGCTGGCCAGGTTGGCTGGCGTACAGGCGGTTGTCTGGACCCACGGCAAGGGCGGCAATGGGTTCGGTGGTCTCGGCAATCGTCTCAACGGCGCCGTCGTCCGCGAGGCGCAGGATGCGCCCGGTCGCAGGGTCGGCGATCCACAGGCGGCCTTCGCGGTCTGCGGCGGCCAGGAGGTCCTGGGGTGGCGCGTCGCTGGCATCCTGCTCCCGGAGCAACTGCCAGTCCTCGCCCGGAATCAGCAGCGCCTCGAAGATGGGGCCGGTGGCAGCGGCGGTGATCGGCTCCGGGTAATCGCGCCAGAGCCAGCGCAGCGCCTCCGGCATCATCTCCGTCGCGTGGGTGAAGTCGTGGATGCCGGGGCCGACCACGAACTGCGCGTCGTAGTGGGAGAAGACGAGGGCTTCCGCCATCTGGGCGTTCCCCTGCGGCCAGTTGCCCCACAGGCGGTCGTTGTCGTCTACGGTCTCCTGCTGGAAGATGCGGAGCGGGCGCGGCTCGGTCTTGCGGACCCAGATCGGCAGGGAGTGCGCGCCCAGCATATCGACGAAGGTGCAGATACTGATGTACAGGCGCCGGAAGTGGTGCGGCGGATGCCACCCGGCAATGAAGGCGCCGATGGCGCCGCTGCTCAACCCGATGATGCCGCGGTCATTCGGGTCCGTCGAGAGCGGGTAGTCCTGTGCGACCGCCGGCAGCAGTTCTTCGGTCAGGAACCGCGCGAAGGTGGGAGTGAGCGCGTCGTACTCCACGTGCCGGTTCATGCGCGCCTGCCGGGTTTCGGGGTCGGCAACCGGGTACCAGCCCGGGTCGACGAAAATGCCGATGACCGGCGGGATATCGCCGGCGGCAATCGCCCGGTCCAGGATCTCGACGGCCTGCATCCGGGGAGCGTAAATCCAGACGCCATCGAGGAAGACAATGCTTGGCGCTGGCTGCGAGGGGTCGTACTGGGCAGGCACATACACCTGGTACTCGTGCGTGACGCCGGGGTACACCGCCCCGGGCGGCAGCGAGTGCGAGGTGAGCGTGCCCTGCGGCACGGCGCCGGCAGAGGGGGGATGCTGCGTGTCAGACATGGTGAACGTGACGCTCCTGCTAACGGAAGGCCGGCTGCTCCGCGCATCCTACCCCGGCCTCAGCGGACGCGCTCCAGCCGGGCCAGCACGGGCAGGTGGTCCGAGCCGGCGTTCCGGCCCAGCCAGGAATCATTGGCGCGGAAGTGCCGCGTAAACCAGACATAATCAACCCTGAGAACCCGTGGCAACGGCACGTTCACCAGCGGCGTGTTGCGGGAGGCGTGGTGCCCCAGGCGCGTGGGGAGCGTGAGCCCCATGCCTGGGCCGCTGGCCGCGTAGGCATCGACCAGCCCGGCGGACACAAGCTGGCGGTAGGCCGCGTGCCAGGAGATGCGGTTGAAGTCGGTCAGCAACACGACGGGCTCGCCGGTGCTGACTGAATCGACAATCTGCCGGATCTGGTCGTTGCTCAGCGCGTCCAGGTAAAGCCGGTTGCGGCCAAAGCGGGGCGGGGGCGGATGCGCCACCAGCACGGTCAGGTCGCCCTCGGGCGTCTCCACGCGGCCCTGCAGGTCCGGGCGGCCCGGGTGGTGGTCCAGTTGGGTTGTTTCCACCAGGGGGTAGCGGGAGAGAATGCCCTTGCCGGGGATGCCGTCCGGGTACAGCACCTGGTGAGGAAAGTCGACGGCCAGCTCTTGCGCTATGGCGTCAGCCTGGTTGGGAGCCAACTCCTGGATGCCCACGATATCCGCCGTGCTGGCGCGCAACATTTCCACGAGTTGCGCCGGTTTGGCCAACCCATCGCCAACGTTGTAGGTCATGACGGTGAGCATGTGCGATTCTCGTGCCGTACGTGATCCGGGCCGGTATGGATGCTACCGCGCTGACCCGGCGTTCGGAAAGTCTGGCCGCTTTGCTACCATCGCACGATGTGCTGCGCCCCGGGCCAGGGTATCCCCAGGAGGGGTACCGTTTCTGCGCCGGTTGGCGCGCGTGAGCAAGCTGGATAAGGCGGTGCCGTGAGCGAACACCCGGAAACTCCAGTCGTCACCAGATCGCATCCCCGGTACTGGGTGCCGGTTATCGAGGGCGTGGTCGCCCTGGCGCTGGGCGTGTACGTCGTGCTGTTTCCGGCCGACGCGCCGGTGATCGTGCGCAGCATCATTGCGGTGGCGCTCCTGGTGCTGAGCTTCGTTCAGACCTTCGAGGGGTTCCGCTTCCGGGGCCGGGCTGCGTCGCCCTGGGCCGCGCTGGGCGGCGGCGTTGGCGCCACGGCCGCCGTCTTTACCCTGCTGGCCGACTGGGCGCCCGGGTTCCCCCCGGCAGGGGCGCGGCAGATGCTGGCTATCGGCCTGGCGGCCTTCGGCGTCATTGGCCTGGTCTCGCTGGTCTTCACCCTGCGCTCGACCGGGTTCAAGATCGCCGTGGTAATCATCGACCTCCTGGCGATTGTGCTGGGAGTCTTCCTCTACCTGGCGGAGGAACAGAACGCCGAACGCATCAAGTATCTGGGGCTGGCGGCCATGGCCGGCGGGGCAGTGCTGCTGATCTACGGGTACTACCTCTGGAGCCGGGGCCGGCGCTCTGCGGTTGCAGCGCCCCCGCCGCCAGTGACGACGACGGACCTGGGTGCGTGAGTACGGTTACGGTGAAGCCGGAGGTTGGGGCGATCACGGTTCATCCCAGCGCCCGCGTTCGGCTGCGCCGTTTCACCCGGCAGTTGCTGCCTGCCATCCGGGCTATCAACCTGACCGGGCTGGCTGCGCAGGTCTCCTACAGCATGATCTTCGCGATGCCCTCGATCCTGCTCATCGTGGCGCTGCTCGGGACCACGATCGACGCCAGCACGGGCTACTCCATTTCGGACGAGGTGCGCCTGTTCATCCTGGATGGCCTTCCGGAAAGCGTGCAGCCGACCGTGAACAGCCTGGTGAACGACGCCATGCTGCGGGCACGGGAGGGGCCGTCACTCACCAGCGCCGTGGTGGCGGTGCTGGTCACGCTGCTGGTGGCGGGCAACGGCCTCGGCGAGCTGGCCGGCGCCTTTGACCGGGCGGCTGGCATCGTGGATACCCGACCATTCATTCTGCAGCGGCTCATCTTCACGGCGTCCGCTGTCGGCATCGGAATCGTGTTGCTGCTCGCATTCGCGCTGTATATCTGGGGTGGGGATCTCGTGGCACTGACGGCCGAGCGCTTGCACCTGGGGTCCGGAATCTCGGAGGGGTGGGACGCATTGCAGGGTCCGGTAATCCTGCTGCTCGGGTTTGCCGCAGCCACCTTCCTCTACATGACCAGCAGTGACCGCTATGCCATCACGGAGGCTGCCCCGGGCGGGCTTGTGGCAACCGTGATCTGGCTGCTGCTGGTGAAGGGCTTCCAGGTCTACCTGCACTTTGCCAACCCTGGTTCGGCCTATGGGGCGGCCAGCAGTCTGTTGGTGTTCCTGGTCTTTCTCTATCTCGCCAGTATTGGCCTGATCCTCGGCGCCATGGTTACCGCGGTGATGGTGCGCAACAACGTGAGCCGCGAGGCGCTCGCCCAGGAGCACGCCTGATGCCCCGGCGCACGACCCCCGTCTGGCGGCGGGCACTGGCCCTCCTCTGCCTGGTGCTCTGCTGCGTGGCCGCGCCAGTGGCCCTGACCGCCGGCTGGGCGCGCGCGATCCTGCTGGACCAGGCCGCGTACGTGCAAACCGTGACGCCGGTTGCCGACAATGCCCAGATCCAGCACCTGCTGGCGCAGGCGATCACGGACCGGGTGGTGACTGCCACGCTGGGTGAAACCTCCACGGCAACCCAGGCGGTGCAGGCGCGGCTGCTGCGCGAGATCGTGGGGAGCGCCGCGCTCGATGTGGTGGCCAGCCCGGCCTTTGCCACGACCTGGCGCCAGGCGAACGCCGGGCTCTACTCGATGCTGGCGGCGGGCATCAGCGCCGGGTGGGGCGAGCCGGTGGTGCTGGACCTCTCCCCGCTTGCCGGTGCGTTGCAAGCAGAGATCGACGCCGTCAGCGATACCCTGCCTGTCGCGTTGCACATTGCGCCTGAGGAGTTGCGCGTGCAGGTTCTGGACGCCGCCACGGCGGACACTGTCCGCCGCGCGCTGCGGGATCTGGACCGCACCTTTTACGCTGCGACAGCGGTCGTGCTGTTGGGCGCCATCCTGAGCATCGCGCTGGCGGGGGACCGCCTGCGCGCCTTGACGCGGCTCTGCTTCGGGTTGGCCATTGGCGCCACGCTGCTCATCGCCGCGCTGCTGCTCGGCCAGGCGTGGGCGGCAGGCCAATCCGGGGGCCAGGCCAGCGCGGTAGCGCTGGAGGCGATACTCGATGCGGCCACGCAGGGTTTGCGCGTGGCGGCCATCGCTGCGGCGGCCATTTCGCTGCTGCTGGCAGCGCTCTTCGCTGGCCTGGGAGCACTGCGCGGCAGCGTCTCCCGGCGTTCTCCGGCAGGGTAGGGAACATGGCGACTGGCCGAGAGTTCACGCTGCGCCGGGCGCGCCCGGAGGACGCGGCGGTCATCGCGGATATCCACCTGCGCTCCCGACGGCACGGGCTGCCCTACCTGCCGGAAGTCCACACCGACGCCGAGACGCGGTACTGGGTGTCTGAAGTGATGTTGCCGCAGCAGGAGGTGTGGGTGGCCGAGGCCGCCGGAGGGGTGGCCGGGTTCGCCGCACTGCACGAGGGCTGGCTGGAGCATCTCTACATTGCGCCCGAGCACCAGGGGTACGGGCTCGGCAGCGCCCTGCTGGACCTCGCCATGGCGCGCAACCCCGCTGGCCTGCAGTTGTATGCATTTCAGCGCAACGACCGCGCGCGGCGCTTCTACGAGCGGCGCGGCTTCGTGGCGGAGTGGTTTGGCGACGGCGCGGAGAACGAAGAAGGCGAGCCGGACGTGCGCTACCGCTGGCCGGGCACGCCGGAGTGAGCGAACCAGCGCCTGGCTCGCGCCGGGGCTGATGGAGACGGCTCCCGTCTCTGGCATCGCTGACGCCAGAGATGGGAGCCCAGGCTCGCAGGCAATATCGCGGCGGCACAGTCAGTGTCAGACCGCAGGGTTGTGGAAAGGATATTGACCTCGTGGTTGACGTTGCACCGGCGTCAGATTCCTCGGAGGCAGGGCAGACCGCGGACGGGCGGCGCTGGATTCACCTGATCGATATTCTGGTCGTCCTGCTGCTGGGCCTCGCCTCAATGCTGGCGACATGGGCTGGCTACCAGGCTGGCCAATGGAGCAGCCTGAAGGCCAGCAGCGCCGTCATCGTCGAAGACATGCAACAGGCATCGGACCGTGCCACGATCCTCGGCTACCAGGACCGGCAGGTCGATATTGCGCTCTTCATGGCCTGGCTGGAAGCCGACCTGCGCGACGAACACACCATCGCGGCGTTCTACGAGGAGCGCTTCGTTGACCGTTTCCGGCCCGCGTTCGAGGCGTGGCTGGCGGCTGATCCGTTCACGAATCCCGACGCCCCGCTCGACCCCTTCCGCATGCCGGAGTATGCGGTGCCATCCCTGGTGGCGGCCGTGGAACTCGACGCGCGGGCCGGGGAGATTGCCGCCGCTGGCGAGGAGTTCGATGCCCAGGCAAACGCGTACGTTTTTCTCACCGTGCTCACGGCGGTCGTGCTCTTTTTCGGCGGTGTCGCGACCAAACTCGACCGGCGAGAGGCGCAGGTTACGCTCCTGGCGGTCGCCTGGCTGATGCTTGGCTACTGCATCGTGCAGGGGTTGACCATGCCCTGGGCGGCGGACGCCGTGCCGGGGTTTTCCGCCAGTGAGATGGCAGCGATCCGGGAACGCGTGTTCGCCACCCCGGTGCGTTGAAGAGGGGCCCCGTAGCTGGAGCGTGCCGGGAACGTGCGGGGAGGTTTCAGGGGAGGCAGGGCCGTTCTGTGAGAAGCCAGTCCGAAGGACAGGCGTTCAGGGCAGCCAACCTGCATGGCACGCGCTCGGGCGGCGAGTGCCGCGTGTCGACCTGGTCTCGATTGAGCGCGGGGCCCCGGGCCCGCCAGGATTCTTCCTTCTCCAAATCTTCAGGAAGCATCATGCTGAAGGCGCTGACGACGCGCTGAACTGGTCGCGACGCACCCAGGCGGGTCAGGCACGTTCTGTGGAGCGAACATCTGAAACTGCGGGCCGCTGGCGTATTGCTCCCTGACCGCGTGACCGCCGCTCGCCTGGCCAGCGGGTTGGATGACGCCGGGGACGGCCTGCGCGGGATCGGGGGCTATCAGTTGGAGCGCGTGGTGACTGTGGAAGAAACGGTGATCGAGGCCGTAGGCACGCGGTCGCTCCTCATCGGTCCCGCCAGCGCGTAGTGGACCGGCCGCACCGGAGCACCCTGCGGGGTGATTTCAGGCGACAACGGACTGGACGACGCGAGGAGACGATGTCGTGCATCGGGTTGGCGCGCAGCGGCTTGCGACACCGATGGAGGATTCCCGCGCGGCGCGGCTTGACCGGTGCAGGTTCCTGGCCAGTGCTGTGCGGTTCGGGCTGGCCGCGCCCGTTGCCCGCTCGCTGGCGAATCTGGCCACGGTCGCCCCGGCGCTGGCGCTGCAGAATGCCGGCCAGACGCTGGTCGTGGCGATGCCGCAGGCCACCGTGCAGCTCACTGCGCACCCGCCTCATCACCGGCCCATTTTCAGGTGACATCCCGGGCGAAGTCGAGCGATCTCGGTCCCACTGGCCGCGACGCTGTGACGTGGCGCCCCCCATGTGTCATCGTGAGCGCTGGCGAAAGGGCTGGCTCCCGGCCGCGCTTGTGCGATGCGGGCATCGGTCCCTGGGGTTCGCGCTCGTGGAGGTCTCCCGGCTGCGCCCGAAACGACTTGCGAGTGTGGATGCCACTTCAACCCTGGTGGATAGCGAACGACATTCCTTGGCGTCGCTCGGGATGACAGATGAGAGTGGACGACCTCGGAGGGGTGGCGTGCGAGCGAGGGTGACGCCTCGACGCAAGGCGGCGCGAGACGTCATGCCGCGAGCCGCTTCAGCGACGACACGCCGGAGCGGATGCCTTTTCGGGCCTGCGGAACAGGGCGGGCCCTGCACAATCCCGCGGGTTTCGGCTACGCTATGCGGCTGTGCCTCCGGCATCACACACCGTGGCCGGAGCATCTGGTGTGTCAGGCGCGTAGGGTGATGAATTCCCTGGCCGGTATGGCACAGATTTGAAGCGACGCGGCCGATCCCCGGGCGGATCGGCGGCCCTCCCGGCGGCTGCTCGGGGTGGTTCCCACGGCGGGCGTGTTCACATGAGACGTGGAGAGGTTTGCTCACGCATGGTCAGGCACGAGCCAAGGCATAAGGTTTCCCGCCGGTTTGGCATCGATATTTACGGCACAGGCGGGGAATCCCTGCGCCGCCGCATTCAGACCCCGCCGGGTGGGGCGCCGCAGCGCCGCCCGCGCCGCACTGACTACGGTATCCAGCTCAAGGAGAAGCAGAAGGCCAAGGCGATCTACGGCGTCTCCGAGACCCAGTTCCGCCGCTACTACGAGCAGGCCTTCCGCCAGCCGGGCGATACCGGCGAGAACATGCTGCGCCTGCTGGAGCGCCGCCTGGACAACGTCATTTACCGCCTCGGCATTGCCCGCAGCCGCCCGATGGCCCGCCAGATGGTGAGCCACGGCCACGTGCGCGTGAATGGCCGCAAGGTCAACATTCCTTCGTTCCAGGTGCGCGTCGGCGAGGTCGTCAGCGTGACGGAAGCCGCCGCCCAGATTCCGGTGGTCGTTGAGGAACTGGAATCCAACCGCCGCGTGCCAGAGTGGCTGGATCGCGGCGGCGTCAGCGCCAGGGTGTTGCGCCTGCCCGGCCGTGAAGACGTGGATATGCCAATCAACGAGGATCTCATCCTGGCGTACTACGCGCGGTAGTCGCTTGCCGCCACCGGGCGGCAGCCTCCGAACAGATCAGGCAACCCGGATTGCGGCGGGGCGTATGCCCCGCCGCCGTTCTTGCGTCCCGGCCGCACATCCCGTTGCGGCCGGTTGCCGTCTGTTCAACACCCTGTCCGCAGGCGCGCTACACCGGGTCAAGGCAACATGGCAGGCATATTCTGAAGTCTTGGGCCTCTTGTTTCGTCCATGCGTAGGGTAAAGGGCTGTTCGTGCCTTTGCATGAATCAGCTTGTGATCTGTTTCGCAGACCTTTGTGACGATTCGTAGTACGATCCGTACAGCCGTTTCATCACGGCCCGACACGTGCGTGTCGCAGGCGCCGTGTGCTGGCTCGCGCGACACCGACTCCTTCGTCTCCGGACAGCCCTCTGCCCCCTGATGATCGCAGCCGATGCCGGCGGTGGTCACAGGAGGGCATCGAACATGAACGCGGAACTCCCGCAACAGCAGCCGGGCAACCTGCCCGCCACCGTGCCCACGCGGTTGCCCAAGCGGCTGCCAACCCCCCACGTCCCGAAACCGCACCTGCCGCACCTGCCTGATCCCGACGCGCCCGATGTCTTCGAGGAAATGACGCTCATCGAGCACCTTGAAGAACTGCGTGACCGCATCATCAAGAGCGTGCTTGCCATCGGGGTGGCGTTCATCGCCGGGGTGTTCCTGGCCTCGCCGTTGCTGAAGCGATTGCAGGAAGAGTCGGGCGCGGCAACGGGGTTTGACGTCGTCAGCCCCACTGATCCCATCACGATCTACTTCAAGATCGCGCTCTACATTGCTATCGGGCTCGCGTTGCCGGTGCTGCTGTGGCAAGTGGTTGGCTTTCTCTTGCCCGGCCTGACCGGCAAGGAGAAGCGCTTCCTGATCCTCTCCATGCCGTTCGTGATCCTGCTCTTCCTGGCGGGGGTGGCCTACGGCTTCTTCTTCGCGGCGCCGCGCGCCCTGCAGTTCCTGGCCTCGTTCATGAGCGACATTTACGAGTGGTCGCCGGAAGGGCAGGAGGTGATCAGCTTCTACCTTACCTTGATGGTGGGCCTGGGGCTGGCGTTCCAGTTGCCGGTGGTGATGTTCATCCTGGCCAAGTTGGGTGCGGTCACCCCGAAGAAGATGGCCGGGTTTCGCAAGTACGCCGTGATCGTGATCCTGATCGTGTCGGCCATCATCACGCCCTCCACGGACCCCTTCAATATGGGCATCGTGGCGGTCCCGCTGCTTCTGCTCTATGAGGGCGGCATCCTGGTCGCCCGCGTCTTCGCCAGCCGCCCGTTGTCGCCGGTGGTCGGCAGTGGCCAGAGGCAGACGTAAGAGTCTGGTTCACCCCCGCCAGCGCGATACCCAACCTGACTCTGCCCACGCCGGCGGATACAAGCCACGAATGTGAGCCTGACGCCGGGCCTGGAAGCGCGGATCCAGCCGGAGGCGCCATCAGGCCGCTGCATCAACGGCAGCGCAGCCGTGCGTGAAGCGTTCCAGCGGTTGGGCTGTCATCGACGTTGGGATTCGTGAGAACGGGCGGGGTCAAGAGCGCCGCCGGGCGCGTGCGTGATGGCATGACGCAGCGCAGCCGGGGCGCTGCCGGCCGTGTGAGGTCGCCAGGACCCAGCCGGGCCGTGCGTCAGTGGCCTGCGCCGGGTTGCCGTGAAGCCAGGCACAGAGCCCTCTCCGGCGGGCGCGCCGCCTGCTCCCCGCGGCCGCCCGTCATTGACGTGGCTGCCATTGCTTTCTAGACTCCTAATATCCGACGGAAATAGTCGGATTTATCGGCCCGCAAGAGATATCCGAGGCGCACGGAGCAAGCGGGCGCCGGAGTCTCTGAGCGTACCCGGGGCAGGTGGGATCGCGACATGGCTGCGAGCCAGACACCACTCCCACGATGATCATCGCCCGGTGGCCACAGCCAGGGCTGTCGAGGAGTGAGATGGCTTCCCGGTTCAGGACGGCGTTCTTCTGGTTCCTGCTCGTCGTCCTTGTCGGCGCCGGTTGGGCGCTGAGCGCTGCGCCCGGCAACGCCCGCGCGCAGGGAGCAACGCCGGCCACAAGCGCGCCATCGCTTGTGGTGGTCGCTGAGGAAGCCGATCGCCGCCTGATCCGGCACGCGGGCGGTGAGAGCTGGATTCCCACCGCGCCACTGCGGATCGTGGCGCTCGATCCCGCGCTTGTTGACGCCGTCGTGGCCCTGGGCACGGCTCCGGTCGGCATTGCGTCCTACGGAAATCGACCCTACGCTTGGCTGGTTGATCAACTGGAAGGCGTCCCCATTGTCGGTGATCCAGCGGCGCCAGACCTTGAGGCGATTGTGGCGACAACGCCTGATCTTGTCCTGCTCTCCGCCGATCAGGCCGCGTTCCTGCCACTGGATACGCTGGGGGCGATTGCGCCGGCCATCGTCATCCCGGACCCGCAGGCAGACGTTGCCCGCACACTGCTCGATGTTGGCGTCATCCTGGGCAAGGAGGAGCAGGCGTCCGAGCGCCTGGGGCTGTACGAGGAGCGCCTGGCCGCAGCCCGCGAGCAGGTCGCGGCGATCGCCGGCGAGCAACCAGTTGCGGTGCTTTCGCTGTACCGGGGGCAGCCCCGCCTGTACGGCGTTGCCTCACCGCCGGGCGCGCTCTACCGCGACCTCGGCCTGACGCCAGCGCCGCTTGTGCCGCTGGAGCGGGTGGGCGGCGAATGGTGGGCGCCGCTCTCGACCGAACGGCTGCGCGAGCTTGGCGCGGAATACCTCTTCCTGATGTCCGCCGAACCTGGCCTGTTCGAGGAGTTGACGACTACCGGGCTGTGGCACACCGTCCCGGCGGTCCAGCACGGCCAGGTCTACGAGATCACCAACGCGCAACTCAGCGCCTGGTGGGGCAATGTCCTCGGCCGCGAAGCCGCGATGGCGCAGGTCGTGGCCGCCCTGACCGGTCGGACGTAGGGCCGCAATCGGCAACCCCGCGAGGTCGTTCGCGGCGTTGCGAGGGCGGCGCCGCCTGCGTGCGCGACCGGCAGGATGCCATCTGGTGTGCACGAATACGCATCGCGTCATCGCCGGATCGCGAGGCGTTGCGGTTGCTCCAGCCTGGTCGATAGCCTGGCCACCGCGCTCGCCGTCCCGGCTATTGTCGACCGCCCCACGAGGCCCCGGCGGCGGCGGCGGAGCGGTTGACAGGCGGAGTGCGCCACGGCATCCGTGGCCGCCGGGTTAGCCGGGGAACGCCCGCGTCTCTTGCGCCCGCAGCGGCCGGAAGAAGGCACGGATGTCTGGCACGAGCAGTTCCGGGGCTTCCAGCGCCGCGAAGTGCCCGCCGCGTGGCAGTTCGGTCCAGTGCGTGAGTGGCGGCGCGGCTCGGCCAGGGCGCGTACGGGCCGCACCAGGTCGCGCGGGCAGGCCGCGGCCCCGACCGGGACATCGCCCGTGCTGAGGGGGCCGCGCTTGCCAGCGGATTCGAGGTAGAGCCGCGCCGCTTACTGGCAGAAGCCGTTCAGGCAGTCGTTCGGCATGCAGCAGTCGGTGTCGGCTGTGCAGGCGTTGCCGCCCGAGACGCAGCAGACCTGGGTCATCACCCCCGCATCGCCACAGATGATGCCGTTGCCGTCGTCCAGGCACTGGTCATCAGAGAAACACTGCTGGCCGAGCGGGATGCCGTACAGCCCCTGCGGGCTGCAGGAGCCGTAGGAGCAGATCAGGCTCCCACAGCAGCCGTCGTCGTCCCAGCAGTAGCCGTACTCGTAGGCGCAGCAGTTCAGCGTCCCGTCGTTGCTCGTGCCGTTGTCATCGCAGACCATGGTGTTGTAGCGGGTGTCGCCACATTGGCTGTCGTCGGTGCACGCGGCTCCCGGGGCCAGGTAGCCGCCCGGGGCCGCTTCGGCCTGCTGTCGCCCGATCACGGCCAACCCCAGCGCGGCGGTGAGCCCGCTCAGGAATGAACGGCGCGTCGGGCTATGCGCCAGGCGGCGGGTCAGGGCATCGAACCGGTGCTGATCCACGGCGTTCCTCCAGTTGCTCGCTCTCCTCCAGGCCTGCATGCCTGCTGACCTGCACGATAGTGGGCGCCGCACCGTTGCGCACCAGTAAGACCTACGGGATTTGCCCCGGCCTCGCTGGCCAGTGTCCGTGGGCGAGTTCCCGCCTGCAAGCGGGCCACACGAGCGCAGCCCCGGCAGGGTACGGCTGCACCGGGGCGCGGGCAGCCGCGGCGCGCCCTATTGCGCCGCCCAGCCGCCATCCACCAGCCACGAGGCGCCGTTGACGAACTTGGCGGCAGGGGAGCAGAGGTAGACCACGGCGGCGGCGATATCCTCCGTCTCGCCGATGCGGCCGAGCGGCGTGCGCTCCTCCAGCGATCGCTCATACTCGCGCGAGGCCTCAAACTGGTGCTGGTTCATGGGCGTGCGAATGTTGCCGGGCGCAATGCAGTTGACGCGCACGCCCATCGGGCCAAGTTCAGCGCCGAGCGCGCGGGTCATCAACTCCACCGCGCCCTTACTGGCGCAGTAGGCTGCCGATTGAGGGAACCCCTTGTACCCGGCGATGGAGGAGATGTTCACCACCGCGCCCGAGGGCTTCAGGTAGGGGAGCGCCGCCTGCGTCAGCGCAAACGGGGCCCGCACGTTCGTGGCCATCTGGCGGTCGAAGCTGGCCAGCGGCTGCGTGTCGAAGGGCATTGGCTCGAAGATGCCAGCGCAATTGATGAGGATGTTCACGCCGCCGAAGCGCCTCACTGCCGCCTCGATGATCTGTTGCGGCGCGTCGCTATCGGTCAGTTCGGCCTCCACGATGTCCGCCTCGACACCGCGCGCCTCGACCGCCGCGACAGTTTCCGCCAGCCGCTCCCGGTTGCGGCCAACCAGCATCAGGTTGGCTCCGGCCTCGGCCAGCGCTTCGGCGACGGCACGGCCAATGCCGGAGCTGGCGCCCGTGACAACGGCGGTCTTCCCGCCCAGATCGAGATCGAGGTACTTCCGCATCGTGAATGCCTCCGCAAGTCTCCGGCTACCATCAAGGTGCAATTGTGCATCCAGCGCGGGAAGCGTGGGGTGGTGATGGTGAAGCTGGAGACGCCGAAGGGAACCCGGCGGCAAGCGCTGGCGGCAGGGCTTGCCCTGATGGCGGGCTTGCGCGCGGTGGCCACCGCCGCGCAGGCGGTGATTCCGCGCTACACGTTTCTGCGCGGCTGGGGTGGGTTCGGCCGGACGAACGGCCGCTTCGATGGCCCGCGTGGGGTCGCCGTGTTCGCGAACCGCGTTTACGTGGCGGACTCCTTCAACAACCGCATTCAGCAGTTCACACGCACGGGGGAGTTCACCCGCGCCTGGGGCACGCCGGGTAGCCGCAATGGGCAGTTGAACCGGCCGCGCGGCGTGGCCGTCGACCAGGATGGCCTCGTCTACGTGGCAGACACCCTCAACCACCGTATCCAGATCTTCTCACCTGCCGGTCAGTTCATCCGCACGTTTGGCCGCCAGGGAAGCGGCGACGGGCAGTTCTCCTACCCGTGGGGAGTGGCGATTGGCCGCAACGGGCGCATCTATGTCTCTGACTCCTCCAACAACCGGGTGCAGGAGTTCAACCGCAACGGGCGCTTCCGCAAGACGTGGGGACGGCGCGGCAGCACGCAGGGGCTCTTCAACTTCCCGCGCGGCATCGTCGCAGATCGCCAGGGGCGCATCTACGTTGCGGACGGCGCGAACAACCGGGTGCAGGTCTTTCGCGCGAATGGCGAGTTCCTGCGCATGTGGGGCCGGAACGGGACGGCGAACGGCGCGTTCCAGGATCTCCGCGATATCGCGGTGGATAGCGGCGGCCGGGTGCTGGTAACCGACACCGGCAACAAGCGGGTGCAGGTATTCGCGCGGGGCGGCCGCTACCTGACCCAACTCACCTCGCGCAACATCTCGCCCGTCGGCTTCGACCCCATGGGCATCACGGTTGACGCCGCTGACCGCGTCTATATCGCGGACACCGACAACGACCGGCTGGACATGTTTACGACGTCGTTGCTATAGGGGCGCCCCCTGAACGCAGTGACGCCCCCTCGCTACACGAACGTGATACTGATCCCATCGAACCCGATGTCCCCCGGCCGGGTAGACCAGGTCTCGCCGGGCGCGACCGGGAAAGCACGGGTGAGCGTGCCGGTGGTGACAATTTCCCCGGCCGCGATCTGCGGGTTGTTGGGGTCTGCCGCGAGCACCCCGATGAGGTGCTTCAGCGCGGTAAGCGGGCCGTCCAGGACGTTGCTGGCCTGACCGTGGTCCGCCAGTTCGCCGTTGCGGTAAAGATCGATCTCGAAGTTCGGGAGTTTCGCGAACCACTCGTCACGCTGGCCGGTGATATCGTGCCAGGGGCCGGTGTACAGCCCGCCGTGCAGGCCGTAGGCGGCCACGGTGTCGGCTGGCGAGAAGGCCCAGTTGGGGAAGATCGACTGCACGATCTCGAAGCCGTGCGCAATCTGGTCAATGCAATCAAGGATCTCGCGCTCGCTCATCTCCGCCGTGGGCGCCGCCGCGAAGTGGAAGACCACCTCGGGCTCGATGCGCGGCTCGGCGAACTCCGAGAGGGTAACGCCGCCCGGCTCGCCGGCCAGGTCGGTCGCGGTGGTGTCGTACATGTAGCCCCACATCGGGGCGTAGACGCCGTACTCATCCCAGATGGTGCGGTTGGTAAACCCGATCTTGCGCCCGACCACCTTCGCCCCGGCCTCCTCCCGCGCGCGGCGCACGGCGGCGGTCACCTGGTAGGCCTCGTCCAGGCTGAAGGCAGGCATATTGCGCGAAAACGGCTCGATCTGGTGGCCGCCGAGCGCGGCGAACGATGCCGCCGCAATGGCGTTGAGATCGGTCGGGGTCTGGCTGGCGCCGTCGCTCACGTGAGGTTCCTCCATCTCTCCGAATCAGCTGTGACGCATCGTACGGCATCCGCCGGTCTGGCGTGGAGGTCGCCCGCGCCGTGTACCATTGGCGCTGGCCATGACCGGGCGCATGCGGCGTCCGGGGCGCCGGAAAGGAGCCTCCAGGATGAGTAGCGGCGGCTGCGGCAACTCCTTCACGCGCGTGCGACGCGACTGAGCGGAGTCCGCTGCGGTTCTGGATGCGTTTTCCCTGCTGGCCTGGATGCCCTGACGGGCATGCCTGTGTCAGTAATCGATCTCCCAACGCTCTGACTTTCCTGAATCTGGACGGACTCTGCCTCAGCGCATCGCGTCCGCGATGCGTCCTGCCGTCGTGCCGTCCATGGATTCAGGAGTCAGCCTCATGTCTCGTCCACGCACCCGCGCCGCGCTGTCCCAGAACGTCCTGCGCGATCCCCGCCTGGCGGAATACCTTGTGCGCCTGGCTGCCCTCGAGGCCAATGACACCGTCATCGAGATTGGCCCCGGGAGTGGGGTGCTCACCTCCCGCCTGGCCCGGCGCTGCCGCCAGGTCCTGGCCATCGAGAAGGACGCCACTCTGGCCCGCCGCCTCACGCAGCGGTTTGCCGCGGAGCGCGCCGTAGCCGTCTTCGCGGCGGATTTCCTGGAGTTTCCGCTGCCCAGCAGTCGCTACAAGGTGTTTGCCAACATCCCCTTCGCTATCACCACGGCCATTGTCAACAAGCTGACCACTGGCGTCTCGCCACCAGAAGACGCCTGGCTGGTGATGCAGCGCGAGGCGGCCCAGCGCTTTCTTGGGCAGCACGGCGGCACACTGACAGCCGCGTTGCTGTACCCCTGGTTCGATGGCCAGATCCGGCATCACTTCCGGCGGAGTGACTTTGTGCCGCAGCCGGGAGTAGATGCGGTGCTGCTGAACCTCTCCCGCCGGGCGCAGCCCTTGATAGCCCACGAACGCGAGGCAGATTTTCGCGACCTGGTTACGTTCGTCTACACCGCCTGGCAACCGACGGTCGCAGCGGCTCTCAGTTCGGTGTGGCCTGCGTTCCGGTGCGCAGGTCTGGATCGTGAGCCGGGAATTGAGCTCGAGCGGCCGCCATCGGCCCTGAGGCCAGACGAGTGGGTCGCCCTCGCGACGGCGATGCACGCTTGCCGCCCCGATGCGCCTGCCGCCATCAGGGGGGCAGCGGCGAGGCTGGCAGCACGGCAGCAGCAGGCGCCGAAACAGCGCGGTCGTCAGCGAACGACGGGGGAAGGCCGCCCAACCCGGCCCCGGGCGGGCCGGGGCGAGTAAGCTGGAGACGCGGCGCGAGGAATGCGCCGCGTCACCTCGTGCAAGGCACGATCGATTGCGTGCCGCTGGCGGGTACGCCGGAATGGCGGCGCTTCCGCAACGTGCGGCATGAGCCGGGGAGGACATCCTGATGGCCAGCGACACCGCCAGATTCGTCCGCGCACCGGAGTTTCCCGCTGCTCTGGAGTGGATTAACACGCAGCCGCTGACCCTGGATGATGTGCGCGGCAAGCTGGTCCTGCTCGACTTCTGGACCTACGGCTGAATCAACTGCCAGCACGTTCTTCCGCAGTTGCGGGAGCTCGAACACGAGTTTGCTGACGTTATGGTGGTCATTGGCGTCCACTCCGCCAAGTTTCCCGCCGAGGGCGAGTCCGCGAACCTGCGGGCCGCCGTGCAGCGGCTGGACGTGCGGCATCCGGTCATCAATGATCGCGACCACCAGGTCTGGGACGCCTACGGCGTCCGGGCCTGGCCCACGCTGATGCTGATTGACCCCCAGGGCCGCCTGTTTGCCAAACACGAGGGGGAGTTCCCGCTACCGCAGTTCCGCCAGGTCCTGGCCGACCTTATCGCCGGGTTCGCGGCCGAGGGCGTGCTTGACACGCGTCCGCTGCACTTCGAGCCATTGCCGCCCGGCGGGCACACCCTGCGCTTCCCCGGCAAGGTCCTGGCCGATGCGCCGGGCAACCGCCTGTTTATCGCCGATACCGGGCACAACCGCATCCTGGCTGCGGACCTCGCGGGCCGCGTCACCATGGTGGTCGGCGACGGCCGCGCCGGTCTGAGCGGCGGCTCAGCCGAACAGGCCCGCTTCAATCACCCGCAAGGTCTTGCGCTCGATGCCGCCACGGACACGCTCTACGTCGCGGACGAGCAGAACCACCTCATCCGGGCTATCGCGATCGCCAGCGGACAGGTGTCCACGGTCGCGGGTACCGGCGCCCAGGGGTATGCGCGGAGCGGCGGCCCCGCGCTGGCAACTTCCCTCAATTCGCCCTGGGGCCTCGCCCTCGTGGGCCAGCGCCTCTGGATCGCCATGGCCGGCCTGCATCAACTCTGGACGCTCGATCTGGCCACAGGCTATCTCGACGTGGCGGCGGGAACCGGTGTGGAATCGATCCACGACGGTCCGCTTCCTGAGGCGACCTTCGCGCAACCCGGCGGCGTGAGTGAGCACGGCGGCGTGTTGTACGTCGCTGATTCCGAATCAAGCGCCATTCGCCGCGTTGAGCCCGCCGCCAATCGCGTGCGGCGGCTGGTTGGGCGCGGCCTCTTCGATTTTGGCGACGTGGATGGCGGGCCCGGCGTGGCTCGCCTGCAGCATCCGCTGGGGGTTGCGGCCACGGAGGAGGACGGCGCGCCGGTCGTGTATGTGGCCGACACCTACAACGACAAGCTCAAGCGGCTCGACCCCGTCACCCGCGAAATCACCACCCTGGCGGGCGGCGACGCGGGCCACGAGGACGGCGCCCTGGCCACCGCGCGCTTCCGGGAGCCCTCGGGCCTGTCGCTCGGCGGCTCCCGGCTGTACGTCGCGGACACCAACAACCACGCTATCCGCGTGGTCGATATGAGCGCTGGGACGGTGCAGACGCTGGACATTCAGGGGGTGGAGGCATAGCGCCGCCAGAGGGGAATCGCTCAGTCTTGCGCGTCGTCGGCGTGAACGGCTTCGTGCCGAGCAGAGAGCGGGTGGCAGTGCCCACATGGTTGAGGAGAACCGCCCGCCTCACGGCGGGACCAGTCTTCGATCTCGCTGATGGTGGCTGCGCAAACCTTCAGGTAGCCGCCTGTTGTCCAGTTGACGGGAGGTTCTGCCGACCGTGAGATGAATTTGCATGCCGCGCGGTGGAGGATGAGATACCCACGGCGAGGATTTCGCTCTGCGTTCAGGACATATCCGTGAGGATTCGCGGCCAGCCAATCGACGTAGGCAACGTCGTCGTCCTTGCATTCCACCACGCTTCAGCCTCCTGGTTCCCGCTCGATCGCGTATGTTGCTGCCGACGATCTCGCAATTTCTGGCAGCAGTCAATCGTGCATCAGAAGGAAGAGGAGGCTACAGACGATGCGCATGCTGGTCGTCGTGCCCTGCGGGAAAAGCAAGATCTGGGACAGGCAGCCCGACCACGGCCCGGCTCCGGCCATCGCGGCCTACACCGGCGCCATGTGCCGCCTCAACCGCCAGTACGCCGCGCAGTTCGGCGACGCCTGGATCATGCTCAGCCCGAAGTACGGCTTTATTGCCCCCGACTTCGTCATCCCGGCTGCGTACGACGTGAGCTTCCGCCTGCCCGCCACGCATCCAATTGCCGTTGCAGAGCTCCAGCGGCAAGTTCGTGACCTGGGCCTGGATACGTTCTCCGACGTCACCGCGCTCGGTGGCTCCGGCTATCGCAGCGCGATCACCGCCGCCTTCGCCGGCGCCGGGGCCACCCTGCACGCGCCGTTCGCCGGGCTGCCCATCGGCAAGATGATGCAGGCGACGAAGGCAGCGGTGGAGGGAAGACAGCACTGAGCCCGCATCGGAGGTGGCGCGTTTCACAATACACATACCTCTTGACAGACTCTCACAGTGTGTCGCTGACGCTGGTCGCGTGAGCCCAGGGCGGTAAACCATTGTGGCGAAGCGCCAGAGATTAGCTCACTTGCTTCCTCTGACAGCAGATGGGGAGATGAATTGGCTCGCGTCAGGCTCACGACAGTGGGCGGTTGCGTTATCGCTGTTGTCGTTGGCAATACGAAGCGACATCGTTGGATAGTATCGCAAGTCCTATCTTGCAACGAAGCCGATGGACACAGGATGAAGGTGAGCCTCAGCACAGATACAGTAGGCGAGCGAGTTTGCCCTCACTGTCTCTGGGGTAAAGAGACCGCACACCGACTGAAGTTCGCGTGCGTATTGCCGGGCAGAGTTGGTTCAGTCTGCAAGAACACTACCGACGAGTTCCCGGGAACGCAGCTCTCCTGGAGAGAAGTGGCCTGAACCCTCTGTCGCGAATCGAGCGGCGAGCTTGCCTCATCTGCGTAACCCAACTGCCGAAAAGGACCCCGCATGTCCCTCGACCATTTCCGAGGTGGACGGCTCACGCATCCGGTGGAAACTAGCCATGCGAGCCTTCATCACTCCTACGAGCATCGCGAGACGTCAGCCGTCGATGGAAGACAGCGAACGCCATCGAACGGACAGCGAGCATCCGTCTCCATCGGCGAGGCTACGTATTCGGAGAATCCTGGCGCGTGGAATCCTCCAGACATCTGCGGTGTGCAAAGAAGTTGGGCTCCACGCCGGTGCTTCGAATCATCCCTCGCATGTCTCGAGCAGCCAGGGAGTCGAGAGATCCCGTCGTCGCGTAGTGCCGTGAGTCGACAGACGCAGTCTGTCGACTTCGACGTCAGGCGGAGCATCGTTCAGAGACATCGGCAGATGATATGTTGCCTGGCAGGATCAGAATGTCTTTTGCAATCACGCTGCTCGACGTGGTTCCCGGTGGCTCCGAGTTTCGCTTGCAGGAGCTCGTGACCGGCGCGACGACCTTCCACCTCGTGGCGTTCCGGCCGCAGAACGCTCCCGACGACCCGTGGGTGGCGCGCATTATCAAGCCAGCGGAGTATGTCAGCGAACGCCGCGAAGTGGCGGGGCCGGAGGATGTGCCCGACGCCGGCGGCAACCTGATCACGCGCCCGGAGGTGGGCGAAACTGCGGACACCGCGCTCGATGCCCTCGCCGCGAAGCTCCTCGGGGCGCAGCCTCGCGTCCTGAAGGCTGTCATGGATGATCGGCGGGCCGCCCCAGGCGGCCCGCCCTCTCGCCTTATCGTCCCGCCCGCAGCCGCTCCCGCTGCCTCTCCGTCCCCGCCGCATCCACCGCCAGCGCGTCGGTTAGCTCCGTCCCGGTGAACACGACGCCGTAGACATCCCGCGCCCGCTCGAAGGTGATGAACTGGCTGAGGACATCGTCACGGACGCGCTCGACCTCGCGCTCCAGCGGGTCGCCGTAGCCGCCGCCGCCACTCAGCAGGTGCAGGAGGAGTTCCCCTGCCTGCACGTCGTGGTTCGCGATAGTCGGCAGGTCCTCGATCTCACCGTTGGTGCGAATGACGTAGGGAAGGGAGGGCGCTGCGTCGCCGCCGCCCCGCACCCCGCGCGGCGGGAAGTGGCAGCCGTCGGTGACGTAGAAGGCGCGCATCTCATCGTGCTTCGGCCCGTAGGCGACGCGGAAGCCGGGCGCCCCCCGGCGGCGCCCGGCGCCCTCCGAATCCTCGCGGACGCGGATCTCGCTGACCCGGATTGGGTACTTTTGCTCGTCGATCTCCACGCTGTCGCGGAACATCAACCCGTTCGTGACCGAGTTGCCGTAGGTCACCCAGCCGTCGATCTCCGGGCCCGCCGGGCCGCCCTGCGAGCCGAGGAACTTCTGGTTGACATAGGGGTCGTTGTTGCGCCGCCAGTCCTTGCCAGAGACCACCGCGAAGCCGGGTCCGATGCCGCAGGAGCCTTCCGCCAGGCCATAACCATCCCAGGCGTCGGCGAACGCCTTCTGCGTCGTCACCACCAACCGCTCGCCGACGTTCGTCGTCGCCACCGAGCAGGAGTGGGGGAAGCGCGGGATGCCGACCACGCAGTTCTCGCGCAAATGCACCCGGATACGGCGGAAGGTGCCCGCGTTGTGCGGGATATCGGGGTCGATGCTGTTGAAGACCCCGGTCATGCAGTTGTTCATGGCGCAGGTGCGCGATTCGTTCACGCCCGCCGGCACGCAGTCGATGTTGTCCGTCAGGTCGATGTCGATCATCGCCGCTTCCGGGTCGATGCTGACCGTGACGTTGATCGGAATGCCTTCCGGCAGCGGGCCGAACGGATCATGCCTGCCGTGGCCCGTAATCGTGCCCGCCGGCATCTGCGAGATGACGTGCGCCACGCGCCGCTCGGAGTAGTCGAACCACTCCTCGATGAACTGCTGCATCAGTTCCACGCCGTACTTGGCGGTGAGGTCCTTCAGGCGGCTTTCGCCGATGCGCGCTGAGCCGACCATTGCCAGGTAGTCGCCATACCACTGGTCTGGCACGCGGATGCGGCGGCGGCACATGTTGATGACATCGGGGATATCCTCGTAGTCGCGTTGAACGCGGACTGCCGGGAAGATGAGGCCGCCTTCCTCGTAGATGTCGCGCGCGAAGGGCATGTACGTTGTCGGGTTGGCGTTGCCGCAGTCCGCCTGGTGCGCCTTGGCGGCAGCGGTAAAGAGGTGGACGCCATCCACGAAAACTGGCGCCAGGATGACGTGGTCGGCCGGGTGCGTATTGCCGAGGTAGGGGTCGTTGTGCAGATAGGCGTCACCCTCGCGGATATCGTCGTGCAGGGTGGTCATCGCCTCGGCGAGGAACTCCATGCCGATGACATGCACCGGCAGCCCCTCGGCGGAGGCCAACAGGCGATTGTCGCCGGTGATGAGCGCGCAGGAGAAGTCGCGCGCCATGTTCAGCACCGCGCTGCGGCCAGTGCGCAGGAGGGTGTTCTCCATCTCGCGCACGATCGTGTCGAGGCGGTTGGCGATCACCGCCATCAGGACCGGGTCGAGGCTCATGTGGTGGGCGCCTCCACGCGCAGGGTTTCCGCCGCATCCGCTGCGGATTGCGGCGCGATGTTCAGCAGGTAGTTGCCAAGGTGCGTCACCTTGACCGTGGAGCCGGGATAGACCACGACGGTTGTGGTTGGCTCCAGGATGATGGCCGGGCCGGTAATCTCGGTGTCTGGCGGCAGCAGCGCGCCGTCGTAGCGCGGCGTCTCCAGCGCGCCGTAGTCGCGGAAGAACGCCGCGCTCGTGCCCTCCAGCGCTTCGCCTACGCCACGCGCGCGGGAGGCGACCGACGGCTTGGCCGTCACAGCGGTGGCGCGGGATTTCCAGACCAGACACTCCAGGTACTGCCCCGGTTCATCGACCGCGAAGACGCGGCGGTGTGTCTCGTGGAAGGTCTGCTCCAGCGCCTTCACGTCCGCTTCGGTCTCGATGCGTGAACCCGCAACGGGGATATCCAGCTCCCAGACCTGCTGCCGGTAGCGGGCCGCGACCATAAACTCGATGCGGGTCGCCACCGGGTCAATGCCGGTCAGGCCGTCCAGGAACGCCTGCGCCCGCGCCTCCACCGTAGCCAGCGCCTCATTGACAGCGGCGAAATCGAGATTGCGCGTCTCGGCGTAGCGGCTGACCGAGAACTCGGAGATCACATCGGCGTACATCATGCCGCAGGCGCTGAGCGCGCCCGCCGTGCTCGGCAGCAGCACCCGCCCCACGCCCAGTTCGCGCGCAATCGGCACGATATTCAGGCCCGATGCGCCGCCTCCGGCCACGATCGTCACTTCGCGCGGGTCGATTCCCTGCGCGATGGTGATCTCGCGGATCGCCCCGACGATGTTCTCGGTCGCGATAACCAGTACGGCGGAGGCCGCTTCCTCGACGGTCCAGCCCAGCGGCTCGGCGATGTGCGTTTGCACCGCCGTGCGCGCGGCGTCGACATCCAGCGCCAGGCGGCCGCCCAGGAAGTGGGCCGGGTCGATGTAGCCGAGCACCACCGCGCAGTCGGTGACGGTGGGCAGCGTGCCGCCGTGCCCGTAGCAGGCGGGGCCGGGGTCCGCGCCGGCGCTGTGCGGGCCGACGCGCAACAGTCCACCCGGGTCGAGCCAGGCGATGGAGCCGCCGCCCGCGCCGATGCTCTTCACATCCACCGCCCGGATGCCGGTGATGTGCCCGATCCAGCGCCCGCCCAGCCACGTTTCGGCGGTGTAGTTGATTTCGCCGTTGCTGACCAGCCCGACATCAAACGTGGTGCCGCCGGTGTCGCAAACCAGCAGGTCCTCGTGCAGTACCTCGCTGCCCGTCTCCGCCTTGCCGTACGCAACCGCCGCCACCGGGGCCATGCTCGGGCCGGAGCCGACCGAGTAGATCGGGCGCTCGATCACTTCTTCCGGGCGCCAGGATCCCCCAAACGAGGTTGCGATAAACAGGTGCCCACCGAACCCGGCGTCTCGCAGGTCGCTTTCGAGCGCGGAAAGGTGCTCCTGCATCAGGGGTTTCAGCGAGGCGTCGATCACGCACGATGACGTGCGGCGGTACTCGCGGATGATCGGGTTGAGCTGATGGGCGAGGGTGAAGGGTACGCCCGGCAGGTGCTCGGCGAGCAGTTCGCCGATGCGTAGCTCGTGCGCCGGGTTGACGATCGACCAGAGCAGACTGACGCCAACGGCCTGCACGCCGAGATCGCGGCACTGGGCGATGGCTTCCCGCACCGAGCCTTCATCAAGGGGGATGAAGACATCCCCTTCGGAGTCAATGCGCTCGGTGATCTCGAAGGTAAGGAACCGCGGCACGTAGGGCGGTGGGTAGGGAATCTGCTTGAAAGGGTCCAGCTTGCCGCCCTCGCGCAGGAGGAGGATGTCCGGGAACCCCTCGGTGGTGAAGAAGGCCGTCCGTGCGGTCTTCCCCTCGACGATGGCGTTGGTGGCGCGGGTGGTGCCGTAGGTGAAGGTCTCCGTGTCCGCCAGCAGGGCGCTCGCGGTCAGGCCAAACTCCGGCGCCACCGTTTCCAGCGCCGCGCCAATCCCCGCGAAGGCGCGGCGCGGCGTGGTCAGCGCCTTGCCAATGCGTAGTTGCCCGTTGTCGTCCACAACGACAACGTCGGTGAAGGTTCCCCCGGTGTCGACCGAGATGCGATATGCCACAGGCTACTCCTGAGTTGCTCCAGAGCCGAACGGCCCTCACCCCAACCCCTCTCCCGATGCGCGGGAGAGGGGCTTTCATCGTCGCCAGGCTCTGCAGAGACACGCGCCCCGGACGCATGTCCGCCGGGTCCAGCGTGCTGCCCTGTCTCGTCTCCCCTCTCCCGCGCATCGGGAGAGGGGCCGGGGGTGAGGGCCGTTCGGCGTCACGCAGCCACCGCACCCTCCGTCGATTCTGCCTCTTCCTCGTCATCCTCGGCCACAGTGCCGCCGTAGAACCGGCGGCGTTCGCGCTCGAAGAAGAGGAGGTAGAAGGCAACGAACGCGAAGGAGACCAGCGCGATCAGCGAGCCGAGCGCGTAAAGAACGGGCGTAATGCGCACCGTCGTGGCGCCGATGATGGCGATGGGGAGCGTTTGATCCCGCCCCAGCACGAGCGCGGAGCGCTGAATCTCATCGAAGGAGAGCGTGAAGCCGAAGAGCAGTGAGGCCAGCACGCCCGGCGCCAGCACGGGCAGCGTCACGGTGCGGAACACGGTCCAGCTATCCGCGCCGAGCACGGAAGCCGCTTCCTCAATGGTGCGGTCGAAACGATTGAGAAAGACGAGGAACACAATAAAGCCGAAGGGCATGGTCCAGGCGATGTGGGTCAGCAGGCCGGTCGTCTTCCAGCCGGTGGGCAGCCCGATCTGGTCTGCGAAGAGGCGGAACCCGAGGCCCAGGATGATGCCCGGCGTCACCATGCCCAGCAGCAGCAGGTAGAAGGCGATGCCGCGCCCCCGGAAGCGCTCCCGGAAGGCGAGCGCGGCCATCAGCGCCAGCACGGTGGCGATGATCGAGGTCAACAGCGCCAGCGTCACCGAGAGCCCGATGGGTCGCAGGTAGTTCACCAGCGGCTCGCCGGGGATGCGGTAGAGATCGAAGTTGGTGGGGTTGAACAGCTTCTGGTACGAGATGAACGAGAAGTCCGCCGGCGGGAACACTGCTGTGGTGCGCTCTGCGAAGGAGAGCAGACCCATGATGAAGAAGGGCGCGTAGAGGATGATCAGAATCAGAATAAAGATGATCCCGCCGGCCACCCGGAACGCCTTTTGCCCCTGGCTGAGCTGCATCGGCCGCTTCTCCTACAACTCGTTGCGCAGGTCGTAGACCCGCATGAAGATGGTCAGGCAGATGATGGCCAGCAAGAAGAGCACGACGGCCAGCGCGGCGGCGATCGGCCACTGCCCGGAGCCGGCGTACTGCGAGATGGCGTCCGAAAGCAGCGGGTTGGTGCCGCCGCCGATCAGCCGCCCGGTGGCGTAGTCGCCGAACAGGAAGATCGAGGCGAAGAACAGGCCCACTACCAGACCGCCCCGCGCCAGGGGCAACTCGACGGTGCGGAACGAGGTCCAGGCGCTGGCCCCGAGCGTGCGCGAGGCGGCGATCACCTCCGGGTCGATGCGGGAGAGCGCCCAGAAGACGGGGCCGATCACGAAGACCACGTAGAGCGAGGTCATGGCGAAAATCATGGCCCGCTGGTTGTAGAGGAACAGTTCCATTGGCGGCAAGCCAAGCTGGGTCAGCAGGAAGTTGATGACGCCACTGTTCCCGAACAACGGTTGCCAGGTAATGATGCGGATGAGATAGCTTGTCCAGAAAGGCAGGATCGCCAGCAGCAGCAACAGGGCCTGCAGCTTGCGGTTTGTCACGAAGCGCGCCAGCCAGTACCCGGCGGCCAGGCCCAGCACGCCGACGAGCGCCAGCACGATGATCACCGTCTGGACACTCGACCAGGCCAGGCGGTAGAACGTCGGGTCGCTCAGCACGGTGCGCCAGGCGGTGAAGTCGATGGTGCGCTGCAGGGTCAGGCCGTCGGTACGCCAGAAGCTGACCCACAGGATGGTCAGCAGGGGCGCAATAGCGGCGATCACGACCACCAACAGCGCCGGCAGCAGCAACAGCCACGACTTGCGTGACTTGCGGCGCTGCTCCTGCTGCTCCAGCGCGCCCGGGGCGTGGGTGACCACGGGCAGGGTGGGCGCGCCGAGGGGCGAACTGGCCGGCATGGAACTGGCGCTCATGTGCGGGTTCCTGCGTTGCTCGGTTGCCAGCGAGTGTTTCCTGTCATCGTGCCCATCCCTGCCTGCGAACCATCACCCTGGCCCAGCCCCTCGCCCGCGCGCCGGGGGGAGGGGCTGGGGGAGAGGTTAGGACGCCGTAAACGCCGTCCACAACCGGCTGTACTCGTCGAAGTTGTCGGGGTACGCCTGCCAGTCCGCGATGTGCTCCAGGCGGGTATCCAGCGCCGGGCGCTCTTCGGGCACAGCGCCCATGTACCAGTAGTCCCAGGCGTTGATCCCTTCCACCGGGGATTCCTGCTCCGCCAGCAGCGGTTCCACCACGTCCGGGCGCGGGGAGTAGTAGCCCTGGACGCCGAGGACGGAGCCGACCACGCCGCTTTCCAGCGACCAGTTGATGAAGGTCATCACCTCGGGCATGTGCTGGGTGGCGGCGGAAACCGTCGCGCCCTGGATCCAGCCGTTGCTGCCCTCGGTCGGGTCGTTGACGAAAACCGCCTTCGCGCCGCTGGCCACGGCCGCCGCGCAGGCGCTGGCCCAGAAGTCGCCAACCCACACCTCGCCGGCCACCAGCAGGTCAACCAGTTGGCCGAAGTCGCTCCAGAACAGGCGGAACTGCCCCTCCTGCTTCTTCTGGTTCAGGAAGTCGAAGCAGATCTTGAGGTCGTCGCTGCTCAGGTTGTTCAGCGCGCCGGAGAAGGACGCCTGTCCCGTGCCCTGCAGGAAGGTCGCCACCTTCATCACCGTGGTGATCGGCTCGTTGAGCAGCGTGGCGTGTCCCTTGTTGCCCGCATCGAAGATCGCGCCGTAGGAGGCGAGGTCCCCTTGCGTGGGGCCATCGAGGTAGCCGAAGGCATCGAAGCCGAACCAGGTCGGCGTGCCGATGAACTGCTCCATCGTCGCCGGATCGACATAGGTGCCTGCCATCGGCCAGCCCGACTTCTCGCTGGAGCCGGGGGAGCCCGCCTCGCGGAAGAGGGGCAGCACCTGGTCGTTCCAGGCCGGGATATCCGCAACCGGGAAGGCCTGGATGGCGCTCTGGGCCAGCAGCGGCGCGTTCTGGCTGAAGTTCACCTGGTTGATGTCGTAGTCCTTGTAGTTCTGGAGCCAGAAGGTGATCTGGTTGCCCAGGATCTGGGAGTTCCCCTCCATCGTGATTCCGGTGTCCTGCTGAAACCGGGTCAGGATGCGCGGGTCCTCGGTCAGGCTGAGGCCGATTTCGCGCAGCACCACGTCCTGCGCGGCCGCATCGAGCATGTTGAAGCGCCCCAGCGCGCCCATAGCGGTGAAGGCCGCGCCAAGCTGGACGCCGCGCGCCAGCAGGCGACGGCGGGTGGTGGTGTGATCCGCCTCGAAGCGCATGGCGGCCATTTGCTCGTACGTCAGGTGCTTTGGCGTCATCGTTGCATCCTTTCTGCGTGCCACTGCCATTGGGTCTCTCGCGTTCATCGCTGCCGGTGCTGCCCGGCGTGAGCGCTCCTCCTTCCGTGGCGCAACTCGCGGGTCAGGCTTGCAGGTCATGCACGTCGTTCGGTGTGGTTCGTGTCTCGACAAGCTCGAGACACGAGGTGTGCGCTGGCCAGGTGAAGTGCAAAATCAATCTCTCCGCTATTGCCCTCGTCAGGCTTGCAGGTAATGCACGTCGTTCGGGTTCCACCACGCCTGGTACGTCGCGCCAATCACTGGCCGTAGTCGCTCCGTTTCTTCAGCGGAGACATCTGTCGTCAGCGCGCCGCCGGGGCCGTGCAGGAACCACGTCACCACCGATCCGGCGTACTCCAGCGCGTCCAGCCGCACCTGGAGGGCTGCCGAACCCGCTGGCGGCGCCCCGAGGTGGATGGCATCCGCCCGGATCACGGCGGTGCAGGCGCCGCGTCCCACGCGGGCCGCGCCCGTGCCGGCCGGGAAGGCGCCCATCTTGCCGTTGAACACGTCGCCGTCAATCGTGCCGTCGATCAGGTTGTTGCGGCCCACGAAATCCGCGACGAAGCGGGTGGAGGGGTAGCGATAGACCTGCGTCGGGCTGCCGGATTGCTCGATGCGGCCTTCGTTCATGACGTAGACCCGGTCGGCCAGCGCCAGCGCCTCGCTCTGGTTGTGCGTGACGTGAATGAAGGTCAGGCCGAATTCGTTGTGGAGCGCCTTCAGTTCGGTCTGCATGGCGAGCTTCAGCTTGGTGTCCAGCGAGCCGGTTGGCTCGTCGAGCAGGAGCAGGCGCGGCTTCACGACCAGGGCGCGGGCAATGCCGACGCGCTGGCGCTGCCCGCCGGAGAGTTCCCCGATCTTGCGGGTGGCCAAGGGGCGTAGCCCGACCCGGTCCAGCATCGGCAGCACGGCGGCCTCGATGGCGGCTGGCTTGTCGCCGCGAATCTTCAGCCCGTAGGCCACGTTCTGGAAGACATCCAGATGGGGGAAGAGCGCGAAGTGCTGGAAGACCATGCCGAAATCGCGCTGGTTCGGCAGCAGGGAGGTGATTTCCTCGTTGCCGACAAAGACGCCGCCCGTCGTTGGCGTCTCCAGCCCGGCGATGATGCGCAGCGTCGTCGTCTTGCCGGAGCCGCTGGGCCCGATCAGGGAAATGAACTCGCCCTCACCGATCTCCAGGTCCAGGTCGTTGAGCACGGTCGTGTCGCCGAAGCGCTTGCTGACCCCCACCAGGCGCAGGTAGCCCGAACTCTTCGGAGGTCTGTTTTCCGTGACTGCTGCGCTGCTCATGCTTCAGGCCGTCTCCCTGGGCTGATCTTCATTCGTCGAACAGGTGCTGGCTGGCTGCCAGCGTCAGGCGCGTGCGCCGGATATGCGTGCGCATCATGCGGCTGGCGTCGGAGGCGTCGCGCCGCTCCAGCGCATCCAGCAGCAAACAGTGGTCGATGTGCGTCATGGGCAGCGCCGGGTCATCTGGCGGCAACTCGGCCGCAACCATGCGGTAGTAGACCCGGCGATACTGCTGGGTGGTGTTCCAGAAGCCCTCGATCATCTTCAGCAAGCGGTGCATCGGCGCGGCGGCGTAGCTGGCCAGGTGGAACTGGCGGTCCAGCACCAGCCAGACGCCCGGGTCGCGCGAGCGCTCGATCTGCAGTTTCAGCGCCCGCAGGTGCGCCAGCGCCTCATCACTGAGGTGGGGCGTACTCTCGGCCAGGGCCAGGGGTTCCAGCTCTTCGCGAATGCGGTACAACTCGGCGTGCTCGGCGTAGTCCAGCCGGGCCACTCGCGCTCCGCTGCGCGGGGTGAGATTGACCAGCCCCTCGTTTTCCAGTGTCCGCAGCGCTTCCCGCACCGGGATGCGGCTGGCGCCCAGCTCGCGGGCGATGGCTTCCTGACGTAGCCGGGCGCCAGGGCGGAGGCGACCATCGAGAATGGCCGCGCGCAGATAGCGCGTCGCGATCTCGCTCAGTGGCTCCCCGCCGGCACGGTCCGCCTCGGCGGGCGCCATGCTGCCGGCAGGGGCATCTGGATGTGGAACCGTCACGAGCGTCACGACTACCCCACGCCGGTCGAGCCATCGTGCACGATGGTGTTCCTGCAATCACCGGTGAAATGGATACAAAAACGATGCTATCCATCATTTTCCAGCCTGTCAATGGGCAGGACGATGGATTTTGGATACAAACGGCGAACTGCCGCCTGTGCAACGCCGCGTGACATCGGGTCGCGCCGGTCCTGACGGCGAGGATGCTCGACCGCTCCGACCCGCGCGGCGCCACGGCCGGGCGTGACTTCGCAGGAGTCCTTTCTGGTCCGTGTGTGAAGGGCCGTATGCTTGTACTGTCAGATGCGATGAAGAAAGAATACGTGTGCGAGGGGAGCGAGAAAATCACATGAACAGAACCTTGACAGGCCGGCTGGTCGTCTCCCTGCTGGCCGTGCTCCTGGCCGGCAGCGGCAACCTCCCTGGGCTTTTCCCTGCACCTGCCGGAGCACAGGCGGTCCCGGGCGGTCTGGCGCCTGACATGAGCCGGACCGCGCTGGAGTGGCGCGACTGTGCGACGGCTTTCTTCGGGGCGCCGGAGTACTACAGCGACCTCGGGGAGAGCGCCTGCGGCGTCCTGACGGTCCCGGAGAACTGGGCGCACCCCGGTGAGCGCCAGGTCGACCTCCAGTTTGTCGTGCTCAAGGCCACGGGCGAGCAGACCCAGCCTGATCCCGTGGTCTATCTCGCCGGCGGCCCCGGCGGCACCACCCTGGCGGGCGTCTCGGGCTGGGCGGAGCAGTTCGCCGGTTTGCGTTCGCAGCGGGACATCGTGCTCTACGATCAGCGAGGGACCGCTTTTTCGTCGCCCCTGCGCTGCAGCAGCCTCACCATCGACGAGTTCTTCTCAGGCAGCGATGAGTCGCAAGCGGCTGACCTGGCCGATGCCGCGACTCCGGCCCCGGACGAACTGTCCCCGCCAGAGAGCACGGGCGCGCCCGGAGACGGTGCGACTCCCGACGATGGCCTCGGCGTGGCTGCGTTGGCGCCGTCGCTCTCGGCGAGCATGCTCATGGATGTCGCTCGCGCGGCAGTCAGCGACGAGACGACACGGTGTGTGCAAGAACTGCTGGCGCAGGGCGTCGATCTGCGCCAGTACAACAGCATGGCCAGCGCCACTGACCTGGTGGCCCTGATGCAGGCCCTCGACTATGAGACGTTCAACCTTTACGGCATCTCCTACGGCACACGCCTGGCGCTGGTGACGATGCGGGACTACCCGAACGCCGGAATTCGCAGTGTCATCCTCGATTCGACGTACCCGGTCGGCCTGCCGGGATTCGAGCGCTATCCGTCGGAACCCCACGAAGTGGTGATCCAGCTCTTCGCCGATTGCTACCTGGACGCTGCCTGCAACGAGGCCTACCCCAACCTGAAAGCCCGCTTCATCGCGCTACTCGCCTCGCTGGAGAACCAGCCGCTCGTGGTCACGGAAGAGATGGTGATCACTGCCGACGATGTGGTTGCCGTGATGCAGGTGATCAGCAGCGCCGTCGCCGTGGCGCCCTACATTCCGAAGATGATCGCGGAACTGGAAGCGGGCGATGCCACGACCTACCTCGGCATCGTGAGTGGCGACCTGCTGACGCCTTCAGCCCTGGCGGCTTCTGCTACGCCAGAGCCGGGGCTGGCGGCAGCCACGACGTCGATTGACGCCACCCCGGTAGCGGACGATGAGGAGGTGCAGGCGGCGGTGCTGCGCCGCGTGGTGCAAACCTTCCTGCAGCAGATCGGGATCGGCGATCCCGGTGCGGCGCTTACCCCGGCCCAGGCCTTCCTGAGTGAGGTGACGTTCGCCATCAACCAGCTCTCGACCGGCCCGGCCAACGAGTTGACTGTGCGCTTGCTTCTGCTCGATCAACTGCCCGCGACGCGCGCGACGCTCGCGCAGTTTGTGGACCGCGCGTTCACCGATCCCGCGCTGGCCGACGAACAGGCATCGCTGCGGCAGATTCTCGCCACCATGACGGATGCTGACGTTGCCGCCGTCTTCGACTACCTGGCCGGGCCTCTGCAAGTCGCGAACCCAACCAGTTCCAACGAGTTCATGTACTACTCGGTGGAGTGCAACGAGTCCGCTCCGTTCCAATCGTTTGAGCGGACCATCGAAACAGCGCTGGAACTCGAAATCCCCGCACTGGGGCTGAACACCGTCGCGTCGCTGGGGCAGATCTTCGCCGTTTGCGAGATCTGGCCGGGCGGGCGCGCGCCCAGCTACGCAAACCTCCCGGTGAGCAGCGAGATCCCCACTCTGATCTTCGCGGGAACGTACGACATGCAGACGCCACTCTCCTGGAACAAGCAGGCCTTCGTAACCCTGCCGAACGCCGGGCTGGTCATCGTCCCGATGTCCGGGCACGGTGTCCTGACCTACCACCCGGAGTGCATCACGCAGATTTCGAACGACTTCATGGCTAACCCTGGCTACCTGCCAGACGATCGTTGCGTCGCCGCCTACTACCCGGAGTGGGCCCTGCCGGACGCAGACGCAGGCTAGCGGCCAGGCGCCTGTCGCGCTCTCAGGCACTCACGGGGCCGGGCTGGCCATTGGCGTCCCCGCATGATGCAGGCTTGTTGCGTCGTGTTCAGCCAGGAAGTCGGCCCGTCGTCGTTGCCGTTGGGCGTGCGGATGATCGCGTGGATGTGGAAGCGCGACGGACCGGTTTCGCCGTAGAAGTCGGAGTCTCGCCCCAGCGGTCCGGGCTCCTGGTGATCAAACTCGATCGGCACAACCGGACTGTGGATGCGGTCGTAGAAGACGCTGGCGAGTTCCACGGTTTCGCCGATCAGGCCAGGTGCGTATCGTCGAGGTGCGCCGCCACGTCTTCCATCTTGACCGCCGCGTGGCCATCGTCCATCTTCCCGACCCACAGCCCCGATCAGGGCCGGGAGCGCCGCGCGCTGGTCAGCATCCAGTTCCGTGGCCGGAATACCGCGCATTACGGGATAACCGCGTTGTCCTGGAATGCGCCGGCCACCATGTCAGCGCCGGACTTGACCGGACCCGATGATCGCCAGCGCCGCTGCTCCTGGCGTGAGCGTGGACATCAGGGCCAGGGCGTCATTCTCACGCTCAGCCTGAAGCACGGAGACACCGGCGTAGTCGGTGCCCATGTGAGTCGGCGTCGCGATACCTGGTCCCCAGGATGATGTCGTTACGGCGATCGGTGGCTGTCCACCTGCCACCCCACGGTCCGGTTGCAGGGCTCACCGCTGACGGTGAACCAGTACCGGTCCTCGTCGAAGCGGTCGAAGTTGTTCATTACAGCGTATTGCAAAAGACCTGACCTGCCAGGCAACAATCTCGTGTCTCGGCTCGTCGAGGCCTCGTTCGGCACTCGCGGCGAGATCTCTCGACTGCGCTCGAGACACGAGGGGATTCCCGGCGGCCCAACTTCTTTGCACACCCGCTGTAGCTCGCCCTGGGTGTGGTTGAGCAGCATGATCGTGCGCGAGGTCTGGAGGCCCTCCGCACGGGTGAGGCGGCCATGAGCGCGAAGGCGGCCTCCCGTTGGTCGTCGCTCATCTCGCGCAGGCTCATTCCCTGGCGCTGGTAGCTATCGACGTTGCTCCAGAGCCGCCACTCATCATCGTCAACCGGGAACAGCGCCGCCTGGCGCTGCGTTTCCGTCAGTGAGGCCAGAAAGGCCTCTCCAGCCGCGCGAACCGGCCCGGTGCTGACGCCTGTCGCATGGAGGGGGAAGAGATCGGGGATCACGGTCCCATCGGTGGTAATGCCGATGAAGGCGTCCAGGCCTTCGCCAGCGCCGGGGCCGCCTGGTCCACCGCCAGGCGGGGCGCCGGCCGGGGCGTGCCCATGTCCTGCGCCGGGGCGGCGGCGTTTGTGAGCTGGCTCACTGCGAGTGCGAAGGTGCTGGCCATGAGCAGGGTGCGCCGGGAGACGCCGGCCGCAGTGATCACTGCTTGCGCGCGTTCAGGGCCATGCTGGCCAGCAGACCCTTGTGATTGGCGCTACGCTTGGCGCCTCATGCACGACAAGGCAACGGACTGGGTGCGATGGGCGATGCGAATGAGCTTGCACGGCGGCCGGTGCCGGCCCGGAACACCGGGTGGGCGCACCGTACCGCGCCGAAACTCCAACAGGCGGGGCTGACCCCCAACCTGATTTCCGTGGCCAGCGTCGTCTTCGCGGCGGTGGCAGCGGCCTGCTTCGTGGCCTCGGCGCGCGTGGCGGATGGCCCACGCCTCGCCCTGCTGCTGATCGCCGCCGCCATGATGCCGCTGCGCCTGCTCTGCAACCTCTTCGATGGCATGTTGGCCGTCGAGGGCGGCCTGAAATCCCCGGTGGGCGGCATCTACAACGAGTTGCCTGACCGCTTCGCTGATACGCTCTTCCTGGCGGGCGCGGGCTACGCCGTGGCGGACTTCGCCTGGGGCGCGCAGCTTGGCTGGGCAGCGGCCACGCTCTCCGTCATCGTTGCCTACGTGCGTGCGCTTGGCGTGACGCTCGGCGCCCCGCAGGTCTACGATGGCCCGATGGCCAAACCACGCCGCATGCATGTCCTGATTGCGGGTTGTGTCCTCTCTCCCGTGGAGGTGCTTGCCGGGTGGCCGCGCGGCAGCGTCCTCGCGGTGGCGCTGGCGGTGATCCTGCTCGGTGAGGTCGCGACTATCGGCAACCGGGTCCGCCTCATTGCCGCCGACCTGAACCGGCAGGCGTCGTGACCACGCTGCTGGCCCGCCTGATCGCGTTGCTCGCACGCATCGCGAGCGGCCCGGCGGTGCGGGTGGCGGGCGATGGCATCTGCCAGGGGCAGTGTGTCTTCTACGCAAATCACACCAGCCACCTGGACGTGGTGGTGCTTTGGGCGGTGCTGCCTGGCGCAATCCGCCAGCGCACGCGCCCCGTAGCCGCCCGCGACTACTGGGAGAAGAGCGCGTTGCGTCGCTTCGCCGCCACGCGCATCTTCAACGCAGTGCTGGTAGACCGCGACGGCAACCTGGCCGCCCTGCGGCAGCAGCTCGATCAGCTCATAGCTGCACTGGATGACGGCGCGTCGCTCATTATCTTCCCGGAGGGCACGCGTGGGAGCGGGGATGAAGTGGCGTCCTTTCGGCCTGGGCTGCATTTCCTGGCGCGGCAACGGCCCGACGTGGCCCTGGTCCCGGTCAACCTGCACAACCTGGGGCGCATCATGCCGAAGGGGGAGTTCGCGCCGGCGCCGCAACTGAGCCGCGTCACCTTTGGAGCACCGCTGTACCTCGAACCAAAGGAAGGCAAGGACGCCTTTCTGGAGCGGGCGCGCGCGGCGCTCATCGCCCTGGATGCGGCATGACCATCACCAACCCTCTGACTATGGACCCCGGGCTGCAGGCGCTGGGCGGCGGCATCCTGGCCGTGCTGGTCATCGCCACGGTCGTCGGTGAGATGCTGGCGCGGCGGGCCAGTAGCGACGCAGCCCGCGCTGCCATTCGCAACCTGAAGGATCGCGTCCGGGCCTGGTGGGTGATGTGCGCCGTGCTGGCGCTGGCGCTGCTGACCGGGCGCACCGGCGCGGCGCTGCTCTTCATGGGCGTCTCCTTCCTGGCCCTGCGTGAGTTCGTTACCCTGGCCCCGACGCGCCACGGCGATCACCGCGCGCTGCTCTGGATCTTCTTCGTGGTCACGCCGGTGCAGTACTGGCTGGTCTGGCGCGACTGGTACGGGCTCTTCGCCATCTTCATCCCGGTCTTTGTCTTCCTGCTGGCGCCGGCGCGGGTCGCGCTGGCCGGGGACACCGGGGATTTCCTGGCGCGTACCGCCGTCATCCAGTGGGGTTTGATGATCTGTGTCTACTGCGTCAGCTACGCCCCGGCGCTGCTGATGCTCGACGCCAACGGCGAGGGCGGCGGCGCGAAGTTGCTCCTCTTCCTGCTGATCGTGGTCCAGGGCAGCGATGTGCTGCAGTACATCTGGGGCAAGCTCTTAGGCCGCCGCAAGATCGCGCCGTTGGTCAGCCCGAACAAGACGTGGGAAGGGTTTGTCGGCGGCGTCGCCAGCGCCACCCTGCTCGGCGCGGCCCTCTGGTGGCTGACGCCCTTCGCCCCCTGGCAGGCAGCGGTGATGGCGCTGGTCATTGCGCTGATGGGCTTTGCCGGCGGCCTGACCATGTCGGCCATCAAGCGCGACCGGGGCGTCAAGGACTTCGGCACGCTCATCGCGGGCCACGGCGGCATCCTGGACCGCATCGACTCGCTCTGCTTCGCCGCGCCGGTCTTCTTTCACCTGGTCCGGTATTTCTTCGGCGCGTAGGGGTGCGCCGCGCCCGTGCTGTGCCGGGCGCGGCGCCGGACACGCCCCGTGCCCGAGGTTGGCGGCAGCCTGGACATCCACGTGGACGCTTTCGGCGTCCAGCCTGAGCGGCAAGGCCAACGTATTGGCTGCGGGCCGCTGCGGGGTACGCCAAGGCTACAGCGGTGTGCAGAGAAGTTCGGCCGCCAGGAATCCCCTCGTGTCTCGAGCGCAGTCGAGAGACCTCGTTCAGGGCCGGTGAACGAGGTCTCTCGACGCGCTCGAGACACGGGCTTGTTGCCTCGCAGGTCAGGTCTTTTGCACTACGCTGTATGGGCCTGCCGCACGTCCTCCTGACGTGTCGACCGCGCAGAGGAGTCCCTGCCGGTCGTGTCCCGGTCAGGCTACGCCCTGCGGCCTTGCCACGCTCGGCAGCCCAGCCGCAGGTTTCGTGCTTTGCCACGAGTCTCGCTTTTGCCGTTCCCGCGCCGCTGTACGGTGGCGCCTGGCAGAGTCTCGGGGCGGCTCTGTGCCCGGCGTCGGGGTGCTACGCCACTCGGTACAGCGGCTCCTCCCCGCCCAGCACGCGCAGCACGTTCTCGGCGGCGATGGCGCCCATGCGGGCAATGGCCTCACGGGTTTGCGCGCCGATGTGCGGCGTCACCACCACGTTCGGCAGCGCCAGCAGCGGGTTGCCGGTGGGCGGCTCGACAGCGAAGCAATCGAGGCCAGCGCCGCGCAGATGGCCGTTTTGCAGCAGCGCCAGCAGCGCAGCCTCATCCACGATGCCGCCGCGCGCGGTGTTGATGAGATACGCCCCGGCCTTCATCCGCGCCAGCCGGGCGGCATCCAGCAGGTTGGCGGTCTCCGGCGTCAGCGGCAGGTGCAGCGAGACGATGTCGGCCTGCGCCAGGAGATCGTCCAGCGGGAGAGGCAGGCCACCGCTGGCGGAGATCGCTTCGTCAGCGACATACGGGTCGTGGACGAGAAGCGAGACATCGAACCCCGACAGGCGGCGCGCGACGTTGCGGCCGATGCGCCCCCAGCCCAGGATGCCGGCGCGCTTCCCGGCCAGTTCCTCGCCGACCATGCTGCGCCACGCGCCCTCGCGCGCGGCGCGGTCGGCCGCGGGGATCTGGCGCAGGCAGGCCAGCATCAGGCCGACGGCCAGATCTGCCACCGCGCTGTCGTTGCTGCCCGGCGCATTCGTCACGACCACGCCGTGGGCCGCCGCTGCCTGGAGGTCGATGTGGTCCACCCCTACCCCGTGCATGGCGACTACGCGCAGGCGGGGCGCGACTGCGAAGTGCTCCTGCGTCAGGGGAATCGACCCCACGATCAGGCCGTCGGCGTCCTCGAGGATAGCGGCGAGTTCGGACCCGCGCGGCGGCGTGCCTGGTTGCACCACGGTTACCCCCGCGCGCTGCAGCGCCTCGCGTGGCGCGGGGTCGGTGCTGGCGAAGGAGCGCGCCGCGATCACGACGCGCTTGCCCGCCAGGGAATGCCCTTCGCTCACGAGCCCAGCTCGAGTTTGATGTGCTTGATGCGCTGGAACTCTTCCAGCCCGTGTCTTGACAACTCCACGCCCAGCCCGCTCTGCTTCCAGCCGCCGTACGGCGCGTAGAACGAATCGGGCGCGACATTGTTCACCGCCACCGTGCCGGATTCGATCCCCTCCGACGCTCGGAAGATCGTGTTGACGTTGTTGGCGTAGAGGTAGGTCACCAGCCCGAATGGCGTGGCGTTGGCGGCGGCAATGGCGTCATCGACACGCTCGAACGTCGAGATGCCGACGGCCGGGCCAAACGTTTCCTCGGTCATCACCCGCATCTCGGGGGTCGTATCGGTCAGCACGGTGGGCGCGTAGAAGCGGCCCCCCGCGAACGCGCCGCCCGCGAGCGGGGCCCCGCCCAGCGCCAGCGTTGCGCCCCGGCTGATGGCGTCATCGACGTGCGCCTGCACCCGAGCCAGGCCGGCGTCGTTCAGCATTGGCCCGACATCCGGCGAGGGATTGTCGAAACCGCCACCCACGCGCAGCTTCTCGGTCGCCTGCACGAAGCGTTGTGTGAACTCACGCGCAATCGAGGCCTGCACGTAGATGCGGTTGACGCCGTTGCAGACCTGGCCCGCGTTGCGGAAGGAGCGCTTTACGCCGTCGGCAATCGCCTTGTCGAGGTCCGCGTCCGCGAAGACGAGCATCGCCGTCTGCCCGCCCAACTCCAGGTTCAGTTTCTTCAGGGTCGGGGCGGCCTCGCGGAAGATGTCGATGCCGGTCGCTGTCGAGCCGGTGAAGGTCACCATCTGGGCCAGCGGGCTGCGCACCAGCGCCATGCCGACCTCGTTGCTGGGGCCGGTCACCGCGTTGATGACCCCGTTGGGCAGCCCCGCGTCGTGAATCGCCTGCACGAAACCGAGCGCGGCCAATGGCGTTTCGGACGGCGGCCTGGCGACCACGGTGCAGCCAGCGGCGAGAGCCGGCGCGACTTTCCAGGCGAGCAGCGACACCGGATAGTTCCACGGTACGAGTGCAGCGACCACCCCCAGCGGCTGCCGGATGACGAAGCTGCGCACGTTCGCCGCGTTCGGCGGGGCGATCTCGCCGCCGATCCGCTTCGCCTCCTCGGCGAAGAAGCGCAGGGTCTCCGCCGCGCCGTCGATCTCCTTGCGGGCATCTGGCAGCGGCTTCCCCTGCTCGGAGGTGAGCAGCGTCGCCAGCGTTTCGCGCCGCTCCTGCACCAGCGCGGCGGCCTTGCTCAGCAGCGTCGCGCGCTCGCTGCCCGCCGTGCGCGACCAGGCCGGGAAGGCGCGGGCTGCGGCCTCCAGCGCGGCGGTTGCCTCCGCCGCGCCACCCATCGGCACGTGGCCGATGACGCTGCGGTTGGCCGGGTTATCGACATCGAGCCATTGGGCGGCCTCAGCCGGCTGGCCGTCAATGAGCATCTGGATGGTTGTTTGGTCCGCGATCGTCACGATTGACTCCCTGATTCCTTGCGATGCGTCTCGTTACTGGCCAGGCGCGCGGCCTCATGAAAACTCGGTTGCAACTGGTCGTGCAGGTCGCGAAAGTGTGCGAACTGGCGGTCGTAGCGCGCGACGGTTGCGGGCTCAGGCTGGAATGGCTCGCGCTCGGCGACAAGGCGCGCGGCGGCCTGCAGGTCAGGCACGAGCCCGGCTCCGGCCAGGGCCAGCATCGCGGCGCCGAGAATGCCGACCTCCTCGTGCTGCAGCGGCGCGACCGGCATGCCGTAGACATCGGCCTTGATCTGCGACCAGAGCGGTGAGCGGGCGCCGCCGCCGCCGGTACGCATCCGCGTCACTTTCACCCCGGCCTCGCGTACGATCTCCAGGCTCTGCCGCAGGTCGAAGCAGATACCCTCCAGCAGTGCGCGCGTGGCGTGCGCCCGCGTGTGCCGGGGGTGGAACCCGAAGAAGACCCCGCGCGAGTCAGCCGAGCCGAGCGTGCGTTCCCCCTGTAGGTAGGGGAGGCAGAGCAAGCCTTCACTGCCGGCTGGCACGGCCGCGGCAGCAGCCAGCAGGCGGTCATACGCGGCGGCCTGGTTGCCATCCGCATCCCCGAAACCATCCAGCCACCAGCGGATGGCGCCGCCCCCGCTGTCCAGGATGCCGAAGGCGATCCAGTGCGGCCCGGCGGCGTGCAGGTTCATCAGGCGGGGGTCGGCAACCGGGGTGTCCGCGTAGAAGGAAATCACCGAGGCGGTGCCCGAGGTGTCGCAGGCCAGGCCCGGCGCGCTGACGCCGCTCCCCAGCAACTGGCAGAGCATGTCGCCGCTGCCAGCCACTACCGGCAATCCGGCCGGCAGACCAGTCAGCCGCGCCGCTTCCTCGCTGACCCCGCCGATGACCTCGCTGCTGGCGTGAATGGGTGGCAACTTGCCGGCGTCCAGGCCCAGCAGCCCGATCATGTCTGGCGACCATTGCGCGCTGGCGGCGTCCATCAGGTAGGAACCAGACGCCTCGCTGACATCGGTCGCGGCGATGCCGGTCAAGCGGTAATTGACGTAATCCTTGGGGGTCAGGATCCGCCAGGCGGCGTCGTAAAGCTCTGGCTGCTCACGCCGCATCCAGGCCATCTTGAATCCGGACCACGCCGCCGTTGGCACGTTGCCGGTCAGGCGGTGCAGGACGGCCAGATCATCCCTTGCGGCGACCTCGTCTGCGATACCGGCGGCCCGCTTGTCGCACCAGAGCTGGACGGCGGTGGTCAGCAGGCGGCCATCCCGCGCGATGGGCGCTGTGCCGTGCATTTGCCCGCAGACCGCCGCCGCACCAGGCCTGACGCCGGGCGGCGTCTGCGCCAGCACGTCGCGCACGTTGGCGACTGTCGCCTGCCACCAGTCGTCCGGATTCTGTTCGGCCCAGCCCGGCCGGGGCGTCGACAGCTCGTGCGGCCGGGACGCCGTGGCCAGCACCCGCCCCTCCGTATCGAGGACCGCCGCGCGGCTGCTTTGGGTGCCGATGTCGATGGCCAACACGGCGTCAGGCACGGGGCTTGCCCGTTCGTCTGGTGAGTCCGCAACTACCCATCATTGCTTCGCACTCTTCGTCCCCAACCTGTCCTCGTCCTGCCGCTCACGTCATGTGGCATCCTGGGCGACGTCGAAGAACCCCCGCCTCGCAGCAACCGGGTTCGCGTCCTGTCGTCCACCCTCGCCTGTTGTCCTGAAGGCACTGTTTTGCGGAAGTGGTCGCGTACACAACCCTTCTTCCTTGTCATCTGAACACTGAGGCAGCGGGCAGTACGCAGTTTCCTTCGCCTGCGGGCTCGGGATGCCACGCGAGGGTGGGCCGGGCGGCGCCCCCGGCCGGTCCGGCGGGGCGGCGAGGTCCTTCGACGTCGCTCAGGACGACACCGGAGTGAGGCGGCAGGTCATGACGAGCAGCCTCGCCGTGTTCACCTCTCCCGCGTACCGGGAGAGGGCGAGGGGTGAGGGCTCCTCTGGCGCGTGCCACCGTCCACGCTCCCGGCTTGCCGCCCTAACGTGCCTTGCCCTTCGCCCCGTGTGGCGTGGTCACCCAGAAGTACTCCAGCGGCTGGTTGTAGGGATTCTTCGTCGTGTGGAAGGGGCCGAAAGGCACGTAGACAATATCCCCGGCGGCGACTTCCCACTCCTCATCGCCCACGACCATGATTCCCTTGCCGTGCGTGAAGAAGTAGACCTCCTCCAGGTGATCGTGGCTGTGGCCGCGGGTACTGCACTCCGGGTAGACCGTGGTGTAGCCGACCTGCAGGTTCCCCGAATCGGTTTCCTCCGGGTTGAGCAGCATCATTACGTCGCGGCGGATGTGTGCATCGGGCGAGGTCATCAGCGCGGCCAGGCCGCTGCCCCCGCCCTCAACTGCGACGTCGGTCAGGCTGATCTTCTTCGCTCCCATGACGATGGCTCCTTCAGTGTGTCGTTGTGGCGAATAGTGATGCGTTATGCCCGCGCTCCGTGAGGAACGCGATCACTTCGTCCCGTGTTGGCATGTGGCTCGCTTCCGGAGGGCGGCTGATCTTCAGCGCGGCGGCCGCCGCCGCGAAGCGGGCGGCGGCTACCGGATCGCCGCCTGGCCGCCAGGCGGCAAGGTACCCGGCGTGGAAGACATCCCCGGCGCCGATGTCGTAGACAACCGTGACCGCGAAGACCGGGACGGCCTCAACCAGGTCGTCATGGACGACGAGCGTTGGCTGATTCCCCCGGGTGATGACCGCCAACGGCGGCCCCTGCTCGCGGAACCAGGTGGTGGCTGCTTCCAGTGAAGAGGTAGCCGAGAGCAGGATCGCCTCGCTCTCGTTCAGGATCACCAGGCCGGCCAGGGCCAGGGCCTCGCGCAGCACGGCGCTCGCCTCGGCCGCGCCGCCCGCCCAGGCAGCCTCACGGTAGTTGGGGCTGAAGCAGATCGTGCAGCCCAGTTCCCGGGCGCGGCGCGTCAGGATCATCGCTTCGCGGCGCAACTCCGGGTGGCGCAGGCTCCCTTCGGCCAGGTCAAAGACGCGGCCCCGGCGCAGGAAGTTGTCCGGTGTTTCCTCGGCCCGATAGGTCGCCAGCGGGTCGCACGTGCCGGGGAAGCGATAGAAGGCGAAGGTCTTGTTGCCGTGGTGATCGACGCTGGCCAGCAGCAGCGGCGTCAGTTGCCCCGCGACCACCGCGACTGCGCTGGTATCCATGCCGGCGGCCTGTGCCTGCTCCAGCAGCCACGCGCCAAGCTGGTCGTCCCCGACGCGCGAGATGAGCCCGATCTTGCCGCCCAGGCGGGCCAACGCGTTGCCGAAGATATTGGCTGAACCTGCGATATGCAGCGAGAGCGTTTCGCTCTCGGCAATGCTGACCCCCAGGCGCGGTGGCGAGATCTCCACCATCATCATGCCCAGGTTGACCACATCGAGGTCGGGTTGGTCAGTCATCCGCGCGCCCCAGCATGGCAGCGTGCAGGACGTTGCGCGCGCTGTTATCGACCCGCTCAACGGTGTCGAAGGCCGCCACAAGCGTATCCGCGACGACCACGATACCGTGCCACGGCAGCAGGAACGCGAGCGGGTGCTTCGCCAGTTTCGCGCGGTGCGGCAGGATCGCCGCCGCCACCACCTCGCCGTAGGCATCCGTGTGCGAGGCAGCAGTGTCCGGCACAAAGGTGATCTCGCCGAACTTGTCGGTGTACTCGTTCGTCGGTGGAATCGTGCGGTTGGCGTAGACGAACGCCTGGACATGGTACGGGTGCGCGTGGATCACGGCGCCCACCTCCGGCAGGTGACGGTAGACCGCGAGGTGCATGCCCAGTTCGCGCGAGGTCTGCCCTGCGCCAGCCAGCAGGTTGCCCTGCAGGTCGATCTCGCAGATTTGCTCCGGGCTGAGGTCCCACTGGTAGCGCCCGCCCGCGTAGCGCGGGGTCACCAGGGCGTGCTCGCCGTGGCGCACGCTCAGGTTGCCGCCGGCGGCGTCGGTCAGTTTGCGGTCAAAGGTCAGCTTCGCGATGCGCACCAGGTGCTCGCGGGGGCCGCCGTCCCGCGCCATCGGGTCTGGTGGTGGCTGCACGGTGTGCTCTGGCAGGGGAATGATGGCCTCCTTCATGGTCGTTACTTCAGGGCGCCCATGGTCAGCCCCTGCACCAGGTGGCGCTGGGCGGCCAGGGTGAGCAGCGCGGTCGGGATCATCATGATCACGGCGACGGCCGTCATGTAGCCCCACTCGATACCGGTTTCACGGATGAAGAGCGTGACCGCCACCGGCATCGTCTGCGCGCGCTCGGTCGAGGTCAGGATCAGGGCAAAGAGAAACTCGTTCCAGCTAAATATGAAGGTGAAGATCGCCGTCGCGGCGATGCCAGGCCGCGCCAGCGGGATGGCAATGCGCGTCATGGCGCCGAACCACGAGGAGCCTTCCACCAGGGAAGCTTCCTCCAGTTCACGCGGAATCTCCTCGAAGAAGCGGGTCAGCATGAAGACGATGAAGGGGAGGCTGGAGGTGAGATAGATGAGGATGAGGCCCGCGATGGAATTGGTCAACCCGAAGCGGCGAAAGAGAATGAAGAGCGGGATGACGGCCGCGATAGCCGGCATCATGCGCTGGGAAAGCACCCAGAACTGGACGTGGTTGGAGCCCCGGAAGCGGAAGCGCGCCAGCGCGTAGGCCGCCGGCACCCCGATGATCAGCGCGATCAGGGTGTTGAGCGTGGCGACCAGGACGCTGTTGCGCAGGTAGGACGAAAAGGGGTACTGCTGAAAGATATCGACGTAGTTGCTGAAGGTGGGCGTGAAGATCCAGACCGGCGGCGAGGCGAGCGCATCGACGCGATTCTTGATCGAGGTCAGGAAGATCATCACAATCGGGAACATGAAGACAACCAGGACCAGGATCACCAGGATATTGGCGACAATACTGCCAGGCGTGCGCTTGCGCTGCTTGCCGGGTGACAGGGAGCGGGGTGCGGCTGCCGTGGTGGCGCTCATGAATCTGCTCGCTTTCGGGCGGTCGCCAGAATGAGAATGTTCGCGAAGATGATCACCATAATCAGCATCACAAAGCTGAGGGCTGAGGCGTAGCCCATCTGGAAGAACTTGAAGCCCCACTTGTAGGTGTAGAAGCTGAGCGTCTCCGTGCTGGTGCCGGGACCACCGTTGGTCATCACATAGACGAGGTCGAAGGTTTTGAAGGAATCAATGGCCCGCAGCAGCACTGCCACCACGATGGTGGGCCGCAAGAGCGGGATGGTGATGTGCTGGAACGCCTGCCAGGCGCTGGCGCCGTCGATGGCGGCGGCCTCGTAGGGCTCCTGCGGCAGCGTTTGCAGTGCGGCGAGCAGGATCAGGACCATGAACGGGGTCCATTCCCAGATATCCGCGATCATCACCGAGAGCAGCCCCGTGTGCAGGCCGCCCAGCCAGTTCGGGCCGGAAATCCCGACGAGGCTCAGCAGGTAGTTCACGATCCCCTGCGTGGGGTTGAACATGAAGCGCCAGATGAGCCCCACCACCACCGGCGTGGTCATCATTGGCAGCAGCAGCGCGGTGCGCACCAGGCCAGCCGCCAGCACCTGCCGCTGCAGCAGTAGCGCAATGCCCAGGCCAAGCACCAGTTGCGTGGCGATGGTGCCCACCATGTACGTGCCGGTGACCTGCGCCGCATTCCAGAAGCGGGCATCCTGCAGGATCTGGGCGTAGTTCGCCAGCCCCACGAACTCCCAGACCGCATTGCGGTTGGACATGTTCCAGGTGTTCAGGCTGAGCGTGAACGAATAGATCGTGGGGTAGATCGTGAGGGCCAGGAGGACGATGACCGTGGGCAGCAGCAGGAGCAACTGCGGCGGCAGGGGGCGGCGCGGCGCAGCGCTCGCGGTGCGCGAGGTCGCCTGACCTCCGAATGTCTCGCTGCTGGCTGCCACGGTTCAGGTCCTGTTCCTTGCCTTGTTCCGGGAGATCGGGCGTGGCCGGGATGCCGGAAAGCGTCCCGGCCACGCGGTGCGAACGGCGAGGGCTACCCGCCGAAGCCGCCGCCGAGCAGAATGTCGGCGAGTTGGCCGTCGAGCGCCGTCATGGCGTCCTGGGCCGGGGTCTGGCCCACCATGACCTCGGAGAGCGACGCCGCAATGGCGTCGTTCATCTGCGGCCAGACAGGAATGCGCGGACGCCCGAGGGCCGTATCCAGCGTCTCCAGCATCATCGGGTACTCGATGTAGGTCTTCTGCAGCTCTGGATCGGAGAGCGTGGACGCCCGGGCGCCCGGCCCCGCCGGAGCCAGCGCAACCTCGATTGGCTTGGACGTCGCCCAGACCAGGAACTCCCAGGCGGCTTCCTTCTTCTGGGAATCCGTGGAGATGCCCAGGTTCCAGCCCCGAACGTGGCGGTGTTGTTGATCACGCCGCCCTCATCCACACCCGGAACCTCAATGATGTTCCACTTGCCGATGATCTTGGAGGCATCCGGGTCCACGAACTGCGGCGCAGCATTCTGCCACTGCAGGTTCATGGCGGCCAGGCCCTGCTGGAAGGCAGCAGCGGATTCGTCGTAGTCATTTGAGAGCGCGCCCTCAACCGACCACGGCAGCAACGACTTCAGGTACTCGATCGAGTTGACCCCCGCCTCAGAGGCCATCGTCGGCGTGTAGCTGTCGTCGTAGTAGTAGCCGCCCATCGACCCGAAGACATTGAGGTGGGTGCACAGCAGTTGCACGCCGCGCCGTCCCATCATGGTCAGGCCGGCCACGCCATCGCCAGACTTCGCCTCGTGGATCGTTTGCGCCACCGTGGCCAGTTCGTCCCAGGTGGTGGGCGGCTCCAGGCTCAGTTCCTCGAAGATGTCCGTGCGGTAGTACAGGCCGAAGACCGCCGTGATGAAGGGCAGACCATAGAGGGTGTCTTCCCACTTGGACTGCTCTTCGAGAATGCGCGGCATGAAGTCTGCGAGGTCGAGCACCGCCGGGTCGGTCTCGGCCACGAACTCATCGACCGGATGCAGCCAGCCCTGACCAGCGTACTGGCCCATCCAGACGCAGTCGACATGCACCAGGTCCTGCTCGCCCGTCTGCTGGGAGAGCGCTGTGAGCTGCTGCTCTTCCAGGTTCGGGTACGGCAGGATGTTGAAGTTGACCGTGATGCCGGTGGCCTCGGTGAACTCCGGCGCCAACGCCTGAATCTGGTCCGAGCGTGGCTCCGCAACCAGCGAGACGTTGATCGTTGTGCCGTCCCACTCCTTGCTCAGCGCGCCGAAGCGGGCCTCTTGCGCGCCGGCCCGTCGGGCTCCAAACCCTGTGGCGCCCAGCCCGGCGGCCAGGCCAAGCGCTCCAGCCCTGCAGCAACTTGCGCCGTGAACTGCGGGCGTTGATAGATCAAGCCGTTACGACTTCTCACGATTTCGCCTCCGCATCCCTGCATCGCTGCAGCGTGCCGTTACCGCGCACCGGACCGTCGCCGGACAGCGCGTCCAGGGCGGGACCATCCCGCCGCGTAGGGCCTATGTAGTGAGTGCGCTTCCCGGCGCCGCATGCCACGCGCCGCCAGGAGTGAGCACATCAAGCGCGAGCAGGCGCCAAGGGGGTGGTAGAAATCAGGCTTGCCGCGAGCGAAAGCAACGTCCTTGCGTACGCCGGCGCGGGTCAGGACCGGATACCAGCCGCCAATGGCGCTATCAATCTGATGCTCCACGGCGTACCTCCAACTCTGGTCGTACCAGTGGCGATACCCGGCCTCGCCGGTCTGGCCGAGCATGGCCGCCGCAGCGCCAATTGCCTCGCTGATCGTCCAGTGGTACTTGTCACTGTCGACAATGTTGCCGTCGAGATCGAACGCATAGAGGAACCCGCCTTCCTCGGCGTCCCAGGCGTGGTCGACGGCGGCGGTGAAGAAGCGACGAGCGGCAGGCATCGCCCAGCCGGTCGGGCGTTCCCGCTCCAGCAGCACCAGCAGCTTGGCCCACTCCAGCAGGTGTCCGCTGAGCACGCCGTAGGGCCGGATCAGGTGGTGGGGCGTTTCCTTGTTGTAGAGCAGGTCCGCCTGCCACTCCTGATCGTAGTGCTCCCAGAGCAGGCCCTGCGTTTGCTGCGGCAGATCGACCGCGACGCGGCGGGCAATCGTTTCGGCGCGATCCAGGTAGAAACGCTCGCCACTCGCCGCGTAGGCGGCCAGCATCGCCTCCGTCATGTGCATGTTCGCGTTTTGACCGCGGTAGGGATCGACGACCGACCAGTCCTCGCTGATCTCATCGACGTAGAGGCCGTCCGCCTCCCGCCAGAAGCGTTCTTCCAGAATCTCGCTCACATCATCGAAGATGTCGCGCGCGTTCAGCCCGCTGGCAAGGGCTGTTGACGCGGTGAGGAGTACGAAGGCGTGCCCGTAAGCCTGCTTGCTGCGATCAATGGGTTCGCGCCCCGAAAGCACCCACCAGTAGCCCCCGTGCACCGGGTCGCGGTGGGCCTCGCGCAGGAACCGCAGGCCATGTTCGGCGGCGGCAAGGCCGTCATCGCCGGCGTCGAGGACGTACTGGTTGCCCAGGGCAAAACTGTTCGTGTAGCGGCAGGATCCCACCAGGTGACGCGTCTGGCGGTCGAAGATGGAGCCATCGTCCGCGATCTGGGCGATGAAGCCGCCAGTTTCGGTGTCCACGCTGCGGGGCAGGTAGAAGTCGATCAAGGCTTCCGCTTGCCCGCGCAGGAAGGCGGGGTCCGCGTACCCGGTCGTTGCCATCGCTCTGGAATCCGTGTGCGCCATGATCAGCGTTGCCTCACCGCGTCTGCTGTTCCTGGTTTGCCAGTGCGGCCAGCCTCCCCTGCCTGGCCGTGCCGTCCTGGGTCTCCACCAGTTGCAGGGCGCGCTCCAGGCGCTGTTCGAAGCGGTCCAGGTGGCGGTTCATCGCGGCGCGGGCGGCCACTGGGTCGCCTGCCTCAACGGCGGCAAAGATCTCTTCGTGTCCCTGCATGGAGTAGGTGACCACCTCGGGATCGCGCCGCATGGTGACCATGCTGCCGATGCGCCAGACCTGGCTGATGGGCGCGATGAGCACCCGCAGCAGTTCGTTGCCGCTGGCGCCGATGAGCGCGTCGTGGAACGCGATGTCGGCGGCGTTGTAGGCCTCCGAATCCCCCATGCACTGCCGCTGCTGCTCCATGATGCCGGCCAGGGTGGCCAGGTCTTCCGGCGTGCGCTGACGCGCGGCGCGCTCGGCGACTTCCAGTTCAACCATGCGCCGGATGTCGAAGAGGTCTGGCAGCAGGTCGTCGATCAGGCCGGCTTCGGTGCGAATCTGGAGCAGGTCGGCGTCGATCTCGCGCCAGCGCTTGCGTTCCAGCACCACGCTGCCCAGGCCGTGCCGCACCTCGATCAGCCCGACCCCGGCGAGACGCGCCAGCGCCTCGCGCACCACCGTGCGGCTGACTTCGAAGCGCTCGCCCAGCACCTGCTCGGTTGGCAGCACGCTCCCGGCGGGAAAGTGGCCGGTGATGATCTCGCTGGCGATGTCGATAACAACCGCGTCGGCGCGGCGGCGCTGCTTCATGCCAGGGGTTCCCTCGACGAAGGCTGACATCATCTGATGTATGATGTCATACGAATGTAACGGTAGCAACCACCGGCCGAGGCTGTCAAGACACAGTCATCGTGCGGCCGGGCAGCACGGCCGGGGCGCGGGTCGCCCCGGCGGCAGAGGGAGCCAATGGCACAGGCAACGACAGCGGCGCCAGCTGGGCAGGAACTGGCGCACAATCAGGTGATGCGCATCGCCATCGGGAACTTTCCGGTTGCGTCGGATGAACGCCTCACCTTCGCGAAGCAGCTGGGGCTGAACGGCGTGGTGCTGAACACGCCGCAACTCCCGGCCACGCAACGCTGGGAATACATGGATATCCCGCACGAGGCCAGGCGCTGGGAGTACCTGGACCTGGTCGAGCTACGCACGCGCTGCGAGAACCACGGCCTGCGGCTGGAAGCAATCGAGAACGTGCCGATCGACTTCTACGACAAGATCATGCTGGGCCTGCCGGGGCGGGATGAGCAACTTGAGAACTACCAGGCGATCATCCGCAACATGGGCGCGGCCGGTATCCCCATCCTGGGCTACCACTGGATGCCGAACACCGTCTGGCGCACCTCCTTCTCGACGCCGGGGCGGGGCGGCGCCGACTGCACGGCCTTCGATATGGCGCTGGTCGAGCACGCGCCGCTCACCCACGGCCGCGTCTTCGACGCCGACGAGATGTGGGCCAACTACGCGTACTTCATGCGCGCCGTGATGCCCGTGGCCGAGGAGGCCGGCGTGACGCTGGCCCTGCACCCGGATGACCCGCCGGTGCCGATGCTGGGCGGCATCGCCCGCCTCTTCGGGACGCGCGCCGGGCTGGAGCGCGCCTTCGCCATTGCGCCGAGCGCGAACCATGGGCTCGATCTCTGTCTCGGCTCGTGGTCCGAAACAGGCGAAGATGTCATTGAGACCATCGAGCACTTCGGGGCGCTCGATCGTATCGTCTACGTTCATTTCCGGGACGTGCAGGGCACAGTCCCGAAGTTTCAGGAGTGTTTCCTGGGGGAGGGGAACTACGACCCGGTCGCGGTGATGCTGGCGCTGAAGCGCACCGGCTTCACCGGCTTCATCCTGGACGATCACACGCCGCGCGTCGTCGACGATACCCTGTGGTGCCACCGTGGCCGCGCCCACGAAACGGGCTACCTGCAGGGGCTGCTGGCGGCAATTGAGCGATTGGCGTAGGAAGACAAAGCCGGGCGACGGCAGTCGGACGATACGGGGAGGCCGCGCGTGCCTTCCCCAACCGCCACGCTCCGCGGTGTCGGCCCGAGCGACGTCGAGGGATCTCGTTCCCATCCGCCACGTCTCGGAGTTGTCATCTTCTCGGGCGTGTCGTCTCGAGCGAAGTCGAGAGACCTCGGCGCCACCAGCCACCCGGGCCCGGGGAGCGTCCACCTTCGGGTGTCGTTCCATGTTCCGGCGCCTCGGGCCGTTGCGGCCGTGACGCTGGCGTGTGGGCATCCCCCCCGGCGGATGGCAACGTCGGGATCCTTCGACTTCGCTCAGGATGACACCCGTCAGAGGGGGACGCCTCGGGCCCTGGTGGCTGGCGCGCGAGACCTTTCGACGTCGCTCAGGACGACACCGGAGATGCGTGACGGCATCGAAAAGCGAGTGTGCCGCAGGGGTCAGCGGCACGCATCACAAAGGAGCAAAGCACCAATGCGGCTGGAGAACAAGGTCGCCGTGGTCACGGGCGGCGCGCAGGGCATCGGGCAGGCGGTGGTCGAGAAATTCGTGGCGGAGGGCGCCAGGGTGGCCCTGCTCGACATTGACGAGCCGCGCGGCCGGGCGACGGCAGAGGCGTTGGGCGGTGAGGCGGGCGGCGTGCGCTTCATCCGCTGCGACATCACCCGCGAGGCGGACGTGTCGGCCGCCATCGCCGAAACGGTTGACGCCTTCGGCAACCTCGATATCCTGGTCAACAACGCCGGCGTGAACACCTACTTCGACGCTACCACCATGACCGAAGACGAGTGGGAGAAGGTCTTTGCCGTTGACCTGAAGGGCGCCTGGCTCTGCTGCAAGCACGCCCTGCCGCACATGCGGGAGCAAGGCGCGGGCTCCATCGTCAACATTGCCTCGCTGCACGCCTTCATGACCAACTACAACATGTTTCCCTACGCGGCGGCGAAGTCGGGGATGGTCGGCATGACGCGCAGCCTGGCCCTGGACTTCGGCAAGCACCAGATTCGCGTCAACGCCATCTGCCCGGGCTGGGTGCGCACGCAACTGGTGGACGAGTGGCTGGAGCTCCAACCCGAGGGCAAGGCCGCCGAGCAGCGCGTGCTTGACCAGCAGCCCCTGGGCCGGATGGCGACGCCAATGGAGATCGCCAACTTTGTGGCCTTTGTGGCCAGCGACGAGGCGAGCTACCTGACCGGCGCGGCGCTCCTGATCGACGGCGGCCTGAGCGCGCGATTTGCGAACTAACCGGCCGTCACGGCTTCGCTGGCGGCCAGCCACCGATACGCGCCCGCTCCCGCGTGTCATCCTGAGCGAGGCGCAGGATCACGTTCGCCAACTGCCGGTCACAAGGAACGGCGGCCGGCTGCAGGCGTTGCGCCTCGTACCATAATGGCAGCAAGGTGAGATCCTGCGACGTCGCTCAGGATGACAGTTGAGCGTCGCGGCAGGTCTTGAACACGCAGCCAGCCCCCAACCCCTCTTCCGTTGCGCTGGGAGAGGAGGTGGGGTTATGGCTCGCCCCCGAGGAAAGGACACGCGGACATGCCTCTACGCGCGGAAACCATTGCGGACAACGGCCTGGTCGCCATCGTGCGGCTGGACGACCTCTGGCGGCGGCTGCTTCTAGGAGGCGCCGCTGCGCGGCGGCGTCAAGAGCGTCGAATTCACCTTCACCACCCCTGCCGGGCGGGGCTATCGAGGAGGTGCGTGCGGCGCGCTCGCCGGGCGGGCGGCTATTGGCGCGGGGACGGTGCTGGACTCCGGGAGACGGCACGGGTCGCCATCCTTTCGGGCTGAGTTCGTGGTGACGCCGGTGCTGAACGTGAGGATTATCGAGCTCTGCAACCGCTACGCCGTGCCCACGGTTATCGGCGCATTCACGCCGACGGAGATCCCGACGGCGTGGCAGGCCGGGGCCAGCTACGTCAAGGTCTTCCTCGGCCACAGTGGGCGGCCCGCAGTACCAGAGCGCGGACGTGCGCGGCCCGCTCCCCCAGGTGAAGCTGATCCCGACCGGCGGTGTCAGTCTGGAGAATCTCGCCGATTTCATCCGGGCTGGCCTCGGCCATCGCAGTTGGCAGCAACCTGGTGGACGCGAAGACCGTCAATGCCGGGGACTGGGCTACCCTGGAAGAGCGCGCCCGCAAGTTCGCAGCGGCGGTGGCCAGCGTGCGCGCAGCGGCGCTGCAAACGACCCCTGGCCCCTGCCGCGGCTTCCGGCGTGGAGACCGCGTTCATGGGTGCGGCGAGGCGAGTTCCGGTGTGGCTCAACACGCAGGGCGCGCCTGCGCCGAACAGCTCGTCCTGACTGCGCCCTGCACTGTCGCCCTGCTCGGCGTTGGCGTCGCGGGGGACGCCGGGGTTTGGCGCATCAGGGCCGATCGGCCCGGCGGGCCGCAGCCGGGACGGCGAGAGGCGGCAGGCCAGCCCGGCGCGCCCGGGCGATGGCATCGCGCCGGGAGGAGGCCCCCAGCTTCTCCAGGATGTGCCGCACATGCCAGCTTGCTGTGCGCGGGCTGACATGCAGCGCGGCGGCAATTTCGCGGTCAGTCAGTGATTGCAGCAGGGAAAACACTCGCTTCGCGCGGCGTCAACTCGACGCCGAGCAGGGTTGCCTCTCGTCGGTCATCCGCATCTGGCGGAATGGAGAGCGCCAACTGCAGGATCGCGGCGAAGGGCTGATCGCGCCAGACCGCCAGGATACGCGCGGCGGTCTCCGCACCGAGCCGTGCGGTGGCCGCCGCCATCGCCTGTTCGTGCCGGGAAAAATCCGTGGGCAGCAGCAGGTGGTAGCCAGTTCGTTCCCGCAGCCGGCTGGCAGCGTCGAACAGGGGGAGCGCCACCTCGTCGTGTCCGGCCGCGGCGAGGGCGCCGGCAATCCCTCCGAGCGCATCCGCCAGCAGGCGAACCTCGCCGCGGTCATCGAACTGGCGCAGGAGCGTCTGGTATCGGGCAATGGCCTGCGCGTTGTCCCCCTGATCCCGCGCGATATCCCCCAGGTCAATCAGGATGCGCGCTTCAGCCTGCTCCAGCCCGGCGGCGCGACTGCGGTCCAGCGCGGCCTCGCCCCACCGGGTCGCCGCTGCCGGGTTGCCTTGCGCCCGGGCAGACACACTCAGGTTCGCCTGCGCGCGAGAGGCGATGGCTGCACTTGCCTGGCGGTTTGGCATGAGGGCGGCCAGGGCCAGAGCCTCCTGTAACTGCGCCTCCCCGGCGGCGTGCTCCCCGTTGTACACGTGCGCCACGCCGCTGGAGATCAGTGCGTTGGCGAGGTCGAAAGGCGCGCCGCCGGCCCGCACCTGGGGCAGGATCGCCGCGAAGGCGGCCGTTGCCGCGTCGAGTTCCCCGATAACCATCAGGTGCTCGGCCATGCCCACCTGCAACAGCGCTTGCTCCAGTGGGGGAACCTTCGCCAACTTTGCCTGCGCGCGTTGCAGCCAGGCAACGCCTTCCGCAAAATGCCCGCACGCGAACATGAAGAGGTAGGTGGCGGCCACCAGGCGCGCAAACTCGGTATCCAGGTTGGCGTGATCCAGCCACTCCAGGGCCGCGCGGATGTTGTCCAGGTCGGCAGCCAGCGCGTTCATGGGTGCGTAGGCGGCGCGGGTGATGACCAGCGGCCGGTGCTCCCACGCGAGATCGAGGAAGAAGCGCGCGTGGGCGGCGTTGGCCCGGGCCAGCTCGTCGGGTGCGAGGTGGGTTGCCGCAAACTCGCGGATGGTCTCCAGCATGCCGTAGCGCAGCGCGCCGTTCGGTCCCGGCGCCACGGTGAGCAGGCTGTGGTCCACGAGGGTCGCCATGTGCTCCAGCGCGGCGGCCTCCGGTTCACCGCCAGTGGCGCCTGGCAGCGGGTGTTCCTCATGGCCTGGCAGGCGCGCGAGCGTCAGCGAAGCGTCCAGAGTGCAACCACCGACGCACACGGCAAGATGCCGGAAGACGCGCTGCGCATCGTCCGACAGCAGGGCGTAGCTCCAGGCGATAGCGTTGCGCATGGTGCTGTGCCGTGGCGGTGCATCGGCGGGGCCGCCGGAGAGCAGGGGCAGGCGTTGGCGCAGATGCGCTCGCAGGTGGTCCAGGCCGAGCACCTTCACGCGGGTCGCAGCCAACTCGATGGCCAGCGGCAGGCCATCGAGTTGGCCGCAGATAGCCGCCACAAGCGGCGCATTCCATGCATCTACCGCGAAGGCCGGGACATGCTCGCGCACGCGCGTGACGAAGAGTTGCCCTGCTTCTGAGGCGAGGACCTCCTCCGGGGTGGCATTGGCCGCGGGCACGGGCATGGGCGGTACCGGCAACTCCTGCTCGCCGCGCAGGTGGAGCGGGGCGCGGCTGGTGATCAGGAAGGTGCATTCCGGCGCAATCCTCGCCATCCATGAGACCAGCGGCGCAGCAGGCAGAATCTGTTCGAAGTTGTCCAGCACCAACAGGCGGCGGGTTCTGTGCAGCACCGAGGCCAGGAGGCTGGAGAGGTCCTGGCCGGCTGCCTCCTGAACCCCGAGCGCCCTGGCGATCGCCGGCGCCACCAGGGCCGGGGTGAAGATAGTGGCCAGCGGGATACTGACCACGCCATCGGGAAATGAGGCAGCGACCTCGGTCGCTGCGGCCATCGCCAGGCGCGATTTGCCTGCGCCGCCAGGGCCTGTGAGCGTCACGATGCGCACGGCGGGGTCACGCAGGCGCGCGGCCAGGTCCGCTTGCAATGCCCGGCGGGCGATGTATGAGGAGTTCCCCGCCGCGTGCTCGCCCACCAACTGCTCCGGCACGTGCCGGGCGGCCAGAGCGGCGGCGTCCGCCCCGCTCCGCCTGGTGCGGGCCGCGTACGCCGCGGCATCCTGCTCCCGGATGCGGTACACGCCTCCGCGCATGCTGGCGGGTAGATTCCCGCGGGTGATTGCCCGCCGCACTGTCCGCTCGGTGACCTCCAGCAGGGCCGCCGCCTCCGCCGTCGAAAGATCCCGGGCGAGGGCGCGCAACCGTTTCTGCGGCTGCGTTGCCTCGTCTGCCGTTGTATCGCGTCGGTTGCTCACACAGTTGCCAGGTTGCCTGTCTTGCCGCTTCCCACGCACCTCGAACCAGACGGTGTGCGGGCGCCATGTGTGAAGCGGATAGTAGTGGACCGGCCGGGCCGCGCGGCCAGACCGCGCCAGGCTCAGCCCCGGGTTCCCCCGGCGTAGCGGCGCCTGCATCGGGCCGCAGGCGCCTGCCCGGATGTCGTTGCAGCACGTCAGCGGTTGCGGCGTTGGGGCCGATCCGTGTCGAGCGGCGGGCGGCGGGAACGACCAGTTGATGTGCAGCCCGGCGGCGTACGCCGGCAATTGCTTGCGAAGCAGGAGTACCACCATGCGTCAAAAGATCACGCCCTTTCTGTGGTTCAACGACAACGCCGAAGAGGCCGCTGCCTTCTACCTTGCTGTTTTTCCGAACTCGAAGCTCACGGATGTCGCGCGGATGGGGGAGGGCGGCCCGGCGCTGACGGTCGCTTTCACCCTCGATGGTGAGGATTTTGTCGGACTGAACGGCGGGCCTGTCCACGCCTTTACGGAAGCCGTCTCCTTCGTCATCGACTGCGAGACGCAGGAGGAGGTTGACCACTACTGGGAGGCCCTGACGGCAGACGGCGGCCAGCCGGGGGATTGCGGCTGGCTGAAGGATCGTTTTGGGCTCTCGTGGCAGGTCGTGCCGCGCCGCCTGCCCGAGTTGCTGACCGATCCCGACCCCACGCGGGCGCAGCGCGCCATGCAGGCCATGATGCAGATGCACAAGATCGACATCGCAGTCCTGGAAGCGGCTGCGAACGGAGAGCCAGCGCGTCGGTAACGCCCGGCTGCGCTTACGCCGGCGTCTTGCCCTGCAGCACGGTCAGCAGCGTCTGGGTGTCGATGTTTCCGCCGCTGAGGATGCAGGTTACCTTGCCGCCGCCCGCCTGGCCGGTCAGGGCGGCGGCCACAGCGGTTGCTGCTGCCCCCTCAGGGATCACCCGGTTGCGCTCCATGACCAGACGCGCCGCCGCTGCGGTCTGCTCGCGGCTGACCACGATCGAGCCGTCTACCAGGTTCTTCGCCAGGTTCAGCATCTCAGGATTCACGAAGGCGTCGCTGATGCCGTCGGCAAAGCTCGGGGTGAACGCCACCTCGACCGGGCGGCCTGCCGCCAGAGAAGGCGCAAAGGGCGCGCCGGTGTCGATTTCACTGGCGTAGATCTTCACCCCTGGCCGCAGTTCGCGCAGGGCCGAAGCGATCCCGCAGATCAACCCACCGCCGCCAAAGGGCACGATCACCGCGTCGACATCCGGCAGATCTTCCAGCAACTCCAGCCCAATCACGCCGTGCCCCGCCATGACATCGGGATCACTGTAGGGGTGGATGAAGCGCCCCGGCGCACCCGGGTGCTGCCGGCTCAGCCAGATCTGGCTCACCTCCGCCGCCGGCAGTTTCACGGGCGTGCCGCCGTAGCGCTGCACGTTCTCGACCTTGACCTGGGGCACGTGCTCCGGCATGTAGACCGTGGCCGGAACTCCCAATTCCCGCGCGGACCAGCTCACCGCCTGCGCCATGTTGCCGGAACTGGCGGTCCAGACGCCCTCGGGCAACCTGGCCCGCCCCAGCTTCGCCATCGCGTTGTACGCGCCGCGCAGCTTGAACGAGCGGACCGGCTGCAGGTTCTCCAGCTTGAGAAAGACTTCGCGCCCGATACCGGCGTCAGCATCCAGCGGCGCCAGCGGCGTGCGCAGGACCACCCCCCGCAGCCGCTCCCGCGCCGCCGCAATCTCCGCCAGGGGAATCGGGTCCCAACGGAGGGCAGCCGGATCGTCGGCCAGTTCGCAGTTCATGCTCGGACCTGCTCCTTTCCTGGCAAGTTGCCCAGGAGTCGTGATCCAGCCGGAGCGGCTGGCCGTAATGCTGAGAGGGATTACCACATTGGCGCCATTGCCGGGGGTGCGCCTTGTCCGCACAATTGTTAACAAGTTGCTATGCTCTGCCGCGCGCCGGAGGAAGATCGTTGTCTGGATCAGCACCGCCTGCCATTGCATCGCCCATTGTCTGGCTGGACCAGACGCCGCTCGCGCGGGACCAGGTCGGTGGCAAGGGCGCCAGCCTGAGTGAGTTGGCCGCGTTTGGCGCGCCAGTGCCGCCCGCCTTCGCCATCACCGCGCCCGCGTGCGCCGCCTTTCTGGCCAGCCTGGGCGTGGCAGACCCTGCGGCCGTCACCCCGGCCATGCTGCCTGCGCTGCGAGCGCAGATCCTGGCCGCACCGCTCCCGGCCGAACTGTCGGCGGCCCTGACCAATGGGTTCGATGCGCTCCGCGAGCGCGTGGGCGAAGACGCGGCGCTGGCGGTGCGCTCCTCCGCAACGACGGAGGATGGCGCAGAGCACTCGTTCGCCGGCCAGCACGACACGATCCTGGGTGTACGCACCCTGCCGGAGCTGGAAGCTGCCGTGCGCCAGTGCTGGGCCTCGCTCTGGTCCGAGCGGGCGGTGGCGTACCGCCAGGCCACCCTGCCGGACGCGGTTCCCTGCATGGCGGTGGTGGTGCTGCAGATGATCCGCAGCGATGTCTCGTTTATCGCCTTTACCCAGGACCCGGTTGGCGAACGGCGGGACCATGTCGTGCTGTCGGCCGCCTGGGGTCTGGGCGAGGCCCTGGTGTCGGGCCTCGTTACGCCGGATCACCTCGTTGTCGCGCCAGATGGCGCAGTGACCGAGTACGTCGTTGGCGACAAGCAGGTGATGGTTATCCCCGATGCCTCCGGCTCTGGCACGCGGGAGGCGGTCGTGCCCCGCCTGATGCGCACCCGGCCCGCAATCTCTGCGGCGCAGGCGGCGGAGATCGCCGCCCTCGCGCGCGGCCTGGCGGGGCGCTTCGGGTTTGCCGCTGACCTGGAAGGGGCAATTGCTGCGGGGCAGATCGTCCTCTTTCAGGCCCGCCCTATCACCACGCTCGCGAACGTCGAGGCGGATGAGCTCGCCCTCGTGGGCGACTGACCGCACCCTCCACAGCACCGTCCCTTGCATCGTTGATCGAACCTGGAGGAACCCTGTGAGCACGATTTCCCCGACGGCAACCGAGTTGACCTTCCCGCAGCCGTGGGAGCCGCCATTCGACGACGGCGAGCCATTCATGTTCGATCCCATGCACTCGCCGTTGCCGATCACGCCGCTCACGGCCGACATCATCGGGGCCGCTTCCACCGCGGGTATGGGCGCCGCCGCACGCGAAATGCACCTCCCCCTCTCGGGGTATGACACGCGCGAGCGGAACTACTTCCACTTCACCCGCTTCACGCCCATCGTACCGGCGTCCGAGGACGATGCCCGCCGGATGGCCGGGCAGGCGGAGGCGGCGGGCCAGCGCGAGCTTGGCCGCATGATGGAGCGGTGGCATGGCGAATACCTGCCGCGCCTGCGTGAGCTGGAGGCGCGCCTGGGCGAACTTCCACCGCCTGGCGCGTCTGACGCAGAGGTGTTGGCTGCGCTGGACGAGGCGCAGGCCATCGCCAGCGAGGCGTGGACCATTCACTTCCGCATTGCCATGCCCATGCTGCTCTCCATGCAACTTTTCGACGAGTTCTACGCCGACCTCTTCGGTGGGACCGATGCCGATGGTCATGCCCTGCTGGTGGGAGCGGTCTCGGCGAGTGTCAAGGCAGGCTTCGGCATCTCCGACCTGGCGGCCATGGCGCGCGAGCAGGGGCTGGCGCAGGAGATCATCGCGACGCCGCCAGATGCGATTGTGCGCGCCCTCGAGGGCACTGAGTCTGGCCGCGCCTTCCTGATCGCGTTGCAGAGCTACCTGGCTGAGTACGGCCTGCGTCAGGATCTTTTTGACCTGGCGACCCCGACCTGGCAGGAAGACCCCGCGTTTGCGTTGGCTGCCATCCGTGCCTACGCCATCTCCGACCGGGATGCCCGAGCGGAGCACGCGGACATCGCGACCTCCGCCGAAAATGCGCTGGTTGCCGCGCGGGAGCAACTCGCAGCGTACCCGGAGGCCGTGCGAGAGCAGTTCGAAACCTTGCTGCAGCTTGCGCGGCACGGCGCGTTCCTTCAGGAGGAACACAACTTCTACATTGATCAGCGCAACACGGCCCTGGTGCGCCTGGTAGCGCTCCGCACCGGCCAGCACCTCGTCGAACGCGGCTGGCTGCGGTCGCCAGCGGACATCTTCCTGCTCTCCATGGAAGAGGTGCGAGACAGATTGCGCGGGGCGCCGGGGCTGGCGGCGGCAGACGTGCAGGCGATGGTGGCGCGCCGGCGTGCGGAAATGGCGCAGGCTGCTGAAATGACGCCGCCGCCCTTCATCGGGCGCCCGCCAGCGGGCCCGCCCCCGGCCACCAACCCGCTGGAGCGCGGCATGGTGCGCTTCTTTGGGGGACCGCCGCAGATTTCCGAGACACCTGGACAGCTCAAGGGCACGCCCGGCTCGCGTGGAACCGTGACGGGTATCGCCCGCGTGGCGCGCACGCTGGAGGAAGCGCGGCTGCTGGAGCCGGGCGAGATCCTGGTGGCGATCACCACCATGCCGCCGTGGACGCCGCTCTTTGGCATCGCCAGCGCGGTGGTCACGGAAACCGGCGGGCCGCTCAGCCACTGCGCCATCGTGGCGCGGGAGTACGGCATTCCGGCGGTGGTCGGTGCGGCCGGCGCCACCCACGCGATCCAGACCGGGCAGCAGATCACCGTGGATGGGAGCGGCGGACTGGTAACCTACCCGGTGTGAGAAGCGAAGCCACTGCCCCACCCACCAGGCCGGCCACGGCTCCCGCGCTCGGCGCGCCGGAACGCTGGCTGCTACCCGCCATCGCGATTGGCACCACGCTGGCGCCGCTGAACTCGACCATGATCGCGGTCGCCCTGCCGGACATTCAGCAAACGCTGGGAGTCTCGGTGACCGCCACGGCGGCGTTGGTGACGCTTTACCTGGTGGCCATGGCGGTCGGGCAGCCGCTTGGCGGCCGCCTGGGGGACCTCTACGGGCGGCGGCGCGTCTACCTGGGCGGGCTGCTCTGGTTCGCCATCGCGTCAGCGGGGTGCGCGTTCGCCCCGAGTTTGCCCATCCTCATCCTCTTCCGCACCATGCAAGCCCTGGCCGGTGCGCTGACCTTTCCAAACGGCGCAGCCATGATCCGCGAGGCGGTGCCGGAAGAGCGACGGGGCAGCGCCTTCGGCGTAGTGGGCATGGCGGCGGGGCTGGCTGCCGCGTCGGGCCCTCCGCTGGGCGGTATCCTGGTCAGCACCTTCGGCTGGCCCTCCATCTTCTGGATGAACGTCCCCGTAGTCGGCGCGGCGCTCGTGCTGGGCTGGCAGAGCCTTCCCCGTGCGTTTGCATTGCGCCGGGAGCGCCCGCCATTCGATATTGCCGGCTCGGTGCTCTTTGCCGCCGCGCTCGGCGCGGTGATCCTGATCCCCACGCTCACGCGGGCCGGGCAGCCGCTGCTGGCCGCCGCATCCGGGTTGGCCGGCGTGCTGTTGGGCGCCGCGTTCGTGCACCGGGAACTCCGCGCCGCATCCCCGGTGGTGGATGTGCGCCTCTTCACGCGCCCGCACTTCGCCGCTGCCTGCGCCTCTATCGGCCTCAGCAACCTGGTGATGTACACCGTACTGCTGGCGCTGCCGCTCTATCTCGCCGATGTGCGTGGCTACGGCGTGGAAACGGCCGGCCTCGTGCTGGCGGCGCTCTCCGCGTTTGCCGCGCTCTGGGGCCCCATCGGCGGCCGCTGGACCGACCAGCGGGGGCGCTGGCTCCCGTCTGTCGTGGGCGCGGTGATCCTGCTGCTCGGCATGGCAGGGCTCACGGCTGCCGTGCGGCAGCCGGACCTGGCTCCGATGGTGGCCGCGCTGGCGGCGATGGGCCTGGGGCTGGGTGTCTCGGGCGCGCCCGTGCAGACCGCCGCTGTCGAATCGGCGCCTCACGCCCAGACCGGCGCGGCCGCTGGCATCTTCTCGACCTCGCGCTACCTGGGCAGCGTCACCGGCTCAACCGTGCTGGCGCTCCTTTTCGTGCAGCATCCACAGCCGGGCATGGCCGGGCCGTTCGTCGCGCTCTTCGCCGGGCTGACGGCGGTCGCCCTGCTCGGCGTCTGGGCGAACGCGCGGGTCGCCGAGCGGGGCGAGTGAACGTGCCAGATCCAGCCAGATCAGGAGCCAGGGGCGGCCCCTGCATGGCGGGGGCATCACGTTCGCGTGTGCCCGCGGGCCTGGAGAGTGGTTCACGGCAGTCGACTCAGCCTGGCGAAGCTGCCGCTGCGCAAGACCCCGGCGCCCGAGCGTGGTGAGCACGCAGTGTTTTCGGACCAGCGTAATGGTCGTGCGCTATCGGTTCACCAGGCGCGGCAGCACCGCCTCGCGCACGCGATCCAGCGGGAGTGCGTGACTTGTGTTGCCGTCGCGACCGGTGACGGTTTTCGCCCGGAACAGGCTGTTCAGCACCGCTTCCTCCGTGGCTTCCACCACGGCCTGGAAGAGCGCGTCGATCTGCCCGGGGTGATTGCCGCGGTCATCATCGGCGAGGATTTCCCGCAGGAGCAGGGGGCGCGGCGGTTCATGCGGTACGCGCAGCCCCGGCGCGGTCGAGAAGGCGATGGCGACCTCCCCGCTGCCATGCCCACCGGTCGAGCCGGTGCGCGCCAGGCCCAGCGCGACGCGCCGCGCCAGCCGCCCCAACCCGCGATCAAGCAGCGGAGCATCGGTGGCAACGACGGTGACGATGGAGCCCTGCTCCGGCTGCCGGCCCCGCTCGGCGTCCAGTGCACGGCCCACGTGCGCGCCATCGACGACGAGTTGGCCGGCCGCCCCGAAGTTCGCCAGCACGAGCACGCCCACCGTCCAGCCGCCGAGCTGGTCTGGGGTCAGGCGGGAGGCCGTGCCAATCCCCGCCTTGAAGCCGTACGAGCGCATCCCGGTCCCGGCGCCAACCGCGCCCTCGGCGACGGGGCCAGCAGTGGCGCCGTCAATCGCGGCCAGCACATCCTGCTCTGTGACGTGCCGCCCCTGGATGTCGTTGAGCCAGCCGTCGTTGCACTCGCCAACCACCGGGTTGACGGTCGAAGTAGATATCCCGATGCCTGGATTCTCCCGAATGGCGTGGCTGATCAGCGCGTCCGCCACCCGGCCCACGGCGAGGGTCGAGGTGAGGGCAATCGGCGTCTCGATCGTCCCGAGTTCGGTGATCTGGTCGCCGCCGATGCTCTTGCCGAAGCCGTTGATCACGTGAAACGCGGCCGGAACCTTCGCCTGGAAGAGATTGCCCGGGTGCGGCAAGACCGCCGTGACGCCTGTGCGCGCCGGGCCATGCCCCGGCCGCAGCGGGCCATCGCCCCACCAGACCGTGGTCTGCCCCACGCGCACGCCAGCCACGTCGGTGATGGCATTCAGCGGACCCGGTTCCAACTCCCCGGGCTGTAAACCGAGTTCGCGCACACGGGGCCGCGAAGGGGACTCTGACACGTCGGTGTTCTCCTGCATGTTGGCACGCATCTGGCGCTCAAGACGCGAATCGCGCAGTTCCGGCGCTGAGTGGGGTAATTCCGGCCCCACGGAGTGTGCGCCGGCCTCTCGCCATGATGTTCAGCAGGGGCAACCTAACACAAGGGAAGGAGCCACGGCCCATGAGCAGGTGTACCGCTCGCAACCGTACCGGCGCGTTCGCGCAGCCACGCAGCCGCCGGATACTCCTCGGCGCAATTGCGGCTGGCTTGCCGCTCGCCGTCGTGGGGGCGCGCGCCGCCGCGCTGGCGCAGGATGAGGCCGCAGCCACCCCCTGCCCGGAGCCCACGCCGGACGAGGCCATTGCCGTGGCCGAAGCGTATTTCGCTGCCTTCAACACTGGCGATGCCGATGCGCTCGGCGCCCTGCTGGCCAGCGACTACACACACCATGGCGCGGTGGTCGCTGACCAGGATCGCGACGAGCACATCGGGCGCTTGCGCACCAACCGGACAGCGTTCCCGGATGGGCGCTACGATCTCCAGGATGTGTTCGCTGACGGTGATCTGGTCGTCGCACGCTGGGTGTTTACGGGCACGCTGCAAGCCCCGTACGCTGGTGTTGACCCGGCAGGCCAGCCGGTGGCTGTCCGCGGCGTGCACATTCACCGCATCAGGTGCGGCAAGATCGTGGAGACCTGGAACAACGGCGATGCGCTCGGGCTCCTGCGGCAGATCGGCGCGCTGCCGGCTGCCGGCCCCTCGCCGCGCACGCCGCAACAGGCCAGCACGCCTGTGGCATCGCCCGCGGCAACCTGCCCACCGGGCTCGGCAGAGGAGAACGCCGAGATTGCGAGACGCTGGACCGAGGATGCGCTGGACACGCATGACCTCGATGTCCTGGACGAGATCGTTGCCGCCGATATCGTGCATCATGCCGGCATCTACGTTGATGAGATCGGCCGGGACGCCCTGAAGCGCGACCTGGCGGCGCTGATCGCCTCGTTCCCGGACATTCGCTTCACAGCGGATGTGGTCGCCGCCAGCGCTGACAAGGCGGCTGTGCGCTGGACCGGGCGGGGCACGAATGACGGCGAGTTCCAGGGAGGCCCGCCGACCGGCAAACACGTCGAGTTCACCGGGACGAACGTCTACCGCATTGCCTGCGGCATGATCGTGGAGGGCTGGAGCGAGCCCGATTCGCTGGGGTTGCTCCAGCAACTGGGCCTGGTCCCCGTGGCGCTGCCGGTCCTGGCGGCCACCCCGGCGCCGTAGCTGGAGGACAGGCCGGATCGCGGCCGGGCCCGGAACGAGCCCGGCCCCCGCCCCCTGCCCCCGTTGCGTGGGAGCGGGGCTTCGTGACCCGGGCCCGCGTGCAAACTCCGGCGTGGTCGCGCCTGTTTCTCACCCTCAAACCTCCCCAGCCAGCCGATGCGCGGAAGAGGGGCTGGGGGTGAGGATCCCTCGGCGGAGTGTCGCTCGCGGTGCTCGCAAACCACCGGGCGCCTCCACGCACCAGGCGAGCAGCCCCGCAGTTGCTATTCCCCCAGCGCCGGGTCTTCCGCCGGAGGCTGGAACTGCGGTATGGCGCTGCCGCGTGAGAACGAAATCAACCCGCTCTGCATGTACGTGCCCAGTTTCTCCCGCGTATCCGTGATGTCGTTGTTGCGCATCGTGAGTTGCCCGATGCGGTCCTGCGCGGTAAACGTGCCCTCGCCCTTCTCCATGGTCAGGCGCTCCGGCAGGTAGGTCAGGTTCGGGGACTCCGTGTTCAGGATGCTGTAGTCGTTCCCCCGGCGCAGGCCGATGGTGACCGTGCCGCTCACCAGCGGCGCTACCCAGCGCTGCAGCGACTCGCGCAGCAGCATCGCCTGCGGATCGAACCAGCGCCCCTGGTAGAGCAGGCGGCCCAGCTTGCGCCCAAAGTCGCGGTACTGGTCGATGGTGTCCTCGTTGTGAATGCCGGTCACCAGGCGGTCGTACCCGATGAAGAGCAGCGCCATGCCCGGCGCTTCGTAAATGCCCCGGCTCTTGGACTCGATGATGCGGTTCTCGATCTGGTCGCTCATACCCAGCCCGTGCCGCCCGCCGATGGCGTTCGCCTCGGTCAGCAGCGCCACCTGGTCCTCGAAGCGCTGCCCGTTGATCGCAACCGGCCACCCTTCCTCGAAGGTGAGCGTCACTTCCTCGTAGGGGATCGCCACATCCTCGCGCCAGAAGGGCACGCCCATGATCGGCTGCACGATGGTGACGTTGCTGTCCAGTTGCTCCAGATCCTTGGCCTCGTGCGTGGCCCCGAGGATGTTGCTGTCGGTGGAGTACGCCTTCTCGGCGGACATCTTGTAGTCGAACCCGGCCTTCGTCATGAAGGCGGACATTTCGGCGCGGCCACCAAGCTCATCGATGAAATCCTGATCGAGCCACGGCTTGTAGATGCGCAGGTCCGGGTTCACCAGCAGGCCGTAGCGGTAGAAGCGCTCGATGTCGTTCCCCTTGAAGGTGCTGCCATCGCCCCAGATGCTGACGCCGTCCTCCTTCATGGCGGCCACCAGCATGGTGCCGGTTACGGCGCGCCCGATAGGCGTGGTGTTGAAGTAGGGGACCCCGGCGGTGGTGATGTGGAAGGCGGCGCATTGCAGCGCGCTCAGGCCCTCGGCCACCATCTGTGCCCGGCAATCGACCAGCCGCGCCTGCTCTGCGCCGTAGCTCAGCGCGCGGCGGGGGATGTCCTCGTAGTCCGTCTCGTCCGGCTGGCCGAGATTGGCGGTGTAGGCGAAGGGAATCGCGCCCTTGCCGCGCATCCAGGTCAGCGCGGCGCTGGTGTCCAGCCCGCCTGAGAACGCCAACCCGATCTTCTGCCAACCGGCAGACTGCCGAGGATATTGCCCACGATCCTGCTCCCAACTCGCTGTCCACGCCGATCACGACGCCGTAACCCTGCGATTCTAGAGCGAGAGGGCAGGAACGTGTGCGCTGGTGCAGGATGGCGCAACGCGGTTGCTCGCTACTCCTCGTGCCCCGGTCCCCATGCGCCGCCACCTGGCGCAGGATGGCGAGTTCTCCGATGTGATAGGCGTTGTGGTCGATGATGATGAGCACCTCGCGCAGCAGGGTGTGCCCGGCGTGGCTCGGCACGGGCATGAGGAGGTCATTGCCTTCATCCTCAATCATGGCGGCCAGCGCCTCACGGTCTGCCAGAAAGCCCGCCACGGAAGCATCCCACTCGGCCTGAGTAACCTCGACGTCCTGGGCGGGCCAGTAGTCGCGCGGCCACTCTGGCTCGGTGTAGACTGGGTCAGTGACATAACGCAAGATATCTGCCTGGGTCAGCCGCAGGTGCTCGACCAGGCTCCAGAAGCTGTAGTCAACGTTCGCCGGGCGCGTGTTGATGTGCGCCTCGGGGAACTCGGCCACTGCGTCCTCGAAACTCAGGTGCGCGTTGCCCGCGCGCAGGTTCCAGGCGAGTTGCTGGCGAACAGCGTCGTTCGGGTTCATCGTCTCATCGCCTTTCGTGTTGGTCGGTACAACCGTGTCCTGCCTGCCGCCGGAAACACGCCGACGCGGGATGCCGTGCCGGCACGCCTGAAACGTTGGCATGGCCGCTGTGTGACAGCAGTGCGGCATGGGCCAGGCGGTTGCGCCCCTGCCACATGGCAACGTGCGCAACTGGACGGTCGCGGAGACCATCGTGGCTGCCAATCTCGATCACGATACCGACAGGTTGCCGTCAATCCTGCCCGCGGCGGGGAGGGCGGCGGTTCGACTTCGCGGATCGCCGCATCACCGGCCTCGCGGGTGATGCGTTTCTTCGCCGCTCCGACGCTGGCGAGATCGCCGAGGACGGTGAAACCCTGGAAGGGTGCGGAATGATGGCGCTGCTCGGGTTATCCGCCTTTGGCTGCCAGACCGGCGTAACAGGCGGTCGACGCCTTGCTTGATCCGATCCGAACGGCACTCGCGTGCCTGCGCCATGGCGCAGCGGCCGGGCAGCCCACGTGAAGGCGTGACAACTCGCCTCGGCAAGGTGCATTTCCCGACGCGATACATCCTTCTGGAGGACCGCGCCGAGTCGCTCATCCGGGATCGCGCTGTCGTACCAGCGCCTGGCTGGCAAGTCGCGCTCCGGCGGAATCGGGAAGCCGCCGGGCATGAACGCCCCTGTCGAGCGGCGATTTGCATCCGTCCATACAGCGTATTGCAAAAGACCTGACCTGCCAGGCAACAAGCCCGTGTCTCGAGCGCAGTCGAGAGACCTCGTCGCGAGTGCCGGTGAACGAGGTCTCTCGACGAGCTCGAGACACGAGGGGATTCCCGGCGGCCCAACGTCTTTGCACACCGCTGTAGGTCAACCGCCTTTCTGGCGGCTGCTGGTGCGACATCACCGGCTCCACCCGTGCTGACTGCCGACATGTTTCGGAAGTCCTGACACTCCCGGCTCGGTCGCGGCATCGCTCACGCGTGTCCCTGAATTGTCACGTCTCCTGTCTGCTCGGTCGCTGCCCGCCCGTGTCCACGGTCATACCGTGGCTGCAACGGTTTATCACGATGTCGGGATCGAGGACTGAGGGAGAACACCATGAACGGTACGACAGCGACGTCTTCTTCAAACCGGCGCAGGGTGTTGCAGGCAGCATTCGGCGGCGCCATCGTGCTGCTTGCTAACCGGGCAGCGGGCACGGCAGCGGAGCCCACCCCCGCGCCCAACCAGAATCCGGGTGAACTCAAGTCCAGCTGCGAGCAGTATGGTGGGGTCTACATCGACTCGCAGAAGGACGACATCCAGGCATGTTTCTGGCCGAACAAGGGCAAGACTGTCTGCAAGTACAATGGCTCCGGTTGCTACAACTACGATCCGCCCCGGAGTACGACCAACCCTGGGCCGTTCACTGATCCGTTCGGGAACGTGAACTGGCACGATCTGGAGGCCATCGCCGGGGTGGATGACACGGGTGCAAACGAGCCGGTGGTCACGCCCGCTGTGGCCGCGCCTCCAGCCCGGAAGCGCAAAGCCCACCACAAGCATCGCGGCAAGCGCCGCAAGCGGTAGCGGTCTACTTCTTGCTCACAACTCCGGAGGGATGCGGTCAACCTCTGGCCCTTCACCCCCTGAGCGAAGCGACACCCCCTGAGGTCCGCAGGCCGTCTCCCCCTACGCCGCAGGCGTCTCCCCCTGCAACCGGTCCGCCATCAGCTCCCCGATCATCACGCAGGCGAGGTGCGTGTTGGCGCGCGGGTTCTCCGGCATGATCGAGCCGTCGATGACGCGCAGGTTCTCCACGCCGAGCACACGGCACGATGGGTCCACGACCGAGCGCGGGTCATCCGCCGCGCCCATGCGGCAGGTGCCGATGGGGTGCTGGCAGTCCTGGCAGTTCGCCAGCACCCAGGCGTCCAGCTCCTCGTCGGTGGCGGCCGCCGAAAGTGGCGCGCCGGAGGTCCAGGAGTAGGTGCCCTGGATGATGTTCTGCATCGCCGGGTGGTCGATAACTTGCTGCAGGCGGCGCATGCCATCGCGCATTCGCACCAGGTCGCGCTCGTCGGAGAGCATCGCCAGGTCCACGTCGGGGTCAACCAGCGGGTCGGTGCTGGTGACTGTGAGGCGCCCGCGCGACCACGTCTGGAACGCGCAGACGCTGACCAGGCCGTGCTTCAGGCCCTCTTCGCCCAGGCCCGCCACGTTCATGGAGATCATGATCATGTCGTTGCGGCCCGCGTCCTCCAGGCCGGAGGAATAGCGCACGCAGCAGTTGGTGTGGCGCTGGTCGAGCGATGTGGCGCTCGCCTCCGGGGTGAGGTCGAGCCCGATCCAGACGGCGGAATGCTCGACCAGGTTTTCCCCCACCGGCAGATCCGCGACCTGCTCAATGCCGAGTCGCGCCAGGTCTGCCGCCGGGCCAACCCCGGAGCGCACGAGGATGGCGGGGGAGTGAATGGCGCCGGCCGCCAGCACGATCGTCTTGCCGGTGTACTCCCTGACGCCATCGATGGTGATGGCGCGCACACCGGTCGCCTTGTTGCCGTCGAACAGGACCTTGTCCACCACCACGTTGCCGGCGATGGTCAGGTTGGGGCGGGCGCGGGCCGGCTCCAGGTAGGCGTCGTTGATCGAGATGCGCAGGCTGTCCCGGCTGTTGATGGCGTACGTTGCCACCCCGCTCCCCTCGGGTGCGTTGTGGTCGGGGTCGTCCGGGTACCCGAGGTCGAGCGCGGCGGCGCGCAGGGCGCGGTCCACGTTGCCTTGCTTCTCGAGCGGCGCGCGGTAAACCGGCACCGGGCCGCTGTCGCCGTGGTACGGCTTGTCGCCGTAGTCGAGATCGGTCTCCAGCTTGTTGAAGTAGGGGAGGACATCATCCCAACTCCAACCCTCCGCGCCTTCCTCCACCCACCAGGCGAAATCCTCGGGAATGGGGCGAATCGCGATCTGACCGTTGATGCTGGAGCTGCCGCCGACGCCCTTGCCGCGCCAGTACAGGCGTGGTTCCTGGGCGGCGGAGCGCCTGGCCATCAGGTTGTCGAACCGGTAGCGGGAAGCTTCCGGGTTCTGGATGATGCCGAACGGGTTGGGGGAGCGCATCTCGGCCGGCGCTTCAGCGGTGGTGTAGTTCGGGCCCGCCTCCAGCAGCAGGACCGTCGTTTCCGGGTCCTCCGTCAGCCGGCTCGCCAGCGTCGCCCCGGATGATCCCGCCCCGACAATCACGTAGTCGTAGTTCACGCCGCTCCCCTCGTCCTTCTGCCCTGCGCACACTGACCGGTAGTGTATCGGAAGGGTTCGGCGCGGACGCGGCCATCTCGCGCTGGTACGGTGGGTATCCGGACCCGGCATGCCCCGTTGCCCACCGTGACCAGGGTGCGCAGATTGTTCGCAGGGTCAGCGGCGCCCTCCAGCCATCGCGGTCGGGCGCACGGGATGCGCGTTGCTCAAAACGACCGTGGCAAGCCAAGCACGTGCTCCGCGAGGTACGACAGCACCAGGTTCGTCGAGATTGGCGCGATCTGGTACAGCCGTGTTTCGCGCAGCTTGCGCTCGATGTCGTAGTCAACCGCGAAGCCGTAGCCGCCGAAGGTTTGAAGGGCCACGTTGCCCGCCTGCCACGATGCCTCGGCGGCGAGTTGCTTGGCCATGTTCGCCTCCGGCCCGCACGGTTGACCGGCGTCGAACAACTCAGCGGCGCGGTAGCGCATCAGGTCGGCGGCGGTGAGCGCCATGTGCGCCTGGGCGATGGGGAACTGCACCCCCTGGTTCTGCCCGATGGGCCGCCCGAAGACCACCCGCTCCTTCGCTCGGGCCACCGCGCGCTCGATAAACCAGCGGCCATCGCCCACGCACTCGGCGGCAATGAGAATGCGCTCAGCGTTCATGCCGTCCAGGATGTAGCGGAAACCGCGCCCTTCCTCGCCGACCAACGCAGACGCGGGCACGCGCAGGTTCTCGAAGGTCAACTCGCCGGTGGTGTTGTTGAGCCAGGTGGTGATCGGGCGGAAGCTCAGGCCGTGCTCGCGGGCGTGATGCAGGTCGATCAGGAAGATCGAGAGCCCCATTGTGCGCTTCGTTACCTGGGCTGCCGGCGTCGTGCGGGCCAGGAGCAGCAGCAGGTCCGAGTGCGGCACGCGCGAGATGAAGATCTTGCGCCCGTTGATCACGTACTCGTCGCCCTCGCGCACGGCGCTCGTCGTGATGGCGGTCGTGTCGGTGCCAGCCTCCGGCTCGGTCACGCCGAAGGCTTGCAGGCGCAGTTCGCCGCTGGCGATGCGCGGCAGATAGTGGCGCTTCTGCGCCTCGCGACCATGCCGCAGCAGGGCGCCCATGATGTACATCTGCGCGTGAGCTGGCCCGGCGTTGCCGCCGCTGGCGTTCACTTCTTCAAGGACAACGGAGGTTTCGGTCAGCGAGAGCCCGAGGCCGCCGTACTCGCGCGGGATCAGCGCGCCCATGTACCCGGCGCGCGTCATGGCCTGCACAAAGGCCTCGGGGTAGGCGCGCGCCTGATCCAGTTCACGCCAGTAGCTGGCCGGAAACTCCGCCAGCCCTGCGCGGACAGCCTCGCGCAGGGCACGGTGGTCCTCGTTGCCGTTGGTCACAACTGGTCCCCCTCGCGCATCTCGTGGTGGCCGGACTGCCGGTTCCGCCGCTGGCTCATTATTGATTGAGCGGAGGGTAACGTGTCGCTCGTGCCCGCGTCCCGATGGGCAACGGGTGGTACAGTGCGAGCGTGAACCGCGCAGGCCGTGAGCAACAATGACCCAGCTTCACCTTCTGCACCAGCCACGCGCCGTTCCCTGGCCTCCTTGCGCCGGCACGCTCCGTCTGCTGGCGTTGTTTGGCCTGCTCCTGTTGCCCATCCAGATGCGCGCGGGCACAGATTACGTACACCCGCACGCCGTGCTGCACCTGTTGCTCGACGCCTCGGACCATGTGATCGATCACCACCCGGACAGCGCGGCCCCGGACCACCCGCATGGCGCCCAGGGTAGCCACGCCCGGGGAACGCAGGCTGCCTCGCCCGACCTGCCCACGTTTGAGTCCATCCAGATGGCGGCGGGCGGCCTGACGGTGAGCCTGGCGACGCTTGTCGTGCTGCTGGTCATCCCCGGGCAGGAGCGTGTGTGGCCGCGCAGTGAGCGGTGGCGGGGTCGCCGTGTCCGGCCAGAACCTCCCCCGCCGCGCCGCCGCGCCCCCGCGAAGTCCGACCGTTTTCACGACAGTAGTTTCACTACGGCATAACGCCGTGCCGCCCACGGCGCACGGCGCTGAAAGGGTGTCCACCATGCGACGCATGACGTCTTTCCTGGGTCTTTCCGGAGCGCTCCTGAGCGGCGCGCTGTTCCTGGCCGCGCCGGCCGGGGTGCTGGCGCACGAATCCCGCGAGGTGCTGGATGGCCGGTACCACCTGGTGGTCGGCTTCATGAATGAGCCGGTCTTTGCGGGCGACAAGAGTGGCCTGGAGTTCTGGGTTACCGAGAACTCCAGCGCCACTCCGGGCGCCGGCGATGACGAGGCGCAGGGTACGCCGGTCGATGGCCTGGAGGAGACGCTCAAGGCCGAGGTGATCTACGAGGATCAGACCATGGAACTCCCGCTGACCGGCATGTGGGATGACCCCTCGGGCTATTACAGCGTCTTCTTTCCGACTGAATGGGAGGGCGATTACTCCTTCCGCATCTTCGGCACGATCAACGGCGTGGACATCGACGAGACCTTCACTTCTGGCCCGGAGACCTTCGGGCCGATCCAGAATCCGGAGCCGCTCCGCTTCCCGGTGAAGTAGCTCCACGCGAGACGTCGCGGCCTGGCCGGTCGTGGCCAGGGCAGGGGGCCACGGCGCTCCCTGCCCGCTGCGCCGCAGGCCGCTGGCAGATGGGCGCCATCATGATCCGTGTTCTCCGCCTGGGCGTGTTCTGCGCAACGCTCCTGATGCTGCTCCTGGCCAGCGCCGCCGGAATCGCCGCGCACGCGGCGCTTGAGCGCAGCGAACCGGCCTCCGGCGAGGTGCTCCCCACGGCGCCCGCCGAGGTGCGCATCTGGTTCACCGAGCCGCTGGAGCCTCGTTTCACCCGCGCCGATCTCCTCGATGCCAACGGGCAGCCGGCGCCGGGCGGAACCTCGCAGGTCGCCCCGGACAATGACCATCTCCTGATCCTGACGCTCCCGCCGGACTTGCCGGACGGCGGCTACACCGTCGCCTGGCGCAATCTCTCGGCGGCGGATGGCCACACCTTGCAGGGATACTTCGGGTTCGCCATCGGGGCCGGGGGAGCGCCCGGCGCGGCTGCCCCGGACCTGAGCGCAGCGCCCGATGCCCCGCGTGAGCTATCGCGCGGGCTGGCGCTGATCGGGTTGGCGTTGCTGCTGGCCATTGCGCCTGTCACGCTCGGCGTGCTTGTGCCGGCGGTCCGCGCAGCGCCTGACCTGGCTGACGGGCTGACCCGGCGGTTGCGCGCGTATACGGTAGCCGCCATTGCCCTGGCCCTTCTGGGCAGCGTGTTCGGGTTGCTCGCGCAAGCTGCGGCTGTCGCGCCTGACCTGACGCCGCCGCAGGCGGCCTGGGCCACGCTCAGCGGCACTCGCTACGGCGAGGTTTGGGTCTGGCGGCTGCTGGGGCTGGTCGCCGTCTCGGCGACGGTTGTGATCGGGCTCTGGGGGTCGGAGCGCCGGTCCCACGCGGCGCTCCGGTTGGCCGCGCTGGTGGGCCTGTTCGTCCCCGTCACGTTCAGCCTGGTGTCGCACGCTGCCGCCCAGCCAGAGGGCGCGGCGGCTGCCATCGTGGCGGATGCGCTGCACCTCGTCGCCGCCGCAATCTGGGGCGGCGGGGTGGCGCTGTTGGCGGTGGTGCTGCTGCCAGCCTTGCGGCCATTTCGCAGCGGCGTGTGGCGCCACGTGCTGCGGGCCGCCATCCTGCGTTTCTCGGTGCTGGCCCTGGCGGCCTGGGGCATCCTCGTGCTGAGTGGGCTGTATGCCGCGTGGTTGCAGGTGGGGAGCCTGCCCGGGCTGACGGAGACCCCGTACGGCCGCTCGTTACTGCTCAAGGGGGCGCTGCTGACGCCGATTCTGGCCCTGGCGGCCTGGCACTTCTGGCAGGGGCGGGACCCGGCGCGCTCACGTCTTCCCCGGTTGTCCGCCACCCTGGCGCTGGAGGCGTTGCTGGTGGCCGCTGTGCTGCTGGTGGTGGGCCGCCTCATCGGCCAGCCGCCCGCGCGGGAGGTGCTGACTTCGCGCGCCCCCGCCCACATCCAGACGCCGCTTGCCTTCCCCACGAGCGATGGCGAGCGTACGGCCACGCTGACGATTACTCCCGGCGCAGCCGGCAACAACACCTTCACCATCGCCGTCGCCGGCGATCCACTCCCGGAGAAGACGGAGGGGGTGTTGCGCGTCAACCTGCCAGCCCAGGACCTCGGCGAGCAGGAGTTGCGGTTGCCACAAACCGCGCCGAATACCTTTGCCGCCGACGGCACGGAACTGGCCGTGGCGGGGGATTGGCAAGTGACCGCCATCATCCGCGACATCGGGGCCTTCGCCTGGACCGCGCAGTCGGCCCTGCACGTCGGGACCTTGCCGCCGTTGCCGCCCGTCGTCAACCCACCGCCGCACTTCGGCAGTCCGGGCATCGCGGGGATGCTCGTGCTCGCGGCTGGTTGCCTGGCGCTGGCCTTCGGGGTTGTTGCCGGTCGTCAGGAGCGCCGGCTGGTCGCCATTCCGGGTGGGGTGGTCCTGAGCGTGGCCGGGGTGGCGCTGCTGCTGGCAGGGCGTCTGCCGGTGGCGTCGGCCCCGGAGGCGGCGGATGCATCCACTATCCCGGCGCTCGCTGCCACGCCGGCAACCATGCCGGAGCACGTGCATGACCACGACCAGGCGCAGGCCACACCGGAGGCGGTGGCCCTGCCCGGCATTGCCACGCCCACCAGCGCTGGCGGCCTCACGGTGACGCTGACGGCAGACACCCGCTCCGCTGCGCCGACCGACCTGACCCTGGCCATCAGGGATGCCGCTGGCGCCCCGGTCACGGGTGCGCGGGTCGTGGTCTTCCCCGAGATGGCCGGTATGGGACCTTCAGCGAGCCTGACGGCCGAGGAGCAGGCCCCAGGTACATACATCGTGACCGGCGCACCGCTCACCATGCCCGGCGCCTGGGAGATCGCCGTGCGCATCTCACCGAAGGGCCAACCAAGCAGCACCGCGCGCTTTGGCGTGGATGTGGGTGGCGGATAGCCGCGGCCCGATTCCGAACCACCCACACCTCAGGTTCCGCTCCCGGCAACGGGAGCGGAACCTGGGGTGTGGGCCGGTGCAGCGCAGCCCCCGCCGTGCCTACAGCGTATTGCAAAAGACCTGACCTGCCAGGCTGCTCGACCCCGTGTCTCGAGCGGAGTCGAGAGACCTCGTCGCGCGTGCCGGTGAACGAGGTCTCTCGACTCCGCTCGGCAGGCAGAGGATTCCTGTCGGCCCAACTTCTTTGCACACCGCTGTACATGCCTCTCCTCGCCAGTCGATGCGCGAAAAGCCAGGCCGGAAGCCGGGCACAATCGTGCTCGATTAAGGCAACCCTCGCCATGCGTTCTTGCGTTCTCGCGCAAGTTACGCTGGTTCGCCAGGCGGTCAAGTCCCCGGCAAGCCGGTGGCTGGCCAGGTCCGGACTGAGCAGGATCAGCGCTGCAACGTCCTGGGGTGCGGTGACCATGGCGTCGTGCCCACTCGCCAGTTCGTGACAATCCCAGGCGGGGTCTGCCTGGAGCCGCGCCGCGACCGCCGCGAAACTGGGTGAGCCCGGATTGCACCGGATGTAGCGCCGAGCGGATTCGCCTGGGGGCGGCGGGTCGTGCGGCAGCGGCTCAGTGAAGGCAAGCAGCGGGTGATCCGTCGGGCGGGCCTCCAGCCAGGCGGCGTCCGTGGGCGAGGTGACGCCCAGTCCGGCGGCGGTTGGCGCTGGTATCCGCCAGCCATCGCCCGCCTGCCTGGCCGACTCGGCGTAGCGCGCGGCCCGGTCGGGCGGCAGGAGCGCCATGGCGGAGTCGCCCGCCCTGGGCACGAAGGCGTCGAGGTAGATGAGCGCGCCGATGCGCGCCGGGAGGGCGGCGGCGACGCCCGTGATCACCATACCGCCGTAGCTGTGGCCGACCAGGATGACCTCGCGCAGATCACCTGCTTCCAGCACGGCGCAGATATCTGCAACGTGCGTCTGGAGCCCCGTGGTCCGGGTGAGTTCCCCGGCGCGTTCCGCGAGGCCGGTCAGGGTCGGTGTGATCACCTCGTGCCCTGCCGTTCGTAAGGCTGGCGTCACCCGCTCCCAGCACCAGCCGCCGTGCCAGGCGCCGTGGACGAGCACAATCGGTAAGAGCCGTTCGCTTTTCACGTGAGTCTCCCCTGGCTTACGTGCCGGCGCCCGCTCCATGATGCCACGCGTCCGTCGCTGCAGCGCAACCAGGCAACGGCTACCGTGTCGCGGGTAGAGCCGGGATCACCTGGTGCTGCGTTCCCCTGGGGGCGGTTGTTCCCCAACCCGTGGGACTTCTCAGCGGAGAGCGTTCACCCCGGCCCCAGGGCCCATGCGCGAGTGGCCTGCATGCGCTGATGCGGCGGGAAGCTGGGCAACGCGGCCCACAGGCGCCCGGATCAGGTCCCGGTCGCGAGCGTCGTTTATCGTCCCCTGGCGCACTTCAGGCCGCCCGCAAGTTGGGAGGGGCCTCGTTCCCCGCCCCACCGCTTCGAGACGCCATTGCCCGGCGCCGGCAGGGGAGACGTGCTTCCGCAGCTCCGGCCGGGATGACACGTCAAGGCGGGCAGATCCCTCACCCCGTCGCGGCCAGGATCACGAGGTGCTGGGCCTGTGGCTTGCCGCATCAACCCGCAATTGCAGCCAGCCGCTGCGCGGGAGAGGGGAGCGCGGCGGTCCGTGGCGCCTGCGGGATCGCGTTCGGGGTCAGACCCCCGGAAACCCCGTGGAAGCTCGTGGAAACCCGTGGTTTCCCGAGGTGACGTGGCCACCCCGCAGCCTCAGGATGGAGCGGCACGGTGGGGCGGCGCCTCGCGCCGCCTGATCGCGCCCCTGGACCGACCGCCGCTTCGCCGGAGAAAAGACGCCGCATGGACGCCCGTCAGTTCGACACCCTGACCCAGGTCATCTCGTTTCCGGTTCGCGCCGCTGCCTGCTGGCGCTGCTGGCCACGATCCCCGTTCCTGGGTGGGCTGACCAGCCTCCTCGTCCCGGAGGACGCCGAGGCCAGGGGCCGCCGCCGCCGCCATAACCCAGCGCCACAAGAAGCGAGAAAGCCCGGCAACCGCAAGCGCAAACGGTGCTGCAAACCCAGGGAAGAACAGGTCTGCGCCGGTCGCTGTATGGCGCGGTCAAGAACCGGGACACCTGCGGCACTACAGACGGAGTCGACTGCGGGTCGTGTGACTGCACCCCGCCTGCGGGCGTGCTTCACCTGCCAGGGAGCAGCCGGTGCGCCGGGCACATGTGTGCCGCAGCCCGGCGCTCCCTGCGAGCGCGGTGACCTGCGAGAGCGGCACGCTCCAACCCCAGGGCAGCTGCGACGGCAGCGGGGTCTGCCAGCCAGCCGACCCGGTCTCCTGCGCGCCCTACACCCCGGTGTGAGGGCAACGCCTGCGCCACGACGTGCTCGGTGATGGCGACTGCGTGGCCGGCGATATCTGCTGCGACGACGCCTGCGTCGACGGGCGAACGGACGTCGCCAACTGCGGGGCGTGCGGCCATGCCTGCGGCGCGGGCCAGACCTGCCAGGGCGGCGTCTGCGGCGTGGAGTGCGGCAGCGATTTCTGCCCATCCGCCAGCGAGATCTGCATCACAAATGCCTGTGCCCCCTGTGATGTGACCTGCACCGGCAACCCCGCCGAGTGTGGAACGGCGTTGCAGGCGGCGCTCAACGGCACAAGAGCCACGCTCCATGTCTGTCCCGGGAGGTATCAGGGTGGCTTCAGCATCGACCGGCATGTCACGGTTATCGGCGCTGGGCGGGGGAGGACGACCGGGTCGATACCATCCTCGATAGCAACGACACGCAGCAGGTGCTCCTGCTCACCAGCGGCGTGGTGATGTGCAAGGGCTGCACGTCACCCGCGGCAACGCCGGGTCAATCGTGGGCGGCGGCATCAACAACGACGGAGCCACGCTGATCATGCAGGATTGCACGGTGTCCCACAGCGCGTGTCGTCTCGGTGGGGGCATCAATCACCAGGGCGGCGTCCTGACCATGACCCGCTGCACCGTGCGGGGCAACGAAGCGCAGACGGATGGGGCAGGTGGCGGCGGGCTGCGGTTGCTCCGTCAGGCAGCCCTGACCGACTGCCTGGTGACCGGCAACACGTGTGACGGTATCGGCGGTGGCATTGGCGTCAGTACTGGCCTCGCGAGCCAAACCGTCACCCTGGCGGGAACCACGCGCATTGAGGGCAACACGGCGCATCAGGGCGGCGGTCTGTTTACCTCAGACACCAATGTCACCATTGGCGCCGACTGCCGCATCACTGGCAACACGGCAACCCTCGCCGGCGAGGGGGGCGGCATCACCAGACTGAGCGGCGCCGTGACGCTGGAGGGCACAGCGGACCCCTCGCCGATTGTCACCGGCAACTGCCCCGAGAACTGCGCCGGCGCCGTGCCGAAGTGCCAGGCCGGGGGCGTCTGCCCGGCGACGCCGTGAGACATCGCACGGGTGGAGCGGGGGCATCCGCTCCATCCCGCGCAATGCCGGGCCCGCCCCGGACCACGCCCCTTGACGTGACCTGGCAGGGGGACGCCGCGGACCAGGCCGGGCTGGCGGCCAGCCGCCCTCCCCCAGCCCCCTCCCGCTGCGCGGCTGTCAGGCGGCAGCGTTGAGCATGGCGCAGTCCACCTCGAAAGCCCCTCGCCCCACCCTCCCTTCCCTGCCTGCTGCGTGGGAGAAGGACTCATGGCCCTGGATCAGTGTCCTGCCAGCAGCGTGCAGACGCCAGCTGCCGGCGACCAGATCACCCGCTGGCTCCGCTTTCCGCGCAGAAGGCAGGCGCGGGATTCAGGCCCCGCTCCCGCTCAGACGAAGCGGGCGTCGAGGACGCGGGGCAGGGCGCGCCGGCCCGCGTGACGCGCCGCGATGACGTTCGCCACGTGCGCGGCGGCCTCGGCGACTCCGATGAGGTTGCCGGTCTGGAGCGACGGCATCCAGGGCATTCCGACAAAGACGAGGCCCGGGTGCGCAGTCACCCCGCGCTCCTGCACCGGGAATCCGTCCGGTGCGAACACCGGCGCGTGCACGATCTGGTAATCATGGTGGAATCCGGTTGCCCAGATGACCGACGTGATCCCCTCCGCGCGCAAATCCAGCCGTGTGACGGCCGCCTGGGCGAAGCCATCGCGGAGTTGGGCCACGGCTTCCGCCGGGGCGTCCGTGCCGGTGGACTGCACGTAGGCATCGATCATGCGCAGCGTCTGAACTTCGAACTGATCACTCCCGGCGAGGTTGTCGTGCAGATCAGGGGCGATCATGAGAACCGCGCCGTCCGCATCCTGCACGCGGCCAAGCAAGGTAACGCCATCCCGCGCGAACTGGTGCAGGTTGAGGGACCGCCCGCCATCCCGTCCGGACACGTGCGGCGCCACGAACTGGACTTTCGGCACAGGCAGGCTCTCTGGCGTGATCCCGAAAAAGCCGGTCAGCACAAGCCACTCCACAATGTCTCTGCCCCGGTAGCGACGGGGGACTCGCCCGGCGCCGCTTGTGGCCAGGAAGGTGCGTCGCCCATGCTGGTACAGCTCCTCGGCAATCTGCGCGCCAGACTGCCCGCTGCCAACGACCAGGACGGCGCCGGCCGGGAGGTTCCGGGGATTGCGGTAGTGACTGCTGTGGAGTTGCGCCACGTCTGCGGGCAGGCGTGTGCTGACCGCCGGGATGCGGGGCCGTTGCTCGTAGCCGGTGGCGATCACTACCGACCGGCTGAGAAAGACCTGCTCCGGCGTGGTGACCCGGTAGGCGCCGCCAGGCGTCGGGACGACTGACGCAACTGGCGTGTGCAACCGCACCGGCAGTGCGTGGTGCATGGCGTAGCGGGAAAAGAGGCTGGAAAGCTCGCGGCGGGGCAGAAAGCCGTCCGGATCAAGACCTGCGGGAGGCATCCCCGGTAACTTCAGGCTCCAGTTCGGCGTGACTGCGGTGAAGGAATCCCAGCGTTCGGTGCGCCAGACCGGAGCCACCGTGGCTCCGCGTTCCAGCACGAGGTGTTCCAGCCGGGCCTGTTGCAGGTGATAGCTTGTGGCGAGGCCGGCCTGCCCGGCCCCGACGACGATCACGTCGATACGTTCCATGGTGTGCTCCCGATGAGATAGCGCTGGAGGTGGCTTGCGAGTCGCCAGAGGCGGCGTTTGCAGCAGACTACGGAGCGCACAGGAACCAGGACATGGCAGAAATCTCGCAATTTGCAGGAGGGGGAAACCGTGGTGCATGCCGGCTGGCGTGAGGTTATGGCGGCAGATGAGGTGGAGGGCATCGCCTTTCCGGTGATCACTTGCTACCCCACGCACGCGCCCGAGCGCCTGCGCAGCCTGGGGCCGTACTCCATCTCCGCCGCCTGGGACGCAGCGCCCGCTGGCGCCAGGCTCCCGCTGGCGATGCTGTCGCACGGCAGCGGGAGCAGCCCACTTGTGAATCGCGATCTGGCCCTCGCCCTGGCGCGGGCGGGGTTTGTGGTTGGCATGCCCCTGCATCCGGGTGACAACCGGGACGACCGCAGCCTGCAGCACACCACGCAGAACCTGCAGCAACGCCCGCGACATCTCCAGGCGGCCATTGATGCGGTTCTGGGCGATCCGGCGCTCTTTCCGGGCGGGCGGCCGGCCGGCGTCGCGCTTGTCGGACACTCCCTGGGCGCGTACACGGCGCTGGCGCTGGCCGGGGGCAACCCACGCACCCTGCCGCAGGTCTGGCCAGACGGACCGACCGAGGCCGTACCTGTCACGCACGATTCGCGCGTATCCGCGCTGGTGCTCCTTGCGCCCGCCGTGGTCTGGTTCCACGCGCCGGGCGCGCTGGCTGACGTGCATCTGCCGGTCCTGATGCTGGCGGGCGAACAGGACGCAGTCACCCCGGCGCAACACCACGCGGATCTGGTGGCCCGGCAACTCCCGCGACCGGATCTGCTGGACTACCGCACCGTCGCCGGCGCCGGGCACTTCTCGTTCCTCAGCGTCTTCCCACCGGCAATGCAGACGCCGCACTTCGCGCCGGCGCAGGATCCGCCGGGGTTTGACCGCGCCGCGTTTCAGGCGCAACTAGCTGAAGAAACAGTGAGGTTTCTGTGCGGCGCGCAACTGATGGACCGTGCGCCAGCACCTTCGTCCCCTGAAGTTGCGCTGAAAAAAGGTTGACAGCTATCACCAGCACGGGCACTATCGCTCATGCCTCGCGGCGAAAACCAAAGTCTGGAGGAACGTGCCTTGCTGAAGAGACGTGACTTGTTGCGCGCTGGAGCCGCCATTCCGGCCGTCGCTGCCGCCGGATCCCTCGCCGGGGTCGATGCCAGGAAGAAGAACAAGCACAAGAAAAAGAAGAACAAGGGCAAAGGCCGGGATTACAGCGGCATGAACGTGCTGTTGTTCATCACTGATCAGCAGCGCGCCACCATGTACTTCCCGGACGGCTGGGAGGAACAGAACCTCCCCGGCATGACGCGCCTCAAGAACAACGGGCTCTCGTTCAACCGCGCCTTCTGTGCGTCCTGCATGTGCTCGCCAAGCCGGGCCACGCTTTTCACCGGCTACTTCCCGGCCCAGCATGGCGTGAAATACACCCTCGAAGAGAACATGTCGCCGCCCGCGAACCCGCAATCGGAACTGCCGCTCAATCTGCCGAACCTGGCCACCGTGATGCAGGCGGCCGGCTACAGCATGCCCTACAAGGGGAAGTGGCACCTTTCCAAGAAGACCGAGGCGGACTGGGTTCCGAACGATGTCAACCGCTACGGCTTCGAGCGCTGGAACCCGCCGGATGCCGGCGCCAACCAGGATATCGACCAGTTCGGCGGCGGCGACCCGAACAACGATGGCCGCTTCATGAACGACAACGGCGATTTCGAACTGGGCGACGAGGGCGTCTTCGAATACCTCAACTCTGCGGCGGCCCAACAGCAACCCTTCTTCCTGACGGTGTCGCTCGTCAACCCGCACGACGTACTCTCCTACCCGAACACATATGACTACGAAGGGCCGCCGCCGCCGTCAGCGGGCTACACCGATGCCGACCTTACCGGCGAAATTGGGTTGCCGCCCACCATCAGCGAGGACCTTTCGACCAAGCCCACGGCGCAGTCGCAGGCGCTGGTGCTCATGAACAGCGGCCTGGGGCAACTGTCGACCGCGCAGATGCAGAAGAACTACCTGAACTTCTACGGCAACCTGATGAAGGAGTCCGACGCCTACCTGGTCCAGATCCTGGATACGCTGGAGGCGAAGGGGCTGCTGGACAACACGTTGATTATCCAGACCTCCGACCACGGGGAGATGGGGCTCTGCCACAATGGCATGCGGCAGAAGATCTTCAACTTCTACGAGGAAACGCTGCGCGTTCCGCTCGTCTTTTCCAACCCGCGGCTCTTTCCGCAGGCCGAGCAGACGAACGCCATGGTCTCACACGTGGACTTCGTGCCCACGATGGCCAATCTCTTCAATGTCCCGAAGTCAGCCCGCTCCAGTTGGCAGGGCCGGGACTACTCCGGTGTGTTGCGCAAACCGAAGAAGAACAAAGGCCCGCAGAAGTACGTGGTCTTCACCTACGACGACACCCAGGCGGGGCAGCCGAATGGCCCCTACGTCCAGCCGCCGAACCACCTCACCACCATCCGCGAAGGCCGCTACAAACTGGCGAAGTACTACGATGCAAACGGGGTCGTTGCGGACCAGTGGGAGATGTACGACCTGAAGCGGGACCCTCAGGAGACGGTCAACATCGCCAACGCGAACTACAAGAAGAACAAGAAGCAGCGCAAGGAATACAACCGCCTGACCAGGAAGTTGAAGCAGGTGGAGAACACCCGGCTGCAGCCGCTGTAGCGGACCGCCAGGCGCACCGGCGCGTCCGGCGCCGCTCAGGCTGCGGCGTACGCGATTGGCGCCGCATGCGATGGGTGGCGAGCGACGTCGTTCCAGCCTGCCCCATGCGCGCGAGCGGCCTTGTCCTGCTCGACGTTGTTCGGGACGGCGCCGTGACTCGGGATGACGCACAGCGGGGCCGCGCCGGTGACCGGCGCGGCCCCGCTGTGCTGGTGTGACCCTGCCGGGGACTTGGTAGGCTGCCGGGCCGGGCAGCCGTGCCTGCCGAAACCGGGAATCAGGGGGCAAAGAAACGCATGGTGGTAAATCAGGCGCTGGCCAAAATGCGACGTGGCGAGCCAGCCTTTGGCTACGCGTTGGAGATGGGCTCGCCCGTGGCGGCGGAGGTGCTGTCGGAATCAGGCGTTGATTTCCTGATGGTGGACACCCAGCACGGTTCCTACAACAACCCGGAAAGCACCGCCTTCTCCTTCATGGCCATCTCCACCGGGCCGTCCACGCCGATGGCCCGCGTCGCCGCCAACAACTACACCCGGATCGGGCGGCTCCTGGACGAGGGCGCGCAGGGCATCATCGTGCCGATGGTCGATACGCCGGAACAGGCGAAGGCTGCTGCCGATGCCTGCCGCTATCCCCCGGCCGGGGCGCGTTCCTGGGGCTGGGGGCGCGCCGTGCGCCATAACCCGGAGTACACCGCCACCATCAACGACCAGGTGTTCGTGGCGGTACAGCTCGAAAGCGCGCTGGCTGTGCAAAACGCCGAGGCCATCATGGCCACGCCGGGTGTGGACGGCTGCTGGATCGGCCCTGGCGACCTCGCGCTCTCCCTCGGCATCCACCCCAGCGTCTCCTACGGCGACGAGCGGCACGAGCGCGCCATCGCCCGGATCCTGGAGGCGTGCCGCAACACCGGCAAGATTCCCGGCTTCGCCGCCTTCACCCCCCAGGAGGCGAAAAAGCGCGCGGCGCAGGGGTTCCTCTTCCTCACCGCCGGCACCGACTTCCTGTTCATGGCGGAGGGCGTGCGCAACGGCGTCGCCTATCTCTACGGGGAAGGCGCCTCGCAGGGCGCCGCCGGCGGGAACTGATTGTTCACGTCGCGCTTGACACTGCTCCCGGCGCCTGCCTAGGATAAATCCGATGATTTTGGTCGGAATCCAGGCAGGCGCCGCTGTGCGCCGGAGGAGTGAGCGTGTCGCGAGTGGTAAAACCGGGGCGTGGGGTGACGCGGCGTCAGGTGCTGGGCGGGCTGGCGGTGTTTTCGCTAGCGGGGATCCCGGCCCGCGCTGCCGCGCAGGATGCCACTCCGGCCGCCGGGTGGAGCTTTACGGATGACGCTGGCGTCACCATCTCGCTGCCGGAGACGCCGCAGCGTGTGATTGCCTACGTGAACCTGGCTGCTGCGCTGGATGACTTCGGGGCGAAGCCGTTCGGCTACTTCGGGCAGCCCCTGCGCCCGGACGGCACGCGTGAAACCATCGCCGGCGACATGGATCTGGAGGGGATGGCCTCGGTGGGGCCGGACTACGGCGCCTTCGATATCGAGGCCCTGGTGACCGACGATATCGACCTCATCGTCACGGACATGTGGGAAACGCCGCCAACCTTCTGGGGCCTGGAGCCGGACGCTATCGAGCAGATCGAGGCTGTCTCGCCCATTCTCAACCTCTGGTTCATCAATCAGCCGGTGACGAAAACCATCGAGCGGGTGGGGGAAGTGGCCGCGGCGCTGGGCGCGGACCCGGACAACCCCCAGGTGGCGGCTGACCGCGACGCGTTCCTGGCCGCCGAGGCCGACCTCAAGGCCGCCATCGCTGCCAAGCCCGGCCTGAAAGTGGCGTTCGCCTCGGGCACGCCCGATGACGCCTTCTACATTGGCAACCCCAAGGTGAACGCGGACCTCATCTATTTCGCCTCCCTGGGGCTTGACATCGTGGCTCCGGAGGATCAGAGCGGCTTCTTTGAGCAACTGAGCTGGGAAGAGGCGGGCCGCTACCCGGTGGACCTGCTCATCATGGACGACCGCCAGTGGAGTTCGACCCCGGAGGAGTTGATCGAAAAGGTGCCGACCTTTGCCGCGCTCCCGGCCGTCAAGGCTGGCGCCTATGGCCCCTGGACCTCGGAATGGGTGCCCAGCTACCCCGGCATGACGCCGGTGCTGGAGCGCCTGGCCGAGCTTATTGCGAAGGCGGACCCGGACATCGTCCCCTGACCGGCCCCACAACTCGGCATCTCACGGCTTGAGGAGGAACCGATGACTCCACGCGTGAGCGCGTGTTCGCGCCGCACCATGCTCGCCGCAGGCGCCGGCCTGACCGTGGGCCTCGGCCTGCGCCGGGTTGCCGCGCAGGAGGCCACCCCCACGGCCGGGGAGTGGACCTTCGTCGATGGCACAGGCGAGGCCGTCACGTTGCCGGCGATGCCGGAGAACGTGGTCGCTTACCTGCCGCTGGCCGCCGCCCTCTGGGACTACGGCGTGCGCCCGGCTGCGATTTTCGGGGCGGCGCAGCGCCCCGACGGGACGCCGGAGGTGTACGCCGGAGACGTGGACCTGGCGCAGGTCATCAATCTGGGCGACACCTACGGTGAGCTTGACCTGGAGGCCCTGATCCAGCTCGATCCCGGCCTTTTCGTGAATGACATGTGGGCCGATCCTCCCGACATCTGGGGGCTCGATGACGACGGCAAGGCGCAGCTTGCCGCCATTACCCCCATCGTCCAGATTCGCTACGTGGAGCAGCCGGTTACGGACACCATTGCCAGCCTGGAGACCCTGGCCGGGCTGCTGGGCGCGGATCTGGAGGACCCCGAGATCGTGGCGGACAAGGCCGCGTTCGAGCAGGCCAGCGCCGACCTCAAGGCCGCCATCGCTGCCAAACCGGGCCTCAAGGTGCTGGTGATGTCGGGCACGCCGGAAGAGTCCATGTGGATTTCCAGCCCTCGCCAGTCCGCCGACCTCCTGTACTTTCAGGAACTGGGCCTGGACATGGTCGAGCCGGAAACGACCACGAATATGGAGTACTGGGAAGAACTGAGCTGGGAGCAGGCCGGCAAGTACCCGGTCGATCTCTTCCTGATTGACTCCCGGCAGTGGAGCGCCACTGGAGAACAGTTGGTGGAGAAAGTCCCCACGTTCGCCGCGCTGCCAGCGGCAAAAGCGGGCCAGTTTGGCGGCTGGGACATCGAGTACGTCCCCAGCTACAAGGGGTTCACCCCGGTCCTGCAACGCCTGACCGAGGTGATCAGGAACGCCGACCCGGACATCGTGCCGTAGGTCAGCGCCAGCGCGTTCGACGCCAGCGCACCAGTCCCGAGCAGGCAGGAGCCCCGGTGGGTTGTTCCCCGGGGCTCCTGCGCGCTCCAATGGCTGCCACGTCAACTCAGGCTGAACCGCAACGATCCGGCCAGAGCGCCTGAATGACACGCGCGCCAGGACAGGCGGCCCAGGCATGGCGCGGCAGCCTCCCGCATGCACCCTGACTGCCCGGAGGCGCCGGGACGCCCCACGCCACCGCCGCCGTCATCGGCGCGTCGCGAGCCATCGGCGCCATCTGCGGCGTGGAGGAAATCCCCCTTTGTGGGGAGACAGCCCTGGCAATGCGTTGTCCCGCTCTCGCCTTGCCTGCGAGCGGGGCAGGCGCGGTCAGGCAAGGCGCCTACGCGACCCCGATCACCTCGACCGCGATGTTGCCGTGCGTTGCCCGGGAGTAAGGGCACCCGGCGTGCGCGGTGTCCGCCAGTTCCTGCACCCTGTCCTGCGGCAAGCCGGGGATGGCGACTTCGATCTTCGCGGCCAGGCCATAGCCACCCACGTCGGCCGCCGGGCCCATCGAGACATGCACGGTAACGGTGGACTGCGAGACATCAACATCCGTGCCCCGCGTCGCGGCGTTCAGCGCGCCCTGGAAGCAGGCAGCCCAGGCAGCGGCAAAGAGTTGCTCCGGGTTCGTGCCTTCCGGCGCGCCCTGGAGCTTCGGCCGCCGCAATTGCACGTCGAGGATGCCATCGTCACTCACGGCGTGGCCTTCCCGGCCGCCGGTGGATGTGACAGTAGCGGTGTACTTCGGTTCAATCGAGATCATGCCTCTGGGTGTCTCCTTGCGCAGCGCCGGGCGCCCGGCGCCCCGGCCATAGCGAACGCCATGCTGCGAGGATGACCGGCCCGCCGGTTCTGGTCAAGCCGTCCAGACCGCTCCGGCGCGCCTTGTCACTATCGTTAGCAAGGCGTACTATCATCATCGTAAGCGATATCGAGGTTGAGGCAGCGCATGACCAGCGACCCTGAAAGCACCGAACTGGCCCGACGGCTGCTGACTCTCGCGCCGCGCTACGTGCAGTGGTCCGCCGCGGCCCTGCGCGCGCACCGCATCGAGGGCGACCCCAGTTTCCGGCAGTTGGCCGTGCTGTTCATGCTCCGCGAGGATATTGCCTCGCCCGCCGCGATCGCGCAGCGGCTGGGCATCTCGCGGGCGGTGGTGACCGGCCTGCTGGATCGCCTGGCGGAGCGGGGCCTGATCCGGCGCGAGCCTGATCCGGCCGACCGCCGCCGGCTGCGCATTGTGATGACTGCGGCCGGGCTGGACGCCAGCGAGCGGCTGGGCCGCGCGGTGGTCGATGACCTCGCCGCCGCGCTGGGCGTGAGCGCGCCGGGCGAGCGAGCCGCGCTGGCGGCAGCCCTGGCGCTGCTGGAGCGGGTGATCGCGGAGTTGGGTGACCAGGCTCCCACGCCGGCTGATGTGGCTCGTGAGCCAGCATCCCGGATCCACGGACAACCAGGTTCCCGGCCAGTGCCGGCGCTTCGCCAGAAACCAGACAACGAAAGGAACCCTACTGTGGAGAGCCAAACGAAGCCGGGCGGCGCCGCAGCTGCGCCGGCGCCGGCGGGCGCCGGCGAGGCAGTGTCAATCAACTTCCAGGATCCGGAGTTTCGCGCCAACGCCTACGCGCTGTACGAGGACCTGCGCGCGCAGGGCCCGGTGAGCAAGGTGCACCGGCTGACGGGCCGCGAGGATGAGGAGGGGGAGCGCGCGTTGCCGCGCACCGGGTTCTTTGCCACCGACTCGTACCTCGTCACGCACTACGACGAGGGCGTGGCGGCCATGCTCGATGACCGCTTCACGGTCGACCCGGCCAAGGTCATGGATCCCGAGCAGCAGCCAGCCGTAGCCGCCCAGGCAGCGGAGGCTCCCCGGATCACGCGTGCCCTGGGCCGCAACCTGCTCACCCTCGACCCGCCCGATCACACCCGGTTGCGCAAGCTGGTGCAGCCCAGCTTCACGGGCCGCGCCATGGCCTCGCTCGACGCGCGTATCCAGAAGATCACCGACGACCTGCTGGACCAGGCCGAGCAGAGCGCCGCCGGGCGGGGCGAGGCCGCGCCAGACCGCACCATGGAGCTGGTGCGCGATTTCGCTTACCCGCTGCCGGTGACGGTAATTTCGGACATGGTCGGCATCCCGGAGGAGGACCGCCTGCAGGCCCGCCACTGGACCGAGAATCTGCTCAAGGTGCAGGGCGCTGACGCAGAGACGATGCAGGACATCCAGCAGCGCCTCACGGAGTTCGGCGACTACCTGGAGAACCTTTTCGAGCGCAGGCGGCACGACCCCCGGGACGACCTGATCAGTCGCCTGGTGGCTGCCGAGGAGGACGGCGACAAACTCAGTTCCGAAGAATTGCTCTCAATGGTCTTTGTGGTTTACGTGGCGGGCTTCGTGACCACGGTCAACCTCATTGGCAACGGTGTCATGGCGCTGCTCACGCACCCGGCGGAACTGGCGAAGTTCCGCGCCAACCCGGAGCTGGCCGCCAACGTCGTGGAAGAAACCCTGCGTTACTGGGGTCCGGCGGAATCGACGCTGCCCCGCATCGCGATGGAGGACCTGCGGATCGGCGACACGGTGATTCGCCGGGGCGAGGCCATGCAGGCCGGGCTGGCCTCGATGAACCGCGACCCGCAGCGCTTCGCCCACCCGGAGGTCTACGACATCGCGCGTGAGGATGCCAACCGTCATGTCGCCTTCGGCAAGGGGGTCCACGTCTGCCTCGGCGCGCCGCTGGCCCGCCTCGAAGGCCGCATCGCCTTCGAAACGCTCTTCCGCCGCTACCCGGACCTCCGCCTCGCCGTTCCCGCCGAGCAGGTGCACTGGCACCGGGACCTCATCCGGGGCTACGCGGAGATCCCGCTACGGTATTAGGGAAGACGCGCTGCGGCGCTTTGGGAAGACACTACGTTTAGAGCGCTCTTCATATTAGTTGGTCCTTAGCGGGAAGCCGCAGTGGGCGTAGAAGCCGTGCGCATCGGCCGGGGTGATCGCGTCGATGGCTTGGGCGGTGGCGGCGTCTACAGCGATATGCGAAGTTGGGCCGACGGGAATCCCCTCGTGTCTCGAGCGCAGTCGAGAGACCTCGTCTGAGAAGCGCCGGTGAACGAGGTCTCTCGACTCCGCTCGGAACACGGAAATGTTACCTGGCAGGTCAGGTCTTTTGCAATACGCTGTAGGGAATGAGGAATGAGAGAACAGGCGCCAGGCTGAGCGCAGGATGCCGTTCTCCCTGCTCCCCACAGCGCGGCTCGCTGTGGCCTCGACCTCCAGGTGTCGTCCTGCGCCTGTCGAAGGATACGTCCTCCTTCTCCACAACAGCCGGTGACGGCCCCGGTGTCCGCGCTGGTCAACGACGCCCTGCAATGAATTCAGAACGACGCGAGCGTGTGGCCGCCTCCGTCCCGCCAGACTTGTCCGATGCTGCTCCTCCAAAACCCGCCGCAGTGGCTCCCGGTTGACCAGCACCGTGAACAGGTGCAGAAGCCGGCTGTAGTGGCCGCCCGGGTCGCAGCCGGCCTTGGCGGCGTAGATCGCCTCCATCGAGCCCTCGGCCAGGATGATCGTCTCGCCGGAGACCGGCTCGGTCAGGATTTCGCCGCGCGGGTCGATGATGGCGCTGTCGCCGGTGTAGTCGTGGCGAATCAGTTCGTGGTAGCGCTCGGGGAGGTCCTGCTTGCGGCAGAGCCCGCCTACCATCATCACGTAGGCGCCGGCCTGCGAGGCGTAGGCGCGGGAGAGTAGCGTCTGCCGGGGCCAGATCGAGATCGGCGCGGGCGGCGCGCTCTCCGGCTCGCGCCCCGGCCACGCCGCGACGTGCACCTGCGTGCCCTGCGCCGCCAGCACGTACCCCGGCAAGATGCTGTTGTGCTCCCAGCAGTTCAGGCCGGAGATGCGCGCGTACGGCCGCTGGTGCACCACCAGGCCCACGGCGTCCCCCTCGCCCCAGACGGCGCGCTCGTGCAGGGTCGGCTTGACCTTGCGGTGGCGGCCCAGGATCTGGCCGTCGCTGCCGATGAACAGCAGCGTGCAGTAGACCGTGCCGTGGGAGATGTTGTCCCGCTCGGCGATGCCAATGACGACATCAATCCCCGCGTCTTTCGCGGCGGCGCACAGGGCGTCTGTCTCCGGGCCGGGGATTTCCACCCCGTTCGCCAGGTACTCCGCTGCTGCTTGCCACCACAGGTCAGTGGGGCGACTGAAGGCGAAGAACGGGTAGCCAGGCAACCAGCACTCTCCGAAGGCCGCGATGGTAGCGCCTTTCGCGCCCGCCTCGGCGATGAGGCGGCACGCTTTCTCGGTCGATGCCTCGCGGTCGAAGTACACCGGCGCGGCCTGAATCGCCGCCATGGTGAATGTGGGGTACGTCGTCAATCGGAATGATCTCCAGCTTCGTACGGCATGTAGGTTACGCGGGCCACGCCATCCTGCACCCGCACGATGGCCTCTTGTTCGGTGCGGAAGAGTACGGTTCCGGGCGGCGCGCCGGGCAGCTCCACGGTCTCGGCGTTGAGCGTGAGGATCGTAACCGGATCGGCATCCAGCGTGGCAAATGCGTCCGGGGCCAGCACGGCCACCTGCTTCCGCAGCAATTGCAGTGGGCGATCCCAGTTCAGCCAGCGCTCCTCCGGCGTGAAGGGCGCGGCGTAACTGGCCTGCGCCTCGTCCTGGGGTTCGCCTGGCTCCCCGGCCAGTACCCGCGCCAGTCCGTCCTCCAGCACCGCGCCGACCAGGGGCCACCACGTGGCGTTGATCGCCGCGCCGGTAAGCTCCTCCGGCAGCGGCGCTTCCCGTCTGCACAAGATGGGGCCACTATCGAGCTCGGCCGTGGTCTGGTGCAGCGTCGCGCCAATGGTGTCTGCGCCCTCGTACACGAGGCGCTCCGGGTTGGGGCCGCGCCCCCGGGGCAGGGGCGTCGGGTGCAGATTGTAGGCGCCCAGGCGTGGAATTGACGTAACGCTGTCCGGCAGCTTGTGCGGAAAGGTCGCGGAGAGGAGGAGATCGGGCCGGGTGGCGGCAATCAGTGGCGCGGCAGCTCGCAGCTTGCTGGTCGTCAGCACCGGGCGCCGTGGCGCAGCCAGTTCGACGAGGTCGAGGTAGCTGGCGCCATACCGCTCGGCTGTGGCCGCGGGGGAGGTGACCACCAGCACGATCTGGTGGCCGTGGCGCGCTGCCCAGTCGGCGACGATCTCGTAGGCCATCACCATGGCGTTGCAGGTGACGATGCGCAGGCTCATGCGTTGAGTTCCGATCGTCTGGCCTACTGGCCAGGTTGGCTCAGTTGCACGGCGACAGGACGTGTGAGTCGTGATGCCCAGGGAACCGCAGTCGTCGTGTTGCGAGTGTAGTCGAGAGACCTCGGTCTCGTCCGGCAGGGAGCACCGCGTCGCCTACGTGCATTCCAGTGTGTGCCCACTACGAGACCTCTCGGCCCCACTCAAGACGCGAGGGTGGCGGCGCGTTGCCCCAGGGCCAGGCTGCTGCCCGTCCGCGCCGTACCGCCACTACGCGGTCAGCCGGTAGAAGCGAAACGTGTTGTGCGTCAACGGCAACTCGGTGACGTCCGCGTAGCCGGCGGCCTCGGCGTAGGCGCGAAAGATCGTGCGCCGCATCACCGCGCCGGTGCCGGCGGAAGGCTGCTCCACCAGTCCGACTGGCAGGCAGTGGAGCACGCTGAAGGCATACATCATGCGTTCTCCGGCGTCGCCGTTGGGCGTGAACGCGTCCTCTACGCGCTCGTCCACAATCAGCACCGTGCCCCCCGGCCCTACCAGGCGCCGCATCGCCTGCAGCACCTCGACCGGGCGCGGCATGTCATGGATGCACTCGATGGCGAGCGCGAAGTCGTACTGCCCGGCCAGGGCCGGGTCTCCGGCATCGCGCAGGTGAAACGCGACGCGCTCGCCAGTCAGCCCGGCAGCCGCCGCGTTCTCCCGCGCCGCGCTGATCGAGGCCGGGTCCAGATCGAGGCCGTCAATGTGAGCCCTGGGAAACGCCTTCGCCAGCGCGATGCTGGACCAGCCTTGCCCCACGCCGATATCAGCAACGCGGGCCGGTGGGTCTGCCCGTAGCCGTGCCGCGATATCCGGCATGGCCGCGATCCACTCCTGCGCCAGCAAGTGCGTGAAGTATGCCTGGTTGGAGCGCGCCTGCCCGATGTGCATGTGCTCGCCGTAGTCGGCGTACGGCACCCCCGCGCCGGTGCGGAACGCGCCCAGCAGGAGCGGGAAGGGCGCCACGACGCCGGCAAAGGTCTGGGCCAGCGGCGCCATGCCGGTCAGGCTCTCGGGGTCGGTCAGCACCGCCGCGTACCCTTCGGGCAGCGCGAAGCGGCGGCCAGCCGGCTCTGCCTCCGGGTTCTCGCAGCGCAGAATGGTGGCCATCGCCTGCTGCTCCAGCCACTCGCGGGTGTAGCGCTCATCCGTCCCGGCGGCGGCTGCCAAATGCGCCGGGGTGGCGGGGCCGATCTGCTGCAGCGCCGCGTACAGCCCGAGTTGGTCGCCGATGGCGATGCACAGCGCCTCCAGCCCACCGAGCACGGCCAGGCCGATGTGCTCTGCGAGCGCCTCGGGCGACATCATGGCAGGTACCGGCACGCGGGGCTCACTTTCTGTTCGTTGGTGGTGCGGCAGTCTGGTCTGCCGCAGTTTACCCTTGTAGCCGAAGCGAATCCTGACAGCGACGGGGGGTGGTCTTGAGCACGCCACGCACGGTCGGTATCCTGATATTTCCCGAGGTGGAGATCCTTGATTTCTGTGGGCCGTTCGAGGTTTTTTCGAGCGCAGTCGATGAGTCCGGCGAGAAGGCGTTCAACGTCCTGACCGTGGCGGAAACCGGCTCCCTGGTCCCTTGTCGCGGCGGTCTCGTGGTGCAGCCGAAGGTCACCTTCGCCACCGCGCCGACGTTCGATATCGTCGTCGTCCCTGGTGGCTACGGCACGGACGTGCAGCAGGAGAACCCCGCTGTGCTCGACTGGCTGCGCCGGCAGCGCCGCGCCGCTGAGCTGACCACCAGCGTCTGCACCGGCGCCTTCCTGCTCGGCGCGGCGGGGTTGCTGGATGGCCTGCGCGTCACCAGCCACTGGTCGACCATCGACCGGCTGCGCGCCTTCGTACCGGGCGCTGTTGTGCTGGATGACGAGCGCGTCGTGGATCAGGGTGAGGTCATCACCTCGGCCGGGGTCTCCGCCGGCATCGACATGGCCCTGCATGTCGTGCGGCGGCTGCACGGTGATGCCGCTGCGGTCGCTACCGCCCGCGACATGGAGTACGACTGGGCGCTGGCCCCGGCATGATTATCCGCCAGGAGAACGACGGCGACGCTGACGCGATCCACGAGGTGACGGCCGTCGCATTCCAGGGCCAGCCCTCCAGCGCGGGCACAGAAGCCCAGATCGTGGATGCGTTGCGGGCCGCTGGCGTACTCACGATTTCGCTGGTGGCGGAGTACCACGACGAGATTGTGGGCCACGTCGCATTCTCCCCGGTCACCATCAATGGCCAGCCGGGCCGGTGGTACGGCCTGGGGCCACTGTCGGTAAGCCCGCGCTGGCAGCGCCGGGGGATCGGCACGGCGCTCGTCGAGGCCGGGTTGGCCCAGTTGCGGAAGCTGGGCGCGGCCGGCTGCGTGCTGTTGGGCGACCCCGGCTACTACCGGCGGTTCGGCTTTGCCAGCGTCCCCGCGTTGCGCTACCGCCGTGCAGCCCCCGGGTACTTCCAGCGGCTGAGCTTCTCGGGCGAGTCGCCGGCCGGAGCAGTGGAGTTTCACCCGGCGTTTGATGTGGCCAGTGAGTGAGCGGCGGACCCGGCGCAGCCGGGCGCATCGCGGGCGGCCTCCCGCTCGGTTGCACGGGACAACGACGGGCGACGTCGCTTCCCCGCTCAAGGGGTCGTCCCGAGCTTGTCGACGGACCTCGTCCCACACCCGTTCGGGTGCGAGTACGCATCCCTGGCGTGGGTCATTCCGAGCGACGTCGAGCACCTTCAGCCTGGCCGACGGCTCAGGGCCGCTTCCCACGCCCGGGATTCGCGGTAGCCTCGCGCCTTCGCGGCCGGGGAGCGAGATCCTTCGGCTTCGCTCAGGATGACACCTGATGGGGGGTGACCGTCACGTGCTACCCCTGCTTGCTGTCCCGCCAGTCGATAAGCTTTTGCAGCGGAGCGAGGTCGTAGTCCGGGCCGCCGGCCTCCGCGATGAAGTGCGTGATGCCCGCCGCGTAGTACTCGTCCAGCTTGTCGAGTTGCGGGCCGAAGAGTTGCGCCGAGCGCTCGATCTCGTCGGGGTTGCGGCCGACCTTCGCGCACCAGTCATTGAGCACCTGATTCTTGTGGGCCAGCACCTCCGGCTCGCCCTGGCCGTTCCAGATGTTGGCGTGTTGGGCGACGATGCGTAGCGTCACCTTCTCGCCGCCGCCGCCGATCATCACCGGAAAGGGCTGGCGAATGGGCGGCGGATTCAGGGTCTTGAGGCGCTCCATGATGATCGGCATGTCGCGGTCCAGATCGCGCAGGCGTGAGGCTGGCGTGCCCCACTCGTAGCCGTACTCCTTGTAGTCCCGCTCGTTCCAGCCAGAACCCACCGCAAAAATGAAGCGGCCGTTGGAGATGTGGTCCAGCGTCCGCGCCATGTCGGCCAGCAGGTTCGGGTTGCGGTAGTTGTTTCCGGCCACCAGGCAGCCAATATCCACCTTCTCTGTCACTTCGGCCATGGCGCCGAGCGCGGTGAAGTTGTCGAGATGCGTGCCATCCAGATCTCCGGAGAGCGGAAAGAAATGATCCCAGTTCCACAGCGTGTCCGCGCCGCTCGCGTCCACCCGCCGCCAGGCATCGCGTATCTGCGGGTAGGTGGCGTGCTGCTGCTGGATCTGGATTCCTACGCGAATCGGGTGCATTGCGGCTCCTTCGGTACTGCTCGTTCGGGGGCATCATACGGGGGAGTCGCGTTTCGCGCTCATTGCCAGATTTCTGCCATTCCACCCGTTGGCCGGATTGAACAGGATAGGGGCGTGATGTCACGACAGGCGATGTCACGCCGATGCGGGTTGGCCATCTTGCCACGACTCGCTCTCCCGGCCCGAGCGCCGGATACGCGGATACACACACGCGGGGGAACACGAGTGAACGGACCGATTCTGGCCGCGCTGCGTCGCGCGGCAGACAACGACGCCGGAAGCGCCAGGCGCACCCGGAAGAAGCGAAACACACAGTGCCTGGCGAAGGAAGAGGATCGCTGCAGCGCCGATGCCGCCGCCTGCCGAACGCAAGTCCTGGTGGTCTGCGGGAGCAATGACCAGTGCGTGGCGGACGCAACCCCCTGCTGCGAGACGTGCTCGGCCAATGGCTTTGTCTCCTGTCTGTTGCTTTCGGGCGCAAGCCGGAACGCTGTCGTCAACTTTGGATAGGGGAATGACCATGTCGACACCAACCATCGCTGTTCTCGCGCACCATGCTGCCCGGCTCTCGCGCCGGCGCACGCTGCTCTCGCTCGGGGGGGCGGTGCTGGCCGCCACAACGGCGGTCGCAGCCGGACCGGCCTCCGCGAAAAAGCACAAGAACAACAGAAAGAACAAGAAGAAGAACCGGAACAACGGCGGAAAGAGCAACGGTGGAGTTTGCCTGAAGAAGGAGCAGGAACGCTGCACCAGCGACGCTGCGGCCTGCAAGGCCACCGTGCAGCCACTGTGCAATGCCGACAACGCCGAACAATGCCGCGCCATCCAGACCTGCTGTGACGAGTGCTCGGCGGGCGGTCTTCTTGCCTGCCTGCTCGCTGCCCAACCATCGTAGCTCCGCGCTGGCCTCGGTACGGTGTCCGGGGCCAGCATCTCCCGGACGCCACTGGCATGCCTGCGCCGTGGGTGCTCTGTTACGGCGCAGCGTCTGTTGAGCGCGGCGCCTCCCCCTCGGCCTATACTCCGCCCGGCTTATCGGGTACCCGGGGAGCGTTCAGGCTGGTGCAATCTCGCTCATCATTGCGGTCACCTCGGGTCTGGATTGGCATCCCGATCAGCCTGCTCTTCCTCTATTTCGCCTTCCGCGGCCAGGATCCAGGCGAAATCCGCGATGCCTTCGCCCGCGTGGACTGGCGCTATCTGCCAGTCGCCCTTGCTGTGCTCTACGCCGGAATCACCATTCGCGCCTATCGCTGGCACGTCCTCATGCGGCCAGTAGCGCCCATCTCCACACGCGAAATCTTCCCAATCCTGATTGTTGGGTACGCCGCCAACAACATTCTCCCCCTGCGCACTGGCGAACTGGTGCGCGCCTGGGCGCTGGAGCAACGCTACGGCGTCCGCAAGACCGCCACCCTGGCCACAATCGCCGTGGAGCGCCTCTTCGACGGCCTGACCATGCTCCTCTTCATCGGCGGGGCCGCCATGGTCATTGGACTGACGGCAGAGCTTCAGCACGTCGCGCTCATCGCTGCAATCATCTTTGCCGCCGCGATTGGCGGCATGGTGGCCTTGCTGGTCAGCGGCAGCCTGCGGGATCGCCTGCTCCACCTGATGCTCAAACCCCTGCCGGACAACCTCGCCGCTCGCGTCGAACAGATGGCGGACGCGTTCCTGGGTGGGTTGGGTGTCCTCTCCCGGCGCGGTGACCTGGCGATCGTGGCGACAACCTCGCTCGTAGCCTGGAGCTGCGAGGCTGCCATGTACTGGACCGTGGCGCAGGCCTTTGGAGCACCGCTCAGCACCGCGATGTCGGTGGTTGGCGCGTACCTGACAACGGCCATTGGCAACCTGGCAACCCTTGTGCCCTCTGGTCCCGGCTACGTTGGCGCCTTCGAGGCGGGCGTGCTGCTGGCTGTCAACGGCGCGCTCGGCGTGCCGAGTGCCCTGGCGCTCTCATACGCGGTGCTCCTGCATGTCATTCTCTGGCTGCCGGTCACCGCCTGGGGCGCTCTCGAGTGGTGGCGCATCAGCCTGGTGGGCAAGCGGCACATCAGTATGGGCGAGGCGATTGACGAGGAACTGGATCCCGCCGGCGCATTGCCGGCCGCGCGGCCGTTCCCTGGACAGCGGGTGGAGAACCCGGGAGGACGCGCGTGACGATCATTGAAGCAATTGTGTTGGGCATCGTGCAGGGGTTGACGGAGTTCCTTCCGGTTTCATCGTCCGCCCATCTCATCATCGTGCCCTGGCTGCTGGGGTGGGAGTCGCCCGGACTCGCCTTCGATGCCGCGCTCCATCTGGGCACCCTCGGCGCGGTCCTGATCTACTTCTGGCGGGATATCGCAGCGATGCTCGTTACCCTGCCGCGTGCCCTGCGTCACCCTGGGCACGTGCTGAAGTCCCGCGATCCCCGGGATGTGATGCCGCGCCTCTCACTGCTCATTGCGGTGGGCACGATCCCGGGCCTGATCGCCGGCTACCTCGGGCAGGGCGTGATCGACGAAGCCTATCACCAGCCGGGTGGGCCCCCGGACCGCATCATCGTGGCCATTGCCATGGCGCTGGCGGGCCTGGCGCTCTTCATGCTCGTGGGAGAGCGGCTGGCGCGGCACACGCGGGTACTCAGCGATTTGCGACTCCCGGATGGTCTCGCGATTGGACTCTCGCAGGCAGCGGCGCTGATCCCCGGCGTCTCACGCTCCGGTGCGACCATCACCTCCGGACTCTTCCGTGACCTGACGCGGGAGGACGCGGCGCGCTTCTCGTTCCTGCTTGGCGTGCCGATTATCGCGGCGGCGGGGCTGAAGGGCGTGTACGACACCTTCAGCGCAGGGCTCCCGCAGGATCAGCTCGTGATCTTCCTCATCGGCATCCTGACGTCCGGCGTGGCCGGGTTCCTCGCGATCTCGGCCTTGTTGCGCTACGTGCAGCGCTCCACCTTCCGCGTGTTCATCATCTACCGGCTGGCGCTGGCCGTGGTGTTGGTGCTGCTGACGCTGGTGAAATAAGGCGGATTGCAGCGGAGTTCATCCGCCAGGAACGTGCTCGCGCCACGAGCGGAGCCGAGAGATCCCGCTGGCCGGCCATCGCAACGAAGCGTCTTGCTTCCGCGCGAGACCCGGCGACTGAGTGGGCCGTGCAAGCAGGGCGACGCGTTTGCACACCGCTGATAGGGGGGACGGGTTCCGGCGACGATGCAACGCCACGGCCGCAAGGCCGTGGCGTTGTGGCATGCGCCAGGGGCGAGGGCAGGGCCCTACGCGGATTCGTCGATCTCGCACCAGGCGATGATGGCGAGCGCCAGCGCCTTGGCCCCGTCCACCAGGGCGTTGATCTCGACGCGCTCATCGGCGCCGTGCGCGCCGAGCCCTTCCGCCGGGCCGAAGATTACGGCCGGGATGCCAGCCTCCGCGAACCAGGCGATATCCGTGACGGCGAGGAACCCGCCGACCTCGACCGGCATCCCCAGCGCCGTCAGGCCGCTGGCAATGGCCTGTACGCCGGGGTGATCCGGCGAGGTGTCCGCCGGCGGGAACGCGACGCCGCGCAAGCCCCATTCGATGGTGGGCGGGTGCTCTCGCAACCATTCGTCTGTCTGCGCGACGCGGTGGATGTACTCCTCGAACTCGGCCCGGACATCGGCGGTGCTTTCGTTGGGCAGGTACTTGAGGCTGAGTTCCAGGGAGCAGTAGTCCGGCATGTTCGAGACGGCAGTCATGATGTTTGGCATGCCGTTGGCGCCGCCGCCGCTGCCGGCCGCCATAACGCCCGGATTGATGGTGGTGATGCCTGCGGGAAGGAGCGGGTGGACCTTGCGGACTGCCCAGGCACGCTCGAGGTCCTGCACGGCGGCCAGGATCTTGGCGCCCTTTTCCAGGGCGTTGACGGCGTGCCCCTGGCCACCGGCATGAACCGAGCGGTAGCGCCTGGCGGAGTGGCCGCTTACGCCGGTTACCGTCACCCGGAGCCACTCCAGGCCGCCTTCGACCGGATAAATGACAAGGCCGGTGGGCTCGGTGACGATAGCGAAGTCGGGGCGATAGCCGCGCTCAATCGTTGAGCGCGTCCCGGGGCCACCGGTTTCCTCGTCGATGACCGATTCGACGTAGAGATCCCCCTTGAGGCGGATGCCCAGCCGCTGCAGGATCACCGCAGCGTGAATCATGGCGCCGACGTTGCCCTTCATATCCGAGGCGCCGCGACCCCAGATCATGCCGTCGACAATCGTCGCGCCAAAGGGATCGTAGGGCCAGGTCTCCGGGTCGCCAGCCGGCACGACATCAATGTGGCCATTGACCGCGAGCGATGGCCCGCCGCCCGTACCCTTCAGCGTCCCCACCAGGTCTGGCCGCCCCGGTTCAGCGTCCCAGCGGTCGATACTGAATCCGGCGGCCGCCAGCGCAGCCTCCACGCGGTCCTGCACGCGTGCTTCACCGCCGTCGGCGATACCCGACAGTTTGGGATTCTCCGAGGGAATGCGGACCAGATCCTGGACCAGGGCAATCAGCTCGTCGCGGCTCTCATCGATTGCCGCCGTGACGCGCTCCACCACCGCTGCCGGAAGCTGCTTGCTGGCGGCGACAGCGGTGGTGCTGCCACCGGCTGGCCGCTTCGACGATACGCCCAACCCACTCATGACTTACTCCTTGACTCGTGAGAACCACCGTGTCATCTCGCCTTGGGGTCGAGAGCGTCACGGAGGCCATCGCCAACGATATTGAACGCCAGGACGACGACGAAGATCGCCGCTGCTGGCACAAGGACAACGTGCGGGGCAATCAGCAGGTAGTCACGGCCAGAACTCACCATCGCGCCCCACTCCGGTGACGGTGGTTGCGCCCCGAGCCCGACGAAGCTCAGGCCAGCCGCGCTCAGGATGAGGTAGCCCACGTGGATGCTGGCCGTTACGATGATCGGCGCGATCACATTGGGCAAAATGTGCGCGGCGATGATCCGCCGGTTGGAGGCGCCAATGGTTCTGGCCGACGTGACGAAATCCGATTGGCGCAGGCGCAGCACGTCGGCCCGGATCAAACGCACGTAGAAGGGCACCCCCAGGATGGCGACCGCGATCAGGGCGTTCTGCAGGCTGGGCCCCAGGATCGCCACGATCACCACAGCCAGGAGAATATCGGGAAACGACAGGAGGACATCCAGCCCCCGCATGGTGACCGCGTCAACCCAGCCTCCGAAGTACCCGGCAATCAGGCCGATGAGCAGCCCGACGGCGGCGGAGACTGCCGCGCCGGCGATACCGACGGTCAACGTGAGCCGCGCGCCGTACAGCAGCCGCGACCAGATATCGCGGCCCAACTGGTCTGTGCCCAGCGGGTAACCAGGCGTGAAGAGGGGTTCGGCCTTGACGCGGGTGTTCGTGGTCAGGGGATCGATGGCCGTCAGGAATGGCGCGAAAATGGCCGCGAGCGCGATGAGGAGCAGGACGAGCAACGCGACAACAGAAGGCCAGTCTCGCAGGAGCAGCCGCCACCAGGTGCGTTGCGAAACGCGGCGCGCAGTTCCCTCGATGCCGGCCGCAAGCGATGCGCTGGCCGGGCCAGGCGCAGCGAGTGAACTCATCGCGGGCTCGCTCCTGATGACGTGTCACGCAGCCGGGATCCCGCCGCGAGTCGGCCGTATCCCGGCCGCGAGGAGCGCACAGCGCTAGGCGCCATAGCGAATCCGGGGGTCAATGACGGCGTAGAGCACGTCAACCGCGAGGTTGACGAACACGTAGCAGAGCGCCACGGCCAGCACGCCGGCCTGGACCACCGGGAAGTCCCGCTGCAGGATGCCGTTGATGATCAGCGAGCCCATGCCTGGCCAGCCAAACACCACTTCGATCAGCACCGCGCCGCCCAGGAGGAACCCGACCTGCAACCCGATCACGGTGGTCACCGGGATCAGTACGTTGCGGAAGGTGTGGCGCCAGGTCACGACGCCTTCCTTGAGTCCCTTCGCCCTCGCTGTCCGCACATAGTCTTCGTTCTGGACCTCCAGCATGGAGGAACGCGTTAACCGGGCCAGGATGGCGGCGGGGCCAACACCCAGCGCCACAGCCGGCAGAATCAGGTGCTTCACCCGGTCGACGAAATCGCCGCCTCCGGCGCTCACCATGCCTGAAACAGGCAGCCAGCGCAGGTAGGCGCCGAATATGACGATAAAGAACAGCCCGAGCGCGAACACCGGCACCGCCACACCCATGACGATGACCGCGTTGATCAGGCGGTCCCAGATCGTGCCTTTCAGCAAGCTGGAAACCACACCGCCGATAATGCCGACCGGCAGGGCGAACAGCAGGGCGCCGGCCGCGAGAATCGCTGTGGCGCCGAGGCGTTCAAAGAGCAGCGGCCGGATATCCCGGCGCAGGTAGAGCGAAGTTCCCAGGTCGCCACGCACGGCGTTGCCCACCCAGGCGAGGTACTGCGCGATGAGTGGCTTGTCGAGCCCCAACTGCTCGCGCAGTGCAATGACATCATCTTCGGTGTAGGCGACTGCCTTCGCCGAGAGGATAACCGCGACAGGGTCGCCTGGCGCCATGTGCAGCATCAGGAACACCACCACGCTCACGAGCAGCGCTGTGGGGATGACCTGCGCTATCCGGCCGATGAGATACCTGGTCATGCGCTCTGTGTGATCACCTTTCGCGGGTCGCAGCTACCCTGCGACCCGCGACTCCGCGGCACGTCCGGCGGTCCGTGGGAGTCTGCTAGTTCTCGATCCAGACGTCGATCAGGTCCAGCATCATGCTGGGCGAAGGTGCGAAGTTCTTGATGGAATTGGTGTAGCCATAGATTTGCTGGCGGTGGCACACCGGCACGATCGGCGCTCGCTCCATAACGATTTCCTGCGCGCGCTCGTAGTTGGCCCTGGCTACGGCTGGATCCGCCGTGACGAGGGCGTCGGCGACCAGTTGCTCAAGCTCCTCATCGGTCCAGTGACTGGTGTTGAAGCCGGGCGGGAACGCGCCCTTGGTCAGGACGCCGTTGAAGATGTAGTCCGGTTCGGTCGGCGCCACGTTCCAGGACATGACGGTCAACTCGTTCTGATCGCTGCGGATGGCGTCCATCCAGCTCACGAACTCGGTAACTTCCAGGCGCGCCTGCATGCCGATGGCCCGCAGGTTGTCCTGGATGACGGTGGCCATCTCCTCGGGCAGGAGCATTCCTGACCCGCCGATGGAACAGCGGAAGACGACCTCCCGGTCAGCCGGCCAGCCAGCTTCGGCCAGGAGCGCGGCTGCTTTCTCCGGATCGTAGCTGAAGTACGTCTCGACTTTGGGGTTGTACTCCTCGAAGCCCGGCGAAAGCGGACCGTATGCGGTCTCGACGGTGTTGCGCAGCACGTCTTCCACGATGGCGCGCTTGTCGACCGCGTAGTTGACGGCCTGCCGCACTTTGACATCTTTGAACGGCTCGGATTCAACATTCATGGCCAGGAACCAGATGGCGCCTGTGGGGCCGGTGGCAACCGTGTGCGCATCGGACGCGCGGAGCAGGTCCACCGTCTCCGGGCCGACATCGAGCGACATGTTGACCTCGCCGCTCAACAGTGCGGCCAGGCGAGCGCCTTCTTCGGGAATGGCGCGGAAGTAGATTTCGTCCAGGCCAGGCGTGCCGTTCCACCACGTCTCGTTGCGCCGCAGCACCACCTGCTGGCCCTTCTCCCAGCGGTCCAGTTGGTAGGGGCCTGTGCCGACGGGGTTTTCAAGGAAGGCTTCGCCGTATTGCTCGACGGCAGTAGGGGACACGATCCAGTCGAGCGCGCCCGTCATGCGGCTCAGGAACTTGCTGTACGGCCCGGCCAGATGGAACGTCACGGTGTCCTCGCCGTCGACCGTGACGGAGTCAATGATGGCGAGATCCGTGGCCGTAGACCATTGCCCCATCTTGTAGAAGGGGCTGGATTCGTCCATCTGGCGGTCAAAGGAGAACTTGACGGCGTCCGCGTTGAACGGTGTGCCGTCGTGGAACGTCACCCCCTTGCGGAGGATGAACGTCCAGTCGAGCCCGTCCTCTGAAGATTCCCAGGACTCGGCCAGCCAGGGCTCGACTTCGAGAGTGCCTGGCGCGAAACGCACGAGGCCTTCGAACATCTGGTACACGACCAGCGACGTCGTGTACGCCAGCATCTGGTGCGGGTCGAGGTTTTCCGGCTCGCTGCCAAGGTCGAAAACCAGCACGCCGCCAGATCCGCTTTCCTGGGCCGCCGCCGGTGACGGCGCCTGCGTCCCAAGCGCGCCGAGCACCGGGAGTGCGAGGCCCAACATGGCGCCGCGCTGCATAAGCGCGCGGCGATGGAGGGGCTGGCCAGCCCACGAGTGGGCGGCGCCCGTGCCGGAAACGCGGGGTTTGCTCATTGCCTGCACCCTTTCGCAGCGCCGAACTCGACGCCATTGGTATTCCTGACGGTGGTTTCACGGCAGCATAGGTTCCACCCCGGGGCTGTCAACGGCGTTTCGGCAGGCTTGCACAACGGCTGAACGGACGCCAGCGGCGCAGCGGCTGGGCTCGTGCAAGATGACCTAAGTGATGGAGACTGATCGTGTCCGGATGGGCCAGGCGCCTGCGAAGCAGGCGCCTGGCCAGTGTCGGCGGCGAATCCAGGCGCCGGACGATGCGTCTCGTTTCGGCGCGCGCCGGCGTTGCTACCAGTGGTTAACCTTGGCGGCGAAGGTGTCCAGCGTGTCTCCCACCTCCATCATGATGCGGGGAATGGCGTAGAGATTGCCGGAGCCGACATAGCAGGAGATCCCGTTCAGGCCAAACGCGGCCAGGATGCCGTTATCTTTGGCCGCCTGGATGGCGTTGGGGCCAAAGTCCCCGAAGGGCCACGCCAGAAACTGCACTGGCTGGCCGGTGATGCCTGTAATGTACGCCTGATTGTTGGCGATTTCGGCGCTTTGCGTCGCCGGGTCCAGTTGCGTCATGTACTGGTGGTTCGCGGTGTGCGCCTGCACCGGGCCATTCTGGGCCAGGTAGAGAATGTCCGACGCGGAGAGCGGCGAGTAGTTGTTGATGAAATAGTTGCCGATCATGCCGTGCGCACTCAGCGTCTGGGCAAATGTGACGGCGCTCGCCCAGCCGTCGTCATTCGTCATCAGCACCGGGTTGGCTGGCAATGCGGTTCCCGCTGTCCAGGCATTCCAGAGCTGGTAGACCCCGATCGCCGTGTAGCCATTGTTCAGCAACCACTGGCACTCGGCGTCCAGCATTTCGGGGGTGGTGGCGTACGCGCTGCCCGAATAGTCGATGTTGTGATAGCAGAGAACGGGGACACGCACAGCGTTCTGAGCGGCTGCCGGGCGCGGCGCCCGCCCCGTCAGCATTGCCGCGCCAGTCGCGGCAAGCCCCCCCAGAACCTTCCGTCGGTTGTAACAGGCCGCATGTTGATTGTCTGGCAACACCCTTCCCTCCCACGAGGCCAGTCAGGGCGGGGTGCTGGCTGCACATCGTGTTCTTGACGAGCGCCTGGGAGTGCGTCGTCGTTATTATGGAGACACCATTTCCATACTAGAAGGCGGAATTCAGGTGTCAAGGTTTCAATAGTGTCGCAGTACGACACGATTGGCTACGGCGCCGTTGCGCCAGGCCGCAATCAGGTTCGGAGGGGAGTCCTCGTGACAATGCCAGAAACACGCCGCCGGTCCCGGTCTGCGCCATCGACCGTAGCCACCGGCAATGAGCCGCAATCGCTCCCCCGGCGGGTCGCGTTTTCCCGGCGGCAGGCCCTGGCCGGTGTCAGCGCGCTTGGCGGCGTGGCCCTGCTCGGCAGCGTGCTGCGGCAACCGGCAACGGCGCATCTGCAGGAGCGTCACGGGCCGCACACGCTGCAGCCAGACCCCGGCGCCACCCCTTCGTGGCTGAGCTTCTCTCCAGGCGAGTTCGTGGAGCCGGTGGTCTGGAGCGCGTCGAACGGCGAACTCCGGGGAGACCTGCGCCTGGCGTACGCCTTCCAGGAAATCGGCGGCTATGCCCTCAACCTGCGCGGCTACAACGGCGCGATTCCCGGCCCGACCCTGCGCGTGAAGCCGGGGGACCGCCTGGCGCTCACGCTCACAAACGCCCTGCCGCCCAACCCGGACCCCATGCCGGAGAATCACAACCTGCCGCATCACTTCAACACGACGAATTTCCATTCGCACGGCCTGCACGTCAGCCCGGCAGGGGAGAGCGACAACGTCTTGCGGGCGATGGAGCCAGGTGGCCAGTACAACATCGTGATCGATGTCCCGGTCGATCACCCGGCTGGCTCTTTCTGGTACCACCCGCACCACCACGGTGCGGTCGACGCGCAACTGACCAGCGGCTGCTTCGGCGCCCTGATCGTGGAGGGCGACTTCGCGGACGTGCCGGAGATCGCCGCCGCGCGGGAGCGGGTGCTGATGTTGAGCGAAGTGCTCTTCGACTATCTCGGCCAGATCGAGCACTACGACACGCTCTGGCCGGAGGCTGTGCCGCGCTTCCTGGCGGTGAACGGGCAGCGAGAGCCGATCTTGCGCATGCGCCCCGGCGAAGTCCAGCGCTGGCGCGTGGTGCAGGCCGCGCACGAGGACAACTTCCGGCTCGGTCTCTCCGGCCACGAACTGCACGTCATCGCTCGCGATGGCATCGGCCTCGCGGCGGTGGAAACCGGGCCCGACCTCGTCATCGCGCCGGGCCAGCGTGTCGATGTGCTGGTGCAGGCCGGGGCGCCGGGCGCGTACCAGTTGGCTGCGCTGCCGAACGACCAGGGGTATCCGTCGCCCGAGGGGGTGTTCGCGACGCTCATCGTGGAGGGAGAACCGCAGCCGATGGGCCTGCCAGCGCGCCTCCCCGCCCCGCCCTTCACAGACATCACCGACGATGAGTTGACCGGCGCGCGCACCCTGACGCTCTCGGAGTGGGCGCCGGAGAATCCGGCCGCCGCCGATTACCAGGAGTTTGCCTTCCTGGTTGATGGCCGGCAGTTTGACCCGGATCGGGTTGACCAGACGGTGCGCCTGAACGCGGTGGAGGAGTGGACCATTGTCAATGACGATGTCAGCGACCACATCTTCCACATCCACACCAACCCGTTCCAGGTCACGCGGATCAACGGCGACGCGCTGCAAACCCCGGTCTGGCTCGATACCGTCACTGTGCCGCGCCAGGGCAGCGTCACCTACCGCACACGCTTCCTCGACTTTACCGGTAAGCTGGTGCTGCACTGCCACATGATGAACCACGAGGAGTTGGGCATGATGCAGATCGTGGAGATCGTGCCGTAGGGCAGTGTGCTCGCGCTTGTGGGGTGTGCGCTTTCCCCGCAAACAGGCGCCGCCAATACTTGGCAACTCGTCGCCGGCCTCGTGCAGGATTCATCGTTCCCGTGCCCGCATTGCCTGTCCCGGAGGGGTTCGCCCCCATCCCTGAGGTATTCGAGACGGCCCGTGACGCAGCCGCCCACCTGGGCGTCAGCGAGCGCACCATCCGGCGCGCTATCGCGCGGGGGGATTTGCCCGCCGCAAAGCACGGGGGAACCTTCCGCATCTCCCTTGTCGACCTCGAACGGTTGCGGCGACTGCGCGGGCGCGCGCCTGACCCAGCCGTGGAGCAGTCCCGCGCGGCTCCGCTGGCGGCTGGCCGGGCCATGTTGCCCGCCGTGCTCACCTCCCTCGTGGGGCGTGATCACGATGTGGCCACGCTTGGGGCCGCGCTGCGCGGGCCAGACCGGCTCGTGACCCTGACCGGGCCTGGCGGCGTCGGCAAGACTCGCCTGGCGCTGGCGGCGGCCGCCGCCGTGGCCGGGGATTTCACGGACGGCGTCTGCTTTGTTTCGCTGGCGGCGCTCACCGGCCCGGAGTGGGTCGCACTGGAGATTGCCGACGCGCTAGGCGTCCAGCAATCTGGAGAAGACGCCCTGGCGGACCGGCTGGCAACCGCCTTGCAGGAGCGGCGTCTGCTGCTGGTGCTGGATAACTTCGAGCCGGTCATTGACGCCGCGCCTTTGGTAGCCTCGCTACTGACGGCGTGTCCCATGCTGACAGTGCTGGCCACCAGCCGCGTCCGGCTGCGTATCTCCGGCGAGAGCGAACGGGCGGTAGCGCCGCTGCGTGTCGATGCGGTCGATGGCTCGGAACCGCTTTCGCCGGCCGGGCAACTCTTCATCGAGCGGGCGCAGGCGGTGCGCCCCGGCGTTGGCGCCAGCCCGGCAGACGTGGCGGCCATCGCGGCGATCTGCCAGCGGCTGGATGGCCTGCCGCTGGCCATCGAACTGGCGGCGGCTCGCGTGAAGGCCCTGGCGTTGCCCGATCTGCTGAACCGGCTGGAGCGGCGGCTGCCCCTGCTGACAGGTGGCCCGCGCGATGCCCCGGCCCGGCTGCGCACCATGCGGAGTGCGATTGCGTGGTCTTACGACCTGCTCGATGCGGACGAGCAGCGCCTCTTCCGCCACCTGGCCATTTGCGCCGGCGGCTTCACGCTGGCTGCCGCCGAGGGGATTGGCGAACCGGATACGCCCGTCCTGGACCTGCTCGCCTCCCTGGTCGACAAGAGTCTGCTGGGGATGGAAGGGACCGACGGCGAGACCCGGTACCGCCCCCTGGAGACGATCCGCGAGTTCGGACTGGAACAACTCGCCGCTTCTGGCGAGCATGAGGCAGCATCCCGCCGCCATGCTGCCTGGTACCGGGCGTTCGCGGTCGACGCCGGGCCGCGCGCCAAGCAGGCAGACGCCGCTGTCTGGCTGCCGCGCCTGCGGGCTGAACACCAGAATCTCCTGGCGGCGCTGACCTGGTTCCAGCACCAGGAGGATGGCGTGAGCCTGCTCCAAATGGCCGCTGCGCTCTCCCCTTTCTGGCAGGAGCAGAACCACTTTGCGGAAGGGCTGCGCTGGCTGGAACCCGCCTTGTTGCTCGGACAGAGCGCGCCGGCGGTGGCGCGGCTTCGTGCGCTGAGCGGGGCCGGCACGCTGGCCTGGTACCTGACCCGGGTTGAACAGGCCGCTGCCTGGCACGAGCAGGCTCTGGCCCTGGCGCGGGCTGAGGGCGACCACCTCGCGGAGGCGCGGGCCCTCGGCGACCGCTCCTGGCTGCTGGCGGAGCGTGGCGACCTGCCGGGCGCCATTGCCTCCTGCGAGGCCAGCCTGGCGCTGGCGCGCGCCGCAGGTGTTGCTGATCCCACGGCGCTTGTGTTGCACAACCTGGCCTGCTTCTGCCGCATGAGCGGGGATCTGGCCCGGGCCGACGCCTGCGCTGCTGAAGCCCTGAGCCTGGCCCGCGCGGAGGGCTGGGACTGGCTGGCGACCATGGTCCTGGTCGGCTACGCCTACACGGCGCTGGAACTCGGCGAGAGCAACCGGGCGGCGTCGCTCCTGCAGGAAGCGCTCGCGCTGGGCGACCGCCGGGGTGACCTCGTTGACATCAACACCGCGCTCGAGGGGCTGGCCACCGTGGCCGCTGCCTCCGGGGCGCCTGACATTGCGGCGCGCCTCTTTGGCGCAGCCTCTGCCCTGCGGGACGAAATTGTGATGCCCATGGCGCCCACCGAGCGCGCCTACTTTGCACCAGTTCTTTCCCGCTTGCGCGAGACCCTGGGCGACGTGAGCTTCAACGACGCCTGGGCGGCCGGGGCGCCTGGCCGCGCCATCTCGCTGTGGCGGGCGCCGGCGCGCTGCTGGCGACTCCAACGCCGGCCGCGCCGCGCCTGCCTCAACCGACGCGCCGCGAACGCGATGTCCTGAGAGAGCTGTCCGCCGGCAAGAGCAACCGGGAGATCGGTGAGGCGCTCTTTGTCAGCCCGACAACCGTGGCCACGCACGTCGCGAGCCTCTACCGCAAGATCGGCGTGAACTCCCGGGCCCAGGCAGTTGCCTGGGCTCATCGCCACGAGACGCTGTAGCGACGGCCGCGACCTGCGCAACCTGTCGAGACCGGTCACCCGCTGTCCGGTCTTCCGCCGTGGCCGGCCGATTTCTCCACACTCCAGTTCATGTCAATGAACGATGGCGGCGGTCCTCCGCCCCGGCATCATCAGGACCGCTGGCTGCCACAGGATAACCCTGATGCCGCGCCAGCCGAGGACTTGCGCTGCCACGGCCGCCTTGCGGACCAGGTGGCGGGCGCGCGACCCGCGCGGATGCGCGATGAAAGGACCACCGTTCAGTGCGTGAATCAGAACAGACGACGCCGGCCTTGCTGCCTGGCGAACAGGAGCCCCTGGGGTGGAATGCAACCGCGAACCGGCGCGCGGCGGTGCGCGGGCTGGCCGCGGCGCTCTTCGCCCTCGCCGGGGGCGGCGCCGCAATGGCGGAGGCAAAGAAGACGTCCAGGAAGAAGGCCAGGCGGGCCGCCAGGAAGAAGCGGCGCAGCACGTGCCGGCGGGGCCGCGTCCTGGCCAACCTCGCCGTCCCCGGCGACGGTACGGAGATCTTCACGCCGGTGCTCAAGAGCGGGCAACGCTACACGCTACGCGCCTCCGGCTTCTGGTCAACGAACGGCGCCTACCTCAACGATGCGGTCGCGGCGTTTCTCGCGGCCGACCCCAACCAGGTCGCCTTTGTCGATCTCGGGGTCCGGCTCGGGCTGTCCCTGGATGGGCGCTCGCCGGATATCTGGGGGCCCTATTCGCAGGAGCACGAGTACACGACGTCTGTCATTGGTCAGGAGCGTCGTGTGCCGATGCGGATGCAGGATTCCGACTACGCAGACAACGGCCGTTTGCTCAACGTGGCAGTGATCTGCGGCTAGCCCGCGCCCGGCACGTCGCCCGGGCCACCGGGCGACGGCCATCTGTCCATCGGGTTATCCCAGGAGCCGTGCCATGCCCATAGTCTTTGGGGGCGTCCCGGCGCTGCCTCTCGTGATCGTCGTGGTCAGCATCATGTCTCTGGCGTTGCCGGGCGCCGGCTTGGCCCACCAGGAGAGCGATGTTCCTGATCGCGCCGCCATCCGGGCGGCAACCGCGCCCTATCGGGATGTTGCGGCGGCGGAGGCAGCGGGCTATGGCTGGCTGCCGGGCCGGGACGGAGCGGCCTGCATCGAGGACCAGGGCACGGGCGGTCAGGGCGTTCGCTACGTCAATGCGGTATTGGTCATTGAGGGCGCGTTGCAGTCGCGGCGACCGCAAGCGCTCCTCTATGCGCCAGATGCGGATGGCGGCTTGCGCCTGGTCGCTGTGGAGTACTTCGTCCTCCAACGTGACTGGGATCGTCGGTCGCCTGACCCACCGGTCCTGTTTGGGCAGGAGTTGGCGCTGGCGCCCGGCGGAAGTCGCAGCGGGTTGCCAGCGGCCTATCTGCTGCGCGTCTGGGTCTGGCGCGACAACCCGCTCGGCATGTTCGCGGATTGGCATCCAGATATTTCCTGCCCCTGGTGGTTTCACCCTGCCAGGACCGAGCCCCCGGATCACCATGCATACGCCCTGCCCCGCGTGTGACCGACATGGCGCGGGCGGTTCGCGACGCCGCGCCGTTTGCGGCCAACCCGTTGACCTACGCCAGTAATGCCCCGGCCCGAGCCTCCGCGAAGTGGTCGCGCAGGTGCGTGGCGGCGCGCAGCGTCATCGCCCCGATGGTGCTGGTTGGGTTGACCGCGCCGCCTGTCGGCAACACGCTGCCGTCCATCACAAACAGGTTGGGAACGTCCCAGGCCTGCTGCCACGGCGTCACGACCGAGGTCTCCGGGTCATCACCGAGCCGGGCCGTCCCGAGCAGGTGCCAGGCTGGCGGGTTGTACTCCCCCTCGGCATTCAGGAAGCGGTTGACGTGGGCATCAGTCGCGTTGAGCGCACGAGCCAGGTCCAGCACGCGGTCGATGCCGAAGTCGATCAACCGCCGGTCATTCGGGGCCAGCTTGTAGACAACGTGCGGTGCGGGCAGGCCGTCGCTGTCCGTTGCAGTGGCAGACAACGTCACCCGGTTGCTGGCGAGGGGCAGATCGTCGGTACAAACCAGCACGTTGAAACCATGCCCGAAGTGGCGGCGGAACCAGGCGTGATGCCCGGCGCCCCACGGCATCACGTGCCCCGATTGCGACCCGGCCGCCTGAAAGCCCGCCCCATTCTGGCGGGTGATTTGCAGCGTCAGGCCATTCACAAACCCGCGTGCGGGGTCAGTTTCCGCGAACTCCTCGCTGATGAAAACGGCCGAGATGATCCCCTGGTGCGAGTCGGTGCGCTCTGGCGTCCAGACCTCGACCACTGCCAGGCCGTGGTGCATCAGGTTGCGCCCGACCTGGTCGCTGGAGTTGGCCAGCCCGTGCGGGTGTTGCGCGCTCTCGGAGAGCAGCAGCAATCTTGGCGTCCCGATCCCGTTCGCCGCCACGATGACCACGCCGGCGTCTTGCTGGTAGCGCACGCCGGTCTGACGGTCCACAAAGACCACGCCGGTCGCACGCCCGTCCGGGCCCGTCTCGATGCGCTCCACGCGGGCAAACGTCCGGAGATTCGCCCCGGCGGCCAGCGCGTACGGCCAAACCGAGACCTGGTAGTCGTTCAGAGCCCCGGTGGGGCAGCCGCTCTGGCAACTCCCACAGTTGTTGCAGGCCGGCCGGCCCTTGAAGGGCTCCCCCAGAATGGCGCAGGGCATTGGCCAGTAGTGCCAGCCCAGCTTCTCGAAGCCGCGCGCGATGACTTCGCCCATTGGCCCAGGCGCCGGGGGCTTCGTCTGGTAGGGGCCGCGCGGCGGAATCGCCGGGTCGCCGTCCCAGCCGCTAATGCCAACGAGGGCGTCATGCGCGTCATACCAGGGCGCCAGCGTCTCGTAGGGGTAGGGCCAGTCGGGCGCCAGGCCGTGCTCGGTTCCCTTGCGGAAGTCCGAGGGGCGGTAGCGGGGCCAGGCCCCGGTGTACACGACCGACGAGCCCCCGACCCCGTTCCACATCAGGGTGTTCTCGTCGCGCGTATCGACCGGGTAGTCCTGCGTACGCCGCCGGACATTCGGGGCCATGTTCCAGCGTGTGGCGCGCTGGTAGTCCCAGTCGGGCGAGAAGTGCGGCCGGTCTTCCGGCCGCGTCCAGCCGCCCTGCTCCAGGCAGACCACCTTCAGCCCCGCCTGCGCAAGGATCATGGCGCTCAACGCGCCGCCGACACCCGCGCCAACGATGACGACGTCGGCCCGTTCCGGTTTGCGGCCCGCCAATCTGGGTGCACTCGCCATGACAACCTCTGGACAAGGGAAGATCACTGCCGGCTGATGAGCATATCAGGTCAGCCGCGGGACGTGGCGCAAGGGACCCGGCCGGCATCCCGCGCACGAGGGGGACGGATTCTCCCGCCACTGCCCGCCGTCGCGCGGCAGCCTGAGTGGCGCAACTCCGGAAAGTTGGAAGGTTGTCGTCCGCGCTCAGCCAACGAGATTCGTTACCTGTGGGCTCGGGATGACAAGCGCAGGGGCCAATGGAACTGACAACTGGCCGTCGGCGCGGCACTCGGCGCCGCGCCAGCAAGGAATTGTCAGATTCTTGCGCCTCCCCATCGGTCATGCTGAGCCCGAGGCCGAAGAAGCTCCTGCTCCTCCACCCGGACCCTGCCGGCCACCTCCCGCCGCTCCCCTTCCGCGTGTCAGCCTGAGCTTGTCGAAGGATCTCGTTTCCGGCTGCTCGGCTCTGAAATCATCGCGAAGCGTGGGCGCCGGCGCCGGCGCCTGGCGGTAGACCAGGCCGAGATCCCTCGACTGCGCTCGGGATGCCACGCGAAAGTGGTCTCTCCCCGCTTCGCGCTGGCAGGCGAACAAGATCCTTCGCCTTCGCTCAGGGCGCCACCCGGGGGCGCCGACATCTTCAATCGCGGTGGCGGCTCACGACGAGTTCCCTCGACGGTGCTGCCGTGAACATCGGGCCCGGCACGTCGCCTGCCGGGCCGCTCCCGCAGGGTGACGGGTTTCGGCATCACGTGCCCGCGCGCACCCCGGCCCGCGCCGCCGCGAAGGTGTCTCGCAGGTTGGCGGCGGCGCGCATCGCCAGCGCCCCGATCGTGCTCGTGGGGTTCACCGCCCCTCCTGTGGGCAGCACGCTGCCATCGATAATGTACAGGTTTGGCACGTCCCACGATTGATGCCACTGGTTCACCACCGAGGCCTCCGGGTCTGTCCCCATGCGGCAGGTGCCCAGCAGGTGCCACGCGGGCGGCGCGTACTCCCCGGCGGCATTGGTGAGGTTGTTGACACGAATATCGGTGGCGCCGATAGCGCGCGCCAGATCCCGCGCGCGGTCGATGCCAAAGTCAATCTGGCGCCGGTCGTTCGGGTCCAGTTTGTAGGTGATCTTGGGAGCGGGCAGGCCGTCGGTATCCACTGCCGTGCTTGAGAGCGTGACCCGGTTCGTGGCGATGGGGAGGTCGTCGCCCACGACCAGCACGTTGAAGCCGAATCCGAAGTGCTGCCGGAACCAGGCGTGGTGCGTTATTCCCCATGGCGCGGCGTTGCCCGAGTGCGCGCCGTTCGCCTGATAGCCTGCGCCATTCTGCCGGGTAATGTGCAGCGTGACCCCGTTGACGAAGCCGCGGGCCGGGTCCGACTCCGCGAACTCCTCGCAGATGTACACCGCCGAAATGATTCCCTGGTGCGAGTCGGTACGCTCTGGAGACCAGATTTCCACGAGCGCCAGGCCGTGGTGCATCAGGTTGCGCCCGACCTGGTCGCTGGAGTTGGCCAGCCCGTGCGGATGCTGCGCGCTCTCCGACATCAGGAGCAGGCGCGGCGTGCCGATGCCGTTCGCTGCGACCACGACGACATCCGCGTCCTGCTGGTAGCGCAGCCCCGTCTGGCGATCAATGTAGACCACGCCGTTGGCGCGGCCATCTGGTCCCGTCTCGATACGCTCCACGCGGGCGAAGGGCCGGAGGTCGGCGCCAGCCGCCAGCGCGTACGGCCAGACCGAGACCTGGTAGTCGTTCAGGGCCCCGGTGGGGCAGCCGCTCTGGCAGTTGCCACAGTTGTTACAGGCGGGGCGGCCCTTGAAGGGCGCGCTGAGGATGGCGCAAGGCATCGGCCAGAAATGCCAGCCCAGTTTCTCGAAGCCGCGTCCGGCCACGGCGCCCAGCGGGCCTGGCGCAACCGGAGGCGTCTGGAAGGGGCCGCGCGGCGGAATGGCCGGGTCGCCGTCCCAGCCGCTGACGCCAACCAGCGCGTCGTGCGTGTCGTACCAGGGAGCCAGATCCTCGTAGGTAAACGGCCAGTTCGGCTGCAGGCCGTGTTCGGTCCCCTTGCGAAAATCTGACGGGCGGAATCGGGGCCACGTCGCGGTGTAGACGACGGAGGATCCCCCCACGCCATTCCACATCAGCGGGTTCTCGTCGCGCGTGTCGACCGGGTAGTCCTGCGTACGCCGCCGGACGTTCGGCGCGGTGTTCCAGCGTGTGGCGCGCTGGTAGTCCCAGTCGGGCGAGAAGTGCGGATGGTCCTCCGGCCGGGTCCAGCCACCCTGCTCCAGGCAGACCACTTTCAGACCCGCCTCGGCCAGCGTCAGGGCAGTCAGCGCGCCGCCAACGCCCGCGCCAACAATCACCACATCGGCGCGCTCCGGTTTGCGGCCCGGCATTCGGGGAGTACTCGCCATCACCTAATCCGCTCCAGCAGGGATTGCCCCGGCGCTTGCCACCGGGCCGAAGATCATCATGCCCGCGCTGTCCGGCAGGGACAGCGTAAGGACGCCATTGAAGAGATACCAATACTCGACGTTGGCCAGTCCGGACAGATACAGCCCGCCCAGTGAGCCGGAATGACAGGCCATGTGCGTCACGCCGCCCAGGCGAATCGCCAGCGCGGCGCCGTTTGTCCGTACTCGGGCTCGCGCCCGGTTGCAGTCAGCACGGATAGCCGCTGAACCATCTGCCAGGAACTCCAGCGTGTACCGCGCTGGCGCGGGCGGCGCCACGAAAATGCCGCCCTCGTTGTCCGCGATGCCCTGCCAATGCCAGGTAACGCCGGTCAGCGCCGGGCGCAGGCGGAGCGCACCCTCGGGCCCGCGCAAGATGAGGTTGCCGGTGTCGTCAAAGCGATACCCCTCTGCGCTCATCAGCAGCGTCGCGAACGCCTCGCTGTATGAACCAGATGGACAGAGCGCGTCGGTGGTTGCGAAGACCGCCAGCGCCACGTGACCATCAGCAGCGGCGTAATCAGCCTGCCCGCGGTTGCAGTCCAATCGAAACTGCGCCCGGCCATCGGGCAAGAACTGAGCGCTGTATCGCTCCGGGTCGCCAACGTCGACTGGTGCATCATTTCCAAGGGTGAAGCTGTCCATCTCCCAAACGTGAGGCGGGATACCCGGCGCGGCTGCTGCGGGCGCCGCATGAGTCGTGAGCAGCGGTGTCAGCGCCAGGAACAGCACCAGGGAGAGCAGTGTCATGGCAAGCCGCAGTCGCCAGCGCTGCGGGGCGGCCGGGTGACCGCCTCGCAATTCCCGGGCGGAAGTGTTGGCGTGGCCATGGTGGTTATCCTCCCGCCGCACCGGGTCGGCTACTGCTCGCTGGCCGAAGCTGCCGCCGCCGGCGGCAGCCACTCGATGCGCTCCACCTCGTGGGTCGCCTTGTAGAAGCCGCGCGGCTCGCTCGGGATGGTGACGCCCGGGATCGGCTCGAAGGGCGGCAGATCATAGCCCAGCGGTTGGGGCGCATCGTTGTAGACGATGCCCAGTTCGCGAATCGCCTGCACCACCAGCGGCAACTGGTAGTAGCTGTAATAGAGCGTGTTCAGCATCAGCGCGAAGAGCGCTGGCTCCTGCTCCTGGAAGCGCGCCACCGCCGACACCTGCGCCTCGGCGTCCAGGGCGGCCAGCGAGCCGCCAGCAGCGCTGCCCAGCGCGGTCAGCACCTGACTGACACCATCCAGGCCGAGGCGCTCTCGCAGGCGGTCTGCCAGCAGACCCTGGGCGCCGGCCGCAGAGGCCGGCGGAAACAGGTCGTCGCCCGGAATCAGGATATCGACCAGCAGCGCCAGTTCCTGGGCTTCCGCGCTGTAGGGGTAGCCGTTCATTCCGCAGCAATCGCTTCCGTCGCGCGGTGCTCGTCCATCGAGGAGCCCTCGAAGACCTCGTACGGCGACTCGGTCGGCCACTGGGGCCAGAGTGGCACGAACATGATGCCCGCGACCACCACCAACTGGATTGTCTCGTCGCCGGTGTTGTAGACGCGGTGAATCACGCCGGGGCGGTTGAAGACCGCGCAGCCTGGGGAGATCGCATGGCGCACGCCATCCGACTCCAGTTCGCCGCTGCCTTTGACGACATAATAGACCTCCTCGCAGCGGTGCCGGTGCAGTGGGGAGTGGTGCCCCGGGTCGATCTCCACCAACCCCAGGCAAAGGCTCAGGGCGTCAAACCCGGTCTCCGGATAGATCAGCTTCAGATCGCGCACCGCGCCGTCCGACTGCTGCATCGGCGACCCATCCAGAAACTGCTCCGGCTTGATAACCACACGTTGTTCGACCACGAGACAAACCTCCATGCGAGGGGGAGACGCTTCGCTTGGGGGGAGACGGCCTGCGGGCCTTAGGTGGAGACGTGCCTACGCACTCAGGGGGAACAGGACGGGAAGACAGGAAGCGTCCACCAGTTACGTTCTTTGCCCCCTTGGCGCCGCAGCGCGTCACCCCCTGAGCGAAGCGTCTCCACCTAAGGCCCGCAGGCCGCCTCCCCCTATTTCACTGCCCCCATCGTCAGGCCCCGCACGAGGCCACGCTGGAAGAAGAGGGCAACCAGGTAAATCGGGATCATGCCGGTGAGCGACGCGGCGGCCATCTGCCCGAACTGCACCAGGCGATCCCCCTGGAAGAGGGCGATGCCCACGGGCAGCGTCTGGGTTTCCGGGCGATACGTCATCACCAGCGCGAACAGGAACTCGTTGTAGGACAGGATGATACAGATGATCGCCACCGCGACCAATCCCGGCGTCAGCAACGGCAGCACGATGCGCAGCAGCGTGCCGAATCGGCCGCCGCCATCCACCCAGGAGGCTTCCTCCAGGTCCACCGGGATCTCGCGCACGAAGCTGTCCAGCAGCCAGATCGCTACGGGCAGGTTCGCCAGGGCGTGCACCAGCGCCAGACCGGGCAACGTGTCGATCAGTGACGTCGTTTTCAGGAGAAAGAAGAGTGGGATCACGGCCACAATGGGGGGCGCGACGTAGGATGACAGCACCGCCGAACGCAGGATCGAGCCGCCGGTGCGGAAGCGGACCATGGCGTAGGTGGCCGGCGTCGCGATCGCCATGGTCACGAACGCGCTCAGCGCCGCCACGATGATCGAGTTGCGCAGGAACAGCGTCACCTGCACGGAGTCGAAGGCGTTCGGCCAGTTCTCCCAGGCGAGGCGCGACGGGATGATCTGCCCGCCCAGCACCTCCGGCTGCGGCGTCAACGAGACCAGCGTCAGGTAGACGATGGGGGTCAGAAAGAAGATCAGCACCGCCGCCAGCAGCAGGCCGCGCAAGGCGCGCCGTAAGCGGCTGCGGCGTGCGGTGACCGGACGCTGCTGTTCCCCGGTCGCTGGCAAGGCGGTCGTCGACATCGGCAGGCCCGGCGCGCTGGCGCTCATCCCCACCTCCGCAGCGACCAGTCACGCAACCAGACCAGGGGCAGGGTGACCAAACTTACCACCACCCCGAAGATCAGGGTGAGGGCTGCCGCATACCCCACGTTGAACTTTTCCAGGGCCACCCGGTAGATGTGGAACGAGGCCACCGTGGTGTCGAAGCCTGGCCCTCCCGCCGTCAGCGCGTAGACCAGGTCGAACAACTTGAGCGCCATGATGAAGCGGATCAGGGCCACCGCCACCAGCGCCGGCATCAGCATCGGCAACGTGATGTCGCGGAAGATCTGCCACTCGCTGGCGCCATCTATCGTGGCCGCCTGGCGCACATCGTCCGGTTGCGCCTGCAAGGCGGCGAAGATGAGCAGGGTGATGAAGGGTGTCCACTGCCAGGCGTCTGCCAACGCCACCGAGGGGAACGCCCAGGTCGAGGAGCCAAGCACCGAGATCGGCTGCGTGCTCAGGCCAAGCTTGAACAGCACGCTGTTCAACAGGCCCCCGACCGGGCTCAGAATCAGTTTCCAGGCCACGGCCACCATGACTGGCGGCGTCATTAACGGCAGCAGCAGCAACGTGCGGATGAGGTGCCCCCCACGCACGCTTTGCTGCAGCAGGACCGCAATACCCAACCCCAGCGCCACCTCGATGATGGTGACCGGGACCGCAAACCCCACCGAGCGCGCCAGCGACCAGAGGAACGCCTGATCCGCGAAGGCGGTCTCGAAGTTGGCGAACCCAACCCACTCCTGGAAGGGCTTGCCGAGCAGCGATTTCGAGCCGGAAAGCACGATGAGGTAGATGAGCGGGTAGATGGCAAACGCCAGCAGCGCCGCCACCAGCGGCGCGACGAGCAACAGGGGGGTGAGGCGCTGGGTGTGCGCGCTGAATGTGCGTTGGGGAACCACGAGTAAGCCTTCACCCCATCCCCTCTTCCGGTGCGCGGGAGAGGGGCTCGCGACATGTTGCCGTGAAGCCAAATCACCCAGACCCAACCGCTCCCGTCAGCCGGTCGCCCCTCTCCCGCGCACCGGGAGAGGGGGTCGGGGGTGAGGGCCGTCCGGGCCAGGAGTGAGGGTCTCTTCCTACTGGGGCAGAATCGTCACCCAGGCGGCCTGGGCGTCCGCAATGGCGGTGGCGGCGTCCTTGTTCCCCTGCAGCATGAGGGCCAACTCGTCCGCCAGGACCTGCATCAGGTCCGGCGACTCGGGGATGGTCGGCCAGGCAAACGCGCCGGACAGCGAGGCCGTGGCCGCTGCCTGCACCTTGGGCGCGAACGCCTTGTACTCCTCGGCCTCCAGCCCGGAGAGGCGCATGGGGTCGATGCCGCTGCCGGTCACGGTCAGCAGCTTGACGTGGTAATCCTTGCTGGTCGCGAACTTCACGAACTCGCGCGCCAGGTCCTTGTTGTGGGAGCCCGTGGAGACCGAGAAGCAGAACCCGGCGTTCAGCGGGGCAATGTGCTTGTCGTTCGCGCCGCCGTACGGCATCTGCACGACATCCCACTTGCCCGCGATCTTGCTGTCCGGGCCTTCGGCGTAGACGCCGAGGTCGGTCCAGAACTCCATCATCGCGATCTGGCCATTCAGGAACGCGGGCAGCGCCTGGTCAAAGCCGGTCTCCAACGGGGTCGGCAGCGCGTACGGGGCCACGTCGAGCATCGCCTGCGCCGCCTGCACCGCTGCTTCAGAATCGAGCGCGGGGGCGTTGTCGGCAGTCAGGAACTGGCCGCCGAAGCCAGCCAGGCGGTTCGCGTACGAGGAGCCAATGATGATCGGAGCCTGGAAGCCCTGCAGCGCCGCGCCGTAGACGCCGTTTGCGCCCTCGGCCTCGGTGATCGTCTTCGCCGCGTTCAGGAAATCGTCCCACGACTCCGGAGCCGACAGGCCATTCCGCTCGAAGATCTCGGTGTTGTAGAAGAGCACGTGCGTGTCGCCGTCATAGGGAATGCCCCAGCGGCGGCCGTCGTAGAGCGTATAGACATCGTAGATGCTGGGGATGAAGTCGGCCGGATCGATATCGGGATCGTTCTCAATGAAGTCGGTCAGGTCCTCGATAACGCCCTGGCTCGCCAGTGCGCCGACCGTGGGGTACCAGTAGTCGAGGACATCGAAGACGTTTGCGCCGGACTGTACGTCAAGCGTGGCTTTGGCCTGCACCTCGTCGTACGGGACCACCGTCAACGCCACCGTGGCGCCGGTGGCGGCCTCGAAGTCCGCCTTGAGCAGATCGCCCGTCACCGCGTGCGGCTGAATAATCATGAAGTTCAGGGTTTCGCCGGTGAAATCTGGCAGGCTGGCTGCGGGCGTGGCATCCTGCGCCCAGGTCAGGCCGGGGCGGGCGGCTATCGCGCCGGCCAGGCCCGCCGCGCCGAGCCCGAGCAGGCGGCGACGGTTGAGGTTGGCCCGGCCCGCGGCCAGGATTTGCTGCTTCAGGGTGAGATCGCGCATTCGTCTGGACCCTCTTGCGATAATGGCGCGGTGGAGGCGCACCACAAACGAACTACCCGGCAAACACTGGGTAGAAAGCCAAATCCCCCGCCGCAGGACGAGGGAGTGAGGGTATCACGGAGCCAAAGGCACATGCGGCTGCGGGCTTCCCTCATCTTTCAGGCGTTGCCGCCTGCCGGATGGAGCACCTGCCCCGGAGGGTGGTTGCTGGAGTGTCGCCGGGCCGGTCCCTCGACTCCTCGTGATGAGCGCGCCGGAGCGCGAACAGATGGATAGTACAGTTGTCGATCAAGTTGGTCAATACGCGCGGCCGCCCGCGCTGCCCTTGATCCTGGCTCACGCAATGTCTACAACGCCAGTGGACAATACGGCATCAGCGTCGTCGCCGCACGGCGCCAGGGAATCACCGGTCGCCTGCCGCCTGGACAGGCGCCCCGTCGCTATTTCAGGAGGCTCCCCGTGGTGATCGCCAATCCATCAGGTGCTTTCGTCGTGAACGTTGATCTCAGGCAGCCGCCACGGGCTGTACTGGCGGAGCTCGGCAAGGATCAGCGCCTGATTCCGTACGGTGGCGGCAACTTCGGTATGCCGCTGCAGCTTCAGGAGGAGGCGGCGAACACCGACCTGGTCGTGCCCACCGAGCGCTTCTTCATGCGCTCCAACGGGCCGGTGCCCGTCATCGACCCGCAGTCGTGGGCGCTGACAATTGGGGGACTCGTCGAACATCCGCTGACCCTCTCCCTGGCGGACCTGCAGGCGATGCCGCAGCGCACGCTCACGGCCTTCCTGGAGTGCGCCGGCAACGGCCGCACGCGCTTCGACCCCGTGCCGGAGGGTACCCCCTGGCGCAACGATGCCTGTGGCACGGCGATCTGGGAAGGTGTCGCGCTGGCGGATGTCCTGGCCCAGGCCGGGGTGCTCCCCGGCGCGGTCGATCTCGTGGCGCAGGGCGGCGACATGCCGGAGATGCAGCGCGGGTTGCCGCTCGCAGTGGCCCGCGATCCCGATACCCTGCTGGTGCTGCGGATGAACGGGGAGCCGCTGACAGTGGCGCACGGCGCCCCGGTCCGGTTGTTGACGCCCGGCTGGGCAGGCATCGCCTCCACCAAGTGGCTGGTGGGCCTGACGGTGCTGGATCACGCCTTTGCCGGGTTCTGGAACGCCGACAACTACGTTTACTGGGCCGAAGATGGCACGGCGCTGCGTCCGGTCGCGGAGATGGGCGTGAAGTCCGTGATTGCGTCGCCTCAGGCCGAGGCGCGGCTGGCGACCGGTGAAACAACGGTCACAGGCTTTGCCTGGTCTGGCTACGGGGAGATTGCCACCGTCGAGGTCAGCGCGGACGGCGGTGCGACGTGGCAGCCCGCCAACCTGGAGCGCGCCGGGCGCCGCGCCTGGGCGCGCTTCAGCCTGCCGTGGACTGCCACCCCCGGCCAGCACACTCTTCTGGCCCGCGCCACGGACGAGCGCCGCCTGCGCCAGCCGGTGCAGGCCGCCTGGAACCTCAAGGGCTACGGGCAGAATGGGATCCACGCCGTAACGGTGACGGTGGAGTAGGGGAGGCGATCTGGTCTTCCCTGCGGCGTGGCCGGGGATACCCGCCAGCCCGGGCGTCTGCGACCGCCTTCTGGGGCCAGGTGGGCCATGCTTCACGCTGGCGCCCAGGGGAAGGCGCGCCTTCAGCTGCGAAGATACCGACGTGTCGCGGGTGGCCGGCGAAGCCACCGTAACGCTGCGCCCGCTTGCCGGAAGGCCCGGCATCGTCAGTGAGACTTCCAGGCGAGATCACGCCGGCGATTGGCTCGCACGCGCTCCGGTTGCCGTCGGCGATGAACCTCCTGTACGACGCCATCGTCCATAACCCGCCCGAGCACGGCTCCGCCTGGAGACGACCACCAGTCGTCCGGAGGCGGTCCTGCTCACCGTCGAGAACACCGGACAACACCTGACGCCACAGGCGTCCCGCGCTGCGCCACAACGAACTGCCACGTGATCAGCCGATCATCGGTATCTGCCAGGCCGGGAATGGCCCTTACGCGCGGCGCAGTTCCTGGGTGCAGGCGGGTTCGCGGATGTCGCCGGTGTGATTGGCGATGCCCGGCGCCTGCGTGGCAAATGGCCGGCCGGTGCTCAGTTCGGCCGGCGAACCGCTGATCGCGATGGCTGGCCGTGGCCTCGCGCCAGCCCCGGCCGGCGGCCACGCCACCGCACCTCCACAGCCCAGCCTGTGCGCCTGTCGTGTTCCGCTGGGTGAGTTGACAGCGTGAAAAGCCCTGCGTAGGCTACAGAGCGAAACACTGATCCGAAATGCGAAACGTTGAGACGGGAACGCCTGTGCGCGCTGACGCGCCGCCGCTGAAATCGCTCGATGTGGCCCTGGAGGTGCTGGAGGTGCTGGATGGCGCTCCGGAGCTTGGGGTGTCCGAGGTGGCGCGGCGGGTGGGCGTGAGCAAGGCCGCCGCGCACCGCATGCTGACGACGCTGGCCCGGCGGGGGTACGTGACCCAGAACATGGCGACGGCCCAGTACGCCATTGGGCCTCGCCTGCGTCGCTTCAGCCACGTTGCTGCCGAGGGGGTCGATCTCATTGCCGCCGCACGCCCGTTCATGACCGACTTGCGGGACGCCACGGGTGACCAGGTTCACCTGGCCACGCTGGATGGCGCGGATTCGGTGTACATCGCGCGGGAGGACGGCCTGCACCCGGTGCAGGTGGTGTCACGGGTGGGGGCGCGCAGCCCGGCGCATTGTGTGTCCACGGGCAAGTTGCTGCTGGCGCACGCTTCGCCCGCGCTCCAGCACCAGGTCGCCTCGGGCGACTTGACGCGCTACACGCCGCTGACCCACGCGAGCGAGGCTGACTTGCTGGCGGAACTGGCGCGGATTCGGGCACGAGGCTGCGCGATTAACCTGGGTGAGTGGCGGAGCGAGGTGCGCGGGGTGGCCGCGCCGGTGTACGACAGCAGTGGGCGCGTGGTCGCCGCGATTGGCGTGTGCAGCCCATCCAGCCGCCTGACGGATGAACGCCTTGAACCAACCTGCGACCTGGTGATCGACACCGCGCGGCGCCTCTCGGCGCGGCTCGGCTGGCATCCCCCGGCCGCAACGAGAACCGTTGTCACACATCAGGGAGGAAACACGCAGCATGCCGGTCGTTAACGTCAACTGGCTGGCGGGACGCAGCGCCACGCAGAAGCAGGAGTTGATTCGCGAGATCACCGAGGTCGTGCACCGCGTCGGCGGCTCGCCGCGAGAGCGCATCGCCGTCATCATCCAGGATGTACCGGCGGAAAACTGGGGCCGGGGCGGCGAGCAGGTGAGCACGCTGCAGAGTGTGCCGCCCGCGCCGCCGGCACGCGCGGCGATTCCCGCGCCGTCGAACCTGCACGAGAGCGTCCTGTCGCTGCCCTTCGTTGATCAGCAGGTGCGCATGTTCGACCTGGAGCAACCGCGCTTCCAGGGGATGCCGATCCACCCTGCCCATCAGCCGGGGTACGCGTACTTCCTGTACCGCCGTCACAGTGACAACTACCGGCCGGAGGAGACCGGCGTGCGCAACAGCGCCTCCGGCGTGATTGTGTGCATGGAGCACAGCGGCACGCACATCGACGCCATTTGCCACCAGTCGGATGCCCAGCGCCTCTACGGCGGCGCGCTGGCGATGGACGTCTGCAACCAGTACGGCTTTACCGAGCACGCCATCGAAGAAGTCCGGCCGATGTTCGCGCCGGGCGTGCTGCTGGACGCCGCTGCCGCGAAGGGCGTGCGGGCGCTCGACGCCGGGACCGTGCTCACGGCGAATGACTTGCAGGAGTGCTGCCGGCGGCAGGGGGTGGAGATCACGGCCGGCGATGTGGTGCTGGTGCGCACTGGCAACGCCATCTACTGGAACGAGCCAGACCGCTTCCTGGCCGGGCCGGGCATGGACAGCAGCGCCGCCCAGTGGTTGGCGGACAAGCACGTGCTGGCGGTGGGCGCGGACAACATGGCCTGGGACGTCATTGGCCTGCGCGACCCGGTGACCAACACACAGTTGCCGGGGCACCTGATCCTGCTGGCGCGAAGTGGCATCTACATTATCGAGAACCTGCAACTGGAAGATCTGGCGGCGGCCGGCTACTCCCGCTTCACCTTCGTTTGCCTGCCCCTCAAGTTCATGGGCGCCACCGGGTCGCCGGTGCGGCCCGTCGCGATCGTAAATGCCTAGGGAGTCCCGCTACAGCCGCTCAGCCGGGTGCTTCGGCCGGCGGGGCCGCCCGGCAGGCGCAGTCCAACGCCGGGGCGCCCGAGACGGCACAGGGTGTGCGAGAGGACACGGTGCAGGAGGTGAAACATGAGTGCGGCAGGGTTGCTCTTCTTCTTCTTCGATGAGATCAACGCGCTGGATGCCATGGTCGCGCGCATTGCGCCGGGGGATGCCAATGATCCCGGGGCCCGCGAGGCGGGCGTGACGGCGTATATCGACCGCGCGCTGGCGGGGCCGTACAAGGAGTGGGGCCTGCAGTATCACGAGGGGCTGCGCCTGGTAAACGCCTACGCACTGGAGGCGTACGGCCAGAAACTGCACGCCCTGGCCGAGGACGAGCAGGATGCCATCGTCGGGGCGCTGGAGGCGGGCAAGGTTCCGGGCTTCGAGGATGGCGGCGCGGCGTTCTTCGCCATGGTCTGGGCGCACACCATTGAGGGGTTGCTCTGTGACCCGGCCTACGGCGGCAACCGGGACGCGGTGGGCTGGAAACTGATCGGGTTCCCGGGCGCGCAGTACGGCTACACCGCCGAGCAGATGACCTACGGCGCGGACCTGACCAGCCTGCCGATTATGACCCTGGCGGACATCCAGAAGTTGAGCGAGGACCGGCCGGAACTCTTCTACAGCCGCGCTGGCTCCTTCCTCACGCCCAGCCGCCAGGAAGTGCCGGAAATGCCATCCGAGGAGAACACGCTCGACACGGCCAAGAGCCAGGGCGGCTGATTCTCCCGGAGATCACGCAGCGCGACGACGCGAGGTTGGACAAACCCAGGAGTTCAGGTATGGCTACCCGGCAAGCGAATGTGGTGATTGTAGGCCTCGGAGCGTCCGGGGCGATCCTGGCCAAAGAACTGACGGCGGCGGGCCTGACGGTGCTCGCTATCGAGAAGGGGCCAGACTACGCGCCAGAGGATTTCTGGCTGAAGTTCGATGAGTTGCGCTACTCGATCCGCTGCGGCATTTCGCCGACGATGGATCTGGACCCCATCACGTGGCGGCCCGACACGGAGACCGAAGCGACGCTGCTGCCGTGGGCGGTTGGCCCCGGCGCGGGCAACCCGCTGTTCTTGCCGCCCTCGTTGGGCGTGGGCGGCGGCTCTATCCACTACGCCTGCTGGCACTGGCGGCAGATGGAAGAAGACTTCCGGATGCGCTCCGTGATTCTGGAGCACTTCGGGGAGAAGGCGCTGCCGGAAGGTTCCCGCATCGTGGACTGGCCGGTGACCTACGCCGAACTGGAGCCGTACTACACGAAGCTCGAGCACGAGATTGGCGTTTCCGGCAAGGCGGGAAACATCAACGGCCAGTTGCAGCCAGGCGGCAACCCGTTCGAGGCGCCACGCTCCGGAGAGTACCCCTTCCCGCCGATCCGCCCCAGCGCTTCGAATCAGCCCTTCGTGGATGCCTGCAACGCCCTCGGCTACCACCCCTTCCCGGTGCCCGTCTCGATTATCTCCGAGGATTCGGGCGAGCGGAAGGCGTGCACCTACTGCGGCTTCTGCCGTGATTACGGCTGCCACGTCGGCGCCAAGTCCTCGACGCAGGACGCGCTGGTTCCGTTGGCGCGGGCCACGGGGAATCTCGAGATCCTGGCCAACTGCCGGGTGCAGAAGGTGAATGTGGATGCCGATGGCCGCACGCGCTCGGTGAGCTACGTCGACGCCAGCGGCGAGCAGCACGTGGCCGAGGGCGACCTGGTGGTCCTTTCGGCCTACGCGCTGGAGAACGCGCGCCTGCTCCTGGCGAGCAACATCAACGCCAATGGCGCAGTGGGCAAGTGGTACACGATTCACAACTACCACTGGTTCAGCGGCATCATGCCGGAAGACACGATGATCTACGCCGGCCCGGCCGCGGGCGGCTGGGGGATCGACGACTTCAACACGACGTTTTGGCAGTACAGTGACGGCAGCTTCCTGATGGGTACGCCGATCATGTTCTTCGCCGGAGATACCCAGCCGATCGAGGGCGTGAAGAACATGCCGCCGGGCACGCCAATGTGGGGCAAGGCGTTCAAGGAGTACCTGCGCAGCAACTACCGGCGCCGCTTTGGCATGTATTCCCAGATTGCCACACTCCCGATGGAGAGCAATTTCCTGGACCTGGACCCGACCCACAAGGATCCGTGGGGGCAGCCGGCGCTGCGCATCACGCACTCCTGGGGGCCGCACGACAAGGCGGCCGGGCGCTGGATCAACGACATCAAGCACAAGATCGCGAAGGAAATGGGTGCGCTCGAAGTTTGGGAAGCACCACTTGATCCGCCGTACCACGTGACCACGCACGAACACGGCGGCACCGTGATGGGCGATGACCCGGGTGATTCCGTGGTCAACAGCTACGGACAATCGCACGAATCGCCCAACCTGTTCGCGATCGGCGGCGGCTCCTTCCCGACGCTGGCGGGCTACAACCCGACAGCGACGTTGCAGGCGCTGGCGTACCGCACGGCGGATTACATCACGCGGGAAATCAAGCCGGGCGGTTCACTGGCGGGGACGGTCAACCGCCAGACGGCGACGGTGTAAAGCCGTCGTGTCCCGAGCGAAGTCGCGGGACCTCGGATGGCTTCGGCGACGAAGGGGAACGAGGTCTCTCGACAGGCTCGAGGCGACACGAATGGTGCGAGCGACAGGTGGTCGAGGTCGCTCGACCAGCTCAAGACACGAGAGCATTGGGCAGCGACGGTCAGTCGCAGAAGGGCAGGACAACGGGCAACGATGGCAACGTTGACGCAGGAGCAGGCGCGGCGGGCACTGGATGCGGGGCTGGCGAAGGCCGCCGAGATTGGCTCGCCGTCGAGCATCGCGATCGTGGATGCGGGGCGGAACCTGCTGGCGTTCGCGCGGATGGATGGCGCGCTGCTGGCGAGCATCGAGATCTCCCAGAACAAGGCGTTCACCGCGCGCTCCATGAACATGAAGACGGGGGATATCGGCCCGCTGACGCAGCCAGGGCAGCCGCTGTACGGCATTGAGACCAGCCACTCCCGGCCCATCATCACGTTCGGCGGCGGGCAGCCGCTCGTCGTTGACGGCGAGATCGCCGGCGCGGTCGGGGTGGCGGGCGGCCTGGTGCCCCAGGACGAAGAGGTTGCCGCCGCTGCGGCGGCCAGCCTGGCGTAAGGGAGCAGCCTGATGCAACTGGAAGGCAAACTGGCCGTCATCACCGGCGCAGCAACGGGGATTGGCCGCGCCACGGCGCTCCTCTTCGCGCAGGAGGGGGCGGCGGTGGCCGTCGGCGACATCAACGAGGCGGGGGCGCGGCAAACAGTGGCGGACATCGAGGCTGCCGGGGGCAGGGCGTGGTTCTTCCCGTGTGACGTCACCAACGCGGGAGACGTCGCGGCGCTGTTCACCAACGCTGCCGGGGCGATGGGCGGCATCGATGTCATCGTCAACAACGCCGGAGCGCAGCGCAGCGGGCGGGTAACCGAGTTCTCCGAGGCGGAGTGGGATTTGCTGATGGCGGTGAACCCCCGGTCGTGCTTCCTTGGGGCGAAGTACGGCGTGCCCTACCTGATGCAGCGGGGCGGGGGCGTGATCGTGAACGTTGCCTCGCTGGCCGGGTTGAAGGGCGGGCCGGGCATGACCGCCTACAGCGCGTCGAAGGGGGCGATCATCGCCTTCACGAAGGCGCTGGCGGCGGAGGTGGCCCCGGCGAAAATCCGGGTCAACGCAATGTGCCCGGGCTGGATCGACACGCCATTCAACCAGCCGGCCATCGATTTCATGGGTGGCCGGGCTGTGCAGGACCGCGTGGTTGAACAGATCGTGCCGCTGGGGCGGCAGGGCGTGCCGGAGGAGATTGCCACCGGCATGCTGTTCCTGGCCTCGGATGCTTCTTCCTATATGACCGGGCAGGCGCTGGTCATCGACGGCGGGGTGTACTGACCCGCAGACACACTCTGGGCCCAGCCGCGTGAGCGAGGGTCGCGCACGCGTGGATGCGAAGTCGCAAGGTTGCGAGGAGAGAGACGTGGCACAGTCATCATCGTTCAGCCGGCGCCGGCTGTTGCAGACGACGGCAGCGGCAGCCGCTGTGGCGGGTACGAGCCGCTATTCCTTCCCCAGCTATCGGGCAGCGGCGCAGGACGAAAACCCACTCAACACGATTTTTGGCCCCGGCGGGGTCGAAGGCGGCGAGGGCATCGACCTGCAGGGCGGCATGAACCTGGCCATGACCGGCCAGGGCGCCTTCTTCGGGGAGGTGATGAGCAAGGGCGCGCTGCTGGCCGCCGAGCAGATCGGCGCGGCGGGCGGCCCGGCGATCACCATCACGATCAACGACCACGAGAGCGGCGAGGTGCCGCCTTCGGTCAACGGCGTGCGCAAGCTGATTTCCCAGAACGGGATCTCCTTCCTGCAGACATCGTACGGTGCCCCGTCCGAGGCGCTGATCCCGATTCTGCAACAGAACAAGATTCTGACCTTCAATGGCGGCGGCGCCAGCCCGAAGCAGCTCTTCGCGGATTACCTGTGGATGACCCGCATGGTCTTCGCGTACGACCCCACGCCCGGCGCCCTGACCTGGCTGGCGGAGAACTACCCGGACGCCAAGCGGCTGGCCACCATCGGCACGCTGGAGAACGGCGTCGAGGCGCTGGAGCAGCTCGTGCCGAAGGTTTGGCCGGAGGTCAGCAACGGCGGCGAAGTGGTGGCCAAGGAGATCCACGACGTGGGGCTCACCGACTTCAGCCAGGTGATCGCCCGCGTCAAGTCCAGCAATCCGGATGCTATTTTCACGGTCTCCTTCGGCAACGATCTGGGCTACCTGGTCAAGCAGTTCCGCGAGGCGGCGGTGGAGGTTCCCATCGTCGGCATTGAGTTCACGCAGGATGCGCAGGTCATTGCGGGTCCGGCCTACGACACTTTCGTTTTCGCCACGGATTACTACGACACGAGGAATCCGAACCCGTGGAACGTGGAGTTCGTGAAGGCGCACAACGAAAAGTACGACAAGGATCCGGAATACTACGGCGCGAACTACTACGAGCAGGTCTTCGTGGTCTGGGATCTGGTGCGCCGCGTGCTGGCGGAAGGTGGCGATCCGAAATCCGGCGAGGCGTTGCAGAACGCGCTGATCCAGAACCCGGTCTTCCGCTCGGTTTACGGTGGCGACGCCGAGAACGTGGGCGAGATGTCGTTCGACACCGAATCACACACCATCTCGAAGCCAATGGGGGTGTTCGCGGTCAAGGATGGCCAGCCGTCGCTGCTGCAGCCGATTCCGCCGGAACTGGTGCCCCCGGCTGAGCGGCCGGCGTAGGGGGAGGGAACTTTTCCCGCAGCCCCGGGCGGCCCTCTCCCCCGACCCCTCTCCCGTGCATCGGGGGAGGGGAGACGACCAGTGACCTGGTGGGGGAAATTTGGCATCGCCATGCCAATGCTGGCGCGCACATCCGGGGCAATAGCCCCTCTCCCGCGCACAGGGAGAGGGGTTGGGGTGAGGGTGCGAACGAGATCCTTCGCCTGCGGGCTCAGGATGACACGCTGTTTGGAGGCGACTTCGTACCCCGTCCGCCGGGGAGCGAGGTCCTTCGACAAGCTCAGGACGACACGCGAATGTGGGCGCCGGTCGTTGAAGTGCCGGCGAATTAGAGGTTTTTGACGGGCCGGGATGGCGCTGAGCTGTCCGGCCCGCAAGAGGCAACACAGGCCATGCGGTGGTAGACGCACAACTGGTGCTGCAACTCCTGGTGTCCGGGATCGTGATCGGCAGCCGCTACGCGCTGGTGGCGGTCAGCTTCGGCATCATCTACTCCACGACCCGGATTTTCCATCTCGCGCACGCCGGGACGTACACCATGGCGGCGTACGCGGCGATCGTGGTCGCGACCATGTGGGGCGCGCCGCTGTGGCTGGGAGTCATTGCCGGGCTTGTGGTGGCGACGCTGGTCGGCGCGCTGATCGAGATCGGCATCTACCAGCCGATGCGGGCGCGGTCCGCCACGAAGCTGGCGATGTTCCTGGCCTCGCTGGGGCTCTCCATCGTGATCTCCAGCGCCATGCAGATCATCTTTGGCCCACAGAACCTCAGCCTGCAACGGGTGCCGAACAACACGTACTTTCTGGGGAACATCACCATCACCAGTCTCAACATCGCCGAGATCGTTGTCGGCTGGCTTGCGATCGGGCTGCTGCTCCTGTTCCTGCGCCGCACGCAGTACGGGCGCGCCATTAATGCGGTTCGCACGAACCCGGAGGTGGCGATGGCCGTCGGCGTCTCCGTGAACCGCATCTACCTGCTGGTGATGATGATCGGCTCCTTCCTGGTGGGCATCGCCTCGCTGCTCTTCCTGATGGGCAACGTGGCCTACCCGACAATGGGCCTGACGCCGATTCTCATCGGATTCATCGCGGTCTTCCTGGGCGGGACCGATAACGTGCCGGGCGCGGCGCTGGGAGGATTCGTCCTCGGACTGGCGACCTCGCTGAGCGGCATCTGGCTGCCGGGCGACTTTGCCTCGGTCGTGGTCTTCGGCATCCTGTTCATCGTGCTTATTTTCCGGCCCCAGGGTCTGCTGGGCCGGGCGGCGGTGTAGAGGGCAAACGATGTTGAACGACTACACCGCGGACATCGCGATTCTCATCCTGATCTACATCGCCCTGGGGGCGTCCCTCAATCTCCTGATGGGGTACGCCGGGCAGTTCTCGATGGCGCAGGCAGTCTTCTACGGGATCGGGGCGTACGCCACCGGCCTGCTGGCAGTGAACCTGGGCTGGTCGCCCGCGTTCGCGATCATCGGCGCGGTCGTGGTGTCGTTTGTCTCGGCGGGCATCCTGGCGCTGCCGGCGGCGAAACGGGTGAGTGGGGAGTACCTGATCCTGCTCACGCTGGCTTTCCAGGTGGTTGTCAACCAGCTCATGAACTCCATGCGCGGCCTGACTGGCGGGCCGTACGGCTTCACCGTGCCCTGGCTGACCATAGGCGGCAAGGATTTCATCTCGCCGGTGGACTACCTGCCGATCATGGTGGGCGGCTGCCTGCTGGTGCTGCTCATCACCTGGGGGCTCGGCGAGTCGCCCTTTGGCCGGGTGCTGAAGGGAATCCGCGAGGACGAGCGGGCCGTGGGCTCGCTCGGCAAGAACACCACGGTCGCCAAGTTGCTGGTGTTTGGGATTGCCTCCGGGATGGCCGGGTTCATCGGTGGGCTGGCCGCCTACTACTACCAGTTCATTGCGCCGGGCACCTACAGCCTTGATCTCTCGATTTTTGTGGTGTCCATCATTGTGCTTGGCGGCATCGGCAACCTGACCGGCACCATCATCGGCGCCATTATCCTGGGTGGCCTGAGGCCGTTTCTGCAGAACGTGGATTTCATTGGCGATGAAAACAGCTATCCCTGGCAGGCGATCATCTACGGCCTGGCGCTCATCCTGCTCATGATGTTTCGTCCGGAGGGGCTGTTGCCGGAGGGTGTGGGAATCAGTTCGCTCTGGAAGCGGCGGGGCGGCGCGGGAAGCGCGCGGGTGATCCCGCCGCCGGCTGCGGCGGCCCCTGGCGGCAGCCCATTGGCCACCGCGCCGGCGGCCACGCCGGTGGCGGCGCGGCCCGATGAGATCGTTCGGGTGGAGGACATCGCCAAGAGTTTCGGCGGCATCTACGCCGTCAACGGCGTGAACCTGGCGCTGCGCGAGAACCAGATCACGGCGCTGATTGGGCCAAATGGCGCGGGCAAGACGACGATCTTCAACCTGATCACCGGCACGCTCACGCCCGACCGGGGGCACGTCTACCTGCGCGGCAAGGAGATCACCGGCAAGCCGCCCGACGAGGTGGCGCGGATGGGAATGGCGCGCTCCTTCCAGGATACCCGGCTCTTCCGCCGCCTGACGGTGCTGCAGAACGTGGCGATGGCGGTCCCCCACCAGCCGGGCGAGAACGTCGTCTCGCTGGCAGTGCGCCCGATCTACAGCCGGAAGATGGAAGAGGAAACGCGCGCCAGGGCAATGGGTTACCTGGAACTGGTCGGGATGCAGGACAAGGCCAACGAGCCGGTGGCCAACCTTGGCTACGGCGAGCAGAAGGTGGTCGCCATCGCCCGCCTGCTGGCGACCGAATCCGAGGTGCTGCTGCTCGATGAGCCGACCTCCGGCATTGACCCGGCGGTGCTGGACGACATGATCACCCTGGTGCTGCGGCTGAAAGCGCTTGGCCGGACGATCTGCGTGGTGGAGCACAGCCTGCACGTGGTGGAGCGGCTGGCGGACCACGTCGTCTTCATGGAAGAGGGCACGGTCACGGCCGAAGGCACGATTGCCGAACTGACGGGCCAGCAGCGCCTGGTGGAGGTCTACTTCGGGACATGAGCCATACCGCTCCGGAGGCCCCGGTATCCCCGGTCCCTATCGCCCGCGCAGCGTCGCCGCTGCTGCAGGCGCTCGATATGCGCGCCGGCTACCAGCGGCGGCAGGTGCTTTATGACGTCAGTGTCGAGGTGGACCCGGGCGAGGTGGTGGCCGTACTCGGCCACAATGGCGCGGGCAAGACCACGCTGCTGAAGTCGATCGTCGATTTCGTGCACGCCACAGGCGGGCGGGTCATCTTCGCCGGGCGCGACCTGACGCCGGTCGGGTACACGGGCCGGGTGCGGGCCGGGATCTCCTATACCTCGGCGGAAGCGCCGGTGTTCCGCGACCTGACGGTGCGCGACAACCTGGAGTTGGGCGGCTTCACGGTGCCGAGCGCTGCCGAGCGCGCCAGCCGCATGGAGCAGGTCTTCGCGCTCTTCCCGATCCTCAAGGAGCGGGAGACGCAACTGGGCGGCACGCTGAGCGGCGGCCAGCAGCGCATGCTCTCGCTGAGTATGGCGATCATGGCGCGGCCGAAGCTGATGCTGCTGGACGAGCCGTCGCTCGGCCTTTCGCCGGCGATTGTGCAGAGCATCTTCCAGGTGATCCGCGACTTCGCGCAGCAGGACGGGATGTCGGTGCTGCTGGTGGAGCAGAACGTGCGCGCGGCGCTGCGCATCTCCGACCGCGCCTACTTCATGCGGGCGCCGGGGAGATCATCCTGGAGGAACCCGCCGGCGTGGCGCTGGCGCGCGGGAGTTGGTGGGACTTGTTCTGATTGACCAGCGTGCCGCAATCTCGGGCGGCATTCAACTCCACTCCTGCGCCTGGTGCGCGGGGTTGCGGTAGCCGTTGCCGACCGTCTGCCCTCTCCTGACGGGCTGGTGGTTCTACGTCAGCGTCGCGGTACTCGCCCAGCAGGTGAAGGTCGAATCCAGCGGTCGCCCTCTCACGGTGTGGGACTGATCGAAGACCCTGTTGGCGTAGCCTCCGGACGGGTCACGTCCGCCCTTTGGCCGCCAAACCAGTACATGTTCCAGTACATCCCGCGCTCGACACGACCTGCCCGCTCCAGCATTCTGGTGGGAACCAATACTTGCGGTCCAATCTGCCTGGACACCCCCGTGCCCTGACCCGGAGAACCGACGGTATGGATGCCCAACGTTTCGATTCGCTGGCACGCCAACTATCCACTGCAAGAAGACCGCGCCGCCGCTTGCTTGGCGTACTGGCTTCCGTTCCCCTGCTCGCTGAGGCGAACGTGACGGAGGGCGCTGGCCAGCCAAAGGCGGAAGCGCCGGGCGCAGGTTCAGGCCCAGCGTCGCGAGCGCCGTCGCACCTTTTTGTCTGAATGGGTTGACGATTCGCGCCAGACGGCGCAAATGGCGGCGGCTCCTGGCCAAAGAGCGCCACCAGGGGGCGCTGCCCGGCGGTGTGTGTGTTCCGACCTGCGCTGGCAAAACCTGCCGTTCTTCCGATGGGTGTAGTGGAACCTGCTCCGCAGGTCCCTGCCCCGGCAGCCAGCAGTGCTGCGATGGGACGTGTCGGGACTGCCCCTGCGATCAACTGAAACTCAGCAATGGCGCCTGCGTGACGCAATGTGTGGGCCCCGAGGATTGCCTCCCCGGCTGCGCGTGTTTTCTCACACCAGGGTTCTGTGGGAGGAACCAGACCGGTATCTCATGCCCGAACGGCGACATCGACTGCCCCTCGGGCAGTTCTGTAACACGCAAAGCGATGTCTGTACGATTGCCTGTTAGGGCCATACGGGGAGGCGCGTCGAGTCAGCCTGTCTTACCCTCAGCGCCCGCACTGCCGATTCGGAATGACGGCACAGGCGCTGCGCTCGGTGGTCGTCTTGCTGTCAGGAGATTCGCTTCGCCGAGTTCATCGCTGTTGCGCAGGTTCACCGCACGCTCAGGAGGTGCAGGCGGCAGGGCGGGTCACCTTGATACGCCGGCGACCCGTCGTTACCCAGTGCCTTCAGCCGTCCAGGTTCCATCCAGCGCGGCTTCCTTCGGCCAGTAGAGCGCATGGCCGTCTTGAGTGGCCCGGCAGGAGCAGGGAGCCAGTTCGCCTCCTTGTCTTTGCCGGGGGAGTCGTGCTGGATGATGAGCGTCAGGCCGCCATCCGCATCCATGGTCAACTCCGGCAGCATCGGGGAGTTGATCAGGTAGCGATCGATAGGAGTTCGCGTAGAGCAGGCTGTCCGGCAGCGTGTACATCGTGAGCGACCAGAAGGCATGGACAGGCGGTAGCTGGCCGGGCGGAAAGTGCAAGACATAGCGGTTCCTGGCTCCATCGAGCGGTGCGCCCGTGGCGTCAACCTCGTAAATGGGGTAGATGGCCTCCTGCGCCGTGTTGCCGTAAATGCCCACGACGGCGCCGAGCATGCGGAAGAGGTAGTTGCCGTTGAGGGACTGCCGTGTCCCGAAGAGGTCAGTCGAGGATATCTTGCCGCTGTTCAGTTCGGCCTGCGCCCCGGCCAGCGCCTGCAGGCCGCCGGCAATGCCATCGTGCAGAGCTTGCTGAATCTCCGGGGACTGATCGGCGGCGATGAAGGGCTGCCCAGCCGCAATGCCCACCGTGGCGAACTGCTCACGCAGCGCGGTCTCTTCGGGCACGATCGGGCAAAACTGCAACAGGAAGGCCAGTTCGTCAAAGACGCTGATCGACTTGCGCTCGTCACCCGGGCTGAGCGGCGGGTAGAAGTCGATAGCTGGCGCGGCAGGCGGCGCCTGCTCCCCCAGGAACGCCGACAGGGGTTCAACCTTGTACTGCGCCTGGATCTTCTCAACATTCGGAAGATCAGCCGGATCGAAGAGTTGGGTGCGGTAGATCACCATGCCCAGATCCGTGTCACACCGGATCACCTCGTCAATACCCGCCGGTTTTTCGCCGTCCCAGCCGGGCCCCGCCAGCAGGTACTTGCCGCCGCCATTGCCGGTAGCCCGGCTGCCGACATAGGCGTAGTTGAAGGTGTACAAGTCAACGAACTGTAGGGAGTAGTAACGGTCCTTCTCGATGGGTGGGACCGTGAACACCAGCGGTTCTGCGCGGAGGTCCGTCCCGACAAAGGAGTAGGGAGTATCGGAATTGGGCGTCTGAATGGTGGTATCGGCTGGGGTGTAGACCCGGGCGGTGTTGGAAATCGTGTTCCAGTTCGCCTTGAACTGGGGGCTACTGGTATCTACACAGTAGGCGTGAAGAATGCGGTAGTTGTCGACAATGGGGAAGCCGTAGATATAGGCCTGCTGCGCGATGGCGCGAGCATCGCCCCCGGCCGGACCTGGCGTGGCCATGTTCGTCATCACTGAGGCTTTCACTCCTTCGCTCGGGGCAGGCGCCCCGGCTGCCCACGACGGCGCGGCGCAGGACAGCGCTACCGTGGAGATCGTGGTCGCTAAAAATGAACGACGGTCCATGCGGCAATCTCCAATTGGGAAGACAACGACGGTGATGCTGCCCAGTGTAGCCCGCTGCCGCTTCCCCGGTGATCATCCGTTCGTGATTCCCGGCGCCTGGCCGATGGTGAGGCGGACGTTGCGGCTATCGCGCAGAAGCGGCGAACCGGAGACAAGACCTGCGCCAGGCTTCACATGTCCGGCAGGACGTGCAGCAGGCTGAGGGCTTCCAGCATCAACTGCAGCGCCAGCGCCACCTGGAGCACCCCGAGGACCGAGCCGACGAGGGCGAGAATGCCCCCGCCCCAGCGAAAGATCCACTGCACGTACCACATGGCGAGCAGGTTGAGCAGCATGACTGCCAGGAACAGACCGAAAATGACCACCTGGCGCCGCAGATCGTGGGTGACCGCCAGGATCAGGATAAAGGTGGCGATGCCGTAGGGCGTGAGAATGAGGGGCACCGCCAACGGCGACAGGGCGGGGTAGGGCGGCTGCGCATCAGGCAGCGTGGGCTTGGGCCTCGGCGTGGTCGTTGTCACCGAGCGGAGCGCGACCACGAGCAGCACGATCCCCGCCGCGAGCAGCAGCGTCGGGCGCTCGATGCGCCAGTTGGCCAGGGCGCGCTGCCCCAGGACCGCGGCAATGGCGCCGCCCGCACACGCCAGGCCTGCGCCTTTCAGGGCGAGCCGGTGGGCATCGCCGCTGGCCATGCCTGCGGTGAGGTGGGCAAAGGGCGCGATGAGTTTGAGCGGCCCCAGCATGACGAAGAAGGCCGTGAGGTACATGCCGAGGCTCAGGCGTTCCGAAATGTTCACGACCTTCCCCTGCCGGAGGTGGCGGCTTGAGCTGAGGGGCGCTCCCTACTTCACGCCCAGCGCGGCCTTGCCGATGATCGACAGGGCGATGTCCTCGATGGGGGGCTGGCCGATGGAGGCGCGGACGTCCCGGAAATACCGTTGCAGCGGCGAGGTCATGGCGAGGCCGGCGGAGCCAGAGACACGGATGGCCTCGTCGGTGACGCGGATGGCGGCGCGGTTGACGGCGGTCTTGGCGGCCGCGAGCCGCCACGCTTGCGCCGCGCGCTCGTCGGGGGTATTCACCCACCAGTCGGCGGTGGCGTAGAGCAGGGTGCGCGCCTGCATCAGGTCGAGTTGCATGTTGGCGATGCGGGCCTGGATGGTGGGCAGGGTGGCGATAGGCTGGTCCATGCCGTTCGGGGTGCGGGTCTGGGCGAAGCGCACGGCCTCGTCGAATGCGGCCTGGGCGATGCCCAGGAAGACCGCGCCGCCGCCGAACGCCGACCAGCCATTGCCGTCGCCGGGCACGGTAGAGCCATCGACGCGCACCTGGGAGTCGAGCGGGATCAGCACCTCGGTGAGCCTGATGTCATCGCTGGCGGTGCCGCGCATGGCGACGTTGTCCCAGACCGGGTCAACCACCACGCCGGGGGACTTCGCCGGGAGCAGAAAGTTGCCGCGCCGGGGCTCTTCGTCGTCGAGGATTTTGGCCAGGATGATCATGTAGTCGAGCGCCGGGGCCAGGCTGGCCCAGCGCTTGTGGCCGTTGACGACATAGCCCTCGGGCGTCTTGCGGGCGGTGGTGCTCGGAAGCGCGCCGCGGCTGGGGCTGCCGAGATCGGGCTCGCTGTGGACGGAGTTGATCAGGGCGCCGTTCTCGGCAATGTCGCGGGCGACCTGCGAGAGCAACGCTTCCGGCCAGACCTTTGTTTCCGCGATCTTGCCGATCAGGGACAGGTGCATGTTGACGGCGAGGCCGGTGGAGCCACAGGCCCGGCCGATGCGCTCAATGGCCAGCGCGTACTCCAGCGGGTTGGCGCCCAGCCCGCCGTACTCCTCCGGCACCGTCAGGCCCAGGAAGCCGGCCGCGCGCATCTCCGCGAAGTTCTCGAAGGGGAACGTGCCGTTCCGGTCGGTATCCGCCGCGCGCGCGGCAATGGGCCCGGCCAGGGAATCGGCGAGGGCGATGAATTCGGCCTGACGCGCGTTCTGCGGGTAGTCCATGTCGGTTGACATTCCTGTTCATGTGGTGTGCTCGCGGGCACACAGCGAACCCCAGGCGGCGTACCCGAGCGGAGCAGGTGCGCCACCGGCCATGTGCCTCACAGGATGCCACGTTTCGGCGAGGTCTACACCACCTCCGGGCGCGCGGGGCCATGTGCGCCGGGATCGACTGCGCAAACCTGGGCGGTGGGCGGCCGTTCGATGGCGCGCGGCTCTTCGGCGGCGTAGCCAATAGGCATGGCGGCAGCAAGGCGGAAGTCTGCTGCTGGCAGCCCGGTAAGCTGTTCCGTACGGTCTCCCAGGAATTCCTCCCAATGCTGAAGCGAGGAGGAGAGCCCCTCGGCAGTCAGCGCCAACCAGAGCGCAAGTTGCACCATGCCCAGCGCCTGCTGCACGAACTGGGTGGCGAGTTCGTCGGAGGCGCCCTTCTCAGCGCGCAGGGTGCGGCCAACGCGCAGATCTTCGTAGATGAAGGCCAGGGCGACGCCGCTGCGGAAGCCGGTCAGGCGGCCCAGGTTGCGCTCCAGGCGGTCGCCGCTGAGGTGATCGCGGAAGGCGGACTCGATCTGCTGCCAAACATCGTCGCGCTGCTCATGCACGAGGATGACCCGCCAGGGCGGCAGATTGTAGGCAGCGGGGGTGAGGCGCACGGCTTCCAGCACGCGCTGCTGCATTTCCGGCGAGAAGGGGCCATCGTGCAGGCGGCGAATGGAGCGGCGATTCTGGAAGATGCCCTGCAGGGCGTGCGCCTCGCGCGGCACGGGCTGGGGCGAGGTGTGGGTCAGCGCGCCGTTGCGGCAGATCACGTCCAGGCTGGGCTCGGGGTACGTGGATTCAGCAACGCTCACACGAGACTCCTGACGGGTTGCGGTTCACAGATCGTACGGGTTTCGTTGGAGTGCAGATGCTGTGCCAGGCCGGGCGCGGCCGTACGAGCGCGCCGGGCGCCACACCGAACGAGGTTCGCGACTTTTCGCGAGACACGAGCGACGGGCGTGACGCAACTGGCGACCGGGCGAGGCGCGGTGAGGTCGCTCGACAAGCCCGAGACACGATACAGCGTCGTGAGGCGGGAAATGACCGTGACACGCGCCGCAATCCCCTGGCTAGTCGGCGGCGCGAGTGGCGCTGGCGCGCGTGGCGGCTCCCTCGCGAATACGTGGGATCAGGTCGTGGCCCCACTCGCGGACATCCTCCAGCGGCTCGAACCCGCGAATGAGGATGCTGTCGACGCCGAGGTCGTGATAGCGGAGGATCGCTTCCGCAACCTGCTCAGTGGTCCCAACGAGGCAGGAGGTGTTGCCTGGCGCGCCGGTGGCGGCGGAGATGGCGAGCCAGAGGCGGTCGTCAAAAACCTCCTGCTCCTTCGCGCGGTCGAGCAGGCGCTGCGAGCCGGCGGCCGGGGCAGACCCGGGCGCCTGGCCCTTGTGGGCGACGACGCGCTCCAGGTAGTGGTGCGCCTTTTCCCACGCTTCCTTCTCGGTCTGGCCGGTGATGGGGCGCACGGAGACGCTGAAGGCGGGGCTGCGCCCGGCGGGAGCGGCGGCGCGGACGGCGGCCATACGGGCGGCGATATCGGCCAGGGGCTCGCCCCAGAACATGTAGACATCGGCGTGTTTCGCTCCGACCGACACGGCCGGGCCGGAAGCGCCGGCGAAATAGATGGGAATGCCGCCTGGCTGCAGCGGCTTGACGTCAGAAAACGCGCCTTTGACCTTGTAGAAGTCGCCGTCGTAGTCGAAGGGGGTCTCGCTGTTCCAGACGCCGCGCGCGATATCCAGGAACTCGTCGGTGCGCTGGTAGCGGGTGTCCTTCAGGGTCCAGTCGCCATCGCGCGCGAGGTCGGCATCGCTGCCGCCGGTGACGATGTTGAGCGAGCAGCGGCCACCGCTGAAGTGATCGAAGCTGACGGCGGCGCGCGCGGCAACAGTCGGGGCCAGGAACCCCGGGCGGTGGGCGATCAGCATGTGCAGGTTCCGGGTGTGCGCGGCGGCGTGGGCGGCGACCAGCCAGCCATCCGGCCCGGTGGAGTGGAAGCCGATCAGGACGCGGTCGAACCCGGCCTCCTCATGCGCTTGCGCGAACTCCCTGACGAAGTCGCGGTCGATGACGCCCTCGACGGTCTGGGCGACGGCGTTGTCGATCTCTGAGGCGTTGTCGGTGCGGATCATGCCGATGATCTGCATGCAGTGAACCCCCCTTCGGCTCCGCTGGCGAGGGGTGGGTAGGGCCCCTGCGGCGGCGTAGTTTCGTGGCGGCAAAGTGTAGTTCATGGTCAACAAAGCAGATTGGGTGGCTCGCAACGCCTGGACGGACAAGGAGTTCCAGACCGCGTAGCCGGGTAGTCCAGCAGACGAGAAAGGGGCAGCCGAGAGGCCTCCCCTTTCCTTACCCCCAGATGTGCATCACCTGCTCGACCAGCAGGACCGCCCCGACCGCGACCAAAACCACGCCGGAGATGAGCGTCGCCGCTCTTGCCGCCGCCGGCCTGGCCTGCAGGACGCGCTTCGCCGCGACCGCCACGCCCCCGTAGATCACCGCGCAGTTCGCGACGTGGATCAGCCCCAGGACTGACAGCTGCACCGCGACGGGCGTGCGCGGCGACGGGTTGGTGAACTGGGGCAGGAGCGCCAGCATGACGAGGTAGAGCTTGACGTTCAGGCCGCTCACCCCGAAGCCCTTGAGGAACTGCTGCCGGGGAGAGGTCGAGACCGCCATGTCTCCCGAGATCGGCGCGGCGGGGTGGCGGAGCGTCATCACCCCGACCCAGATGAAGTACGTCGCACCGATCACCGTGAGGACCGCCAGTGCCGCCGGGACCTTCGCCACCAGCCCGCCCAGCGTTGCGACCGCCGCCACGACCAGGAGGTGCCCGCTCACCAGACCCGAGACGGCCGGCGGCACGGACTGGTGCCGCAGACCAGCCGCGATGGCGTAGGTCCAGTCGATGCCGGGCGTGATCAGCATCAGGAAGGAGACGACCCGGAAGGCCGCGATGGTCTCCACGCTCATGGGGTCGTATCCCGTCATTCTCCTCGCCACGTCAGGCGGGTCATGATACGCTCCGGTCTCGCGGGATTCAGCGATTGCGCCCGGTTCGGGGAAGGGACGCCAGGGAGTTCATGACCATCCACGGGGTGCTGGGGATCGGCGCGGTGGCCGTCGCCACCATCGGCTACGTGCCCTACTTCCGCGACGTGCTGCAGGGCAGGACCAGGCCCCACGCCATCTCGTGGCTGCTCTGGGGGCTGCTGGCCGGGATTGCCTTCCTCGGGCAGGTCTCCGGCAACGCGGGATCCGGCGCCTGGGTGACCGGGTTCACGGCCGTCATGTCGCTGGTGGTCTTCGTGCTCAGCCTGTTCAAGGGCACCCGGGATGTTGTCCTGGCGGACTGGCTCAGCCTGGGCGGGGCCGGGATCGCCCTGGTGCTGTGGCGCCTGACGAGCGACCCGCTGCTGTCGGTCGCTATCAGCACCGTCATCAACGCCCTGGCTTTCTTCCCGACGTTCCGCAAGTCGTGGCGGCGGCCCCGGGAGGAGACGGTCGTCATGTACTTCCTGAGCGGGCTGAAGTTCGTCCTGGCCCTGCTGTCGCTGCAGACTGTCTCGCTGCTGACGACGCTCTTCCCGCTTTCGTTGGTCCTGATGAACTGGCTGTTTGTGGCCATGTTGCTCGTGCAGCGGCGGCGCACGGACGGGCTCGCGTTGTCTGGAGGGCTCGCGGCAGAGGGCGCCTAGGCCGGCCCCTTCCCTGTACGAGAGCGTGCTGACTTCCCGGTAGGGGTCATCCAGACCGGAGGGACGCCCACCCCAGCCCGCGTTGGCGTCCTCTGGCGGCCGGAGCCAGGCAGAAAGCAGGATGGTCGGGACGAGCCTGGCTGACTCCCGACCTACGGTGGTTGAGGGAGGGTCACGCTCCTCACGGCTCACGGCCGGCACGGCTCTTCCTGTCTGCTGATCTGCGGGTGGTGCTCGTGGCGACCGAGGCTGAAAAGCGAGCCAACCCCCAACCGGATGCGCCGCGTATCCGCATGGCCAGCCATCCACCAAAGCTGGCGCCGTCCTCCGTGAGAGAATGCGCGCCATGCCTGACTTTGTGCGGACCGTTGCGGCCTATGCCCTGTTTCCGGCGCTGGCGATTGTCGTGGGCGCGGTGTTGGCGGCGTTCCGGCCGCCGAGCCCGCGCCTGCGGAGCGTGTTTCAGCACGCCGCCGCCGGCGTGGTGTTTGCGGCGGTCGCGGGGGAGGTGCTGCCCGAGGCGAAGGCAGTGCACGATGTGCCGGGCATCATCGTGGGCTTCGCGGCGGGCGTGGCGGTCATGCTGGCGGTGCGGAAGCTCACCGAGACCCCGGCAGGCGAGGCCGGGAGCGGCGAGAGCCCAAAGGGACTCGTGGTCGCCGTCGGGGTGGACCTCGTCATCGATGGCCTGCTGGTCGGCATCGGGTTCGCCGCCGGGGCCGAGGTCGGGCTGCTGGTGACGATTGCGCTGACGCTCGAAGTGCTCTTCCTGGGGCTGGCCACGGCGGCGGCGCTCGACCGGGCCGGGGTGCGCCCACCACGCGCCATCGCGACGGTGGTTGGGCTGGGCGCCTTGCTGGTCGTGAGCGCTGTCGTGGGCGCCGTGGCGCTGGGTGGGCTTTCGGGCGCGTCGTTCGCGGCTGTTCTGGGCTTCGGGAGCGCCGCGCTGCTTTACCTCGTCACGGAGGAGTTGCTGGTGGAGGCGCACGAGGTCCCGGAGACTCCACTGACGACCGCCGCGTTCTTCGTGGGCTTCCTGGCGCTGCTCGTGATCGAGATGCTGGCGTAGTCTGCCCGGATGGTCAGGGCGCAATGTCGCCTGAAACGACGTGCGGCTGCCCCGGGTGGCAGCCGCCGGGCGCCGCGCCGCGCCCGGGGTTTCTGGCGCGTCCGGCACACCGGCGTGAGGCAACGCACCGGCGAATCTGTCGTGCCACAGGCGTCAGGCGGTTGCGGGCATTGGCCTTCGCCAATGCCGGGCGTCAGCACCGTTCATTGGTAGAATAACGATCATTGCAACGCTACAGCAGTGTGCAGAGAAGTTGGGCCGCCGGGAATCCCCTCGTGTCTCGAGCGGAGTCGAGAGACCTCATTCACCGGCACTCGCGACGAGGTCTCTCGACCGCGCTCGAGACACGGGATTGTTGCCTGGCAGGTCAGGTCTTTCGCAATACGCTGTATATGAGCCTGGTCACCCCTTGACCGGGGTAGCCCCAATCCCGAGTTCGCATCCAGAAGGAGGAGAACGGTGAAACTGCTCGCAATCTATGATGCCGCCAGTGGTGAGATGCACGCGGTCTGCACGCTGCCCGCCGAGCCTGACGCGCCAGCGCCGGGTGCGCGCTTGCAAGCAGGCGAGCGCAGCGCCGTAATCGAGGCGCCGGCGCATCTGGCAAGTGCGGAAGGCGGCGAGATCCACGCGCATCTTGAGGCATTCATCGCGGCCTACCGCATCGAAGCTACCGCAAACGCCCGCCCGGTCCGCCGGTCTCCGGCGTAGCGTTCGCGGCCCACCAGAACGCTCGGCGACGACTGTCGCCGCCGAGCGTTTTGGGCATGCTGAATGCGTGTCCAGGCAGAGGCGGACGGTGCACCCGGTGTCCCCCGTCGGGGTCTTGCCACACACGTAGGTGTAGTCCCGGCAAGTCACCGAACGATGCGCCGCTCCCGGCGCCCGGTCGGGTTCGGGCGTTGCCTGCGACTCGACGTCAATCGCCATGCGCACCGCGTTGGCCGCTGGGCCTGTTGCCCGCTCAGCATCTCGAGGCCGGCCGCGTGGATGGCTGCGATCTCGCTGGCGAGGCGCTCCTGGAGCAGGGGCAGGAGCGCCTGCACCGGGGCGTAGGCCGGTGGCGCGGCGCCGGGAAGTGTCACGCTGATGCTGGTTTCCTGGTGAAACGTCGTGCACCGGAAAAGCGGGTTCCGGGCTGTGAGACCAACCTGAATTGGGGAGAAGCGGGGACCCCGTACAAGTACGCAGGTTGGCGGTGGGGGGGCGTGCGTACCAGGGCGACCTGGTTGATGGGCGGCGGCTGCCCTGCCGCCGCCCACCGCCCGGTCAGGCGCAGGTTCCGACCATATCGCCCTGCGGGATCTGGCAGTCGTTGCTGCAGCAGGCAGAATCCTCCGTGCACACGGTTTCCGGTGGGTCGCAGGCGCATGTGCCAATTCCGCCACTGCCAATGTTGGTGCAGGAGTGGCTACAGCACTCGCGGTCCGCGCGGCAAGATCCAAGTCCGGTCGTGCAGACGCAGATACTCGAAGAACCGAAGATCTGGCAATACCCCCAACAGCAATCCGGGTCATCGACACACGCGACGCCTGTACAATCCTGACAGGCGCCGCTTTCGCAGATTGCGCCGCCGGGGCACTCAGTGTTGCTCTTGCAGCAGGCGCCGATGCAAACGCACCGGTTGTTCTGGCACGTTTCCCCGGGGGCGCACCCGCTGTCGGCGCAGCACTCAGCCGTGCAAACACACGCGCCATCCCGGCACCCTTCGCCGGATTTCGGGCAATCGGCATCGGTGCAGCAGCGGGTCGTCACAATGCAGCGCTTGCCGCACTTCTTCGTGCCCTTCCGGCACTTTTTCTTCTTCCTCTTCCGCTTCTTCGCCTCGGAGGCTGACCAGCCAAGAGTGGCAGTCAAGGCGGCGGCTGCCACACCGCCCAGGACAGAGCGCCGGGATTCCGCCACGGCGCGCAACGCTTCGTCGAACTGCCGGCCATCCATCGCAGACATGCTCCTCCCACGAACCAGTGAGGCGCCTTCAGGGCACAGAGACCCCGGGCCGCACGCTCGTGATGCGCGGCCTCGGGAGTCATTCTGGGAGGTGGAGAAGCCGATGGAATCCGTAGAAGTACGGATTTTCGTACCGGGATGCGCGCTACTGCTGCCAGGCCGCTACGCCGCAGGCGAGGAGCAGGGCGATTGCGCCCAGCGCCTGGCGTCCCGGGCGTAAGGCGGTGCGCCAATCGCGGCCAGAGGCGGCGGCGTTTGCGGTGACGTCTGGCTGCCAGTGAAGATCGAAATCGCGGCTGATGGCGCGCAGTCCATCCACCGCCGTGTATGCAAGCATGCGGCGTCTCCGTTGTCTGCTCGGTTGCAATGTGGCCGTCGACGGGTAGACAGCGGGCGAGCCGGCGGCAGTGAACAAGGCGTTGCGTGTTCGCCGCTGTCGTTCATGGAACGCGCGAGGGCGCCCGGCGTGAGGTGACGAAACGGGGATCGCTCCGTAGACTCACGCCCGGTAGCCGGAGTTGAAGAAGGCGGGACGGTGGCGGAAAAGGCAGGCAAGACCGGACGGGGATCGAGGCCGCATTCGGTCCTGGTGACAGGCGGCGCGGGGTTTCTCGGGATCAATCTGGTGCGCGGGCTCCTGGCGCAGGGATGCGAGGTTACGTCGCTCGATCTGGCCCCGTTTGACTATCCCGATGTGGCTGGCCGTGTGCGCGTGATTGCCGGGGATATCCGGGACCGCGCCGCGGTCGCCACGGCCATGGCCGGTGTGGACGCCGTTGTTCACACCGCCGCCGCACTCCCCCTGTACCCACCAGATGAGATCTTCACGACGGATGTCGATGGCACGCGCATCGTGCTGGAGACCGCTCAGGCGTCGGGCGTGCGGCGCGTAGTGCATATCTCCTCCACGGCGGTTTACGGCATTCCGGATCACCACCCGCTGCTGGAAACAGACCGGCTCGATGGCGTGGGGCCGTACGGCAAGGCCAAGATCGCGGCGGAGATGATCGCCGTGCAGTTCCGGGAGCGCGGGCTGGTCGTGCCCATTCTGCGGCCCAAGTCGTTCGTGGGGCCGGAGCGGCTGGGCGTCTTTGCGCTGCTCTACGACTGGGCGCTTGATGGCCGCAATTTCCCGATGATCGGCAGTGGCCGCAACCGCTACCAGTTGCTCGATGTGGCGGACCTCTGCGACGCCATCTGGCTCTGCCTGACGCTGCCAACCGCGCAGGTGAACCACACCTTCAACATTGGGGCGGCCGAGTTCCAGACCATGGCGCAGGACTACCAGGCAGTGCTGGACGCGGCCGGCTTCGGGCGGCGCATCGTCGGCTTCCCGGCGGCGCCGGCGATCTGGGCGCTGCGCCTGCTGGACCGCCTGGGCCTCTCGCCGCTCTACACCTGGGTCTACGAGACCGCAGCGAAGGACTCCTTTGTCTCCATCGAGCGCGCCCGTGCGCTGTTGGGCTGGGAGCCGCGCTACTCCAATCAGCAGGCGCTGCTGCGCAACTTCGCGTGGTACCTCGCCAACCGGGAGCAGTTTGCAGGAGCAGCCGGGATTACGCACCGCGCACCCTGGAAGCAGGGCGCGCTGGGGCTGTTGAAGCGGGTGTTCTGATGCGTATCGCTCTACGCGGCGCGTTCAACGTGTCCCGAGACACAAATGAAGGCGCCGAGCCGGCAATCCTCTTTGCAACGCGATGTCATACGCCGGGCGACGCACACCATGGATGAGGGTCTGTGACATGCCGCACACTCGCTACGCCGATGCCCTGGACGCCTGTGTCGCCACGACCCGGCGCAACCTGGCGCGGCTGGATGGCTTTCCCTACTGGACCGAGCAGGGCCGCTGGTTGACGGAGCAGCGGGGCCGTTGGACGGGCGGCCACTGGCTCGGCATCATCTGGATGGCGTACCTGCGTAGCGGCGATCCTGCCCTGCTGGATGCCGCTTATGCGTGGTCGCGGCGGCTGGAGCCTCGCAAGACCGATACCACCACGCACGACATGGGCTTTCTGTTCTACCCCAGTTTCGTGCGCGGCTACCGCCTGACGGGAGATCCGTATTTCCGGGAGGTGGCCCTGACAGCGGCGGAATCGCTGACCACGCGCTTCAACCCCAACGGCGGCTACCTGCAGGCCTGGGACGACACCGGCAAGCCGGAGAACCAGGGGCGGACCATCGTCGATACGGCCATGAACCTGCCGTTTCTGCTCTGGGCCGCCGGGGAAACGGGCGACCGCCGCTACAGCGAGATCGCCCTGCGCGTGGCGGACACCACGGCCGCGCACCATGTGCGGCCGGACGGCTCCACCTTCCACGTCGTCGATTTCGACCCGGCCACTGGCCAGGCAGTCCGCTAGGGTACGCACCAGGGGTTGCATGATGCCTCGCTCTGGGCGAGGGGGCAGGCCTGGGCTCTGTACGGTTTTTCCGTTGTGGCCCGCCTGAGCGGGGAGGAACGGTTCCGGGCTGTCTCCGAACGCGCAGCCGATGGCTTCCTGGAGCGTCTCGAACCGGGGCGGCCCCCCGCCTGGGATTTCGCGGATACCGGGCCAGATGTCCCGCGGGATGCCTCGGCGGGGGCCATCGCGGCGGGCGGATTGCTGGACCTGAACGGCCCGGAGCGGCGGGCTCAGGGGCAGGCGCTGCTCGAGACGCTGCTGGAGACCTGCGCACCGGCGGCGGACGACGGTGAAGAAGGGCTTCTCCTGCACCAGACCGGCGATCTGCCGCACGGTAACGCTATCGATGTTTCGCTGATCTACGGCGATCATTACTTCATGGAAACGCTCTACCGGCTGGCAGATCCGGCCGCGAGCGCAGCGCTGGTCTGAACGCGGCCACACACACGCGCGAACACCACGGGAAGGGTGCACGGACTTGCCACAAGCCGTCATTTTCGACATGGATGGAATGCTGACTGATTCCGAGCCGCTCTGGCGCATCGCCTCGGTCGAGGTCCTGAACGGGATTGGGGCGCCGCTGACGGAGGAGGATGCTGTCGCTACCACCGGGCTGCGGACCGATGAGTTGGTGGAGACCTGGCAGCGCACGTACCCGTGGGAGCAGCCGCCACGCAAGGTGGTGGAGGCGATGATCGAGGCGCGCGTCATGGAGCTTATCCGCGAGCGCTCTGTGCCGAACCCGGGCGTGCTGGAGACGCTGGCGGCGTTGCAGGCAGCGGGGTATCCGCTGGCCATCGCCTCATCCTCAGCCAGCGAGGTGATCCGCGTGGTGCTGGAAACACTGGGCGTGGCGCACTACTTCGCTATCGTGCAATCCGCCGAACACGAGCCGTTCGGCAAGCCGCACCCGGCGGTCTACATCGAGGCGGCGCGCGCCCTCGGGGCGCCGGCTGTGGAGTGCGTGGCCTTCGAAGACTCCCCGAATGGCGTCATCGCCGCCAAGGCGGCGCGGATGCGCTGCGTGGCCGTGCCGGATCCGGCGCTCGCCGCCGACCGCCGCTTCCTCGCCGCCGACCTGCGCCTCAACTCGCTCACGGAGTTTCGCCCCGAGATGCTGGACCTGCTCGGCCAGGATTGAGGTTCAACCCGGCGTCATCATGGCGACGGGTGTGGAACGCGGATCCCGGACCAGGGCGTGCCCGGCGTATTCCCGTACCTGGTACGGGGGCTATGCACGCTCCCCAGGCGCAGCATGCCGGCAAGCAACTGGCGTCACGCCTCCCGGGAGGCAAGGGGAGCACGAGGTGAGCGGTGAACGGTTCCGGTGGCGGCTCTCGCTGGCTGGCGCGATCCTCGTGTGGGCGGCAGTCGCCATCGCAGGTATCACCGCGAGCGTGCTGCCTGAGCCGTGGCGCGTGCTGCCGGCCGTCCTGCCCGCTGGCGTGGTCGTGCTCATCGGGGTGGCGGCTGCCCAGCACTGGTGGACCTGGGGCGCGCTGTTGATTGCAGCGCCCGTGTTCGGTTTCGGTGTCTACAGCCTGGTGGAGGCGCTCCGCTCGCCGGAGGGAACCCGCTATCACTCGTACGCCGTCGGCTTTGCCATCGCTGGCATCGGGTACGGGCTGGCGCTGGCCGTCGTGGCGGTGAGCCTGGCGGGCTTCGGCGTGATCATCGGCCAACGACGCCGGCTCCGGCACGCCGCTGACCTCGTGGACGACGCCTGGGCACTGGCAGGAGGCACGCCGGGGGATGGCAGCGGGCCACGCCTTCTCGGCCCTGTCAACCTCCCGGCAGGGCGCCTCTCCACGCGTGGGCCAGATAGCCACCCGGCGGCGGATTCCAGTTCCCGGGAGTCGTGAGACCCAGCGAGTACGCGGCTCACTGGCGACGCGTGGCCAGGGCGCGCCTCCGCGGGGTCCTGCGCCCCGGGCGGGCGCATCACCGGGGCGCATCTGCGTGCGACAATCCGCGCGGCGCCCGCTGGCGCCACGCAACCGCACCCGGAGACGACCGCGATTTCCAGATCATCGGCCCGCCTGGCCTTCGTGCGAGACCAGCGCACCTGGGCAGCCTATCTGCTGCTCGGCCTCTTTTCCTACATCGAGACCTCTATTGGCCCCGTCATGCCCTTCCTGCGGGCAGAGCTTGGCCTGAGCTACGCCGTGGCGAGCCTCCATTTCTCGGCGTTCGCTATTGGCTCCATCATCTCCGGGTTGACCGGCGAGCGGGTTGTGCGGCGCATCGGGCGCGGGGCGGCGTTGTGGGGCGGCATTGCCGGCATGTGCACCGGCGCGATGCTGGTGGCGTTCAGCCCGGTGGTGGTCGGGTCCATTCTCGGGACGTTCATCATGGGCCTGATCGGCGCCATTTCCCTCATGGCGAACCAGGCGGTGCTGGCGGATATCCACGGGGCGCAGCGCACCATCGCCCTGGCCGAGTCGAACGTGGTTGCCACCGCCTGCGCGGTGTTGGCGCCGCTCATTGTGGGCGCGTTGGCCGCTTCGGGGCTGGGTTGGCCGCTGGCGCTGGCGCTCACCGCACCCTGGGCCCTGGGGCTGTGGCTGGTGTTCCGGCGGGTCCGCTTCCCGGATGTGCGGCCAGCGACGGCGACGGGGCACGGGCCAACCGCGCTCCCGGCGGCATTCTGGGTGCTGGCCGCCGTACTCTTCCTGGTGTCGTCGGTGGAGTGGTGCATGGCCTACTGGGGCGCGGAGTTTTTGGCTGCCGTCGTGGGCCTGGAGCCAGCTCTGGCCGCTTCCGCCATGACGCTCTTCTTCATTGCCATGGCGGGTGGGCGCCTGGTTGGTTCGCGCCTGGCCTGGCGCTTCGCCAGTGCCCACCTGTTGTACGCCGCGCTGGTAATTGCCCTGGGCGGGTTCCTGCTCTTTTGGCTGGCGCCGGGGGCAACGTCCAGCCTGATCGGGCTTTTCGTGGCCGGGCTGGGCATCGCCAACTTCTACCCACTCACCATTGGCGTTGCCACCGGCGCCGTGCCCGAGTTGATCGATACCGCCACGGCGCGCCTCGCAGTGGCGGGCGGCAGCGCGCTGTTGTTGGCGCCGCTTGGCGTGGGGGCCATCGCTGATGTGGCGGGGATGCGCTGGGGTTTCGGGATTGTGGCTCCACTGCTCGTGGCGGCCTTTGCCTGCCTGGTGGTTGCCATGCGCCTGCTGGGCGTCGAGCACCAGCCGGTGCGGCTGGCCGGGCCGCGCCAGCGCCGTGAACCCTGACCCGGCGTGCCGACATTGCGTCGTTGCGAGCGAGACCCCGCCGAGGCGCGGCGGTTCGTCACTGGCGGGAGCCTTCTTCGTTGCCGCCGGCCACGGGCGTATGCCCCGGTTGGCATCCGGCAGGTCCGGTGGGGCACGGCGGGCGTGGCCGAAAAGCGAGGCCTCGGCATCGCCGGCGCGGCAGATCGGCAGCCGTTGCAGCAGGCGACGGCAATGAGGCTCTCCCCGCGCGACATCACCCGCAGCACAGTGGGCCTGGGTACGCCTGCGTAGAACTCGCGAGCTTGCCTGTGGGCAGTCGGGCCGGCAGTGACCTTCGTGAGAAGGATTGGTTCTACGCCAGGCTCCTTGTTGTGGCGATAATAGCCGGAGCAGCTACAGCGTCACCGTGCACGGAGGTGCCATGTGAAAGCGTCACGGCGCGAAGAACTGCCGAGCGGCTTGCATGACCATACCGGCTACTGGCTTAACCGCCTGCGGGGTCTGTTCCACGCACGCCTCGAGGCGGCGCTGGCTGACTATGGGGTGACCGTAGCGCAGTGGAGCGTGCTGATCACGGTCTACCGTGAGGATGCCGTGACGCCGCTGGAGATCGCGCGCTTCATCGATGTCGATCCCGGTTCCCTGACGCGGCTGCTGGACCGCATGGAAGACAAGGGCCTCATCGGGCGCCTGCCTGTGGATGGCGACCGGCGCAGCATTCGCATTGCCCTTACCCCGCACGCCGCCGCGCTCACGCCGCGTCTGGCGGCGCTGGCCGACGCCAACGACGCCGCGCTCCTTGCGGCGCTGCCGGAGAGTGAGATACAGGATTTTCGTCACGCGCTGGCGCGCCTGCTGCGCGCACAGGGCGTGGCGGCGCCTCCGACGTGGGAGGGGTAGCGGCGCCCCTGCCCCGCCGCTCTCGCCCCCCTTGCAGCCCCACGCCCGATATGCGCCGCCCCGAGCGAAGTCGAAACAGCTCGCGCGTCGCGAATCTGGGCCAGTCGGGTCCGCTTGCGCCTGTTGCGGCTTCCACGGGATAGCGCCGGCAAGGACCCTCGCCCTACAGCGTATTGCAAAAGACCTGACCTGCCAGGCAACAAGCCCGTGTCTCGAGCGCAGTCGAGAGATCTCGTCGCGAGTGCCGGTGAACGAGGTCTCTCGACTCCGCTCGAGACACGAGGGGATTCCCGGCGGCCCAACTTCTTTGCACACCGCTGTAACCCCGCGCTCGCGCACCGGGAGGGGGTAGGGCGTGTGGGCGCCAGCGCTTGCACGACGTGGGGCGCCTCCTGGCTCATCTGCGGCCTGCTCCCGCCTCCCGATGCGCGGGAGAGGGACTTGGTCCTGGAGTTGTGCGCAGGCCCGGCCTGACCGCCGCCTGGCTGCCCCGCCTGCGTCGTGTCCTGCGACAGGCGTTCTCGACACGCTCAGGACACGACGCGGGGACAGCGGTTGCCAGAGACATGACCGGCCAGGCAACCTCGCGGGTCTCGTGTGAAGTCGAGACCCGCGACGGGCTGCGCCGCGATGTCCAGTTCCTTTCGCCCCGCTGCAGGCTGAGCTAGCCCAACCCCACGCCGCCGACAGGCGCTGTTTCGACGCCCGGTTCAAAGCCGGCGATGAGCGGCATGGCCTGGGCAATGGCGGCCTGGACTTCGGGCAAGGTCAGCGAGTTCTTGTGGCTGTCTGCACTGTCCCAGACCTCGGTGACCCAGAGCAGGTCCGGGTCGGCGGCGTCTCGCGCCACGATGTAGCTGAGGCAGCCCGGCATGGCCGTCGTGCCAGCAAGCAGCAGATCGATGAGGGCATTGCGCTGGCCAGGCTGGGCGCGCATCTTGCCGATCAGGCCGTACATGGTGGTGGCTCCTGTCTGAATCAACCCGTCGCGGAGAATCCGGGCATGCTGGTTCGTGTACGGTGCGGGCCGCCCGGCGCGAGACTTTAGCACAGGTGTGCGAATACCGGTGACCTCGCTCCGGCACGGGTGGGCGGCGTCTTCTACTATCCATGGCACTGGATAGCGCGACTGCACGAGGCACACGATCATGCGTGACCCGAGTCCCGATCTCACCGCTGGAGCGTTGCTGCTGGCCGACCTTTCCTCACCGGAGACGGCGGAACTGCTGCCTGGCCTCGACCTGGTCCTGATCCCCGTCGGCGCCCACGAACAGCATGGCCCGAATAGTGCGGTCTCCACCGACACGGTGAGTGCGGAAGCGCTCTGCCAGGCGGCAGCGGCGCTGGCCGGGCCGCACGTCGCCGTGGCTCCCGCCATCCCGTGGGGCATTTCCTGGCACCACATGCGCTTCCCCGGCACCATCACGCTGCGCCCGGAGACCCTGACCGCCATCATGGAGGATATCGTTGCCTCCCTGCACGCGCACGGCGTGCAGTGCTTCCTGTTTGTGAACGGGCACGGCGGCAATTCGGCGGTGATCGCCACGGCGTGCGAGGGGATCAAGCAGTTCACCGGCGCGGACGTCGTTGCCGCGATTTTTGGCTACGCCCTGATTGCGGAGGAAGCCAGGAAGCGGCTGCCTGCCAGTGGCATTGGCCACGGTGGGGCAGATGAGGCCGCGCTGGTGATGGCCGTGACGCCCTGGCGCGGCAAGCCTGACGCTGCCACTGGCCCCGACCTCGCGGACGCCATGCCGGAATCGCAGGCCCTGTTGGCGCAGTACGGCGGCCTGCTGGCTCGCCCCTACCATGAGCGCACGCGCAACGGCGTCACGGGGGATGCGCGCTCGGCCACGCCGGACATCGGGCGGGAGATCCTGGCTGCGGCCAGCGTGCGTCTGGCCGAGATCATGGCGGTCTTGCTGCGGGAGGCAAAGGCCGCGCGCTAACGCAGCGTGTTGCGATGCGGGAGTGGGGGAGCCGTGCGGCCTTCAGCCTGTTGCACGATGGATGGCGCACTGGGCGCGAGCAACCTCGCCTGCCATGCGATTGCAGAAGAAGGGAGATTCCCTGACACCCGCACGGTGGTTGTGCGGCCGCCGGGGGCCTAACGACGCGGAACGGATGCGGTGAGCGGGAAAACGGCGGCCTGCTCATCGGTCATCAGGGCGTCATCAGCGGCGGGCAACCAGACCGAAAAGGTGCTGCCGGCGCCGAGTTCGCTTTCGACGCGAATATGACCGCCATGCATGTCCACCAGGCGCCTGGCAATCGCCAACCCCAGGCCGGTCCCGCCGTAGCGGCGTGTGGTGCCGCTCTCGCCCTGGTGAAACTCGTCGAAGATCCGGTCCAGAGCCTCGGGTGAAATGCCAATGCCCGAATCCTTGACCCGGATTTCGACACCCCCATTCCGGCCGTGGGCCGTACAGGCAATACCGCCCTGTTCCGTAAACTTGATGGCATTCCCGACGACATTGAGCAGAATCTGCACCAGGCGGTTGACATCGGCGGCGGCTGGCGGCAGCCCGGCTTCCACCGCAAACACGATGTCCAGCCCTTTTTCGGCGGCCTGCGCGGCCACCATGCGGCGCAGCCGCTCCAGCACGTCCGCCACATCAACCGGGCGCAGCGTCAGGTGCATCCGGCCAGCTTCGATGCGCGCCAGGTCGAGCAGATCGTCGATCAGCATGGTCAGCGTGCGTGTCCCGGCCTGCACAACCTCCACGTACTCGCGCTCTTCGTCGTTGAAGTGCTTCATTCCGCTTTGCAAGAGGAGTTCGACATACCCGGAAATGATGGTGAGCGGCGTGCGCAACTCATGCGTGGCCATGGAGAGAAAGGCGGTCTTGAGCCGGCTTGCTTCCTCCGCCGCTTCCTTGGCCCGGCGCAGTTCCTCTTCGGCCAGTTTGCGGTCGGTGACATCGACCATCAGCCCCTGCCAGCACTGGCGGCTGCCATCCTCGTTCAGGACCAGGGTGGCTTCGTCATGCACCCAGACCACCCGCCCATCCGGAGTTGCGAAACGGTACTCGGCGAAAAACGGTTCGCCTGTTGCGTTTGACTCGCGCGCGCGCTGCAGAACCCACTCCCGGTCATCCGGATGGACTGTGCGGGGCCAGGCGCCGTGTCCCAGCCATTCTTCCGGCGATCTGCCCACCAGTGCTTCAATGCGGGGACTGACGTAGAGGCATTCGCCCAGGAAGTTTGCGTCGTCCACGTAAACTGCCGCCGGCGTCTGCTCGACCAGCGTGCGGTAGCGTGCTTCCGCCTCACGCAGGGCTGCTCCTGCTGCCTTGAACGGCGTGATGTCCTGCATTTGCGCCACGAAGTAGCGCGGCTCGCCGGCGCTCCCGCGCACCAGGGACATGGTCAGGCGAATGCAGATGATCTCACCCTGTTTGCGGTTGAAGAGCTGCTCGATCTGGTAGGTGGAGATCTCGCCGGTTACCAGGCGTTTGCGATCCTCCAGGTCCAGATCCTGATCATCGGGCAGCGTGACAGCGCGCAGCGTCTGCTGCAACAACTCGCTATTGTCGTAACCGAGCATGGCGCAGAGGGCCGGGTTCACCTGGAGGAACGTGTCCTCCAGCCCGATCAGCGCCATGCCAATGGATGACGCGTCGAAGGCGCCCCGGAAGCGGGCTTCGCTCTCGCGAAGCGCCTGGCTGACGACATTGGCGCTGGCTCGCGCCGCCTGCAGCTCCTGCGCCGCCGCCTGTTCGCCCTGCGCGGGGGCGCCCGCCACCGCCAGCGCCTGGTCTGGCCGCAGGAAGAGCGCGATAACCGCGTCTTTGCCCTGGCCCAGCAACATGGCGCGCCCGGGCAGTGGCTGCTCGCGCCCGGTGCAGTCCCGCACCAGCACAGACCCGGCCCAGTGCTGCTTCCAGTCCCTGCCAGCGCAAAGCTCCCGCAGGACATCCTCGTCGATAACGATGTCGCGCAGGCGTAACTGGGGCCAGTCGTCCGGGCCGTAGCCGAGGTGGTGTTCCAGCGCTGTGTTGCCCACAATCGACTCTCCCTCGTCATCTGTCAGGATGACCGGATCGCTGACGCTTTCCAGCAGCGGGAGATATCGGAGGGCCAGGAACGCGCTTGCCAACGCATACCTCAAACGCACCACCAGCCGCCATCGCCACCACCACTGGGCGGCCGATACTCGCGGCAAGCAGGCTGTGACTCAATTATCTACAGAGACTACCACGATTGCCACGTCCACTCAGGTGGCGCAAGGCCAGATGTCGCAGCCGCCAACCCGTTTGCTCCACCGCGTGAAGCTGGTTTCCGCGCAGCGGCCAGGCGGACACCCGGCGGCAGGCCGTCCGCTGGCTACGAGGCCTGCCACCGGCGCAGGAAAAGCTGCACCCGGGGGAGCAAGGGGCCAAACACGCGCGGCAACGCCCCTTCTGCGGCCTGGGGGACGCCCACCGGCGGCAGTGGTTGCTGGCGCTGTTTGGCGATCCAGGCGGTCTGGAAGAGATCGACCAGTTGCGGATCAAACTGGGCCCCGGCCCCCTTGCGGAGTTCGGAGAACGCCACCTCCGGGGAGAGGGCGGCGCGGTAGACACGATCCGACGTCATGGCATCGAAGGCATCGGCCACGGCGATGATGCGCGCTCCCAGCGGAATGGCTTCCCCGGCCAACTGGTCCGGGTAGCCGGAGCCGTCCCACCGCTCGTGGTGGTGGCGAATGATCGGCACGCTTGGTTTGTAGGCATCGAGGCGGGACACGATCTCCGCGCCGACGGCGGCGTGCTGCTGGATCTCGGCGCGCTCATCCGGGGTGAGTTCGCCTGGCTTCTTGAGCGAGCCATCCCGCGAGCCGACCTTGCCCAGGTCATGAATATGCGCGGCCGCCAGAATAGCCTCGGCCTCTGGCTTTGGAATCTGCGGCATTTGGCTCAACATCATGCCGGAATATTCGGTAACGCGAATGGAGTGCCGGTAGGTGTACGGATCGCGCCGTTCCAGCGCGTTGGCCAGCCCTTCCATGGTAATGCGGGCGTCCAGGTGCGCCTGGCGGATCCCCTTGAAGGCCAGGTGGGGCCCGATCAGCAACGGCACCACCAGCAGGACGATGGCAAAGGGATTCTCCGCCACCAGCACCGGAATGACGCTGCCCAGTGTGGCCAGGGTCAGCAGCTCCACGTAGAGGCCGCTGAAGTTGGCGCGCCACATCTGGAATGTGCCGACGCCCATCACGGGCGCCACGATCAGGGCCAGGGCGCCAGTGTTGACCAGCGTGTAGACCGTGGCCGCGAGCGCTGCCGCGAGCAGATTCTGCAGGCTGCCAATGGTGCTCGCCCCGGCGTCGGCGATGCGGAAATACACCAGGCCACTCAGCAAGGTAGAGAGCCCGAGCCCGGTGGCGTTGACGACGATCTTGATCGCCTCGCGGCGCACGATGAGCCCGTCGAGGGTGTGGGCCAGCGCCACCACCAGGCAGCCCAGCACGGGCCCGGCGGTCAGCCCGGCCGCAAAGCAGAATGCGGCCGAAACCGAGACATGGAAGGTAATGACGGAACTGGGGAAGGAAACATCCAGGACTTCCGCAGCCAGGATCATGACCAGCAGGATGCCGGCGATGACCAGGCTGTGCCGGTCGATGGCGTAGTCGAGAAAGACCCACGCGCCTGCCATCGCAGTGACGGTGGCAAGCACCAGGAGCACGGTGTACAGGCGTGTCCGGAAGGGGAGTCCACTCACGGCAGGAACTCGCCGGACCGCGTGTCACGCGTCAACCTGGGGTCATCATGGCCAGGGCCGGTGCGTTGCATGACTACCGATCTACCGATACGAAGGGAGCATGACCGCCTACGCGCCACAGTACCTACGCAAGATAGCAGAGTGCGAAGCAACCAGTTTCTTCAATTGGCCGGTCGCGAAGCAGAAACGACGGCGTCGTTCCGCGAGAGTTGCATAAGCATTTCATTGACTGGGAGTAAAGGCACGGGGAGCAGAGTTGTTGGCGCCAGGTCCGAACCAGCGTGTCCCGGTGCGGACGCGAGTGTGGATTTTCGCCATTACCGAGCGATATCCGGGTCACCATTTCCCGGGGGTCAGTCGATACGCCTCGCGGCAAAACATTCCGGTTTACCTTGCCTGGGGCTTGAAGATCGCGGTGTTCCCGCTTGTGCCCAGGCGCCTCATGCACTGGTCTCGACATTCACGCGCGTGTGCGCTACTTCCAGGTTGCGCTGTCCCAGGTCATGGCTGGTGTCTCCCTTAATACGGTCGTTACTTCCAGGTTGCGGACTCGAACGCAATTGCGTCCCAGGTCATGTCAGAGGTTCCTTTCCCGAAGCGGGCGGCCGGCGTGCTAGCAGGTTTCGCGGGTGTCCCAGGTCATGTCAGTCCTCCAGAAAATGGCTGCGGCAACGGCCGCATTGACGATCTATCCAAAAAGTTCGCGTGTGTCCCATGTCATATTTGACCCCTCTCGTTTCACTGTCGTTTACGAGTCACGTCACGTGTGTTTCACTGTTGATAAGCCGTTAGTGGCTCATTGCCTTTGATTCGTTGGCGTAATTCCTCATGCGCCTACGATACCGCAGTTCGACCAGTCTGTCAAGGGGTCGCTGCAAATTCACTTTCAGCGGCTTTCCCGCCTCACGTTCCCTGCCGCGCGGTCGGGCGCCGCGCCCGCTGTCCCGGCTGGCAGCCTGCTGGCGGCGCCTGGTTCTCCTGCGTTGTTCCTCCGGGCCCGAGCTTGCCCTCTGGCGCAATGCACACCCGCCCGAGTAGCAACTCGCCGCGCATGTTACTTCATCTCGTCACAAACTGGGTGCCTGGTTGTCACACGCGCCCGGCGCCCTGTCCCGCTCTCACCGCGCACGCTGTCTCTTGCGTGTATGGGAACAGATGTTCTATAATGCGGCATGACTCGCGCGTTGTACACCGTTGCCCCATGCAAATCGGCGCTCAATCGCGTGCGCGGCATGCCGTTCGCGTGGTCACTGAATCCGTACCGTGGCTGCACGCACGGCTGCCACTATTGCTATGCCCGCGCCACGCACGCCCATCTGGGGCTCAATGTGGGGCCGGATTTCACCCGGCGCATCTTCGTGAAAAGCAACGTGGTGGAGGTGCTACGGCGCGAACTCGCCGCGCGCTCCTGGCGGCATGAGGAAGTGGCTATCGGGACGGCCACGGATCCGTATCAACCGGGTGAAGGCCGTTTTGAACTCATGCCGGGGATACTGCAGGCTTTTGCAGACTTTCACTCTCCTGTGTCAGTGGTCACAAAGTCGACGTTGGTCTGGCGTGACCGCGATCTCCTGGTGCGCCTGCAGGCCGTGGCCGGAGCCCGGATCAGCTTCACCGTCACCACGCTTGACCCCGATATCTCGCGCGCGCTCGAACCCGGCGCCCCGCCGCCGCTAAAGCGTCTGGAAATCATGCGCCGCCTGGTCGAGGCCGGAGTGCCGTGCGGGGTCTTCCTCGCCCCGGTCGTGCCGGGCATCACGGATAGCCCGGCCGCGCTGGCTGCGCTCGCTGATGCAGCGCGCGCGCACGGCGCGTCGTGGCTGTGGGCGAGTCCCCTCCGCCTGGCGCCGCTGGTGAAGGAGCACTTTCTCGGCTGGCTGGGTGACTCCCGGCCAGAACTCCTGGCTCGCTATGCCCGGAGCTTTCCGGGCTCCAACACGTCGCCCCAGTATCAGGCCTGGCTGGAGCGGCAGGTGGCGCAGGCGCGCCTCGCGGCCGGGTTCCCGTCAGATGCGCCGCCCCGGCCGCGCCCTGTCGCGGCCACGCCCGTCACGCAGCAACTTGCGCTGGCCCTGTAGCGGCGCCCGGGAGGCCGTAGGCGGCCAGCCAGGGACACCCGGCCGCTGCCTCCCGGCTCTGTTGTCGGCCAACCGGGCACGAGGGGAGGTGGCCCTTCCGTTCGACGGCGCATTGCGGACAAAGGTATCGGCACGGCCTGGTCGCCCCGTCTCGCGCCTTCGAGAGCGATTGCTGTGAACGAGCGCTCGCCGGGTTTACAGCGTATTGCAAAAGACCTGACCTGCCAGACAACAAACCCGTGTCTCGAGCGCAGTCGAGAGACCTCGTTCACCGGCGCTCGCGACGAGGTCTCTCGACTGCGCTCGAGACACGATGGGATTCCTGGCGGCCCAACTTCTTTGCGCACCGCTGTACGACCCCAACACGGGCCGCGCTCCGGCGTCTTGCTCTCACCCCGGCCCCGTTCTCGCGCGAGTGCTTCGGGAGCGAGGTAGGGGTGAGCGGCCTCGGTCCGGGTGCAGCCAGACGGTTTCGACTGCGCGCGAGACGATACGGATCACGCGCACCGCTGAAACGCAGGTTGCCAGTGAGTCGGTCGGTTGTCGAGACACCGTCGTGTCTCGAGCGGAGTCGAACGACTTCGGGTCGCCCACCCGGTGACCAGGCCGAGGTTCCTTGACGTCGCTCGGCCCCCATCGCCACGTCGTTCGAGCGGGTTCAGCCGCAAGCGGCAGGGGCGGATGCGGGTTCGCAGCCAGTCCCTGCCGCCGGCGCTACGCGACCCGGTTGACCAGCGCCCCGAGGCTTTCCGCAGTCGCCTCCACCAGGTCACCCGGCTGCAGGTAGGTTTGGGTCGTGTCGCCTACGCCGCCGGGGGTGCCCATGCAGATCAGGTCTCCGGGTTCCAGCGTCAGGAAGGCCGAGATCCAGGCGATTGCCTCCGGCACGGTGAAGATCATCTCTCCGGCCGAGGAGTGTTGGCGCAACTCGCCATTGACCCGCAGCGCCAACTCCAGCGCCCCGACGTCGGGGATCTCGTCGGCGGTGACCAGGTACGGCCCGATGACGGCGAAGGTGTCGCACCACTTGCCAACCAGCCAGTCGAAAAACTCGTCGCCGTTGCGGTGCTTGCGATTGCCAACCACGGTCAGCCGCCGCGCCGAGATGTCGTTGAAGAGGACGTAGCCGGCGACATGGGCAAGCGCGTCCGTTTCCGCGATGTCCCGCCCGCCCCGGCCGATGACGGCCGCGACCTCGACCTCGTAGTCGATGGCCGCCGAGATCGGTGGGGTCCGGATCGCCTCGCCGGTCCCGATCACCGCTGTGCCCGGCTTCAGGAAGAAGCGCGGCGTGATCTCCGCCTTGTTGACCGGCGGCGCCCCACCTTCGGTGATGTGCGACTGGTAGTTGCCGGCCAGCAGCAGGATCTTCGGCGGGCGCGGCAGCACCGGGCCGAGCGCAAGCTCCGCCAGCGGCATCGCCTCCAGCCGGGTGGCCGCCGCTGCTACCCGCTCGAGCGCGGCCATCCCCGCCTGCCCCTGGGCCAGGATCGCCAGCAGGTCAGCCGGGAGATCCTCCCCGAGTTGCCGCCCGGCCCGCTCCACGTCGATGACCGCGTCATCGACCACCAACCCGGCCCGCAACTCCCCCCCGGCCGCCCGGTAACTCGCCAGTTTCACCCTGTCTCTCCCATCTGTGAAGGCGCCTTTGGCGCCGCGTTTGCGCCGGGTGGACCCGGCGCTCCGGGCACATCCGCCAGCCCGCCGGCGCGGTGCGAGGCGAGGATCGCCTCGATCAGCGCCACCACCTGGCGGCCGTCGTGCACGGTCGAGCGCACCGCGCCCCCGCCGACCAGCGCGGCGAACAGTTCCTCCCAGGCGGCCTGGATACCGCCAGTCATCAGCATCGTGGCCGGGAAGGGGCGCAAGACCAGGTCCCCGGTCTGCTCATCGAGCGTCCACAGCTCGGCCAGCCCCGGTCCGATCCTGATCCGGCCCGCGTCGCCGAGAACGTCCCACTCGGTGAACCCCACGCGCCCCTTGATGCCGTTGAAGTGGCCGCGCACGCCGTTGGCGAACTCCACGTACGCGCTGGCGCCTGGCTCCGAGGCCGGGTCGTGGCCGCCATCGCCGCGGTAGCCGCTGGCGGCGAAATCGGGCGGGTCCAGCCGGGCGAAAACGCGGACTGGCGCCGCCCCGGCGTACCAGCACAGCAGATCGAGCGCGTGCGTGCCGTTGCGGTACAGCATCGCCCGCTCGCCGTGGATGACCGCGTTGACCGAGCGCACCCTGCCGATCCGCCCGGCGTCGATCAACTCCTTCGCGCGGGCGTAGAACGGATCCCAGCGCCGGGTGTGATCAACGGCGAAAACGACGCTGTGGGCCTCGACGGCGGCCACCATTCGGTCGGCGTCGGCCAGCGAGGTGGCCAGTGGCTTCTCGCAGAGGATGGCGCGTACGCCCCGTTCGGCCGCCGCAACGACGATCTCGGCGTGGCGATCATCCGGGGTGCAGACGCCGAGCGCGTCGATACCGCCGCTGGCCAGCATCTCTCCGGCGTCCCGGTACGTCCGCAGCCCCGGCCAGGTTGCGCCCCACGTCTGAACGAACGCCTCCAGCCGGGCCGGATCGAGATCGCAGGCTGCCACGAGCCGAGCCCCGGGGATGCGCGCCAGCGCCGAGGCGTGGGAGTAGGGCAGCGCCCAGCGCCCCCCGGTCAGCGACGGCGCCAATGGTGCGGCGGCGATGGCGGAAAGGCCGACGAGCGCGCAGCGGATCTCAGGCGCCACCGGCCCCCCCGTCGTCCGGGTTCCCCAGCGCGCGCCACGGCGGCGCGAAGCCAAGCCGGTGCGCCGTGGTGTCGAAGTGCGCCACCAGCCGCTGCCGGGCAAGCCGGCCGTCCCGGGCCAGCACCGCCGCGGTCAACGCCTCGTGCTCGGCGAGGTCCTCCCAACTCCGTGCCGGGTCGAGCGCCGGCCGGTCGGCGGCCGGTGCGGCGAGGCGCGCTTCGGCCAGCGCGTAGACCGCGTCCAGCATTGCCGCCAGGAGTTGATTGTCGGCGTGGCGCAGGATGGCCCGGTGCAGGCCGATGTCTTCGGCTGTGTAGGGCTCCCCCCGTTCGACCCGCCGGCGCATTGCCGCCTGCAGGCGCGCGATGCCCGCGAGGTCGTCGTCGGTGAGGTGCGTCACGGCCTCGGGGATGGCGGCGATCTCCAGCAGGCAGCGGGTTTCCATCACCTCGCGCTCCGTGAAGTCGCGGATCAGCGCCTCCACGGTGAACGAGCGTACGTAGGACTCCGGACTGAACCGGCCGACGAAGCGGCCAACCCCCTTGCGCGTCTCAACTGCGCCGACTGCCTCCAGCGCCCGCAGCGCCTCGCGCACCGCCGGCCGCCCAACGCCCAGCCGCTCCGCGAGTTCCGATTCCCCGGGCAGCCGGTCGCCCGCCTCCAGCCCGCTCGTGGCGATGAACTGCTTCAGGCGATCGAGCACTGCGTCGTGGATGGACTGCCGTGGCAGCGCGCCCAGCGCGCCCTCTCCCCCGGTCATCGGCGGGTCGCCCGCGGGTCGAGTGCGTCGCGCAGCCCGTCGCCCACGAAGTTGATGGCCAGCACCGCCAGCGCGATCAGGAAGCCGGGCGGCGCCCACAGCCAGGGCATCGTTTGCAGAATGGAGGCCGACTGGGCGAGGTTGATCAGGTTCCCCCAACTTGGCGTTGGCGGCTGCACCCCCAACCCGAGGAAACTCAGGCCGGCCTCGGTCAGAATCGCGGCCGCAACCCCGAAGGTCGCCGAGACGATAACGGGCGCCAGGGTGTTCGGCAAGACGTGGCGGATAATCAGGCGGGTGTCGCTCGCCCCGGCGGCGCGCGCCGCCTCCACAAACTCCCGCTCCCGCAGGGAGAGAATCTGGCCGCGCACCAGCCGGCAGGTTCCGGTCCAGGTCAGCAACCCGATAATCAGCATCACGTTCCAGATGCTTGGCCCGGCGATGGAGACGGCGGCGATGATGATGATCAGGGGCGGGAAGCACATCACGGTGTCGGTCAGCCGCTGCACGACGCCATCGACAGCGCCGCCGAAGAAGCCGGAGACCGACCCCAGGACGACCCCGATCAGCGTGTAGATTGTCACTGCCACCAACCCGACGGAGAGCGAGACCCGCGCCCCGTAAACCAGGCGGCTGAAGACATCCCGCCCGACCTCGTCGGTGCCCAGCCAGTGCGCCCGGCTGGGCGGCCTTCCGGCCGCGAGCAGATCCACCGTGTACGGGTCATGGGTGGCGACGACCGGCGCGAAAATCGCGGCCAGCCCCAACAGGGTAATGACCGCCAGCCCGGCCATGGCCAGCCGGTGGCGGGCGAAAGCACGGGCCACGCGCCAGCGCCGGGAGGGCGCCGAGCCCAGCGTACGCCCGGCTGGCGCAGCGAGAGCCGCGGCTGCCTCAGCCACCGCGGCGGCCCTTGCCGGCGAGCCGGATGCGCGGGTCGACCGTCGCGTAGAGAATGTCGGCCAGCAGGTTGCTGACCAGCACCAGCGTCGCCGTGACCAGGATCGTGCCGAGGATCAGCGGGTAGTCCCGCGCTGAAACGGCGCGCACGGCCAGCATCCCCATCCCCGGCCACTGAAAGATCGTTTCGGTGATCACCGCTCCGCTCAGGAGTTCCGGCAGGCTGAGGCCGAGCACCGTGATGAGCGGGATGAGCGCGTTGCGGAAGGCGTGGCCGAGCAGCACGACCCGTTCCTGCACCCCCTTCGCCCGGGCCGTCGTCACGTAGTCCTGTTGCAGGACTTCGAGCATCGCCGAACGGGCGTAGCGCATCACCAGCGGGGTCTGGGCGGCAGCCAGCACTGCCACCGGCAAGACCATATGGCGCAGCAGATCCCCGGCCGAATCCTCGGCCCCGAGCGTGCGCATCCCCGAACTCGGCAAGAGCCGCCAGCGCACCGCGAACAGGTAGACCAACCCCAACCCCAGGAAGAAGCTCGGCGTCGAGATGGCGAGAAACCCGGTCACGGTCGTGGCGTAATCCAGCGGGCTGTACTGCCGGACAGCCGAAACCACCCCGAGCGGGATGCCAATCAGCGTGCCGACCACCAGCGCCGTGCCCATCAGCAGCAGCGTCGGCCCGACCCGGAGGCCGATCTGCTCGGCCACGCTCTGGCCGCTGACCAGCGAGTAGCCAAGGTTGCCCCGCGCCACTTCGCCAAGCCAGCGCACGTAGCGCACCGGCGCCGGTTCGTTCAGCCCAAGCTGCTCCTTGCGGAGCTCGACCCACTCGGCGCCGAGCTCCGCCCGCGTGACCGGGTCGATCAGCGCCGTGACGGGGTCGCCCGGCGCCAGATCGACCAGCAGGTAGGCCAGCAGCGTGACGCCGATGAGCACCGGCACGGCGATCACCAGCCGCTGGAGGACGAACGCGCCCACGACTCAGCCCTGTTCCCGGCCCGCCGTCATTCGGCGAGCGACCAGTCCTGGATGTTCCAGTGGATGTCCGTGTTCGGCCCCGGCACGACGCCCTGCACGCGCTTGTTGATGCCCCAGATCATGTTCTCTGACCACCAGAAGATGGTGGGAACCTCCTCATTGAGGATGCGCGCCGCCTCGTGGTAGATCTCGCGCCGCTCCTCGATATCGGGCGTGCCGCGGCCGGCCACGAACAACTCGTCCAGTTCCTCGCTGCAGAAGTGGGTGGTGTTGCCGCCCTCCGGGGTCCAGTTGGCGCAGGCGTAGTAGGTCGAGGAGACATCCGGGTCCAGCCCGTAGGCGCCGCCGCCGAACCAGGCCAGGTCGAAGTCCATGTCCTCCAGTACGCGCTGCTCGAAAGCGGCCTCGTCCAGCGGCGTCAGGGAGACCTGAACGCCGATCTCGGCCATCTGCTGCTGGAAGACCGGGGCGCACAGTTCGATCGCCTGGAAGCCCTGTTCCCAGATCAGGTCGAGCGTCTGCGATGCATCCCAGCCGGCCTCGGCCAGCAGCGCCTTTGCCCGCTCCGGGTCGTAGGCGTAGGGGTCAAGGTCGTCAAACTGCGCCCACTCGGGGCCAATGATGGTCTGGTTGACCAGCCGCCCCTGCCCTTTCAGCACGACGTCCATCAGCGCCTGGCGATCCACGCCGACCATGAACGCCTGGCGCACCCGCTTGTCGGTGATCCGCTCGTTCATGATCGCCGTCTGGAAGATGCCGACGCCGGGGGTCGGCACGACGTTGACGACCTCGCTGGCGGCCAGCCGCTCGGCGTCGGCGGCGCTCAGCGCCTGCATCACATCGAGTTCGCCTGATTCGAGCGCGGCAAGCTGGGTCGCCGGGGCGGCAAGCCGCACGAAAACCTGGGCCAGCTTCGGCGCGCCGAGGAAGTAGTCGGGGTACGCCTCGGTGGCGACGTGCTGGTCCGGCACGTACTCGACGAAACGGAACGGCCCGGTGCCCACCGTCGGATTCTGGGCGAACGGGTGCTGGTCGAGCGCGGCCGGGTCGGCGTCGGCCAGCACGTGCTCAGGCAGGATCCAGACGAGCGAGTTATTGTGCGCCGCCCCGATCAGGAAGGCGATATTGGGCTTCTCCAGCACGATCTTGACGGTGTAGTCGTCCGGCATCTGGAGGCCAGCAATCTCCTCGCTCTCGCCGGTCCGGAACGCTTCGGCGCCCTGGATTTGGGAGAGCTTGTTGTACTGGCTGGCCCCGACCGCTTCCATCATCGCCAGCCGGTACGTGAAGATCACGTCGCGGGCGGTGAACGGTTCGCCGTCGTGCCAGGTCACGTCTTGCCGCAGGTTGAAGGTGAACTCGGAGGCGTCCGGCGAGATCTCGAACGATTCGGCGAGATCGGGGATGAGGTTGTAATCGGCGTCGAACCGGATCAGGCGGCTGAAGATCAGGTCGAACACCTGCGTTTCAGCGCCGCCGGCCGCGCGGTAGGGCAGCCAGTTGCCGGCTGGTTCACTTTCCCCACCCAACTGGAGCACGCCGCTGGGCGCAGTGTCCTGCCGGGCCAGGGCCGATTGCCCGGCGGGCAAGCCCAGCCCCGCCAGGGCGCTTGCGGCCGCCACACCGCCCAGGAGCCGGCGGCGGTCCACTCTGCCGATTGCCGGCTGCCCGGCAGCCTCCCGTTTTCGCACGTCGCCCATGCCGTCCTCCTGCGCAACACCCGTCCGGCTACCCCGGCGGGACTGACCACGAACGGTAGGTGACCGCCGCTCCCACCCTCCGAACGGACATCGCAGGGGGAGCATCTCGGCCTTGCTGCCGGCTTGCCGGCACATGTAAGACATCTGACAGGAATCATGCGGGAAGATTCCCCGCCCGTCAACCCCTGCCCACAGGTCGCCACCCGGCAGGGCGGCAACCGGCGTTCGCACGGCTGGCGGCTGGCGGCTGGCGGCTGAGGCAGAGACGCCCCCGGCCAGGGTTGCGGTGTTACGGGCTGGTGGCGCCCGGTGCGGATGGAAGCGTGCAGAGAAAGAGCGCCCCGCCGCCCGGCGCGTTGCTGGCCGTGATGTCGCCCCCGTGCGCCCGCACGAGTCGCTGCGCGATCGCCAGGCCCAGGCCAGCGCCGCCGCGCTGCCGGTTCCGGGAACTCTCGCCCCGGTAGAGTGGGGTGAAGACATGGGGCAGATCATGCGCGGCGATCCCGTCCCCGGTGTCACGGATCGTCACGCCGACGCGGCCGCCGCCTGCCGTGCAGGCGATGATGACCTCCCCGTTGGCGGGCGTATGGCGAATGGCGTTGTCGAGCACGTTCTCCAGCGCGCGCAGCAGCAGCGCGGCATCCCCCACGATGGGCGCCGGGGCTCCGGCAGCGTTGCGCAGGTGGACCCCCTTGGCGGCAGCCTGCGGCTCCAACCCTTCAGCCAGGCGGCGGAGCAGGTTCGCCAGGTCCAGTGGCGCGTAGCGTGGCGCTTCCTCCAGGTACTCGGTTCGCGTGTAGCTGAAGAGGTCTGCCACCAGGTGCTCCAGGGCATCGGCCTTGTCCCGGCAGATACGCACGTACCGCGCGGCCTTGTCCGGCGTGTCCGCCAGGCCGGTGGCCAGCCCTTCCAGGTAGCCGCGCAGGGAAAACAGCGGTGTCCGCAGATCATGCGCCACCGCGCTAATCGTCATGCGCCGCTCCTGTTCCAGCGCCTCCTGCCGCTCCAGCGACTGGCGCAGGTCTGCCGCCATGGCGCTGAACGCCTGCGCGGCCTGGTCCACTTCCCGCACGCGGGAACGCGGCAGCGCCAGGTCGAGGTTCCCCGCGCCAATCTGTTGCATGGCGGTCACCAGCCGGGCCAGGGGCTGCAGAAACGCCCGGGACACGAAGAGGAACATGGCGGCCACAATGGACAGCAGCGCCGCGAGTTGCGCCAGGGGAATGCGCCACGTATCGGTGGCGTACCAGGGCGGAGCAGGCGGGCCAGCCCCCTGGCCGCGCGGCCCCATGCCCAGGGCCGGGCCTCCCGGCATCGCGCGCGCCGGGGCGATTGCGGGGGGCTGGCGGTCTGCGGTGAGTGGCGTATTGGGGGGAGCCGGCCGCTGCGCGTCAAGCAGCAGGTACCTGGCCCCATCGTGCGCCAGCAGGTGGCGCATGTGCTCCTGCCAGCCGGGATCGTCCCACGTGGCCGCATCGATCATGATCGCGGTGGCGGCCAGTTCCGGGGGGTGCTCCCCGGGCGCGCCCGGGAGGGGCGGTGGGCGCCGCGCCGCCAGGGCGACCGTGGTTAGCGCCGGCACGATGATCACCGCGCACGTCAGAAGCGCCAACCAGAAGCGCGCCGGGAAGATCCTCATGTGCGCTCACCCTCGAAGCGGTACCCCACGCCTCGCACCGTGACCACCAGGGCCGGTTGCGCCGGGTCGGCCTCGATCTTGTCCCGGATGCGGGCGATATGGACGGTCACGGTGTGCCGGTCGCCGTATTCACCCCAGAGCCGTTGAAAAAGCTCCTCCCGGCCAAAGGCACGGCGCGGGTGCGTCGCCAGGAGGCAGAGCAGTTCGAACTCGCGGAGCGTCAGCGCCACAGGTTGGCCGTCCACCTGAACTTCACACGCGGTCAGGTCGATACGCAGCCGCCCGAAATCGAGGACGCGCCCGGCGGCCGACTGGCGGTGGGTGCGCCGCAGCACAGCCTGGACGCGGGCCACCACTTCCGCAGGCGTGGCGGACTTCACGATGTAGTCGTCCGCGCCGAGGCCGAGGGCGCGCAGCTTGTCGGCATCGTCATCACGGGCGCTCAGGACCAGGATCGGCACATCTCGCTGTTGGCGCACCTCGCGCAGGATCTCGAACCCACTGCGGCCAGGGAGCATGACATCCAGCACCATGCAGTCAATCGGTTCTCGCTCCAGCACCGTTAACGCATCGGTCGCGTGCGGCGCGGTGCGTACCCCGTAGCCCGCCGCTTCCAGGAAATCGCGCAGCAGTTCTCCGATGTCAGGTTCATCGTCGACGACCAGCACGGTCTGATCCAGCATGGACACCTCCTCAACGCCGGACTTCTCTCTCCGTAACGCACGAGCAGCCCGTGGGAGTCAGGTGTTGATCAGGAGTTGAGAAACCGGCGCATCGCGCCTTGATCGTTGCGCCCCAGACTGTCACCACACCGGAGGCAGCGGGTTTCCGGTGTTCTACGAGGAAGGAGACGAGATCATGACCTTGCGCACAGCTCTGCGCACCATGGCAGTCATCGCGCTCGCTGGCGTTGTCTTCACCGGCGCGGGAGATGTCGGCGCCGCGAACAAGTCGAAATCGAAGGCCCTGCCGCCGCCGCCGCCAGTCACCCAGCCCCAGGCCGTGGCTCCGGCGCCGTGGCAGCCGGTCGATCCGTCGGTGTGGGGACCGGAGCACACGCAGCAGCCACCGCCGCCGATGTGGCATCCCGCGCCGGCTCCCAGAAAGCGGTAACGCGCTCCCGGGCCGGGTCAGTCAGGCTTTTTGGGACGATTGGCGTCTCGCCTGATCATCCGTGACTCGGCACAATGGGTTGCGGGAAGGGGAACAGGGATCAGGGATCGCGCGGACCGGTAGCAGACCCCGCCGGACGCTGGCTGAATGTCCAGCTTTCGCTGCTGCGGGTTCGTGCGATCCCTGGTGTCCGGGATTGGGTGGGTGGATGGAGCACGTACTACTGGTTCTTGCCGTGGTCAGCCTGATCTGGCTTGCCACAGGGCTGGGTCGGGAGCGACGATCTCCTCATGTCGCACCCCCTCCCGGAGAATCCCGCCACTCGTAACGTTGTCTTTCTGAAGCGTCGTCTGCGTACCGCCGCAGTCCTCATCGCGTTCTGCGTCGTCGCCGGCGGTGGGTACCTGTGGTTTCCCTGGCCCATCCCGCCCGCAGCGAGCTTTACCGTGGTCGCGCATCGTGGCGTTCACCAGACCTTCCCCCTCACCGGCCTTGCTAACGAGACCTGCACCGCCGCCATCATCTACCCGCCCACGCATGCTTTCCTGGAAAACACGCTCCCCTCCATGGAGGCGGCGTTTGCCGATGGTGCAGACGCCGTGGAGATCGATATCCACCGCACAGCCGACGGGCAGCTCGTGGTTTTCCATGACTGGACGCTGGATTGCCGCACCGAGGGCTCCGGCGTCACGAACCAGCACACCCTGGCGGACCTGCAACGGCTGGATATCGGCTACGGCTACACGGCGGACGGCGGCGCGGCGTACCCCCTGCGCGGGCAGGGCGTGGGCCTCATGCCGGCGCTGCCCGAGGTGCTGGCCGCCTTTCCGGATGCGCACTTCGTCCTGGACGACAAGGATGGCGATGCCGCCACCCTCGCACTGCTCGGCGACTACCTGGCGTCCCTGACGCCAGAGGAGCGCGCGCGGCTCAGCTACTGGGGCCCCGGCTACGCCGAGATCACGGTCCGCGCCCCGGAGGTGCGGCCCTACCTCATCACCCGCGCCCAGGTGCGCGCCTGCTTCGGGAACTACCTGGCGATGGTGCTGACCGGGTCCTTGCCAGACGGCTGCCGGGACCAGGCGCTCGGCATCCCCTTCGCCCGGCTTTCCCGCCTGCCCGGCTGGCCGCACCTCATCCTGGCCCGTGCTCACCAGGCGGGTGTGCCGGTCTTCATCACGGATGTCGATACACCAGCGCAACTCGACGTTGTGATGGCGTTGCCCATCGACGGCATCCAGACCAACCGGATCGAGGTCATCGGGCCGCTGGTGACTGCACGTCGCGCCGGTGACACACTATCCCCCTGATGTCCGGTTTGGTCCTTGCCCGTACGTTTCGTAAACTCCATGCTTCAATTCGCGTGTCACGGTCACGACGGAGTCACCCCGGTGGAGGAAGCTGATCCAGCCAGGCTCCCGGCAACGTCGCTGCTGCGTCTCCCGGACGCCGCCCGGCGCGCTGGTGTCAGCATGCAGATACTCCGTCGCGCCATTCAGGATGGGGTGTTGCCCGCCACGCGTGACAAGCGTGGGTATGCCATTGCTGAGGCCGCCCTGACCGCCTACCTGGGCGACTTCGCGGAGGATGCTTCCGCGCCGCCAGCGCCGCCGCTGGCCATCGTGCCGTTCCCCGCGCCCGAGCGCCTGCCCCCGGCGCTGCCCGCTGAGTTGACTCGCTTTATCGGCCGTGAGCACGAACGTGCCGCCCTGCGCGGCCTGCTCGAGCGAGACGATGTTCGCCTGGTCACGCTGACCGGTCCCGGTGGGGTCGGCAAGACCCGCCTTGCCCTGAGTACGGCGGCAGACCTGCAACCTCGCTACCCGGATGGCGTGGCTTTCGTCCCCCTGGCCGCAATCAGCGATGCCTCTCTGGTCCCGGCCACGGTCGCCCAGGCCCTGCACATCCGCAGCGGCGAAGACCTGGACCCCCTGGAGCGGCTCCAGCTTTTCCTGAACGAGCGCACCATGCTGCTGGTGCTTGACAATTTCGAGCAAGTCCTGGACGCGGCGCTTGCCCTGGCGGCGTTGCTGCGCGCCTGCCCGGGCCTCACGCTGCTGGTGACCAGCCGCGCCCCGCTGCACCTGACCGGAGAGCACCAGTTCTCTGTTCCCCCCCTCGCCGTGCCGGCGCAGGCCGTGCAGGATGTCGTGACCGGGGCAGCGCTGGAGGAACTGGCCCGGACCGATGCCGTCCGCCTGTTTGCGGACCGCGCCGAGGCCGCCGGCTCCGGGTTTACGCTGACGGCCGCCAATGCGGCGGCCGTGGCCGGCATCTGCCAACGCGCCGATGGCCTGCCGCTCGCGATCGAGTTGGCGGCAGCGCGCACGGCGTTCCTCTCCCCAGCAGCCCTGCTGCAACGCCTCGACCCGCGACTGCCCATGCTGAGCGGCGGCCCGCGAGATCAACCGGGCCGCCTGCGCACCATGCGTGATGCCATCGCCTGGAGCTATGACCACCTGGCGCCCGCCGAACAGGCAGCGTTTCGGCGACTGTCGGTCTTCACCGGAGGGTGCGATATCCCGGCCGTCGAGGCGGTGCTGGGCCTGGCGAGCGAAGAGGCGCTGGCGATGGCGCAACGCCTGGTTGATCAGGCCGTCCTCCAGCATACAGCCGGGCCAGAGGGGCAGCCCCGCCTGAGAATGCTGGAAACGATCCGTGAGTTCGGACTGCAGACGCTCGCCGCGCACGAGGAAGAGCCAGCCACGCGCGATGCTCACGCCTCGCGCTATCTCGCCCTGGCTGCCGAGGCCGGGCCGCAGCTTTCCGGCCCCCGGCAGGTGTACTGGGTGAGCGTGCTGGAAGCTGACCTGGCGAATATTCGCGCCGCCACGGACTGGCTCCTGGCCCAGGGCCGCACTGGAGACGCGATGCGCCTGATGGGCGATATGGGCTGGTTCTGGAGTGCCGCGCCCCACCTGGAGGAAGCGCGGGTCCGGCTGGGGGCGCTGATCGACGCCCCGGACGCTGCAGCGTACCCGGCGGAGCTGGCGCTGGTGCTCGCGACGGCCGGCGATGTGGCTGACTGGCAGGCCGATCAGGCGCTGGCCCGGGACTGCTTCGAGCGCGCACTGGCCCTGTACCGGGAGTTGGGCAACGAGCGCCGCGCCGGGAGCATGCTGCGCGGCCTCGGCAGCAGCGCTATTGATCGAGGAGAAGCCGATCTCGCCATCTCCCTCCTGCACGAAGCCCGGGAGATTGCCGCCAGGCTGGATGACGATTGGGAGCAGGCCGCCACCACCAATTTGCTCGGGGTAGCCATGGGCGTGACTGGCACATTCGCACAGTCAGTCGAACTCCACCGGGCAGCGGGCGATATCTGGCTCACCCTGCAGGATATCGGGCACATGCCGCCGGCTCTCGCCTCCCAGGCCTGGTCTTCGCTCCAGGCCCAGGATCTTCCCCACGCGGCTGTCGCGTATGCTGAGGCCCTGCGATTTGCGCTGGAAGCCGGGGACGAGTGGTACATCGCGTGGTGTATCGAAGGCGCCGGGGGCATCGCCTGCCAGCGGGGAGAGTGGGAACGCGGCGCCGCGCTGCTGGCGACGGGCGAAGCCCGGCATGTCCTGATAGGGGTGCGGCACCGGCCGCATGTGGAGGAAGCCGAGGCCCGGCTGGCCGCTGCCGCCCGTCGCCGGTTAGGGCCGAGCGCCTTCGCTGCCGCCTGGGAGCGGGGTGCGGCCCGCCCGCTGCCAGATGCCGCCGCCGAGGCGCAGGAGGTGTTCGCCAGTACGGCGCGCCAGACAGCAGCAGGCGCGCATGAGCGCCACGGTCTGACCCGGCGCGAGGGCGAAGTCCTGCGCCTGATCTGCCAGGGCAAGTCGGACCGCGACATCGCGGAGGTTCTGTTCGTCTCCCGCGCGACCGCCTCCAAGCACGTGGCGTCAATCCTGGCGAAACTGGGCGTGCATTCGCGCACTGCGGCCGCCGCCCGGGCGCGGGAGCTCGGCCTCGCGTGAGGGCGCGCTATTCCGTCTCGACCGCTGCCAGGTCCGCCTCGATGTCGGCGTAGCGTTTGCGGGCCACGGTCAGGCGCTCGGACCACTTGGAGCGGTCCTCCTCCAGATCCTCCCGCTCCTTTTCCAGCCGCAGGGCCTCCTGGCGCAGGTTCTGCCGCTGCCAGGCGCGTTGGGCGCAGGCAGCGCAGTGGCCGAGCCAATCCCGCCAGTCGCCGCACACCGGGCAGGGGCGCGCCAGCTCCGCCAGGGTGATCTGCGCCGGGAGCGGCTCACCCTCCAGAGCCCGGTCCCGCAGATCGGCCGCCAGCACAGTCACGCTCTCGGCCAGGTGGCGCTGTAGGGCGTCCCGCCGGTCCGGCGGGACATCTGGCGGCAGGAGGTGCGCTGCATCGCCGGAGATCTGCCGCAACTGGCCCCGCACCACCGGGCCGCCCCGCTGATCCCAGTCGATTTCCTCTTCCCAGCGAAACGGTTCCGGGCCGATGGAGAAAGCCACGCTCACCGGTTCTTCCAGGGAAACGGTCACATCCGTCAACAGCGTTTCCGGCAGGGGCAGGGGCGTGAGCGGGGGAATGACCTCCAGCGCCTGCAAGTCGGATTCAATGGTGGCCAGCGAGTTGCTCAGGAGTGCGATGCGCTCCTGCCAGGGGTTCGAGGGTTGCCGGGCCGATTCTGCGCGCTCCAGATCGTAGGCGGCCATGGCGTGCCGGCGGCGCAGCGTATCCAGCCGCTGCTGCATGGCCGGGTCTGCTGCCGGACGCTGCCGCCGCACAATGCCGCTGGCGTCCGGCTGCGGCGCCGGCGGCGCCGTCTCGGCCGGGGCTTCAGGTTTACCGAACAAACGCTTCCAGACCATGACGCTCTCCCGTCGTTCATGGTTATGGTGGCACACCGGGCACGGTCCCCCAAGGTCAGGGCGAGCCGCCGGGAGAGACAGCGTTCATCCTGTTGCCGGGCCGCAGCTATGGCGGCGGCGGCACGCAGCTGTCTGCTTCCGGACCCACACAGGCTGTCCCGCCCTGGAGGGCGCAATTGGGGCCCGCGCATTGAATGCAGGCGGCGTCGGCGCCGCATTGAGACACGCAGTCAGCGTCTTTCTTGCAGGCAAAACAGAGGCCATCGGCAACGCAGTACCCTGCATTGCCGGTCGTGGTGTCGCACTGCCCTTCGTCACCACTCGGCGTCTGGCAGGCGACACTCGTGCCACCGCAGCCTGTTTCCGATTGGCCGCTCACACACGTGCTCTCGCCGTGTGCCTTGCACTTCTTCTTGCCCTTTTTCCCCTGGCAGATCCCGGAACAGCACTGCCCGGCATTCTGGCAGTGCTTGCCAACATCAACACACCCAAACACGTTCTTCTTGACGTTCTTTTTCTTCTTTTTCCTGGCGCCGGCATCGTCAACCTGGCCGCCTCCGGCCAGGCCGAGCGCGCCGAGGCTGAGCATGCCGGCCAGCATGCGACGGGAAGGAGGGCGGGAAAGAGCGCGTGCGAACTGGTCGAAGCGGTCGTAGTCCATAGCTCCTCCAGGCAGGATGAGGCGTGTATCTGACCAACTTCGCATCGTAGAGAATACTGATTCCGGCGTCAACAGCGACCCGCGTCCAACACCTCCGTCACCCGTTGCGGGCGGGAGGGGGCAACACCACGCCCCGGCGCTGACCAGCTTTCCCCATGTTCCGCCGCTTGACCACGAGCCACGCGGCGGCAACAATCGTGCGGCCCGGAACGGGCCCACCAGCACAGGAGCGCGGCATGACCACGATCAGTAGCGAGCAACAGAACACGCCCTCGCCAGACCTTGAGCAGGACACGGACGAGGCGATTGCCTGGGAGCCGGGCGACGCCTACCTGGCACGCTCGCGCACGCGCCGTTTCATGGCCCGCCACGGCATTGCAGACTACGACGCGCTGCTGGCCCGCGCCAACGCCGACCCGGCCTGGTACTGGGGTGCGGTTGCGGACGATCTGGATCTGGTCTGGAGCAGGCCGTACGACCAGGTGCTCGATCTCTCGCAGGGCGCGCCCTGGGCAGAGTGGTTCACTGGCGGCAGCTTCAACTACGTCGTCAGCGCGCTGGACCGCCACGCCGCACAATCGCCAGACCGCACCGCGATTATCTGGGAAGGCGACGATGGCGCAGTGCGCCGGCTCACCTTTGGCGAGCTCCTGGCCGGAACCAACCAACTCGCCAACGCGCTGCGCGCGCTCGGCGTGGAACGCGGCGACCGCGTCGGCGTGTTCCTGCCCATGCTCCCGGAAACGGTGATGGCCGTCCTGGCGCTCGGCAAGCTGGGCGCGGTGTTCCTGCCGATGTTCTCCGGGTTCGGGGCCGATGCTCTCGGCTCGCGCCTGCGCGATGGCGAAGCCACCATGCTGATCACCAGCGACGAGGCCTTGCGGCGCGGCAAGGCCGTGCCCATGAAGCAGGTCGCGGACGAGGCGATGGCCCTGGCGCCTTCCGTCGGCGCCTGCCTCGTCGTGCAGCGCACTGGCGGCGACGTTCCCTGGACGCCTGGCCGCGATGTCTGGTGGCATGAGGCCGTGCCCGGCCAGCCCACCGCGTTCGAGAACGTTGAGACGGCGGCGAACGAGCCGTACATGATCATCTACACCTCCGGCACCACTGGCCGCCCGAAAGGCGCGGTGCATGTCCACGCCGGTTTCCCGGTCAAGGCCGCGCATGACCTGGCGGCCTGCTTCGACCTGCAGGCGGACGACACCCTCTTCTGGCTGACTGACCTGGGCTGGATGATGGGACCGTGGCTGATCTGCGGCGGACTTATCGTCGGGGCGGCCATCGTCATCTTCGAGGGCACGCCCGATTACCCCGAGCCGGATCGCCTTTGGCGGTTGGTGGAAGACCACGGCGTGACGGTGCTCGGCATGGCCCCGACCGCGATCCGCTCCCTGATGGGCAAGGGGCCCGAGTGGGTGCGGGCGCGCGATCGCTCCTCGCTGCGTATTCTGGGTTCGACCGGCGAAACGTGGAACCCTGGCCCGTGGCGTTGGTACTTCGAGGAGGTCGGCGAAGGGCGCTGCCCGATCATCAACTACTCTGGCGGCACCGAAACGAGCGGCGGCATTGTGGGCGGCACCACCCTGCGCCCCATCGTGCCGTGCGGCTTCAACACCCCCGTGCCCGGCATGGACGCCGATGTCACCGATGCCCACGGCAACCCGGTGCGCGGCGAGGTCGGCGAACTGGTGGTGCGTCAGCCGTGGGTCGGCATGACGCGCGGTTTCTGGCACGACCCGGAGCGCTACCTGGAGACGTACTGGTCACGCATTCCCGGCGTCTGGGTGCATGGCGACTGGGCCGAAATCAGCGACGACGGGCAGTGGTTCATCCGGGGCCGCTCCGACGACACGCTGAAGGTGGCGGGCAAGCGCATCGGCCCCGCCGAGGTGGAATCTGCCGCTACCGCGCACCCGGCCGTGCAGGAAGCGGCGGCCATCGGCATCCCGCACGATGTGAAAGGCGAGTGCATCATCGTCTTCGTCGTCCCGCGCCCCGGCGTTGCCCCGGACGCCGCGCTGGCAGAGGCGGTGCGGCAAACGATCGCCCACCACCTGGGGTCCGCGCTGCGCCCGGAGCGCGTGCACTGGGTGCGCGACCTGCCCAAAACCCGCAACGCCAAGATCATGCGCCGCGTTATCCGCGCCGCCTACCTCGGCCTCCCCGCCGGGGACACGACCGCGCTGGAGAACCCGGCGGCGGTGCAGGAGGTGGCGGCGGCGGGGGGCGTCTAACCTGGCCCATGACCTTGTGGGCGCTGGCAGGCTTATACCTTCGCTGTATAAGCCTGCCGAGGATGATTCCGCTGGGCATAGGTGGGCTGCAAGACTCCTCGCTGAACGAGCGTGCTCACGGTCTTACGGATGTGAACTTGATCCCGACCGAGCAACTCTGCCAGTTGCTGTGTCGTCAATTGCTCCATTGTGCAGAGTTGAACAATGGCATCGACAAGCGGAGGCTTTTCCTGCCGAGCCTTGAGTGCGAATGCAGCGGTTTGTGAAAGCGGTCGCCAGGGAAGTGGAGATGGCTTCTTATCACCTGAGCTCGGGTCGAAATCACCTGAGCTTGAGCCAAAATCACCTGACTTCGGGTTGAAATCCACCAAGCTTGAGCCGCTATCCACTATGCTCGGGTCGAAATCACCTGAGCTCGAGCCAGAATCGCCCAAGCTCGTCCCACTATCCACCAGGTCCGAGCCGTTATCCACCAAGTTCACCGGCTTGAGGAAATACCGCGCGCCGCGCTTGTTGCCCACCATCACCAGGAAGCCGCGATCACGCAGACCAGTCAGCACCCGGCTGACATCAGCCCCGTGCGCGCCAGTCACCGCGCGGACCGCCTGGTTGTCGACACCCTCGTCTTGCCGGGCAATGATGAGCGCCAATTGCTCGGTCTCGTTGAAGTCAGCGTTGAACCGAGCCAACCACGTCCGGTCTTCTGCAGAGAGCAGATGCTCGTACGGCAGTGTGATCCGGAACTCGTGTCGCTCCGCCTGAGGCTCAATCTCGGGAGGCTCATAGCCAGGCTCCCGCCAGGCCCGATAGATTCGCGGAATGCCGCCGCCCGCCTCCTTGAACTCAAGCTCAGGCGATTCCGCCGCGCCAGGCTCGGCCAGGAACTCCACAAAAGCGTCACGGTCATCGCCTGACATCCCGGAGCCTGTACGAGCAAGCTGGACGGGTCAGGGCAGCAATACGCGCTCAAGCATCAGCGCTCCACCGTACACAGCACATCGCACCACCGCCTCAACACGAACAGCGGGCGGCGCACATGCGCCGCCCGCTGTCGCGTGAGATGGGAGTTGGGGAAGAGGCTAAACCTCGTCCGGGACCGCCTGGCAGGTGTAGCCATTGCCGGTCGGGGTGCAATCGAAGCCGACCGCGCAGAAGGGGAAGGTGTCGTCGCCGTCGCCGTTCGGGGCGCCACAGGTCGCGCCCTGGCCGCCGGAGCAGTACTCGTCGCTGTTGGAGCCGTTCACCGGCACCTCGCAGATGTAGCCGCTCGTGCACTGGCTGTCGCTCTGGCAGCGCTCGCCCGGCTGCAGCTTCTGGTTCTTGCCCTTGCCCTTCTTGCCCTTCTTGCCCTTGCGGCGCCGGGCCAGGCCATCTTCGCCCTGCAGCAGCATGCCCCCGGCTGCCAGCGTCGCCGCGCCAGCCACCAGCCCACGCAGGGCGGAGCGGCGGGTGGTCGAGGCGGAAACGGTGCGAGCGAGGGTGTCGAAGGTCGTCGTATCCATTGAATGTCGTCTCCATTGAGAGGCTTTCCGGCGCCAGGTCATTCCTGTGCTGCACCCATTTCATCAGCGCGGCCTGCCCCTGTCGGCCAGAGGTGGGACAGGTCTGGTGTCAACCTGGGCACACCGCGCCCTCCGGGCGGGCGCGGCGGCGCCGGCGACGCCAGAGGCGGGATGAGCGCGCCAGGCTGGGCGCATCACGCGGCGCCGGGAGGCGGGCTCCCCTGCAGGACGACCTGCCGCCAGGCCGGGTGGAGCGCATGCTGTGGCCGACGCCGGCCGCTGCCCGGCAACGGCAAGGAGGACCTGTCCGTCGGGTGGCGCCGGTAGTTGACAGAAAGGCATTGCCGCCGGATAGTGAGCGTGGCTTTTCCTCGGCACAGGTGGTCAGTACAGGCTACGGAACGAGCCGTTGTGCGGTGGTGCACAGAAGGAGATCGGGATGTCGATGCGCAATGCAGGCGGGCGCGGAAAACTCAACCGGCGCAGGATGCTCAAGGCCGCAACCGGGGCTGCTGCCGGGCTCTATGCGTTCGGACTTCCCGGCAAGTCGTACCAACGGGCACGGGCCCAGGATGACGTCCTCTCGCAGATCCTGGCCATCCCCGGGACCGGGGCACAACCGACCGAGGCTGATATGGAGCGCGTCGGCGAGCTTTGCCTCCGCTCCACCAGGAAGGGCGCCTTTGCCGGCCAGACGGTGACCTTCATTGGTCTCAACAACACGGGTTACCACAACAACATCTTCCGGCCGCTCTCCCGCGCCTGGGAGGAGTACACCGGCGCCACGATCCAGTGGATCGATGTGCCACAGGCGGAGATCTTCGCCAAGGTGCAGCAGGGCGTTGCCACCGGCGAAATTGAGTTCGACCTGCTCGAAGGCGGCGCTCCCTGGGAGGGCGATATCCTCGGTCGTGGCCTGAGCGCCGCGACACCGACTGGGTCAAGGAACAAATCGAGATCGACGACTACGTCAAGCTCCTGCAAGCGCCGGTGGGGACGTGGGATGGGGTGACCTACCGCGTCGATCGACGGCGACTGCCACAACTTCAACTACCGCAGCGATGTCTTCTCCAAACCTCGACTGCGGCCGAGTGGGCGGCCAATGGCATGCTGGCGACTGGGGCGTGCCCACGACTCGGCAGCAGGTGCAGAGCGGAGACGAAGTTCCTGAGCGGCAAGCAGATCGACGGCAACGACATCTACGGCTACGTCGATGTCATGAAGCCGGGCGGGGGCTTCAGCTGGTACTTCTTCGCCACGCTCAACTGGCTGCCAAGAGCCTGGATTCTGTCTGGTTTCTTCGATCCGGGAGACGATGCAGCGCCGTACGTCAACAATCCACCTCGTCCGGGGCCTTCAGGACATGATCGACGTCGTCGATGCGAACCACCGGATCAGGATCAACGCTCGATTCTTGACCACCGATCAGACGCTCGGCGGCCAGGCTGCCATGACCGCCTCATGACATCGGCTCCAACGTCTACAGCACCAATGACCTCGGTGGTGCAAGGCAAGTTGAGCTTCTCAATCCCGCCTGGTTCGCCGGATACCATGACAACGTCAAGGGCGCGACTGGGTCACCCTTGGTGAAGACCAGCTGAACTTTGCCCTGAACGAGGCGTACATCGGCTGGGGCCTGTACGGATGGCGCTGAGGAGCGGCGTCTCCGAAGCAGCCTGGGACCTGGCCGCGCACATCGGCGGCAAGGGATGTCTCGATGGCTGTCGATCTACCCGTCCGGCTTCCAGCCGTATCGCCATGCAGCCACTCTGAGCAGAAGCAATTGGGACGATGGCTACTCCGCCCGACTTCGCGGAGGCGTACCTGGCGTCGCGTGCCGACTCGTACAACCACCTCGCTGAATGGCGCGACCGAACCGCGCATTCCGGGCATTGACCACATCGCGGCGGAAGAGGAGGTCATGCCTTCGCGCTGGTTGGCCAAAAGCAGGCCCAGGAAGCGCTGACGCTGCGGCGCAGAAGCGGAAGAGATCACCGACCGGTACAATCGCGAGCAGCAGATCAAGCTCACCAGTCGGCGCTGGCGGCTGCAGGCGCCAGGCCTCAGACAGGTTGGCCAGGTCGCCATGGCGGCGGCGCAAAGCCGGGTCGGTCCGCCTGACACCCCTCGCGTCTCGATCGGAGTCGAGAGACCTCGTCATCGTCGTGTGCCGAACGAGGTCTCGCTTTCAGACAGGCTTGACACGATGGTAAGGGCGGGTCTGTGTCAGGAGGACCGGCTTGGTTTTGCACACGAATGGCGCCGCGCGGGCCGAGATGGTCCGGGCCTCGCGCGGCGTTCTTCGACTCACGTGTTCACAGCGGTGTGCAAAGAAGTTGGGCCGCCAGGAATCCCCTCGCGTCTCGAGCGCAGTCGAGACCTCGTCGCCAGCGCCGGTGGAACGAGGTCTCCTCGACCTGCGCTCGAGACACGCGGGTTTGTTGCCTGGCAGGTCAGGTTCCTTGCAATACGCTGTTGTTGCAGAATGTTGCAGCCGCGTACGCGGGAACAGGTTCCGGTCCCTGACGTGGTGCGGATCGGCAATGGCGCTGAAGCGCCGAGCGACTGGTGACGGCCATCGTGGGCATCCGCAGCGCAACAGAGACCTCGCCACGCCCGCGCGGCGGATCAAGTCGCCTGTAGCTCAGCGGAGTTCAGCCGCCGGAGCGTCGCGCTTCGCCAGGCAGGGTCGAGCACCGACGAGGCGTTCAGGTCATTCAGGAACAGATAGCGGTCTGAAGAATGCGCAACGGTCAGGTTGCGGTCGGCGTCGGTCAATGGCCAGGGCGAGGTGGCCAGGCTGGAGGCCTACCGCCGATGAGCGAAGCAGCCCGTCGTTCAGGGCGTCCTACCGGCAGCGCAACCGGCAGCGCAACCGCGGCATGTTGGAGCGGACGTGGCCACTGTCTCGCTGTACCGCTCACCCTTCAGCGGCGTCGACAGCAGCCGCGCCCCAACCCGGTTCTGGCGCTCGATGACCTGCCCATCGTGCCCCCGCCGGCGCAACGCGAGCGCGGCGGTGAGGCCCGCCATGCCTGCGCCCAGCACCAGCACCCGCTGCGGCGACACCGCCAACTCCCCTGGCCCTGGTTGGGCGCCCACTCGCTTTGCGCCGAACACGCTCGCCGCTCCACCCAACCCCGCGCGCAGGAGCGCGGAGCCTCACGCCATGCGGGAGCGCCGGTTGGGTCGGAGGCTCCCCGGCGCCTGCTGGCAGCGGCAATCGCATGTCGTGTCCACGTCCTCGTCGGTTGTCTCTCAGTTCGGCGGCGTTGTTCTCCGGCTGGGGCTTCAGTATCGGGCCGCCCCCCACCGCGCCCCACGGCGCTATCCGCTTGACGCCGCGGGAGGCCGGGCGCCAGCATTCACCCAGCGGCCCGCCAGCGCTTGCGGCATCTTCATGCGGGACGCACGCCCCGCCACAGAGATGCCCCCGCAGCCGGCAATGGCTTCGCACCGCAGGGAATGTCCTCGTGGCACGCCGCGTCAGACACACGCCAGTTTTCTATGAGCCGCAGCCAGCACGCTGGCCGTGGGTGCTGCTCGTCGTGCTCCTGCTCGGGGCTGCCGGGTACGGTTTCTTCATGCGGCCCGATCTGCCGCCGTTCGCCAACCTGCGCGAACTGGCGGGCCAGAGCACGCCGGGCGCCCCCGCCGTCGCCAGCCCCGCCCCTGATGTTCCCGAGGCCACGGCGCCAGCGCAGGACGCAGAACTGGCGGTCGCCTCACCCGCCGCGCCGGACATGAGCGAGCACGAGGCTGCTGCCGCCTGGGTCGAACGTTGGAACGCGGGGGACTACGCTGGCCTGTATGAACTCACATCGGGCACCGTGCAGCGGGCGATTCCCCTGGCCGATTTCGTCGCCCGCTACCAGGGGATCGCGGAGCGCGCAGAGTTGACGGCGGTTCACGCGGAACTTGCCGGGGCGATCTCCGGCCGCCGTGCCCCCGTGTCGGTCACCTTTGACTCCGGCGTCGCCGGCGCGTTCACCGAGGAGAACGCCATCCCCCTGGTGCGGGAGGAACGCGGCTGGCGAGTCGCGTGGACCCCCTCGCTCATCTTCGCCGGGCTCGGCAGCGACGGCTGCGTCGATGTCGATCAGCTCCCGGCCGGGCGCGGCAAGATCCTGGACCGGAATGGCGAGCCGCTCGCGTACGATGGCACGGTCCAGCGGGTCGGCATTGTGCCAGGGCAGGTGCCGCCAGAGCAGTACGACGCGATCATGACGCAGCTTGGCGACCTGACCGATATGGACGTCGAGGATATTGAGGAACGCTTCGCCAACGCCGATCCAGACTGGTTCGTGCCCATCAAGGATTTCCCGGATTCGGAGCGGGACCGGCTGCTCGATGTGATCTCCCAGTTACCGGGCATTTCCGTGAAATCCGCCACCGAGCGGGTTTACCCCCTTGGCGAAAAGGCCGCGCATATCACCGGGTACATCGCCGAGCCAACTGCGGAGCAACTCGCGGCGAATCCGGCGCTTGTCGCCGGGCAGCCCATCGGCCAGGCCGGCATCGAGGCCGGGGCCGATGAGATCCTGGCTGGCGTGCCGGGCGGCCGCCTGATCGTGGTGCAGTGCAACTCCCGCGTGGAACGGTCTACCATCGCCAGCCGCACCGCCATTCCCCCACGCGATGTGCAGTTGACCATCGACCGCGATTTCCAGGCCAGGGTGTACGACGCGCTGCGCGCCGAGCCGAAGCTGCAGGGCGCCGGGGTTGTGCTGGATCCTCAGGATGGGGCGGTCCTGGCGCTGGCCAGTGTCCCGAGTTACGACCCGAACGGCTTCATTCTCGGGTTTACCGAAAAGGAGCAGGCCACGCTGCGTTCCGAGACGCAGCGCCCGCTGCTCTCCCGCGCCGCCGAGGGCGCCTACCCAACCGGCTCTGCCTTCAAGCCCATCACCTTCGCCGCTGGCATGGAGGGCCTGGGGTACACCGCCGACACCGTGCTTGACTGCCCCGCCACCTTCCAGCTCGCAGGCGCTGCCCAGACCTGGGAGGACTGGACCGTCGCCTACAACCTCCCCGCCCAGGGCCCGCTGACGTTGCATCAGGCGCTGGTGAACTCCTGCAACACGGTCTTCTACGGGATCGGGCGCGATCTGGACCTGAAAGACCCGGAGCTGCTGCCCAACATGGCGAAGGCCTTCGGCCTGGGCGCGCCGACGGGTGTCCCCTATCTGCCGGAAGTGAGCGGCGTTGTCCCGAGCCCCGCGTGGAAGCTGGAAACGCTGGGGGACTACTGGGCCACTGGCGACGCGGTGAACCTCTCCATCGGCCAGGGCTTCCTGCAGGTCACCCCGCTGCAACTGGCGGACGCCTACGCCGCCATTGCCAACGGCGGCTACCTGCTGCAGCCGTACATCGTCTCGACGCTGATTGATGCCAACGGCCGGCAGGAACAGGTGGGGACGCGCGTGGTGCGCAACGAACTTCCCGTCTCGCAGGCAACCCTGCGGGCGCTGCAGGCGGCCATGCACGACCAGACGGCCGACCCGAACGGGAACGGCTCCTACCGCGTCTTCGGCGACATGGCCTTCCCCATCGCGGGAAAGACCGGTACGGCGCAGCGCAACGACAGCCCCACGGCCAAGCCGCACTCCTGGTTTGGCAGCTTCGGCCCGTACGGCGGGCCGCCGGAACTGGCGACCGCGGTGATGTATGAGAGCGCGGGCGAGGGGGTGAGCTTCGCGGCGCCAGCCACCCGCCGCATCTACGACGCGTGGCTGCAATCGTCACTCCGGCAGGCCGTCGCGCCGGCGGGGTGAGCGCCTTCCGGGCCGCGAGCGACGCTCTCCCGCCAGCCGCCGTCCTTCCCGGGCCCCGTCCAGGTAGCGGCCAGCCCTCCCCCGCGCGCCACGCGGCCGGCAGGAGGTCAGCCTCCTGCTGCGGCCGCTGCACGGTGACTTGTTGCCCCTGTTGCCTGGACCCTGCGGCATGACGGATCGTCGCCTCAGCGGTCTCACGGTGTTACGGGCAAGTGTCCTGACAGGCGCTGCTCGAGAAGCCGTTGCACTGCGGCGCATCGTTTCCGCAGATGGTGGTGTCGCCCTCGATAGTGATTGTGGCGCCAAGGTCACTCCGAATCAAGACACCGCCGTCGCTGCTGGCCTCGTTGTCGGTGACGTGGCAGTCGTCCAGCGTGAGTTGGCCCTGGGCGCTGAGAATGCCACCGGCGATGCCCGTGGCCCTGTTCCGCGTCACGATGCAGCGGGTCAGCGTTGCCTGGCCCTGTTCAAGGTGCAAACCGGCGGCGTGGAGCGTGGTCTGGTTGTCACTGATGTCGCAGTCGGTCATGGTCAGCACAGGCCCGGTGCTGAAGATGCCGCCGCCATAGCTTTGCCCTGTGTTGTAGGTGACCGCGCAGTTGGTCATCGTCAGGCTCGGGCCTTGACTGTGGATGCCCGCCCCTGTGCTGGTGGCCGCGTTGCCGGTCACGGTGCAGTTCGTCATCGTGAGGTTGCCAGAGTTCAGGACGCCAGCGCCACTTCCTGACGAGCCACCGGTCAGGCGCAGCCCCTGCAGCGTGGCTGTAGCACCGCCAAAGACGGTCACCACCGACCCCGCCAGGTCCGCATCGAGGATGGTGTTCTGTTCCGGGTCATCGCCGTCCCCCTCGCCGGCAAGGGTGAGGTCTCCGGTGATGGTTACCTGGCCGGCGTAGGCGCCGGCGCAGATGCGGATGGTGCTTCCTGAAGGCAGCGCATCGATCGCCGCCTGCACCGACGTGAACTGGCAGCCACTCGCACAGACATCGCCGCATACGCACGCGCCGTCCCAGCAGACGCCAGTAGGACAGGACATGGGAGCAAAAGGCTGGCACACGTGGCTGGCGTCGCAGGCGCCCTGCGGGTGGAGCGTGCTACCGTCACACGTGGGCGCTGGGCCACACGGCGTGCCCTGCGCGTCGGGCACGCAGATCCCCGGCGCGCCGGCTGCCCCCTGGCACGTGAAACACTCACCGCAGGCTGGAGTGCAGTCACACGCGCCGCAATCCATCACCTTGCCGCACGTCTTGCGGTTCTTGACCGGGCCGCACTTGCCGGCGCACACCTTCGCCCGGCTCCCGGGCGTGCAACCCTTCTTCCGGCCACCAGGGTTCTTACGTTTCTTGTGCCGCTGCTTGCGACGACGACGGCGGTCCTTCGCCTCGGTCTCGGGTGAGCCCACCATGGCAAGGAAGCCACCAAGCGCCGGCACGGCGCTCACGCCGCCGAGGAGGCGGCGGCGAGAACCGACAGACGCCAGAGACCGGGCAAGACGATCGAGATCCACGGCAGCGGCCCTTCAATCAGCAACATCGCAAGCGGCGCGCATTGTAGCGTCAGTCACTGGAATTGTGACCAGTACGCCTTGCTGGGTTTCACCGGGGCCAGAGCGTCCAGGAGGGCAATGTGGTGGCCGCGCGCTTTGCCCTGTGCTGGCCCGGGATTGCCCCGGCGTAACCGGTTGGGGCTGTAGCTCCGGGCCTGGGGCCTCGCGGCGATCAACCGGCACGATCCTCACCGCCACTCTCATTGATCGCGACTGGCGTGGGCTGCGCCTGGCGCGGCGTCTCCCAGCTGGTCGGGTTGCCTCTCGGCGCTGCCCGGCGCACGCCCCCGGACGTGTGGTGATCGAACTGCCGACCTGGCGCTTCACCACCGGTAGGCGCGCCGCGTCTCAGCCGGGACCATCAAGACGCTATCCTGACCCGGGCACGCTGGCGCAACGGCCAGGAGTTCAGCGCGCTGCGCGCCCGCCCGGCCACATGCCTGACAACGATCCGCGCGGAAAGCGGCCGGACGCGATCCATGACTCGCCAACAGGAGAGAAGCCAACCATGTACGGGATACGGGGCCGCATTGGCCTGATCACCCTCGCGTCCGACAGCGGTGTTCTGCCGGAATACCTGCGCCTCATGCCGGACGGCGCGATGGTCTACCCGGCGCCCATCCTGCTGCCGCGCGGCGAGGTCACGCCAACGGCGCTGGCCGAGATGCTGGAGGGCGACCAACTGGAGCGCGCGGCGGAACTGCTGACCTGGGTCGAGGTTGGCGTGATCCTCTTTGCCTGCACCTCTGGCAGCCTGGTCCACGGCGTCGGCTGGGACCGTGAACTCAGCGCGCGAATTACCGGCGCATCCGGCGTGCCCGCCACCACCACCACGACCGCCGTGCTGGACGCCCTGCACGCCGTGGGCGCGGCGACCGTGGCGGTGGCGACCCCATACCTTCCGGACATCAACGCCATCGAGCGCCAGTTTCTGGAGGAGAGCGGCTTCGCGGTCAGCGCCATTGCCGGGCTGGACTGCGGAACCGACCGCGAGATTGGGCGCCTGACGCCGGAGGATGCCGCCGCCCTCGTGGCGCAGGTCGATTCGCCGCAGGCGGACGCCATCTTCATTTCCTGCACCAACTTCCACTGCCTCTCCGCCGTGGCGGAGATCGAGCGCACCCATGGCAAGCCGGTGATTACCAGCAATCTGGCCGGCGCCTGGGCCACGCTCCGCTACCTTGGCATCGACGATGATCTCCCGGGCGCCGGCCGTCTCTTCACGCTCCCTGCCCGGGAAAGGATGCTTGCCACATGACCGCCACCGACACGACACCCTCAACCGAAACCGCAATCGAAACGACGCCCGCGCCGGACGCCAACCTGCACTACCTGGTGGGCGACACCATCTTTCTCCGCGGCATTGAACCCGCTGACGCCAAATGGGGCATGGCCTGGTGGCCGTCTCCCTTTCCGGTGGCGGCCGAGATCCTGGAGGAGATGCTCAAGAAGCAGGCGCCCGAGGGGGCAGCCCATCGCCGCTCCCGGCTGGTCATTTGCCGCCGCAGCGACGGCCGCCCCATGGGCTCGGCTCTGATCGACGAGGGTGGGCACGTCGAAGCAGAGTTCCACATCCATATGGACCCGACGCTCGGCCCCGCCGGGGATGAGGCCCAGGGCGACGCGATTCGCGTCATCCTGCCCTGGCTCGCTGGCGAGCGGCACCGCCCGCTGATCCGCACCTATGCGGCCTCGGACCAGCAGGCTGTGCACGGCGCGGCGATATCCGCTGGCATGCGCCCCGCCGTGCGCCTGCGCGAGGGCGCGTGGCGCAGCGGCAGGCGGCAGGACCTGATCATTTATGACTTTCCGAACCCGGTCTGGACAGCGCGGCTCGGCGACCCCGGCGTTGGCATCGAGGCGGAGTTGCCCGCGCCGGCGAACCCTGTTCCTCGCCGCCGCGGCGTTACCTCCCTCCCGCTACCCCGGAACGCCCTGATCGGGAGCGAGCGCCTGGCTCTCCGGCCATTCAACACAGCGGACGCCGAGTTTCTCTCCCGCACGGTCCGCCAGGAATCGGACGGCGGTTTCGGGCACAGCCGCTTCCCGATCAGCACCCTGGTCTTCGCCAGTTGGTTCAGCGACATCGGCAAGGAGAGCCCGTCGAGCGACATGGAGATTGCCGTGGTTCTGCGCGAGAGCGGCGAAATCATCGGCGAGGTTGGTCTGTACGATATCGACTGGATCGCCCGCCACGGCGAAACCGGCTCGTGGCTCTACAAGGCCGAGCACCGGGGCAGCGGCTACGGCACAGAGGCCAAGTTGCTGCTGCTGGAGTACGCCTTCGAGCGCCTGGGCCTGAACATGCTCTGGTCCTGGGTGAAGGAAACGAACCCGCGCTCACAGGCCGCCCTGCGCAAGCAGGGGTACCGCGACGCCGGGGTCACCCACTGGACCGGCTTCGGCCCGCAAGGGTTCGAGAGCGCGCGCATGTTCGACGTGCTGGCCAGTGAGTGGTTCGCTGGCCAGGAGGGGTAACGGCGCGGAGCCGTCACCCCAACTCTGCTTCCGGAGGGGCTTGCGGCCCCGAGCTTCCGTGTCCGTGTTGGCGGGGAGGGGTCCGATATCTCCACCCATTCACGGGTCGGCTCCCCTCGACTGCGCGTCGGGGAGGGGGGCGAGGGTGAGGGCCGTTTGGGCTGCGAGACAAGCATCAAGTTTCCACGACAAGCCAGGGAGGGCTCATGACTGACGCAACGCACCACGCCCTGAACCGCCGCACACTGCTCCAGGCCTCGGCCGCCGGGGTGCTGGCCACCACGCTCGGGGTGGCCGGTCGGCCTGCCGCCGCGCAGGAGGCGACGCCGCTTGCGCTGGACACAGCGGAGGGCTTCTCCCCGGAGATCCAGCTTGCCCTGCACCAGATCGTGGCGCGCAACCTGGCGGCAACCGAAACGCCCGGCGCGCTGGTCGGTGTCTGGTACCCCGGCCAGGGGGAATGGCAGCACGCCGCCGGGATCGCCAACCTGGAGACCGGCGCGCCCGTGACGCTGGACGACCACGTTCGGATCGCCAGCAACACCAAGACCTTCGTGGCGACCGTCGTGCTGCAACTGGTCGATGAGGGGCTCGTCGGGCTGGATGACCCCATCGAGGCCTACGTGCCCGGCATCCCGAACGGCACAGTCATCACCGTGCGCCAGGTGCTGGGCATGTCCGCCGGGATCGCAGACTTCATCGCGGTGCCCGAGATTGCCGCCGAGTACGCGGCCAATCCCCTGATCGCCATGACGCCGGAAGAGATTCTGGCCTGGATCCGCGAGAGCACGCCCGACTTCGTGCCGGGCGCAAAGGTCCACTACTCCAACAGCAACTACGTGATTCTCGGTTACCTGATCGAGGCCGTGACGGGCAACTCACCAGCGCAGGAGATCGCGTCGCGGCTGATTGCGCCGCTCGGCCTCACCGGGACCAGCTTTCCGCTGACTCCCTCCATGCCGCAGCCCGCCATGCACGGCTACTTCGCGGAGAGCCTGGGCGATCCGCTCATCGATGTCACGCGCTCCAACCCCGGATTTCCCTGGACGTCCGGCGCCATGATCGCCACCCTGGCCGACATGCGCACCTGGGTCAGGGAACTGGCGACGGGGAAGGCCATGCTTTCGGCCGCGACCCTGGCCGAGCGCAACACCTGGGGCGACCTGGCCCCCGGCGCAGGCTACGGGCTTGGCATCCTGAATCTTCGCGGCTTCCTGGGGCACAACGGCGGTATCGCCGGGTACAGCTCCTGGATGCTCTGCAACCCGGAGAACGGCTTCACCGTCGTCATTGTCGTCAACCGGGCCGGGGAGAAGGGCGGCACGGCCGACCCCTTCCTGGCTGACATTTTGCAACTCTTCCCGGAGGTCGTTGCCGCGCCAGAGGCAGCGCCCGCCGCTACGCCTGCCGCGTAGTCAGCGTGGGGCCGGGGCGACCCGGCCCCGGCGCGCTACTGCACCGTCAGCGTGAGTTCCATCCCCTGGGCGCGGTGCGCGCCCTCGCCCACCGGGCAGTAGATGGTGTAGACGCCCGGTGCGAGATCAATATTCAGGAAGCCCGACTGCCCCGGCTGCAGGTTGTTGGCGAGCTTCTTGCTCTGCCCGTTGCCCTCGATCACGAAGTTGTGGGGCGCTTGCCCGTTGTTCGTGATGGCAAAGCGCGTCGGGCCTGCTGGCAGCGTCTCCGGCATGTCGATCACGAAGTTGCTGAGCGCCACGTCCACGACCTGCGGCTCCGCCGCCTGGGCTGCGTCGGCTGGCGCGTCGGCTGCGGCCGGGCTGCCCTCGTTCACCTTCGCGATCATCACCGAGAGGCGCGTGGTGTTGCCCGCACCCGGCACAAGGTAAGCGATGCCGGTGTAGCCAGAGTCGTCCAGTTCCTTCAGCCCCACGATCAACGCGCCGTCCGCGTCGAGCGCGCCGCCGATGTCGCCGCAGACGAGATAGGTCTGGATCTGATCAGCCGAGAGGTGCACCTTCAGCGCGTGGTCGGTTGCCACGAGTTCGCTCAATGGAATGTCGATGGTTGAGAAGGCCGCCTCGGCCACAACCGCATCGCTGTTGCCCAGCACCTCGCCCGTGGGTACTGTCAACGAGTTGAGCGGTTGAATCACCTCGCCCAGTTCATCGCAGTCACCCGTGTGAATGTGCGACGGGCGCGGCGGCGATGCCTCCTGCGCCAGGGCCGGCACGGCCGCTGCGCCGAGCAGGGCCAACCCGCCGAGCAGGCCAGTGATGGGGGTAGGGGAGCGGAACATGGGACACCTCCAAACACGCGCGACGCCACCCTACGGTGGCGTCGCGAACCGGTCTGACAGCGGTTACTTGACGATGACCTGGCCCTTCATGTTGCCGTGGAACTCGCAGAAGTAGTCAAATGTACCCGGCGTGTCGAACTCCTGCGTGAAGCTGGCGCCTGGCTGAATCGTGCCGGACTGCAGCACCGCGCGGTCAACGCCGGTGGCGGTGTGCGGCACGGCGTCCTGGTTGGTCCAGGTCACCGAGCCACCCGCCGCGATCTCGACCGGGTTCGGGTTGAAGGCGAAGTCGCGGATATCGACCGGCGTGTCCGTAACGGCCGGGGCCGCATCAGCCGCCGCCGGGGTGGTGTCAGCTGCGGGCGCGGCGTCCGCGGCAGCCGGCACAGCCGTCGGGGCGGCCGGCGCCGCCGCAGCGGCCTCGCCGCCTGCCTGCTCCTTGTCCCACGCCAGGTAGATCTCGACGTCAACGTTGTCGTCATCCCCGTCCAGTTTGGCGACGCCATAGTGGCCGGAGCCGTTGATTTCGCGCAGGCCAACCTCCAGGTCGCCATCCACCACCCGGCCGCCGATGTTGCCGCAGGCGATGTAGTTCTGGATGGCGTCTGCACTCTCGTGGATGTTGATGGCGTGCGGCGAACTCAGGAGATCCGAGAGCGTGACGGCGACCTCGGTCTCACTCTCCTCCACCGGGATGGCCGGGCTGCCGAAGGTCTCGCCGGCGGTGTTCAACTTGACATCGGTCAGCGGAAACACGACATCGCCCAGGTTGTCACAGGTGCCCGAGTGAATGTGAATCGGGTGCGGGGCCTCGCCGGCGCCCTGCGCGCGCACTGGCGCGCCGAGGGATGCGGACATGACCGTGGCAGTGGCCAGGATGAGCGCCACGGGCGCCACGGCGGTCATCGAACGACGGGTGCGGATCATTGCGTGCCTTCTCCTCGGTGTTGTTGCTCGCCGGCGCCAGCCTGTCCAGCGCCGGTCGTCGTGCGGTGCACGACCGGGTGGGACCAGAGAACGTGCGTGACGATTCTATCCCACGATGATACGAATGTGAGAGCCCTGTAGATCAGAATTGAGCCGGGAGCAACTTTTCCGGCCGCAGCGGTGACTGGCACGCGCCGTGCCGCCAGCGCGGTAGACTCCGCCCATCATGCAGGGAGGCACAGGGTTGCGCTATCGGCTCAGCCGGCGGGCATTTACGGGGTATTCCCTGGCGACAGCAGCCGGTCTTTCCCTGCTGCCCTGGCGTGGTGTCCCGCACGCCGCCAGCCAGGAGGATCTGCCGGCGCCGGCGGGCCCCACCACGCCGCCCGGGTTGCCCCGCAGCGGCGTCCGCCTCGCCATCGGCGCGGCGCGCGAGCCCGATTCCCTGCACCCGTGGCTGGCCAGCAGCGTCGCTGCGCTCGATCTGCTGGATGGCGTGATGGACGGCCTGCTGCGCTACACCGCCGAGGGCAAGCTGCGCCCGGCCCTGGCCACCGGCTTCTCCATCAGCGGCGACGGCCTCACCTACACCTTCAAGCTGCGCCAGGGCGTGCGCTACCACAACGGGGAGCCGTTTCGCGGTGAGGATTTTGTCGCAGCGTGGAAGCTTTCCCGGGAATCCGATTTCGGGGTTCTCAACATCCTCGGCTGGCAGAAAATCGCTGATGTGGAAGTGCCCGACGCGGAAACGCTGATCGTGACTACCAGCGAGCCGTACGCCCCGTTCCTCTCCACCGTGGGCACGACGTATCTCTGCCCTCGCTCGGCGCTGGCCGAAGGGGAGGACGTCTTTCGCGATGTCTTCAACACCGCGCCGGTTGGCACCGGGCCGTTCCAGGTCACGAAGTGGGAGCCGGGCAGCGGCCTGCGCCTGGACCGCTGGGACGACTACTGGGGGACACCGGCGCTGCTGGATGGCATCGACTGCCTGGCCTACCCCGACGCCAGCGCCGTGCTGGAGGCGCTGTCAGCCGGTGAGATTGCTCTGGCCGGCGGCGCGGGCGCCCTGCCGCCGGAGCGCGTGGACGACCTGCTTGCCCTGCCGGACCTGACCGTGTTCCGGCACGGGACGATGAACTGGCAGCACATCGACCTGAAGCAAATGGCCTTCCTGCGCGAAACACCCGTGCGCCAGGCGCTGGATTTCGCCACCCCGCGCGACGCCATCATCCAGGAGGTGCTGGCAGGCCGGGCCACCGTCGCCTTCGCCGACCAGGCGCCTGAATCCTGGGCCTTCAACCCCGATCTTGAACCACGCCCCTACGACCTCGAGCAGGCGGCGCAACTGCTGGACGACGCCGGGCTCGTGCCCGGCGAGGACGGCGTGCGCGCCCGCGACGGCAAACGCTTCGAGATCGACCTCTGGGGCGTGGAGGATGACGAGCGCGCCCGGGCCATTCTCGAGCTGGTGGCGGCCTCGTGGACCGAGCTCGGCCTCTCGACGCTGGTGCGCACCGCCCCGGCGGAGGCGCTGTGGGGCCCTCTGGGCTACCAGTTCTCCGACCGGATGACGGCCTGCCTCTACACCTGGACGAACGCGAATGACCCGGACGACCTGTTCTACTGGCACTCGTCCCAGATCCCGACGCACCCTGGCGGCTCTGGCGGCAACCTGCCCGCGTTCTTCTACCCGTTCTCGTTCCAGGAGGAGATCGACAACCTGACGGCCGACGCGGCCACGACGCTCGATTTCACGGAGCGCCAGAAGCTCTACGCGGACATTCAGGCCTTGCTCGCGGAAGAAGTCCCGGTGCTCTTCCTCTACTGGGAACAGGCGTTCCCGGCGGTACGGCAGGATGTCGGCGGCTTCTGGCCCAGCGCCTGGACGCCGCTGCTCTGGAACGCGGCAGAGTGGTACATCGCAGACCCGAACGCCACGCCGCCGCCCGAACCCACGGCGACGCCCACCCCGATTCCCACCGCCACGCCAGTTCCCACGGCCACGCCACCGCCCGCGCCAACCGCGACCCCGGCGCCGCCAACCGCCACGCCAGCGCCGCCCAGCCCGGGCCCCAGCACCGGCGGGCAGAGCGCGTAGCAAAGTCGGTTGAATCAGGACCCTTCGCCTGCGCTCCCCGCTCGACTTCGCCCCCGCCAGAGGGCAAGCTATTGATCCCCGCGAACACCTGCCTGTCCCAGCAGGCAGCGCACGCGCCCGTGAAGCCGCCGCAGCCATCCCGCGGCGGCTTCGTGCGTATCCAGCCCCCAACGCACCCACCACGTTCGCGGCGCCATCCACCCTGATGTGTCATCCTGAGCCCGCAGGCGAAGGATCTCGGCCCGCACTCTCCATGTTCGCGGCGCCATCCCCTCTCGCGTGTCATCCTGAGTGGTACGGCCACGGGGAGTCGTCAGATGGTTCGTGGGGCCAGAAGCCCGAGATTCTTCGCCTACAGCGTGTTGCAAAAGACCTGACCTGCCAGGCAACAAACCCGTGTCTCGAGCGCTGGCGACGAGGTCTCTCGACTGCGCTCGAGACACGAGAGGATTCCTGGCGGCCCACCTTCTTTGCACACCGCTGTACGGGCTCAGAATGAGAAGGGAAGAGCGCGCGCGCACCCGACAACTCCCCGCTGGCGCACCACTGAGCTTGTCGAAGGATCTCGCTGCCAACTACCAGGGTTGGCAGCGAGATCCACCCTCAGGTGTCATCCTGAGCGAAGTCGAAGGATCTCGTCCCGCACCCGCCACGGTTCGAGGCGCCTACCTCTCTGAAGCGTCGCCTTGAGGCGGGCGACGTTCCTGGCGTCACTGAAACCCGGTTCAGGCTTCCTCGGCGATCACTCCAGGCCAGGCATCACCCAACTCCCGCCAGTCGGGATTGCTCGCCCCGATCAGCGCCAGCCTCTTGGCGCGTCCCGGTCAACGGCATCGCGGACTTCAGCAGAGGACTCGGCGTAGAGAAGGCGCGTGATCCTGTACTTCGCGGTGAAGCCCTCTCCTCGCCCCTGGCGATGGTCATGGATGCGGCGCATGAGGGTGTTGGTCATGCCGATGTAGAGCGTGCCCGAGCGGTTCGTCATGATGTAGACCCACTAGGTGCGGTCTGGTGACGCGTGCATCTGGCTGGTCCTCTGCACCCTCGAACGCTGGTGGTTGGGGAACGAGATCCTCCGGCAAGCTCAGGATGACACCCGAGGTTGGGCGCGACCTCGAGCCATGGCGGTTGGCGGCGAGATCCTTCGACAAGCTCAGGATGACACGCGAAGGTGAATGACACCCCAAGGTGGTCGGCGGCTGCCAACAGCCCGTAACCGCCGTCGGGCGCGCTACACGGCTCCGCTCACTCCCCTACTTCACGCGCCTGCACCGCGCCGGAGCTGACCATGGCGCTGATCGCCTCATCGTCGTACCCGACTTCGCGCAGGATGTCCGCCGAGTGCTGCCCCAGCAGCGGTGGAGCATGGCGGGCCCGGATGGCTTCACCGTTGAAGTGATACGGGGCGCCGGCTACCTGCATCGGCCCGATGGTGGGGTGGTCCACGGCCATAACCAGGTCCTGCGCTTGCGTCTGCGCATCCTCCATGGCCTGCGCCACGTCGCGGATGGGGCCCGAGGGTACGCCTGCGGCATCAAGCCGCGCCACCACCTCGTCGGTCGTCAGCGCCGCCAGCGCCGGCTCGATGGCCGCGTAAAGATCGCCCCGGTTCGTGGAGCGGCCAGCATTCGACTGGAAGCGGGGGTCGGCCACGCAGGACTCCAGGTTGAGCGCCGCGCAGAAGCGCTGCCAGAGGGAATCGTTGCCGACCGCGATATTCACGTAGCCATCGGCGGTGCGAAAGGTGTCGTAGGGCGCAATCATGGGGTGCGCGTTCCCGAGTTGCCCCGGCGTGGTGTTCATGGAGAGGTAGGCGCCGGCCTGGTAGGTCAGCAGCGCCACCTGCCCACCCAGCATCGAGATATCGACATAACTACCCTCGCCGGAACGCTCCCGATCAAAGAGCGCGGCGACGATGGCGTAGGCCGCGAACATGCCGCCGCCGATATCGGCGATCGGCACCCCCAGGCGCGTCGGCGGGCCGCCGGGGTGCCCGGTGATGCTCATCATGCCGCTCGTGCCCTGCACAATCAGGTCATAGGCGGTGCGCTCGAAGTCTGGCCCGGATTGCCCGAACCCCGAGATGGAGGCGTAGACGATGCGCGGCGCGCGGGCTTTCACGGCCTCGTAGCCGAACCCCAGGCGGGCGGCGGTGCCGGGGGAGAAGTTCTCCACCAGTACGTCGGCGTCCTCAATCAACCGCCAGAGCGCTTCCTGGGCCTCGGGCTGCTTCAGGTTCAGCGCAATCGAGCGCTTGTTGCGGTTGACCGAGAGAAAGTAGACCGACTCCCCCTCCACGAAGGGCGGCCCCCAGGCGCGCGTGTCATCGCCGCGCCCGGGGATCTCGATCTTGGTCACCTCCGCGCCCAGGTCCCCCAGCATCATCGTGCAGTACGGCCCGACCATGACCCGGGTCAGATCGACCACCTTCACCCCGGCCAGCGGCAGCCCTGCCTGCCGGGCGCGCCCTGCGCCGCGCGCTTCCGTCCCGTTCTCCATCGTCCGGTTCCGCCTTCCCACGTCGCTCCAGTTCATGCGGCACGTTCGCGTAATCGTACTACTTGACAGTGGAACGTCGTGCTGTCACAATGTGCCTGTCAGACCCGAGGAAGCAGGAGCGCATGACATCGCAGAGCCGGACAATGACCCTGGCGGAGCTGACCGAGGCGGCAGATGTTTCGACCCGCACGGTGCGCTACTACATCGCGGAAGGGTTGCTGCCGCCGCCGGAGGGCGCCGGGCCGTCCAGCGTCTACACGTCCGGGCACCTGACCCGCCTGCGCCTGATCCAGCGCCTGAAGGCGGCCTACTGGCCGCTGAAGGAGATCCGGCGGCGCCTGGCGGGTCTCAGCGACGCCGAGGTGGAGCGGGTGCTGCTGGAGATGGATTTCGCGCCGGAGGAGGCCCCGGCTCACGCCGACGCGGCCATGGCCCCGGCGCGGGACTACCTGGCTGTGCTGGAGCAGCGGGCCAGATACCGGACGGAGCCGCTGCCGCTGCGCGAGCCGCCGGCCACCGCTCCAGCGGTCTCCTTCCCGGCCGCGCCGCACGTGGCATCGAAACGGCACAGGGAGGGCTGGATCGACTCCGATCAAGTGCCTGATGAAGGGGTGAGCACCCTCTGGCGGAGGATTCCGCTGGGGGAAGATGCCGAACTCGTGATATCGGAGCGCGCCTACACCCGCCACCGCGAGCGGATCGAATGGCTGATCCGCTGGGCGCGCAAGGTCTTTGCCTGAGTTCACGGGCGTCGAGTTCCGGGACACCGTTCGCCGCACGTTGCAACCGAATCTGTCTCGTTTGTATTGCGTCACATCGTCGCAAGGAGGTCCCATGTCCCACACGCCGTCGTCTGACGCCGCCAGCAAGCTCAAAATCACCACACACTGGCTGAAGCCGCTGCTGCCGGCCGGTGGCGGCGACACGACGCTCCTGATCCGGCTGGTCGCCGCGCCCGATCCCAATGCCCGCCTGGCCGCGCCGATGGATGTGGCGTTTGTGCTCGATCGCTCCGGCTCGATGGGCGGCGGCAAGCTGGCGCTGGCCAAGGAGGGCGTGGCCCTGGCCCTGGAGCGGCTGCGCCCCACCGACCGCGTGGCGCTGGTGATCTACGACGATGACGTCGAGGTCGTGCAGCCGCTTACGGATGCGTCGGCGGACGCGCTCATCCGGCTGCAGCGCACCCTGCGCCCGCTGGATACCGGCGGCTCGACGTTCCTCTCCGGCGGCTGGATCGCCGGGTGCCAGGAACTCGCCAACGCGCCCGCTGGCGACACGGGGCGCACGCGCATTCGGCGGACCATTCTGCTGACTGACGGCCAGGCGAACGTGGGGATGCTCGATCCGCAGGAGCTCGCCAAACACGCCAGCCAGCTCCGCAAAATGGGCATCGTGACGACGACGGTCGGCGTTGGGCTCGGCTTCGATGAGGGGCTGCTCTTCGCTATGGCGGAAGCGGGCGGCGGCAATTTTGTCTACGCCGAGGACGCGTTGGTGATGCGCACGTTCTTCGCCCAGGAACTGCAGGAGATGCTGCAGATTGCCAGCACCGCCACCACGCTCCACCTCACGCTGCCGCACGGGGTGCGCGGGGAACTCGTCTCGGCCTTCCCGGTCGAGCGCGAGGGCAAGACACTCAAGGTCGCCATTGGCGATGTGCCCGCCGGCGACGTGATCGACCTCGTGTTCACCATTCAGGGAAAGCCAGGCGTGCCGGGCGAGATTCTGCCGCTCCGCGCCTCATGCCACTGGACGGATCCCACCACCGATTATCGCCACCGCTGGGATATCAGCCCCTCGCCGCTGGAACGCGTCAGCGCCCAGGAGGCGGCAAATACCCCGCAGGACACCCTGGTTGCCGAACGCGCGGCCCTGCAGCGGGCTGCTGCCGAGCGGCGCGCGGGCCTGGAACTGGACCGCGCCGGCCGCCATGCAGAATCCCGCCGGCGCATGCAGCTGTCGGCCGACTACCTGGGGCGGCGCCGCAGACTGCCGATGTCGCCGCGGCGTTCCGGGAAAGCGCCCTTCTTGCCGAGATGCCGGCCAGCGCGCCCATCGACAACCATCAGCGCAAGGCGGCGCAAATGCGGGAGCACCTGCGCCGCCACGGCCGCCCGACGGACCCGCCTGACGGCCGCGGCCGTTAGGCCCATCCGCGCAAGCGCCTTCGGCCATGCACACCTTGTGTCGTCCCGAACGAAGTCGAGGGATCTCGTCGTCTCCACGATGCGGAGGAAAACGAGATCTCTCGACAGGCTCGAGACGACACGGGGTGTGCATGGCGCACTGAGCCGGAGATTCCTGTACTTGACTGTGGCGAGCGGCTACTGCCCGTCCTCGATCGGCTGGCCCTGCTCTTTCCAGCCGTTGAACCCCGTGTCCAGATGGGCGATGTTCGAGTAGCCCAATTCCTGCAGCGATTTCACCGCCAGGGCCGAGCGCCCGCCCGATGCGCAGTGCAGGATGACGCGCCGCGCCGGGTCGAAGCCGTCCTTGTGATAGGGGCTGGCCGGGTCCGCGTAGAACTCCAGCATCCCGCGCGGCGCCGAAACGGCCCCGGCGATGACGCCATTGACGCGACGCTCTTCCGGCTCGCGGATATCCACCACCAGCACATCGCCGCCCGCGATCTCCTGCGCTGCCTGCGCTGCCGTCAGGTTTTCGATCGAGGCCTTCGCTTCCGCCACAAGCTGCGCTGCCGTCTTTGCCATGTCACACGACTCCTGTTTGCGAATTGAGCGCGCGGTCACTCCGCGTGACACTGATCATGCTACGGAAGGGCACGCTGCGGCATCGGGTAAATGCCCGAGGTTTCCGGGGAAGTATCCCGGCTTTTGGCGCCAGGGGAACCACGACGCCGGCCCTGTGCCCGCGCGCGTCCGCCGGACGCGGGGCCGCGGAGGGCACGCGCCCCTAGCGCACGCCGCCCGCGCGCAACTCCGCAATCGTCTCGGCCGTGCGCTCGATCTGGGCGGGTTCGGTGCCCGGCGGCGGCTGCAGGATGAACTCGCGGATGCCGATCTCGTAGAAGCGTCCCACGAAATCGCGCAGCGCCTCCGGCGATGCCCACGGGTTCACTTCCTGCGGCAGGATCCCCTGCACGTAGAGGTGCGACCGCAGCACCTCATACGGTGGCCGCCCCACCTCCGCGCAGGCCTCGTCCAGCGAGGTGTTGCGCGCGGCCATCTCCTCAAGCGTGCCAGTCGAGTTCCAGCGGTCTGCGTAGCGCGCCACGATGCGCATCATGCGCGGGCCGTGCGCGCCGAGCGTGAAGGGGATGCGGTCCTGCACCGGGGCCGGGCGGAACGGCGCATCATGAATCTGGTAGTACTCGCCCTCGTAGGTGGTGATGTCCTGCGTGAAGAGCGCGTGGCAGATCTCGACCGCTTCCCTGAAACGCCCGACCAGCTCGGCGTTCCCCGGGAACGGAATGCCGAACATCTCGTGCTCCGGCACGAACCAGCCCGCGCCGAGGCCGAACTCCAGCCGCCCGTTCGAGATGTGATCGAGCGTCACCGCCTCCTTGGCGACGAGGGGCGGGTGGCGAAACGTGTTGCAGGAGACGAGCACGCCGAAGCGGATGTTCTTCGTGACCAGCGCCAGCGCCGCCAGCAGCGTCCACGGCTCGAAGATGGGGCCATCCAGCTTGAAGGGCGGCACATAGTGGTCGGCCAGCCAGAGGTTGTCGAACCCCAGCCCCTCCAGGAAGGTCCACTGTTCCGCCAGTTCCCGGAACGGCCGCTGCGTCGGCGTCTGCACCCCGAAGAGAAGCTGCTCCTGATCCAGTTCCGCCACGCTGCCCTCGTCTCCCCGCGCTCCTGCGCGCTGCGCCCGCAAGCCTGAGGCGATGAGGATATCAGGGTGGAGGGGTGGGCGTGGCATGACGCCACGCCGGGGCCCCGGCTCTGGCCTCGCCCGCGAGATCGTCGACGACGATCTCCGGAAGGCGTTCGCTCACATCAAGAGCCAGCGTTTCAGGCTGGCCGAGCCGAATCAGGCGCTGCAAGGCGCGGCCCGCGTCCGTGGGGGCAATTTGGGGCTCAGATCATGAGGCGCCAGCACTGCGGAGGCTCATCGCGGACGCGTGCTAGCATTGAACCCTTGCGATTTGAGTACGCCGCGCAGTGTCAGGGCACGTTCGACACCCACAGGCCCCGGACGCTGGAACTCCAGGCGCCGTTCAGCCCTGAACGCCTCCGGCCGATGCGGCTAGCGGCAACGGTCCATTCTTCTGTGGTCAGTAGCCCGCACGGCGCCGCAAGAGGAATGATCGTGTCCACCCGCCCATCTGCCGACTGGAACCCACGCGACGCCGCCGTCCTGCACGACCAGCGCCACGCGTATGATGAGATGCGCGAGCATTGCCCCGTTGCCTACAGCGACTTCCTGGACTGGTCGCTGTTCCGCCATGCCGACGTGGTCGAGGTCCTGGCTGCCCCCGACCTCTACAGCAGTGCGACCCGGCATCGCGCCGTGCCCAACGGCATGGACCCGCCCGAGCATACCCTGTACCGGCGCGCCCTTGCCCCATATTTCCTCCCTGAGCGGATGAGCGCCTTTGAGCCGCACTGCCGGCGGATCGCGGCGGACCTGGTGCAGGCGCTGCTGGCATGTGAGGGGGGCGAGCTCATCACCGCGTTTGCCGAACCGTTCGCGATCAAGTCGCTCTGCGCCTTCCTGGGCTGGCCACCCGAGACCTGGGAATCGCTGCGGGGCTGGACACACGGCAATCAGGAGGCAGCGCTATCACGTGACCGCGAGAAGGGGGCAGCGCTTGCGCGCGAGTTCACCGGATACGTCACGGCCGCGCTCCAGGCTCGTCGCGAGGCCGGCGCGCGGGCGCCTGAGGACGTCACGACCAGGCTCCTGGAGACAGAGGTCGAGGGTGAGCTGCTCAGCCAGGAGGACATCGTGAGCGTGCTCCGAAACTGGACAGCCGGTCATGGCACCGTGGCAGCGGCGGTTGGCAATCTCGCCCTCTACCTCGCGGAGCATCCGGACGCCCAGCAACAGCTCCGCCGCGAGCCATCATTGCTGCCCGCTGCGATCGATGAGATCCTCCGGGCTGATGGTCCGCTGGTGGCCAACCGGCGAACCGCGACGCGCGACGTGGAAATCGGGAGCCGGGCGATCGCCGCAGGCGCGAAAATCTCGCTCAACTGGATCGCCGCGAACCGGGATGGACGCGCCTTTGCGGATCCCGATGCCGTCCGGTTCGACCGCGACCCCACCGGCAACCTGCTCTTTGGGGCGGGTATTCACGATTGCCTCGGCGCACCCCTGGCCCGGCTGGAAATGCGCGTTGCCCTGGAAGAGTTGCTGGCCCGCACGACCGCGATTGAACTCGACTCCACCCGGCAGGTGAGCCGGGCGGTCTATCCGAGCAACGGCGTCGCGCAGCTGCCCGTGCGCCTCTGCTGACGGGCCAGCGATCGGGATGAAACGCTCATGGACCTGACCCTGCGCATCCAGCGCTACAACCCGGATATCGACGAGGCTCCCTACGTCGTCGAGTACGCGGTCACGGCGGAGCCCACCGACCGTGTGCTCGATGCGCTCAACACCGTCAAGTGGCAGCAGGACGGGACATTGACCTATCGCCGCTCATGCGCCCACGGAGTTTGCGGCTCGGACGCGATGCGGATCAACGGTCGCAACCGCCTCGCCTGCAAGCTGCTGCTCAACGGGCTGGGCCGAGTGATCACCATTGAGCCATTGATCGGTTTCACGGTCATCAAGGACCTCGTTGTCGACATGGAGCCATTCTTTGCCGGCTACCGCTCGATCAACCCGTATCTGATTGCCGACGAGGCCCCCGGCGCCGGGGAGCGTTTGCAGTCGATCGAGGAGCGCGAGCGGTACGACGACACGTCGAAATGCATCCTCTGCGCCGCCTGCACCAGCGCCTGCCCGATCACCTGGCCTCACACTGGCTACATCGGGCCGGCGGCGATCGTCAACGCCCATCGGTTCATTTTCGACAGCCGGGATCAGGGTGCTGCCGAGCGCCTGCACATCTTGAATGACGCCACCGGGGTCTGGCGCTGCCGCACCATCTTCAACTGCACCGAGGCCTGCCCACGCGGGATCGAAGTCGAGCACGCGATCGGCGAGGTCAAGCTGGCGCTCCTGACCGGCGAGGGCGCGTAGGCGCACCCGGCAAGCGGGAACAAGCACGGGCGTGCGGTATGTAGTGTGGCGGGCGAACACGGCGCCGGCCATGAGCGAATCGCCACCCCTGGCGGCCTGGCGTGCGCCCTCCGTCTCCGAGTGCAGTCCCAGGCTGCGGCCGGCCCGGGTGCGCCTCAGTTTGTTGGCGCGAAGATATCCACCCGGTCGCTGTCGGCGTCAGCCACGTAGAGCCGGTTGGAGGCATCGAACCCGATGCCCATGGGGTTGAAGCCGTACGGCGCCACATTGTTGAAGCTGATGCTGGAGAGGTACTTGCCCCCGAGCGTGAACAGTTGCACCCGGCGGTTGCCGGTATCCGTCACCGCAACCCGGTTCCGGTTATCCACCACCACGTCACGCGGGTCATTGAATGCGCCGTTCGTGTTCCCCTGGCGGCCCCATTTGCGCAGGAACTTCCCCTTCGCCGTAAAGACCTGAACCCGGTTGTTCGCGCCGTCCACTACGTACACGCGCCCCTTGCGGTCGGTAGCGATGCCGCGCGGGTAGTTGAACTTGCCGGACACCGCGCCGCGCCCGCCGAAGGAAAAGAGGTAGCGGCCGTTGCGGCTGAATGCCTGGACCCGGTTGTTCGAGGAGTCTGCCACGTAGATGCGCCCACCGCGCCCGATGGCGACGCCCCAGGGGTCCGCGAACTTGCCGTGCGCAGTTCCCTTGCCGCCGAAGCGCCGGATGAAGCCCCCGCTGGACGAAAAGACCTGGATGCGATGGTTCAGCGTATCCGCCACGTAGACCTGCCCGGAGGGGCTGGTGGCCACCCCGCGCGGCCGGTTGAACTGCCCGTTCCCCGTGCCGTAGCTGCCCCAACGGCGCACGTACTTGCCCGCGCGCGTGAACTGCTGGATGCGGTTGTTGTACGAGTCGGCAACATAGACAGCATCACCCCGCGCCGTCACTCCGCGCGGGCCGTCGAAGCGACCATTCCCGGCGCCTGTGCCACCCCAACTGCCGGCAAACCGGTAACGCGGTCTCGCCGCCTCTACCCCCGGCGCCGCCCAGGGACGCAGCACCAGGGCAAGACCTCCAGCGAGGAAACGGCGGCGGGAAACTCGGTCAACCATGGGGCCTCCAGGGTGGGCGAACGCGCCCCTCCATCATGCACCAGGTTGGCGTGCGCGTCAGGAGGGCTGCAGGTAGTCGCCGTCGCACCAGCCGGCCAACCCATCAAACGTCACCACCTGGTACCAGAAAATGCCATCGGCATCGACGGCGTCGCTGGCAATGGTCAGGGCGTGCCCTGCCGGCAGTTCCGCCACCACGCTGGCCCACAGGCCTGGCTCGCTCCGCAGATTGAGCGTGTCCACCGCTACCACCGCCGGCGCGCCGGGCTCCAACATCCAGGCATCCTGCCGCCGGGAACGGCGCCGGCGGCCACCCTCGCGCTCGCGCTCGCTCTCGTCGCCGCCGCCCACGCCAGCGTCGGCAGGCGGATCCTGCGCGGGCACGGGCGTTGGTTCGGCGGCGTCTGCCGGCGGTAAGGAGACGCCTGCCACCGCCGTTGGCTCCGGCGTGGGCCACGGCTCGTCCGGGTTGGGATCGGGGGAGAGCAGGTTCCCGGCGATCCAGCCGGTGAGCGAGGGCCCCTGCACCTGGTACCAGATGCTGCCCTCGTTGGTAGTGGGGCCTTCCACCACCATCAGGCGCTCGCCTACCGTCACGTTGGCGACCTTGTCGAACTCCGTGCCCGGCCCCGTGCGCAGCGCCACGCCGTCGGCGTTGGTGACCACCCGCACGCCAGCCACCCACTGCGGCGGCGGCGGGGCCGGGTCATCCCGGCCGCGAATCACGCGACGAATCTCCGTGCGTACGGTGGGGATGGTGCTGTAGAAATCCTCGCCTGGGCAGGTCGTGTTGTTGACGTCGCGGTGGCCGCAGATCGTCGGCAGTTCGGGAATATCGTAGAACGGGCTGCTGATGGTTGGATCGAGATTGCGCCCCGCCCACGAGGCGATCCAGACGATGGCGTTGTGCATCTCCGGGGTGATGAAGTTGTCGAAGAAGCGCCCCATCAGGCAGATGCCGGCGCTGCCGTGGTTGTACCCCTCGGCGTGACAGCCGACGGCGTTCTCGCCGCCCACGCGCCCTTCGTAGACATTGCCCATGAAATCGACGAGGTAGTTGTAGGCAATATCCCCCCAGCCCCGGGTGATGGCGTGGAAGTAGTAGATGGAGCGCATCTCCAGCACGGGGTCGTTGAAATTGGCGGTGTCCGCGTGGTGAATGATGACGTGCTCCACCGCCTGGTACTCGACCGGGAAGATCTCCCGGCCATCCCTGTCGAAGCGGAGTGACTCATCGGCGCCCCAGCCAGCCCGGCTGATGATGGGCGGCATGGCAAAGACCGGCGTGGTCGCGGGGTCGGCCACCTGCTCCAGCGTGGCGCCGGTGGAGGCGTCGATGTAGTCGAGCTCGAACCCGGGGAGTGTCGCCACGTTCCCCGCGCCATCGTAGGTGCGGTACTGGAGGAACGTGCCACGCGGGGTCGCTGTCAGTTCGCCGATGGTGCGCCCCTCCCGGTCGGGCGGGCCGCCGTGACCCGCGCGCCCGATCCAGACCGGGTCAGACCAGGTCACGCCATCCGGGCTCCAGAGCACTTCAACGACGGCGTTGGGGTCGCCTTCCCCGCTCCAGCTCGGGGCCACGGCGTCGAAGGGGAACTCCGTGGCGAAGGAGACATAGGCGGCAGGGTCGGCGCGCTGCGCCAGGCCGAAGTTCGCGACCTCGCTCCAGCGGCCCCCCTGGATAACGCCGCCTGCCTGCGCCAGCGGCGCCGCCTGGGCCACGCCCGCCGGCTGGCCCCCCGGCGGCAGCGCCACGCGCCCGGCGGCGAGCGCCCCCACAGCCGCCCCGACACCGAAGCGCAAGACCTCCCGTCGTCCCAGCCGCGCCGACCTGGCGGCGGCGCGCCCCTTGCTGCCAGCACTGCGGCACACGTGCTCGTCTCCACGTATTCACTGGTCGACTGCGGGGCAAAAACAGGACGCAACGGGGCGCGTCACACCGGCAGAAACGCACGAACTCGCCCATGGTTCCGCCGCTCGGGGCAGGGCGATGCTACGGGGTGGGGTGACAGGCTGTCAAATGACGCCGGGAGGCCATCTCGCGGAAGTCCCTTGGCGATGCAGGGACCTCCGCGACCGTGGTGAGCTTGTTACGGGCCGACAGGCGTGTGGCTGCAGATCGCGATGCGGTTCCAGGTGTTCATGACAATGGCGAGCCAACTGATGGCGGACACCTGCTCGTCGGTCAGGGAGCCGTTGTCCCACGCGCGGCGGTCAGGGACTGGCAACCGCGTCACGTCTTCGGCCAGCGCCAGGGCCGCCTGCTCCTGCTCGGTGAAGTATTGCGATTCCCACCAGGCTGCCACGACCGCCAGCCGATCGGCCGTTTCCCCGAGCGCGAGCGCGTCGCGTGCGTGCATCCGCAGGCAGAACGCGCAGCCGTTGATCTGCGAGACGCGAATCTTCACCAGTTCGCCCAGTTTGGGGTCGAGCCCGGCCTCGGCGAGCGCGGCGTCGGCCGCCGAGTTCAGCGCCAGAACGTGCTGGTACGCGGTGGGGTGCTGCTTCCCCAAATTGACATGGGTCATGCTCTGAACCTTCCTCCAGTGGACTTCGACCTGCCCGGCCCTCGGGACATCCTCATGTCCTGAGCGCAACGTCGTGTCTCGAGCAGCGTTGAGAGACCTCGTTTTTCGAGAGCACGCCGGCATCTCTCGACGCCGCGCGCGAGACGGGGAGACGAGCTGACGGCATCCTAATCCCCGGCGAGTTCCGCCTGCGACTCGCGCCCGCGCACCACTTCCACCCGCGCGTCGTGGAAGTCGCCGCCGCCGCCCGCGTCGCTTAGGCCGTCCGGGGTGAGCAGGTTGGCGGACGCGCCGCCGGGGCTGCGGGAGGCCCACCAGCCGGAGGGCATGGCCACCACGCCGGGAATCACCGCGTCGCCGAGCGTGACGTGCAGGCTGAGTTGCCCCTGCGCGTTGCAGACCTGCACCCGGTCCCCATCGGCGATGCCGCGCGGCGCGGCGTCCTCCGGGTGCATCAGCAGGCGCGGTTCCTGCTCCGCCTTCAGGTGGCGCGGCAGGTTGGCAAAGCTGGAGTTCAGGAAGTGCAGCGCGGATTTGCCGCTGATCAGCGTCAGCGGGTACTCCACGGAGTCTGCGCCGCCGGGGGGCACGTAGCCAGGCAGCGGATCCTGGCCCGCAGCGGCCAGCGTCTCCGAGTAGAACTCGGCGCGGCCGGTGGCAGTCGGGAAGCCGCCTTCCCGGTAGGGAACCCACGGGTCGGGAATGTTCAGTTTCGCCCAACCGTCCTCGCGCAGGCGCTCCCAGGTGATCCCCGCCAGCCACGGATCGTCGCTGGCCAGCGCGTCGCGGATGATCTGCTCGTCGCTGGTCTGGAGGTAGTCCTCGGTCAGGCCCAGGCGCGTGGCCAGGCGGCGGAAGACTTCGGTGGTCGGCACGCTCTCGCCCAGCGGCGCAATAGCCGGCTGGTTCAGCGTCAGGTAGGGGTGTCCCCAGGCGCCGACCAGGTCGTAGTGCTCCAACTGTGTTGTGGCGGGCAGAACGTAGTCGGCGTAGCGGGCGGTGTCGGTCAGGAACTGCTCGTGGACGACGGTGAACAGGTCAGCACGTTGCAGGCCGCGCGCGAGGAGCCCCTGGTTCGGGATGGTGGCCATCGGGTTGGCGCCGTACACCACCAGCGCCCGCACCGGCGGCTCCAGCGTGGGGTCGGTCAGGACCTGGCCAAGCTGGACCATGTTCACCTGCCGGATTGACGGATCCTCCAGTTCCGGCATGCTGGCCGAGGCGGCATTCAGCGCCTGCCGGTGCAGGCGCGAGGTCATGTAGGCCAGCCCGCCGCCGTGATCGCGCCAGGCGCCGGTGAGCGCCGGCAGGCAGGCGATGGCGCGGTACATCCCGGCGCCATTTGCGTGGTGCTCCATCCCGACCAGCAGGCGAATCGCCGCCGGCCGTGTGGCCGCGTAGGCGCAAGCCAGGCGCTCGATATCCGCAGCCGGGAGACCGGTGATGGTCGCCACGCGGGCCAGCGGGTACGCCGCCAGGCGCTCGCGCAGGGCATCGAAGCCGGTTGTGTGTTGGGCGATATACTCCGGATCGTGCAGATTGTTGTCGATGATGACGCGCATCATGCCCAGCGCCAGCGCGCCATCCGTGCCGGGGCGCGGTTGCACATGCCAGTCGGCTGCGGCTGCGGAGCGCGTGCGCACGGGGTCGATGGCGACGATGGTCGCGCCGTTCTCCCGCGCCTTGCGGATGAACGGCCAGACATGCAGGTTGGTGACAATGGGGTTGGCGCCCCACAGGATGATGTAGCGGCTCTGCGCCAGGTCCTGCGGCAGCATCCCCGTGTTTGTGCCGTTGACGGCGGCCACCCCGGCCCCGCCGGCGCCGCCGCAGATGGCCCGCTCCAGGCGCGAGGCCCCGATGCGCGCGAAGAAGCGGCGGTCGAGGCTGCCGCCCTGCACGATGCCCATCGTGCCGAGGTAGCTGAAGGGCAGGATGCTGGCAGCGTCCTCCGCCATCAGGCCGCCCAGGCGGTGGGCGATATCGTCCAGCGCGTCATCCCAACTCACGCGCTCGAACGCGCCCGCCCCCTTCGCGCCGGTGCGCCGCAAGGGATACAGGATGCGTTCGTCGCTGTAGACCCGCTCCAGATAGGGGTTCACCTTGGCGCACAGGCCGCCGCGCGTCAGGGGGTGCCCGGCGTCCCCGGCCAGCTTCGCGGCCACGCCGTCCTCGACCGTTACCTGCCAGGCGCACGAATCAGGGCAATCGTGGGCGCACCCGCCCCGGACGATGCGAGCGGCGGGAAGAAGATCAGCCATCGGACACTCACCTGCCTGGGTGCGAACGGACACGCGTGAGGATACACCGCACATCCACTCCAGGGAGCAATCAGGGAGACTCCCGGGCCAGTCTGCTGATCTCCTCCATCAGATCCCAACAACTGGTGGCGGCGCTGATCGTCAGCAAGAGCACGATCCCCACGAGCCAGTCCAGCACCCCCACATCCTGCCGCCAGATGCCGTACGCCGTGTACAGGACAAAGATGTAGGCCAGTGTTGGGGAGATGACCCGGGTCAGGGCGGCGCGCCCGCTCCAGTCCGGATCGGGGTCGGTGCGCGCCAGGCGGACATCGCGCACCACGCGGATAACCCCCTGCACGCCCACGATGAGCAGTGAGATGAGCAGCGTGGTCCCGTAGTCCGAGGGCACCAGCGCCGAAAGGCCAAGCAGCACCAGCACCAGGAAGCTGTGGAAGGTCTGCCCGATCAGCATCCGCATGCCCGCGTGGCTGGTATCCGCCATGATGGCCGGGTTGAGCCCGATCACGACAAACAGCAGCCCGATCAGCGTGCCGGCAATCGCCGTCACCGCCGTGAAGAAATCGTGCCAATCCAGCAGCGCGGTGCTTATCGGGTCCACCGGGAATGCCTTGTATCGTCGCCTGGCGCCACAGGCGCATCGTATCGCACCGTGGATGCTTTGGGCACGCGCCGGCGTCAGGGCAGTGTGCGCGGACCTGGTGTGATGCCGGAATCCCGGGAGGTTCGCGCACGCCACGCTCGCCTATTGCGCAGGTTTGCCAGGATTCGTGGGTTCATGCCTCCCGGACTATCATGCTGGCGACAGGAAATCAGGCGCGCAATGCCGAGACTTGCGCAGATTTCCCGCCGTTGCACCCGCCTCTCGGGGCGGGTGGGGATTGAAACGGCCTGGCTCTCCCACGGCCACCAGTTTGAGCGCTCGTTGCACCCGCCTCTCGGGGCGGGTGGGGACTGAATCCGCGTTGATCCGGCTCAGTCCTGGACCAACGGCGGATCACCGGGATCGCGGTGCGCTGCCTCGGGGCGACCTGGAGCAGGTAGCGGTTGATCGGCAGATTGGCCTTCCGGGCCGCATCGCCGATGAGCCGCGCGTCGTCGAGTTCCAGCCGTACGCCGATCGTACGGATCGGATTGGGGCAGGGGATGCCGGCCTCGGTCGAACGTCCTCCCCGGGACGCCGGGTCGCGCAATTCGGCTTCGATGTCGTCAAGCGTACAGTGCTTCGTTGCCATGCCGGAACGCATGGTTGGCTCCTTGCCGTGATGGCGCCTGCGGCGCGGACCTTCCCTGGTCGCAAGGCCACGCGCCGATCGCTTCCCACGACTGCGCCATGCCGGTGGGGCGGACTGGCGCCACGTCGCAGGCGCCGCCAGGATCGGGCGCGACAAGCAGGCAAGGGGCGGAGCGGCCGCGACGGTTGCGTTCGAGGGCCTGGTCCCCGGTCAAGATCTCGGGTAGGCGTCGATCTGCGCCAGTCCCACACATGCGCGTCGACCGTTGGGCTTATCACCCATGCCATGATCTACAGCGTATTGCAAAAGACCTGACCTGCCAGGCAACAAGCCCGTGTCTCGAGCGGAGTCGAGAGACACGAGGGGATTCCCGGCGGCCCACCTTCTTTGCACATCGCTGTAAGGAACTCTCTCGCGTGTCCCTGCCTTCGTTCTCCTGTCGCGCCCGCTTCCTGGCGCGGGTACGGACTGCAAGCTGCGGGGAAAGCGGCGCACGCCGGCACGACCGCGCCGCGCCTACCGCCGCCTTGCGCGGAGGCGGTTCGGGCCAATGAACCGCACTCGCTGCTCCATGGTCGCGCCATCTGCCGCCACGTACCGCAGGCTCACCACCGGGCCCGTCCGCTCAAGGCGGTGGAGCCACCAGCCTTCGCGATACGCAACATCGCGCGACCGGCGCAGGACGCGGACATCGTTGGCGATCCACTGGCCGCCGCCAGCATCGCTGCGGGTGATGCTCACCTCATAAAACACGATCTCCCCTTTTCCACACCCCACGCCCCAACCGATGCGCAGGAGCGGGGGAGCCGTCCGGTGGCGCAGACGCCAGAATCTGGCGCAACCACGCCACAATTGGCCCGCACGTCCAGGGTCGGGAGCCCCTCTCCCGCGCATCGGGAGAGGGGCTGGGGTGAGGGCCATGCGGCGTCGTTGCCCCTTGGTCGCTGTTTCACCCCAGGCGTTCTCGGTTCTGCTCGGGACGCGAGGGATGGCTACCCTCGCTCGATGACCTCCCGCCGCATGCGGCAGATGACGGTGTAGGCCGGGTTGTAGACGTTGCCGATGTCGTAGCCGACCGTCTGCCCCATGAGGTGGGAGGCCGAGGCCAGGTCATAGCCGTAGTCGGTCATCAGCCAGGTCAGCATCTCGGTGGTCGCGTGCTGGAGCGCCTGGTCGAGCGGGCGCGCGTTGCCGACGGTGAAGATCTCGCTGCCGTCGCTGGTGATGCCGCGCGGCCAGGCAATCGTCCAGTTCTTGCGCAGGTCAACGCGCAGCTCCATCTCCATCGAGATCTCGATGCCGGTGCCGCTGATCTCGCCGTCCCCTTGCCGCGCGTGGCCGTCGCCAGCGGCCAGCAGCGCCCCCGGCTGCCCGACCGGGAACCAGACCTTCGTGCCCGCGCGGAAGCCGCGCCAGTCCATGTTGCCGCCGTGCGGGCCAGGGGTGGAGGTGGAGATGGCTTCGCCGCCGAGGGGCGCCACGCCGAAGCAGCCGATCATGGGGTCCAGCGGCAGCACCAGGTCCTGTAGCGCCATGGGCGGATCGACCAGGCGCGTGGTCCAGCTTGCCACATCCACCGCCCAGTCGGCGGAAGCGCGCTCCGGGAAGGTGATCACCAGATCCGGGTCCACCACGTTCGTGGCCAGCGGGTAGCGGGTCCAGCCGCGATCCCGCGAGGGGGTGAGGCGAACGATATCGACTTCGAGGGCGTCCCCCGGTTCCGCGCCATTGACCCAGACCGGGCCGCTCTGCGGGTTCGGCGCGGCGCCCCGCTGCACCTGCGCCCGGTCGACCCCGTAGGCATCCAGGGTGTGAAACACGACGGTATCGCCCGGCTCCACGCGCAGCAGCGGCGCATGCGGGCCAAGGGTATTGACGAACGCGTCGGGATCGAGGTGATGCAGTGCCACACGTACCTCCAGCACGAGCCATAGATCAGTGTCGAGATTGTCGCATCAGTCCGCGCCGCCCGCGATAACATTGCTATATGCATTTATCGCGATAATGTGATATAATCTCCGCGTAGGCATGAGAGGAGGACACACATGAACATGCTTCGCAATCTGATCAACCGCGTGAGTGGCGCCGGCAGCGCCCGCTTTGAGCGTTATTACGGTGATGTCGCCCACGAGGGCGTCGGCTACCCGACCGCTGACGAGGCCCGCCGGGACATGCTGCAGCACGATGCTGCAGTGAACCGCTACAACTGGGTTCGCTAATGCGGGCCCGAACACCCCGCGTTCGGAGATCTGAAAGACACGGCCCCTGCTCTTGTGATCAGGGGCCGTTCTGTTTCTCGTCGCCCACGTAGCCCTTCCCCGTTCGGCCCCGGCGGCCAACGCATCCCCGCAGGACAACCCGGCAGCTACGGGCCTTCTTCCCGCCCCTGTGGCCACGCCTGCCCGCCATGTCTGCTCCGGAGCCCGCTGCCAGACCTGCACCGTGATCTGCAAGTCGCCCGACCACGCGTGCGATACAGCGTATTGCAAGAGACCTGACCTGCCAGGCAACAACACCCGTGTCTTGAGCGCAGTCGAGAGACCTCGTCGCGAGTGCCGGTGAACGAGGTCTCTCGACTGCGCGCGAGACACGAGGGGATTCCTGCCGGCCCACCTTCTTTGCGCACCGCTGTATGGCCCTCTTGCAAGTCGCCATGGAGACAGAGGGCAATCTCTACGTGTGCCCCGGCCTGGACACCGGCGATCTCGACATCCCTGCCGAAACCTTCGTCGCCATCACCGGGGCGGGCATGGGGGATGATCCCCGCAGCCAGACGATGCTCGAGGCGCAGGCCAGCGGGCGGGTGGTTTCTATTGGAGAGACCGCCATTGCTCACCTGCGCGCCCTGCGTATCCGGAAAGGTGTGGCATGCAATGGCTCTGGCGTGGTCGCCGAAAGCGAGGCAAGCCTCGAACTGGCGCCGTGCGCGGTCGTCGAAAACGGCAACGACACGACTGCCAGATCGCCGGTACGCTGGTCGGCAGCTGCGGGTAGCGGTTTGCAACAGCCGGCAAGCGCGGGCGGGCAGGCAGCTGCCTGCCCGCCCGGCGCTGCATGTGATCAGGGTCTGGCGTTACTCAGGCACGCAGATCACGTAGGTCGTAACTTCAATGTTCCACGGAGACTGGATGAACTGCACCACCGTCGTCCAGCCTACTGGCACGTTGTCGCCATTCAGGTCTGGACGGACCGAGCGCACCCGGGCCAGGTCAAGCAGAGGCGGGCCGTCGTAACCTCCGCCGGTGGCAACATAGCCACTCGGGCAACTCGCAACGCACTCGTCCGTCGCGCCAATTGACCCTGATGGATCGCCATCCGGGAACTCACAGGTCTCGACCACCACCACGACGCTGGCGCCCGCTGGCGGCCCATCAGGTCCGGTCGGCCCGCTTGGCCCTGCTGGTCCCTGCGCCCCCTTCTTCCCCTTCTTGCCGCGCCGTCCACGCTTTCGCCGCCACTTCTCGGCGTTGGCGTCGTTCTTCGCGGCATCCGCCTCGCCCGCCAGGGCCAGCCCGCCCGCGGCGGCGGCCACGCCGAGCGCCAACCGGCGGGTGGTGACCCCCGCGACCAGCCGGCTCAGTTCTTCCATGCGCGATTCATCCAAAACGCCACGTACTCCTGCCCCGGTCCGAGGCCTTTCCTCGCTGCTCGGGCAACCTGTTCTGCCCGGCCCCTCCACTCTACGTCAGATGAATCCACTGTGTAAGACGCAATCCAGGATTTACCAGCGTTTCAGCACCACTGGATATCATATTTGGTACGGACGACCCACACGCACGCCACGCCGCTCGCCGCATTGCGGTGTTGACACGTACAGGTGCGACGACGTGCTGGAGCCGCCTTCGGCCACCACTGGAGCCCGCGACGTTGCGGCAAACGGCGCCACGATGCGCGAAACGGACTGGAGACGGTCGTGACGGCACGAGTCTGCGCCGTGCGGGCTGCGTGCTGGACCTCGTCTTCATGACCGGCGCACCGGCCTTGCTCGCGCCAGATGCGACTCCCGCTGCGAGCCAGTCGATCCTGGAGGCGTACGGCGCTGCTCGGCCCTCGGGCGATGCCGCCGGGGTCGGAGCGCTCTACACCGAGGATGCCACCCGGGAGGATGCGCCGGCGTGGACCTTCTCCGGCGTGCACCCGGCCGCCGGCCGTGAGGCGCCCTTCCGGGGCGCGTCGACGCCGGAGTTGACCGGCGGCCTGATCAGCGCAGAGCGCGACTACTACGACCGGCCGGAGATGCTGGCGCAGATCGAGACAGCCTCAGCCACCCCGGCTCCGTAGGCGCCGCTCCGCGCTGCCGTGCGGTGGGGCGTACGAGGTTTCCGGACTCGCATCGAACCCGACACCAGGCATGCGCCGCGCATTTGGGTGAGAGCGGCAACGGTCTGCCACTCTCGCCCGCTACACTTCCCGCTGTGAGCACCTCCAGCGGGAGCCCCCTCCTCACCAACGCCATACATGCCGAGATCACGGCGCAGGGCGGGCGCATCACCTTCGCCCGCTTCATGGAACTCGCGCTGTACCACCCCGCGTGGGGGTACTACCACGCCGTGCAGCGTCGCCCCGGCCGCCCGGGGGACTTCCTGACCGCGCCGGAAGCGCACCCGTTCTTCGGCATCACCCTGGCCCGCCAGCTTGCCGAGTGCTGGGAGCGGCTGGGGCAACCTCGCCAGTTCACGGTGCGCGAGTACGGCCCCGGCATCGGCGGGCTGGCCTGGGACATCCTCGGCGGCCTGCAGCGGGAGCACCCGGCCTGCCTGGCTGCGCTTGCCTACGACCTGGTGGAGCGCAACCCGCAGCGCGTGGCCGAGGCGCTGGCCGCCTTCCGCGCTGAGGGCCTGGGCGACGTCGTGCGCGCCGTCAGTCCCGACGACGTCGCCTCCCTGCCCCCGCTGACCGGCGTCATCCTGGCCAACGAAGTGGCCGACGCCTTCCCGGTGCACCGCCTCATCTGGCACGCCGGCGACCTGCGCGAAGGGTGGGTGGTCCAGGACGGCGCCGGGTTTGCCGAGGACATCGCAGAACTTTCGCCGCAGGCGCTGGCGGCTGACCCGGCCGGGATGTTGCGGGCGCAAGGCATCACGCTTCAGGAAGGCGACCGCATCGAGATCAGCCCGGCCGCTGCCGCCTGGTTCACCGCAGCGGCGGCCCGGCTGGCGCGCGGCTACGCCATCGTCATCGACTACGGCTACCCGGCCGCGCAGCTCTACCAGGGGCACCGCCTGGCCGGGACGGTGCGCGCGTACCGCGCCCACACCGTGACGGATGACCCGTTTGCCCACGTTGGGGAGCAGGACCTCACCGCGCATGTGGATTTCACCGCGCTGCGCGACGCGGGCGAAGCGGCGGGCCTTGCCTTTGCCGGCCAGACGACCCAGGCCGCCTTCCTGACCAGCCTCGACATGGGGAACCTGATGGTGGCGCTTGGCCAGGACCCGGAAACCACCATGGAGGAGTACCTGGCGGCCCAGGCCGCCGTGCTCCGCCTCATCGACCCCGGCAGCCTCGGCCGCTTCGGCGTGCTGCTGATGGCCCGCCACGCCCCGGTCGAGCCACCCCTGCGCGGGCTGAGCTTTCCGCCGGTGTAGGCGCCGGGCGCTGGTCACAGTGTTACACTCGGGTTTCAGGAGTTCACCATGCACACAACACCACGCACGATCACCATCGACGACGATAGCGAACTCGGGCGTGCGCTTGAAGCGCACCCACACGGGCCAATTACCTTGCTGAAGGGAAGACGGCGCTACCGGGTGATCGATGACCCGGACGATATCTGGGCGAACTACGATCCGGAACGCGTTCGCGTGGCCCTGGAAAAGGTTGCCGGGACCCTCACGGCTGAAGAGGGTGACCGTCTGAAGGAAGCGATTTACCGTGCTCGTGAGGAAGGCACGCGACCACCAGATCGCCCGTGAGCTATCTGGTGGATTCAGACTGGCTTATCGACGCTGCCATCGGACGCTTGTCTGCGATCCAGTTGCTGGGCCGGCTGCGGGCTCACGGAGTTGCTGTGAGTGCAATTTCTGTCGCGGAACTCGCAGAAGGGGCATTCAGTGACCCCGATCCCCCACAGGCGCTGCAACCGATGCAGGAACTCCTGTCCACCTTCGCGATTGTCTCGGTAGAGTCGTCCACCGCCTTCCAGTTTGCCGAGCTTCGCGCATTTCTTCGCAGGCGGGGCATGCTCATTCCCGACATGGACCTGCTCATCGCCGCCACCGCGCTGGAACACGACCTCACGCTGGTGACCCGCAACCACCGCCATTTTGCGCGCGTCCCGGGATTGCGGGTGGCGTGAACGCGCCGGGTGCTCGCTGCCAGGCCGCGCTGCCGCCAGCGCTGGCGTAGGGTAAACCAGCGGGCGCCGATTTCCGGACGCCCCGAGACGGGAACGCCAGACCCACGGCGACACCGCCCAGGATGCCCTGGGCGGTGTCGCCGCAATGCCGTGGCCGTGTCTACCGTAGCGGTCCGACCCGATCCCGAAGGGGCCGGAGATTCGCCTGCCGGCTGGCCGCTTGCCGCATGTTGATCACGCACGGCGGCAGGCACACGCCGAGGGAGCCGCCACCGCAGCGGCAGCCAACGTTGACGCAGACGTCGTCACCCGTGCAGTTGGCATCCGTCGAGCATGAGCTTGAAGCCGGGCAGCCGGTAAAGGCCGAGAAGTCGGCGCACAGATGTGCTCCGCCGGAGCTGGTGACGCACCAGCAGGTCTCGCTGCAGGCGGCAAACTCCCAGCTGCAAAAGTCGTTGTCGGCTGAGCAGGTGTCGGCGACACAGAGTCCCACTCCGTCAGGCGTCTGCGCGCAGCTGTCGCCGCTCAGGCAGCATTGTGAGCCTGCGGAGCCGGAGCAGAAGCGATCACCTGCCGGGCAGCTACAGATCTCCTGCTGGTTCTGGCCACAGTAGGTAGGGTCACCCGGGGTGTTGGTGATTCCGGCCGTGCAGCAAGTTTCGGACAATGTGCAGACTTGCGCTGGCGAGCAGGTCTGCGGGGGGCGGCAGGTCCCGCCAGCGCAGGCGCCGCCGGTACAGGCAGAGCCATCCGCTGCCGCAAGGCATTTGCCTTTGCTGCACGTCTGGCATTCGCCGCACTTCTTCTTCTTGCATGATTTCTTTTTCTTCTTCTTTTTCTTCCTGGCGTCGGCCTCGCTGGACCAGGCCAGGCCCGTGCCCAATGCAGCCAGGGCCGTCAGGCCCGCTCCCAGCAACGGGCGGCGCGGCCGGCTGTCGCCCAGGCGCCGGACCAGGTCATCAAAACGAGAATCATCCATCTGGAATCTCCTCTCGCAACAAACGTCCCGCATTGATCCTGACGCGAAGGAGGTCGATGCGCATGGGTAGAATTGCGTATTTCCGGGAGCAGTTTCCGGCGGTGATTGCCGCTGCCTGTGCAATAGCCACCCGGCAGCGCGTGCGGGGCCGCCTGCGGCTTGCCAGCAGCCGCGCCATGCGTCACGCTACGCTGAACGGCATCCTGGCGTGACCCTCGGGGAGAATGTGTTCGTGTTGGTGTTCTTGCAGGGAGCGGAGATGCAGCCCTCGCGTATTCGCGCGGCCTGGCCGGCGGCGCAGTTCGTGGCGCGCGCCCGGTTGACCCCTCGGCCGCACGGCGCGGTCTTCCCGGTGGCGCAGCCGGCCTACGCCGCCTGGGGCATCGTCATCGAGGCGCCTGCCGAGGTGGCAGGTGAGGCGCGGCGCGTCGTCACTGACGAGGGGCATGACCTCCGCGTCGTGGTTCCCGCGCCGGATGACGCGGACCCAAAGGCCGTGCTGGCTGCCGCCAAGTACTGGGAACTGCCGCCACCCTACGTGCGTAGCCTGGCCCACGTCGCTGCGGTGCCCGTGGAGGAGTATTTCTACTAGGGGTTTCCGAGGCGGCCGGCGGCCAACACCACGGCCACAATTCGCAGGGATCAGATTTCGCGACCCGGCGTTATGGTGTCAGGATATCCAGACCCCGAAAGGACCTTCATGGCAAACCAGATCCTGCAAATCCTGTTGATGGCGTTACAGATCCTCACCTACGCCCTGTTGGGACGCGCCCTGCTCTCCTGGGTGGACCCCCGTCAGCAGTGGGCAATCAGCCGGGTATTGGCCGAAATCACCGATCCGGTCATCGCGCCGCTGCGGCGGGTGATCCCGCCCATCGGTATGATCGACATCTCCTTCATCGTGGCCATCCTGCTCATCCAGGTGTTGCAGCGCCTGCTCATCCAGGCCATGTACGCCTGACCTGAGTCAGCACCCCATTGCCCACGAAACGCAGCACGCGCGGCGGATTTCCGCCGCGCGTGCTGCGTTTCGTGCTGTCTGCGCCGCTGAACAGCGGGTTGCCATGGAATTGGCCGTCGCGGCGCAACCTTCCGTGTCTCGACGGCGCTCGAGACACGTGGATTTCCCCTGGCAGGTCAGGTCTTTTGCACGCCGCTTTAGCCCCAGAACGCCTTGATCTTGTCCAGGTCTGCTTCCGCCCGCGTCTGGCCGAACGCGATCTGCGGCAGGATGTACTTCGGGTCCATGATGCTGTCGATCTTCGTCGAGCCGGGCTCCAGCCCCGCCACCACCAGGATCGTCTCCGTCCCGCCGGCCTCCAGGTCCGCAATCTCCTGCTGGAGCGTGTTCGGCATCCCGGAGGTGCGCAGACCCTGCGGCACGGCCGCTGGCCCGCCAACCGACAGCGAGAACACCAGCGCCTTCTTCACGCCCGCCACCACGTCGCAGTGGGTACTGGTCTGGCACATGCCGCCATCCATGCAGAGACGGTCCTTGAGCCAGGTGGGGCCCGTCCCCCCGGGCAGGGACGAGCTGGCGCCACAGGCCACGTTGATGGGGATGCCGTCCTCCTGAGAGACGATGAGCCGCTCCCCGCTGTAGCAGTCCACCGCCGTGGTGTGCAGGCCGGCTGAGGGCCAGTCGGTAATCCCGATCACCTGCTCGACCGAGTTTTCGTACTGGAAGGGGCCATCCGGATTGCGGGCCGCCATCGCCGCCCGCCCGATCTTCTGGATTGTTTCGGGCGAGGCGTCCGTCGCATCGATGGTGATCTGCTTCGCGCGCTGCTGGCTGGGGTTCGGCTTTTCTCCCGGCGCCAGCTTGCCGAACAGGAAGGGGAAAGAACCGAGCGCGTCCAGTTCTTGCGTCACTTCGGCCAGCATGCCGCTGGCCAGGATAGCCCCACCCAGCGAGCCGGCCGATGTGCCGACGATAAGGTCAGCCTGGCTGAGATCCACGCCATTCTTCAGGAGCGTGTTGAAGTACCCCACGTAGAAGGAGAGCAGGTAGACCCCGCCTCCGCCCAACACCAGGGCCCGGTCTTTCCCGGTCCCCAAGGGTGGTTGGTACGGGATGGGATGCGCCAGCCCGTCATCGAGGCCGGCCACCGGCGTGGCCTCCTGCCGCAACGCCGGAGACCGGCGACTGGCGCCAGAGCCGATACCCTCGCCCGCCACGGCGTTACCGGCGGCCCCGGCCGCCAGGGCGCCGCCAGCCAGGGCAGACAACAGCGTTCGCCTGCGCATACCATCCACTCCATGATGAATTGACCGTGAGCTCATGACCCGTTCGGTGAAGATCGTGTCAAGCGGCCCGCACTACCAGTGTGTCGTGTCTCCCACATTGACCGTGACCGCAAGCAGCCGCGCCGTCAGGCAGTTACACTCTGCCCATGCCGAACGGATCTGTCCCTGCCCGGTACCACGATATCCTGGAGAGCACTGTCCTGGGTCATCTGGCCACGACAGACGCATCAGGCCGGCCAGAGGTCAACCCCGTCTGGTTTCTCTGGGACGGATCGCACGTGCTGGTCAGCGTCAAGGGCGGCACCCGCAAGTATCGCAATCTTCAGCGCGACCCGCGCGTCGCTATCTCCTTTCAGGACCCGCACGACCCGGAGCGCTACCTGGAAATTCGCGGCGAAGTCGTCGAGTTCGTTCCCTACGACACGCTTGACTTCGTCAATGAGCTGGCGCGCAAGTACACGGGCGAAGACTTCAGGCACGGCCACGCCGGGCAGGAGCGCTACAAACTCGTTATCCGCGTCGAGAGCTGGACCGCGCAGAATTAACCCACCGCGTCAGGTGACCGTTGCCGTAGCGTGGAACTCCCGTGACCCAACTCCAGGAGTCAGGTCAACCACATGCGCATCTTCAGTTGGAACGTCAACGGCGTGCGGGCTGCCATGCGCAAGGGCCTGGAAACCTGGCTGGTTGAGGCGCAGCCGGACATTCTGTGCTTGCAGGAGACTCGCCTGGATGCAGCGGCGGTGCCCGCCGAACTCCGCTCGGTGGCCGGTTACCACACCTGTTGGTCGCCGCTGCGCCGGCCCGGCTACGGCGGCGTGGCCACGTTCAGCCGGCAGGAGCCGCTTTCGTGGCAGGTGGGCATGGGCCTCCCGGACTTCGACGATGAGGACCGGGTCCTGATCACCGAGTACCCGGCGTTTACGCTCTACAACGTGTATTTCCCGAACGGGCGAGCGAGCCCGGCGCGCCTCGCCTACAAGCTGGCCTTCTACGACGCGTTCCAGCGTCACGTTGACGCGCGGGTTCAGGACGACAAGTGCCTCATCGTGTGTGGCGATGTCAATACGGCCCACTGCGACATCGACATCGCGCACCCACAACGGCACTGGCGTGAGTCCGGCTTTCTCCCGGAGGAGCGCGCCTGGCTGGATCGCTTCCTGGCCGCCGGTTGGGTGGATACCTTCCGCCATTTCCACCCGGAGCAGGCGGGCGCCTATACCTGGTGGAATCCCCGTTCCCGCGCCCGCGAGCGGAACATGGGGTGGCGTATCGACTACGGTTTGGTCCCGGAGCGGTGCCTGGGCCAGGTCATTGCCGCCGGCATTGCGTCCGAGATCCCGGGATCCGACCATTGCCCGATCTGGCTCGATGTGCAGTTCACCCCCGATGACACCCGGAGTGACGATCATGCCCGAGCGCAACCCCATCATCTGGACGCTGGATGGTCATGACCTGGAGCTGAATCATCCGGACAAAGTCCTGTGGCCAGCAGACGGCATCACCCGGGAGGACCTGCTCGCCTACTACCGGGATATCGCGCCGGTCATGCTGCCGCACCTGTCCGACCGGCCCGTGACCCTGCGCACGTACCCCGAGGGGATCACCGGGCCGGCCTTCTACAAGCGGGATCTGCCGGCCCACGCCCCGCCCTGGCTGCGCGTGGCGGACTACACCGGAAAGTCCACCACGCGCACCATTCAGGTTCCGCTCATCGACAACGCTGCTGGCCTCGCCTGGTTCGTCAACAGCGGGACCATCGAGTTCCACGGCTGGAGCGCCCGGGCGCCGCTCCTCAACCAGCCAGATCAGGCCATCTTCGATCTCGATCCCGGCGAGTCCGCCACGTTCGCCGAGGTGTTGCAGGCCGCGCTGCTGGTGCGGGAGGCGCTGGCCCAGGAGGGCATGCTGGCCTACCCCAAGACAAGCGGCCGGCGTGGCCTGCATCTTCACGTGCCTCTGGCGGCAGGCGCCAGCTACCCGGAGGTTCGCGCCTGGGTGAAACGCGTTGCGGAGCAGCTCGAGGCCCACCACGCCGGTCTTGTCGCCGTGGCGCGTGGCGCCACACACCTGGGGCAGAGCGTGACGATTGACTACGCGCAGAACAGCATTGCCCGGAACACCGCGTCGCCCTACACCGTGCGCGCGGCGCCCGGCGCAACCGTCGCGGCGCCGTTGACCTGGCCGGAAGTGGAGGAGGGCGCGGTCCAGCCAGGTGATTTCACGCTCCACACGATGCGGGCGCGCGTGGCTACCCACGGGGATCTCCTCGCCGGGGCGCTCCGGGGGGATCAGCGCCGACCGTGACCCGGGGGGCGACCAACGGTGAGCCGGGGCGCCGGGGAATTCGCCGGTCGCGTGTGACCTCCAGCGGCTTCGGGAGCGCCTGGCGCGCCGGGCGTGGCCCGGTTTCCGCCGGGAAGCCACGCCTTGCGCCAGGCAGTCTCGACCCGCACCGCACCGGGCCCACGTTGACGCCTGGGCTCAGGCCTCCGGCGACCGGGCGTAGACCGCAAGGTGCGAAGCCTGCTCTCCGCCGCTCAGCACCGTCTGGCGCGCGGCGGCGTAATCACCGTCTGCTTCCTCGCCGTACCCCGCGCCGGTGTTGGGATTGGGGTGATAGTAGGGAAAGAGGCAGGAGCAGATGATGAGGCGCAGCGCGTGCCCCGGCAGGAGCACATGCGCCACATCCGCCAGCTCGATCGTGAAGAGCTCCGGCTGATGCGGCTGCAGTAGCGTGGGCGAGGTCAGGGAACTGCGGTACGAGGCGCGCATGATGCCGTGGCTGAAGAACACGCTGGTTCCGTCCGGCGCCACGTCGGCCAGGATTGCCGCGAAGTCGGTATCCAGCGCGCTGCTGGCCGCCTGGAGCGCAACATGCGCCGGGCCAGCAAGCTCGACGGCCTGCTGCACGGGCGCAGCGGTGTAGGTAAGGACATCCGACCGTTGCTCCAGGAAGGCCAGGTTGCGCGGCGACCAGTCGGGCAGGGGATCGGGCGAGAGGCACGCTGCCCCCGGGGTGGGGTCATGCGCGTCGTAGAGGTAGGTCCGCAGCCCGGCTTCCGGCGCCTGTTTGGTCAGCGTGCCGTCGGCCGCGAGGTAGAGAGAGACGCGCGCTGCGTCTGCCGGCGGCCACGCCGTGGCATCGCGCCAGGCGTTGGCGCCCATCGCGAAGTAGCGGACCGGCGGCAGCGGGTTTTCCCCAATGCCGCGCAGCCAGTGATCGAACCAGGCGAGCCAGACGGCGGGCAGATCCAGCTCTGCCTGCGGCCCCAGGTCCCAGGCGCCCTCGATGGCGCGGCCGGTGCTACAGGCCCCGCCGTGGCCCCACGCGCCCAGGAGCAGCGCCTGCTGCTCGGGCACGGGAGAGTGGTCTCGCATTTGGTAGTAGTGATGGAAGGATCCCGGCGCGCAGCCATCGAACCAGCCAGTGACGTGGAGCACCGGGATGCGCATCGTGTCGTAGCCGGTGATATCCAGCCGATGCCAGAAGGCATCGTACGTGTCGTGATCCAGCGCCTCCTGCCAGTGCAGCATGGGGCGGCCCAGCGCAGCGTCCATGCCGCGCGGGTGGCGGCGCCGGTGCAGATCGTTCCAGTCGATGATGCTCTGGGGCTGATAGGTGCGGCCGGAGATGCGGTTCACCCACTCGACGTAATCTTCAGCCAGGAACGCGCCCCAGCGAAACGGCCAGTCGCGGAACCAGCGGCCAGGGCTGCCCGCCGCCACCATCGCCTTCAGCGCCGGCGGATGGAGCGCGGCCGCTGTCCACTGCACCCAGGCCATGTAGGAGCCGCCGACCATGCCGACCTGGCCGTCGCACCAGGGCTGCTCAGCGACCCACTGCACGGTGTCGTAGCCGTCCGCGAAATCATCGGCCCACGGCGTGAATTCGCCGTCCGAGTCGCCCCGGCCCCGGCAGTCCTGCACGACAAACGGGTAGCCGTGCGCGGTGAAGCGCCTGGCCCAACTGATGTAGTCCGGGCGCGTGTTGTCGTAGGGGGTGCGCACCAGGATGGCCGGGGCTGGCGTGGCGGCCTTCGGCAGGTAGACATCCGCCGAGAGGCGCACTCCGTCGCGCATCGGTGTCCTGAGATCGAACAGGCGGCGCATGGTTTACGCTCCCCAAACCTGCTGAAAGACCCGCAGGAAGTTCTCGCCCAGCATGCCGCGCACCTCCAGCTCGCTGAAGCCGCGCCGGAGCAGCGCGGCCGTGATATGCGGCGCGTCCCGGAAGAAGCCGCCGAGCCCGGTGGGCCAGGTCCACGGTGGGCGCGGGTAGTAGCGCGGGTCGTAGCCGAAGTAGTCGTAGTCGTCCTCGTCCTCGATGGCGAAGTCGAGCCCGAGTCCGAGGTGCTGCGGCCCGACGAGGTCGCTGATGTAGACGGCGTGGTCGACCAACTGCTCAAGGGTCGGGGGATCGTCCGGGGCAACGAAGGCGGGAAAGCCGCAGAGCCCGATGGCGCCGCCGCTGGCCGCGATGGCGCGGATTTGCTCGTCGCTCAGGTTGCGGGCGCTGTCGTGGACGCCTCGGGCGTTGGCGTGGGTGGCGACCACCGGCCGGCTGGCCAGCGCCAGCGCCTCCAGGCTGGTGCGTTCGCCCACGTGCGAGATGTCGATCACGATCCGCCGTTCATCGAGGCGGCGCACCACCTTGCGCCCGAAGGCGCTCAGGCCGGCGTTGGCGTCTTCCAGGCAGCCGTCGCCAATGAAGTTGCGGGCGTTGTAGGTGAGTTGCACCACGCGCACGCCGAGCGCGTGGTAGGCATCGACCAGATCGACATCCTGCTCCAGGGGGTTGCCGCCCTGGAAGTGCAGCCCAACCGCCAGCACGCCATCCTGTTTGGCCGCGCGGAACTCGGCGACGGTGGCGCAGAGGCGAAAGGGATACGCGCCGCCATTGGCCAGCGCGTGCCAATCGGCAAGCGCGCTGACGGCGTAGTGGCAATCCTCCAGCGAGGCGACCGTGGTCAGGATGGCGTCCACGCCGCCCGCCTGGAGATCGGGCAGGTAGCGCGGCAGCAGGCGCGCGTTGACCAGGGGGACCGCCGCATCCAGGTAGAAGGCGTCCCGGTGCAGGGCGGCAGCGGCGGAGTCTGCGAGTTCAGGGGCCACATCGTCTCCTAGCGGGACCGCTGCAGCAGCGGATCGACGGCGTCACGCAGGGCGTCGCCCAGCACGTTGAACGAGAGCAGGGTCAGGCCGATGGTGAAGGCCGGAGCCAGCATGAGCCACGGGAAGGAGCGGATGGAGGCCACGCCGTCCGCGATCATGATGCCCCAACTGGGCGTGGGCGGCTGCACGCCGAGGCCGATGAAGCTGAGGCCCGCCTCCAGCAGAATGGCGTTCGGGATCGCCAGCGTGGCGGCCACGATGAGCGGCGCGAGCGTGTTCGGCAGCAGGTGCGTCCGCAGGATGAAGCCGGGCCGGGCGCCCGCGCCACGCGAGGCCAGCACGTAGTCCTGATGCTTCAGCGAGAGCAACTGCGCCCGCACCAGGCGGGCGGTGGTGAGCCAGCTCGTCAGGCCCAGGGCGAGGAACACGGGGAAGAGGCCGTTGCTGGCGCGGTCAACGGCGGCGATGGCGGCCACCACGCCGGTTGGCTCATCGCCGATCTGCCCGCGCAGCAACGCGCTGACCAGGATGACGAAAAGGAGATCGGGAAACGCGTACATGGAGTCCACGAAGCGCATGATGAGGCTGTCGACCTGCCCGCCGGCGTACCCGGCGATAGAGCCGACCGTGACCCCGATAATCAGGGTCAGCACCGTGGCGGCGACGGCGACCGTCATGGAAACGCGCGCGCCGTAGGCGAGGCGGGAGAGGACATCGCGGCCGAGCTGATCGCCGCCCAGCAGGTGCTCGCGGGAGGGGGGTGCGTTGCGGATCTTGTAGTCCTGGGCGTCGTAAGGGTACGGCAGCGCCGTCGCGAACGTGGCGGCCAGGATGACGACGGTCAGGATGAGCAGGCTGACGATGGCCGCCGGGTTGCGCCGGACGCCGCGCACGATCTGCCAGCCCAGGGTGTTGCGGCGCGGCTCCGGGCGCGGCTGCGCCGTCAGGGTCGGGTCGTCGTCAGGCGTCATAGCGAATGCGGGGATCGAGCGCGGCGTAGGAGAGATCGACCAGGATGTTCACCACCAGCACCACGGCGGCGTAGAGCAGGGTGGTGCCGATGATCACCGGGTAGTCGCGCGCCGCCACCGAGATCACGAAGTAGCGGCCCAGGCCCGGCACCCCGGCGATGGTCTCGACGAAGAAGGACCCCATCAGCACGTAGGAAAAGTAGACGCCCGCCACTGTCATGACCGGGATCAGGGCGTTGCGCGCCATGTGGCCGCCCACCACCTTCTGCTCGGAGAGCCCCTTGGCGCGGGCCGTGCGCACGTAGTCGCGGTGCAGCTCCTCGATCATGCTGGCCCGGAAGTAGCGCGTGAGGGCGGCGAGCGGCGCCAGCGAGAGCCCGATGATGGGCACGACGGAGCTGGGCGTGAACAGGCCGTCCCAACCGATGGTGGGCGCCCAACCCAGCTTGACCCCCAGCACCACAATGCCGACCGAGGCCACCACGTAGGACGGCAGCGAAATGCCAAGCGTGGTCAGGGACACGATGGTCCAGTCCAGCCAGGTGCCACGGCGCAGGGCGGCCAGCCCGCCCAGCGGCAGGGCAACGAGCAGCGCCAGCACCATGGCGGCCACGCCCAGTTGCAGGGAGACGGGCAGAAACTCCCGGATGATCTGCGCCACGCTCTGGGAACGGCTGCGGTACGACGGCCCGAAGTCGCCGCGCAGGGCGTTGCCGAGGTAGGTCAGGTACTGCTCGGGCAGGGACTTGTCCAGGTTGTACTTCTGGTTCAGGTTCTCCTGCACCTGCGGCGGCACCGGGCGCTCGCCCAGCATGTCCCACGGGCTGCCGGGCGTGGCGTGCGCGATGAAGAAGACCACGGTGTAGACCAGCAGCAGCGTGGGCACGATAGCCATGGCGCGGCGCGCCACGTAGCGCAGCATCAGGAATCAGCTTCCCACCAAAAGAGGCCGGGAGCCTGCAACTGCTCCCGGCCCTGAGTCGTCTACGGTTGGGTGATCGTCGCGTCGGCGATGTAGAAGAGGCCGAGCACCGGCGTGTGCCCCAGCCCCTGCAGCCACGGCTTCCGCAACTGGATATCGGTCGGGTAGTAAGCCGGGATGGCTGGCGCTTCTGCTTCCAGGATGGCGTCGGCCTGCGTGAAGAGGTCGGCGCGCTTCGCCTCGTCCAGCTCGAACGCGGCCTCGCCAACCAGGTTCACGAACTCCTCGTTCGTGAAGTGCATGTTGCGGTAGTCGTCGACGAAGACTTCCTTGTACCAGTTGTTGGGGTCGATGTAGTCGGAGTACCAGCCGTTGATGCCGATGTCGTACGGCTCTTCCTTGCGGGCGTTGACCCACGAGCGGTAGGCGTTCTCCTCCATCACCTCAACCTGGCCCGTTACGCCCAGGTTGTCCTTCCACATCTGCTGGATCAGTTCCGCCAGGTCCTTGCGGCCGCGCGCGTTGGAGGTCGTGATGGTGAACTCGGGGAAGCCTTCGCCGTTCGGGTAGCCGGCCTCGGCCAGCAGCGCCTGCGCGTCCTCCACCGTGCCGGTGAGGGCGTGGCCGGGATCGCGCCCAATGATCCCCTCCGGCACGAGTTGGTAGGCCGGGGTGGAGGTGTTGTCGGTCAGGACGGCCACGATGGCATCGCGGTCGATAGCCAGGCTGAACGCCTTGCGCACGCGGACATCGTTCCACGGCTCCTTGCTGTTGTCGAAGACGGGGAAGATGGTGGCGGAGAGGGGCTCCAGCGTCAGCTCGTCCGGGTACTGCGAGCGCATGCGGGCGATATCCTGCGCCGGGACGCAGGTGGCGAAGTCGACTTCGTTCGCCTCGTACGCCTGCACCTGGGCCACGCACGGATCGCCGGTGGCGATGGTCAACACCGCGCGCTCGATGCTCGGCGCGTCGCCGCCGTAGTGCTCGTTGCGCGCCAGCACGATCTGCTGATCGTGATCCCACGCCTCCAGCTTGTACGGCCCGCTGCTGACCAGGTTGCCCGTTTCCGTCCACTGCTCGCCCTTCTCCTCGATGACATGCCGGGGAGAAGCCGTGAGATAGGGAAGGCCGGCCACCGCCTTGAACTGCGGCGAAGGTTGCGCCATCGTCACTTCAAAGGTGAGGTCGTCCACGGCGCGCAGGCCGACTTCGGCGGGATCCGTGACCTCGCCCGCCTGGTACTCCGGCGCGTTCCTGACGGCGGCCAGGAAGGTGCCCACGCCGCTGCCGACGGCCGGATCGAGCGTGCGCAGCCAGGAGTAGACCCAGTCACTGGCCGTGATCGGCTCGCCGTCGCTCCATTTGGCGTTCGGGTTCAGCTTGAAGGTCCAGGTCAGGCCGTCTTCGGAGACCTCGTAGCTCTCCGCGCCGAGCATGGTCAGGCTGCCGTCCTCCTCCATCCGGTAGAGCGGATCGAAGAGTTGCGAAGTGACGAAGATGGAGTAGTCGACCGCGATGTTGGGGTCGAGGCTGCTCGGCTCGCCCACGATCATGCGGAACTCGCCAGTAGCCGACTGCGCTGGTGGCGCGGCGAACACGGCGGGCGTGATGCCCGAAACCAGCACGGCGATCAGACACGCGGTGATCAATCCCCGCAGCCAACGCGACATGAGCGTTCCTCCCCGCACTCCCTGACACCGGCAACGGCGCGCCCGGCGCACGCAACGGCCAGCGTGGCCGTGCAACAACCAGGAGCGAAGTTGGGATCCTGCACGCGATTCTATCATGGCCATTTCACGACCACGCCGGGCGCAACGCGCGAGGTTCTTTCTGGCGAACCGGGCCATTGGTCCCGCGCCGGCGAGAAGCGTGAGGGGTAATACTTTCCGAAGGGAAGTATCACGCAGTGGGCGCTTCGGCGTTTCACCACTGGCGGCTGACACGCCGCCTGGCGAGGGAAGCACGCACCATGACGAGCACCGAAGGACCATCCACGCAGGATGCACCGGCCCGGCGGCCCCGGCTGATGCTCATCATCGCCAGCACGCGGCCCGGGCGGGTAGGGCTGCCGGTCGGGCAGTGGTTCGCCGCGCAGGCGGAGCTTCAGGGCGACTTCGATGTCCAGGTGGTGGACCTGGCCGCACTGAATCTGCCGTTCATGGATGAGCCGAACCACCCGCGCCTGCGCGCCTACACCCACCAGCACACGAAGGACTGGAGCGCGATGGTGGACGCTGCGGATGCCATCGTGCTGGTGACGCCGGAGTACAACCACGGTTACGCCGCCCCGCTCAAGAACGCCATCGACTACCTGATGCACGAGTGGATGTACAAGCCGGTTGGGCTGGTGAGTTACGGGGGCATTTCGGGCGGCCTGCGCGCCGTGCAGATGCTGAAGCCGACTCTGAGCGCGCTGAAAATGATTCCGCTGACGGAGGCGGTGCCGATCTCCATGGTGAGCGCGCATTTCAACGAGCAGGGCGAGTTCCAGGCGACCGACCAGATGCATGACGCCGCCGCTGGCATGCTGCGCGCCCTGCGGAGCTGGGTGGAGACCTTGCGCCCGGCGCTCCAGGCCCACCGGAGCCAGTAGGCCCGCATGCACGCGCTGCTTCTGCCCTTTGCCGTCCTCGCGGCGGTCTTCATGCTCTCCGGGATCGTCTCGGGGCTGGTGCAACGCGCGCCGCTCTCGGTGCCAATGATCTTCCTGGGGCTCGGCTACCTGCTGGGAGGCCTCGGCCTGCTGCGGGTGGATCTGCACAGCGAGGCGCTGGAAACTGTCGGTGTGGTCAGCCTCGCGTTCGTGCTCTTCCTGGACGCGGTCAACCTGCACTTCGACGAGGATCGCAAGACCTGGATGGCGCCGCTGCTGGCGCTCGGACCCGGCACGTTGATCACGATCGCCATCGTGACCGTGGCGGCGCGCCTCATCCTCGGGGTTGGTTGGCTGGAAGCGGCGTTGCTCGGCGCCATCCTGGCGTCTATTGACCCGGTGGTGCTGCGCGATGTGACGCGCGATGACCGTGTGCCGCGCTCGATCCGGCAGACGATGACCACGGAGGCCGGGGCCAACGACATCGTGGTGCTGCCGATCCTCCTTATCCTCTCCACCCTGGCCCTGGGCCGGCCGGGCGGGGCCGGTGACTGGCTCCTGCACCTGGCTCAGCTCTTCGTGCTGGGGCCGCTGGCCGGCGGCCTGGTCGGCTACGTCTGCATTCGCATCATCGGGGCGCTCCGCGCGCACGTGCCGGTCAGCCGGGAGTATCGCGCCCTGTACGGCGTCGGCATCGTCCTGGCGGCCTATGTCGCGGGAGAATTCGCGGGCGGAAGCGGGTTCCTGGCGGTCTTCACCGCCGGGGTGGTCATCGTCAAGACGAACTATGACCTGTGCGACTGCTTTCTCGACTACGGGGAAGTGACCGCCGAGATGGCCATGCTGCTGGCCTGCATCCTGTTCGGGGCGCTGCTCGCAACCATGTGGGGCCTGGCCCCGGTTGGCCCGGCACTGCTGTTTGCCCTGGTGGTGCTGGCGGTGGCGCGGCCGGTCGCCATTTCGCTGGTGTTGCGCAAGGCCGGCGTCAGCAAGCGCGCCCGCCTGTTCATGGGCTGGTTCGGCCCACGTGGGTTGAGCTCGCTGTTGTTCGCGCTGCTGGTGGTGAACCAGGGCGTGCCGAATGCGGAGTGGCTGCTGGCGGTGACGGGCATTGTGGTGACCGCCTCGGTGGTCGTGCACGGTGTTACCGCCACGCCGCTGGCCGCCGCCTACGGGCGGGCGATGGCGCGCGAGACGCTGCCGGAGGAGCGCGAGGCGACGGCGCCGGGACTCTTCGGCGTCGAGCGCCAGGCCGTCTCACGGATCAGCCCGGAAACGCTGGCCTCCTGGCTGGAGGGCGACGACCCGCCCATCGTGCTGGATGTGCGTAGCCGCGCGGCGGCCGGGCAGGGCGGCGGCATCCCGGGGAGCATCCGCGTGCCCCTCGACGACATCGAGACGTGGGCGCGTGACCGCCCGCGCGAGCGCCCCATCGTGACCTATTGCACCTGCCCGGAGGATGCCTCCGCCGTGCGCGCCGCCGAGTTGTTGCAGGCGGAAGGGTTCGCCGTCAGCGCGCTGCGCGGCGGCCTGGCAGCGTGGCAGGCCCGCGATGCGGGCGGAGTGGGGGAAGAGGTGGCGGCGTAGGGAGCGTGACGGACAGGCAGGTAACAGTCCGTATCCGCATTCGCGTTCAGACGGCAGATCATCAGCGGACAATCGGCATTGCGCGCAGAAGTACAGAAGCCCACAGGAGGACATCCCAGTGAAGCGGTACTCACGCGGCATAACGCGCAACGCCGGATCACGCGATGTTTCTCCAGGTGGGGGAAGCAGCGCATAGGCAGCTGCCCCCGCGGACGCCCCTGCAGGATTGAGCGTGGGATCTCACCTGAGACCCTCACGCTGCGTTATCAGCGGCCTTGGACTAACTCGTCGTCAAGCCACGGCATGGCCGCGCCCATCGATGCGTGATAGCTACACGCCTGAGCGTATTTGCACCATCCGCAGAGTGGTCCCGGTTGGGGCATCCACTCATGAGAACCAGGCACTGGCGTTGCCTTGGCCTTCTCGATGTGGGCGATCCGCGCACGGATGTCAGCAAATTCCGCTTCCAGTTGAGCGTGGTCAAATTGCTGGACTGTGAGCTTCCTGGTGCTCAGGTGACAGACCGTCGTACGGATCGCCGGTGGAGCGCCAGTGGGCAGATACCTCTTGAAAATTTGCGATGCGTTCGCCTCGGTCACGAGGCGGCAAATGATGTTCTGGATCTGATCAAGCCCTCGCGGCTTTCCAGTTTTCCAGTCCAGGCTCTCGACGCTGCCGTCGGGGAAGCAGGCCCGCAAATCGATCTTTGCCGTCAATCGAAACGGGGCCGGGCCCTGAGTCCAGTTCAGACTCAGGAACTGCTCTCCAATTAGGAGAGAGGCCCCAGCATATTCGTTTCGCAGGACGTCTATACCGTTGGCGGTACAGGTCATTACTTCGTCTACGGCGGCGAGGTGTCCCGGATTGGCAGACGGCAATCCCTGCGCCGCGAGCGCTCGAGAGGCCTCGCTCTCGAGACGTTCCTCGAATTGGGTACTGCGAGCGAGGTCCATACAGACGTACCGCTGGAGCAGTGCGTGAACGGCTGATCCCTTCGCCAGAGCGACGCTGCCCTGATCTTCGGCGAATGGAGTCTTCAGCACGCGCTCGTGAAGGAAGGCTTCAGGACAGTTGGCATGCTGATTCAGTGACGTTGGCGAGTAGTTAGGAAGCCCCCAGGGGCTCTTTGGGCGTGGAGGCGTTGCCTGGCGACCGTTGCCATTCGCAATGAACTGTAGTTCTGCCATAGGCGGCGTTGTCCTTCGTTGATGGGGATCAAACATTGGCGTTGGGGCTGGTCCATGTGGGTGGGAAAGCCATGCTCATGGACCTCGCGGCATGCCTGGCCGCCCCACCTCTAGGACACCGCCCGATAGTCGTAACGGGAGCGGCAACTATGGTCGTACTTGCTCTTGCGGCGGATTTCCCGCAAGGCCTGCTGGTTCCGGTAAACGGTGACAATTCGCCCATGGTCACCAACGATGACCACGGTTCCAGCAAGACGAGTCAAGCGATCCTTGCGGCGATCAGCGACAGGAATGTCGCGCTCGCGCAGGAAGACAAACGTCACACCCGTGCGGTGAATATGGGTTCCGTGGGTGAACACATAATCCAGCGCAGCATTGCCCAGATGGCGCTCACGTTGACGCTGGACTGCGTGGCGGGAAAGCTTGGAACTGAGACCGTAGCGTTGTGATATCGAGACATGACGATGCACCTCACATCCCCTGCGCAAGAAGAGGAGTACCGCTGTCGTCATGTCTCAGAGCCCGTTCCTGGTCAGGAGCGGTATACTCAGGATACGACAACAGCGGAGCTGGTCAGTAACCCTGTGTCGAATCTGAAGGGGCGGCGTGGTCCAGACGCACGCCCTTTTTGTTCTTGGCAGATCAACGCAGATCAACGTGGTCCAGACGTCGATCTCAAATCTGGCTTTGTTAGTCCCTGGCTATTTCTTCGATAGCATCCCGAGTGAAGGGCGTCCGCCATTCTTGTGGCGGTAGATACTCGACATCGCGGTTCATCTGCTTGAGTTGTTCCGTGCCCTGCTCAAGTCTCTCCTGGTACCAGTTCCGATCCGCGTGCAACTCCTCGCGTCGCTTTTCGGCGTCGGCTGAAAGTTCGCGCCTTCCCAGGCTTTCTAGCTCGGCGTCGATCTTCTCCAGCTCGTATTCCTGAGCCTGGCAGTACATGCTGAGTTCCTGCCTGATACCGAGCCGTTTACTCTCCTGTACGGATTGAGGGTCGTATTTGCGCAGAAGGCCGGCTCGCTTCTTGGCAAGCTGACCGTAATGCTCGTCCAACTCATCAATTTTGCTTTGGAGTTCCTGCCGGTACGTCTCATCGCCGCTCGCATCTTCCAGCAATCGCAGTTCCGCGCGTGCTGCTTGCCGCTTGAAACAGATTCAAGAGCGACACGGTATTGTCAACCAGTTCACCGTAGACTTCCAAACCTTCATCATCGGGCCAGCCAAACCGCCTCCAGTCCTCAAAGGCTTTTCGAAATACATCAGCAACAGCCGAGTCGATGAAATACGTCCCCCCGTTTGGTCCTGATCGGTAGCGCAGCGGCATAGGGCGATTTGCGCATCGATTCGCTTCCGGATCGATGACAGTGATCCGGTCAGCTCGGATGGGGAAACGCCGAGGGCTTGCGCTAGTTCATCCCCCGAGATTCGTTGCCCAGGGCGATCAACCACATACTGAAACGTCTCTAGCGCCCGTGGGCTGAGTTGCACGTAGAGATTGTGTGCATCACTTAGTGCAGACGGCACACTCTCAAAAGAGGGGTAACAACGGCGATACCTTCTTCATCGCCTGTTTGCTGCAGGATAACGTCGCGCCGTATTTCAGGGTTAGTCCACGGGTGCCGAATGCCCTGACGCTCTCGTGTGAGCCCCGTTGTCGGTTTCTCCGAGACCAGTCCATCACGGAGCAACTCCGCAACTAACTCGTGGTATCTGGGGAGGAGCCGCTGGGGAATCTGCGTCCGCACCTCAATATATTTGTCCATCCTTGCTTCCCTTCTTCCTTGGCTGCGAGCGTCCGCAGCATGACTGATGGGATGTTATAACGCCCCTCATGAGATGTCAAGAGGGGCGTTATAACGGTTAACGTCGTCGCATAGTCCCAGTGCTTCCGCGTTGATAGAGCTCTTTATTCCCCGCCATGCCCCGCAATCAGATCTCGGCATCCTGCGCGAATATTGCCGCTAACGACATCACACCTTTGCGCATAACACCATCGCCGCGACGGTATCAAAAACGACGGTATGTGCGACAGGCTTGACCAACTCGCGAACGTCACAGGTTTGCGTGAATCCGCGTGTTTCAGAACCCGTCTCAGCGTCAACGTCGCGATTCCTGGTTGTCATCCAGGGTTTGCTCGCAAGGGGAACATCAGCCGAATCACGATCCAGGCCCAACCAGCAGGACGCCGTTCGGGGTCCTGGCTGACAGCGTTTTCGGCGCCATGACACCGCGCCACCGCAACGCCGCCACCAGCCCGGCCACGAAGCGCTCCAGCGTGCGCCATCCGCTCCCCGTGCAGCGGGTTGAGTTCGGTGATGGTCAGCGCGGCGATGGCGGGGTAGGCGGTGAAGGCGCGCAAGGCACGCAGCGCCTGATCGCATGGAGGCGTGGCAGGCGCGCGATCAGGATGGCCCGGGAGGAACTGGCGACGTGTTCGTGACCATCTTCGCCAGGTGACGGCCACCAGAGCATGCTCGCGCTGTGCTCACGTTGCGGTCGCCTACGCGGACGAGCGGACGGGTGCTTGTTCAGCCAGGTCCATCAGGCCACGACGAAATTCTTCCCTGGTCGCGTCGCCATTGGAGAGTTCGGCTATTTCGAGCATGATGGCGTAGCCCAGGTGCGACGCGCCGGGCTCGCCTCGTTGATCGATGTTCCAGATGACCCCGTACATCCAGTCGGTGAAGCTATCGTAATCTATTCTGTTCGCCAGATAGTCATCGAGGTGACGACGAATTGATGCTTCCAGGGGGCCCATTGATCCCTCCGAGAATTCGAGTGTCTCTTGAGACACTAAGAATCTGTTTCAATGAAAGCAGGGTCCTGGAGCGAGCGCAAGCTGGGACCCTGTTTGAGCGCGTCAAGGTCAACGAGGACAAGCATGTTAGCGCGGCCCGGTGTATGAAGCTCAATCTTCCGCTGGGCTCCCGAAGCCAGATAGTCATCTACTCTGACGGATTGACTGACGTGGCTATGGCTCATCGCTATGTTCGTCCGGATGGAACGCTTGGCACTTCTGGCAGACCTGATCCCAAGTGGGTTTTCTGCTGTGGTGCGATTTTGCGAGAACCTTGACGCAGATCTGGGGCGCCACATGATTGTCGTGGCGAGGTTTCAGTCACGAACAGCTTGCGTCGAGCGCGCACTTCGTCCTACCGCAACGCCTCCACCAGCCCGGCTACGAAGCGCTCCAGCGTGGCGCCGTCCCCTTCGCCGTGGAGCGGGTTGAGTTCGGTGATCGTCAGCGCGGCGAAGGCGGGGTGGGCGGTGAAGACGCGCAAGGCACGCAGCGCCTGATCGAGGGTAAGGCCTTCGTTGCGGCCGGTGTGCTCCGAGAGGGGCGCATCGACGAAGTCGATCACGTCCACATCGAAGTGGATCAACAGGCGGTCAACGCCGGGCAGGAGCGCCAGGGCGGCGTGGGCGGCATCCTCCGGGGCGTCGGCGACATTCTCCACGGGTACGGTCTGGATATGACGGCGGGCGATCACCTCGCGCTCCCAGGGGGTGGCGCGCTGCTGGCTGTGCCCGAAGACCACCGCCTGCTCGGGCGTCAGCAGCGGCGTGCGCGGCCCGACCTGGCGCAACGCTGGCAGCGCGGCCGGCTCATCGAGCAGGTGGGCCATGCCCATCCAGTCCAGCGCGCCATCCGATACCGAGGCGGGGGTGTTCAGGTCGGCGTGGAGGTCGAAGGAGAGCAGGCCAAGGGGTTGCGGGCCTGCGGCCAGCATGCCAGAGACGGTCCCGATGCCGACCGTGCAATCGCCACCCAGCACCAGCGGAAGCTGGCCGGCGGAGGCCGCTGCCTGTACTCGCTCGGCGGTGGCGAGGATCGCGTCGCGCACGGCCGCTGCGTTCTGGGCGTACCGGTTGGCGCGGTCCGGCCGCCAGCGAAAGGGTGGGCTGTCGCCGTAGTCCACGACCTCGCGCCCGGTGTCGGTCAGGCGCGAGAGCAGCCTGGCCTGGCGCAGCGCGGCGGGCGCAAGCTCCTGGCCGGGCGCGTAGGCGCCCGCGCTGGATGGCGTCCCGATGATGGCGAGTGGCGTGGGCATCGGCTCCTCACAGGCGGCGGTTACAGGGAGAACGGGCGGGCGCGCAGCCTGTGAGACACGGGGGTGAGCGGCGGAGAGACGACGAATCCAGTAGAGGCTGGTGTATAGACATTTGTCGAGTCGTTAGCTACGCTATCACCACCCTGGTCGGCTGTGGCAAGACGATGGGCCGGCCAGGACCGGAGAGGAACACGATGGTTGCGCAACGAGTCGAGTATGTCCTCAAGCCGGGTGAACTCCGGCGCGATCTGAGCTTGTCGCGCGAACGCATGGCGCGACTTGTCGACGTTAGTGCGAAGACCATTGAGCGCTGGGAGCACCAGCAGGGTCTGCCCTCGGGCGCGAGTTTGCGCGTACGTCAGCAGTTGGCCCAGATTCAGGAGATTCGCGATCTGGGTCTCATTGTGTACACCCCCGAAGGGTTTCAAATGTTCCTGACGACTCCGTTTCCTGAATTCGAAGGAAAGACTGCACTCCAGATGATTGAGCAGGGACGCGCAGGCGCTGTGCTCGCCGCGCTGGCCGCCGACTATGAGGGGGTAGTCTCTTAGGTGTCCCTTGTGGAACACCTGCAGCCATGGTCGGGTGCAACACTGCGACACATTCCGGCGGACTCTCCAATGGGAGTCCTTGATTTCCGCTTCGCCGCGCAAAGTCCGAAGAATCGCTGGAACACGCAGGGATCACCCACGCTCTACCTCGCTGGAGATGAAGGCGTTCTAATAGCAGAGTGGGGTCGTCACTTCGCCGTGCGGCGAGTACCGGGACTGGAGCAGATCACCGTTGCGAGGAGTGTCTTCCACCTCGAACTGACGTTGGACCACGTCCTCGATCTCCGTAGCGCACCCGTTTGCGAGGCCCTTTCGCTCGCAAATGCACCATGGTGCTTCGCTGACCTCGACCTTGCCCGCGCCACCGCGCAGTTCGTTCGCAATACGACAGCGGCACAGGGAATACTCGTACCCGCGATGGCGTTTCTTGACGACCCATCGCGTTGGTGTCTCGTCGTGTTTCTGGAGAAACTGCCTGCCGACCCGGCAGAATTCATTTCCTCCGTGGTTCCGGCTGGCCCCCTGCGCCGGGGTTAGCGCAGGGGGCCGCAAGGAGCAACGACAAACGCCCTACCCCAGCTTCCGGGGCGGCGGCGCGCCGGCTCCGTCGCGGTTCGGGGTGCCGAGGACGTGGGTATTCGGCGGCAGCATCACGTTGTCGAAAACCTGGGTGAACATGGCGGCGCCGAAGAACCCGACGCAGCGCAGGGTTTCCGTGCCGGTGTTGACGAGGTCATGCCCGACGTTGGTCGGCAGCACGAAGACGCTGCCGGGGCCGACCGGGAACGTCCCTTCATCCATCACCAGTTCGCCAGTGCCGGCCACGATGTACTGCGTTTCTTCGGTCTGATCGGTGTGCCAGCCCAGGCGCTTGCCGGGGCTGATCTCGAAGACGATGGTGGTGGTCTCGTCAGTCCCGTGTCCGCCGTACGCGACGAAGGCGCCGTGCCACTCGACGGTGTCGTCTTCCGCGCCGTGCACGGTGAGGCGGGGTAGGTCGTTCGTCGCAACGGGGTGCATGAAGAGCCTCCTGGGAATATCGCAGGGCGACGCAACAGGAACGGCGTCGTCCATATCTCATCCTACATATTTCTGGACCTCACGCAAGGTTCAGGTTACGTGGCGCCTCAGGTCAGCACCTGGCGCAGGATGTGGATGACGCCCATGCCCAGCAGCATCGCCACCAGCAGATTGCCGGTGCGCCAGGCCGTGAGGGCCGCCACAGCCGCCGCGATGATGCCCGGCGTGCCCGCGTTCACGACGGCCGGCGCTGTCAGGGCCACCAGGGTGACGCCGCCCAATTGCTCGATGATGCGCGTGACGCGTGGGGTTGGCGCGAGGCGGCCGACCAGCCAGTAGCCGCCAGTGCGCGTGAGCACCATGATGATCGCCATCCCCGCGATGACGATGGCCACCTCACTGCGCATCCGGCACGCTCCCGGCGCCGCCGGCGCGCTCCATGATCTGCCCGGCCAGCACGCCGGCCACGGCGCCCAGCGGCACGTACCACGGCCCGGCCAGCAGATGGTGCGCGGCCACCGCCGCCACCGCTGCTGCCAGCCAGGGAATGGCATCGCTGCGGCCGCGCCAGATGCCGGCGATGAGCGCCACGAAGATGGCGGTGGCCGCAAAGTCGAGGCTCCAGGCAGCGGGGTCGGGCACGAGGTTGCCGAGCATGTAGCCGCCGACCGTGCCAACGACCCAGGCGACCAGCATGGCCAGTCCGCCGCCCAGCAGGTACCCGGCGTCGCGCCGCCCGGCGCGGTACTCCAGCAGCCCCATGGCCCACCCCTGGTCGATGAGGACCGCGAGCGTGCCGTACGCCTGGACCGGGCGAAGCTGGCCCAGCCACGGGCGCAGCGCCGCCCCCAGCACGAGGTAGCGCAGGCTGACCAGCGCGGTGGTCAGCCAGATGGTGAGCAGGGGCGGGGGCATGGCCCAGAGGTCCATGGCGGCCACCTGCCCCGCCCCGGTGAACACGAGCCCGCTCATGATGGCCGCTTCGGCGGCGGTGAGGCCCACGTTCCCGGCGAGCACGCCGAAGACCAGCCCGTAGGCGAGGCTGCCCACCGTCAGCGGCAGCATGGTGATGACCCCGAAGCGCACCCCGGCCAGGGTGAACGTGGCCGGTGGGTCGTCCGCGCCCGCGTCGCCCGGCAGGTGGTCCTGGGTTGTGGTGTCCTGCATATCCGCCCCGTCCGCGTCCTGGGTCGTAATGGTACGAACCCCGGGCGGCCGCCATGTGAGGCGGCGGCGGGGGCGGGAGGAGAGGGCGGCGCAAACCGTGAGCGCGGTGGCGGGCGAGCACGCGCCACCGCGCTGAGGCTCACCCCTTCTTGGTCAGTTGCTCGAGGATCGCCTCAGAGCCAGCGTTGATGCCGCCCTCGCACCACGGCACGATCTGGATGATGCCAAACTCCTGCTTGAGGAGGCCATCGATGGCATCCTTGTCTTGCAGGGGGATGTCATCGCAGCCAGCGAGCGGCTGGTCCGGGTTCTGGCCAACCTGATCCGCCGGGCGGCCGAGCGCATCCGCAATGATGTCGATCAGTTCCTGGGAAACCGGCGTGCAGTTGCCCTCATTGCCTGTGCAGAAGCAGGAGGCCGCCGAGCAGACGCTGGGCGCCTTGCAGCACCCCTTGCCGCAGCGCTTTGCCCCGTTCTTGCAGCGCTTCTTGCGCTTCTTGCGCTTCTTCTTCGCGTCGCCGGCCGTCGTGCTGGCCAGCATCCCCGCTGTGCCGGCGAGAGCCGCGCCGAGGAGGGTGCGGCGTGGGGCGAGTTCGGCCAGCGCCAGGCGCAGGGCGGTGTGTGGGGAGTCCGTCATGTGGTCATCTCCAGTGATGCCATCGACGAGGCATGAATCCGCGGCAGACACGTCCGGCTGGCGCGCCTCGGCGTTCGCGGCGCCGGGCGGACCCGCCAATTGAGGATAGCAGCGGAGCCGTCGCCGCCAACCCTGTCTGCGCTCAGGCGATTTCAGATAGTGACAAACGCGCCGCCGTCAGCGCGTAGGCGGGGAGCGCGCGCGGCGACAGGCGGCTCGCCAGCGCGCGCAGCAGGTCGCCCTGGCTGCGCAACTGGTCGCGCACATGGCCCGGTACGAGCAAGGCATCGACAGTGGGCAGGGCGTCGTGCAGCGCCAGGTCGACCTCCCACGCGCCATCCTGGAGCGCGCTGGTGTCAGCCCGGAACTCGTGCGTAACCTGCCAGCCGGTTTCCGCCAGCAGCGCGAGCATCTGCTCGCGGGAGAATGGCGTGCGCACGTTCGCCTCGCTGTCGGGGTGATACCCCTCGATCAGCCCTTGCAACAGCACGGCGAGCAGGTGCGGGATCTGCTCCATGGTCTGCGGTTCCAGATCCCACTCCGCGATGTGGAGCCGGGGCGCCCATTGGCGGACGCGGCGCAGGGTGGCGCGAAGCTGCTCCTGGCTGGCGAAGTACCACGCGCCGTGCGCCAGCACGACCGCGTCGAACGCATCGTCCGGGTACAAGATGGCGTCGTCCAGGAGGTCAGTCTCGAAGCGGAAGGTCAGTCGTTCGCCCAGGGGACCGGCCTGGAGGAAGGCCGTGGCCTCCCCCAGGGTGAGTGGCGCGCCGTAGCCCGGGCTGGCGATATCGACGCCGGTGACGTGACCCGTGGCCCCGACAGCGTGCGCCAGCACGGCCGACATGTCGCCCTGGCCGCAGGCAATCTCCAGGAGGCGCGCCCCGGCCGGAATGCCCCACCCGGCGGCCAGCGCCTCCCGGTAGCGCGCCTGGGCCTGATCCTGCGGGGTAGCGGTGGTGAGCATGTGGCATCCTTGCTGGCAGCATTCGGTGTGGACAGCGGTGTCCACCGTCACGAAGGAGTGCTCCTCTGCCTACTGTAGTGTTGCTGGGTACGCTCGATACCAAGGGTGAAGAGTACGCGTTCGTGCGCGACCTCCTGCAGGGTCGCGGCCTGGACGTGCTGCTGGTCGATGCCGGGATCCTCGGTGAGCCGAAGGTCGCGCCGGATATTGCCCGGGACGCGGTGGCCGCCGCGGCCGGGCACGATATCGCGGCGCTGGCCGCCGCCGGGGACCGTGGCGTAGCGGTGGCCGCGATGGCGGCTGGCGCGGCCGAGATCGTGGGCAAGCTCTCCGCCGAAGGGCAGTTGGACGCCATCATGGGCCTGGGCGGCAGCGGCGGCTCGACCGTCATCGCGGCCGCCATGCGCGCGCTGCCGATTGGCGTGCCCAAACTGCTGGTCTCGACCGTTGCGGCCGGGGATACCCGCCCCTATGTCGATACGGCCGATATCATGCTGCTCCCGTCTGTCGTCGATATCTCCGGGATCAACCCCATTTCGGAGCGCATCCTGCGCAACGCTGCGGCGGCCATTGGCGGCATGGCGGTCGAGTTTGCCCTGTTCGCGCCTGAGGAGCCGGATCGGCCGCTGGTGGCGGCCACCATGTTCGGGGTCACCACGCCCTGCGTCACCCACCTGCGCGAGGTGCTGGATGACCGGGGGTACGAAACCCTCGTTTTCCACGCCACCGGCACAGGTGGGCGCGCCATGGAGCGCCTGCTGGCGGATGGCTACCTGACCGGCGTGCTCGATGTCACCACGACCGAACTGGCGGATGAGCTCGTGGGCGGCGTGCTCTCGGCCGGGCCGGATCGCCTGGAAGCCGCCGGGGCGCTCGGCCTGCCGCAGGTGGTTTCCCTTGGCGCGCTGGACATGGTGAACTTCGGGCCGCGCGAGACAGCGCCGGAGCGCTTCGCGGGGCGCCAGTTCTACGTCCACAACCCAACCGTCACGTTGATGCGCACCACCCCGGCGGAGAACGCGGAACTGGGCGCCATCATCGCGCGCAAACTGAACGCGGCCACTGGCCCGCTGGCGCTCTTCATTCCCCTGCGTGGCGTGTCCGCCATCGCGGGCGAAGGCCAGGTGTTCCACCATCCGGCGGCAGACGCGGCCCTGCTTGGGGCGCTGCGCGAGCACCTGCGGCCGGAGGTCGAGGTCCACGAACTGGACCTGCACATCAACGACCCGGCCTTCGCGGAGGCGATGGCGAGGCGCTTTGACGAGCTGTATCAGGACTGGCGCGGCCAGGAGAGGAGCCAGACATGAAGCGGTCAGAGGCGCTGGGGCGGCTGAAGGCGCAGGTGGCGGCCGGGAAGCCGATCATCGGGGCCGGGGCGGGCACGGGCATCTCGGCCAAGAGCGCGGAAGCGGGCGGCGTGGACCTGCTCATCATCTACAACTCCGGCCGCTACCGCATGGCGGGCCGCGGCTCGCTGGCCGGCATGCTCCCCTACGGCGACGCCAACGCGGTGATGCTGGACATGGCGCGCGAGGTGCTCCCCGTGGTGCGCCACACTCCGGTCCTGGCCGGGGTCTGCGGCACGGACCCCTTCCGCATCATGGCGGTCTTCCTGCCCCAACTCAAGGCCATGGGCTTCAGCGGCGTCCAGAACTTCCCCACCGTCGGCCTCTTCGACGGCGTCTTCCGGGCGAACCTGGAGGAGACCGGCATGGGCTACGGGCTGGAGGTCGAGATGATCCGCGCCGCGCACGGCCTCGACCTGCTGACCTGCCCCTATGTCTTCACGCCGGAGGAGGCCCGGGCGATGGCGGAGGCCGGGGCCGATGTGCTGGTGCCCCATATGGGGCTGACCACCAGCGGCACGATCGGCGCGCAGACGGCGGTGAGCCTGGACGAGGCGGTGGCGCGGGTGCAGGCGATGCACGACGCGGCCAAAGCCATCAACCCCGAAGTGCTCGTGCTCTGCCACGGCGGGCCGATTGCCGAGCCGGCCGACGCGGCCTATGTGCTCAAGCACACCCAGGGCATCGTCGGCTTCTTCGGGGCATCGAGCATGGAGCGCCTGCCGGTGGAGACCGCCATCGCCGACAACGTGCGGCGGTTCAAGGGGATCGAGATCGGCGGCCAGGCTCGTCGCTAGGGCGACGTATCGACGTTGGGCGCCCACTGCCCGCCGGGTCTCGATCGGAGTCGAGAGACGTCGTTCATGGCATGACGGCGACAGGGTCTCTCGCGCCTGGGGCGAGAGACCCTGTCGCGTGGCATGGCGGCAAGCGGCCCTTACCCCTGCCCCACTCAGCCGAGGCGCGGCCGGCCGGGGCGGGGAGACGCATGACGGCGCGCTTTGCGGAATCCCGGGGGCTTCTACCCGGCCCAGCCGGCACGGCAGAAATCCAGATCGCAGCCCTGGTCGGCCTGGAGGACGTGGCGGGCGTGCAGCCAGCGCCAGCCGCGGCGATCCTCGGCCGTGGCTGGCGCCGGGCGCCAGTCGGCCAACCGCCGCTGCAGTTCGCCGGGCTCCACCAGCAGCGCCAACCGCCGGCTGGCGAGGTCGAGTTCGATGGCGTCGCCGTCGCGCACCGCGGCCAGCGGGCCGCCCACCGCAGCCTCTGGCGTGATGTGCAACACCACGGTTCCGTAGGCCGTGCCGCTCATGCGGGCGTCCGAGATGCGCACCATGTCGCGGACGCCTCGCTCCAGCAGCTTGCGCGGAATGGGAATCATGCCGGCTTCCGGCATGCCCGGCCCCCCGACCGGACCGCCGCCCTGCAGCACGAGCACGTCGTCCGGCTCGACATCGAGGTCGGGCGCGTTGATCCGCTCCGCCATATCCTGCAGCGACCGGAATACGACGGCGCGGCCGCGATGCTGCAGCAGGCCCGGCGACGCGGCGGCATGCTTGATGATCGCGCCACGCGGGGCGAGGTTGCCGTAGAGCACGGCCAGGCCGCCCTCGGGCGCGAACGGCTCGGCCAGCGCGGCCACGACCTCCCGCATCGGTGAAGCCGGGACGCTGGCGAGATTCTCGGCGACTGTTTTGCCGGTCACCGACCGCGCTGCCCCATCGAGCAGGGGCAGCAATTCCCGCATCACGGCGGGGATGCCGCCCGCCTCGAACAGTTCCTGCATCTGGTAGCGCCCGCTTGGCCGCATGGAGGCCACCAGCGGCGTCTCCCGGCTGAGGGCGTCGAAGCGCTCGAGCGGCAGGTCGATGCCGAGGCGGCCGGCAATGGCGAGCAGGTGGACGACCGCGTTGGTGGAGCCGCCGATCGCCATCAGCACGCGAATCGCGTTGTCGATGGCGCCAGCGGTCATGATCGCTGCGGGGCGCAGGTCCTGCTCCACGAGCGCCACGGCTCTCCGCCCGCACTCTTCGGCGAACCGGAGCCGCCCTGAATCGGCTGCGGGAATGGCCGCGCCGCCGGGCAGGGTCATGCCGAGCGCTTCGGTGAGGGCGGCCATGGTCGAGGCCGTGCCCATCACCATGCAGTGCCCGGCCGAGCGGAAGAGCGCTTCCTCCAGTTCGCCGAGGTCAGCGTCGGAAATGGCCCCTGCCCGGTACTCGGTCCAGTAGCGGCGGCAATCGGTGCAGGCGCCCAGATCCTGCCCACGCCACCGGCCGTTCAGCATCGGGCCGCCGGTGACCACGAGGGAGGGCAGATTGGCGCTGGCCGCCGCCATCAGGTAGGCGGGCGTGGTCTTGTCGCAGTTCGCGAGGAAGACAACCCCATCCACCGGCTGGGCCCGCGCCATCTCCTCGGCGTCCATCGCCATCAGGTTGCGGTAGAGCATTGCGGTCGGGCTGATGAAGATTTCCCCGAGCGAAATCGTCGGGAACTCGAGCGGCCAGCCACCGGCAGCCCAGACCCCGCGCTTGACGGCCTCGGCCACATCGCGCAGATGGCGATTGCAGTGGTTGAGTTCGCTCCACGAGTTGCAGATGCCGATAACGGGGCGACGCATGTCCGCGTCGGTGTAGCCCATGCCCCTGGCGAAGGAGCGGCGCATGAACTGGCTGAAGCCGGCGTCGCCGTAGTTGGTGAGTCCGCCGCGCCGGCCGACCGAGCGTTCGCCATTCATGTCAAACCTCCAGGAGCCAGGCGGCCATATACGCCAATGGTGCGGGCCGTTGACTTCAGTCTCGCACGAGACTGTCCTTGATAACGTCCCAGTCGATATCTTCCGCCCAGCCACGGGCCCTGGACAACTCACCTGTAGGCGTGTCTCGCCACCAGATGTGTGCCCCCGGAAACGCATGACCTGTCGGCGTGAGCGAGTCTGGGGCCGCTCACGCGCGGTGTGAAATACTCCTTGTGATGGGACTCTCCTCGGCAACAGACCGCAGTTATTGCCAGGCGAGGGGAAGACGCACCTGTCGCGACACGTTTGAGACAGAATGGATTCGCGCCGGAAAGCCAGGGGAGAGCCATGCCGCATACTTCTGACCGCTACCGCTTCGCCACGCGCCTGAACTCGTTCCGCTCGCAGGTTGCCGCTGGCGCAACCGGCGTCGATTTGCTGCGGGCAGCGGCGCGCGTGCCGGGCCTGACGGCGGTGGAAATGAACTACCCGCAGCACTTCCACGGCACGACTGAGGAGGCGGTGGCGCAGGCGCTGGCCGACACCGGGTTGGCGCTGACCGCGTTCAGCCTGCGCTTCGAGGGGCCGGATTACCTCGATGGCGCGTTCACCAGCCCGCGCGCGGAGAGCCGGGCGCGGGCGATCCGGCTCGGGCAGGAGGCCGTCGAGGTCGCCTCCCGGCTTGGGGTTCCGCACGTCAATCTCTGGATGGCCTACGACGGCTTCGACTACCCGTTCCAGGTCGACTACGAGCGGCTCTGGACCGATGAAGTCGAGGGGTTCCGGCAGGTGGCCGCCCACGATCCCGCGATCCGCGTCAGCGTCGAGTACAAGCCGGTGGACCCTCGCCGCACCGCGCTCATCCGCGGGATGGGCGAGTCGCTTCTCGCTGCCCGCGATGTGGGGCGCGCGAACTTCGGGGTCCAGCTCGATTTCTGCCACTGCCTGATGGCGCGCGAGCAACCGGCCCTGGCCGCCGCGCTCGCGCTGCGCGAAGGGCGCCTGTTTGGCGTGCACCTCAATGATGGCTACGGGGTCGCTGATGACGGCCTGCTGGTCGGCAGCTCCCTCTGGCAGACGCTGGAGTTGCTGGCGACGCTGCGCCGCTATGACTACCAGGGCACGATTTACTTCGATACCTTCCCGGTGCGTGAGGACCCGGCTGGCGAAAGCGCGGCGAATGTTGCCCGCGTGCGGGCGCTGGAGGGCATCCTGGACCGGCTCGACCCGATCACGGCGAACCTCCAGGCGCGCCACGACGCGCTCGGGGTGCAGGCGCTGCTGGGTGAAGCGACGTGGGGCAGCCAATGAGTGTGGAGCGACCAACGGGGTTTGCGTTGTTGGCAACATCCACATGGACGTGGTCGCGAATGCCAGCCGCCTCCCCGCCAAAGGGGAAGGCATCGTCGGCGAGCGGGTGGCGCTCGCCCGGCGGCTCAGGCAAGCAGCCAGGCCGCGCAGGCTGCCCTGAACGGCGCGCGGACGTTCATGATCGGCCACGTCGGGCGCGACGATTTTGGTGATCGGCTGCGCGCCGCGCTCGCCCCAACCTCGGGCGTCGATACCACGTACCTCATGGTCGATGCCGAGGCGGGAACCGGGATCAGCCCGGTCCTGACACGGCGCCGACGGCGAGTACGCGTCGACGATCATCGTGCCCGGCGCAGCGTGGCGGCTGAACGCCGCCGATATCGCGGCCGCGCGAGCGGCGCTTCGCGCAGTCAGCTGCTGTTACAGTGCGAGATTCCCGTTCACCTCTCTGCCGAGGCCACGCCTGGCCCGTGCGCAGGGCATGATGGTGATCTTCAACGCCTCGCCAGTTCCCCCAGATGTCGCAGCGATGCCGGCGGAGATGTGGCCAGCGGTCGATGTACTGCTCGTCAACCGGACGGAGGCGGCGCTGGTGAGCGGCCTGTCCGTTGCGAAATGCAGCGGACGCCGAGCGTACCAGCGAGGAACTCCAGCGGCGGCTCGGGTGCCAACCGTGATTGTGACCCTTGGCGGCGACGGGGTGCTGGCGCGTGATGGGCACGGGGCGCGAAAAGCATGTCCCGGCTGGCCGGTCGGGTTGTCCGGACCATCGGGGCAGGCGATGCCTTCGCCGGCGTCCTCGCCAGCAGACGGCGCGAAGGCCATTCGCTGGACGCCGCCCTGCCCACGGCGGCCGCCGCCGGGGCGCTGGCAGCGACCGGCCCGGCGCGCATGAGTCCTTGCCGGCTGGGGCGGAGATCAGGCGTTTCTCGGGAGCGACAGAGCGCCAGTGGATAGGTTGACGCCGTCTCCGCTGCTGCAGCGATGTGCTGCGGATCTGATCTTCAACTCCACCTCGTGGCTCAGGCGGGGATCGGGCCTCCGTCGCAAGTGCCGGTGAAGGAGGTCTCCTGCGTGAGCTCCGGGCTGCCCAAAGGAACCCGGCGGCCCACCTTCTCTGCCGCACCATAACGCCATTGATCCTCCAACGGTTTGGACGTCGGGAGGTCTGGCTGGCGCTGTATTCACTGGCGGGCCCCACCTCCCGCGCCGCACGCCGTCCCGATGCGTCCTCCCCCCGTATCACGCGGCCGAAGTGGTGGCGCGGCGGTGGAAATCGGGGTTGCTGAGCAGGCGGTGCAGGGTGCCGGGTGTGGCCTGGCGGCGGTGTAGTGAAGGTCGCGAGACATGGTCAGGCCGAGCCCGGGCGTTCGCTGCGGCGCGCGTTGTCGAACTGGTCGTGGGCGAAGGGCACAATGATGGTGGGCTTGCCGGCGCGCAGCGCTGCGCCGATGGTGCCGATGCCGCCCTGGTGCACGATGGCGGCGGCGCGCGGAAAGGCCGCGGCGGCGTGGGCGCGTAATCTACCTTTCGCCGATCCTTCGGGGGAGCGCGGGCATGCGCTCGGCGACTGCAGGCCAGCCAGCAGCAGCACCCGCCTGCCCAGCCGTTGCGCCGCCGCCTCGATACTCTCCGCGTAGAACGACCCCGGGAAGTCCGGGCGGCGGACGAGCCGGCGTGAACACAATGGGCGGCGGCCCGTCGTTCAGGGCTGCGGTCAGGCAGGGCAGCAGAACCTCCTCGGCGGGAACATCAGAAACGAAATCGTAGCGACGGTATTGCGACAGCCCCGATCGGGCTGCGGTGCTGCCAGTGCGAAAGAGCTGCCCGAGGGTCAGCCACGGGGAGGATGCCGAACCGGGGGATCCCGGTTCGTGGGCCAGCCAAGCTCCGCTGCAAGCCGCGCAGTTCGCCGTGCCACTGGCTGGCGGTCAGCATGGCGCGCCCTTCATAGCGCGCCAGAACGCCTGACGGGGTTGAACGGGAGGCAGTTGAGCCATTGAAAGAGCGGCATCGCGGGCGGATCGTAGGCTGAAAAGAAGAGCATCGGCTGCAACGACTGACACCACGGGATGCGGAGCGTCTCACTCACGAGCGGTGTGGCAAACGTGAGCAGATGCGAATGAGCAGGTCCACGTCTGCGGCGGCGGCGGTGTCGGCGTAGGACTCGCGCACCCACGGCATCGTCATCTCGCGCACCACGGTTGCGGTGCCCTTGCGGGCGTCCATGAGATCGACTGCGATCCGCTTCATGGCTTCTGGCTCGGGATATCCGGCAGATCGGGGTGAACGCGAGCCCACGGCTCTCCACCATCTCCCGGTAGTAGGCGCTCGTCGACCACCGGCAGAGGCGCCGTGCGCCTGCAGCCCCGCGCCAACGCGAGATACGGGTGCAAATCACCAGGGAGCCGGTGGTCAGCAGGATGCGCTTGCCCTGCAGGGCAGCCGGGCTCGAGCACACGTTCGGGTGAGGCGGTCGCACAGTCAGTCATCTCCCAAGAGGGCAAGGGGAGCGTGCTAGCTAACCCAAGCTGTCTTGACGTGTGGCGACAGGGCGCGGTGTTACCGATGCTGCCCGGTGCGCTGCGTCTCTGGTAATCGCCACAACCATGGTATCGATGCGGAGGAATGCATGTCATCGTGATGCTCGTGTCCCTCTCGCCGCCAGGTCGTTGCCAGCGCGGCGGGGTTGAAGCCTGAGCGTGCCCACTTCAATCCGCTTCGGCGCGCTGGCCGCCAGGATGCTACACCGGCCACGGCCGGCGTACCAGGCAGGATCCTCCAGGTCGGCCTGCAGGCGGACCCGACCTCGCTCGATGCCCAGACGCAGAACCTCACCGCCATCTGGCATGTCGCCGAGCGACATATCTATCGGGCCTCCGCGCCGCCAGCCGGATCCTCTGCATCGGCCTGCGGCAAGGGTGGAGATTTCCGAGATGACGACGTACCTTCACCGCCCCGAGGTCAACTTCCACGGCAGGTCACCGCTGGTGGCATCGATATTCTCTCGGCGCTGCTGCGGGCGGCTGCGCCGCCTGCTGAATGTTCCAGAACCCAACACCATCAGGCGCGTCAGGCTTACGGATGCGGCACATTGTTCGTCTCACTCTAACGGATATAACGCGGCGGCGCTGGCGGGCAGCGGCAGACTGCTCCGCTTCAGGCGTTCGTAACGCGACAATAACATACGACCGAGGTGGCGATGGGCACCGGGCCGTTCAAGTTCGTTGAGTACGTGCCAAACACGCGCGTCGTGCTGGAGAAGAACTGACTACTGGGAAGAGGGGGGCTGCCGTATCTCGATGGCATCGAGATGACGATTGCCTCGATGACACCGCGCACGGCGGCGGTGGTGACGGGACGGTGGACTTCATCGAGCACGCGCCGCTGCGTGATATCGACAGCCTGCAGCAGGGCGGACATTGCGCTCGCGAAGTTCAAGCACGAACATTCGCTTCGCCGGGCTGAACCTGGCGCGCGACCGCGTTCGACAAGCCGGAGGTGCGCGAGGCGATCAGCACGGTGGATCGCACCGCGATGCTCGGCCCGACCGTGTTTGGCCACGGCACGCCGACAGCGTTCTCTTCCCGCCCGACTACTGGGCTGCCCTGCAGGCCTGAGGTTCCCGCGACGGACATCGAACGCGCGAAGCAGTTGCTGGCGGACGCCGGCCTTGCCCGGACGGCTTCCAGACAACGATCACGTCGATATGATGCTCGTTTCTCAACGCCGCCGTGGTGCTGCAGGAGCAGTTGCGTCAGATCGGCATTGGGGCCGAGCTGAACTGAAATCGAAAGACGCCACGATGATCGAGCAGGTGTACACGAACAAGGAGTTCGATATCGCCGTGACGGGCGACAGCGCCTACGTCGATCCGAACTCGCTGATCCTGCCGGCGTTCAAGACGGGCGAATCGGGCAACTTCGTCGGCTACAGCAATCGGAAATGGACAAGCTGATTGAAGACGGTATCGCGGCGACGGACCACGGGGAGGCACGGGCGGACATTTACCGCCAGATCCACAGCAGATTGTGCTGGACGACCGGCCGTGGATCCCGTTCTTCGTCGCCAACAGTACGAGGCGATGCGCAACAACGTGAAGGGCTACACCCACATCCCGACCGGCTCAACATCGCCTTCCGCGAAGCATTGGATCGAGGCGTAGGGAGACGCTTCGCTTGGGGAGACAGCCTGCGGGCCTTAGGGAGTAAGGGAAGAAGGAGCACGGATGGGACGCCACGTACGTTCCTCCTCGTGCCTTGTTCCCGCCACTCCCCTCAACAACGCCTCCCCCAAGGCCACAGGCTATCTCCCCTCAAAGCGATGTTTCAGTACATCCTGCGCCGGTTAGCGCTGCTGATTCCGGTTCTGCTCGGTGTTTCGCTGGTGGTGTTTACGCTGATCCGGTTGATACCCGGGGATGCGACGCTGCTGGCGATTGGCGTGGACACGCGCATTACGCCCGAGCAGCGCGAGCTGGTGCGCAAGGCGTACGGGCTCGATCCAGCCTGCCCCGGTGCAATACCTGCGCTGGCTGGAGCATGTGGTGCAGGGCGACCTGGGAACCTCGCTGCGCACAAAGCTCCCGTCAATGAAGAGCTGCGGCTGCGCCCGTGACGATCGAGCTGGCGGTGCTGGCGGCCCTGCTGGGCACGATCCCGGCGCTGCTGGTCGGCGTGCTGGCAGCGGTGAAACACTGCTCGCGGCTGGACTACGCCGCGACGGTATGACGCTGGTCGGCATCTCCGTGCCAAACTTCCTGCTGGCCACCATTCTGGTGCTGGTCTTCTCCGTCTGGCTGCGCTGGTTCCCGCCCATCGGCTACGTCGAGGATCGAGCGTCTGTTTGGCAACCTGCGAACCATGTTCCTGCCGGCGCTCAACTCAGCCTGCCGCTGGCGGCAGTCCTGATGCGCAACACGCGCTCGGCGGTGCTGGAAGTGCTGGAGCAGGACCACGTGCGAAGGTGGCGCGCGCCAAGGGCCTCACCGAGGGCCGCGTGCTGAACCGGCATGTCATCCTCAACGCCGCGCTGCCCATCCTGACGTGGCGGGCATCCAGATCGCGGCGCTGCTGGGGGCACGGTCATCCTCGAGACGATCTTCTCCCTGCCGGGCGTCGGTCGCTATGGCTGCAGGCGATTTCCAACCGCGACTACCCAGTGGTGCGGGGGTGACGCTGGTGATTGCCGCGCTCTTCGTGGTGGTGAGCATGACGGTGGATATCCTCTACGCCGTGCTCGATCCGCGCCTGCGGGAAGCCTCGTGAGCGACGTCGACGCCACGCCGCAGTTCGACCGCACCGAGGCGACGCTCCCGGCCGCTGCCCGCCGCTCGCGCGGTGTCGGTGTGGGCCAGCACCCATCCGGCAGCAGCGGCTGGCCATGACCGGAGCTGCTCCTGGTCAGCCTCTTCCTGCTGGTGGCGCTGATTGGGCGTACACATTGGCCCCATACGGCCCCACCGAGCAGGCGATTATGGACGCGCTCCCGCAGCCGCCGAGCAGCAAGCACTGGCTGGGCCTGGATGACTTCGGGCGGGATATCTTCAGCCGCCTGCTCTACGGGGCGCGCATCTCGCTGGAGGTGGGTATCGTGGCGGTGGGGATCGCCGGCAGCGTCGGCATCCTGCTCGGGCTGCTGGCAGGGTACGCCGGTGGCTGGATCGACAACATCCTGACGCTGCTGGTGGATGTGTCTTGCGCTTCCCGGCGATCCTGCTGGCCATCGCCATCATCTCGCTGCTGGGCAACAACTGATCTTCGCCATGATCGCCATTGCCGTTGTCTACACGCCCACCTTCATGCGGGTGGTGCGTGGGGCGACACTTTCCGTGCCTGCTCCTGGCCTATGTGGAATCGGCGGTGGCGATTGGCCTCGACGCCCGGCGGCATTCTATTCGCGCACGTCTTCCGAACATCGTGGCCCCGCTGATCGTGCTGACCTCGCTCAACTTCGCGTTTGCGGTCCTCGCGGAAGCGTCGTTGGCGTTCACAGGGCTGGGCAACAAGCCGCCCGCGCCGTCGTGGGGCGGCATGGTGAGCACCACCTACGGTTTCCTGCAACTCGCGTGGGGCGCCCTCGTGCCGGGCATTGCCATCGGCCTCGCCGTGCTCGCTCAACCGCCTGGGCGACGGCCTGCGCGATGCGCCTCGACCCCGGCAGCGGGGCGGTAGGGCGAGCCGCCCGCGCCCAGGGTCAGGCGAAGCCACGGCATCTGTCATTCTGCGCATGGTGCGTCGGCGGGTTGTCAGATAAAGTTGTTTTTTGCGCTGCGATCCTGGGCGGCAGACTTGTGCAGCCAGCGCCGGACGGTGCGTGCGCCATCCGCCTGGCATCGGCGGCGGGGACCAGCGAAAGCGGACCTCGGCGGGTCCGTACGCCCTGCCGCGGCCGCCTTGCCTCAGGTGATCATCCTGGGCACGTCGAAGGATCTCGTGTCTGCGGGTTCCGCGATCATGGCGGAGCTGCTCGGGATGCGGCATCGTTCCCTGGGCAATGGTGCAAACCGAGATCCTCCTCACCGTCGGCCACGGCACTGGAATGGCGGTGGGCGAGACCGGCTGGGCCGATGGGTCTCTGCAAGATCGGGGCTGGGCCGAGATCCTTCGCCGGCGGGCTCGGGATGACACGGTAGGGTGGATGACACCGTGACCCTGGCGGGCGCGAGACGAGATCCTTCGACGTCGCTCAGGATGACACCTGAGGGTGGGCGGCGACTTCGAACCAGCGTGACCGGGAAGCAAGATCGTTCGACAAGCTCAGTAGCGCGGCTACGGGGAAGTGTCAGGTAGCCGCGCCTCCCCCATCTGTCATGCTGAGCCTGCGGGCTCAGCATCTCGTTCTCCTGGCCCACCGGGGCGCCTGACAACTCCCCGCAGCCTCAGGACTGCGGCAGGGGAAGTTGTCCGGTAGCTGCGCCTCCCCTCGCCTGGCATTCTGAGCCCGCAGGCTCAGCATCTCGTCGTGGGACCGCTTCAGAGAACCGGACAACTTCCCGCTGTCGCAACACTCAGGATGACCCCTGTCGTGGGTGGCGACCTCGGAGGGTTGCGGCCTCGCAGCATGCACGCTGCGGGCTCGTGGCCGAGGTGCTCCCGCATCGCCAGGCGGGTTTGCCACACGGCGTCGGCGGCAAACACCGCGCCGGCGCTCGCAACACGTGCCGAGGAAGTGTGGTACACCGCTCCAACGCCAATTCGGGCGGAGAAATACCGAGGTTCAGGCGTCCGTGTCCCGGCAGAAACCCGATCAGCGCTACATCGTCGCGGCGGTCTACGTCGCCTCGATGTTGATGAACACCCTCGATTCGACCATTGTCATTGTGGCGCTCGCTACCCTCGGGCGTGAGTTCAATGTTCCCGCCGTGCAAACCGAAGCCGTGGTGGTGGCCTACCTGGTCAGCCTCGCGGTCTTCATTCCGGCCTCGGGCTGGCTCGGGGACCGCTTCGGCACCAAGCGCATCTTCCTGATTGCCCTGGCTATCTTCGCCACCGCCTCGATGCTGTGCGGCCTCTCGCGCAGCCTGGAGCAGCTCGTGGCCTTCCGCGTCCTGCAGGGCGCGGGCGGCGGGTTGATGACGCCAGTCGGCATGGCGATGCTCTACCGCACCTTCCCGCCCGCCGAGCGCGTGGCTGTGGGCCGCATCCTCATGTTCGCCACCATCCTCGGCCCGGCGCTCGGCCCCATCATTGGCGGCGTGCTGATCGAGCGGCTGTCCTGGCACTGGGCATTCTTCGTCAACGTGCCAGTGGCGCTGGTGGCGTTCCTGGTCGGTCTCTTCTTCCTGCACGAGCACCGCGAGCCGGAGCCGGGGCGTTTCGACCTGCCTGGCTTCGTCCTGGGCGGCGCCGGGCTAGGCGCTGCGATGTACGCGCTGAGCGAGGGACCAGCGCACGGCTGGACATCGCCAGACATCCTGGGTCCGGGGGCGGTCGGCCTGGCGCTGATCGTGGCCTTCGTCGCGCGGGAGTTGCGCGTCGCCGCCCCGATGGTGGATCTGCGGCTGCTGGGGAACCGGCTCTTCCGCAGCACCCTGGTGGTCTCCTTCTTCGGGTCGGCTGGCTTCATTGGCGTGCTGTTCCTGATCCCGCTCTTTCTGCAGGAAGTGCAGGGCGCGAGCCCGCTGGAATCCGGCCTGACCACCTTCCCGGAGGCGCTGGGCGTGGTGACCTCCACCCAGATCGTGGCCCGGTTGTACCCGCGCTATGGGCCACGGCGGCTGATGTGTGGCGGGTTGGTCGGCCTTTCGGTGGCTATCGTGGCGCTTGCCACCATCGGGCTTTCCAGCAGCAACCCGTGGGTCATTCGCGTGCTGATGTTCTTCGTCGGCTTCTGCATGGCCTACGTCTTCCTGCCGAACCAGGCCGCCAGCCTGGCCACCATCTCCCGGGCGCAAACCGGCCGCGCGACGACGCTCACCAACGTGCAACGGCAGGTGGGTGGCGCGCTGGGGGTCGCGGTGCTGAGCAGCGTGGTGGCGGCCGCCTCCGCCTTTATCGATGGCCCGACGGACCCCGCGCCGTACCGCTACGCGCTCTACTTCGCCGCCGCCTTCGCCCTGGTCGGCGCGATCTCCGCGCTCCAGGTGCCAGACGAGGAGGCTGCCGAAACGATGCGGCCACGGGCGCCGCGCGAAGAACCGGTGCTCGTGGAAGCCGGGTAGCGCGGATCGGCTGCCGGTTCGGCGCCCAGGCCAGGCGAACGCCAACACCAGGTGCGAGCGCGCCGCAGCGTGCGGCCCGGCCATGCAGACTGGACACACGATGGCGTTCGCTTCGCCGTCCTCTCTGCTGTACGTCGCTTCGGCGCCGGCGCCACTCACTCCCCGCATTGGTCGAGATGGTGAGTTGGCCCTGGCCCTGGGTCTCTTGCGCCGCCCGGATGTTCGGCTGCTGACGCTGACCGGGCCGAGCGGCATCGGGACGACGGCGCTGGCGCTGGATCTCGCCGCCGGGGCCAGTCGCGAGTTCGCGGCTGGTGTGCGCTTCGTCCCGCTCGCCGCAGTTTCAGGCCACGCGTTCGTCGCGCCAGCGGTGGTGCGGGTCGTTGGGCTGGCCGAGACGGGCGATGCCCCGGCGCTGGAAACGTTGATCGCTGCCCTGCAGGACGCGGAAATCCTGTTGGTGCTGGACAACTTCGAGCATGTCGTGGCGGCGACTCCGCAGGTTCGCGCGTTGCTGACGCGCTGCCTGCGCTTCAAGATCCTGGTGACGAGCCGGGTCCTGTTGCGCGTCGCCGGAGCGTTCGCGCTCCCGGTCCCGCCGCTCCCACTCCCTGGCGGAGGTGACACGGGCGCTGGTGCGGCGGTGATGCGCTCACCCGCCGTGCAGCTCTTTGTGCCGCGCGGGCAGGCCGTGAATCCCGCCCTCGATCTCTCTGGCGCCAATGCAGACCTGCTGGCAGCCATCTGCCGGCGAGTGGATGGCGTGCCGCTGGCAATTGAACTCGCGGCCGCGCGCCTGAGGCGCCTGTCATTGTCCGGGCCCTACAAGCGTCTGGAACGGCGGTTGCCACTGCTGACGGGCGGCGGGCGTGACCGGCCTACACGCCTGCAAACGATGCGGGCGCCATTGCTCGAGCCACGATCTCCTTCCCCGGCGGAAGAGGGCCTCCTGCGGCGGCGGGCGGTTTTCGCCGATGGCTGCACGCTGGAGGCCGCCGAGGCAGTTGCAGGAGGGACGGAGGTGGACGGGTGGAACCCTGATCCTGGCGAGCAGCTTGACCTGATCGCCACGCTGGTCGAGGCCAGCCTGCTGCGCTCCGAAGCGCAAGCTGACGGGTCGGTGCGGTATCGCGTGTTGGAGACGATTCGCGAGTGCGCGGAGGAGCAGCTTCTCGCCAGCTGAGCGCGGCCAAATCGTCGCCCGACTGGCTGGGGCTGCGGTATGGGGTGCAGGCGGATCAGGCCGCGCTGGCCCAGGCAATCGCCGCCGCGCGTATGACCCTCGGCGAGCCTGCCGTCTCGGCGGCGTGGGATGCGGGCCGCAGCCTGAGCCCAGGCCGGGCGCTGCTGGCCGCGCAGGAGCCGTTCGCCTTTCCGCTTGCCTCCCGGATGGGGTCCCTCACGCCCCGTGAGGTGGATGTCCTGCGGTTGCTTGCCGCCGGCAAGAGCAATCCTGACATTGCCAATGACCTTTTCCTGCGCGTGCGCACCCTCGAGAACCACGTCGCCCACATCCTGGCCAGGCTCCACGTCCACACGCGCAACGCGGCGGTGCTTGCCGCCGGGCTCGGTGCGCACCCGGCATCTCAGCCGGCCTGAATCAGGGCTTCCCCGGAGCGAAGCCTGCCCGTGTAGTCCCACGCCCGCTTGACCGCACCCGGCGTACCGAGTAAGGTTATCTCATGAGCAGAGGTTCCGCCAACCCGGCCCGTGCGGCTTGCCCCCGCTACGTTGCCACCCACCTCGGCGCGGTCCTGGCCTGCCAGGGGCGCACGCAGGTCTGGCTGGCCGCGCGCCTCGGCCGTTCCCCCGCCGCCGTCTCCCTGATCGTCGCCGGGGCGCGCACCGTGGACCGCGCGACCGGCGAGCAGATCGCCGCGCTGCTCGGCGTGCCCTTTTTTTTGCTCTTCGCGCTCGGCTAGCCGAGTCGTTCGCTCCCAACAGGAGATGCCGCCGTGCCGGACCCGGCCCCCGACTCCGCCCAGCGGGCGCGCGCCGCCTTCTGGATCGACGACGCCGTCATCGACACCTACGCCCCGCTGCTGCGCCGCGCCCGCGGCGGGCCGGCCGCCCTCGCCGTCTACACCGCGCTGGCCCGCCGCGCCGGGCCCGATGGCGGCTGTTGGCCCAGCCTGCGCACCCTGGCCGCCCAGACCGCCGCCAGCGAGCGCACGGTCCAGCGCGCCCTGCAGGCGCTGGAACAGCTGGGGCTGGTCGCGGTGACCACCTGCTACGAGGCGGGCAGCCGCCGCCAGACCAGCAATCACTACACCCTGCTCCCCCCGCCCGCCGTGCCCCCGGCCCTGGACCCCGACCCCGCCCGCTGGCCCACCCCCGTCCGCCGCACCTGCCTCCTCCCCGCCGGCCCGCGCGCGCCGGCGGTGGCCGACGCCCGCTCCGGCGCGCCAGCGGACCCGGACCCGGACCCGGCGCCAGAAGACCCGGAGAACCCGGAGTCAGAGAACCCGGAGAACCCGGAGCCGGTCCGGGCGGCGCCCCCCCGACCCGGTGGCGCCCCCCGGGTGTCCGGCTGGCGGGGCGGCCCCGTCCTGGTGGCGCCCCGCCCCCGTCACGGGGTCACCCCCTCCCCCGTCACGCGGGCGCCCCAGGAAGGACTCCCACGTGAAGGTCTCCCAGGGAAGGACGGAGCGCGCCGGTCCGGCGCGACGGGGCAGACCTTCCCGCTGACGGAGCTGGGGCTGAGCGGGGGGCAGGTCTGGGCGGCGGCGCTGGCGGAGCTGGCGCGGGACGGGACGGTGAGCGCGGCGGACCTGGCGGCGTGGCTGCGCCCGGCGGCGCTGGCGGGGCGCGACGGGGCGACGCTGCTGCTGGCGCGCCGGGCCGGGTGGCGGCGGCGCGCCTGACGGAGCGGCTGCTGCCGCAGTTGCGCGCCGCGCTGGCGACGGTGCTGGGCGCGCCGGTGGCCGTCCGCGTGATCGTGGCGGAGGCGGAGGCCGCGCCGCCCGGCCGGGGCGCCGGCCGCCTGCCGCCGGGCCGCAAGCCCGGGCCGCCCGCCCGGCCCGGGCAACCGCCCCGCCCGGCGCGGCATGGCGCGGCCAACTGCCGTGCGGCCCGGCGGCGGTCGCGACCGGCGGACGGTCGCCGGGCGGGGTGGTCGGTCGACGCCCGGCGCGGCGGCCAGCGGCGGCCGACCCGGCGGCGAGCGCTGGCGCGGGAGCTGCGGGCGCGGCGACGGCAGGCTGGCGATTCCGGCGGCCGGCCGGCCGGCGGTCGCTGAGGCGGTGCGCCAGGTGGCCCGGTCCGCGCCGGTCCGCCCCGGCCGCCGTGGCGGGTCGCGGCGGCGGCTCGCCCCTCGCGGGTCCACGTGCGAGGCAGCGCTGGCGTGGGCGGCCCGCCTGGCCGCTGCAGGTAGCGGCAGGCGGCACACGCCAGGCGCGAGATGCCGGCGACATCTCGTATCGCAGCGCGGGCAGCGTTGCCCCGCGTTGGGCATTTCACCGCCGGTGTGCTCGACCTGCCTCGCATTCAGCACGACGGGCGCACGCCCATGCGCTATTCGGCAGCCCCGGCAAACTCCGTCCACGGCTGCGACGGGCGGCTGAGCAGATACCCTTCCTGCCAGTTCCACTGCGGGTGGAGGCGCAGGAACTCCGCCGCGTCGAAGGGGGCGCCATCGGCGCGGCCAAACCGGCCCCACATCGACATGTCTTCCGCCATGGCCGCCGTGGTGACCTTCCCGTCCACCGAGCCTGCCGGGTAGAAGGGGACATTCCAGACGGCATTCGGATCGCTGACGTAGTACATGGGGTCCACGTCATAGTGCGAGCAGATGGTGCGCGATGATGGGTTGATGTACCCCAGGTAGGGGTCGAAAGTGTCGCCCAGCATCGTCTGCCCGATCTCCGCGTCGATGCGCCCGTCGTACTGGGTCAGCAGTTGCGGCCAGCGCACGCGCCGCGCGCCGGTTTGCTGCCGCACGTCGTTGTACCCGGTGTCGCTGCTTTCGACGTGGCGAATGCGCGGATCGTGCGGGGCGTTGTCGCCGAAGAACCAGCCGTCCGTCTTCTTGCGCAGGTCCTGGTAGATCAACCCCTGCTCGTAATCGGCAATCTCGCCCGTCTTGATGTCGCCGAGCAGCCACATGTTGGCGTAGCCGCCGTTGTTGCCGGCGTCCATCAGCGTGACCCACTCGTCGATGCTGTTGCCGTACTGGCAGGCGTTGCGCGCGCGGACATACTCGGGAACCTTGCTCGGGTCGTACCCCTCATAGCCGACCATCGTCGTTTCCACCACTGCCAGGCCGCCGCCCGTGATCCAGAAATCGGTCATGCTCGCAATCCAGCCGGGGCTGGTCTGGTAGACGAGGCGATGCCCGTCGTCCGGCGTAAGATCGATGATGACGTTCATGAACTGGCCGTTCCAGAACTCGGTGAACGCCTCGTGCCCAATGACGATGCGGCCGTCAGCGGTGGCGGAGCCCGTCGCGATGAAGGCGCTGCAGTGGCTCTTGCGATTGCCGTTCGGCGCGTTGTTGACGTACTGGCTGGCGACTGTGGGCCACCAGTAGCCGGTCATCTCCATGTAGGCATTCCAGCCGATGATCTCATCAAGCGTCGTGGGAACGCCGGCCTTGCTGTAGCCGGCGGCAATGCCGGACATCTCCTCCAGCAACTCCGGGGTGATCTTGTCCTTGTGGTACTCCACGGCCTTTGCAACGAAGAATGCGTAGTCGAACCCCATGGTCTGGTAGGTCATGGCCTCGTAGACGCGGATGGCATCGGCGTACTCGGCGGCGGTCAGGTAGCCATGTTGAAAGCCGCGCGCGAAGGGCGCCCCGCCGATACGCAGGTGGATCCAGCCGTTGATATCCTGCCGGCTCGCCTGCGCCAGCCACGCTGCTTCTTCCGCCGTGAGCGCGGCGGGCGTGGCGGCGGGCGTCGCCGCCTGGGCGCGGGCGAGGTGCGCGGGCAGCAGGAGCGCGCCGGTCGCGGCAAAGCCTGCTTTCAGGAGATCGCGCCGATCCAGCCAGCGGCCAGACTCCGTGCGGGGATGCGCGGCTTGCCCCTGGCCGTTGCGACGGTGAGGGAAGGTGGAGAGCGTCATGCAGGATTCTCCCGTTGTTGGTGGTCCTCCCGCCCGGCAGGAGTTGTCAGGCGGTACGTTCACTATCGCGTGGGCATAGCATAGAGGGACCGGCGCAGCAGCATGGCGCGCCGGTCCTGGCGAGGAGCCCCGGGTGGCCGCGCTGCACCCTGAATGAGTACGTGGCCCGGTCCGAATGGGTACGCGCACGACTTTCCCCCTGTGGTGGGGGACCGTATGGTCATCAGCGTATTGCAAAAGACCTGACCTGCCAGGCAACAAACCCGTGTCTCGAGCGGAGTTGAGAGACCTCGTTCACTGGCGCTCGCGACGAGGTCTCTCGACTCCGCTCGAGACACGAGGGGATTCCCGGCGGCCCAACTTCTTTGGACACCGCTGATGATGGGAAATGTTGCCGTCCAGCAGGGCGAGCCTGGTTCACTATCTGGCCGGAGGTAATGGTCCGGCAGGAGCGATTGCATGCGATTCATTTGCCTGTTTGCCCTGATCGCGGTGTTGATGAGCGCAGCCCCGGCGCTGGCCGGCCAGAGCGCGACGCCGGCCGTGGCGTCGCCGATCCCGGCCAGCGGTGATTTTGCCGGGCTGGTCGACATTGGCGGCCGCTCCATCTCCCTGGAGTGCCGGGGTTCCGGGAGCCCCACCGTTATCCTGATCGGCGGCTATCGCTCCTCCGCCATGTCCTGGACCGATGATCTGCTCCAGCCCGACGCGCCGCGCACGATGGTGCTGCCCGGCGTGGCGAACGCGACCCGCGTCTGCGCCTACGACCGACCTGGAACCGTCGCGAGCATTGGCGATGAGGATTTCATCAGCCGGAGTGATCCGGTTGCGCAGCCCCGCACCTCCGCCGAGATCGTGGCAGAGCTCCACGCGCTGCTGCAGGCCGCCGGCATTCCTGGACCCTACATCCTGGCTGGCCACTCGCTGGGCGGGTTCTTTGCCCGGCTCTACGCCGCGACCTACCCGGATGAAGTCGTCGGCCTTGTCCTCGTCGATGCCTACTCCGAGCTGCTGGAGGATGTGATGCCGCCCGACCGCTGGCAGGCGCTGGTGCGGCTCAACCAGGGCATGGGCACGGACGTGGTTGTGCCGGGATTCCCGCTACGGCGACCTGGAGACCCTGCGTGGGGAGCGGACAACGCAGTGGTGCGGGCGGCGGTTGCCGCCCACCCGCTCCTGCCCATGCCGCTGGCCGTGCTCGCCCACGGCAAGCCGTTTGCGGTGCCGGCAGACTCCCGGGGCCTTACCGCCACGGAACTGGAGGGGTACATCCAGGCCGCAAATGCGCTGAAGGTCACGCTCGTCCCGAACACGCGCTCCGGGTGGCCAGCGAGAGCGGCCATGACATTCACCAGGACCAGCCCGAGTTGGTCATCGCAGCGATCCAGCAGGTGCTCGCGGGTGTGCGGAACCCGGATACCTGGTACGACCTGGCTTCATGTTGCCAGGATTGACCTACCGGGCGGGCCGTGCAACCCGGCCCGGCGCCGGCTGGATCGGCGCCGGGCGCCGGAAGCGGCAGACGTGCGAGACTCCATCATGATTCCGGGCTGCGCCGGTCGCAGCGCCCGGCTGGGCGCCTTTCCGCCCGTGCCGTTGTGCCCGCCAGGAGCCGGCCGTCGTTTTGCCGTGAGGAGCCGCCAGACCATGCGCGCCGTTTCGACCTGGTCCTTGCACCGCACGTTGGGCCGCTTTGTCGCGCCAGATTCCGGCGCGCTCGGCGGGCCGTGCCGGGCTGGCGCCGCCGAGCCCGGCGGCCTGGCGCTGCTGGAGCTGCCGGCGGCGCTGCGGGCGCACGGCTACGACACGCTGCAAATCTGCCATTTCCACCTGCCCGCTCGCACGCCGGCGTACCTGGCCTCCCTGCGCGCGGCCTTGCAGGACGCGGGCATCACGCTCGACGCGCTGCTCGTTGACGATGGGGATCTGACTGGCGATCACGCGGAGGCGACGGAAGCGTGGATGGCGGGCTGGCTCGCGGATGCGGCGGCGCTGGGCGCAGCGCGGGTGCGCCTGATGGTGGGCGCCGCCGCGCCCACGCCCGAGGTGATCCGGGAGAGCGCCGGCCGCCTGGCGCGGCTGGCCGCTACCCAGCCTGACGTGCGCGTCGTCATCGAGAACTGGACCGGCGTGCTACAGGATGCGGACTCCGTGCTGGCGCTGCTGGACGCGTCAGACGGCGCGGTTGGCCTGCTGATCGACCTTGGGAACTGGCGTGGGCCGAACCGGTTTGCGGAGTTGGCGCGTATCGCGCCGCGTGCCGAAACCTGCCACGCCAAGTGCCACTTCACCGGCGGCGCCCCTGAGGTCGAGGAGTTCCAGCGTGCGCTGGCGATTCTCCGGGAGGCCGGGTACACCGGCCCCCTGGCGCTCATCTACGACGGAGCCGACGACGACGAGTGGGGGAACCTGGAGCGGGTTGCGGCAGTGGTGCGTTCGTCCCTGCCGGGTTCCGTTCCGGCCTACAGCGTATTGCAAAAGACCTGACCTGCGAGGCAACAAGCCCGTGTCTCGAGCTCGTCGAGAGACCTCGTTCACCGGCACTCGCGACGAGGTCTCTCGACTGCGCTCGAGACACGAGGGGATTCCCGGCGGCCCAACTTCTTTGCACACCGCTGTAGTCCCCGGCGCCGGCGCGGCCGCGCCGGCGCGGAGTTCAACCAGGGGATCTGTCCGGCTCAACCGGCGCCTTGGCGGTGCGTCCCGCGCCCTGCCTCAGCCAGCCTGAGGCGGCCAGCATGGAAAACGCCTGCCGCCGGGGAGATCCGGGAGCAGGCGTTTTCCGCATCGCGATCGCCGAGGTCCGATCGCGCAGAGTCGCCAGGTTACGACGCGAGGCGTTCCTCGTGCACAAGAACATCCTCGCCGCGCCCGGCCGCCGCGAGCGTGCTGTCCAGCGCCAGCGCCACCAGGCGCCGCCGCTCGATGGCATCGGTCGGAACCAGCATCCGCCCCTGCTCATCTGGCAGGGCGGCGATGGCGCCGTCGACGGTCCAGCCGGAGATAATGGCGGGGGAGACCCCCAGCCGCTGGGCGGCTTCGGTGAGGTCGATGAGGCCGCCCGGGCCATAGCTGGCGCGGGCCGCGCGGGCGACAATCCGCCCGATGGCGGTGGCCCAGAACCAGGCCGGGATCACCATACCGTCTGCGGCGAGTGGGCGCAGCAGGAGGTCGGTCACGCGGGAGGCAACTTCCCGGACCTGCATCTCATCAGTGTCGTGCTGGCCAGCCAGCGTCAGGAATCGCAGATCCTGACCCAGCGGGCTCTGCCGCAACTCGGCGAGCGTGGGGGAGAACGAGCGGCGGCCAATGGCTGCGCCAACCGTGCGGTGGTGATCGGCGACCAGACGCAGCACGGAATCGATGACTTCTTCATCATCCCATGGCCCATCAGGACCGTGGACGAGCGTCGCCTCCGACAGGGCGACATCGTCCAGTGCGGAAACGGTGGTGAACTCAGGCATGGACGAACTCCTTGACCCTTGATTCACTTCCCGGCCGGGTGGCGGAGTCCCTCCGAAAAGCGGACCCATGACTCTCGGTCACAAGTCTATGTCTATTGTACGTACAGTGTGTCCAAAAAGTTTCATCGACTGGCACACTGCGCGGGTCCATTTGGGTAGTATCGGCGGGTTTCTCTGGCGAATGTGTGCATATCATGAAGAATGCCACGCGCACCATGGACACAATCACACGCGGGTGGCCCGATGTCAAGCACAATGCGTGCCACTGCGACACGATTGATGCTCCCTGAATGGTCGAGCACGTGCGTGAACGATGGGGTGATGGCGCGCTGATGCGCACAGCGCAGCCGCAGCGGAGTGTCCGCAACCCTCCCGCGCGCCGGTGAGCGGTTGCAGGCCGGGAACGTCGGGGCTCTCGCCGGGCGAGTAGGGGAAACAGGTTCGCGTTCCGTGACGGCCGCATCATGGCGCGGTGGGCGTCCCCGACGCGCGGACGCCTGCCCGCGGTAAGGCGGCGAGGGTGCGCGAGGCTCGCGGGCGCGTCGCAGCGGGCGAGCCGGGCGCCCCGGTTCCGGGAGTGCGTTGCGACCCGCGCCCTGGCCCGGGCGCCAGGGCGCGGGCATGGGTTGCAGCGGGTTGCCGTGGGCACGGCGCCGGCTTGCCTGCCGGCGGCGGGGAACGCGAAGCCTCTCCCTGACTACGCGAGATGCTTCGCGCGTGTGAATCGGGGCCGCTACCCCTTCACTGCGCCGGCCGTGAGGCCCGCCAGGATCTTGCGCTGGAAGATGAGCACCAGCGCGATCAGCGGCAGCGTCACCAGCACCGAGGCGGCCATGCGGTTTGCGTACGGCAGCTCGAACTCCGAGCGGCCCGAGAACTGCGAAATGGCGACTTGCACCGTGCGCGCGTTGTAGTTGTTGGTAAAGGTCAGGGCGAACAGAAACTCATTCCACGCCGCGATAAAGGCCAGCAGGCCGGTGGTGACCAGGCCCGGCGCCGCCAGCGGCAACAGGATCTGCCAGAAGACGCGCATGGGGCCAGCGCCATCAACCAGCGCCGCCTCCTCCAGTTCGCCCGGCATCGCCTTGAAGAACTGCGTCATCACCCAGATCGTGAACGGCAGGGTGAAGATGAGGTAGGTGATCACCAGAGCAATGCGCGTGTTGTAGATGTTTGGCGTTTGCAGCAGCCATTCGCCGCGGATCATCAGGAAGAGGGAGCCAATGATGGCCACGCCGGGAAACATGGTCATTGAGAGCACGATGTAGAGCACGGCGGTGCGCCCGCGAAATTGCATGCGCCCGAGCGCGTAGGCGGCCAGCGAGCCGATCAGCAGGGCGATGATGACCGTGCTCACCGAGACGATGGCGGAGTTGCGCAGCGCACGCAGGAAGTCGTCGTTGCGCAGCACATACTGGTAGTGGCTCCAGTCGATTTCGCCTGGCCAGTAGGAGGCTGGCGTATTGAACAACTGGCTATCGAACGTCAGCGAGGAGACAATGGCCCAATAGAACGGAAACAGGGTGTAGACGAGGATAAAGGCAATCAGCAGCCAGAAAAGCACGCGCTGAAGGAACTTGCCCAGCTTGAAGCCCCGGCGCGGTACTTCGATGTTCTGGAGCCCCTCATACGCGCCTGACCTGGCGGCGGGCAGCGTGGATGTCGCCATATCCTACATCTCCTCGACTTTGACCAGACGCGTGTAGGCGATCACAAAGATCAGGATGCACAGGAAGATGATCACGGCGGCGGCAGAACCCCGCCCCAGCCGCGCCAGGTCAATCAACTGCTGCCGCGTGTAGACCGCGACCGTCATCGTTTCCGGGGCAAACTGCTTCATGACGTAGATGACGTCGAACACGCGGAAGGCATCCAGCGTGCGGAAAATGAGCGCCACCAGCAGCGCCGGCTTGAGCAGGGGCAGCGTAATCTGGAAGAACTGCTGCACCTTGTTGGCGCCGTCGATCATCGAGGCCTCGTAGACATCGCTGGGTACGAGTTGCAGGCCAGCGAGCAGGAGCAAGGCCATGAACGGCGTCGTCTTCCAGACATCGACGGCGATAATCGCGGGCAGGGCCGTGGCCGGGTTAGCCAGCCAGGCGACTTTCTGGTCCAGGATGTGCAGCCGGTAGACCAGGATGTCGTTGATCACGCCGAACACATCGTTGTACATCCACTGCCACATCGAAGCGGAGACCACGGTCGGAATGGCCCACGGCACCAGCATGGATGTCCGCACCGCGCCGCGCCCCCGGAAGTTGGAGTGGATGACCAGCGCAATGGCCAGGCCAAGCAACGTCTCCAGCGTTACCGACGCAACGGTAAAGACCACCGTGTGCCAGATCGTGTTGCGGAACGCCTCTTCCTGCACCAGGCTGACGTAGTTGTCCATCCCCACGAAGCGCGGTTCGCGCGTGCTGGCCAGCCGCGTGTTCGTAAAACTGAGGCGAAACGTCTGGATCAGCGGGTAGAGCGCGACGACGAGTACGACCAGCAGGCTGGGCAACACCAGCAGCCAGGCCAGCCGTTCACGCCGGCGCCCAACGGCGGTTGGAGGTCTGTCCCACGGTCTGGGTGGGCGGATCGCCTCGGGGAGCGGGGCAATGTCAACGTCGGCATTCATCGCAACCCCATCTGGAGCCAGCGCCAGGCGGGAGATGCCCCGCCTGGCGCGCGATCGTCAGCGAAGAGGGTGTTACAACTCGGCGACGATAGCCTCGAGGTCTGTGGCGAGCTGCGCCACGCGGGCGGCGGCATCCGGCGCCTGGCCCGTGAGAATTTCGTTCACCGCCGTGAAGTAGGCGGTCGAGACCTCGTTGTAGAGATCGCTGGTCACGGTCGAGGGGCGAGCCACCGCGCCGCCCAGGAAGACATCCTTCAGGCTGCCGAAGAAGGGGTTGGCGGCCAGCACGTCGGCATCGTCGTACAGTTCGACGATGGTTGGCAGGCGGCTCTGCTCGATGGCGAAGGCCTTCTGGGCTTCCTTCGAGGTCAGGAACTGGGCAAAGGCGATGGCTGCGTCCTGGTTCTGGGAGTAGGCCGAAACCATCACTTGCCAGCCGCCCAGGCAGTCGGCGTGCGATGCGCCGTCGCCATCGCCCATGGGGAGCTGGGAGACCGCGAACTTGTCGCGGATAACGGAGTCCGCCGCCTGGCCGAGCGAGTAGGCGTACGGCCAGTTGCGCATGAAGGCCGCGTTGCCAGCCTGCCAGACGCCGCGGGCGTCTTCCTCGCGGTAGGTCGTCACGCCCTCGGGCGAAATCGAGCCTACCCAGCCCCGGGCGCGCTCAAACGCCGCGATGGCCTGCGGGTTGTTGACGCTGACCGTGACATCCTCTTCCACGATCACGCCGCCGCCGTTGGAGAACTGCCACTCCAGGGCGTCGCAGGTCAGGCCCTCGTAGGCGGCGCCCTGCCAGACAAAGCCGAAGAAGTCCGGATTCTCGGCGCGCTCGGCCTCCTGGATGGCCACCGCCATCTCTTCCAGCTCAAGCCAGGTCGTCGGCCCTGCGTCAAACCCGTGCTTTTCCAGGAGGTCGGTGCGGTAGTAGAGAATGCCGGCGTCAGTGAACCAGGGGATCCCGACCAGCTTGCCGCCGACCGTGTTGTTCGCCACGATGCGCTCGAAATACTCCGCGCCCTGCCAGCCGATGGCGCCAGAGAGGTCCGCTGCGTGCGACGCCAGGATGCCTGGCCAGATGACATCGATCATCATGGCGTCGACATCGCTGGCCTGCGCCGCCAGCAACTGCTGGTACTGCGCGAGGCGCTCGGTGGCGGATTCTGGCCCGGACGTGCGGGTGACGGCGCAGCCAGTCGCCTCGGTGAACTTCGCGACCGCCGCTTCTTCCCAGGGGACCACCGGGCCATCCGCGCCCAGGATCACGCTGATGCTCTTGCCGCTCAGATCCGGCAGCCCCTCGGGCACGGTAATCAGGGCGCCCATTTCCGTCGGCGTCGCGTCCTGCGCGCCAGCCACGTGCGCCTGCGCCGAAAGCATGACGCCCACGAGCGGCGCGCTCAGGCCAAGCGCCGACGCGCGCTTCATGACATCTCGGCGGGAGAGCTTCCCGGTCAGGGCTTCGGCCAGGAGCCGGGTTACGGGCGAGTTGGTGTGCTGATCCGCCAAGGGAACCTCCTTCTCAACTGCCTGACGGCTGAGCACCGTTGCCCAGCCATCAAACCTGTGGCCGGCGCGGCCACAAGCGATGCAATTTCGCGAGCGTGACGCCGCCATGAAAAATCTGTGCGCCGCGCTTCTACGTGCATCCTGATACGCAAAGCCGCTGGCGTCAAGCCGCCAGCGGCACGTTGCGGACGGGCCGATAGTCCCGCAAGAGGTGTGCCCGGCGCTACTCAGCGGCGCGCACGGCCGCCATCAGCTCCTTCACCCGCGCTGCATCAACGGCGTTCCAGGTGACGCCATCCTGCTTCAGGCTGGAGCCCACGATGGCGCCATCCGCATATTGCAGTTGGTCGGCGGCGTTGCTGGCCCGGAAACCGGTGTTGATGAGCAGCGGTACGCCAGACCCGGCAATCGCTGCCGCCACTTCCGCCACGTTGTTCGTTTGCACCGCCTGGCTGGTGATGCCGCCGGAGACGCAGATGGCGTCTGGCATGGAGGAGAAGATGACCGACTTCGCCAGCACCGGCAGCGGGCGCGGCGCAATCTGCTCCGCGAACTCGGCGTTGATGTTGAAGATCAGGCGGCAGTTCTCCGCGCCAATCTCCCGCCGGTAGCGGAAGGCGTCGCCGGCCGAGCGGACCCACATCCCGAAATCCCCGGCAAAGGCGCCGGTGAAGATTTCCCGGGCGAAGGCCGCCTGGGTGGCAGCCGCCACCGCCAGGGTGGCGTGGGGGTCCCAGAGCACGTTGACGCCGAAGGGCACGCTCACCTCATCCCGCACAGAGGCCACCACATCGGCCATGGCCGCCACGCTCGCGGCGTCGGCATCCAGGCGGTAGGGGCGGTCATTCTCGTTGCAGAACATGACGGCGTCGATTCCGCCATTCTGCAGCGCGTCCAGGTCGCGGCGCACCCAGTCCCGGATGTGCTGCATGCCGCCGGCGGCGTCATAGAGCGGCGTGCCCGGCAGCGCCGGCAGGTGGACCATGCCGATGATCGACTTCTTCGTTCCGGTCAGTTCAGACAGCCAACTTGCGGCCACAGAAAACCCCTCCTTGGGTACGGGTGACGTGATACGGATACGCGTTATTCAGGGAGTTCGTAGCGCCCGGACTTGCTGGTCAGGCGCAGGCGGAACACCACCGTCTGCTCCCCCAGCGGGGGAATGTCCGCTGGCGGCGGGTAGAGCGTGCGGAGCGCAACGGCACGTTGCGCCGGGTTCGTAATCTCCTCGAAGGTTCCCTCCGCCACCACGCTCTGCCAGCGGTCAGGCGCCGTGGCGTGGTCCACCTCGAAGGTCACGCGGGGTTCGGCCCGCATGAAGTCGAGCTTGCGGCCGGGGCCGGAGTGCGCGTAGATCGACTCGCCATCGTACCCGTACGCAAGCGGTACGAGGTAGGGGCGGCCATCGCCGGGCTCGCCGTGCGCGCAGCAGGCGATGCGCCCCACGATGGCGGTGCGCAGCAACGCTTCGATCTGATCGTCGGGAAGTACCCGGATAACACCCATGTCTGCTCGTGATACCGGCGCGGCCAAGGCCCGCCCCGCAGCTCGCCTGCCGCATGGTATCGCGCTTTGGCCTGCCGCGCCTGCCCCTGCCGCGCCCGCCCGCCGCAGCTAGCCCGCGCAGCAGGCCGGGCCGGTCGTCGTGTCGCAGCACATGGTCGTGCCGGGGCCGCAGCACTGGCTACCGCAGTTCCCGGTGTCTCCCGGCTTGCAGCACACACCGCCATCGGCGCATACCGGCGTCCCTGCCTCGCAGCACGTTTCGCCGCAGCACACCTGCCCCGGTTGGCAGCAAACGTCGCCGCAGCAGGCGTTGTCTGGACCGCAGCACGTGTTGGTGTTCCCACAGCACACGGCCGGCAGGTCGCAGCAGGCATCGCCGCAGCACATGTGCCCCGGCTCACAGCAGTGATCGCCGCAGCAGAAGGTCGCGGGCGCAGCGCAGCACGTTCCACCGCAACTGAAGGCCGCCGGCGCGGCGCAGCAGGCGCCCTCTGCGCAGCCGTTGACCGGGCCGCCGCAATCGGTTCCCTGGCACTGCGTAACTGGCGCGGCGCACGTCCGGTTGAAGCAGTTGCCGGAGGCGCATTCTGCGTCGCCGCAACAGAATGCTCCATCGACCAGCGGGGCGTTGTGGCATTTGTTCACTGGGTCACACATGAAGGCTGGCGGCCCGCAGCACTGCCCGTCGCAACTGAAGAAGGCCGGATCGCCGCAACAGAGCGTGCCGGCGCAGCCGTTGACGGATCCTCCGCAATCAACACCCGCGCACTCCGTTACGGGCTCCGCGCACACGTGGTTGAAGCAGTTCCCGGTACAGCAGTCGCTATTCGCGCAGCAGCGGCCGCCGTCCGCGACACAGGTTGCGGTGTTGACCCCGGGGACTGGTTGCGTGGCAGCGTTGCGGAAGGCGGGTGCTTCGCCCGGCTTGGGCGGGTTGCCGTTTCCCCCATGCCCATGGTGCGTGTTGCTGGTGCGCCGCTTCCGGTTGCGCCGCTTGCGCCGCTTCTGGGCGCGCCGCCGCCGCACCCGGTCCACCGGGTGTTTCGCTGTCGCGGCATCATTGTCACCGAGGGCGGCCATGATGCCCAGCGGAGCCGCCGCGAGCGCAGCTGCCAGCCACCGGCGCGTGCGGGAGCCAGCCAGCGAGCGCGCGAGGTAGTCAAAGGTGCGGTGATCCATGGCGTCACTCCGGATGTGGCTGGCGGCGCTGGCCGCACGCTGGAACTGGATGGCCCCCCAAGGGTAGCGCACCCGGTGCGTGGCGATGACTGGCCCCGGCCGGGCCAGCCGGGCATGAGCCGCTCGCGCGGTGCTCAGTCCGCATCTGCGTTCGGCCCCGGGGTTTCAATAATGACGTGCCGGGCGTGACCGGCCAGGTCATGCAGCACGGTGATTGCCGCCTCCGGGAAGGTGGCCCGGGCCAGGTCCTGAACCGCCTGCGCCTGGCCGGGGTCGATCTCCAGCCCGAGCGCGCCGCCCGGCGCGAGCACGCGCGGCGCATCGGCCAGCAGCTCCCGCACGAGGTCCAGCCCGTCCGCGCCGCCATCCAGCGCCAGGCGGGGTTCGGCGGCGAGGTCCGGGTTGCCATCCACCTGTTCGGGGCGGAGGTAGGGCAGGTTCGCCAGGATCAGGTCGAAATGGGTTGCTTCGTCCTGCAGCAGGCGCCCGTGACGCAGGGTCACGCGGTGATCCAGCCCCAGCGCGGCACGGTTGCGCTCGGCGACGGCCAGGGCGTCCCGCGAGATGTCGACACCGGTGATGCTCCCGCGCCAGTTTGCCCCCAGGAGGCGCCCCAGGCTGAGGGCAATGGCGCCCGATCCCGTACCGACATCCACGACGCGGTCCCGGCCTCCGGGGCGTAACCAGTCTGCTGCCCACTCGACCAGGATTTCAGTTTCCGGGCGCGGCACAAGCACCGCCGGGCTGACGAGAAAGGGCAGCCCCATGAACTCGCGCTCCCCGGTGAGGTACGCCACCGGGACACCGCGCTCCCGCCCGGTCAGCAACGCCTCATAACGGGCCGCGTCGTCCGCCGAAAGGGCAGATTCCGGCCGGGAGAGCAGCTGTGTCCGGTTCCACCCCAGGACGTGGCGCAACAGCACCTCGGCGTCGAGGCCAGGCGTCGCAGATCCCGCTGCCGCCAGGCGCGCCCGGGCGGTACGGAGCGCCTGAGCAACAGTGTCCGGAAGTTGGTCGTTCTGGTCAGTCATGCGCTTTCCTGCGTGGCCGGATATTGCGTAAGATATGTAGCACGTTATCAACAAAAGACCGGCCGCGCGGCCGGAATCACGAACGGGTAGGCCAGGAGGCAGGACCATGTGTTCCCCGTACGTCATGCAGCGCGTGAAGGAAGAGATGTCCCGGCGCGGGTTGCTTGGGCTGGCTGGCGCGGCCGCCGCCGCGGTCGTTGCCTCACGCCTGGCGCCGCATGTCCACGCGCAGGATGCCACCCCCGCTGCCGCGCCCATGGCCACGGGGCCCGGGGCGCTGCCGGCCGCCGTGGGCAGCTACACCCGGATTGTTGACCTGACGCACCTGATCACCCCCACCATCCCGGTCTGGCCGGGGAACCCCGCTCCCGTCATTACCCCGTTCCGCACGTTTGCCGAGCACGGGTTCTACGCGAACGAGTTGAACTACGTGGAGCACACGGGTACGCACCTCGATGCCCCGGCCCACTTCTTCGAGGGCGCGGAGTTCGCCTGGCAGTTGCCGGTGCAGAACTTCGTGGTGCCCATGATCGTGGTCGATATCCGGGAGAAGGCGGCTGCCGATCCCGATTCGCAGCTTACCCCGGACGATGTCACCGCCTGGGAGAGCGCCAACGGCGATATCCCGGCCAACGCCTTCGTGGCCATGAACTCTGGCTGGGCGGCCAGGGTGAACGACCCCGAGGCGTTCGTGAACCTGGATGCCGATGGCGTGCAGCACTACCCCGGCTTCCACCCGGAGGCGGCGGCCATGCTGCTGGAGAAGGGGATTGCCGGCATCGGCGTCGACACCCTGAGCCAGGACTACGGCGCATCGACCGACTTCGGCACGCACGTCGCCATCCTGGGCGCGGGCCGGTACGGCATCGAAGGACTGGCCGGGCTGGATGATGTTCCGGCCACTGGCGCCACCATCATCGTTGGCGCGCCGAAGTTCGACCTGAACTCCGGCGGACCATCACGGGTGTTCGCGCTGATTCCGTAAGCCGCGACGGACATCCGCGATACCCGCGCAGCCACCTGGCGTCAGGGAGCCAGGCGGCTGCGTGACGTGTCACCGGGTGCGAGCGTCCTGCGGCGGTCTGCTTCCTGCGCCTCTGCCCAAAGGGCGGAATCTGGCGCGATTGCAAGACGCGGACCCGCTGCATACACGAGCAGCGCGGGATCCTGGCTCGCGCGTGCAATGCTGATGGCGTCGTCGAATCGGGGGAGCGCCTCGGCGTCCCGGTGTTGACGGACCATCGCCGCCCCGCAGGTCACGAGCCCAAGCGCCTCGTATTTGCGACGACCGTGCGCGCGCGCCAGCCTGCGCGAGGTTGTCGCCAGGCGTATGGTCTCGTCGAACGCCTCCCGCGCCAGGGCCAGTTCGGCCTGCACCTGGCTCAGCCGCAAGTGCCACAGCCAGCCGTGTGCGCCCCTGGCCGATACGGCGGCCGCCGTCGCCTCCTGCAGGAGGCGGCCCGCGCGCGCGCCTGTGTCGCCACGCCTGGCAAGAATCAGCAACAGGTCAATTTCGGCGCTCACGATTCCGAGCGGCCATGCGGCAGAGGTCGCGAGATCCAGGGCCTCTTCCGCGAAAGCTTCGGCAGTCGCGTGGTCGCCCAGGGCAAGGTGGAGCGAGCCCGCCATCGAGGTCGCCCGCGCCAGCCATTGGGGCAGGGAATGGTCTCCGCAGAATCGCCGGGCCTCGGCGAACATCTCCAGGGCTTCCGCGTAGCGCCCTGAGCCTGTCAGGGCGAGACCGAGGTTGCCGAGAACGCGGGCCGTCGAGGTCGTATCGCCAATTTCACGCGCATACTGGAGCGTCTCGTACCCATAGGCGATGGCCTGCGCGTGTTCTCCCCGCCAGTAGTGCAGGAGTGTTGCCATTTCCCGTGCGGCAACCAGGTGCGCGTTCGGCCGCGCGCCCGCAATAGCAAACGCGCGATGATACTGGCGCAGGCTCTCGGCCAACGCCCCGTCCGAGCTGTCGGCAAAGGCCAGCGCGCTGATGGCTTCAGCGGCGATGTCACGGTCATCAAGGCGTTCGGCCAACTGCAGCGCCTGACGTGCATAGCGGCGTGTACTCGGTACGTCAAACAACCAGTGGCAGACCAGGGCCAGCGAGACGAGCACCCGCGCGGACAGTGCGCCGGCTTCCTCCCCCGGCGTGGGTGCCGCAGCCTCGAGGTCCAGGCGCGCTTCCGCCCACGCGCCGCAATCGAAATACGCCATGCCACGTTGCCCCCGGAGATCTGCCACCAGGTGCGTCAGGCCGTGTTTGGTGGCCAGCGCCAGCGCTTCGCTCAGGAATGACGCTTCATCCCGGTGCGCGGCGGCTCTGCGGGAACGCATGGCCGCCTGCCGCAGATAGGCAATTGCCCGCCCCGCATCGCCGGCCTGTTGGTAGTGGAAGGCCAGTTGCTTGGCGGGAAGCTCGCTCTGCGCATGAAACCTGGCCCAGATATGCTCGATGGCTGCACCAACGCGCTGATGCACCAACCTGCGTCGTGCACTGGACATTTCTGCTTCCAGCGCGTCCCGGATCAGGTCATGGACAAAGCAGTAGCTCCCGTTGCCACCGTCGACAAGGAAGGCGAGTTGGCAGGCGGTATCAAGGGTATCGAGGACTGTCGTGAGTGGGCTCCCGGTTGCTTCTTGCACCACGTGTGGGTCAACCTCACGGCCCACGACTGCAGCGGTGGTCAGGATGGACCGGGCGCTCTCTGGCAGCGTCGACAGGCGCTGCCGCACGCTGAGGGCCACTGAATCAGGCAGGCTGGACGCCGATGCGCCTTCCAGCACGCTCGCGGCCAGGCTGACCAGGAACAGGGGAACGCCTTCGGCCTGGCGCAGAATGGCATCTCGCACGGCCGGTTCATAGCCTTCTCCGAGCGCAGCCACGACAAGGTCGGCCGCATCATGGTCCGTCAACGGCTCCAGTTGGTGATAGAGGACCAGCGCGCTGGCTATCGCCAACGGCGGCGTCTCGTGAGTGCTCCGAAATGAGCCGATGATCTGGAGCCGGATGTCCGTCGCGTGAAGCAGGATGTCCGCCAGGAGTTCACTGCCGTCAGCGCCGAGCCACTGCAGATCATCCAGAATCAGGACGACGCCAGCGGCGCTCGCCGCGTTGGAGAGAACCTGGCGGACGGCCCGGAGCACCAGCCGGTGTTCATACGCTGGCGCCAACTGCCCGTGGGGCGCCGGCGCCACTGGCTCATCCTCAAGTTCGGGCAGAACGCGCGTGAGCCACTCACAGCCTGTCAGAAGCGAGCGTAACGCCACGGGCGTCTGCGCCTTGATGAAGTCGGCGATAGCCTGCGTCACGGGAGCGTACGGTTCCTGCGCGTGAAGCTGGAGGCAGCCGCCGCTCAGAACGGTGTACCCGAGCGCTGTTGCGCGGGACGCCGCTTCCGTCAGCAGTCGCGTCTTGCCGATGCCGGGTTCGCCCGACAGGAGCAAGCAGGGCGGCCCCGGGCCAGTCAGGTGATGATGAATGATCGCCAGGTCGCGCGTTCGCCCAATGAACGGCAGGTCGTACCTGCTGGCGAGCGTTGAAACTGGCTGCGCTGGTTCGCCGGCCGCAGGGCCGCGAGACGACGGGGAGTCTTCTCCCCGCGCCCGAGCCCTGAAGTGGGTTTGCTCGCGCGGCGACAACTCGAGGGCGGCGATCAGGAGTTCGACCGTGTCGTGGCGGGGTGCACGCCTGATCCCTCGCTCCAGATCGCTGATGGCGCGTGTGCTCAGGGTGGCGCGCTCAGCAAGCCTGTCCTGGCTCAATCCGGCCAGGAGCCGAAGTTGCCGCAGAAGCTTCCCGAACTCTGAGGGTTCCTGGCGAACCATCGATGTCTCCGTTGCCGCAGCCGCTGCTGAACAGGCCGCATCGCATATCGCAAGCAGGCAGGCTGGACAGCACGGAGCGTATCACACGGCAGGGCCCGCATCGCGAAGATGTGGGCAATGTGCCAGCGATGTGCGTGGTTCGTTCATGGCTTTTCTCACGGCAGGGGTCCAGATTAGGGGGGACGATCTGGATCAGGTCAGTCTCGCGCATGCGGGGACCGGTAGGCCCCGGCCAGGAAAGGAGCTACGAGATGCATCACGCGCCTTCCATTCGCCGTCGTGCAACGCCCGTGTTGTGGCTGTCCGTGTTCGGTATCGCTGCCGTCCTCGGTGGGGCTCCTGCCGCCGTGCGGGGCGCCCAGTCGGCAGCCCCGCTGCCGCCTGGAGCGGTCGGCGTGACCGCCGAGGTCCTGGCCGCGATACCGGCATCAGCTGCCCCTGGGGACGAGGTGCAACTGTTCCGGTCCGTCTGGGAGCCGGGCTCGTCGATCAACATGCACAGCCACCCGGGTGTGGTGGTGTCCTGTGTGGAATCCGGAGAGTTGACCTTTGCGATCCAGACCGGGGCGGCCACGTTGATCCGGGCCCATAACACGGGAACGCCAGCACCGACCGAGGCCATCCAGCACGACGATCCGGTCACCTATGGCCCCGGGGACTGTGTGGCGTTTGATGATGACGCCGCCCACACCATCCACACCGCGTGGAACGAGGGCACGGAGCCCGCCGTGCTCTGGGAAGCCCATCTCTACCAGGTGGGCGCCAAGTCCTCCACGTTTACTGAAACGCAGGGGACCCCGGCCGCCTGACGAGCGGCGCGACGGCGAGGAGTGACGAGTCCATGGTCACGCTTCGCCGTCGCCTCGGGACGCGGATGATCTCCCGTTGCGGGTGCGGCGTACCGGCTGCGGCCTTGCAGATCGGCGCTCCGGCGGCGGCGGGTGCACGACCTCCGCGCCAGGTGGCCGGGCCAGGTGTTCAGCCAGCAGAGAGCGGTGGCATTTGGGCGGGGCCTGCTCCACGCAGAACAGCCTGAGAGAATCGATGTCGCTGCCCAGGGATGCCGCGCACGCCGCTGCGTTGAACGCTTCCGGCGCCAGGCGCCCGTAGGCAGCGAGATACTCCCTGGCTCAGGTTGCGCTTGCGAGCCAGGCCTTGTGCTGCCCGGGGCGGGCCGCCTCCAGCAGCGCCGCCGGACGTTCCACCCGCCCCAGGTCGTCGATGATTTCCGCGCCGCCGGTGACCACGCTGAGCTGCCGCACGACGCCGACCTCGGCCAGGCTCTCGGCCACGCGCTGATAGGCGGCAGCAACGGCCTCGCAGGCGTCGGGCGTGCAGAGCGCGAGGATGGAGGGGCCCGCCCCGCTCAGGCACGCGCCGAGCGCGCCGGCGCTGCGCGCGGCGGCAGTCATAGCCTCCAGGTGCGGGAAAAGGCGGGCGCGGTAGGGCTCGTGCAGGCGGTCACGCATGCCGGCCCTGATGAGCCGGACGTCGCCGGTGTGCAGCCCCAGCACCAGGCCGCCGGAAGCCGCGATGTTGAAGGCGGCATCGGCGTGCGGGATGGTGGGCGGCAGCGCCGCGCGGGCGGCGCGGGTGAGGCCCGTGGCGTCCGGGATGAAGACAATCACGCAGAGGTCCGGGCTGCCGTGCGCCAGGAGCTGCACCGGGTCCGCCACTTCCGGGACCGCCAGCACCGCGCCGCCGTACAGCGACGCGCCAACGTTGTCGCCGTGCCCTTCCATTTGCCAGGCAATCGAGAAAAGCTGAGACACCGTGAGCGGGTCGCCCAGCAGGCGGTTGGCCGCGATCAGCCCCGCCACCAGCGCAGCGGCGGAGGACCCCAGGCCGCGCGCGACCGGGACATCGGTGCGCACTACCAGCGAGAAACCTGGCAAGGGCTGACCCACCTCATCGGCCAGGCGCTGCATGGCCGTGAGCGTCAGGTTCTCCCGGCCGTCGAGCAGGGCAGTTTCCGCGCCCTCCAGGGTGATCTCCCCGGCCGGGCCCTCAGTGTCGATGACGGCCTCGTTCCACAGGCCGAGCGCCAGCCCGAGCGCATCGAAGCCGGGGCCGAGGTTGGCGGAGGAGGCCGGGGTTCTAACCGTGAAGCGCATCGGCCAGTGCCTGCTCCAGCGCGGAAAGTTCGGCGGCAACCCGCAGCGGCCGGTTGGCGGCAGCGCGTGGCGCGCCGTCGATATCCTCGAAGTGGTAGGTGGTCACGGCGTCGGTATCCTTGAGGATGTTGCCGGTCAGCAACCCCACGGCGGTGTGCTCCGGCAGGATCACGCCCTCGGCCCGCAGCTTCTTCAGCCCGGCCAGGGAGGCGGCGGAGGCGGGCTCACAGCCAATACCCACCGCATCAATGAGGGCCTTGGCTTCCAGGATCTCGTCGTCCGTCACCGTGGTCGCCCAGCCGTGCGTGGCCTCGATCGAGCGGCGGGCGCGCGGCGTGGAGGCCGGGTCCCCGATCTTGATGGCCGTCGCCACCGTCTCGGCGTGGACCGCCTCGTACTCCTCGAAGCCCGACTGGAAGTAGTGGGCGAAGGGGGCCGCGCCGGCGGCCTGGATGACGGCCAGGCGCGGGATGCGGTCGATGAGGCCGACCTGGTGCAGCTCGGTCAGCGCCTTGCCGAAGGCCGAGGTGTTGCCGAGGTTGCCGCCCGGCAGCGCAATCCAGTCCGGCGCCTGCCAGTTCAACTGCTCCAGCAGCTCGAACATGATGGTCTTTTGCCCCTCCAGCCGGAAGGGGTTGACCGAATTGACCAGGTAGGCATCGTAGGCGGCGGTCAGTTCCCGCAGCAGCGCCAGCGCGCGGTCGAAATCGCCGTCGATCTGGACCACCTTCGCCCCGTAGGCGATGGTCTGCGCGATCTTGCTCGCCGAGATCTTCGTGGCGGGCACCAGCACCAGCGCCGGGATTCCGGCGGCAGCGGCGTAGGAGGCGAGCGAGGCGCTGGTGTTGCCGGTGGAGGCGCAGGCGATGATCTTCGCGCCCACCGCCTTCGCGTGGCTCACGCCCACGGTCATGCCGCGGTCCTTGAAGGAGCCGGTCGGGTTCTGCCCCTCGTGCTTCATGCGCAGCGCGCCGTCCTGCAACCCGGCGAAGCGGGCCAGGCGGTCATCGCGGTAGAGGGCGGTGTTTCCCTCCCAGCGGCTGACAATGGCGTCGCCCGGCAGGTGCGGCAGCAGCGGCCAGTAGCGCCAGACGCCGGAGTGGCGCGCTGCCTCCGGCAGGCCCTGCCCGAGATCGGCCGGGGTCAGCGGGCGCAGCGGCACGACGACATCGAGCAGGCCGCCGCACGCGGTGCAGGCGGTGCGGGGCGTGACGCCATCGTACTGGCGTCCGCACGCCATGCAGCGAACGACCATTTGGGCAAGGGCTGTCGCGCGATTGCGATCGCGGTCTTCAGCGGCGAGGGTGGTTTCCACCGCGCAAGTCTACCTTTGGCGCGTGACGAAGCGCGCGGCGGCGCCCCGAAAGAACATCAACTGCGGAATAGTATCAGTTGATCTGGAATCTATGGCGGAAGTGGGGACAATGCGGGCTCAGCTCTCCACGTATTGTCCGGTGTTCCGCCACCACGCCTGGAGTTTTTCCAGTATCTCGCTGAGATGCGGCCAATCCCTCCGGCCAATCTACACCGGCGTGCCGGCCTCTTCCCACGTTGCATGGTTGAAAGGTTGTTGTGGTAGTCGTCGGCGTGGTCGGGGTCGGGATGCGAGGTGTCGTAGCGAAAGATCGTCCGGGGTGCTTCGCCCGCGATGCCAGCGTGGTACGTGCAGTCGCCGAGCCTGACCCACGTGCGGCCACCGCGCTCCATGACATCCAGGCGCATTTCAGTATCGAGAAACAAGTCATGCACGCCGGTCAGCCGGCCCTTGATCGCGACCGTCGCCGGTTGATGCTGGCGATCTCGGGTGAAGTCTGCATAGAGGCCGTCAGACGCAACGAACCCCTCATCGACAAAAGCCTGAACCTGGCGCTCGTGGATGAGGAGGACGTTGCTGAGTTCGTTCCAGCCGTGCCGGCCAGCGGGCACCGAGGCGAAGCAGAAGCTTGTAGTCGAGCAGCCATTGGCAAGATTCGTGGGTTTCGACGAGTTGTCCCGCGTTTATCGCCGGGCCTGCATCCTCCGAGCGCAGCCTTTACAGCGTATTGCAAAAGACCTGACCTGCCAGGCAACAAGCCCGTGTCTCGAGCGGAGTCGAGAGACCTCGTTCACCGGCGCTCGCGACGAGGTCTCTCGACTGCGCTCGAGACACGTGGGGATTCCCGGCGGCCAACCTTCTTTGCACACCGCTGTACTGTTGCTCGAACGACGCGACCCGCTGCTCCAGATCAGCGTAGAAGGCATCCTGAAACTCATCGTCGTGAAGTTGCTCAAGAAGCTTCGCGACCAGGCGCTCTGCTTCTGTGGATGTGGGCGAGTGAGCGATGAGTGCCATCAGGTAGCTTCAGGCTCGGTATGCGACGTGTGGTGTCTCGTAACGTTTGGCCGCAAGTAGAGGGCTGTGCGCCCGCGACCATGAGTCACGGCATAGCGCCACTTCTTCGATTGACCACGCTATGTCTGACTACAGCCAATTCAGATCGTGGAACACATACCGGTCGAATTGCCCCACGGCTCCAGTCGCCATCGCCTCGATGCTCCAGACGGGCCGGAACCCCCAGGCCAGCAGCACCGGGACCGCCGCCACATTCTCGGCGGGGAAGGCGATGCGCCAGGAGGTCGCGCTGCGGGCGGCGGCCTGCTGCAGGGCGAGGGCGAGGATGGGCGCCAGGTCCGCCACGTCGTTGGCCGCCAGCGGGCCGATGCGCACCGCGCCGCCATCATCGCGCAGGAAGGCGTACCCGCGCGGGGTGCCGCTGAGGCGGTCGAGCACGAGCAGGCCCGTGGCCTCGGTCGTCCAGCGGCGCAGGTCGTCCAGCGGCGCACGCCCCGCACCGCCTTGTCGAGGTCACCGGCCGTTTGCAGCGTCGCCTCGTCGGTGATCGGGTCGGCGCGAAGGTGGGCGGGCGGATCGCCGGCCGGGGTGAGGGCATCGGCTGCCCAGACCAGGTGCGGCAGCGCCGGACGGAAGCCGTGGCGGAAGTAGTGGGTCATGGCGCGGGGGTCATCGGAGTTCTGCAACGTGAAGATGTCACAGCCGTGCTGGCGGCAGGCAGCGAGCAGCGCGGCGAAGAGTGGCCCGCCCAGGCCGCGCTGCTGCCTCGCTGGATCGACGAAGTAGGCGACGACATGGCCGTGGCGGCCCCGGATAACCGCCGCCGCCAGGCCTGCGACGCGCCCGCAAGCGCCGGCGACCCAGACCTGGTCCGGGTGCCCTCGTGCAGCGTGGTCAGCAGGCTCAGGGTGCGCGCAGTCATCGCTGGCAAGTCAGGTTCGTCGCTCACGAGGAACGGGTGCGCCCGCCTCCCCATGTCGGCGTCGCCGCTGGCCTTGATGTGGGCGGCGGCCGGGAGGTCCTCGCGCCGGGCGGGCCGAATCTCCAGCGAGGGCTCGCTCACGTGACCGGGATTCCGGGCCCGCTCCGCGTGGCGCGCACGACGGTCCGAGACAGGTACTCGCCGTTCACGTAGTCGAAGCGCCGCCGCAGGTGATCAGGGTCAGGCTCTGGGTCGCCGTGGGGCCGGTGATCTCGTCCATCGGCATGTCGTCCGAGGTGAACAGCTCGGTCCACTCCACGGTGAAGGGTACTGCAGGCCGTCATCGCCGGCCACCACGATTTCCGCGCCCGGTTGCACGCTGCCCGTTGTAGAACACCGACGGCCCGACGTTCCAGTAGTCGATATGCCCGGCCATCACCACGTTCCCGGGCACGCCGAGCGATCCCAGGTTCTCGTACCACGCCACTTCCCAGGCCGCTGGGGTCCTGCATGGCGCCGTCGACCACGCGCAGCGGCTCGATGCCGGCGTCCACCCCGGCGCTGGGAATGGTCAGCCCGACTGGCGAGACGACCGCGGAGATCGTGCGATTCCGCACCTGGTTGACCGGCCCCGGCCGGCTGGCGCCGGTGCTGGGCACCGCGCCGAGGCCGGTCGGCTTGATCAGGCCCGAGCCGGCGGTCGGAGTTCCGACGGCGACCGGTGCGGGCGTGGCGACCTCCTGGGCCTGGGTCAGGGCGCCGGGGCGCGCCAGCAGCATGGCGAGGCTGCCCCCGGCAGCGATCACTGCCTGGCGGCGGGTGAGGCGAAGGCGAAGCGTCATGAAAGGCACTCCCGGGTGCGTAGGCTGGTGGTGGCAGGCCGTTTGGGGCCGGCGTACACCGGCCCCATGCCGTCAGAGACGCACGCCACGGGCATTCCGTATCGCGGCGCGCCGCTACTGCTCCAGTTCGAAGGCGTCTTCCCGGCCCGAGAACAGTTCGTCAACCGCCCGGTCGGCGGCCTCCAGTTTGGCGGCGTCCGGCGTGCCTTCCGCCACTGCCTGAACGTTGGCGTTTTCGCCTTCGCGGCGTTCCCAGCCGGGCGCGAAGAGCGGCAGGAAGTTGGTAACCTGGTAGGGGTGCTTTTCGGCTTCCTTCCAGTTCACATCTACGCCCAGGCCGGGCGCGCTCGGGATCTGGATGCGGCCATCGATCACCTCGACCGGCGGCGTGACGATCTCGCGTTCCCAGTCGACGTTGAACTCGTCAAAGAGCTCCTGCACCAGCAGGTTCGGCGTGCACGCGCCGATCTGCACGCAGACGGCGGTGGCAATCGGGCCCTGCGCCTGGTGCGGCGCGACCACGGCGTAGTTGGCGTCCGCCATGGCGCAGACCATGCGCGTGCGGAAGATGCCGCCCATGTTCGACGGGTCTGGCTGCAGGATGTGGACCGAGTTGTATTTGAGCAGTTCCGCGAACTGGTGGGTGGTGTAGAAGCTCTCGCCGGCCGAGACCGGCACCGCCAGCCGCCGCGCCACCTCAGCCGTCGCGTCGATCTTGGTGTGGTCGGTCGGCTCCTCGAACCAGGTGGGGTCGAACTCGGCGATGCGTTCGCCGAACCAGATCGCCTCCGAGACGCTGAACCGGCGGTGCCCTTCGATCATGATCTGGATGTCCGGGTCGACCGTCTCGCGCACGGCGCGGATGATATCCAGCGAGAGCTTGCGGTCCAGCGGGTCCATGCGGTGCGCCAGCCCGCGCCGAACGGGTCGAACTTGAGCGCCTTGTAGCCGCGCCCCACCACCTCGGCCGCGCGTTCCGCGAAGCTCTCCGGGGTGCGCGGGCCGGTGTACCAGCCGTTGGCGTAGGCGGGGAGGCTTTCGTGATAGCGGCCACCCAGCAGGTCGTAGATGGGGCGGCCGGTCACCTTGCCGATGATGTCCCAGCACGCTTCCTCAATGGCGGCGACGGCGTTGTTCTGGATCTGACCGCCATCGGAGTAGAGATCGCGCGTCATCCGCTGGTAGATGGTCTCAACCTGGAACGGGTCCATGCCTTCGAAGCGCGGGGCCATCTCGTGGACGGCGGCTTCGACGGTGCGGGCAAAGGCATTGAGCGTGCCTTCGCCGACGCCATACAGACCTGGCTCGTCGGTATCCAGCCGCACCAGCAGCCAGTTCTTCCAGGGGTTCCCCACCACGTAGGTGGTCGCGCGGGTGATCTTCACAAGGCCTCCCAGCCTGCCGGTAGACGTTTCGACACGGGTTTCGTGAACTCGCAGACGCTATGTGACCGCCTTCTGCCATTCCTTCAGGGGCACTTTGTCCAGCCATGAGTAGTTGGCCATGATGTGCGCGGCATCGTTTGCATCCTGGCTGTAGAAGATGGCTCTCAACGGATCCTCGCTTTTTGCCACCCAGGGGGTGCCCAGGATCTCCGCGTAGATTCTCGCCAGATCAGACTCGCGAGGGTAAAGGCCGCCATCGTCCGCAAAGCGCCGCCAGCCTGGCTGCTGGCTGGCGCACCATGTATCCAGGGAGCAGGGGGCGCCGTTGTCGTCGAGGGCCTGCACCTTGCACATGACGTCGTAGCAGAGCCATTGACCGCCGGTGTACACCTCCATCATGACGTGACCATCGCCGGGGCCAGCCCGGAAGGGGTACAGGAACGAGCCCGCCCACCTGGCCCGGCCACCGGCCCGGTTGACCGCCCGCACCGCCAGCAGAGACTGCTTGCTGCACTGGCACTCGACGATTTCGCCTCGCGCGATCTTGCTCTCCAGTTTCTCGATCGACGCCTGATCGTCCCCGAGGCCGTAGCGCAACTGCGTCGCCAGGTTGGCGATGATGGCCTCGTGGTCAACGGCAGCCGCGTCGCTCTTCTCCTTCTTGCGGCGTTTGTTTTTCTTCTGGCGTTTGGCCTTCTTCTTGTTCTTCGCGAGCGTTGCCTCGTGCAGGACAAGGCTCGCGCCGCCAACAAGCACCAATCGTCGCGTTCCGATCATGGAGCGTGCCCCCGGGAGCAATGTTCATGGCTGGCGCCGATCATACCTGAACCCCGGCGCCGCCAGGCGCTAGCGAAGATCGCCCGGCTTCTCAATTGCGTCTTCGACACTCGCCGGGGTGGGGCCGGGGTGCGCTGCGCCGCCCGTATGCGCGGGCGCATCCGGGTAGATGCCGGCTGGCCCGTCCGGGTTGATGTCCTTGACCACGGTTTCGTCGCCGAAGATGCCGGTGCCCGGCGCCTCGCTGCCTTCCGGGTCCATCAGGCCAGCGTCCGTGGGGTTCACGTGGTCAATCGATTCGTGGCGGCGTTCGTCGTCGTGCATGGGAATCCTCTCGTTGGTCCTTTTCCCAACTAATCATCCTGGCGCTGATTGTACGGGCGCACGCGCCATCGAGGGGCGCCGCTTCATGGAGAGCTGCGCGAGCCAGCACGCCAACCGGGGGCAGGTGACCGGTCACCTGCCCCCGGAGAACCGGCTGCGTTTCGCGCGCTCGCTACCGCAAGGTCGCGAGAGCATCCCCCATGTCGCGCGCAGCAATGAGCACGAACACGGGGATGAGCAGCACCAGCGCGAGCGAGGCGGTCTGGAGCACCCGTTCCAGCGTGTTTGGCAGCAGGTCCAGGTGCAGCGCGTGGTACACGACGTGGGGCGCCTGCGCGATGAGGGTTGCGACAGCCACACCGCGCACCAGGGAGGCCGTGGGCCGGGCGATGGCCAGGAAGACAAGGAATGTCAGCGCCAGGTTCGCGCCGCCCAGGTCTCGCATCAGGTGTTCGTTGAACGGGCCATCCTGCGCAACCCAGGTCATGCCGAAGCCAGGGAACTGGTCGTAGAAGACGCGCGGCAGAAACTGCTGCTGGAGACCGGTGTACAGCCCCAGGAGGCCCATGAGCCAGAGGCCAGCGAGGGCAGCGGCTGGCGCCCGCTGCGCAACGGCCCGGGTTGGCGCGGGGTGAGCCGGCGCCATGAGGAGCGTGGCGGGAGGCTGCGGGGCGCTCATTGTGCCGCCCCCGGTGTGCGTCGTGGCAGCAACGACATCCAGTCCGCGATGGGCGCGTGCAGCGCGGCGGCGAGCGGCTCCAGCTTGTCCGGGTTCACCTGGATGAACAGGTGCGTGATGCGGTCCCCGTCGTAATCGAAGGTCACCGCATTGCCGATGGCGCCATCGATCAGCGTGAGGGCGCCGGGTTCGCCATTAATGACTTGCGGCCGCAGTTCCGGCCTGATCCGCGAAATCTCGAAGAGCCGCAGCAGGAAGGTGGCGACGGTGTCGCGGCCAATCACCGGCTTGCGGGCTGTGGTCACCTTACCGCCGCCGTCGGCCGTCACCATCACGTCGTCCGCCAACACGGCGGTGAGTGCGGCCAGGTCACCGTTGGAAACCGCCTCGATGAAGCGGGCCGTCAGCCGTTCGCGTTGGGCGTCGTCGACCTCGTAGCGGGGGCGGCGGGCAACCATGTGCGCCCGGGCGCGCCGCGCCAGTTGCCGGGCGTACGTCTCCGATTCGCCCACAATGCCGGCGATGGTGGCGAAGTCGTAGGCAAAGACATCGTGCAGCAGGAACACGGCGCGCTCTTTCGGGGAGAGCGATTCCAGCAGCACCAGGAACGCGGTGGAGAGCGAATCGTGGTCCAGGGCGGTCTCGGCCACGTCTGGCGCCGCGCCAGCCAGCGGCTCGGGCAGCCAGGCGCCGATGTACTGTTCGCGCTTGACCCGCGCCGACCCGAGTTGATCGAGGCAGATGCGGCTGAGGGCCGTGGTCAACCACGCTTTCTGGTTGCGAATCTCCTCGCCCTGCGCCTGGGTCCGGTGCCAGCGCAGCCAGGTTTCCTGCAGGGCGTCCTCCGCGTCCGCCACGCTGCCGAGCATGCGGTAGGCAATGGAGAAGAGCAGGGGGCGGTAGGCGAGAAAGGGTTCGGTCGCGCTTGTGAGCGTCGGGGCCTCGACGTTGGCCGCGTGGGTGGTCACGGCAATCCTCCTGGTGCACATCTGTGATCCGCGCAGGCCGGCAGGGCGGACCATCCTTCACACAGGAGACGACACAGCCCCGCCGCGCGTGACACGGCCCCGGTGTTCAGGAGCGCGGGTCGTCCGGGCCGGGGCGTGGTTCCAGCACGGTGATCGTGGGGACGCCTGACGGCGAGCCGCCGTTGGCGCCGTTGCCGCCGTTGCCGCCGCTGTTGCCGGTGAATCCCCCGATCAGGCCGTTCAACATGTCGATCGGGATGGGGAAGACGATGCTGGTGCTGTTCTCGGTGCCAATCTCGCTCACGGTCTGCAGGTAGCGCAGTTGCAGCGCAATCGGGTTTTCGGCAATCACGGAGGCGGCGTCAGCCAGTTGCTGGCTGGCCAGGAACTCGCCTTCGGCGCGAATGATCTTGGCCCGCTTTTCGCGCTCGGCTTCGGCCTGCTGCGCCATGGCGCGCTGCATGGTCTGCGGCAGCTCGATGTCCTTGACCTCGACAATGCTCACCTTCACGCCCCACGGCTCGGTCTGTTCGTCAATGATCTGCTGCAGGCGCGCGTTGATGGTCTCCCGTTCCGAGAGCAGGTCGTCCAGGCTGGATTGCCCCAGCACCGAGCGCAGGGTTGTCTGCGCGATCTGGGAGGTGGCCCGGTTGTAATCGGTGACGTTCACGATCGCCGCGTTGGGATCGATGACCCGGAAGTAGGCGACTGCGTTCACCCGCACCGTCACGTTGTCGCGGGTAATCACCTCCTGGGCCGGGATATCGAGCGTCACTGTGCGCAGATCGATGCGCTGCATGCGCTCGATGAAGGGCACCAGCAGGATCAGGCCCGGCCCGCGCGGCCCGACCAGGCGGCCGAGGCGGAAGACGACGCCGCGCTCGTACTCCCGCACGACGCGCACAATCGCGCCGAGAATGATCAGGATGAGGATCAGGAGGGGAATCAACAGCGCAAGGGCAACGTTCACGGTGGGTACTCCAGTCAGGCAGTTGCTGCCGGGCGGATATCAGGTCGTCCGGGCGCTCGGGGCGCCGGCCTCGGGAATCACCGGCCGCCGGTCTCCCATGACCACCACGCCGGCCCCTTCCGCCTCCTCGGCGGTGGCGCGGCGCACGAAGAGGCGCAGCCCGTCCATGCCGGTCACGGTGACCGGAACGCGTTCGCGGATCGGCGGCATTGCCTCCGGCGAGTCCTGGGTCGCTGTGGCCTGCCAGAGCGCGCCGTCGATGTAGATCATGCCGTCGGGATCGAGCGTTTGGCGCACGGTCCCGACCATGCCCAGCATCCCTTCGCGGCCGGTGGTGGGCTTGCGGCGCAGCACCGCCAGCGCGAAGCCGCCGATGGCCGCGAACATCAGGCCCAGCAGAATGGCCACCGCCCAGATCAGCGGCCGGGAGATAGCCACGCCCTGCGACTCGTCAAAGAGCACGTACGACCCCGCCACCATCAGCGCCAGGCCGCCAACCGTCAGCAAGCCCAGGGAGGGCACGAAGAGATCGACAAAGAGCAGGATGAACGCGACGAGGATCATCAGCGCGCCGCGCCAGTCGAAGGGCAACTGCCAGAGCGCGATGGCGGCCAGCGTCAGGCAGATCGCGCCCAGCACCCCCGGCACGGACGCGCCGGGCGCGGCCAGCTCCAGGAAGAGCCCAAGGAAGCCGAGGCTGAGCAGGATGTACGCGACGTTCGGGTCGGCCAGCACCGCGAGCAGCGGGTGAAGCTCGGCGCGCTGTTGCAGCAGCAACACGAGTGGGAGTGTGGTCATCAGCATGATCAGGGGCTCCAGTGCGTCGTGCCCCCGAGTATAGGCGAGGGGTGATCGAGCCCTGTGTCAGGCCGGGAACATGCGTCGGATCAACTACCGGACAGCGATCTCGCTTCGCCGCGCCCGGCGCGGCTGCGCTCCAAGGCTTCTGGCTTGTAAATGCGGCGCCCCTCGCGATCTGGCAGCGATTCCGGAAATTGACAGTAGGTAAGCAGCGAACGATCTACAAGGCTGTACGAGGAGGCAACCTGTTGCAAATGGAAACTCGGCTTGCTTGACAGGCTGTGTGGGCTCAGAACATGGAGTGGCAGGCGGAGTTCCGTGCGAACAAGGCTGATCGGATCAACGAGGTCGGAGTCGTTGCTGATGACAACGACCTGCTCGTAGTCGCCCCTGAACCCGTCAGCGACGAGATGGGTCGCCAGGCAAACATCCGATGACTTTTCCTCCCAGGTGCGGATCGTTGCAATATCGACATTCGGGAGCTTCGGATCTATACAGCGGTGTGCAAAGAAGTTGGGCCGACAGGAATCCCTCGTGTCTCGAGCGGAGTCGAGAGACCTCGTTCACCGGCGCTCGCGACGAGGTCTCTCGACTGCGCTCGAGACACGGGAGTGTTGCCTGGCAGGTCAGGTCTTTTTCAATACGCTGTAGGGAAGACGGCCTGTGGGCCTTAGGGAGTAAGGGAATACGGAGCGAGGCGGGCGTCAGCTGCGCTCGTCCACTCTCCTTATTCCCTTACTCATTTATTCCCCAAGCGCGTGAGCGCGTCTTCCCTCCGTTACGCCGGCGCAACGGCCAGCGCCATGCTGTTGATCACGCCCCAGCGCTGCAGGAAGGTGTCCCAGTCGTAGTAGTCGTACGCGCCACGGCCCGGGTTGGAGAGGTACACGCCGCCGTCGTCGTAGCCGTAGACCGTGACCACGTGCATCCCCGGCGCCAGCAGGTATTCCCCCGCGTCATACTGCTGCCAGCCGGTGTCGCCAAAGTAGCCGAGCCAGGTGATGACCGGCATCCCGGCGTCGAGCCGCGCCGTCAGGTCGGCTGCGCTCGTGCCGTAGAACACGTCCGTGGTGAAGCCCCACTCCTGGAGCGTCGGAACCAGCGCCTCGGCGTAGACGCCGTAGTCGTCCGTGCCGCCCCAGGGGCCGGTGATGTCGCCGCGGTAGCCCCAGTGGGGGTTCTCCGACTGCGGCACGTTCTCCATGAACGCCCATTCCGGAACCCCGGCGCCAAATGCGGAGGTGGCGATGAACGCGGCGGCGTACTCGCAGGAGAGGGAGTACGCCTGCATGTAGGCGGGGACGTCCGCCGCGAAGACCGGGCTGGCGGCTGGTTGCTCCCAGGCGCCATCCTCACCGCCGCCGACCCAGGCAGATGCCTCGGACGGCGCCCACTCGCTGCTTTCGGCCGGGGCAGCCCACGCGGCATCCTCAGCGGTCACGGAGTCAGTGAGGGGGATGCGCAGCCGCTGCCCCTCGTTGAGCGCGTCGATATCGCTGATGCCGTTGAACTCCGCCAGCACCCAGGGGTCGACCTTGTAGGCGGCGGCAATATCGGCCAGCGTCTCGCCTGGCGCCACCACATGGGCATCGACCACGTAGGGGGCCCATTCCGCCGCGCCGCTCCAGCGGGTCAACTCCGCGTCTTCACCCACGCCGGGAATGACCACCACCTCATCCGCCGTGAGGTAGGGCGGGTTGAGCAATGTGCTCGCCGTGAGAATGGCGTCGGCCGGGACGGCGAAGATGCTGGCGATACTCTCCGGGGTATCGCCCGGCTGCACGATGTAGCGCGAGGCGACGGTTGGCGCTGGCGCCTCCTGCGCCAATGTCGCGCCCTGCAGCGTCGAGCCGAGCAGCATGGCGCTCAGGCCGGCGGTTGCCAGGCGGCGCGACCACCGCGCCTGTGGCTGCAGCAGCGCGCGCAGCGGGTTCCAGGATCGGCGCGAGGCCGCTGGGGTCGGAGCCGGGGCAGGCGCAGGGTGCGCCGCCAGCGCCTGCAGGTGGGCGGCGGTACCCCGCCCAAAGCGCACCGTGCGCGGGCGCTCCATGAGCGCGCGGCTGACTGCTCCCCGCTCGGTGATGCCCAGACGCTCTGCCCGGACCTGCGCCGTGATGGCGCGTGGGTCGCCGCCGCGCTCCACAATGCGGTTGGCGTAGATGCTCGCCAACCCATCCTTGCCGGGATCCCACGCGAAGGACGCCCCAACGACGGCTCGCGTGCTGGACCCAGCGCCGGAACTGTGGACGCGCTGCGGCTGACTCATGACCTTCCCCCTGCCTCAGTCTTGCCGGATCACCTGGTGCTGATTGCGGGGAAAGCGGGTGTACGTACAAACGCGGCGTGGAAGATACCAAGTCGTTGACTTCCAGGCAAGGCGAAGGGTCGCTAGCGCACAGGCAACCCACAAGGCGACAATTGACAAAACATCAGCCGAGCACACACGGCGCCGGGCCACACGGGCAACGCAAGACAGGGTGACACGAGTGACGGGGACGACGCGCGCAGGCGTGGACGCGGGAGTTTCGAAGCGGATTGAACCATTTGCGACATCCGTCTGGCCGTGGGTCGATGAGATGTCCGAGCGCAACCCGAACGCCGTCTTCTTCGGCGGCGGTGTCCCGCCGACCGATGTCATCCCCGTGGATCGCCTGCGCTACGGCTCCGAGTTGGCCTGGAGCGATGGCCCGGAGACCCTGCTCTACGGCGAGGTGCGCGGCTACAAGCCGCTGCGGGAGCTGATTGCCCGGCGCATGGCCATGCGTGGCGCGGAGGTTGACCCCGCCCAGATCCTGCTCACCAACGGCGCGCAGCAGGGGATCGACCTCGTGGCGCGCGTGTTTGTTGATCCTGGCGACATTGTGCTGGCGGAAGCGCCGACCTTTATGGACGCCCTGCGCGTCTTCCGTTCGCACGAGGCTGAGGTCATCGGGGTCCCGGTCGACGAGGAGGGGCTGAACGTTGACGCCCTGCGGGAGATCCTGGATCGCCTGCCGAAGCCGCCCAAGTTCCTCTACACCATCCCGACCTACCAGAACCCGATGGGCGTCACGCTCTCGGCGCCGCGCCGCCAGCACCTGGTTGATCTGGCGCGCGAGCGCGGCCTCGTGCTCGTGGAGGATGACCCCTACGGCGATCTCGCGTACGACGGCGACCCCGTGCCGACGCTGCGCTCGCTGGACCCGGAGGTCATCTTCCTCGGCACCTTCTCCAAGGTGCTGGCCCCGGGGCTGCGCGTCGGCTGGATTGTGACGCCGCCCAACCTGAACCCGGCCTTCTTCAACGTCAAGGAAGGCACGGACATCCACAACGAGCGCATCATGACGCGGGCCATCTACCACGCGGCCGAGGGGTTCCTGGACGAGCACATCGCGCGGACCCGGGAGATTTACCGCAAACGGCGTGACGCGATGGCAGCGGGCCTGGAGGAGTACATGCCGCCGGGCGTGACCTGGATCACGCCGGAGGGCGGCTTCTTCCTCTGGGTGACCCTCCCCGAGCCGTACAACACCGACGTGATGCTGCCGGGCGCCACCGACCGGGGGATCATCTTCCTGCCAAGTTCCTGGTTCTACCCGGATACCTCGTGGACGCGCTCCATGCGCCTCAACTTCTCCGCCCACCCGGAGGAGCGGATCACGGAAGCCATGCGCGCCCTCGGCGAGGCCATCGCGGCGTACGAGTAGAGGAGGGTCGCCCTGACTGCTCACGCGGGGCATTCGGAGGGGCTTTCTCAGCATCTGGACGTTGCCTGCGGCGACCAACCAGCGGTGGCATCCTGAGCTCGTCGAAGGATCTCGTTCCTGATCACAGCGTTTGGCCTGCGATGTTCTGCCAACTCAACGCGCTACCGTGTCATCTCGTACGGTATCGAGAGATCCTGGCAGCGCCGGCCGCGCACGTTTGAAGCGCCGTCCACTCAACGATGGCATCCCAACGGGGGGAATCTCGCTCTCCGGTTGTGCGGGGCCGCGCACCAGGCGTTCTCGACTCCGCTCGAGATGACACCCGCGGCCGGGCAGCGATTGCGATGCAGGGTGGGCGCGAGATGAGCACGTCAGGCAAGCGCTGATTCGGGTCCGCAGGGGTGTTGCCAGGCGGCGCGATGGAACGTGGGTTCTCGGGATCTCAGCCTCAGCGGGCAGCACTTTCGGCATCAGGCAACGGGGCAGCCGGAGACGATCCCTGGCGAACTCACTGAGGAACAACGAGCCACAGCGAACGTTGGCTGGCTCAGGCGCTTGCGTCCGCCCGTGATGTCCCGGCTAACCCGGCGCTGCCGGGAGAGATCCCGAGTTGAGGATTCGTCGGGCGCCCCTGGCCAGCTGTGCCGCGTCCGGCCACCCGGCGGGGGTTCCCGCTCTGGCCTCGATGCGAAACGTCGCAATGCGCGGCATCGCCTCGATGCTGACGGCCACTCGGGACAGCGCACTGCCTGAACCGCCGTGCCGGCCATCCACCCCGGCGCGAGAGATGAGGGCTCCGGCAGAGTATCGGATCTGCCCATGCCCCTCCCCCGGAAATCCGCTTTGACTGGCATGGTTCATGCTCAGGAGGATCAAGAGAACTACCGCGCAGAAATGCGCATTCGGACGTGACGTGGTGCGACGTGAGCAAGGACGGATTCCCGGCAGTTACGACGCGATTACGACGCCCTTGTCTCCCGGTCCCTGGCCTGCTCAATCCCCTCCCGGCCGCGTTCACGATCCCGGCGCCCACCGTCCGCGCCACCGTGCCACGTGCTGACCAGCCCACGCGCGACGGTTCCTTCACCACGCTCCTGATATGCGCGACGTTGCATTCCGGCGAAACGAGGGAGGTGATGCTGAGTGCCCCTCGCCGGAGCCTTCGGCTGCTACTGCGAACTCAACGGACATCGCCAGGCAACACAATGATCGTTGCGGAGCGGCCTTCCACGTCTGTTGCCGTGGTCTGGAACTGAGCAAGGTTTCCAGACCAGAGGACTTCGTACATGAGCACCAATTTTGCGGCGATCGGGGATACCCGGATGACCCGGCGCGTGGCCGTAGGCCTGCTGATGGCATCGGCCATGATCCCCCTGACCGGGGTTGCGAGCGCTCAGGCTGCGCCCGCGCTTGACGTCGTGACGCCGGTGGACGGCGCCAAAATCACCGAGAACGATATCGCGGTCCAGGTGAAGGTGAGCGGCCTGAAGCTTGACTGCGCTGCGTTCGGCCGCCCGGATGAAGCCGGCGTGGGCGAGGTGTTGGCGTTCGTCGATGGGGCCACAATCGCGCAACTCGCCAACTTCTACTGCTCGGATACCTTCACGATTTCGGGCGAGGGCCTGACGCCGGGCAAACACACCCTGACCTTCGTCCTCGCGAGCAACACGCATGTCCCCATGATGGACACGGCGAAGCAGATCACGATCGACTTCGCGCCGCCGGCTCCCGCGCCGCTGCCGGCGGCGAACTACACCGGGGCGCCGGCCATCACGCTGAACAGCCCGCAGGATGGCGCAGACGTGCCGGCGGCGTTTCCGGTCAAGCTGACTCCGGAGAACTTCACGCCCCAGGCCGGGCTTGAGGGTAAAACGAACGTGGCGGGCTTCGGCCATTACCACGTCTGGGTGGATGCGGCGGCGAAGCATGATTCGCTTGCCGGCCTGGTGCTGATGCCGGGCGTGAACGAATTCACGCTCGATCTGAGCGCGTGGGGTCCGGGCGAGCACACGATTCGGATCGAACCCGCCCAGAACGACCACACCATGTACGACCCCTCCACGCCGGTGGAGTTCACCGTGAAGGTGAGCGAATCCGCGACCCCGGCCGCCGGGGCAGCGGCGAGTCCGGTCGCCGCTGCGCCAGTGGCCATCCACATGACGAGCGCGCTCCGGTTCGATCCGCCCGACGCCACGGTTCGCGTTGGGCAGATGGTGACCTGGGTGAACGATGGCCCCATCCAGCACACCTCCACCAATGACCAGGCGAAGAACCCGGCGGCGGCGGTGAATCCGGAGTATGCAGAGTTGCCCGCCGGCGCGGCGCCGTGGGACTCCGGGCTGCTTGATCCGGGGGAGACCTTCTCCTACACCTTCACCGTTCCCGGCACGTACCACTATTTCTGCATTCCGCACGCGCTGTCCGGCATGCGCGGCGCCATTACCGTGCAGGCCTGACGGCAACCGCCGGGAGGTCCGGGCTATCCCTCTGCGCTGGCGACAGGCGCAGAGGGGCAGCCCTTTCAGCCGTGGTGCGGCCCGGCATTGGCCGAGCTGGCCGCCCCAGGCGCCGTGCATACCTCATGTCAGAGGCGGCGCGTGTTGAGAGACCCCGCTGCGAACCGGCTCCCGCAGGGCACGAGGTCTTGACCTCCGCGATGCCATTTGGGACGGCGCCGTTCGGCAGGCGACTGGACCACCCAGGTTCATCTCCCGGAGCCTACACGTGCAGTATCCCCCGCCGGGTGGCGATGGTCACCGCCTCCGTGCGGCTGGCCGCGCCCAGCTTGCCCAACAGTGACCCGACGTGGAACTTGGCGGTGTGCTCGCTGATGCCCAGCTCGTGCGCGATGGACTTGTTGGGGTACCCTCGGCCACAAGCAGCAGCACCTCCAGTTCGCGGGCGGTCAGCAGCTCGCTGTCTGCGCTCACGGGGCATCAGTCCGGGCGCGGGTGCTGCCGGCAATGACCGGATCAAGCACGATCAGGCCGGCTGCCACGGCGCGCACGGCGGCGGCGAGGGGCGCGGCCTCGATGTCCATGGGGAGGTAGGCCACCGGGGTGTCGGCCAGGCCGGGGCCATCGGTGGCCGGGTCTGCGCCGATCAGGATCAGCGGGGTGGCGGGAAGCGCCTCGGCCAGCCCGGGCGCGCGGTCTGGCTCGCCGAGGCTGTAGTCGATTACCACCGCGTCAGGGACGTCGCTGGCGAGGGCGAAGTCATCCAGCGCGACAGGTTGCAGGCCCGGGTCGGCCGCCAGGAGGGCGCTCAGCCCGGCGCGCAGCGCGGCGCCGCCGCCACGACGGCGACCCGCAGCCGCGCTGGCGTGCCCTCGCTCATCCGCGCAGGGCCGGCACGAGCGTGAAGCAGCGCGGGTCGCCGCCGCGCAGCACCTCCAGCACCACAGCCTGGCCAGGGGTCAGCCGCAGGATGGCGGCCGGGGCAGACTCCGCGTCGGTTATCTCCCGGTCGCCAATGCTCGTCACCACGTCGCCCACGATCAGCCCGGCGCGGTCGGCGGGCGACCCCTCGGCCACCTCGGTGAGCAGAAAGCCGGTCTGGCGGTCCGGGCGGCGCAGCGGCACGGTGATGCCGTGGACACCCAACCAGGCGTGAGGATCGCCAGGGTTCTCGCCCGCCACGAAGTGCTCGACCGTCGCGCTGGGAATCGACAGAGAGAGACGGCCATTGACCATCGTGTTGATGGCAATCACCTCACCCCGCGCGTTCAGCAGTGGGCCCCCCGAGTTGCCGGGGCGCAGGGTGACATCCGTCTGCAACCAGTCGCCAGTGCGCGGGCCATCCGGGGTGGCCGACTGCCCCGAGGCCACGATGACGCCGACGGTGGGGGCGCTGCGCAGGCCCGGCGGGTGGCCGATGGCGATGGCCAGTTCGCCGGGGCGGACCGTGCTGCTGTCCCCGACGCGCGCGGCGGGCAGCCCGGTAGCCGCCACCTTGACGATGGCGAGGTCGCGGTCCGGGTGGCGCGCCGCCACGATGCCGGTCAGCTTGCGGCCATCCTCCAGGATGACATCAACCCGATCGCCGCCCAGCACGTGCCGGTTGGTGATGATGATGCCGTCAGACCGCCAGATCACCCCGGCGCCGTGGCTGCTGCCAACGGCGAGCAGCACGAGCGAGGGCCTCGCCGCCGCGACCAGATCGGCGACGGCGGCGGAAAGCAGGCTGGTGATGGATGTGACGGGTGGGGCTTCAAGCACGGCGCTCATCAGTTACTCAGCCTGGCGTCGTCGTTCGGCAATGGTGACCGGAATCTCCCGCAGTTCGCCACCGCGCACCACGCGCACTGGCATCGAGATCCCGATGCGGTCGCTGGTCAGGCGGTCCTGCAACTGCTCGACGTGCTCGACCTGGTCGCCCGCGATGCTGAGCAGGATATCGCCCAGGATCAGGCCAGCGGCGTCGGCCGGGCCGCCCTGTTCGACCGACACAACCAGCAGGCCGTGCCGCTGGCCGGCGGCGTCTGCCAGGCCCTGCGGCAGGTGGACCGTCTGCGCGCCAATGCCAAGATAGCCGCGCCGCACGTGGCCGTGCTGCAACAAGGTCTGCACCGCCGTCGTGATACTGCTCACAGGCACCGTCAACTGGCCCGAATGGCCGAGCGTGGATGAGTTGAGGCCAATCAGGGCGCCGCTCATGTCGACCAGTGGGCCACCGGAGAAGCCCGGGAGCATGGCCACGTCGGCGCGGACGTAGCGTTCCAGCGACGCGCCGCCCCGGAATCGCATCGGACCGCCAACAGCGGCGACCGCCCCCAGGGAGGCCATCACCCCGCTGGGCCCCGGGCGGCCCAGGGCCAGGGTGAGGTTGCCGACGCGCGGCTCGGCGGCGGGCGGGAGCGGCGTCAGGCCGCCTTCAGCCAGGCGCAGCAAGGCCAGGTCGGACGCGGGATCGCGCCCGACCAGCGTGGCGGCCACCCGGCGGCCATCAGGGAGGGCCGCCTCAAGTTCTTCGTCGCGCTCCACGACGTGGTTCGCGGTAACGATGAGGCCGTCAGTGCTCCAGGCGATGCCGCTGGCCGGGTGGCGGCGCCGGGCATCGACCGTGACCACGGCGGCGCCAGCGCGTTCAACCGTGTTTGCCAGTTCGTCGGAGACAGACGCCAGCATGGAGGCGGTGGCGAGGGATTCGGTCATGGGAAGAGCTCCTGCGGAACGAGGATCGCGGCCACCCCGTTGTGGGGATGTGCGGAAAGCCTACGGTGCAATCCGCCCCGGCAGCATCACCCGGCAGGGCAAGCGCGGCCTAGCCGTTCGGGGAGGGGAGGCTGCTGGCCCGGAGCGGTCACACACGGCCCTGGACAGCCGAGCAGCGCCAATGGTGGCTCCGCATAAGCCGGCATTTCCGGCACAGACCATGCTATAGGTACACCACCACAGTACCTTCGACCTGCGTCCATCGAGGATGCACACATGTGTGCTGCCACCCCGGAACGGCTGTCGAGTTCGCTGCCAGCGCCCCGCACCCGGCTCGTCGGCCGGGAGGCAGAGATCGCCGCAGCCAGCGCCTTTCTGCTCGAAGCCGCCGTGCCGCTCCTCACCCTGACGGGTCCTGGCGGAGTCGGAAAGACGCACCTGTCGCTGGCCATTGCCCAGCATGTGGTGAGCGCGTTCGCCGATGGCGTCGTCTGGGTCGATCTTGCCTCGCTATCTGATCCCAACCACGTCCAGACCGCGATCACGACGGCCATTGGCAGCACCTCGTATGACGATGGGCAGCCTATGGACCAGCTGACCGCCACCCTGCATGCGCAGCAGTGTCTTCTGCTGCTCGATAACTGCGAACACGTGCTCGCTGTGACCGCAGAGATCGTGCAGACCCTCCTGAAGCGCTGCCCCGCCGTACAGGTTCTGACCACCAGCCGCGCGCCCCTGCGGCTGCGCGGTGAGCAGGTGCTGGAGGTCTCCCCGCTGGCGGTCCCCGGCCGCGATGCGCCATCTGGTGACGAGGTCGCCGCGTCTGCTTCCGGCCATCTCTTTGTCGAACGCGCGCGCGCCGTGCGGCCGTCGTTCACCTTGGGGGACGACAATGCTGCCGCAGTCGCGACGCTTTGCCGGCGCCTGGACGGGCTGCCGCTGGCCATTGAACTGGCGGCTGCGCGCGCCAATGTGCTGTCACCGGAGGCGCTCGTGCTGTCCCTGGACGGTTCGTGGTCTGTCCTCGATCACGCCCTGCGTGACCTGCCGCCTCGGCAACAAACGCTCGAGGCCACGCTGTCCTGGAGCTATGCCCTGCTCGACAATGCGACACAGGTCATGTTCCGGCGCCTGGCAGTCTTCCTGGGGGGCTTCACGCTGGAGGCGGCACAGGCCCTGCGGCCAGGTCATCAGTCCATCCAGGACAGCGTCGTCAGTTTCACGACCCTCGTTGACTATAACCTGGTCTCCCGCCTCGGCGGCGACGGAGTGCCGCGATTTACGATGCTCGAGACGATCCGGGCCTTCGCCCGGGAACGTCTTGAAGCAGCCGGGGAAGATGCGGACGTGCAGGATGCACACGCTACCTATATCCTCGGGCTGGTGGACCAGTTCCACCCCTACCTCGCCGCAGCGCCGGAACCGATCGACTGGACCGCCAAGCGCATGGAGATCGGGGACGGGAACTTCCGTGCCGCACTGACCCGACTCGCGGCAACGGGACGAGCCGAGGCAGCATTGCATCTGGCTATTGCGCTCGCCTGCGCCTGGGAATCGGGGGTAACCCCGCACGAGGGGCGGTCCTGGCTGGAGTGGAGCCTCGCCCAAAGCCCGGAAACCGATTCCGCTGCCCGTGGCCACGCCCTGGCCGCCCTCGCCCAGATGTACTGGCTACAGGGGCGGTACACACAGGCCGTACGCCTGGCCGATGTCAGCCTCGCGATCGCCGAGCGCCTCGCCGCCCCTGGCCTGGTCGCGGATGCCACCTATGTCGCGGGTAACATCGCCCTGAGCCAGCATGATTTTCCCCGGGCCAGGATCCTCATGGCCGCAGCCGCGCAATACTGGAAGCAACTGGGAAATCGCATTCTGGAAGGGCAGGCGTTGCAAGTCCTGGCCGGCGCCGAGCATGGCCTCGGCGAGGATGCCGCGGCCATGCAGCATGTGGCCGAAGCGCTGACCCTGCTCCGGACAGTCGGAAAGGGTTGGGAGACCGGAGCACTCGCACGGCTCGGCCGCATCACCCGTGATCTGGGTGATGACCACGCTGCAGCGGCGGCCTACCGTGAAATGCTTCCGCTCTGCCAGGCCAGCGGCAGCCGCTTTGGCCTGGTCCAGGCGTTCGCTGGTCTCGGCGAGATTGCCAGCCGGCGCGGCCAGGCTGATATCGCCGCAGTCTTGATTGGGGTGATTGACGGGCTCGTGCGTGAGGCCGGCGCCGAGCGGATCCCGGCCGCCCAGGTGAACTTCGACCGGGCCGTGACGACCGCCGGGGCCGCCCTCGGCGCGGCCAGCTTCAGCGAGTTGCGTCAGGCGGGGCAGCGGCTGCGCTGGGACGAAGCGATCGCGCTTGCCGGAATGGTGACGACCCATCCTGGCAGCGGTGTCGGTCCCACGGAACCCGGGATGGCGAACGCCGCTGTGGTGGCCGCGATGGGCACAGGCGCGAACCTCCCCAATCTGGCCGGCAGGCTGCGGCCAGATGTGGCGCCTAGCCGGCAATCGACCTCACCAACCGCGAGCAGGATGTGCTGGCGTTGCTCTGCCAGCGCATGACGGATGGCGAGATCGCGTCGCAGCTATCGATCAGCCGCAGGACCGCCTCCCATCATGTTTCCAGCATCCTTGCCAAACTCGGGGCCGCCAATCGGCGCGAGGCCGCAGCCATTGCGGTCCAACACGGCCTGCACTAGCCCACGCCTCCAACGCAACGAAATGGGGAAGGTGTGAGGCATTCCTCCTCTGCACTGGTGGATTCCGTGTCGTCTAGCCGTTCGGGGAGGGGAGGCTGCTAGACTCCCCGGCAGACATGGCCGTTCAGTGACGGAGTGGTATGACCAGCGCAGCCTTGCCGCCGTACCCCTGGAGCATCGAGACCACTGGCTTGCTCAAGCGTTACGGCAAGGTGGTGGCGCTGGACAGCATCGACCTCACCGTCCCCCGGGGCGCCATTGGGCTCCTCGGTCCGAACGGCGCTGGCAAATCGACGCTGCTCAAGATTCTGCTCGGGCTGACCCGGCCCACCGGCGGCTCGGCGAAGGTGCTTGGGCAGGATGTCCAGCACGAGGGCACGGCCCTGCGCGCGCGGCTGGGCTACATGCCCGAGGTGGACGCCCTGCCGAGCAACGCCACCGCCGCCGATTTCGTGGCCCACATGGCCGAAATGAGCGGCCTGCCGCGCCGGGCCGCCCGCCAGCGCGCCAACGATGTCCTCTACCAGGTCGGGCTGGACGAGGAGCGCTACCGCCTGATCCGCGGCTTCTCGACCGGCATGAAGCAGCGCGTCAAGCTGGCGCAGGCGATTGTGCACGACCCGGAACTGGTCTTTCTCGATGAGCCGACCAACGGTCTCGACCCCATGGGTCGCGACGACATGCTCAGCCTGATCGAGCGCATCAACCGCCAACTCGGCATCAACGTGGTGCTTTCCTCGCACATCCTCGATGACGTGGAGCGCGTCTGCGACTACGTCGTAATGCTGGATCACGGCAAGGTGGTGGCCGCGCAGCCCCTGCATGTGCCGGAAGATCTTGCTGCTGACCTGCATGTGCGGATCGACGGCGAACCGGCGGCCTTCCTGGCCGCGCTGGAGCAGCAGGGGCTTCACGCCGTCCAGGCCGGAATCGAGTTTGGCCGCGACGAGTTTGTCATTCGCCGCGATGGCGAGCAGACGGCGGATATCGTGCGCGACGCCGCCGTGAGCAGCGGCGTGCCGTTGCGCCTGTTGCGCCCGGCCACCCGCACGCTGGCGGATCTGTATATCGATTCCATCGAAGCCGAAGGCGCCGCGCCGCAGCCAGGCCGTGGCCGGCGCCGGGGGGCAGCCGCGTGAGCGTGAACCCAACCGCGCCGGCCACCCGGCGCACCTACGGCGAGATCTTTGACCGGGGCTATCTGCACTACGATGGCCCACGGCTCGGCGTCCCGGCCGCCATCTGGGCGCTGGCGCGCTATTCCATGGCGCGGGCCATCGGGATCCGGCGCCCGTGGACCGCCAAGATCATCCCGTTTCTCATCTACGCGGCAGTGCTGATCCCGGTGGCGCTGGCCATCGGGATCCGCGCCTTCGTGCCGGCGTTCAACTTCCTGACCTACGGCGAGTTCTTCGGGGCCATTTTCATCCTGGAAGGGATCTTCGTGGCGCTTATCGCGCCGGAGATGGTCTCGACCGATCAACACGACAAGATGCTCCCGCTCTATTTCTCGCGGCCCATCGGGCGGAACGCCTACGTGGTCGCCAAGTTGTTGGGCACCGGCCTGCTCACGCTCTCGGTCTCGCTGGCGCCGGTCGCGATCATGTGGATCGGCAATGTCCTGCTCGCCCAGGACCCGGCCCTGGCCTTGCGCGAAGGGCTGGACGACCTGGGCAGAATCGTGGTGGCTGGCGTGCTCATCGCCTTCTACCTCGGGGCCATCGGCCTCATGATTTCCTCATTTACGGGGCGCAAGAGCGTGGCGGTCGGCGTGATCGTGCTCGGGTTCGTCATCTCGGAGTCGCTTTCCCTCGCGCTGAGCGAGGCGCTGCGCGATCAGCCGGACCTCGAACGCTGGATGTTCGTGCTCAGCCCCGCGCGGACTATCGTCTCCATGGTCAATGGCCTGTTCCCGCTGAACGATGGCGACATCGATTCGTTCGCCGTGCCCTTCACGCAGGCCGCCGGGGTTATGGTGGCGGTGATGGCCATCTGCTCGCTGGTCATGTTTCTCAGGTACCAACGCCATGACTGAGCATCAGGCGCCCGGCGCCTCCCTGCCGCTGCCCGGTTTGCCGCCGGGCGAGGACGCCATCATCACGCTGCGCAACGTGGCCAAGTGGTACGGTGATGTCGTGGCCGTCTCGGATGTCTCCTTTGGCATCGGGCGCGGCGTAACCGGGCTGCTGGGTCCGAACGGCGCCGGGAAATCGACGATCCTGAACATGCTGGCCGGGTTGCTGGCGCCCTCGGCCGGCGCAATCCGGGTCATGGATCAGCCGGTGCGCGGCAATCCCCAAATCTACCGCCAGATCGGGCTGACCTCCGAGCACGAGCAGCTCTACAGCAACCTGCGGGGCCGGGAGTTCGTCCACATGAACGCCATCCTGCAGAAAACGCCCAACCCGGACCAGGCGACGGAACGCGCCATTGCCGTGGTCGATATGCAGGACGCCGCCGAGCGCAAGGTGGGCGGCTACTCCAAGGGGATGCGGCAGCGCATCAAGGTGGCTGCCGCGCTGGTCCACGACCCCCAGGTCCTGCTGCTGGACGAGCCGCTGAACGGCACGGACCCGGTGCAGCGGGCCAGCCTGATCGCGCTCATGCGCCGGCTGGGCGACGAGGGCAAGACCGTCGTCGTCTCCTCGCACGTCCTCTCCGAGGTCGAACGCTTTGCGCGCAACGTGCTGGTGATCGTCAACGGCAAGCTGGCGGCTGCTGGCGACTACCGCGCCATTCGCGACCGCATGGACCAGCGCGACCACATCCTGCGCCTGCGTTGCAACGAGCCGCGCCGCATGGCGGCGGCGCTCATTGCCGCGCCCACGGTGCGGCAGGTCACCATCGTGGATACCGACCGGCTGGTCGTGGAAACGAGCGACGCGCGCCTGTTCGGGGTGCTCGCGCCGCAGATCGCCCAGCGCGAGGGGATTCACCTGCTGGAGTTGCAACCGGTCGATGAGTCGCTTGCGTCCGTCTTCTCCTACCTGGTGAACGCCACATGACCATGCTCTGGCGGGCATTGCCCGTCACCACGCTGACCCTGCGCCAGTTCACCGGCGGCCGCACCTGGCGGCTGGTGCTCTTTCTCAGTTGCATCCCGGCGCTCTTTGCGCTCATCTTCCTGCTGCGCCCGTGGGGCATGCCGGCGGCGCCGGTGCTGCGCGGCCTCTTCCGCGATCTCATCCTGCCGACGCTGCTGCCGATCGTGATTCTGCTGCCCGCGACTGCCGCCTTCGGCGAGGAGCTGGAGGACGACACGCTGCCCTACCTGCTGATGAAGCCGATCAGCCGGGCGCGCATCGTGCTCGGCAAGTACCTGGCCACCCTTTTGGTCACCATCGCCTCACTCTGGATCGGGTTGCTGCTGACCACGTTCATCATCAGCCGCGCCGAGCGGGTCACCGGCGTCTGGGAGCAACTCTGGCCGATGGCCGCCGCCGCTGCGGCAGGCGCGATGCTGCTGGGCGCGGTCTTCATCCTGGTCAGCCTGGTCATTCCGCGCGCGTTGCTGGCCGGCATGCTCTACATCTTCGCCTGGGAGAGCCTGCTGGGCCGCTTCCTGCCCGGCGTGCGCGCCATCTCCAGCCGGGAGTCGATGCAGAACATCTATCAGTCGCTCATGAAGGACGATCTCAACGCAGCCGGCCAGGCCTTCCTGCCGATGGTCGTCGTGACCGTCATCGCGCTGGTGCTGGCGGTGCTGCGGCTGCGCACGCTGCAGATCGACTGACCGGTTCATCCTTTCCGGCTATCCGTACGACATCTTGCTCAGTCAGCACAGAACGCATGAGCAAGTCAAGCGCTGGGGCGGCCGCACCGTTGGGTCATCCTTGCTTCAGAGGTCGCATGAGTAGTCGTTGCTGCAGGCGTCGTCAACAACATAACAAATACGTCGCTGCGGCTGTCGGAGGGTAATGATTTGGATGAAGGCCAAACATTTGGCCCTCGTCGCTGAAGTCTTGGTGCCGACATCGGTCGACGAATAGCTCGGTTGGACGGGTCGCACCGCAGAGGCTGTGCGAGGCTGGGCAACCACCGGCTGCAATGTCTTGTGAGCGGGCCACGTATTGGAGGGACGTTCCTCCCCGGTTGGAATCCCTTCGAAGCTGTTCCATCTCATGTTACCAACTTATGAAATGAAGTTCACTTGGATCCCAGAGAATGATCTGGGGCACTGTACCGCGAATGCTGTTGTAGAAGCTGGATCGGTCCCGTGATCTTTACACATAGCGATTGACCAGGCTCTCGCGAGTAGTGCCCAATCTACAAGATTTTTCAATAGTTTCCTGCCATACCATGACGGAAAACTCATTCAACAAGCTAGTCTCGAAGTTGATTGCCCAACCAGTTGCTGTCGAAGATGTCGGAAGCTGCGCGACTGGATCTTCCCGAAGACTTCAACCTGGTCGCCTTCTTTGGATAGCAAGCGAGCGCGATCAGTTCCTTCAATCACGTCCCATTGCCAGCGCGCAGGTGGCACGTGCTGGACTGTCGCGCTCCTGGTGACCAGTTCTCGTCCGGCAAGGAAGCTCTCAAGCTTCACGGCAAATGGCCAAGTGGCGTCGCACACAAATCTGCGAAATTGTTCCAGCCTGTGCCTTGAGTTGGAATTGCTGCCAGATCCTTGAGCAGTGGCGAGTTCAGGATCCGTGAAAGTCACTACTAACGAAGAGAATGTTGTCTCCGGTGGAATACTTCTTCCATAAACCTGGCGCGTGGATAAATGCTTCCAGGCCCAGTCAATGACGATTGCCGAGAAGCGATCAAGGTCAGCGTTGAAAGTTGCCTTGTCTCTGAGCGGACTCTGATAATTGGCATGGCTACAGTTCTCGTGGACTCACTACCCCCATGCTCGGCACGAACATGCCGTCATAGTCCACGAGCTGGCCGATCATTGCGCACCAGAATGTTGCCGTGCTGGAGATCGCCATGGGCAACCCCCATGCGCTCAAGCTCCCGGACAGCATCGCGAACCACGCTTGCAGAAAATCACACTTGCGGGAATCGTCATGGTGAATCTCAAGAAAGCTTTCGAAGCGTGTCCTTCAACCCACTCCATCTTGAGGATCGGCCACCGCGTACCATTTACCAAGATGCCATCAGACATGTACTGAAAATCTACAAAAAGAGAACTGTTCGCTTTTCCCAGAGGCTTTATCGATTGCGGTGTACCGGGTTGCGAGGTCACCGACATCCTTGTGAAAGCATCGAACAGCCAGCTCTTACCAGGTCCGCTGAAGTTTTGATAGGTGGCAGCGAAGATCCCCCGGTGCGGGGGCGGGGGTTGCCGAAATGGTCAACCTCAACCTTGCATGATTGAAGTGCGCGGTCGGCAAAGCGCTCGGGACTCTGAATAGCTAGACTGTAGTCGCCAAGTGTTAGTCGAGACGCATAGCATGAGCACCTTACCGGAGGTCGAGCTATTATCCTGATCAGCGCAACGTCATCAGTTCTCATCCGCACTTGCGTGATCATCATCTCGGCACGCTTCAATGAACCTTTGAAAGCGCATTGGATCATTTGAAGCATCGATCAGTGCTTGCCCTGCTGATTGGCCAGCTTCCAGGGCCTGACAAACCAAGAGGCAAGCGCGTCGGTCATCAAGATGAAATTCGTTACCCGGGCTGAAGTACACCGGCTTCGGCCCTCGACCATCATCGAGACTCCGAGACAAAATCGGGTTGCTTGCGACGAGATGCGGATGAGTTCCAAACGCGGCTTGCGCCCGAAACTCCTCTGGAAAGACCGTTTCCTCGCCCTGATGAAGTAGCACGAGACAGGAGTCTCCTACTGATCTCCACCAGTAGTGACCGGTCTTCAGGTCTACAGTAACCCGACAGGAGAGCAGCGAAGGCCCCGGCCAACCTTATCCTGGACATTCCAGAGTCTCCAATGATCCATCGCGGAACTCCTGTCCAGCCTTCGCCAACCACCGAGAATCCCACGTCCGTGGCCCGACTTCTTCACGATTAAGGGCATGTTGCACGAGGAGGCGTGCCCAACGACCGCTGAAAACCGCGTCCGTCGCCCCGTCTGCGACGGCTGCGCGAATCCAGCGACGTCCTTGCTTCAACAGCACTGCGTCTTCGCACTCTTCAGGCCTGTTGCCACGTTTGTCGGAATACCTGCCAAGAGGCTGGCGCGGTCAGCCGCGCAGTTCACAGCTCTTCGGATGTAGTGAGGTGACTACTTGAGTTGTTCTGTTGGCGAATCGCTCATTCTCGGTAAAGCCAGCCGCTTTGGTCGACGCTCCACGCGCATCTCCTTCCAAAGTCGCCGCTGGTGTTATCGCAATCCACAGGTGCCGATATCGAAGAACTGGATGATGTCCTCGGTCTTTGCGTGAACATAAAGCACCGAGATTCAGCCGTCACCACAAATACCCATTCTTTGCCGCTTCGGCTGCCATTTCTCAGGAAGGAGCATTGGCATGCCCGGAAGAGTTGCTTCGCCAAGGGAATTACTCGGGGAATTCTCACTCTCAGGGAAGGCAACTGTTGCATCTGCCTTCGGCGACATGGATGTTCATCAGGATCGCGCCACCATCTTCGGTGCCAAGCGACATGATCTGGTTCGCAATTGCTTCAGGATTTCCGTCCGTGGATTCCCCATCCGTCAGATGCAGGATCGTCGGCGGAAAACTGCTCATGTGCCTGTTGCACCAATCGCTAATGGTGGCTCCTGCTAGATCTAGGCCGCGACCATAGGGGTGCACCATTACCGGTGGTTCGAACCACACAGCGAAGCGTGAGTTGACTTCGACCAGACCACCGGCTTCGTCAAGACTTCGAGACCCGATCTTCCACCGGAGTGGGTTGGCGTAAAGTGCGCTCCAGGGGATTGAGAATGCTCCATGAAAGAGAATCCATCAGCACCGTTTCTGGTCCCATGCCGCCGTAGCCGATGACTCCAATATCAAAATATCACGCGAGGCCTTCGCCGTCGCCTGTTGTGCACCTAATGATCAGATCATAGAGCACGCGATTCAGAATAAGAGCAACCGTGTCTGCCTTTGTGCTTTCGGACAGCCGATCAGCCATTGATCCGGACTGGTCTATGACGAAGGTGATGCACGAGGATTTACGCGATCAATCGCGGCACTGTAAGGCGCTGAGCAGGCTCCTCAGAACTGAACGAATCGACGTTTGCGGCTCTGAGGGTTGCGAGAATATACGCACCTGAATGATGCGTCAACTGGCTTAGTTTCATGGTGGATAATGTGGCCATTAAGCGAGGCCCGGTCTGTTGCTGCCTCTGCGCCCTCCCGGATGCAACCTAGCGGGGCGGCTTCTTCTGCTGCATCAGTTCCAGGAGGTTCCCCCAAGCAACACCGACAGCCTGTACGGCGGCACGTGTAACATGTTCGCGCCCAATTGCCGGTTGCGCTGACTGGTATGCCTGCGGGAGTCGGAGCCACTCCGACCCCGCGTCACAGCTTTACCTCGCTCGCCGTGTCTCCACTCGCGCGTTACCTCGCCTCCTCGTCTATGATCCCGTCGAGCTGAACGGGACGACACACGGGAGAATAGGCCAATGGCAGGACGACCGCTGAAGGTCGGGGTGCAGCTACCGGAGATCGAGCGCGTGGCCCCGTGGCCCGACATGAAGCGCATGGCGACCACCGCCGAGGCGCTGGGTTACGACTCCATCTGGTTCGGCGATCACCTGCTCTACCGCAACGAGGGCGAGACGCCCAAGGGGCCGTGGGAAGCGTGGACGATGATGGCGGCCATTGCCGCTGTCACCGAGAAGGTGGAAATTGGGCCGCTGGTGGCCTGCACCTCGTTCCACAACCCGGCCATGATCGCCAAGAAGACGGCCACACTGGATGAAGTGGCGCAGGGGCGCATCATCCTCGGCCTGGGCGCCGGGTGGAACGCGCCGGAGTACGCCGCGTTCGGCTACCCCTACGACCATCGCGTCTCCCGCTTCGAGGAAGCGTTCACCATCATCCGCCGCCTGCTGGATGGCGAGACGGTGTCCTACGACGGGGAGTACTACCAGGTCGATGAGTGCCTGCTGCACCCGGCGGGGCCGCGCCAGCACGTGCCGCTGATGGTCGGCTCCGGCAGCCCGCGCATGTTGGAAATCACCATGCCGTACGTGGATAGCTGGAACGCCTGGTACGCCTGGTTCAACAACAAGCCGGACGAGCTGGTTTCCTGGCTGGACAAGGTGGACGCCGCCTGCGAGAAGGTGGGGCGCGACCCGGCCACGGTCGAGCGGACCTGCGCCGTGCTGGTTGAGCTGCCGGGCGGGGCCGGGCGCAGCGTGATGCACACTGAGGACGCGGGCACGCAGCCGCTGCGCGGCGAACCGGAAGCCATGGCGGACGCGCTGCGCAAGTTCGCCGATATCGGCATCAGCCATGTCCAGATGGTGATGGACCCCATCACTGCTGAATCGATCGAGGCGTTCGCCCCGGTCCTGGAGATCCTGGATCAAGGGTAACGGCCGGTTCTGTCACGCTTCGGAGTGCGTCCAGGGGACGTTGTCAGGGTGTCTCTGTGACCCAAATGACGAGATGCTTCGCCGGCGGGCTCAGAAGGACAGGCGAGGGGGTGCGCAAACAAGACCCCCTCTCCTCTGGCACACTCCTTCGGCTCCTGTCTCAGGGGGTATGGCTTCTCGAGGCGCACGCCGCTCTCGCGTGTCATCCTGAGCTTGTCGAAGGATCTCGTTCGCGGGCCACGCTTGTCCGAGGTCGCCGCGAGGCCTCCTGAGTGGGGTTCCCGGTAGCGGTATCACGAGAGTCGTTGCGATCAGGGAGCATCGAGTGACAGAGCGCAAGCGTCCCCTCAAGGTCGGGTTGATGTTCCCCGACACCGAGCGCGAGTTCGGCGGGGGCACCGCCCGCTGGGCGGATCTCCTGGCCATGGCAAAGCTGGCGGAAGAGGTTGGGTTCGACTCCATCTGGGTCTCGGACCACCTCATCTTCCGCTTCGAGGGGAAGGAGCCACAGGGGATCTGGGAGTGTTGGTCGCTGCTCTCCGCGCTTGCCGCAACCACCTCGCGCGTCGAGATCGGCCCGCTGGTCAGCTGCACCAGCTTCCGCAACCCGGCGCTGCTGGCGAAGATCGCCGATACCGTCGATGAGATCAGTGGCGGCCGCCTCATCCTGGGGCTGGGCGCCGGTTGGCACGAGCCGGAATACGCCGCCTTCGGCTATCCCTACGACCACCGGGTGGGCCGGTTCGCGGAGGCGCTCCAGATCATCGTGCCCCTCCTTTGCACCGGGCACGTCGATTTCGCGGGCGACTACTACCAGGCGCGTGATTGCGAACTGCGGCCGCGTGGCCCACGCCCGGCCGGGTTGCCCATCATGATCGGCACAACTGGCGCGCGCATGTTGCGTCTCACGGCGGACTACGCGGACATCTGGAACGCCTGGGCGCTCAACACGCCCGAGGAAGTCACGGCGGCGCAGGAGAAGGTGAACGCTGCCTGCGCCGAGGCAGGCCGGGCCCCGGCCACGCTGCAGCGGAGTTGCTCCATCCTGGTTGATCTGCCGGGCCGGGCGGGCCGGCCGCGCGAGGATGGCCCGGTCCTGATCGGCAACCCGGAATCGCTCGCCAACACCCTGCGGCGCCACGCTGAACTGGGCATCGCTCACGTGCAGGTCGTGCTGGACCCGAATACCCTTTCAGGCATCGAGAAGTTCGCGCTCGTACTGGAGCAACTCGACAAGGGGAGCTGAGTCGCATGGCGAAGGCCCGCACGTACGCATTGGGAATCGACTTTGGCGGCACCAAGTTGCTGGGCGCGGTCGTGGATTTGTCGTCCGGCAAGGTGCTGGCGGAGGCCAAGAAGCGCTCCTCCTCATCAGACAGCCCCAAGGCCGTGCTGGATCGCCTCAATGCGGTCGCCGAGGCGGCGCTGGAGGCGGCGAAGATCAAGCCGAAGCAGATCGCGGGCATCGGCGTCGGCGCAGCCGGTCAGGTGGATGCCGAGGCCGGTGTCCTGCTCGGGACGCCCAATCTCAGCCAGGCGGTCATCAACCTGCCCATCGCCGAATCGCTGAACAAGACGTTCGGCGTGCCGGTAGCGCTGCGCAATGACGTGCAGGTGGCCGCCGCCGGGGAGCAGGCGTTTGGCGCGGGCAAGGGGGTCGACAACTTCATCTGTTGCTTCGTCGGCACCGGGGTGGGCGGCGCGGTCGTTCAGCACGGCAAGCTGGTGTCCGGGGCAAGCGGCAGCGCCGGGGAGATCGGCCATCTCATCGTCGCGGCGGGTGGGCGGCTCTGTGGCTGCGGCGGCCGTGGCCACCTGGAAGCGTACTCCTCGCGGACGGCAATCACGCTGAGCCTGATGGGTGATCTCAAGCGGGGCCGGGCATCGATCCTGACCGAACTGGCGCCTGACCTTTCAACGGCGGCCATGTGGCCGGAAAGCGGCGCCGTGCGCTCGGGCGTGTTGCAGACGGCGGTGGAGCGAGGAGATCAGCTCGTCATCGAGACATTGAACGAGGCGGGGCGCTACCTGGGGTATGGGCTGGCCTCCGCCATCAACCTGCTGAATCCGCAGCGCGTGGTGCTGGGCGGCGGGGTCATCGAATCGTGTGGCCTGGTCTACGACGTGGCCGTGGAGTACGCGCGGCGCGAGGCGCTGGCCGCCGCCATCACGGGCACGGAGTTCACGCGCGCCCAGCTTGGCGACTACGCCGGAGTGGTTGGCGCGGCGCTCCTGGGATCGCGCGCCTGAGCGACGTGGGCGAAAGCCGCCGTGATAAACTTCCGCCCGTGAAAAGCGCGTGATAGGGCGTGATCTGCCGCACGGATTCGGGCGATGGTGCTCGGTAATTTGCGGAATAGTGCACCAGTTCGGGATTAAGTGAACTCGTAGCCGCGGGAATGCATGGCGAATGAAAGAGGGCGGGTTGCACTCCCTGTTGCCCGTCATGCACCACCCACCACGAGATCCATGCGAATGTTCAGGGGGATTCATGCACTCAAATGACCTAGTCTCAGCATCAATGTCTGCTTCGGGTTCGCGTCCGCAAAACAGTCAGCATGCATCGCGCGGGGAAGTGGCCGCGTTTGTGGATTTCGAGAACATTCGATACTCCAGCATCAACTCCTTCGGGCTCGAGCCCGATCCGCTGGCCTGGCGCGACAAGGCGCTGAAGTACGGGCTGATGGCCGTGGCCCGCGCCTACGCGGATTTCGACCAGCACCCGGCGCCCGTGCGCATGCGCCTCGACGTGGCGGGCTTCGAGGCCCAGCACTACCCGGCCAAGCGCACGTCCGACGGCGCCGGTCGCGAGAAGATTCAGTCCCGCGCCGATCTCAACTTCGTCATCGACGTCATCAACACGGCGCTGACGCGCCCGGACATCGAGACGTTCCTGCTCTTTACCGGGGACAAGGATTTCATCCGCCTGGTGACCACGCTGCGGAACCGCCTCGGCAAGAAGGTCGTCATCTGCGGCGTCCCCGGCTCGGTCAGCCCGGACCTCGTGGTGGCCGCCGGCGCCGAGGATATGCTGACCTTCCAGCAGTCGGCCGATGTCGACCGCCAGTTCATCCAGGCCATCGACAAGTACGTGCGCCAGCTCCACGATGGCTTTGTGCCGACCCAGAGCCACATGAGCCGCACGCTCTGGCGCTTTGTGCCACGGGATATCCTGCCCTCGGAGCACATCGAGGCCAAGGTCATGGAGTTCCTGCGCAAGGGCGTGCTGACCAAGCGCCAGACGATCAACGGCCAGGGTCAGGAACTGGTCATGACCGAGCTCAACCCGGATCACCCCCTCGTGCAGGACGCCATTCCCGGCTTCGATGGCTACAACTTCGGCTTCGATGAGGTTGAAGGCGAGTACGACGCAGAGTTCGGGCCAGCCGCCTACAGCGAGTACGAGGACGGCGACGGGTACGAAACCGACGACGACAACCGGGGCAACCTCATCGCTAACGAGCAGCCGCACTACGTGCGGTAGCCCTCGCGAGCGTCGCTCGCGCACCGCCCGCTCCCGGAGCATCGGGAGCGGGCCTTCTTGCTGATTGGCCCGGCCTCCTACCCGGCCTTTGGCCAGCGTGCCCCGCTCGTGTCAATCCACCGCCCCTGCTGGCTGGAGCGCAGCGCGCCGTCCAGGAGTTCCTGGGTCTTGACGCCATCGGCAAAGGACGGGGAGACGGGCAGGCCGTCGCGGATCGCCTGGCCCCAGGCGCGCAGGAGCAACGTGGTGGGCTGCACCAGGAAGTGTCCCCCCGGCGTCAGGCCGCCCATCAGGCGGTCCGGAATGGGCAACTCGGTCAGGCTGAAGTCACCCCGCCGCGCCCCCAGGAGTACGCCGCCGCGCAGCGCCAGCGTGCCCTCGGCGCCGGAGAGGGTGATCTGCTCGTCGCCCTCATGTCCGGCGGTGGCCGAGACATGGACCGAGCCGAGTGCGTTGTTGGCGAAGCGCAGCAGGACCGCGAAGTTGTCATCGGCGTCCACGCGGCCCATGGCCGAGGAGTCGGGCAGGCGGCGTTGGCGCACCATGGTTGAGACAGCTCCGGCCACGCCCTTGACCTCCCCGAACCACCAGCGCAGGGCGTCCAGGTAGTGGGCGCCCGTGGCGCCCAGCATGCCGCCCGCCTTCTCGGCTTCCATCAGCCAGCCCCAGGGGCGGTCGTGGGGATCGTTCAGGCTGGAGCGGTGCACCACCACCGAGGCAGCGTGCGGCTCCCCGATATACCCCTCGCGGATCAGCTCCGCCACGCGCACCCGGGCCGGCAGGAAACGCAACTGGTTGTTCACCATCGCCACGGCGGTCGTGCGCTCGGCGATGCGCAGCATGTCCTTCGCCTCCGCCAGGTTGCGAGCCATCGGCTTCTCGCACAGCACATGTTTGGCGTGCTCCAGCGCGGCGATGGCCATGGGGTGATGCAGGTGCGGGGGCGTGGCCACGATCACGGCATCAATCTCCGGGTGGCGCACCAACTCCCGGTAGTCAGAGAAGTGGGCGGGGATATTGTGGTCCTGGGCGGCGGCGCGGGCGCGGTCCAGGCGGCGCGAGGCGATGGCGACCGTGGCAAAGCCGGGGCTTTCGCGCAGGGCCGAGAGGTGGAGCGAGGCGCCAAACCCCGTGCCGATCACCCCGACCCGGATGGTGTCGGTATCAGCCAGTGGCCCGGTTCTCGGGGCATAGCCAGCGAAACTCACGGCCCCTCCTGCGAGGTGTGGCGGAAACGGCGCATGTCGCGTATCAGGGAAGGGGAGGGTACCACGGAGGGGCAGGGGTATGCTTCTTGTGGGACCGTGAGCGTGTGAGAGGAATGCGCGATGAGTTGCGAGGAGTGTAACGTCGCAGGCGTCCTGCCGTGACGTGGGCCCGGAGACACTCGATGGGCCTCAGTCCTGACGGCGATGAACTGCGCATCCAGGTGTGGCATGTGGCGAATGAGCACGAGATCGAGTATTTCTCAATCCAACTTGTTTCGATCATCGACGGTGAACCCCGTGAAGTAACGCGATACGACTAGCCACGGCAGTTATCCACACCGCGACATCCTGAACTGGAATGGCTCAACGCGTGAGAAAATCCAGATGCAGAGCCGGTTGACGCCTACCGGGGCGTTCAACGAAGCATTTGAGGCGATGCTTATCACTGGGAACACTATTTGGGTGATTATCTTCGGGGGAGCGGCCATGAACCTCGTCGATGAATTCATGATCCAGAACGGAATGGCAAATCAGCTTTGAGAACCTCAAGCTGGCTCGGCAGTTTATCCAGGACTATCTCGATAACCCGGAAACCATTGTGGGGTTAGGCCCAGGCGAAGCAATCGTTCTGCTGCCGGCTGACCGGGAACCGGGCAGGCGAAGCTCACAGCGCGAACCTGCGCATGGCGCGCCAGATGGCGTTGCAGGGACGAAGCGTCGCGACCTTCACGGTCGGCGCCCGCCCGTCCGAGCCGCCTGTCCACCTCGCCAGCCTGGACCTGGGGCGTGAACCATCACGAGTGCAGTACAACCCGGAGATGGATGCGCTGACTGTCACGTTCGAGGAACCCGGCGCGCTCGTCAGCTTCACGGCCATCCACCCACACATCGACGCCGTCTTCAATCCAGAGACACACGACCTGATGCAGATGATTGTCCGGCAGTTCACGAGCGACGTTGCGTTGGGCGCTCCGCAGTTGCTGGATGCCATCCTGCGCAGTTCGGCGGAACTCATCGGTATCTCCCGCGAGGCGTTGCAAACGCTGCGTCACGACGCCGTCACCGCCGATGGGGCCATCCGCGCTTCCCTCGCTCGAAACACGGCGTAAGGTGCCCACCATGCGCATGTACACCGGCCGGGGGGACACCGGCAGCACCGATCTGCTCGGCGAGCGCACCGCCAAGGATGACCCGCGCATCGAGGCGCTCGGCGCGCTGGACGAGGCCGACTCGGCGATGGGCTACGGCCGCGCCCTGGCCACCGATCAGCGGGTGAAGGAAGCTGTCCTCGACGCGCAGCGCGACCTCTACCGCATCATGGCGGAACTCGCCTTCACGCCGGAGGTGCGCCCGCCGGACTACACCCTGGACGCCGAGCGCGTGACCTGGCTGGAGGCGCAAACAGACGCCCTGGCCGCTGCCGTCACATTGCCGCGCGAGTTCGTGGTGCCGGGCGAGAGCGTGCCCGGCGCGGCGCTCGATGTGGCGCGCACGGTGGCCCGGCGCGCCGAGCGGCGGGTGGTCGCGGTCGCCAACAGCGGCTACGCCTTCAGCCCGGCCATCGTGGCCTACCTCAACCGGCTGTCATCGCTGCTCTTTATCGCCGCGCGGGTCGAGGACGCCGCCAGCGGCGCCGGCGTGCGCCAGGCGAAAAGTGGCGAGATGACCGGGTAAGTGCTGGTATCCTCACCGCGGTAAGACGACCACGTTCACTGCGGAAAGATGAGGTTTGCCAACGTATGCGGATGTCCCATCTCTTCGGCCGGACCCTGCGTGAGGCGCCGGGCGACGTCGAGTTGCCCAGCCACCGGCTGATGTTGCGCTCCGCCATGATGCGGCCCCTCGGCGCGGGCATTTACAGCCTGCTCCCCCTGGGCTGGCGCGTGGTGACCAAGGTGGAGCAGATTATCCGCGAGGAGATCAACGCCATCGGCGGGCAGGAGATGCTGATGCCCGTGGTGCACCCCGCCGATGTCTGGAAGGAATCGGGCCGCTTCTACCAGGTCGGCCCCGAGATGACGCGCTTCCACGATCGTGGCGAGCGCGACATGGTGCTGGCCATGACCCACGAGGAGATCGTGACCGACCTGGTGCGGCAGGAGATCAACTCGTACCGCCAGTTGCCCGCGCTCGTGTACCACATCCAGACCAAGTGGCGCGATGAACCACGCTCGCGCGGGGGGCTCATCCGCGTGCGCGAGTTCACCATGAAGGACAGCTACAGCCTGGACCGCGACGAGGCCGGGCTGGACGTGCAGTACCGCAACCACTGGGCCGCCTACGAGCGCATCTTCCGCCGCGCCGGCCTGGCCTTCGTGGTGGTGGGCGCGGACACCGGCATGATGGGCGGCACCGCCTCGCATGAGTTCATGGCCCTCTCCCCCTACGGCGAGGACATCGTGCTCATGTGCGCCAACTGCGGCTACGCCGACAACCGCGAAGTCGCCACCTTCGTCCGGGACACACCAGAGACCGAGGAGCTGCTGCCCGTGGAGGAGGTGGAGACCCCGAACACCACCACCATCCAGGCCCTGGCCGAGTTCCTGGGCGTGCCGCTGGCACGTACCGCCAAGGCGGTCTTCTTCAAGGGGGATTCCGGGCGCTTTGTCTTCGTCGTCATCCGGGGCGACCTGGAGGTGAACGAGACGAAGCTGCGCAAGGTTGCGGGCGAGGGCGGGCTGACCCCGGCCACGGTGGAGGAAATCCACGCCATCGGCGCGGAGCCAGGCTACGGCTCGCCCGTAGGCGTGCACGACGCCTTCATCGTGGCGGACCTCAGTATCCAGAACTCGCCGAATCTCGTGGCCGGCGCGAACAGGGTCGGCTGGCACCTGCGCAACACGAACCTGGGGCGCGATTTCACCGCCGACGTGGTGGCTGACATCGCCGCCGCCGAGGCCGGTTTCCCCTGCCCAACCTGTGGCGAGCCCCTGAGCGCCGAACGCGCCATCGAGGTCGGCAACATCTTCAAGCTGGGCACGCGCTACTCGAAGTCGCTCGGCGCGGAGTACCTGGACGAAGAAGGGAACAGCCACCCGGTGGTGATGGGCTCCTACGGCATCGGCTCCGGCCGCGTTACCGCCACCATCGTCGAGCAGCACCACGACGAGAAGGGCATCATCTGGCCGGTCTCGGTGGCGCCGTACGAGGTCTCGCTGATGTGGATCGGCGCGGCGGAAGACAACGCGGCGGTCAGCGCCGCCGATACCCTCTACACCGACCTGACCGGGGCCGGCATCGAGGTGCTCTACGACGACCGCGCCGAGCGCGCGGGCGTGAAGTTCAATGACGCAGACCTGATCGGCAACCCGATCCGGGTGTCGGTCAGCCCGCGCACGCTGGAGCGTGGCGAGGCGGAGGTCAAGTTGCGCTCGGCCAGCGAGGCGTTCTTTGTGCCGCTGGCCGGCGTTCTGCCGACGCTGCGCCAGCACCTGGACGAGATGTACGCTGCGCTGAGCGGGGATCCCCCGGCTGCATAACGGGCAGCGGCAGGGATCTCGTTTTCCTGGAGGAGTTAATCGTGGACAACATGCGCGTTGAGCGCGACACCATGGGCGAGATGTGGCTGCCGCAGGATGCCCTGTACGGCGCCTCCACCCAGCGCGCGGTCGAGAACTTCCCGATCTCCGGGCAGCCAGTGCCGCCGGAACTGATCCGGGCGATGGGCCTCATCAAGCAGGCCGCCGCCCGTGTCAACCGCGCGCAGGGCAGCCTGGATGCGGAGATCGCCACGGCCATCGAGCGCGCGGCGGCGGAAGTGGCGAACGGGGAGCACTACGCGGACTTCCCCATCGATGTCTTCCAGACGGGCTCCGGCACGTCCACGAACATGAACGCCAACGAAGTGATTGGCACGCTGGCTTCGCGCGAATCAGGCCAGAAGGTCCACCCCAACGACCATGTCAACTTCGGGCAGTCCTCCAACGACACCTTCCCGACGGCGCTGCACGTCGCGGCGGTGCTCCAGATCGAGCGCGAGCTGCTGCCCGCGCTGCGCTACCTGCAGCAGGCGCTGGAACAGAAGGCCGTCCAGTTCGACGATGTGATCAAGATCGGGCGCACGCACCTGATGGACGCGGTGCCGATCCGCCTCGGCCAGGAGTTCAGCGGCTACGCGCGGCAGGTGGAACTCGGCGCCGACCGGGTGGAGCTGACGCTGCCCGGCCTGCGCGAACTGGCGATTGGCGGCACGGCAGTCGGCACCGGCCTCAACACCACCGCCGATTTCGGGGCGAAGATGGCGGCGGAACTGACCGCGCTGACCGGCAGCGAGTTCCGCGAAGCCGAGAACCACTTCGAGGCGCAGGGCGCGCAGGATGCCTACGTCTTCACCGCCGGGGCGCTGACCACAGTCGCCGCCTCCCTGATGAAGATTGCCAACGACATCCGCCTGCTTGGCTCCGGGCCGCAGGCGGGCCTGGGCGAGTTGATCCTGCCGGCCATCCAGCCGGGCAGCTCGATCATGCCGGGCAAGGTGAACCCGGTCATCTGCGAGGCGGTAACCATGGTCGGCGCGCAGGTGACTGGCAACAGCCAGGCCATCACCATCGGCGGGCAGTGGGGTCAACTTGACCTGAACGTGATGCTGCCCATGATGGGGCGCAACCTGCTGGAGAGCATCCGCCTGCTGGCGAACGTCTCCCGGGTCTTCGTCGACAAGCTCCTCACCGGGCTGGAGGCGAACCGCGCGCGGGCCGAGGGGTACATCGAAGGCTCGATCAGCATGGCCACCGCGCTCAACCCGCTGATCGGCTACGAGCACGCGGCAAAGATCGCCAAGAAGTCGCACGCCTCGGGCATCACTGTCCGCGAACTCGCCTACGCCGAGTCAGGCCTCACTCGCGAGCAGATCGACGATGCGCTGCACCCCCACCGCCAGACGGTGCCAGGGGCCGGGAGCGGGGGCGGTTCCGGCGGCGATTGACGCGCTGGCGAAGCTGACGAATCACCCGGTCGATGCGGCCGGGGGAGCGACGCGGGGCGGGCGCCACGGCGCCCGCCCCGCGGCATTCAGCCACCAGCAGGAGCGAGCAGTTCAGGAACCCACTACGCCGGGAGGACGCAGAGGCCCGCACTGCACGCCGCATCGGCTACGCAGCACTGCTGGTTTCCGGCCGTTCCACAAACGTTGAGCGCATTGCAGACCGCACAAGCGCCATCAGTGCACTGGCCGGTACGGCAATCTGCCCCCGAGACACAAGCATCGCCGAGATCGATTGGGAGACAGGCAACACCGACGCACTCAAGGCCCGTGTTCGTGCCGCATTCAAAGCCGATCAGGCAGAGGTTGCCCAGCAACGCGGTGTCGATCGTGATCGGGAAGCCAGCCACCGGCGGCGGAGAGGTCGTGGGCGTCGTGGGCTGGCACCGCTTCCGGCACTTTCGCCGCTTTTTCGCCGAATGCTTCTTCTTGCAGCGCTTCTGGCACGTCTTCCTGGCCTCTGCCTCGTTCCGCTCTCTTGCCGCAGCCGCCGTCAGGCCGAGTGCAGCGGCGACACCACCAGCCGTCAGGCGGCCCAGGACAGCGCGACGGCTGGCGCTTCGTTCTGCGAGAGAGATGGCAAGGGCGTCGAAACAATCTCTTTCCACGGCGGCCTCCTGCTCCCAGGAAGCTCGTACCTGCCAAACGGGACGCACTCCCCGGCGCATGACACCAAATGGACGCAGAGCGCGTGCCATGTCGAGGGAATCCCTCGACACGGCACGCCAGGCCGTTCCATTTTTTCGTACGAGTCAACGATCCTGATGATGCCTCAGGCCAGGACCTCGCTGGCGACGCTCAGGAACTCATCGACCTGGGCCTGCTCCCAGATCATCGGGGGGAGCAGGCGGAACGTGGTCGCGCCCGCCGGCAGCACCAGCACGCCGCGCTCCTGGAGTGCGCGCAGGGCGGGGGTCACGCGCCCCCTTCAGCTCCACGCCGATCATCAGTCCCCGCCCGCGCACCTGGCGAATCTGCGCGCTGTTTCAGGCCTTGCAGCCAGCCATCAGGGCCGTGCCTGTGGCCGGCCACAGTTGTACAGATCGCGGTCGCGAAGCGCCCGCAGGGTGGTCACGATCGCTCGCGCCGCCAGCGGGTTGGCGCCAAAGGTGGTGCCGTGCGCGCCGGAGGATTTCCCACGGCAATCTGGTCCGTCGTCATCGTCAGACCGATGGGGAAGCCGTTGCCAGCGCCTTGGCGGTCTCATGATGTGCGGCGTCACCCCGGCGGCGGACATGGCGAAGGGAACGCCAGTCCGGAACCCCGACTGGATCTCATCCGCAATCAGGAGTGCGCCGTTCGCGTCGGCGATCCGCCGGGCGGCTTGCAGGTATTCCGCTGTCGCGGGCCAGATGCCGCCTTCGCCCTGGATTGGCTCCAGAATAATGGCGGCGGTTTCCCCGTCAACCGCCGCTTCCAGCGCGTCGATATCGTTGTAGGACACGTGGGTCGCAGCCGGGAGAGCGGCTCCAGGGCAGGCCCCGGTACTTGGCATCGTGGGTGGCGGCCAGCGCGCCAGGGGTGCCCATGGTAGCCGCGCTTCGCCGCCACCAGCTTCACCGGTAGCCCGGTGGCGGCAATGGTGAAGCGAGCGCGGCCTCGATCGCCTCCGCGCCGGGTTGGTCAGAAGTAGCGGGTCAGCCCCTCCGGGGCGATGCCCGCAATCTCGGCTGAGGCCTCGGCGCGCAGGTCGTTGTAGAAGCTCTGGTGACAGGTGGCCAGCGTGTGCAGCTGATCGTTGAGCGCGGCAGCGAGCTCGAGGTCGGCGTGCCCAAGCACCGCCCACGCCGTAATTGCTCATGGCATCCAGGTAGCGCCTGCCGTCCGTGTCATACAGATACGCGCCCTCGCCGCGCACCAGCGCAATGTCGCGCTTGGCGTAGAGCGACGGCTGGTGCTCGGTCTCCAGGCGTTGGATTTCGGCAAGGTCCAGGGTGACGGTCGACATGATGGTCTCCTTAGCGAGTGGCGGCGGATGCTGGGCGGCGAACGGTAGTGCCGCGCCCGGCCAGCGCGGCGGTAACTGGCGCCTCGATGCGGCCGTCGGCGAACACGACACGGCCCACGCCGCTCGAAGCTGCGCGGCGCGGCCTACCTTGACGACCATGCGCCCGCCAGCCGAGGCGAGCGCCGATTCCGGCGCACTGGCGTCGATCTCGCTGATCAGCGAGGACTCGTCGCGCACGTCAGCCAGCAGGCCGGGCGTGTCCGAGAAGAAGATCAGCCCGTCCGCGCCGAGCACGGTCGCCAACTCCAGGGCCAACTTGTCGCCATCGACGTTGATCGGCGTGCCCGCCTCGCCCGGCGCGGGCGGGTCAGGACCGGTACGTAGCCGTTCTGCAACAGCAGGGTCACCAGCGTGGGGTCGATCGTTTCCAGCGTCCCGGCGTGGTCGTCGCCAGGAAGATGCGGGTCTTGCCATCTTCCGTGCCGCGCCAGCACCGTGGCTTGCGCCGCCCCAGCCGATGCCGCCATCGATGGCGCTCAGGCCGACGGCGTTCACGCCCGCGTCGCGCAGCGTGGCGACCAGGCGCCAGTGACCTTGCCGCAGTACGCCATCAGCATAGCGTCCATAGTTGCGGCATCCGTGTAGCGGCTGACGCCGCTGGAAGGTGACCATGCGCGGCGGCTCCCCAACTGGCGGCTCAGCTCGCTGAACTCGGCGTTGCCGCCGTGGATGATGACCACCGGCTCCGCAAACCCCGCCAGGTCCTGCGCGAAGTTGCCCGGAACCCGCCCTCACCAGTAGCCGCCCCGCCACCGATTTTGATGACCAACATGTACGTGCTCCTTCGTCGCAGGGGAGACGGCCTGCGGGCGGCAGGGGTAGCCGCGCTCACGCGCTTGGGGTCGCTGCGCTCAGGGTGAAGGAGGGTGACAAATGACTCGTGCCCTCGTTCTCCTTCCCCCTGAGGGCTTAACCCGTCTCCCTGAGGCCGCAGGCCGTCACCTCCCCCAAGCGAAGCGTCTCCCTCTATAAATCGGGTGGAGGCCCGTGAACTCCAGCGCCGTGTCTTCCTCGAAGCCCATGCGGATGTTGAAGGCCTGCACGGCCCAGCCCGGCCGCCCTTCATCCAGGTTGTCCAGCGCCGCCATGACCACGATACGGTTGGAGTTTGGGTCGCGCTCGAGCCGACGTCGCAGAAGTTGGAGCCCGAGAGCAGCTTCGGTTCCGGGTAGCGATGCACCCCGGAGGCTTCCTTGACCAGCCGCATGAACGGCTCATCCTTGAACGCCTTGCGGTAGATGCCCCAAATCTCCTTGTCCGCCAGAGGCTCCTTCAGGTAGACGTGGGAGGTCGCCAGGATGCCGCGGACCGCCTCGACGGAGGTGGCGGAGAACGCGACCTCCGGCGCGGCGCCGTCGACGGTCAGCTCCTGGATGACCTCGGCGGAGTGACGGTGCCCCGTCGGCTTGAAGGAGCGCATGACGCCGGCGCGCTCCGGGTGATGCGAGCCGAGCCCGGGCGAGCCGCCCGAGCCGGAGGAGCCGGTCTTGGCTTCCACCACTACGGGCTTGCTCAGGTCCACCACCTGCGCCTGGTAGAGCGGGTAGAGCCCCAGGATGGTCGTGGTGGCCATGCAGCCCGCGCTGGAGATGAGGTCCGTGTGCTTCAGTTCCTCGCGGTGCAGCTCCGGAATGCCGTACACGAAGTCGTCCAACAGATCGGGCAAGGTGTGCTCGTGCCCGTACCACTTCGGGTAGTCGGCCGCGTTGCGGAGGCGGAAATCCGCGCTGAGGTCGATGATGATCGGCGCCTTCTCGCGCAAATCGTTCATCTGGCCCATCACCACGCCGTGGGGCAGCGCCGCGAAGAGGACATCGACCTTGTCGATATCCTTGACCGCCGAGAACTTGAGGTCCGACCGCTTGCGCAGGTTCGGGTGGACGGAACGGACGAACTTCCCGGCGTTGCGCTCGGACGTCACGTACTTGATCGTGACCTCCGGGTGCCCCGTGAGCAGGCGAACCAGTTCGCCCCCCGCGTACCCACTCCCTCCGACAATGGCGACGTCTACCATGGAACCTTGCCTGCTCCCTATTGCCTAACCGGGGCGTGTGAACCCCATACCAACGTGTACAACGAAAGGGCCATGATCGGGCCCGCCAGGAGATCCTGCTCCATCCGCGCCAACCCCCGCGCCAGTGCGTCGTCGGGGATCAGCAGCAGCGAGGAGAACGCGCGCTCGCGGTAGCCGCGAAGATCGGTCAGCGGGTACTCCAACTCCACGTGCGTCTCGTGAACGCGGGTCAACCCGGCGGCCGCCATCTCCGCACGCAGTGTCTCGACCGAGGGATAGCGCCGCTCCTCGATAGCGACCGTCTCCGGGAAATAGTTCGAGAGCGGTCGCCGCCGCGCGAGGTCCGCCCGCGAGTCCGTAACTGTCGCGATCATGCCGCCCGGCGCCAGCACCCGCGCGGCCTCCGAAAAGTACGCCTTGCGGTCGCCAACGTGATGGATCACGTCCGTCGAGTAGATCAGATCGAACGAGGCCTCCGGGAAGGGGAGGATTTCCGCCGATCCGGCCTGCAGCGCCGCCCACTGCGCCGCGCGTTCCGCCCGCTGCCGCATCTGCTCGGAGGGCTCGACCCCGGCGACAGCGCAGCCGGTCGCCTCCTGCAGCGCGCGGGCGTAGTTGCCAGTCCCGCAGCCGACATCGAGGACGCGCGATCCGGCGTGCAACCCCGCCTGGCGAACGAGGTCCGCGACAACGCCCGGATGCACCGCGCGGTTGCGGGCGTAGGCGGCAGCCGCGGCCTCGTAGTCGATGCGGGCCGGCGCAGCGGCGGCGCCCATCAGGTGGCCGCCGCCAGGTGAGCGTCCGCCAGCGCGTTGCGGCGCGCGCGCTCCGCCGCGGCTACAGAAACAACATAGTCCGCAAAGCGGCCGGGGATATTCACGCCGGTCGTGTCGATGCTGTTGCGGAACTCCATCGTGTAGTTGACCTCGTTCACCAGCAGCCCGCGCTCGCTCTCGAAGAGGTCGATGGCCACTACGCCGCCACCGACGGCGCGGGCCGCCGCCCGGGACAGCGTGTCAAGCTCATCCGTGACGGGGCAGTTGCTGGCCGCGCCGCCGCGCGCCGTATTCGTGATCCAGTGCGGCGAATCGCGGTAAATGGCGCAGATCGTCTCGTCGCCCACGACGAAAGAGCGAATGTCGCGGCCCGGCTTGTTGACATATTCCTGAAGATAGAACGCGCCGTGGTGGAAGGAGCCGAGCGTCACCTTGTGCTCCAGCAGCGCCTCGGCGGCGTCGCGGTCGTTGACACGCGCCAGCAGGCGCCCCCACGAGCCGACCGCCGGCTTCATCACCACCGGGTAGCCCAGCTCCTCGCAGGCGGCCAGCGCCGATTCCGGCGTGTAGGCTACCAGCGTGCGTGGGGTGGGCACGCCGTGCTGCTCCAGCGCGGCGGTGGTCAGCAGCTTGTCGCCGCAGATGTTGGCCACCTCGTAGGTGTTGACCGTCGGCACGCCCCAGTCGTTCAGCGTCTTCAGCGTGTAGAGCGCCCGCAGGTGGTTGATGGCGCGCTCCAGCACCACATCGCACCGCACCATGGCGGGTTCCGGCCGCGAGAGATCAAGGACGATCTCCCGGTCGTCGAAGCGCACGATTTCGACGCCCCGCTGTTCCAGTTCCCCGATCAGCAGCTTTTCTTCCACGCGCACGCGCGAGAGCAGGACCCCGACGACGAGTTGTTCGCTCATTCCACCCCAACCAGCGCGGTGCGCACTGCCTCTTCCACAATGGCCCCGGCAATATCGACATCCGTGGTGGATGCCAGACCCTTGAATTCGCCGCCGGTATTGACCTCGATGATCTGGAGCCCTTTCGCGGTCTCGATCAGGTCGACGCCGGCGAGCCGGGCGCCAACCGCCGCGCAGGCGCGCAGGGACAGGTCCTCGATTTCCGGCGTAATCGGGCAGGGGATCGACTGCGCGCCCCGCGCCGCGTTGGTCACCCAGTGTTCCGCACTCCGGTACGACGCGGCAAGGACGCGGTCGCCCACGACGTAGGCGCGGATATCCCGCCCCGGCTTCTCAATGTACTCCTGTACATAGAAGATGCCGTGGTGGAACGAGCCCAGGTCGCGCTTCTGCTCCAGAATGGAGCGAGCCTGCTCCGGGCCATTCACGCGGGCCAACAGCCGCCCCCAGGAGCCCGTCACGGGCTTCAGCACCGCAGGGTAGCCGACCATCTCGCACGCGCGCAGCGCGGAGTCAACATCGAAGGCCAGGATCGTGCGCGGCGTGGGCACGCCCGCCAGTTCCAGCGCCAGGCTGTTCTCCGCCTTGTCGTCGCAGAGGCGCACGGCATCGGCCGTGTTCAACGTCGGCACGCCCCAGTGCTTGAGCACGTTCAGGATGTACCCGGAACGCGAGTGCGCCACGCAGCGGTCGAGCAGGACATCGAACGGCAGGCCGTTCGCGCTGGCGTCCGGGGTCGCCAGGTCCATCACGATCTCCCGGTCAAAGACCGGCGTCACGGCCAGACCGCGCTCCCGCGCCACGGCCAGGATCGCCTTCTCCTCGGCCCGCACGTATGAGACCAGCACCCCCAGGCGCACCCTGGGGGCGATATGGGCGAGACGGCCGTTCAGGCCAGGGGCGGTCACAGCGCTACCAGCACATCGCGCAGCACCGCAATGGCGCGGCCGTACTCAGCGAGCACGATGCGCTCGTCGGGCGTGTGATCGAGCGAGGCATCGCCCGGGCCGTAGGTCACCATCGGGCAACCCCAGGCCGGGCCGACGATCGTCATGTCCGAGGTGCCCAGCTTCAGGGTGAAGCGCGGTTCGCCGCCCTGCGCCCGGATACTGCGCAGGAAAGGCGGCGCCAGCGGCGTCGATTTCGGGGAGCGGAACCCCTCCTGGATGCCGTCGATCTCGATCTCCCCCGCACCGGCGAGGTCGATGAGCTGCTGCTTCAGGCGCGGGATGTCGACCCCCGGCGGCAGGCGCAGACCAATCGACATCACCGCCTCGTCCGCCAGTCCGGAGTTGGCGGCGTGCATCTCGCGCAGCGTCGGCGTAATCGAGGTGTAGGTCGATGACGCGCCGCGCTCGGTGTTGAGCGCGGCGATAGCGCCGGTCAGCGCGTTCCAGAACGCAATCGCCTGCTCGCCGGAGGATTCGCCCGGGCCAGCTGTGTGCCGCGACGGCTGGCGCAACCGGTAGTGGAAGCCCAATGTGCCCCGGTAGCCAAGGCAAACGGCATCCCAGCCGCTTGGCTCGCCAATGACACAGAAGTCAGGGGCGTCCCACGTTGCGACGGCGTTGGCGCCCGGGGAGCCCAGCCGCTCCTCGCCGGTCGCGCCGACCACGGTCACGGTCGCGTTCAGGCGGTCGGCCGCCGCCGTGGCCGCCGCCACGAAGGTGCAGAGCGGCCCCTTGGCATCGACCGCGCCGCGCCCCCAGAGCACGCCATCCTCGATGCGGACCGGGATCTGCCCCGGTACGGTGTCAATGTGGCCGAGCAGCACGACGCGCTTCGGGCCAGCGCCGATCTCGCCGATGGCGTTCCCCGCCTCGTCAATGCGGGTGCGGAAGCCGCGCCGCTCCATCTCCTGGCAGAGCCAGGCGACCGCCGGGCCTTCCTGGTCCGAAAGGCTCTGGATGCTAACCAGCGTCTCCAGCAGCGCGATATCCTCGCTCGCCGGCGCGCTGACAGCCTCAGGCGCTGACAACGACATCACCGCGCATCCTCTCCGGCGTGATCGAAATCCAGGCCGGCGTCGATTCCATGATGACCGTCTGGGCGCCCTGCGAAGCCATGACCGCCTGTGCCTCCAGGCGGCGTTCCACCGCCTGCGCGATGAGGTGCGCCACGTCTGGCCCAAACAGGGGCACGGCATGGCGGAACTCCGGCACAGGCGTCACGTCCCAGACCAGCACGTGCTCGCCGCGCACGTAGAGCGTGACCGAAATGAGGTCCGCGTTGAGCGCCAGGGCGGTCTGCTCGGCGAGGCGGCGCACACTGCTGCTGGCGGCGGCCTCGTGCCCGTTCTGCGCGGTCCAGGCCACGCCGTCGATCACCATGACGGAAACCAGATCATGCGCGAGCGGCGCCCCCGCCTGCACCAGGTTCAGCGACTGCCCGGTGCCGCCGAGCACCGCCCGGTGCTCCAGAATGGCTTCCGCCGCGTCCTCGTCCAGCAAGGTGATGCCGGGGGATTGCAGATCGAGCGGCAGCAGCGTGGCCGGCAGGCCCAGGGCGCGCACGGCCTGCAGCGCCGCTTCCTCCGACGTGCAGAGCGCGGTGCGCGGCCGGGGCAGGCCGGCGCGTTCCAGCACGGAGGCGACATCGAGCCGGTCGCCGGTGGCGGCCAACCCGGCGCTCAGCGCCGGCACGCCCAGGGCGCGGCAGGCACTGAGCACCGCCCGCGCGATCTGCCGGTTCGGGTGGCGGTCGATGACGATCTGCGGCGTCGGGAAGGGGTTGCCGCATGGGGCAACGGGACTCGGGCCAACGGGGAGCGGCTCGTACGCTGGCGGGAAGAGCGCAGAAACGATGCCGGCTTCCGCCAGCGCCGCCATGAGCGCCTTTTCTTCAACCCGACCGCGTGCACAGAGCACGCCCACCGTTGCCATGTCCTGTTCCTTCCTGATCGCTTGCTACCGGCGCCGGTGCGCCTTTGCGCTTCGGTTCTACTCGCCCCAGTCTTCGCCTTCCTCAGGCGCCAGCCCCAGCGAAACGGGATCGGCGCTGAGCACTTCCAGCTCCACGCCGCAGTCCGGGCAGACCACGATCTCGCCCTGCTCCACGCCGCTCAGTTCCCACTCGGCTCCGCACTCCGGGCACGTTGCGTTCATTGATCCGTTCCTCCCTGATATCCCTGTCCGTCTGCGGCGGAACCCGTGCCCCGCCGCGCCTCTCTTTCGACCTGTTCTTACCGGGATGGCCCCAGCGTCAGCAACAGCATCGCCTTGTGCATGTGCAGGCGGTTGGCCGCCTGCTCGAAGATGATCGATTGCGGACCGTCCGCTACCGCCGCTTCCACTTCCTGCTCGCGGTGCATGGGCAGGCAGTGCATAAAGACCCCTGTTGGTTTGGCTTCGGCCATCAGGCCAGTGGTCACCTTGAAGGGCGCCAATGCTGCGCGCTTGGCCGGGTTGTTCGGCTGGCCCATGCTCTCGTGGACATCGGTGTAGACCGCGTCGGCCTGCCGAACCGCCTCGTGCGGGTCGCCGGTCAGCGTGACCGAGCCGCCGGCCTGCGCCGCGATCTCCTGCGCTCGCTCCACCAGCGACGCATCGGGCTGGTACCCCTCCGGGGAGGCCACCACCACGTGCATGCCGGCGGCCGCGCCGCTCAGCATCAGCGAGTGGCAAACGTTATTGCCGTCGCCCAGGTAGGCCAGCTTCAGCCCTTTCAGCCCGCCGAAGCGGTCGTGCAGCGTCAGCAGGTCGCCCAGCGCCTCGATAGGGTGGAAGCGCTCGGTCAGGCCGTTCAGCACCGGCACCGAAGCGCCGCCCATGAAGGTGATCAGGTTGCGGTGTTCCCCGAAGCGAACCGCGATGCCATCTACGTAGCGGCTGAGAATCTGCGCCGTGTCCGGCAGCGTTTCGCCGCGCGTCAGTTGCAGCTCGTTCGCGCCCAGGAACGTGGCGTGCCCGCCCAGTTGCTCCATGCCAGCCTGGAACGCGTTGCGCGTGCGCGTGCTGGGGTGCTCGAAAAGCATGCCCAGCGTCTTGCCCGCCAGGTAGGGGTGGGGCTGGTTGCGCTCGCGCTGCAGCTTCAGCCAGAGGGCTGTTTCCACCAGGGCATCGACCTCCGCCCGGTTGAGGTCCAGATCGGAGAGCACGCTGCGCCCGAGCAGGCCGGGCGCAGCCGCCTGCGCCGCTGGATCCTGAATCCAGGTGAAGGTCCCCAGTTCGTGGCGGCTGCTGGCCATTGCCGATCCCATGGCGCTACGCAACCACCGGCGCCAGCGTATGCAGCAGGATCGCCTTCTGCATGTGCATCCGGTTCTCGGCCTGGTCGAAGATGATCGACTGCGGGCCATCGGCCACGACGGCGGAAACCTCCTGGTCGCGGTGCATGGGCAGGCAGTGCATAAACACCGCCGATTGCTTCGCCTGCTTCATCACTTCCGGCGTCACCTTGTAGGGCGCCAGCGCCACGGCGCGCGTGGCGGCGTCGGTCATGCCCATGCTGACGTGGACATCGGTGTAGACCGCGTCGGCTCCCTGGGCGGCCTCGTACGGGTCCTCGGTGACCGTGATCTCCGCGCCCGTGCCCGAGGCAGCCGCCAGCCAGCGCGCGTGGTTCACCACTTCCTCGTCCGGCTGGTAGCCCTCCGGCGCGGCCACAGCCACGCTCATGCCCATCACGGAGCAGGAGAGCAGTAGGGAGTTGAGGACGTTGTTGCCATCGCCGAGATAGGCGATCTTGCGTCCGCTCAGGCCGCCCAGGGCCTCCTGCATCGTCAGCAGGTCGCTGAAGGACTGCATGGGGTGCCAGCGGTCGCACAGGCCGTTCAGCACCGGCACGCTGGAGGCGCTGGCAATCTCCTGGATGTCCGCGTGGGCCGCCACGCGCGCCACGATGGCATCGACATAGCGGCTGAGGACCTGGGCGGTGTCCGCCAGGGTCTCACCGCGCTTGATCTGCAGGTCGTGGACGCCAAGGAAGATCGCCTGCCCGCCCAGTTGCGCCATGCCTGCCTCGAAGGAGACGCGGGTGCGCGTGCTGGGGTGCTGGAAGATCATGCCCAGGGACTTGCCGGCAAGGTAGCTGTGGGCCTGGCCGTTCTGGCGCATTTTCTTCAGGCGCACCGCCGTGTCCAGCACCTCGTAGATCTCGTCGCGCGTCAGGTCGGTGTCCGTGATGACGCTGCGGCCGAGCAGGCGCGGGCTGATAGTGAATGCCGGCAGGTTGCCCGTGCCGGGGCCGCCCAGCGAAATGGCGCGCGGCGCCAGCGCATCAGCGAACGGGTCGCTGACCGGCTCAACGCGCGTCAGATTGGGGTATTTCGAAACGGGGGTCTCCGTGGCCTTCGCGGCTTCAGTCATGGCCTGCTCCCTTCGGTTCCTGACGTCGTCTGGACGCCCGGCGCCGGCCGGCGCACCGTGCGCCCGAACCGGTCCGAAGGGGCGAGAAGCGTCTACTCCCGCGGTACCACCCTTCTTGCAGGACCCTCGCGCGTGCGAGAGCCATGCATCTCTCGGTTGTTGTTTTCGTGGGAACCACCCACCTGGGCCTACTTGCCGTGCGTGACGGCGTTCTTCGGCCAGCCGCTCCGGGGCCCGTTCCAGGCGGCTCCGCGTTTCCCGGGCTTGCACCATCCCCGGGTCGCTTGCGCGGTCACTGCCTGTACTGCTCCCCGTCATTGCGGGAAACCACTGGCTGAAATCCGTCAGCCACGTGGCGCGTTGTTGGCTATTCCATTGTGCGCCGCAGTGCGCTGATCGATCCGCAGAATGGCGGCCGTCAGCGCGTCGGACGGGACCGACGCGCTGGCCGCCGGAGCGGAGAGCGGGAGAGTCGCCTCCCCTCGCCCGGAACGGCGATAAGCATCAGATGACCTCCAGAGCCGTAACACGCCAAATGCGGGTGGCCGACGCCCCGAAGTGATCGGTGCGACGCATCGCAGAATGCTGCGTTAAGGGCTGAGAATCGTCAGGCATCGCGGACATTGTGGATCAGGCTCCCGGACAGTGTGCACTCGAACCAAACGCGCTCCGACGTGGAGCGTTGCGTCTCAAGCCGAACGGGTACGCCCCGTTCGGCAAATAGGGGTTCGGAGCTTCCTGACCGAACGTGCCGTCATTGCGGCTAACCTTCACCAAGTCACACGACAGATACTGTGTTCGCCGTTGAACGAAACTGACCATACGAGGGATGCCGAGATTTGTCAAGAG